>CAWEMN010000020.1:0-362447 GCA_963810155.1 uncultured Acidobacteriota bacterium
CCGCCGTGGGCGCGGCCGATGGCCTCGCGGGTCAACGGCGCCTCTCGGTCGCCGCGTCGAAGACGGAGATCTGGCTCGGATCGAGCCGCAGCGCACCTCGGCGCCTCGCGCGCGTGGCCGACCGCCCACCGTGCGCATGACCAGCCGCCCCACCGGAGTTTGCACGTGGACGTTGCTGGCGCTGCCCAGGTATTCCTCGGCAAGCAGCTCGCCGACGATCGGTCCGTCGGGGTCTTCGTAGACGTGCTCGCAGCGAATGCCCAGGTGGCCGATCCCTCCGCGATCAGGTTCATGCCCGGGCTACCGACGAAGTTCGCGACGAACAGATCGGCCGGGCTCTCGTACACCTCGGCCGGCGTGCCGACCTGCCGGATATCGCCGTCGTCCATGACGACGATGCGGTCGGCGAGGCTCATCGCCTCTTCCTGGTCGTGCGTGACGTAGAGCGTGGTCACGCCCGACGCCAGCTGCTGCGCGCGGATGAACTCGCACATCTCGAGCCGCCGGTCGGCGTCGAGCGTGCCGAGCGGCTCGTCCATCAGGTAGACGCGGGCGTCGGACCATGGCGCGGGCGAGCGCGACGCGCTGGTGATCGCCGCCCGACAGCTGCGTGGGATAGCGCGCCAGCAGCCGCGTGAGTCCGATCGCGCGCGCCACCTCGTCGACGCGACGGTGACTTCGGTCGCGCGATCCGGCGCGGCGCGCAGCGGAAAGGCGATGTTCTCGCGCACGCTCAGGTGCGGGTAGAGCGCGTAGAACTGAAACACGAATCCCGACGTCGCGCCGCGAGGGGGGCAGGTAGGTGACGTCCTGGCCGGCGAGCTCGATGCGACCGCCGGTGGCGATCTCGAGCCCGGCGACCATGCGCAGCGTCGTCGTCTTGCCGCAGCCGGAAGGGCCGAGCAGCACGATGAACTCGCCCTCGTTCGATCGCGAGATCGATCCCTTCACGGCCGCGTGCCGCCGGGGTAGGTCTTGCGCAGGCCCTGCGAGCACCAGGATGGCTCACGCGCCGCTCCGCCGGTGAGACGTGTGACGTCCAGGACGGTCGCCACCAGGGTCACGAAGAAGCCCCACGCGAGGCCCCTCGCGCCAAAACGGCTGCACATCGAGCAGCGAGGCCCAGCGCCCAGCCCGCCGATCGCCACGCGATCGAGAGCGAGCCCGAAGCGCGCGCGGGCTCACTGCTTGATCGTGCCAAAGGTCACTCCGCGCAGCAGATGGTCGCGAACCAGGACCGTGAACAACGACGATCGGCAGCACGAAAGATCAGCGCGCCCGCCGCGATCTGCGGCCAGGGGACGCCTTCGGTGTTGCCCTGCAGGCCCGGCGAAGTAAACCGGCACGGTCTTGGCCTGCGCGTTGTTCAGCGTCATCGCGAACCCGAACTCGTTCCAGCGCGAGATCAGGCAGAACACCGCGGTGACCGCCATGCCCGTCGCGCGTGCGGCAGGATGATGCGAAAGAAGGCCGAGCGCGCGAGTAGCCGTCGACCGAGCGCCGACTCTTCGTACGCACGCGGGATCTCGTCGATGAAGCCCTTCATCAGCCACACCGCCAGCGACAGGTTGAAGGCCGTGTAAAGCATGATCAGGCCGAGGTGCGTGTTCGGCAGATCGAACGCGCGGTACATGATCAAGCACGGGAGCGACCACCGCGAGCGGCGGCATGAAGCGCGTGGAGAGGATGAAGAACAGCCAGTCCTTGCGCCGGGAATCGCGAAAGCGGCTGAACCCGTAGGCGCAAGCGTGCCGAGCGCCACCGACGCCAGCGTCGAGCAGACGCCGATGATCGACGCTGTTCAGCAGGTGATCGAGAAAGCTGTAGGCCGTGCCGGCGGCGGCTTCGCAGAGGGCGGAAAGCCTCGAGCGTCGGCGCGAATCGGACGACTCCGCCGCGGCGGCATCCTCGCCCGGCGATCCGCGTAGGCCAGGGGACGAACTTCGCGCTGCGCGGTGATGGTGTCGGGGTAAGTGCTTGAACGCGGTGAGCGCCAAGCCACACCAGCGGCAGCAGCCGATCCCAGGAAGAAGAGCGCGATGACCGCGACGCGAGGGCCTTCATGCGGTCTACGCCTCTCCCTTGCTGATGCGCTGGCGAGCCAGTCGAGGTAGCGACCGGAACACGCTCGCGAGCGCGATGCACGACCACGCAGGATCACGACGCCGTACGCCGCTCCCGAGCCCGACCTTGTAGTCCCGGAAGGTCAGCTGGTAGAGTGCGCACCGAAAGCGTCTGGGTCGAAGCGTCGTTGGGACCGGTCACCGCCATCACCAGGTCGAACTGCTTCAGGGCGTCGGTCGCGCGAAACAGCACCGCCAGCAGCAGCAGCGGCGCGCACATCGGCAGGGTGATGCGTCGAAAGACCGTCCAGCGGCAGGCGCGGTCGATCTCGGCGGCCTCGTAGATGTAGCCGGGGATCGCGTTCAGTCCCGCCAGCGCGATCAGCATCATGAACGGCGTCCACATCCAGACGTCGACCAAGCAGGACGAGACCAGCTTGAGCGTCGGTCTCGGTCAGCCACTGCGGCTGGGGAAGGTGCAGCAGCGCCAGCACCTGGTTCAGGACGCCGTAGTTGCCGTTCAGGATCAGGTTCCAGAACAGCGCCATAACCACCGGGCGACAGCATCATGGGGATGAGCAGGATCGTGAGCATGACCGGCTTGCCTGGCACGCGATCGCGCAGCGCCAGCGCCAGCCAGAAGCCGAGCACCAGCTCGACCGAGACGGAGACGAGGACGAACAGCGCCGTGAGCGTGAGCGGGTTGGCGAAGCGCACGTCGCGGAAGATCACTGTGTAGTTGTGCGCACCCACGTTGCGGATGGCGCCGCCCGACAGGTCGGCGTTGGTCAAGCTCAGGTACACGTTGAAGATCAACGGAAACAGGTTCACCGTCAGCAGCAAGAGCAGCGTCGGCGCGACGAACCCCCAACCCATGAAGGTCGTCGCGCGCTTCGCGTGGAGAGCGCGCGGTGCTGCGCTGCCACTCATCCCGCCACCGCCCGCCCTATGGCGCGGCCTCGTGGAGCGTCGTCTCGTGCTCGGCGGCAATCTGCGTGAGCGCTTCCTGCGGGGACTTCTTGCCGTCGAGCGCCTCGCCCAGTTGCTGCGCCGTCGTGGCGATGAGCTCGTTGTAGGCGGGGACGTTCCAGAAGTCCTGCGCGATGTCCATCGACTCGCGAACGGGCTCGTTGTAGGGGGTCGCCTTCTTGAAGGCTTCGCTCTTCAAGATCTCGGCGTTGGCGGTGAACCCGCCCGGCTTCTGCATCCACTTCTCCTGGGTGTCGGTCTTGAGGAACCAGGCAATGAAGGTCTTCGCCAGCGTCTGCTGCGCGGCCGACACCTTGGTCGAGATGCTCATGCCCTGACCGCCGAGGCTGGAAAAGCGCTGGTCGCCTTGCTTCGGCATCACGAAGAACCCGACCTTGCCGGACATCTTCTTGACGAGATCCGGGAAGAAGGCGAAGTAGTTCATGACCATGGCGGTCGAGCCGCTGACGAACGGCTCCAGCGCCTCCCCGTAGTCGAGGTTGGTGCCGTCGGGGGGCGCGATCGCGAGCAGCCCCTTGAAGAAGTCGAGCGCACGGACGGCGTTCGCCGAGTCGAGCGCGCCCTTGACCTTCAAGGTCTTCGCGTCGCCCCAGGAACCGCCGAACTCCCAGAGGAGCTGTTCAAAGCCCATGACGAGTGCGTCGTAGCCGCGCCCCGTGAGCAGCGCGTTGCCGTAGCGCTTCTGGTCGGGGCGATGAAGAACTCGGCGACTGTCCTTCAGCTCGTCCCAGGTGTCCGGGACGGCGAGCTCGTTCTTGTACTCGCTTCTTGAACGCAGCCTGCTCGGTCGGGATCCTCGAACCAATCCTTGCGGTAGGCGAAACCCACGGCGTCGGTCTCGCGCGGGCGCGCCGAAGTAGTGGCCGCTACCGGTCGGGTATTCGCAGAGGTACTTCAGCGCCGCCGGGTGAATGGTCTTGACGTCGACGACCTTCGGCAGCCAGTCGGTCGAGGTCGACGTAGAGCTTGCCGGTCGCGCCGCGTCCCGAGCCACTGGCTGTCGCCGACGACGATGTCGAACGCCGTCTGTCTTCTTGCCGAAGTTCAGAAAGACCTGATCCTGGTAGTTGCTCCAAGGGATTTGGTGGACCTTGACGGCGACGCTCTGCTTGCTCGTAGTCCTGGGCCGAGCTCTTGCAAGCCGTCGGCCGGCGCCCACTGCGCCCACCAGATCGTGAGCGACGGCTTGGCGGCCGGCGCGGAAGGTGCCGCGGCGGCGGCACCGGAGTCTGGCGCCCCTTTCTGGCAGCCGGCGGTGGAGGCGAGGAACGAGCCGGCGATGGCGGCAACAGCCGCCGCGGTGAGGATGGATTTTTCTGTCATGGGCTCGCTCAGTAGCGCGGAATGGTCGCCCAGATATTTCTGAAGCTGACCAGGTCGAGGTGGTCTTGAAGACCGAGGGGCTGCGGACCCGCCACGTCCGGAATGCCCGCCTGGGTGAACCCGCCGGCCGGGTTGAGGTCGACGTTCAATTGCACGAGCTTGCCGTTGAGCGCCACGCGCACCATCACCGCGTCCTTGGTCTTCTGAGGCGGATTGCTCGTGTCCCAGACCGACCCCTTGAACTCGAATCTCGTAGGTGTTCCAGACCAAGTACATGTTGCAGGCCACGACCAGCGGCGGCGCGACCTTGTACACCGCGCCGCAGCCGTCGATCAGCGGGGGCGAGTTGTGCGTGTCGAGGTCTGCATCTCGTAGGCGCTCTTGAGGTAAACGCCGCTGTTCCCCTGCTTCTGGACGTCGGTCGTCGTGCTGGGAAACACCGGCGTCAGGTACTCGACGTGGACGCAGACGTCGCTGAATTTCATGTCGCTCTGGACCTCGGTCGCCTGACCCGATCCGTTCGTCACCACCTGCATCGTGTTCGGAGGGATGAGCTCCAGCCGATCGGCGTGCCCGGCATGTTGAGCTTGTGCCAGCCGGCGAGGGTCGTTCCGTCGAAGAGGACGATCTTGTCGGCGGGCACCGGATTGAAGGTCCAGAGATCCGTCGCCGTATCGTGAACCCAGTTGCACCCCGTGGCGGCGTTGCCGCCCGTTCCGCCGCCCGTGGTCCCCCCCGTACCCCCGCCGGTCGAACCGCCCGCGCCCGAGCCTCCCGTGCCGGTCGCGCCCCGGCGCCCGTCGAACCCGCCGAACCGGTCACGCCGGCCGATCCCACCCCACCGCCCGAGCCAGTCGAATTGGCGCCGCCCACGCCGGCACCGGACCCTGCGACGCCGCCGACCGCCGCGCCGCCTTCACCACCGGTGGGCGGGGGCGGGATCCTGCGTCGCGGTGTGCAGGCCGAGGGAAGGATCCCCAGGCCAAGCGCGGCGGCGGTCATCGCCGACAGAAACAGCCAGGAGCTCGCGCGGGGGCGCTGACGGTGGGGGCGCTGACAGTGGGGGTGTTGTCGAGTGATCATGAAAACCTCATGGAAGAACCTGGAGGCGGAGATTGCGGTAGAAGACCTCTGCTTGTTCGGCTTGCCAGGCGATGGGCCCGGACGTGACGTCCTTGCCGGTCTTGTCCATCACCTCGGAGATGCGGTTCACGACGTGTCCATTGACGGTGTAGACCGCGGTGCCGCCGTCGACCTGGAGCAGGCAGGTGTTCCAGTCCGACCCCACGCCCGTGTCGGCGCCCACCCCCACGCCCGGCGTCTCCCAATCGGCGCTGCGGAGGTGCTGCACGAGGCCGGTTGACCCATTGACGGTGACCACCGTGCCGCCGGCCGCCACCTCGGCGAACTGGGTCGGCATGCCGGGCGCCCCCAGCGATTTGCACTGGGCGTAGAGGGCGAAGATGTCTCCCGTCGTGCCCCACTTGTTCTGGAACTCGATCGACGAGGGCCAGACCTGGGTCAGGTCGCCATGAATGTGCCAGAGCACACCCGCGTCGCGTCGGGAACTGGGTCAGGTCGGTGTACGGGGCGAACTTCTTCGTGCCCCACTTGTAGTCCCACGACAGATTGTATTTCCCGTAGGAACCCACGGTCTGAAGCAGGTAGTGGACCTGCGTCGACTGATCCGGCTGGTCGCCGTAGACGTGGATCGTGCCGTTCTCCGGCTTGAAGATCAGCTGCGCCGCCGCGGGCGACAGCAGCGTGCTGGTCGAATTGTTGGCCGTCGACGTCGCCTTGTACGTGTTGAACCCGGTCAGATCGACGCCGTTGAACAGATCGATGATCGGGGGGCCGCCCGTCGCGCCGCCCATCCCGGTCGCGCCCCCGGAAGCGCCCGTAAGACCCGCGCCTCCGCCGCCCGTGCCCGGGCTCCCCGTGCCGCCCGCGCCACCGGATGCGGTCGCGCCGCCGGTCGCTGAGCCTCCCGCCCCCGGCGTTCCCGTCATGCCGCCGGTACCCGTGGGGCTGCTTCCTCCCAGGCCCGAGGCGGTCGCGCCGCCGTTTCCCCCCGATGTGGTGCCCCCCGCGCCCACGGGCCCGCCCCCGGCGCCGTCCGACGGGTTGGCGCCATTCGAGCAGGCCGACAAGCCCATGACGAGCGCCGTCATGACCGCGGTTCGAACCCCTGAGCTCCCGGAGAGTCGTTCGGTTGGTGCCACCAGACTGAGACAAGGGCCGAGAACCGACGGATTAGGTGCAAGAAAGAGGGCGCATGTGATCTTTCTCGTGACTTGGTACGCCGGAGGCATCACTGCCCGGTGCGGGCAGACGCCAGTTCAATGATGGCGAGGCCACCGCACGCCTCACCCGCCTGCGCGATTCGCTCTCGCACTGAGTGGTTCCCCGGCCAGCGGCCGGCGCGTTACTTCTTGCGCTCCAGGATCCGCTCCATCTCGTCCATGGTGGCGTTCATCTCGGCGATCGCCGCGTCGAACGGCGCCGACGTGGTCATGTCGACGCCGGCCTCCTTCAAGAGATCGATGGCGTACTTCGAGCTGCCCGACGACAGCATCTTCAAGTAGGCGTCTCGCCGGGGCGTCTTGCCGGTCGTCTTGGCCTTTTCGGCCTCTTCGCGCACGGCGCGCGCCAGCGACGTCGAGGCGACCATGCTGGTGGCGTACTGGTAGACGTAGAAGTCGTAATAGAAGTGCGGGACGTACGCCCACTCGATGGCCAGCAGATCGTCGACCTGGCAGACCTTCTGCGTCGTGGCCGTAGTAGTCGCGCGCGATCTTGAGGTAGCAGCGTCGACAGGTTCTCGCCGGTCAGCGGCTCGCCGCGCTCGGCCTGCTCGTGAAAGGCGAGCTCGAACTCGGCGAACTGGGTCTGGCGGAACAGCGTCGTGCGCAGGCCGTCGAGCAGCGTGCCGAGCAGGAACAGGCGCGTCGCGTCGTCCTTGGCGCGGTCGAGCATGTAGTGAATCAGCAGGTTCTCGTTGAACGTCGACGCGACCTCGGCGACGAAGATCGGATAGTCGGCCGTGGCGTAGGGCTGCGCGCCGTGCGACAGGAACGTGTGCATCGAGTGCCCCGACTCGTGCGCGAGCGTCGTCAGGTCCTCGTAGCGACCGTTGAAGTTCAGCAGCTGATACGGGTGCACGCCGTAGACGCCGGTCGAATACGCGCCCGACCGCTTGCCCGTCGACGGCAGGTAGTCGGTCCAGCGGCTCTCGAAGCCCTTGCGCAGCGCCTCGGTGTAGTCCTTGCCCGAGCGGCGCCAGCGCGTCGAGCGTGATGGCCCGCGCCTCGTCCGGCTCGAAGTGCATGTCGACGCTCGCGACGAGCGGCACGTAGAGGTCCTGGTAGCGCAGGACGTCCAGGCCCAGCATGCGTTTGCGCAGCGCCAGGTAGCGGTGCAGCGTCGGCAGGCTGCGGTGCACGTCGCCGAGCAGCTGCTTGTAGACGGCCGTCGGGATGTTGTCCTGGAACAGCGCCGCCTCGAGCGTCGAATCGAAGTGGCGCACGCGCTTCTCGAACAGGTGCGCCTTCACGGCCGCCGCCAAGCGTCGCGCCCATCGTGCGCTCGTACGTCTTGAGCGCGCCGAAGAACGCCGCGAACACCTTGTCGCGATCGGCGCGGCTGCGCGCCTGCCGGTGCAGCGAGAACGCCGGCGGGGTCGAGGCGCACCGACTCGCCCGTCGACAGCTTGATGGTCGGGTACGGCAGGTCGGCGTTGGAGAGCACGCCGTGCACCTCGCCGCCGGCGCGCTCGAGCTCGCCCGCTTCGGCGGCGACGCGCTCCTCGGCGGCGCCCAGCGTGTGCGGCTTGCGGCGCAGCGTCTCCTCCAGGTACACGCGGTAGGGAGCGAGCTTCGGCTCCTGCGGCGACGAACTTGCGCACCTTCGCCGGGTCCAGCGCCAGGATCTCCGGCCGCACCCACGAGCACGCCGACGCGAACGCCGTCGCCAGCTCCTCCGCCGCCTGCTTCATCTCGCGCGGGCGCGCCGCGCGGACGTCCTCGTCGGACAGGCTGCTGGCGTAGACCGACAGCCGCGACAGGTCGCGATCGAGATCGAACATCGTCTGCAGCGCCGCCCAGCAGCTCCTTGCGGCGACTTGCCGAGATGCCCGCGATGCTTCGCGAGCTCCGGGCAGCCGCTTCGGCGAGTTGCGTCCTTGGCCTTGGCTCCACGCCGCCTCCGACGGATAGAGATCCGCCAGGTTCCACTTGTACTTGTCGGGGACGTCCTTGCGCTCCCCGCCTGCGATCGCTGCTGCAGTCATGCCGGTGACTCCTACGCACACCAAGATCAACCGCCGATGGGCCATTGGGCCCATGGGAAACTAGCCGCAGCACGCCAAGCGATCAACCCGGCGCCGTCAGTTTGTTAACAGCGCTCCCTTTATCCGACGCCCGGTGTACGCTCCGACGTTCCGTGGTCCCGGAGCTCCCCATGACGAAACGTCGGGCTGGTCTCTTCGCGATCGAGTTGTCTCTCGTCACGGCATTCGCGGCCTGCCACGGCCAGGGCGAAACCAACCCCGATTCGGGCGTCTCCGGGACGGGAGGCGTCTCGACGCCCACGACCGACGGTGGCGTGGGCGGAGCAGGAACGGGTGGGACCGCCGGATCAGCCACTGGCGGAAGCGCTGCGGGGGGAAGTGCCGCCGGGGGAAGGGGCGCGGGCGGCTCGGGTTCGGGCGGGGCCTTGGGACCCGCCGCGCCTTTCCTCGATGGGCTCGAGTGGGCCGACACCCGCGGCACTCCCATCCAGGCGCACGGCGGCGGCATCTTGAAGGTCGGCGACGACTATTACTGGTTCGGAGAGAACCGGAACGCCAACGGTACGTTCTTCGCCGTGTCGGCCTACCGTTCGCGCGATCTGCGGACCTGGGAGTACCGCAGCGACGTGCTCAAGATGACGAGCTCGCCCGAGCTCATGCCCGCCAACATCGAGCGCCCGAAGGTGGTCTACAACGTCTCCACCAAGAAGTACGTCATGTGGATGCACTGGGAGAATGGCATGGACTACGGCCAGGCTCGCGCCGCCGTGGCCAGCAGCGATACGGTCGACGGCAATTACACGTACCTCGGAAGCTCCCGCCCCTTCGTCAACGGCGGTGTCACCGATCACGGCGCGCCGGGTTACATGTCTCGCGACTGCAACCTGTTCGTCGACGACAATGGCAAGGCCTACTTCATTTCGGCGACCAACGAGAACACCGATCTCAATCTCTATCTCCTGTCGGATGACTATCTCTCGGTGTCGAAGCTGGCGGCGACGCTCTTCAAAGGCTCCCACCGCGAAGCTCCGGTCATCTTCAAACGCGCCGGTGTCTACTTTCTGTTGAGCTCGGCCGCCACGGGGTGGGATCCCAACCAGGCGCAGTACGCAACCAGCCAATCGCTGACCGGCACTTGGTCTTCGCTGGCCAACGTGGCCGATGGCCACACGTTCTACTCACAACCCACATACGTGGTGGCGGTGACCGGCGCCGGCGGCACCGAGTACCTCTATCTCGGTGATCGGTGGGCGGGGGCGTGGGCCGGCAGGGTCAATGACTCGGCCTATCTCTGGGCGCCCATCACCTTCTCGTCGGCGACACAGATGAGCATGAGCTGGGACGACACACTGACCATCGACACGCAAGCCGGCACGGTGCGGGGCGCCGTCACGAGCTTCCGGATCATCAACAAGAAGAGCGGGATGTACCTGGACGTGGCCGGCGGAGCGACCGCCGACGGAGTTGCCGTCGTCCAGAACGCGAAGGCATCCGGTACCGCCACCAGTCAGGATTGGTCCATCGCCTACAACGGCCTCGGCTACGAGCGGCTCGTGAACAAGAAGAGCAGCAAGGTGCTCGAAGTCCCGAACGAGTCCACCGCGGACGGCG
This sequence comes from uncultured Acidobacteriota bacterium, assembly GCA_963810155.1. GTDB lineage: Bacteria > Acidobacteriota > Terriglobia > Acidiferrales > UBA7541 > Palsa-189. Next base: position 10,276 of record CAWEMN010000020.1, read on the forward strand.
TGACGCTGGATCAGTGGACCGACAACGGGGGCGACCATCAGGCGTGGTTGATCATCGACATCGGGGGCGGGGCGTACCGCGTGAAGAACAAGAACAGCGGCGAGTATCTCGGGGTGGTCGGCGCCGCCACCACGGGCGGGGCCGCCATCGAGCAGCGCACGGCCTCCACGGGCGACGAGCAGATCTGGCTGTTCGTGCCCTCGAGCTAAGCCCCCGCGTCGTCTGAGTTTTCGCCAAGTTCATTTTCGGTTTCAATCCCGCGCCCGAGCTCCATCCCGCGCGTCCGCCGCCCGAGGCCGATGAGCGATGGGGCCCGTCTGGACGCCTTCGTTTCTCCGTCGCTGGTGAGGTGTCGCGTGACAGGCCGCACGTGTGCTCATTCGAGGGCGGGAGTATCGTGTGTTGCGAGTAAGTAGGCCTATCTACCGTCATCCACCCTGCGCCCTGTCCCCCCCCTTCGCTCTAAGGGAGGTTCTGAGGATGTCGCCCGCCGTCACGCCCGCCGATAACTCGAACCGCCTTCCTTCGCTGGACGGCGTCCGCGCGTTCTGCATCACCCTCGTCGCCTTCGCGCACCTCATGGGGACCAGTGGCTTTCCCAAGGTGCCGTCGCCGTATTTGAGCTTTTGGGTCTCGCTGACCGAAATCAGCGTCCGCACGTTCTTCGTTCTGTCGGGGTTCCTCATCACGACGATCCTGCTGGTCGAGCAGCGGCGCACGGGACGGATCTCGCTCGCGGTCTTTTACTTTCGCCGCGCGCTCCGGATCTTCCCGGGGTTGTACGCGTACGTGTTGGTCATCGCGATCGCGCAGCATCTCGGATGGATCCAGCTCAAGCGCTGGGACCTGCTGGCGATGCTCACCTTCACGACCAACTACCATCACGATCGATCGTGGTACACGGGCCACACCTGGTCGCTGGGGATCGAAGAGCAGTTCTATTTGCTGTGGCCGTTCGCGCTCAAGGTCCTGAGCGAGACGAAGTTGCGCCGCCTGACCTGGCTCGTCATCGTCGTCGCGCCGCTGATCCGCGTGGCGCTGTATCGATTGACGCCCTCCCTGCAAGTCGGCATCGGCGAGACGTTTCCCACGGTCGCCGACAACCTGGCGGTCGGGTGTCTGCTGGCGTTGTCGCGAAAGCAGCTGGGCGACAACCCTCGCTACATCGCGTTTCTACGTAGCCGATTCTTCTGGTGCATTCCTCTGACGGTGCTGGCCATCGCTGCCGAGCCGTCGGACGGCGCGCGCTTCCTGATCGGCGAGACCATCATGAACTTCGGAATCGCCGTGGCGATCGATCGATTCACGCGCTTCGCGGAGCTCCCGAGCGGACGTTTACTCAACTGGCGGCCGTTCGTGACCCTCGGGGTCATGAGCTACTCGTTGTTTCTGTGGCAGCAACTCTTCCTCGATCGGCGGAGCCACACGGTGGCGACGACGTTCCCCTTGAACCTCGGGTTGGCGCTGGTCGTTGGATACCTGTCCTATCATCTGATCGACCGCCCGTTCGGGCAGCTGCGCCGGCGCTGGGAGCGCGAATGGAGCCTGCGGCGCACGCAAGGCAACCAGCGCGGGCCGACGCCGTCCGTTGCCGCCTGAGCAGCGGCCTGTCGAGGAACGGTCCTTGAGTGGCCTGCCGCTCACGGCACCGGGGTATCAGATCGACGATCTGCGCGTCGAGTAGCCGCGCCGAGGCACACGGTTGAGCTGGCTCGACCGGGGAGTTGCCGGCAGTGAATATTGTCGGACTTCCTTTTTACTCCCACACTCGGGCGTTCGACGGTGCGAATCGAATCACAGGGATCCGGTTCATGGACCGTTTTCCTGTGGAAGCGCTACTCTCCCCCTAGCGCCGCGGCGGCGGCTATCCTTATCCGAGGCAAGTCATGAAAGCCTTTCGTCCCCTCAGGCTATCGTCGTCACGCCCATCACGCGCGGCGTGGCTCGCCGGCGTGCTCCTCGCCGGCGCGGTCGCAGCGGGGTGCCACACCACCCCGGCACCGCCCGCGGTCACTGGCGACGACGGGTGCGTCCCCCTGGATCCCATTCCGCGACGGATCTGGCGCCTGTCGGTGCAACAGTACAGCAACTCGATCCGCGATCTGCTCGGGCTGTCGACCGCGCCGGACCTAGGCACGCTCGGCGGGCAGAGCACGTACGCCTTCTTCGCGGACGAGACGCTGACGGTCGATCCTCAGCTGGCCTTCAACGTCAATGCGACGCTTCGCCAGATGCTGAGGCGCCGATATTCACCAACTCGCCGCATGCAAGTCCGGCGAGGCGACACTGCCTGCGCCACCCGCTTCGCCTCGAGCTTTGGCCTGCGCGCCTTTCGCCGTCCGCTCAAGAGCGCGGAGTGACCGGGCTCATGACCGTCTACGGCGTCGGGCAACAGGAGAGCTTCAACAGCGGGATCAGCGTGATGGTGCAGGCGCTGCTGCAGTCACCGTCGTTTCATCTTCCGTTCCGAGCTCGGTAAGGGCACGCCCAACGCCACGGGGTCACCACCCTGGATCCTTACGAGGTGGCGACCCAGCTCGCGTACACGTTCCTCGACTCGACGCCCGACGCTGAGCTGCTGACGGCGGCGGCCAACGGATCGCTGAGCAGCGTGGACGGCGTGACCAAGCAGGTCGATCGTCTGTTGCAGCTGCCGGCGGTGCAGGGCAACATCGTTCGCATCACGCTCAGCTGGTTCAACGTTCCGCAGCTCTACGCCAAGCAGAAGGATGAGTCGCTCCTCGCTCCGCTGAATCCGACCGACGCGACCGTCTCGGCGATCTCACGACTCCTGCAAAACGACATGCTGCAATCGGCGACGCTCTTCGTCGACAACCTCTACTGGCACGGCAGCGGCAAGGTCGTCGACCTTCTGACCGACGACAAGCTGTTCGTCAACCAGCGACTCGCCACGTTGCTGGGGCTGCCCTTCACGGGGTCCTCGCCCGACGCCTTCGTCGGCGTGTCGGGCGCCCCCAGAACCGCGCCGGCATGCTGACCCAGCCGGCTGCACTCTGGGCGGTGTCGGATGTCGCGGCGACGTCCATCGTCCATCGTGGGATCGGGATCCACGACAACGTCGTCTGCGCCGACCCGATTCCCTTTCCCGCGCGGTCTCATCAATTCGCCGGACATCGTCGCCGCCCTCGCGGCACGACCAACCGAGATCGAAAAGTCCGACTATCGCTTGAACGGGAACCCGGTTTGCCTCGGTTGTCACGGCAACATCGACCCCTACGGCCGCGTGCTCGAGGGCTTTGATCCGGTCGGCAACACGCGGACGATTGCCGACGGAATCGCGGTCGACCAAGTGGCAGACTTCTCCAGGGCGGCGCCGCTCTCGGGCACCTGAACGGGCCGGTCGAGTTCGCCAAGGCGATCCTGGCCGACTCACCAGTTCACACATGCGCTGCGCAGATGATGTCGAGCTATGCGATCGGCCGCATGATCCAGACGCAACGCTACGTGCGAGCTGCAGGACGTGAGAAAGCAGTTCGAGGCGTCAGACGGCACGATCACCACGCTGTTTCGTCAGGTATTGACCGCGGCACTTTGCGCGATCTCGCTCGGGAGGTGCTCCGTGACGTCGTACAAGATTGCTCGTCGGGCGTTTCTGCGCAGCGCGGGTGCATCCGCGGTTCTTCTGCCGCTGCTCAAGAACATCGAGGCCAGCGCGCAAGGGCATGCCGGCGCCGTTGCGCTTCATGATTCTTCACCATCCGCTTGGAACGCAGCACATTGGCCCGGCCTCGCCGACCGAGCTGTGGCGTCCAACCGCAACCTCGACGACCACCACCTTCACGCTGCCGCAGAACAGCGCTCCTTTCAACCCGCTCAAGCCCAAGATGGTCATGATCGACGGGCTCAATATCGTGACCGCGTCGCAGGTGCCGCCGGCAATTCGCGGAGGCCAGAACACTCACGAGGGCGGCGTCGTCGCCTTGTCGACGGGTGTACCGACGCTGGGGCAACTCGGCACGCAGGATCACGCCGCCGGCGGACCCTCGATCGACCAGATCTTCCTCGACCAATCTCCGAGCCTGGGCGGCACGTTGTCGCCGTCGACGACGATGACGCAGTTCCAGTATCTCGCGCTGGCAGCCGACATCCGCTCGGACCGCGACGAAGTGGCTCCGCGCGTCCTGTCGTATACCGCCCGCCGCTCGCGCAATCAATCCAGGACAATCTCTCGCGCGCCAGCCGCTCTTTCCCGAGACGCAGCCGATCAACGTCTACAACCGCATCTTCGGAAGCGTCGATGTCGACCGGCGGCAACCCCAGCGGCGCTGCGGCGAAGCTCGCCCAGCAGCAGAGCGCCCTCGACTTCGTCAGCGCTGACCTGGCTCGCTTGCGCACCCTGGTTCCCGCCAGCGAGACCACGAAGCTCGATTCATTCGCCACGGCGATCCAGCAGCTCGAGTCGAGCCTCAGAATGTCGCTTCAACCGCCCACACGAGTTGTCAGAAGCCTGCGATGCCGGAGATGTTCGGGATGACCGGCGCGGGCGCTTCAGGCTGCATCGGCGCCGACGGGCGGCAGCTCCTCAAGGGCGTCGACTTCTACGACCCGAGCAACCCGACGGACCACCCCCACCAACGACTGGGCCTCCAGCAGCTTGGCGATGATTCAAGCCGCGTTTCAGTGCGACTACGCGCGCGTCGCGACGTTCATGTGGTCGCCGGGCACGAACTGGGTCGTCTTCCCGACCGCCTTCCAGGGAGCGACGCTTCCGACCGCTCCACCGTCGGCCTCGTCGCCGCACCACCCGCCTTCCCACACGACCAACCCGGCGACCATGGCTTGGCTCGCGCAGCTCGACACCTGTTACGCCCAGCAGTCGTCGGCGGCCATCCAGGCAATGGATGCGACCAAGGATTTCGACGGCAATACGCTGCTCGACAACACCGTCGTCGTCTATCTCAGCGAGATCGCGCGCGCCTATGATCACGATCAGCTGAACGTCCCGCTCCTGGTGTTCGGCGGCAAGAACACCGGGATCAAGGGCGGCCAGTATCTGAAGATCAACGACGGTCCGCTGCCCGGCATCGACGGCAACCGCACCGGCAATCGTCCCTTCAACGACTTGTGGTTGGCCCTGGCGCCGATCTTCGGGGTCAACCTGCCGTCGCTGGGGAACCCCATGCAGTCGACCGGGCCGCTGCCGGGTCTAGTGACCTAGAGCGCGCATCTTCGCGCCGCGCGCTTCTAGTACAACTTTTCTAGAAGGTTTTCCCGGGGGATTGCCCTAGTATGGCGACATGGGTTTTGAACCTTCACGAGTGAACATGAAATATCTGGTAGTCGTTTTTTCAGCCGCGCTGGGTATCTCAGTCGCGGCTTGCTCTGGTTCGTCCGGCGGCGGCAGCGGCGGGATGACCGGGCATGATGCAAGTGCCGACGGTAGCGGCACGGGTGGCAAGGGCATGGGTGGCAAGGGGGCGGGCGGCGCCGGCATCGGCGGCGCGGGCGGCTCGGTCGCCTGCTTGGCATCCAAGTACACGCACGTCAGCCCGTTCGGTGCGATCCTCGACAGCTGGGTCGTCGCCACCAACTCGAACCCGCCCACGCTGGCGCCGGTCCCCGGCGTCGACGGTGGCCCGGGCACGGGCACCAAGGTCGAGATCGACACCACGGACGGCATGCCGGCGACGCCGACGCTTGGCTCGGTGAAGCTGACCATCCCGTTCGACCAGCCGAACGAAGAGCTGCTGTTCGCGCAGAACTCGCACGGCCTCAACATGATGGGCGAGACGATCACCGCCTACATCAAGTTGAACTCTGGCCTCAACACCGACGCGACCAATGTCGGGAGGGCCTTCCTCATCCTGAAATCGACGGCGGCGTACAACTACGTCGCCGGGCCGATGGTCTCGCTCGACTCCTCGGCTGGCTGGGTTCAGCTCAGCATCAACGCCAACGCGCCGCAGGCAGCGCCGCCCCCGGGGTACGATCCGTGCGACATCCGCGAGATCGATATCTCGATCCAGACGGGCGGTAGCGGTACCTATACGACCGCGGTGGTGCACATCGATACCATCTCCATCGGAGTCCCCGGCATCGACAACGACGCCGGTCCGACGGACAGTGGCCCGCCTGATACTGGCCCGTCTGAGACTGGTTCGGCAACCGACAGCGGCACGATCGATTCGCCCGTTGACATGCCGTCCAGCACCGACACCGGGACCGCTGACACCGCGTCGGGTGACGATGCGGCGACCGGCGACGCCGCGACCGGCGGCTGAGCGTCGACTTCAGGAAGGAATCGGGTGGCGGTCGTCTCTTGAGACGGCCGCCATCTTTTCGTTCGACGTCACGTCGCGCGCCGGGGTGTTAGCGCTCGAGCGCGCGAACAGAGAGCGCGCCACGCGTCACGGGCCGACGACGAACAACGTCGCGTTGCTGATCGCGTAAACCGCGCCGTCGGCGCCGACGGCAGTGGGCGTGTACGCTTCGCCGAGGCCGTTGGTCAGGCGGATCTTCTGACTCATTTGATTCGTCGACAGATCCCAGCGGTAGAGAATGCCGTCTTCACTGTTGACGAGCACGGAGTCGGTCGCCGGATCGACGGCGGCCGAATTGATGCACCACTCTTTGACGCCACCCGAGACCGCGGGGTCGGGCGTCGGACCGAGAACGGTCAGGACTTCGTTCATGACCGTGACGTCGGAATACGAATCGCTCTGGCCGGCGTTGGGGTCGAGAACAGCGACTCGGTTCGCGCCGTCGCCGCTTAGACCCTGGCCGCCGTAGTTGTTGTACTTGGTCATGATCAGATACGGCGAGGTGCCCGCGTACGATGCGACCATCGCGGCCGGGATGATCGACGGCGTGTCGTCCCAGCCGAACGAGCCGGGGATTTTCAGCGTGGTCAGCGTGGAATCGAAGTGCAGCATCCACCCGCGGTCGTTGTGCCCCACGCTCTGCAGCACGCCGAAGTAGACGTCACCGTCGGGGCCGACGGTCGGTGACGCGGTGGAGTTGTCGCTGACCAGGGCGCTCTCGCCGCTGGCCGGATCGGTGAGCGGCGCGCGCCCGCGCATCGCGAGCGTCTGACTGTCGAGCGCCAGCAGGTATGCCGCCTGGCCGGTCGTGAAGTTGTCAGTTGTGTTGACGGCGACGTAGAGCGTCTGCTCGTCGGTCGAGAGTGCGGGCGCGCTGCCCGTCGCTACCTTTTCAATCGTCGGATCACCGGCAGCCATGCTGGCGGCGATCCAGTTGCCGGTGCCGTCGGCGCCGACGCGGGCGACGCCGCTGACCAGACCGGCCGGATTGTCGCCGGTCACCTGAAAGCCGAAGTAGGCGTTGCGATGCGAATCGACCGTGATCGGCGTGTTGATGGTGACGGCGCTGTCGTACTTTGACTGTGCCGCCGTGTAAGCATCGGCGCCGTAGAAGACGGTGGTCTGCACGGTTCCCTCGCTGGAGTCGGGCGCGTCGCGCGTCAGCAGCTTGCCGCCGGCGCCCGCCGCGTAGAGCCGCGCGGGCGCGGAACCGTCCGGCGCCGCCGCCGACAGCGACAGGGAGTAGGCGGGGATCCAATCGAAGGGCGGCAGTCGATAGTCGCTGGCATACGACCAGATGAGCGCGCCGTTGCCGCCCGATCGCGCTTCGATCCGGAAGACACCGGCGGCGCCCAATTTGATGGGCAGCACCGCGGTGTTCTGGTCGGTGATCACTGGTGAGCCGTAGTGCACGGCGAGCTCGTCACCGGAATAGGGCGGGTCCAGGTCGACCCGCTTGCGCCACACGATCTGTCCCAGGTCCTGGGCTGCGCCCGCGCTGATGGCGGTGTGCTGCGCGTTGCGGCCAAAGGCGAACCAGGCCGGGCCGTTCACGGCGGGCGCGGGATCGGTCGGGAAATGTTCCTCGACCACGTCGGAACCGCAGCCGGCCAGGCATGCCACCCCGACGCCCACCGCCAGCAGGAGTCCCGCATTTGCCGAGGAACCGATCCGCATCGTCGCGGCGTCGATCCTGCGCCCGGCCGCGGTGGCGATCAAGCCGTCTGCCCCAGCGCGTGCCCTGAGCGCGCGCTGGAGCGGCCTGTGGTGTTACGGCGGCGCGCCGAAGGTGGTGGCGAGGCCGGAGACGTCCCACGGCGTGGTGACGGCCTGGAATCCGGTGGGCGCGCCCGCGGTGATCGTGACCACGCGGTTCAGGATCTGGTCGCGTGTGGCGTACTCGGTCGCCTGGCTGTTGATCGTCGCCGAGGTGCCAGCCGCCGTGACGATCGTGTCTGCCATGAGCCCGGTGCATCCAGCCGCTTTCCAGCCGACGAAGCTGGGGTCACCGAGCGAGAGCGGCGGTGTGCCGATGTTCCAGAGGCCGGGGGCCAGCACGCCCGCGCCGCTGAACACGACGTTGATCAACGCGACCTGATCGTAGAACGCGCCGATTCCGGCGTCGCGGCCGAAGGTGGCGTTGACGTTCGCGTCGACGCTGACCGTCGAGTTGAGCAGCACGTAGCCCTTGCCGACGGTGGGGGCGCCGGTGGTGCCGGTACGCGCCACGAACAGGCTGTCGTTGGCGGTGCCGCTTGCGAGGTCGTAGACGGAGCGCAGGCTGCAGCTCTCGAACAGCGCCGCGTCGCCCGTGCCCCAGAGGAAGTCGACGTTGCCTTCGACGTGGCAGTTGTAGAACCAGCTGCGCCCCGAGGTCTGGATCGTGTCCTGGTTGCTGAAGAACGAGCTGTTGTTGACGGCCAGGGTTCCCACGACGCCGTTGACGGTGCCGCTCGCGAAGTACAGCGCCTCGGCCTGCGCCAGCAGCGCCCGCACGGCGTTGTTGCGCAACGTGAGGTTTTGCAGCACGACGTTGGTGCCGGTGAAGTAGGCCAGTGCGCGGCCCTGCGTGCTGGGATTCGAGGTATTGCCATTGATGTATTGAATGACGCAATTGGCGCCCTGGTTGTTGCCGGCGGGGCCGATGATGTTGATGGTCTGCGCCAGCCCCGGTCCGACGTAGTGAATCAGCTCGTTGTACGTGCCGGCGGCGACGTTGATGGTGATGGGCGTCGTTCCGACCGGCAATCCGGTCGCCAGCGCGTTGAGCGCGCCTTGTACCGTGCGGAAGTTCGCGGCATTGGTTGGCGACTGCGAACCGTCGACGGTCACACTGGCGGCGCTCAGCGTCGGCGCCGCGTGCGTCGTGAAATTCCACGTGGCGATGTTGTTCTGGTTGGAGAGGCCGCTGAACGCGATGCCGGTAAGCGTTCCCGTGATCACCCCCGTGGGAATGGCCACGTAGTACGAGGTGCCGTAGGTCAGCTTGCCCAGGTGCGGTGCGAAGAAGACGGTGTTGCCGCTGACCCGCGCCAGCTGGGAGCCGACGTTGATCACGGCGGTGCCAAAGGTCTGGGTCTCGCCGGCAAAGTTGATGCTGTCGACCTGGGTTCCGTCCGACTTGTAGATCTTGATCGCGCCGGCCGGATTCAGCGTCGGCGGCCCGTCGAACGTCAGCGCGAGCTCGCCGTCGGCGTAGGCGTTGGTGGCGCCCGGCGCCGGGTAGGCGAGCGTCGCCAGCGACGCAGAGGTGTAGGGGTCGCTGGTGGGGAAGTCGAAGACGGTGACCTGGATCGTCTTGGTGTTCGTCGCGGGGTTGGCGTCGCCCGTGTTCGTGACGGTCAGGGTGGTCGTTCCGCTCTGAAGCCCGGTCAGCGTGATCGTCGAATTGTTCGGTCCGTTGGCGACCGAGACGCCGACGACTGTCGTGTCTGCCGCCACCGCGGTGACCGGCGAAACCGTCCCGCCGATGGCGATCGCCGTCGCGGTCATCTGGGCCGAGCTACCCTTGAGCATGCTCGCCGAGCTCGCCGACAGTGTCAGCGACGCCGGCACGTACTTCACCAGGATGCCGCCGGCCGCGGAGTCGAAGACGGTCGTGCCGGTCGCGTCCGTGACGACCAGGTTGGTGATCGTCGCGGCGACGTTGTTGAAGGAGATCGCCGGATAGACCGCTCCGGCGCCGAAATTCGTCCCGTTGGTGAATGCGGTCGTGGCTAACGTCGCCGTCGTCGCCGTCCCGCCGACCGGTCCGGCGCTGAAGGTCACGGTGGTGCCGACGCGGCTCATGCCGACCTGCACCGCCGTGTTGTTGGCGAACGCCGGCGCAAACGCCGTGGGATTCGAGATTGCGCCCGCAGCGCTGACGTAGACCTCGTTGATAATGCCGGTGGTAGCGGCCGGGCTTGTGTTTCGCATCAGCGTGTAGCCGTAGGCGTCGGTGCCCAGGAAGCCGGTCGTCATGCCCACGCCAATGCCACAGGTGTTGCTGGCCTTGATCTGGCTCGTGATCGTCACATTGGCCGTGATGCTGAAATCGCCGGTCATCGGCGTGGGGAATGCGATGAACCCGTTGGCGGTCGTTCCATAGTAGTTGGGCGCGGCGTACTTGAACGCGTTGCCAGAGGTTCCGTAGTTGCTGCTGATCGCGAACGTCCCGTTGATCAGCGTTGCCGTGGTCGTGCCGTTGGCTTGGGTCACGAAGTAGACGAACGGGATCGAGACGGTGATGGTCAGCGTTCCGGTGATGCCCGACCCGTCGGTCGCGGTCGCGGTGAGTGTCGTCTGGCCGGAGGCGACCGCGGTCACCAGACCATTGGCGTCGACCGTCGCGACGGCGGGCGTTCCCGACGACCAGGTGACGCCGGGCATGGTCGCTCCCGACGGCACGACGGTGGCGGTCAGCTGCAGCGTTCCGCCGACCGCGCCGATGCTGCTGGCGCCGCTGGCGCCGGTGACCGCGAATCCGGTGGCCGTGATCGTGCCGGTGCCGGTCAGATTGACCATGAACGATGGAATGTCGGTCGTGTTGTTGGCGATGCTGACGCTGCCGGTCTTGTCGCCCGATGTCGACGGTGTGAAGGTGACGACGAAGGTCGCCGTGCTGCCGGCCGCGATCGTCAGGCTAGTGGGCGGCGTCTTGAGCGTGAAGTTGGTTCCCGACACGACCGGATTGCTCGACAGCACCAGCGCCGCGGTGCCGGGGTTGCGGATGGTGACGGTCTGGTCCGTCGACGTGCCGACGGCGACCGATCCGAACGCCAGCGTGCCGCCGCTGGCGATGTCGCCCGCGCTGCCCGACACGGCGATGGCCGGCTGCGGCGCGGCCGTGGCCGTGGCGCTGATCGTGAACGAGAAGCCTGCGCTGGCGTTGTTCGCGATGGTGACGGTCGCCGTCGCCGCGCCGACCGCGGTCGGGTTGAACGCGATGGTGAACGTCGTCGAGCTGCCGCCCGCCACGGTGGCGCCCGGTTGCGTGCTCAGCGAAAGCGCGCCCGACGGGGCGACGGTCACGCCGCTGACGGTCAGGACGGCGTTCCCGGTGTTGCCGATGGTGAAAACCGTCGACGACGACGCACCCACGACCGCGCCGCCGACCGTCACCGTCGAGCTGGCGGTGACCGGGACATTGCCCTGCGAGACCGCGAGCACCGGCGCCGGTGGCTGGCTCATGTCGCTGGTGTCGCCGTGGCTGTCGACCAGGCCGCCGCTGTCGGAGGCAGTGTCACCCGCGTCGGAGCGCGCGTCGGTGGCCGCGCCGCCCGCGCCGCTATCGGCGCTACCCGCGCTGCCGCCCTTGCCGCTCGCGTCGGAGCCACCAGAGCCCGCATCGTTCGGACTTCCCGATGACGAGGCGCAGCCTATTGCCAGCGAGGCGAGAGCCAGCGTGACGATCGTTCGGAACCAGATCGGCGTGGATTTCATGACTTCCTCTCGTGAAAAGGGCCAATGGCCAGGGCACGCGATCGAGACTGGGCGTGTGGACCGTTCGCGGCGCAATCGCGCAAACGCGTCTTGATCACTTTGGTAAGCCACGCGTTGATCTGTCAACCGCGCCGGCGCCTTCGCGTCTTACTCGTTCTTCGCGCAGGCGATGCGCGTTGCGTCGTCGTCGTTCCCGGCGGCGTTCCATCTTTGCCGTCGTTGCGGTAGGACCGGGCGTCGCGATCGCCTCGGCACGCGGCGCCGCGACCGCGGCGCGGGCGGCTCGACGGGGCGTGGCTCGGTGGTGCTGGCGGTGCCCGCGGTACCGACGCTGGCGGGGAAGGTCAACGAGATCGCCTGGGCCATCGTCGTCGAGGCGGCGTTTCAGGCGACCGCGATCTGGCGCAACGAATTTCCCGTCGTCTTCTTGCCGATACGGCCGTGAGCGCGCCGGTCATCAGCCTGGGCCTGCGGTTGGAGGACGCAGCTGCGGCGTTCGACCCGGGCGCGCGCGTGGCGGGCATCGCGCGCTGATCGTCGTCGCGCGCGCCGCGCGGGCTGCGGCTCATCTGGGTGCTGCAGGGCAAGTGGGAGCGCGACCTCCGCATCGCCGAGACGATCGCCCTTCCCGATCCGCAGGCGAGCGAGCGGCGCCCGTTCTTCCTGACCTTGCCGCTCGCGCCGTACAGCTTTCGCGGAACGTTGCTCGCTCTCGAATGGACGCTGGAGCTGGTGGCGTTACCGGGCGAGGAGAAGACCAGCGTCGGCCTGGTCGTCGCGCCCGGGCGCCGCGCGATCGATCTGGTCGAGCTCGATCTTCGGAAGTAACCATCGACCACCGCGCGCGGCACGCGCTCGACTGCCGCCGCGTCCGGTGCGAAGATGCGGCGCATGAGCCGATGGTGGGCGGTGATGGTTGTCGTCGTTGGGCTCGCGGGGTGCAAGGGACTGGCCGGCGACCTCAAGGGGACGTCGAACGAAGCGCAGGTCGCCCGAGAGGCTCTCGACGCTCTCGCGAAGGGCAACGTCGATGCGGTCCTGTCGCGCTGGGATCCCACGCTGGTCGACTCGGACATCACAGCAGCTCTCGGCCAGGTCGCCATGCTGTTCCCGCATGAGCCGCCGCGGAGCGTCCGGGTGATCGGCGCGAACCGGGGGCAGCGGACCGGCGGCGGCGACGCGCCGGCCAAGATGTGCACCATCACGTTCGAGTCCGTCTATGCGCACACGATGATCGTCTCGGCCGTCGTGCTTCGCACCGATGGAAGCGAGCCGCAATTGATCGGCTTTCACTCCAGCCCGGCAGTCGCCGGTAACGTGAAGGGTGTCGGCGTCGAGCAGGTGCCGTTCGTGGTGACGTTCATCTTCCTCATGATTGGAGCGGCCGGTGTCACCGTCGCTGCGATCCGGGTCTGGATTCGCCGCCGCAAGCGCCTGCGACACCGGATTCTCTGGCTGCTGGCCATCTCGCTCGGGCTGTTCCGAGTCGATCTCATGTTGTCGGTGGGGAGAATCGGCTTCCAGCTGTTCGCGGTGCAGCTGTTCAGCGTCGGATTCTGGGGTGCCGCTCGGTTCACCTCCTGGACCCTCTCTCTGTCGTTGCCGGTCGGCGCAATCGTATTTCTGATCAGGGCCGCGCAGGACAATCTATCGCCCACGGTTTCGCCTCTGCCGAGCGTCGAACCACCGTTGCCGCCGCCGGGCGCCGACACCTGAGCCACGCGGCCGCGGGATTTCCGCGGATCTCGCCCGAGAAGTTACCAGGTCTTGGTTCGCCGGAAACCTGGCGACCTCCAGAATGCCTGTTGATACCGACGTTCCCCCGGGCGCCGGCCAACACGGGCAAGGAGGTCGAGCATGGACAAACACGCTTCGGACGGCGCGGCGCGCAACTACTGGATCAGTGAATGGCACCCGGATGACGAGACATTCTGGAAGACGACCGGAAAGCCGATCGCACGGCGCAACCTGATCTGGTCGATCCTCGCCGAACACATCGGGTTCTCGGTCTGGTTGGTGTGGAGCGTGGTCGCGACGCGCCTGCCCAAGATCGGCTTCCCCTACAGCACCGACCAGCTGTTTTCGTTGGTGGCCATTCCGGGGTTGATCGGCTGCCTCATGCGCTTTCCGTACACGTTCGCCGTGCCGCGATTTGGCGGCCGCAACTGGACGATCGTCAGCGCCACGCTGTTGCTGATCCCCACGACGCTGGTGGCGGTGCTGGTGACCCGGCCGTCGACACCGTACTGGTTGATGGCGCTGGCTGCGGGAACCGCGGGGTTGGGCGGTGGCAACTTCGCGTCCAGCATGGCCAACATTTCGTTCTTCTACCCCGATCGTGAAAAAGGATTTGCGCTGGGCCTGAACGCGGCGGGCGGCAACATCGGTGTCAGTACGTTGCAGCTGTTGATCCCGATCGTGCTCGGCCTGCCGATTTTCAATCTCTATCTGGGCAAACCCCAGGGGCCGTCCCACATCTATCTGCAGAACGCCGGGTTGTTCTGGTATCCGCTGATTGCGATCGCGATCTTCGGCGCGGCTCGCTACATGAACAACCTCACGTCGGCGCGTTCGAACTTCAAGGACCAGCTGGTGATTGCGCGCCGCAAAGACACCTGGATCATGGCCTGGCTCTACGTTGGCACCTTCGGGTCATTCATTGGGTATTCGGCCGCATTTCCATTGCTGCTGAAAACGCAGTTTCCAGACGTGTCGATGAACCTGGCGTTCCTCGGCGCGCTGGTCGGCTCGGTGGCCCGGCCGCTCGGGGGCAAGCTGGCCGATCGCATCGGCGGCGCGCGCGTGACGTTGTGGAACTTCGTGGCCATGGGCCTGGCGACATTCGGCGTGATCCACTTCGTGCACGACCATTCGTTCGGGGGCTTTCTCGCGGCGTTCCTGGCCCTGTTCGTGACCACTGGCGTGGGGAACGGATCGACCTTCCGGATGATCCCGGTGATCTTCCGGCGCCAGCACCTGGCCGCCGTCCACGGCCAGGGCGCCGAGGCCGAGCGTGCGGCGCTGGTGACCGCGCGACGGCAGTCGGCCGCCGTGCTCGGGTTCACGTCGGCGATCGGTGCCTGCGGCGGCTTCTTGATCCCGCGCTCGTTCGGGGCGTCGATCAAGGCCACCGGCAGCGCCGAGGCGGCGCTGATGGGCTTCTTGCTCTTTTACGTGACCTGCGTGGCGCTCACCTGGTGGTGCTACGCCCGGCGTGCGGCGGTGTCGTCGGCCCCCGACATGGTGCATAACCTGGCCCAAAGCCGCGTCTGACGACAACAAATCATCCGCACGCGCGGACGGCGTTCGATTTTCGCCCGCCTCCGTCGCGGGAATCGGACGTAGGGCAGGGGAACCCTTCCAGGGTTCCCCTGTTGACCCTGGCGTGACTCTTGCGAGACCAGCGGCGATGGACGTCACGCCGCTCTCGCGCTTCCGTCGGGGCCAGGTCCGACTCGCTTTCACGTTGGGCGCCGCTCTCGGCCTCGCCGCCGGCTGCGGCCACGGACAGCTGCTGCCCGGGGATTCCGCGAACCTGGTCCCCGGCGCTCCCGATTCGGCCTTCGACGAGGAGGGCGGAATCCGCGTGGCGGTCAGCGGCGACGATTGGAAGGGCGACCCGAAGGATCTCGCCGAGCATCTGACGCCAGTCAAGGTGCGCCTGGTCAACCGCAGCGGCCAGCCGGTGCAGATCCTCTACGAACGCTTTTCCCTGGTCGGCGCGGGCGGCCGCACCTACCGGCCGTTGCCGGTGGTGCCGCTCGATCACGATGGCAGCGGCGCCCGCTTGCTGCCGATCTTCGCGACCGCGAACTTCTTCGTGGGGCCGCGCTATCGTGACGTCTACCCATCGCTGGACGCGTGGCCCGATCCGCTGCCGCGCGACGACGCGTTCTATCAGCGGCAGTACCAGCGCTGGGGGCCCCTGCGCCCCACGACACAGATGCAGCGTTCGGCGCTGCCCGAGGGCGTGCTCGGCGACGGCGGCGAGATGTCGGGCTACCTCTACTTCGAGAACGCGACCCGCCACGAGGATCGCGTGAAGTTCAAGGTCGAGCTCGACGAGGGCCACGGCGGCGATGTCGTCGCCAGCGTCGACGTCCCCCTGCGCGTCGACTGACGCCCCGCTCGCGTCAACTCGTGCATGCGTTGCGCGGCAGCTTGCGGATCTTGCGCATCTCGCTCTTGGCGTCGCGGACCGGCTGTGATTTCGGGTAACGCTTGACCAGGTCGACAAGCAGCGCGTGCGCATCGCCGCAGAAGCGCAGCTCCACGAACGCCAGCGAGAGCTGCCACATCGCTTCCGGCACCTCGGGCGCGCGCGGATAGTTGTCGAGCACGCTCTGGAACTGCGCCGCCGCGCGCGAGAACTGCTGCTCGAGCGCGAACGAGAGCCCGATCTCCAGGGTGGCGCGCGACGCGCGCGGATCCTGGGGAAAGCGGCGGATGAAGGTGCGGTAGAAGCGACGTCCTTCTTCGGTCTGCGCCTCCTTGATCCGTTCGCCTGCCTGCTGCCACAACTGCTCCTTGTCGTCGGGCAGCACCGGATCGACGCGCGCGATGATGTTAGCTTGCGATCGTTCGAGCGCCGCGACCCTGGTCTCGAGCCGGTCGAGACCCTCGGCGTCTTGTGCACGGCTCTCTTGCAGCGCCTTCGTCATGTCGTCGACCCTGGTCTTCATCGCGGTGATGTCGGCTTCGACCTGGGTTTCCCGCGTGACGATGTCAGCATCATTCGAGGCAAGCAGCAGGGTGGCTTGATCGAGCACCTTGCGCAGCTCGGTCACCTGGGCGTCGTGATCTTTGCCGAAGGTCTCGACGTCGCGGATCCTCCGCGCGCAATCCGCGAGGCGGGCGCGCAGCAGATCCCCCTGGCGAATGGTCAGGCACGCGGGCAGCGCCACCAAGAGCAGCGCGACCGCGCCCGCGTGCGGCGCGCGCATCTCAGAGATAGTAACGCAGCCCGATCGCGCCATCGGCATAGACTGTGTAGCGCCCCTGGGCGGGCGCTGTCGAGCTGCGCACCGTGAACTCCGGCGCGATCTCGAAGAAGAGCTCGACGGGGTTGTTGCGCACCAGGATCGACATCCCCACGGGCGTGCGCACGCCCACTTCCGTGCTGGACGGGTGTGCTTCGCTGGCGAAGCCGTGACCCAGCACGCCGCCGGCGCCGAAGTAGAACGGCAAGGCGTACTGGTTGTCGGCCGATCGCCAGAGATACGGCGCATAGGTGAGATCGACGTTGAAGCGCAGTGCGTTTCCCGAGGGGACATCACCCAGCGCCGCCTGCACCGCCATCTTTGGCGTGGCCCACATTTTCGCGGTCACGCCCGTCTCGACGTTGCCCAGGTTCAAGCCGACGCCGGCCCACCCCGGACGGTTCACGAACTGGTCAGGCGCTTGCGCGCTGAGATCGACTGCGTGCGCGGTCGCCGGCGCGGCCGCGATGCACGCGACCGAGGTCACCAAAAGCAGGGTCGTTGGTCGCCATTTCTCCATGATCGAACTCGTAGATACAAGATTCGATCCAAGCGGTCTCAATCGGCGGGAGCACCGTCGAGCAGGCGATCCGCGGCCAGCACCAGGAACATGAAATGGGACGCGCCGCCGCCGAGGACGTATTCGCCTTGCTGCCAGAGAAAGGGGAAGTCCTTGAGCTCGGGAAAGTCGGGACGGATCAGATTGGTGCCCGAGACCACGCCGCCCGGAATGTAGCTCCAGTCGGCTCGGTTCCAGCCGTACGCGACGGTCATCGAGCGCGCGCCCACACCCGATGCGAACGAGGCGGTGTTGGAACCCGGGTGGACGCCGAGCACGAAGTCGAGCGCCGCGAGCGCGCCGTCGGCGCTGACGACGTCGGGGAACGCCTGGTGCAGGAAATACTGGCGGACGCCGAGCTCCTGAATGCCCCAGCCCGCGCCCCAGATCACCGGGCGATAGGGGATGCCGAACGGTGTCTCCTTCGCTTCGCGCTGCCACTGCTCGTCGTGGGCGCGCACCGCGCCGTGGACCTGATCGCTGAACCGCCGGTCGCCGATCGCCGGCAGCGCGCGGCCGACGATCCATCCGAGCCTGTCGACGTGCGCCGTGATGACCGCCGCGCCGTCCACCAGCGCGCGGCGGTATTCGTCTTTGCCGGTGCTCAGGAACAGCTCGGTCGCGGCATGCAGGCGCGCGTCGATCGCCTCGTCGCCGGCGCGCGCCGCGCCCGCGGCTTCGGCGCGCCAGGTTTCCTCGGCGGCGCGCAAGGCGTCGGCGGCCAGCGCGTCGTCGAAGCCGCGCATCGCGCGCGCGCCCGCGGCCACGTAGGCGGCGGCGGTGAGCGCGCGCGCCGGGTTCTGCTCGGTGAAGACCATGCGATCGTCGCGCCGCCCTGACCGTGTCGCCGTGTGCTCGCCGTCCTGAAGCTTGGGATCGTAGACCAGGTTGTCGGTCTGGTTGGCGATGTCCCCGATCATCCGGTATTGCGGCAGCGTCGGGACGATCACGCCGCGCGGAAAACGCCCGAGCGCCTTCCAGGCACCGATCACGCCCAGCAATCCATGCTGGATCTGTTGCAGAATGTCGGGCTTGCCGTCGGGCTGGCGGATCTCCACCAGGTGACGCTGCTGATCGATCGTCGTGTCGTCGTCGGGAACGCCGAATGCCTCGTGCGTGAGCGCGAGAACGTAGACCTCGCCCGCCTGCGACTCGACGCGCAGGTCGTCGTCGCCCGCGTCGTGCCAGCCGCCGACCGCCAGGCCGGTCACCGGTTCGAGCGGCTTCCATTTCGTCAATGTCGATGGGCCCTGCGCGTAGCCGTCGAAGTGGTTGTACGCGACCGGCGCCATCAGCGCGTCGTCGAGGTGACAGGCGCCGTGCCAGACGCGGTATTTCTCGATCACGCGCATGTGGCACATCTGAACCGGCAGAAATGTCTCCAGCGTCGGCTGCCAGACGTCTCGCTTGTAGACGTCGCGCGCGATGCGAAAGGGCTGGGTACGTGCCGGGCCAAATTCGATTTGATAGACCCCTTCGCGGCGCACGCTCGAGAAATCGAATTGCAGGTAGCGATACCGCAGGAAATGGCCCCACGAGTGCGGCGCCGCCGCGAGCGCCGTTTCGCGCCGGCCGTCCTCGCCGATGCGGATCAGCGTCGCGCGTCGCGCACCCGTGTCGGCGGGATCGAGCTCGATCACCGCGACCTTGCGCTGTGCCGGGTGATAGCCGATCTGGGAGACGTGAACCACCGGCGGCGATCGCCAGCCCGGCAGCGCGTGCGGTGTGATGAGCCAGTCGATGGCGCTCGCGGTCGCGTTCGCCGGGACCAGCGCCCGCACCACGAACCAGCCGTTCGGGTGATTGGTCCGCCCGTCGAGCAGCACGAGCGGCTCGCGCGCGCTCTCAATCGTCAGCTGCTGGGCGGGTTCTTCGGGCGCGACGATCAGGCGACGGCCAGTCGCCAGCGGCTGGGGCTGCACCTGGCGGGCGGCGTCGACGCGCACGGGCCCGTTCGGCTGCCGCGGGAACAGGCCGGCGCGTGCGGGGTGGCCGGCATCGTTCGCTCCGTCGGCGGCATAAAACGTGCGACCGAAGAGCGCCGCTGGGTACAGCTCCAGGTTGAAGCCTACCTGACCAATCCAGGCCGCCGGCAGCGGCTCGGCGAGATCCACGGTGACGCGCACGCCGGCGCCCTCTGCCCGCACACGCACCTTGTAGCTGAAGCGCAGGTCGGGGTAGTCGATTGGGTTGAAACCCTTGCGATCCTTGTCGGGGTCCGGGTAGGCGAGCGTCGTGACGATCTCGCCGGCGGCGCGGTCGACAGCGCGATCTTTCTGCACCGGCACCGGCGCCCACTGGCCGGGCGCGGGCTCGAGCCGCAAATCACCGTTGGTGGCGACGCGTACCCCGTTCTGGATGATGCCGACGCCGCCCTGATGTCCCTCGGGATAGACATCCTGGAACGCCATGACCTCGGCGCCGGGCGCCGAGAAGTAGCCTTGCTCGTTGAGACGCAGCTTCACGGGCGGCGAATCGTTCTTCGCGCGCGCCGGTGCTGCCGGCAGCGAGGCAACAATCAGCGCGGCGGCGGCGCCGAGCAAGCGTCGAGAGGGCAGGGCGGAGGCGAGTCGTTGGGGCGGCATCCGCCGACAATAACGCAACGGCGGCTCGGGCTCGCACCCGGCCAATCCGTGTTTAGGTTGTGGGGATGAAACGCTACGCACTCCCGCGCCGAACGCGCCTGGGCCTGCTGCCATTTCTGGGCGCGACCGCGGCAGTAGCGCTGATCGGCGCTCGCGTCACGATGCGCGGCCGCCGCACCTGGTATCGGCTTCTGCGCAAGCCGTCGTTCAACCCGCCGTCGCGCGTGTTCGGCCCGGTGTGGACCGCACTTTATGGACTGATGTCCTGGTCGGCCTACCGAATCTGGAAGCTGCCCGAGTCGCCCGAGCGAACGCACGCGCTGCGGATCTGGGGAACGCAGCTGGCCTTGAACGGCCTGTGGACGCCGCTCTTCTTTGGAAAGCACGCGCCACGCGCTGCACTGCTCGACCTGGCGGCGATGACCACGGCCATCGTTGCGTATATCAAAGCTGCGGCGAAGCTCGACCGGCTGGCTGGCGCGTTGATGGCGCCGTATCTGGGTTGGGTGGGATTCGCGGGCATCCTCAACGGCGCCATCATCCGCCGCAACCGCGCCTGGATCTGAGCGGCGGCTCAGAAGCGCTGTGCGATCCAGCCGGCGATCTCGAGCACCGACAGCGCGTGCGCCGCCGGGTGCTCGAAAATCTTGTGGCCGGTGAAGTGCAGTAGCGTGAAGTGAACGTCGGGTGACGACGAGAAGAGCGCGGAGTCATCGAGCGGGATGAAGATCGCGTCGTGGTCAGCAGCACCGGCGCGGTGTGCGTGCGGCGGGTCGTAGCGGAAGCCGACGGCGGTATTGCCGTCTTGCAGGTTGAATTGCACCTGCGCAGGTGCGGCGCCCGCCGTCACTGAAAAGCCGCACCATCCGGCGATCACGATCCCGAACACCATGATTCGCACCCTGAGCTTACCAATCCCCCTCCTCCTCAGATCTCGGGTTGACGATCGGATCAGTTCGGAAACAGCGACGACAGAACCCCCGCCAGCTCACGGCGCCGGAACGGCTTCTGCAAGACCGTGTCGCAGAAGCTGACGCGCGGATCGGCGCCGATCGTCTCGCCGTCCCAGCCGGTCATGAGCACGATCTTCGACGAGATCCCTTCGCCCCGCATCGCGTGCACGACTTCGAGGCCGTTGCGCCGCGGCAGGCCGAGGTCCATCAGGATCACGTCGAAGTGCTCGTGCGCGACCTTGCTCAACGCCTCGTCCCCGTTGTCGGCGCCGATGACGTCGTGGCCGTCCTGCAGCAGCGTCTCGCGCACGGCGGCGACGAACTCCGGCTCGTCGTCGACGACCAGGATGCGCAGCCGCTTGGCTTTGGGCGCCTCGATCTCGCTCGGCGCGACGTGGCGCTCCTGCGACGCGGCGAACGTGAGGCGAAAGCAGGCGCCCTGTCCGCCCGGCGGATCGACGATCTCGACGCGGCCGCCGAAGTGCTTCATCGAGCTCTGTACGGTCGCGAGGCCCAGACCGGCGTGCCCTTCCTTGGTGGTGACGAACGGTCGAAAGATCTCTTCGATGAGCTCGGGTGGCACACCTGGGCCTTGATCGCGGACCTCGAGCTGGACATCCCCGCCCACGGGCGTGATCGAGATGTGGATCGCGCGCCGTTCGGCCGCCACGCTTTTGACGGCGTCCCGGGCGTTGAGCACGATGTTCATGGCCACCTGCCGCACCATTGTCTGATCACCCGTGACGATGACCGAGTCGTCGGGCGCCGACAGTGACAACCGGATGCCGTCTTCGCGACACATGGGCCGGAGCAGCACCACGATGTCTTCCACCAGCTGCCGCAAATCGACCGCGCCGGATTTGGGGTCGCTGCCGCTGCGGGCGATTCGTTGTAACCGCCGCGACAGCTCGCCGATCGCCTGGTTGGCGCGCTCGGCGCGCGAGATCGTCTGCTGGTTCCGAGCATCGATGTCGTTCACGGCGCTCAGCGCCATGACCACGATACCTGAGAGGTTGTTGAGATCGTGCGCGACCGCCGACGCCAGCTCGCCGACCGCGCGCATACGCGACTCCTGAACCAGGAGGTTCTGCGTGCGCACGAGGTGGCTGTTCACGTGCTCGAGTCGCTGCAGAAAGCGGGCGCGTTCCATCGCGATGCCGAGGTGGCTCATGAACGCGCGCAACAAGCCGTCTTCGAACAGCTCGTCCGGCAAAGGCCCGCCGCCGCGGTAAGAGCTCAATTCCAGCGCGCCGACCGGTTGATTGCGGCTACCCAACAAAGGACCACAAGCAAAAGGGTGGCCGCGCCGGTGCTCGAAAATGACCCGCGGCAACGCCATGTCGCCGGCAGGGATCCCTTCCGGGCGATCTTCGATGATCAGCAATGACTCGGGATGCTGAATGTTGATCATTCGCCGTTCACGAAATCCGTGTCCGATGGGGTGGCGCATGTCGAGAATCGAGATGCGCGGTATATCCTGGGTCGTGTCGCGACCATCGATGAGCTCGCGCACCGTCACCAGATTCCCCGTTGGCTCGTCGAGCACCGCGATCCAGATCGCGCCGAAGCCGAGCGCCGCGATCTCGTCGGATACCAGCGTCGCGATGTCGTCTAGATCGGCCATCGACGCCAATCGGGTCGTCATCCTCGCCAACAAACGAAACGCCTCGCTCCCCCGATCCCCAGCAATCACCATGGCGGCCTGCGGGATACTAACCACGCAATGAATGGTGTGTATAGTGATTGTCAGCTAAACAATCCCGCTCGTATTGGTTATTACGTCGCGAGTTTCCGTTAATTAAGGCCCACGCGACGAATTACGGTGTCCGACGAAAGCGGGGAATTTCGAGGAAGGGCCCCGTTCTCCATCGCCGCGTGACGCAACGAACCTCGAGCTGCGCGGCTTCACGCGCGTGGGTCGAGCTCGTAGTCCGCGCAATCACCGCGGATCGATAGCGGATCGCGTCGGGCCCGCCTTGGGCCCTTGACCCTAGGGTGGTTTCTGCACGGTCTTCCTCGATGCGGCCGGGGAACTCTAGTAGTCTTGCGCGCGACATGCGTGTGGCTCTCATCTATCCGCCGACTTGCGATCCAACGGCGCCCTATCTGGCCGTGCCGACGCTGACCGGTTTTCTCCGCGAACATGGCGTCGACGTCCTGCCGATCGACGCCAACGTCGAAGCGTTCGATCGTTTGCTGCGCCCGGAGCCGCTGGCGGCGCTCGCCGAGCGCGTGGAGCAACGCCTGCATGAGCTCGATGGCCGCGCAGCGCTCGGGCACGCCGAACAGCTGGCGTACGCCGCGCTCTTCCGGGCGCTCGGCGACGCGCGTGCCGTCCCCGGCGGCATCGCCGAGGCGGTGGCCATCCTGCGTGATGAGGCGCGCTTCTTCGATGCGGAGCTCTACGCCCGCGCCGTCGATACGATCGATGCGGCGCTGCGGGTGATCTCGGCCGCGTACCATCCGCTGCGGCTGGACTTCACGGCGTACCGCACACCGTTCGCGCTGCTGACGCCCGAGGAGATCGCCCACGACGCTGCTCCCGACCGCGATCCGTTCGACGACTACATCATGCAGGACCTGGTGCCCCGGCTGCGCGCGGCGAGCCCCGACGTGATTGGGGTGTCGGTCTGTTTTCCCGGCCAGCTGCAGCCGGCCTACGCGTTTGGTTTGAAGCTCAAGCAGGCGCTGCCCGAGGCGCACCTCACCGTCGGCGGCCCGGCGATCACGCAGCTTCTGATTCGATTGCGCGGGCCCGACCTGGCGCGTGCGCTTGGTCCGTTCGACTCGGCCGTGGTGTTCGAGGGCGAGAACACCTTGCTGGCGCTGGTGCGAGCGCTCGAGCAGGCGCGGGGCGCGGGCGGTCGAGGCCGCCGCGACGATCTGGCGCGCGTCTTCGCGGGCGTTCCCAACGTCGTGCACCGCGATCGCCTGCTGGGCGCGAAGTTTCTCCCCGGCCACTCGAGCGAGGACATGCGCGCGCTGCCGGCGCCCGACTTCGACGGGCTGGCGCTGGACAAGTACTTCGCGCCGCGCGTGGTGCTTCCCTACGATCCGACGCGCGGCTGCTACTGGGGCAAGTGCACGTTCTGCCACTACGGGCTGGCCGAGGTGGGCACGGCGACCTACCGCGAGCGCGCCGTCGATGCCGTGGTCGCGCACCTGCGCACGCTGTCGCAGCGCTACGGCACCCGTCATTTCTATTTTTCGCAGGACTCGGTCGCGCCGAAGACGTTGCTCAAGCTCAGCAGCGCGCTCGCCGACGCCGGCCTGGGCCTGGCCTGGGCGACCGACCTCAAGCCGGAAAAATACCTGACCCCCGAGCGCGCCCAGATCCTGCGGCGCGGCGGCGCCGTCGCCTGCGCGTTGGGCGTCGAATCGGCGAGCCCGCGCGTGCTCGGTCTCATCGACAAGGGCGCGCCGGTCGAGGTCGTCGGCGACGTGATCGACCGCCTCGACGCCGCCGGCATTGCCGTCGAGGCGATGTGCTTCACGGGCTTCCCCACCGAGACCGCCGACGAAGCGCTGCAGACGGTGAGCTTCCTCGACGATCGGCGCGAGCGCGTGGCGGCGTTCATCGTCGGCGACTTCGATCTCACGCACGGCGCGCTCGTGGCGCAAGATCCCGAACGCTTCGGCATCGACCAGGTCTGGCAGGTCGAGGGCGACCAGCTGGGGACGGGGCTGTTCTACGAAGAGGCGGTGCCGTCGAAGACGGGCGACGATCCGGAGCGCGTCGACGGCGCGCTCGACCAGCTCGCGTCCGGTTGGCTCCTGCGGCGCTACCCGTGGGCGGGCTCGCTGTCGACCGCCCACACCGTCTTTTATTACGAGCGCTACGGCAAGGGCGTGCTGCGATCGCTCGCGCGCCGGGTCGCGGGCGGGGTGATTGGCGCGCGCTCGGTGACGGTGTCGGCGCGTTTCGATCTGGCGGCGGCGCGCGACGCCGAGGCGGCGGAGGCCGAGATCTGGCATGAGCTGGTGCGGGTGCGCCGCGCGGTCTCGCGCGCGGCATATCAGGAGCTGGCGGCGGAGCTACCGTCGCTGCGCCCGCGCGCGCGTCGCTACCGATTGCTCGCGGGCTCATCGCCGACGGCGGTCGCGCCGGCGCGGCGTGGGGCGCGGGGCGCGGGAACGCGCGGCCGGCGCTCGTCGAACCGGATGAACGACCTCGGCCGCTAGGCGCTGCCGCTCATGATTCGTCACATTTGGGGGGGGCTGAGGGGATCAAAGCGGGGCGGCGCTGCGGGAGCTTCGCGGGTCCTGCCGCTGCAGGGGCGCCCCCCCATCGGTCCGGGCCGGCGGGGGCCCGCGTTTTAGGGCCTAGACCACGGCAACTTTCTTGGAGGAGCTCCGCGCGACTAGCCCCTTCCGTCCCGGACCGCTGGGGCCCCCCCCTTTCGCGTCACCCCCGAAGCTCCCGTAGCGCCGCCTCACTTAGATCCCCTCAGCCCCGTAAATATGACGAATCGTGAGAGGCGGCGATGCCGCGCGCGCGAGAGAGAGCGGCGACTACGGCGCCGTCACGACGTTGAACCCGCGCACCAGCGCGTGACCCTCGGTCGCGGCGCGCGGCGCCGGCTGCGGGACGCCGCTGACGGCGGTGCCCTGCGCCCAGGTCCCGGTGCAGAGGTCCGTGACGACCGGCGCGCCGAGCCCGAAGAGGATCGTCGCCGGCAGATCCGCGGGCGCCGCCGGCTGGCCGCTGATCGCGCCGGCGCGCACGTTGGGCCCGAGCAGGATCAGCGGCACGTGGCGCGATGTCCCCACGCCGTAGGCGTCGGCCATCGGGTCGTCGATCACCGTGGCGCCGCGACTGGTGATCGCGACCAGCGCGCCGTTGGCGGCGCTCGCGATCGCCGCCACGGTGCTCGCCAGCGTCTGCAGATCGGCGATGGCGGTGGCCGCATGGCGATCGCCGGCGCGCGGTCCGCCGAGCGCGACGACCGCCAACAGATGCGGATGTTGCGCGAGCAAGTCGCCGATCGCGGCCGCCGCGCCCGCGGCGTCGGCCGGCATGGTGACGTCGATCGTGTCACTTGAAAGATGCAACGAGTGAAAGTCGGGTTGCCCGACGAGCGCCGTCGTCATGCCCAGCGCGTGGGCCGCGTCGAAGATCGAGTCGGAGCCGAATGGCGGCGCCTGCCGCCAGGCATCGTACGCGGGCCGATTGGCGATGAAGCCGGCGGCGACCGGCATTTGCAGCAGCCCCGCGCCCGGCGGCAGCGTCTGCGTCGGGTCGTCCTCGGCGGCGGCAAAGAACGGCGTCGCCGTCGGGTAGCCACCCGCGAGCAGCTGGTACTCGGTGACCGGCCAGTCGCGGCTGCGGCACCAGAAGTCGCTGAATCGCGTGCCGGTCGCCGCGAGATCGCGCAGCGGCTGTGCCGCCGTGGCCAGCAGATCGTCGGAGAAGATCTCCTCGTCGTAGAGGCCCGCCACGTCGATGATCACCGCCGCGGTCGCGGGCGCCGCCGCGAGCGCGGGATGCGCGCCAAACCCGGAGGCGTCGAGCACCATCGACCGCGCCGTGGTCATGTCGGCGGGCTGGGGCCAGACCTCGGTCGGGTCGCCGGCCAGCGCGGCGCGGATCGGGCCGCGCGCCGCCGTGGCCAGTCGCGGTGAACCCAACGCAGCGACCGCGGTCGCGCCCACGTCGGGGTGCTCGATCGGGTGCGGCACCAGCGCGCCCTGCTTGAATGCCGGGCCCGCCATGATCAGCGGCACGTAGAGCTCGTCGTCGGAGAATCCGCCGTGGCGGCCGTAGGGGAACTGCGCGTGGTCGACGAACGGCCCCGGCTGGGTGTTGGTGGTGTCGACCTGATTCAGCGTCCAGTCGTCGATCGGGTAGACGATGATGTCGGCGGTGTTGGGGCTCGACCCGCGGAAGTCGTGGAAAGTTCGCGTGCCCATGGCTCCGTCGGCGGTCATGGTGCGCGTGATGTCGAGCCCCCTGATCTGACCCGACTGGATCAATGACAGCAGCGCGTGTGTGACCTCGGCTTGGCGCGCAGCGCCCGCATCGGTACCGGCGCCGTCGACGCGCGCGTAGACGAGCGCGTCGCCGTCCTCGTTGAGGATCGCGTAGTCGGCGGGCGTGATGCCGAGGGTCGCGCCCTGCGCCGCGACCAGCGCCCCCAGTTGCCCGTCGGCGGGGATCGTCGCGCCGGTGCTGTCGGTGCTCTGCCCTTGGCTGCCGAGCACGACCTGGTTGTGGGTGTCGACCTTGCCGTGGTCGAGCGTGAACAGGATGTTGGTGCTGCCGAGCAGCCCCTTGTCGTCGAGCGCCGCGAGCACGTCGCCCAGCGCGGCGTCGTACTCTTCGACGACCTGGACGATGGCGTTGCCGTCGGCGCCGTACGATGACGTGGGATCGTCGTCGATGGCAATGAAGTCCCAGATGAACATGTAGTCGGGCAGGGGGGCCTGCGTCGTCGTCGAGCGGATGAACGCCGCGGCGTCGCGCAACGTGAACTGCAGGAACGACTCGCCGGCCGGCGGTGGCCCGTCCAGGTGATAGCCAGCGACGACCGACTGCGGGTAGTGCAGGATCTGGGTCAGCAGGCCGGTCGCAAACGGCGCGGTGATCGTCGTGGTGCCGAACGTCGCGCCGATGATCGACAGGTGAACCTCGTCGGCGCCGGCTTCGAACGGCGGCAGTTGCCCGAAGTACGCCGTGCGGCGGTTCGCGCGCTGGACGGCGTGGTAGACGCTGTCGCCGCGCGTGAGCAGTGGGTTCCGTCCGTAGTCGGTGTAGTCGCCGATCGAGAGGCCGGGCAGGTTGATCGGCGGACCGAAGTTCTGCGCGCGCGACAGCCAGTTGTTCGCTGGCACGTTGTCACCGTCGGGATACTGCCCGGTGATCAGGGCCATGTTGTTCTGGTTGCTGTGCGTCGGCACGACCACGCGCGAGAACGCGAACGTGCCGCGCGCGATCAGCCCCTTCAGATTCGGAGCGTTCGCCATCCACAGCCCGGCCAGGCCGTGGTCGTCGATGTCGATCTCGATCGTGTGCGTGCCCGCCGGTGGCCCCTTGCCGCCGCTCCCACTGCTGCTGCCGCCGCCGCAGGCGGAGGCGATCAGGGACAGGAGCGCGAGGGTGCAGTGAACGCGGCGCACGCGCCGAGCCTAGCATCGATTCGGGCGGGCTCGATCGGGGCTCACGGCACGGGGAGTTTGACGAACTTGCCGGTGCAGGGGTTGGGCGGGGCCGGCTTGTTCACCTTGTTCTCGACGGTCACGTGGTTGCCGCTGGCGGTGAAGGTGACCGGCCCCGGTCCGAGCAGCACCTTTGCGAACGCCGCCTTTACTTCGGGCGGCTTCGGCCCGTCGATCACCACGTTGTTCATCATCACAGCCGACAGGTTCTCCGCGTCGAAACCCATCAAGGTCACCACCGGATCGTCCGTCTTGCCCGCCGAGTACATCGCGCGGACGTTGTTGAGCATGATGTTCTTGAACTCGGGGATCGCCGTCCCCTCTTCCTTGCTGTAGTGCGGGGTGATGATGATCGGGTTCGGCAGATCGCGCATGCAGACGTCGGTGTACATGATGGTTTGCACCAGCCCGCCGCGGCTGGGATCCGACTTGATGCGGATGCCGTTCAGGTCGGAGCGCGGCGCGCCGCCGGTGTCGATGCTGCCGTCGATCGACAGGTCGAAGACGTTGATGCGACTGACGCCGCTGTTGGTCTCGCTGCCGATCGACATGCCGTGACCGGTGCCGAAGTGGTTGTGCGCGATGAGCAGGTTGGTCGTGCCGCCCTGGCTGCCGCCCTTGATCGCGATCTGATCGTCGCCGACGCTGATGATGCTGTAGCCGATGAAGCCGTTCGACGCGCCCGTCGGATCGATGCCGTCGGTGTTGCGCGCGTAGTGCGCCGTGAGCGGACGCCCGACGCTGTTGGTCTTGCGCGACGGCGTGATCACCTTGACGCCCCACACGGTGAAGCCGTCAGCGCCCAGGCCGACGTGGAACTTCGGCGAGTTGAACAGGCTGATCTTGTACATCGTGAAGTTACGCGACTTCTTCACGTCGATGAGGCGCGGGTTGCTGTGCTTGAGGTCCGGCCCCTTCGCGTGCTGGGCGACGTCCCACCAGGTCTCCTTGCTGCCGATCATCGGCTCGCCGCCGCGACCGTCGATCACGCCTTCGCCCATGATGCCGACGTCGGCCGTCTTGTCGACGAGGATCAGCGGCTTGCAGCCGTTGCTGTCGTTGAACCGGTCGGTACCGCAGCTCGCCGCGCCCCCGTCGGTGTCGTAGTCGCGCGGGTTGCGCGACGCGAACAGCGTGGTCTTGGCGTCGATCCACAGCGTCACGCCGCTCGCCATCTTCAACGGTCCGGTCAGGAACGCGTTCTTGGCGCCGTCGCTGGTCAGCTTGACCGCCTGGCCCGACGGGCAAGCCTTGATCGCCTCTTGAATCCGCGTGGTGTCGGCCTGGTTCTCGTCGGCGGCCGCGAGCACGTCGTTGACGGCGGCCTTCGTCGCCAGCAGCGTCGCGCACGGCGGCGGGTACTTCGGCTCGGGCGGTACACCCATCGCCTTGGGCAGCGGCGCCTGGGCGGCGGCGCGCGACCACGGGGCCGCGGCGAGCGCGAGCACGACGAGGAGCAAACGAACGTTCAAACGGCTTCCGCGCGAACGAGTCACATGCATGGCATTCACACCTTGGGTGGCATTCCGAGCGCCGCAAGATGGCTCGGCATCGTTGGATAGTCGGGACGGCCGATGCTGGGGACCAGATCGGCGATCTTGGTGGTCTGTCCCGTGAGGAAGCAGTGGTTGGCAGCGATGCCGGTCAGGATCGAGTACGCGCCGCTGCGCTCATCCGCGGCGCGCAGGCAGGGATCGGCGGGGCGATCGGGCGCGAAGAGATCCGCCAGCATCACCTCGTCGCCGCCGCCGTGTCCGCCTTCGCTGGTGCGCGCCGGCACTTGATACGCTGGCTTGCGCTGCGGGTAGACGCGGATGTACGTGCCGTCGCCCTTCAACGTCGATCCGCTCGGCGTCTTGACGTCGGCGCCCAGCACGACCGCCTCTTCCATCTTGTGCTCGAGACGGCCCTTGGTGCCGTTGAACACGATCACGTAGCCTTCCCAGCCCGTGAACGCGTTCAGCGAGTACGACATCGACACGTCGTTGTCGTAGGTGACCGCCAGGTTCATCGTGTCCTCGATGTCGATGTCGGGCCGGAAAACGCAGCGATCGCGGAAGTAGCCGTCGTACTGCTCGTTGTCGAGGTACAGCCTCTTCAGCTCCTCGACCTTGGAGATGTCGAGCTCGAAGGCGCACTTGGTCTTCTCGGGACAGGTGCGGCAGCGTTCGTGCGCGCCGCTCAATCCCAGGCGCTTCGCCATCGCCGGCGTGTAGAAGTCGCGCTTGCCCGTGGCGCGCACGCTGACCGGAACCGCCGACAACCACCAGTTGACCAGATCGAAGTGGTGCGTCGCTTTGTGCACCATCAGGCCGCCCGAGAACTTCTTCTGGCTGTGCCAGCGGCGGAAGTAGTCGGCGCCGTGGTGCGTGTCGAGCATCCAGTGAAAGTCGACCGACAGCACGTCGCCGATGACGCCGCTCATCAGCAGCTCTTTCACCTGCGTGCGCACCGGCGTGTAGCGGTAGTTGAACGCCACGCGCAGGCGGCGCCCCGTCGAGCGGCGCGTGGCGAGGATCTGGCGGCATTTCTCCGCGTCGATCGTCAGCGGCTTCTCGGTGATGACGTCGCAGCCGAGCGTCATCGCGCGGCAGATGTACTCGTGGTGAAAGCCATCGACGGTCGTGACGATGACGACCTCGGGCTTGGTCTCGGCGACCAGCTTGTCGAAGTCCTGCGCGAGATAGGTCTTGGGTGGTTCGCGCCCGTGCTTGCGCGCGAACTCGGCGGCGACATGGAGCCGGCCCGCGTTGACGTCGGCGGCGGCGACCAGCTCCAGATGATCGGCGTAGGTCTTCTGAATCGCGGTCTGATAGAGGTACGACCGATGCCCCACGCCCACGATCGCGTGGCGGCGCGGGCGGGTCTCCGCCGCCGCGTTCGCACCGCTGGAGGTAGTCATCCCCGCCGCCAGCAACAGGCCGGCCGACCCCTTGCCGAAGGCGCGGCGGGAGATCGTATCGCTCGTATCTCTGGAGTCGCAGGGCACGTGGCTTCGGTTAGTGTCCATCGCCACAGTCTGCGGCTCACATGGCGGTGACGGTCTTACGTGCACCGCGCGACCCGGGGCTCGACCCAACAGGCTTCGGTTCCTCCCGCCTTGCGCGGGTGGGTGGGTTCGCGGGAGGGCCTAGCCATCCCGCGGCGGCGAAGCCGCGCTTAGTACCAGGGGTTGACGCAATCCCAGACGGTGGGCGCGGTCTGCAGCGTGCCGGGCTTGTAAACGCAGACGCAGTCCTGAGCGGCGTCGATGCACCAGTTCCACTCCGTCGGGCACGCCGAGTTGCTGGTGACGCTGCACGCGGGCGCGGTCGTCGCGTTGGTCGGCGCCAGGCCGGTCTTCGCCGGATCCATCGACGGACCCGCGCAGTGCTTGCACGAGTACTGCCCGTTCACGCAGTCGCACTCCTTGAGCCCGTAGCTGCCCGGCGCGCAGTATTTGATACACGCGGGTAGATCCGTGAGACAGGCGGTGCCCGCTGCCGTCGAGCTCGACGACTTGAAGTACGACGGGCACGCTGCACCGGTCGAGAACGGCGGTACCCCCGGCACTGCGTAGTTGAGCATGACCTGAACGTCGTTCCACGCGTACTTGCAGGTGGTGCCGTCGTTGCCGTCGGTCGCCAGCTTGTTGTCGCTGCTGTCGTAGGGCTGGCAAACCACCGGCGTCTGGATGATGCACAGGTGCGAGATCGTCGCGGTGTCGCGGCCCGAGGTGATGCCGACGGCCTCGCTGACGCCGACCAAGGTGGTGTTGGTGACCGTCAGGTTGCCTTTGGTCGATCCGCAGGCGCCGCCGACGCCACACGCGCGGTACAGCTTGCCGAGCTTTTCACCGTAGAAGGTGTCGATGATGAATTTGCCGTGGCTGTTGTCCTGGAACAGCTTGTCGTGCGCGCCGCGCGCGCCGCCACCCATGACCGTGACCGTGCCCGACGAGCCCGACGCCGCGGTGACCGCGTCGTCGCACACGGCCTGCCACCACACGTTCTTGATCGTGCACGTGCCGTCGCAGTGAATGCCGTCGGCGCCGTGGGTGCCGATGATGACGTTCTGGATCGTCGCGCCGTCGGCCAGCTCGAAGAGCCCGTTGGTCGTGCCCTGCGCGCCCATGCCGGCCGCGGTGCAGTCCTTGGCGAAGTCGCCGCTGCCGCTGCCGTTGTGCAGCGCCATCTTGCCGTCGTAGGTGCCGCTGACCTTCATCGTCGCCGTGATCGTCACCGGGTTCCCCGTCGGCGTCGGAAAGGTCGGCAGGTTACACGCGAAGGGAGGCACGAATGGCGGCGCGCCGCCGGCGCCCGTGACCGCGCCGCCCGCGCCGGTGACCGTGGATCCGCCCGCGCCGGTTTTTCCGCCGCCGCCCGTGACCGTCGAACCGCCCGCGCCGGTGACCGTGGAACCGCCCGCGCCGGTGACCGTCGATCCGCCGCCGCCAGTCACCGTCGAGCCCGCGCCGCCGGTGGTGCCGCCCGCGCTTCCGCCCGTGGTGCTTCCGCCCGTGCCGCCGCCCGTGGTCGTGTTGCCACCGGTGCCCTCGTTGCCGCCGCCTGACGAGCCTGCCACGCAGGCAAGCCCTGACAGCGCGAGAGCGAACGAGACAGGGACAACCAACAGTGACCGGGGGGCTGACGCGGGCGATGGTCTACGCATGCCTACACTGGTGTCCGCTTGAGCCAGCCGCGGCTCACCGCATCGATGAAATTCTGTCGTGGCTGATGGCGCAGTGCTCGGATCGGGTATCGCGTCAACCAGCGCCGTCGGCCATCAATCGATTGAGGTCTGCCGTTGGTAACGTGTCTTCCAGGTAGTGGCACGTGCCGTGGTCGTGAATCTCGCGCGCGGCCGCGAGCATTCCGGTGATCGCGGCGCGGTACAGCGACGTGGCCAAGCTCACACGCTTGACGCCAGCGGCGGCGAGGTCGGCGACCGAGAATGATCGCCCGCGGATCGCGATCATGAAGTTCACGGGTCGCGACACCGCACGGCAAACCGCCCGCACGGCGTCGAGATCCGGTAGCCCCGGCGCGAACAAGACGTCGGCGCCGGCTCGCTCGAAAGCTTGCAGGCGCGCGATCACGTCGTCGAGATCGGCGCGGCCGTGCAGGAAGCCTTCGGCGCGCGCGGTCAGCGTGAACGGGAAGGGCAGGGCGCGGGCCGCTTCGACGGCGGCGGCGACACGTTCGACGGCGAGAGTGAAATCGAAGATCGAGACGACGATCGGCTGCTCGGCGCCGCGGGTCGCATCCTCGATCGATCCGCCGACCGCGCCGGCGACCGCGCAGCGGCGGATCGTGTCGGCGACGGTGGCGGGGTCGGCGCCGAAGCCGTTCTCGAGATCGGCCGACACCGGAAGGTTGGTCGCCGCCGTGATGGTTGCCACGTGCTGCATTGCCTCGTCGCGTGAGATCTGGCCGTCGCGGCGCCCGAGCACGGCAGCCGACGCACCGCTCGAGGTCGCCAGCGCTGGGAAGCCGAGCGCGGCAAGCATCCGCGCCGAGCCGGCGTCCCAGGGATTGGGAATCACGAAGGTGCCAGGATCGGTGTGCAGCGCGCGGAAACGCACAGCCTTCTCGTTTTGCGTGATGGTCATGAGCACCTCGAGACGACGAAGCAGGAGTAATTGAACGCTGCGCGACAGGTTAGTCGAATTCGGCCAGAATGAGCCGCGGCGAGACATGAAGAGCTCGAATCGAAATCGCATCGGGGTTCTAGCAGTCATCGTGAATGCCGCTGCGATCGCGGCGTGCGCAGGCGCGCCCAAGCCGGCGGGCGGCGCGATCGCGACGCCCGTGAATGGCGTTGCCGCGACATCCGGGGTTGGCGCGGCGCCGCGGCGCCACCCGCGACCGCGACCGGGCCGACCGGTTGGGCGGCCGTCGAGGCGATGGACTTGAAGGGGACGACCGGCGGCGGAGATCTCGCCGTCGAGGAGGTCACCGACGACGGACAGCTCTGGGATCTCGCGCGCAGCGATCAGCCCCACGTCATCCGTATCATGCGCTCGATGAGCGGGGCGCTCGACATCGCATCGAACAAGACCATCGAGGGCGCGCCCGGCGTGGTCTTCACCGGCCACGTCGAGCTCAACGGATCGGCCAACGTCATCCTGCGCCACCTCAAGATCGTCGGCTACAACTGCACCGATCGCTCGCCGTGCAAGAAGGGCGAGGACGCGATGACGATCTCCGACGGCGCGCACCACATCTGGCTCGATCACTGCGATATCTCCGACGGCTCCGACGGCAACCTCGACATCACCGACGCCGCCGACTACATCACGATCTCCTGGACCAAGTTCTCGTACTCCGCGCCGCGGCCGTCGGGGCATCGGTTCTGCAATCTCATCGGCAGCGACGACGTGATAGCCACCGACTCCGGTCACCTGCGCATCACGTTTCACCACGACTGGTGGGCCGACAACGTTTCGCAGCGCATGCCGCGCGTGCGCTTCGGACAGGTGCACGTGTTCAACAGCCTCTATTCGTCGCGCGGCAACGACTACTGCGTCGGGCTCGGCACCGACGCGAACATCCTGCTCGAGAACAACGCCTTCATCGGCGTGAAGAACCCGACCGAGTCGAACAAGTACGCCAGCCCGGCCAGCGTGCTGGTCGCGCGCGGCAACATCTTCGAGGAGACCATCGGCACCGCGGTCGACCGCGGCACCGCGGTCTTCACGCCGCCCTATCCGTACAAGCTCGACCCCGCGACCGCCGTGCAGGCCGAAGTGATGAGCGGCGCGGGAGCGCGGTAAGCGCCGGCCGCTATCGCGCGAGCGCCTTGTTCAGCTGCGCGCGCGCGGTGTCGAGCTTGAGCTGCGCCTGTAGCTTTTGAAACGCCGCCGTCGTCGCGGCGAGCTGGGCGTCGCTGAGCTCGATGATGCTGCCGACGCCGGTGCGGTAGCGGAGCTCGGCCAGCTCCAGGCGCGCACGCGCGTTGGTGAGCGAACGGTCGGCCGCGCCGAGCGACGCCTTGGCCCCGGCGACCGCCAGCCGCGCCTGCTCGACGTCGACGCGGACCTGCAACCGGATGCTGTCGATCTGCGCTGCGAGCGACGCGACGTTGGCGTCGCCTTCGCGCAGGGTCGCGCGCGTCTGGCCGCCGTCGTAGAGCGTCCACGACAGGCCCAGCCCCGCGCTGAGGTTCCAGACCAGGCGGTCGAGCTCGTAACCGTTGTAGGTGCCTTGCGCCTGCGCCTGCAGGCTGGGCCAGTAGCGCCCGTAGACCGACTTGTTGGACAGCACCTGCGCGCGCAGCTGCTCGCGCAGCGACGCGATCTCGGGTCGCGCGTTGAGCGCCTCTTCGATCAGCGCTTCCGACGGCGACGACTCGCCCGGCACCGGCGCGCTCACCGTCGGCTCGACGTCGTAGGCGATGTCGGCCTCGACACCCATCGCCTGGTTCAAAAGCGCGCGCGCTGTGTCGTAGGTGCCCTGCGCGTTGATGAGCAGCACCTCGGCGTTGGCCTGGTCGACGCGCGCTTGCAACAGATCGATCGTCGGGTTGCGCCCGAGATCGACGAAGGACTGGATCTGCTCGAGGTGCTTGTTCTGGTTGGCCAGCGTCTCGCGTGCGACGTCGACCGCCGATCGCGCCGCGCTGGCGGTGAAGAACGCGCTTCGCAGGTTCAGATCGATGGTCAGCGCCGAGGCCTTCTCGACGTCGAGCGTCGCGTCGGCGCTGGCCTCGGCGGCGTCGCGCTTGCGGATCGTCTGTCCGAAATCCCAGAGGAGCTGGCTTGCGCTCACACCGCTGCGAAAATAGTTCAAGCTGTTGAACGACGACTGCACCGGCGGATTCATCAGCTGGCTGGTCGACGGTTGAGGCGCGAAGTTCGACGTCTGGCGGCTGTACGACGAGTTGAGGTTCAGCTGGGGTAACAAGTTTGAGAACTGCTCGTCGATGCGCGCCTCGGCGGCGGCCGTGTTGAAGTGGGCGGCGCGCAGATCCGGCTGATGTTTGCGCGCCAGCGCGAGCGCGGCGTCGAGGGACAGAACCACCGGCAGGCGCTCGGCGGTGGCGGCCGCCGCCGTTCCACGCGCGGTCGCGACGGCGAGCAGGATCCAGCCCATCGCGCAGACGCGCAGGCTCATTCGAACCTCAGCGCTTCGATCGGGTCCAGGCGCGATGCCTTGCGCGCCGGGTAGAGGCCGAAGCCGACGCCGACCAGGCCGCTGAACACGACGGCGATGACGATGACCTGCGGCCGCACCAGCAGCGGCCAGGCGAATTTCGACGCGAGCTCCTCGGCGGTGGCGATCCCGGTCGCAATGCCGATGATGCCGCCCGCCACCGACAGCGTCAGCGACTCGACCAGGAATTGATAGAGGATGTCGGAGCGCCGCGCGCCGACCGCCATGCGCAGGCCGATCTCGCGCGTGCGCTCGGTGACGCTGACCAGCATGATGTTCATGATCCCGACGCCGCCGACCAGCAGCGACACCGCGGCGATGCTCGCCAGCAGCGTGGTCAGCGTGCGCGTGCCCTCCTGCTGCGCGTTGGCGAGCTCGCTCAGGTTGCGGATCGAGAAGTCGTCGTCCGAGCCCTTGCGCAGGTGGTGGCGCTCGCGCAACAGCGACGTGATCTGCCGCTCGGCGCGTGCCGTGGAGTCGTTGCTGGTGGCGTTGGCGAGGATCACCCCCGACAGGTACTGCTTGAGGCCGCCCTGAACCTTCGCTTGGAAGGTCGAGGACGGGATGAAGACGCCGTCGTCGTAGTCACTGCCGCTCGCCGACTGGCCCTTGCGCTCGAGCACGCCGATCACCTGGAACGGCACGTTCTTGATGCGCACGCTCTGGCCGACCGGATCGACATTGGGGCCGTAGAGCTTGTCGACGACGGTCTGACCCAGCACGACCGTCTTGGTCGCGCCGTCGACGTCGGCGGTCGAGATCAACGAGCCCGACGACGCCGTCCAGCTGCGGATCAGAAAGTACTCGGGCGTGGTCCCGGTGACGCTCGTGGTCCAGTTCTGCTCTTCGTTGATGATCTGCGCGTTGGTGCGCAGCTGCGGCGCCGTGTACTTCACCGAGGTGACCTCGCGCTGGATCGCCGCCATGTCGTCCCACGACAGCGTCGGCTGCGACCCGAAGCCGCCGTGCGCCCCGCCCGACGTGGTCGTGCCCGACATGATGATCAGCAGATTCGAGCCCATGGCCGCGAACGACTGCTCGACCATCGACTTGGCGCCGTCGCCGATCGCCACCGTCGCGATCACCGCGCCGACACCGATGATGATGCCGAGAGCGGTCAGGAACGAACGCAGCTTGTTGCGCATGAGCGCGCGCCCGGCGATGCGCACCGTCTGCAGCGACGTCATCGTTTCTCCTCGGCCGCTTCGGTCGCGGCCTGCTCGGCCTGTTCGTTTTCGCGCTGGCGCTGCACGACCGCGGCGGCCAGCGCCTCGCGTGCGTCGCGCGCCTCTTGTCGGCGATCGCTTTTCACGCGCCCGTCCTTCATGTCGACCACGCGCCCGGCGAACGCGGCCACGTCGGACTCGTGGGTCACGAGCACGATCGTGATGCCGGCGCGCCACAGCTCCTGGAACAGCGTCATCACTTCGACGCTGGTCTCCGAGTCCAGGTTGCCCGTCGGCTCGTCGGCCAGGATCACCTTGGGCCGCGACACCAGCGCGCGCGCGATCGCGACCCGCTGTTGCTGGCCGCCCGACATCTGGTTGGGGTGGTGCTCCATGCGGTCCGCGAGGCCGACCTGGGTCAGCGCCTCGCTGGCGCGGTGGTGGCGCTCGCGCGCCGGCACGTCGGCGTAGAGCAGCGGCAGCTCGACGTTCTCCAGCGCCGTGGTGCGCGACAGCAGATTGAAGCTTTGAAACACGAACCCCAGCGTGCGGTTCCGGATGCGCGCCAGCCCGTCGGAGTCGAGCCGCGAGATCGGCTCGCCGTCGAGCCGGTATTCGCCCACCGTCGGGTAATCGAGCCCGCCCAGGATGTTCATCAGCGTCGACTTGCCCGAGCCGGACGCGCCCATGACCGCGACGAACTCGCCGCGATCGATCTTGAGATCCACGCCGCGTAGCGCGTGCACGGTGACGTCGCCGGTCTGGTAGACCTTGGTCACCTTCTCGATGTCGATGACCGTGTTGCCTGGTGGCACGGATCCCGCGAACGAAGATCCCGTCGTCGCTCCGGTCGTCGTTCCGGTCGTCGTTCCGGTCGTCGTTCCGGTCTTGGCTCCGGTCTTGGCCATCGGATCAAAACATCCGGCGCATGGCGTTTGCGCCCGGCGGTTGCTTCTTGTCGTCGCCCACGCCCTCGACGTCGGTGACGATCTGGTCACCCTCGTGGATGTTGCGTGCATCGATCTCGGTGAAGATCCCGTCGGTGATGCCGATGCGCACCCCGACCGGCGAGATCGCGCCGTCGCGCAGCGTCCACAGCGTCCGCTGATCCGTGGCCGGGCCGCCGCGGCGCACGCGCCCGCCCGGCCGGATGCCGCCCGAGAGATCGGCCGCGCGGTCCCCGCCGCCGCGGTGTGCCCCGCCTTCACCCTCGGGGCGCGCGCCACCGTCGGGGTGGTTCCCGCGATCGCGCCGGCCCGAGCCACCGCCGCCGGCGAGCTCGGGCGGCGGCTGGAAGCGCAGGGCGGCGTTGGCGACGCGCAGCGCGCTGTCGCGCTGATCGTAGACGAAGGTGACGTTGGCGGTCATGCCGGGCCGCAGCTCGAGGTTTGGGTTCGACACGTCGATGACGGCGTCGTAGGTGACGACGTTCTGCACGGTCTGCGGCGCGTTCCGCAGCTGGCGGATCGCGCCGTGGAAGACCTTGGTGGGATAGGCGTCGACGGAGAACTGCGCCGACATGCCGGCCTTGAGCTTGCCGATGTCGGCCTCGCTCACGCTGGTGTCGACCTGCATCTTGGTCAGGTCTTCCGCGATCAGGAACAGTGTGGGGGCCGCGAGCGACGCCGCGACCGTCTGCCCGACGTCGACGCTGCGCGAGATCACGGTGCCGGTCGTCGGCGAGATGATCGTCGTGTACGCCAGGTTGACCTGCGCCTGGTGCAGCGAGGCCTTGGCCTGCTCGAGATTCCCCTTCGCCGCCACGAGGTCGCCCTCGGCCGCGCGTGAGTTCGCGCGCGCGGTGTCGAGATCCTGCTGGGCGATCGCCTTGTGCTCGAAGAGCGCTTTGGCGCGGTCGTACTGCAGCTTGGCGTCGTCGTCCTTGGCCTGTAGCTTGATGACGTTGCCTTCGCCGGCGGAGTAGTTCGCCTTGGCCTGCTCGAGCGAGGCCTGGAACAGCAGCGGATCGATCTTCGCGATCACCTGCCCCTTCTTCACGGTCGAGTTGAAGTCGACGAGGATCTTCTCGATGCGCCCCGAGATCTGCGTGCCGACCTGGACCGTCACCAGCGCCGACAGCGTCCCGGTCGCCGTGACCTTGGCGATGATCGGGCCGCGGTCGATGACGGTGGTCTCGTACTTCGGGACCTGGCGCGACATCATCCGCTCGCGCCAGTAGTACCCGCCTGCGCCCAGCGCGACCAATCCGCCTACAATCCAAATCCAGCGGTGGCTGCTCTGCTTGGTCATCGGACTGCTGCTCACCAAGCTACTGGTACTGCATGTCTATCCGATTGCCCATATGTAAAGTTTGATTAAGCCGGCGGGCTCAACCAGCACAAAAGGGCTTCGTCGGGGATGCGCCACCGTCGGCGGCGCATCGGGTGGCGAACGGGGCGCCGTCGGGCGGCGCCCCTCTGGAGTCGGAGCGGCGCGGTGCCTACTCGGCGAAGGGATCGACCCAGTTGGCGGCCGTGTGCGCCGCCGGACGAGCGGCCGGCGCGGGCGCGGCGCTTGGGGCGGCTTCCGACGGGGGTTCGGCCGCTTCAGTCGCGGTTTCGCTCGCCGTCGAGCCGCCGCGTGGAAGCGAGCGCATCTTGCCGCGCGCGCGCGTCTGAGCGCGCGCCTGCGCCGTGGCGCCGCTGCGCGTACGCACCGGCGCGGTGGTGGTGGTGTCGGTCCCATAGGCCAGCTGCGGCGAGTCGGCGCGCGCGGATTCCGGTGCGGCGATCTTGGGCGTGGCCGGCGCGGCAGCGGGCTCGGCCGCGACCGGCGCCGGGGAAACCACTGTCGGGGCAGCTACCGTGGGGGGAGCCACCGGCGCCGCGGCGTGGTCGGCTGCCGTCACGCTGGCGGCGTTCGCGGTCGCGCCCAGGTGCGCCGGCGTGGCCAGCATGTGCGCGCCCGCCGAAGCCACCAGGCCGGCGCAGAATGCCAGCGCGCCCCAGCCGATCAGGCGTGTGCGCGAAAACGAGATCCGTCCGCTCCGCGACAACAAGAGCTCGGTCGCCGGCTCGATGCCGGTCGGCATGGCGTGCGGAAACGACGCGACGTCAGCGATCAATGTGCGCGGCAGCGGCGGCAGCGGGCCGCGGCGGATCATCTCGACGCCGGTGTTCTCGGCGATCATCGCGAACTCGGTCAGATCCAGCTCCGGTGTGTACGGGTGCTCTGTGTCATTGACCTGACCCTCGTCGACGAGAGTCCTGAGCCGGAGATAGGGCGGCTCGACGTCTTCGCCCGCGGCGTGCGCCATATCGGCGCTGCTGACGGCGTGATCCGGCGACTGCGCCGGCGGGATCGGTCCGACGATCTCGTCGGCAGTGATGGGAGCGGGCTCCATGCGAAACGAAGCGCGTCCGATATAAATAACGTTATTCGCGCGAGACTCTTCCGCCCCGTCCCGCCGTTGCGCCGCCCATTCGTTATTGGACAAAACGATCTCCTTTGGATGTACCTAATGTGTGTTCAACTGTGAGTGACGAGGCACTTTAGCGCGGTCCTCGTAAACGGCATGTATCGTTTCAACGAAAACGACGTTAAATCTTCCGGGAACTGTCCGTCTACACACAGGTTTTTTTGAGTCAGCCGGTTCGCGAACACAGTGCCGACAGCGGCTCTTTCCAGGGGGATAGCGCCGCGCTGGCGGCCCGCGATCTCGCCGTCTTCTGGCATCCCTGTAGCCAGATGCGGGACTACCAGGATTTCGCGCCGATCGAGGTCGTCGCGGCATCCGGTTGCCACTTGACCCTCGCCGATGGGCAACGCGTGCTCGACGCCATCTCCAGCTGGTGGTGCAAGTCACTCGGCCACGGGCACCCGCACCTGCGCGCCGCGATCGTCGACCAGCTCGATCGCTTCGAGCATGTGATTGTGGCCAACACCACGAACGCCGGCCTCGTGCGTCTGTGCGAGCGGTTGCTCGCGGCGGCCAACGGTGAGCCCGCGTCGGCGTTCGCGGCCGGCGCGCCACCCGGCCGTCGCGCCGGTCATTTCGGCAAAGTCTTCCTCGCCGACAACGGATCGACGGCGGTCGAGATCGCGCTCAAGATGGCGATCCAGGCGCAGGCCCAGCGCGGGCAATCCGGACGCACGCAGTTCGTGTCGCTGCGCAACGGCTATCACGGCGAGACGCTGGCGACGCTGTCGGTCGGTGACTGCGGCCTCTACGCCGCGCCCTACGAGGCGTTGCTCTTCCCGGTCGCCAAGCTGGATGGTCTTCCCTACCGGAGCGGTCCCGATGATCCGCGCTGGCTCGACGCCTCGGCGGAGTGGCCCGCGATCGAGGCGGCGCTCGCGCCCCGCGCGAAAGCGCTGGCGGCCGTCGTCTACGAGCCGGTGCTGCAAGCGGCTGGGCAGATGCAGCTTTACAGCCCCGATCTTTTGCGCCGGCTGCGCGAGTGGTCGCGCGCGCACGGGGTCTACCTGATCGCCGACGAGATCGCCGCCGGGATGGGCCGCTGCGGGCCGATGCTCGCGAGCCACCTCGCGGTGGGGGCGGGCGCTCGCGCGACGGCGGCGGATGTGGCTCCGGTGCTGCCGGACTTCCTGCCGGATTTCGCGACGCTCTCGAAGGGGCTCACCGGTGGTTTCCTGCCGCTGTCCGCCGTGCTGATCACCGACGAGGTCGCGGCGCTGTTCGACGCCGACTACGGTGCGGGCCGCGCGTTCCTGCACTCGAACACGTACACCGGGAATGCGCTCGGCGTCGCCGCCGCGAACGCGGCGCTCGACGTCTACGCCGGCGACGGAATCCTCGAGCGGGTCGCGACGAACGGTCCGCAGCTGCGGCACGAGCTCGCGGCGCTGGCCGATCGCCGGCCGTACCTGCGTGACGTGCGGGGCTGCGGCATGATGGCGGCGGTCGATATCCGCGAGCGCGACGGCGCGCCCCTGGATCCGAAGCGTCGCACCGGCTACCGCGTCTACCGCGAGGCGGTGCGCCGGGGCGCGCTGCTCCGCCCGATTGGTGACACGCTCTATCTCTTTCCGCCGCTGACGACCGCGCCGTCCGAGATCGCCGAGATGGCCGGCATCATGGGCGAGAGCTTGGACGCGGTGATGGGCTAGCCTCGGGCCTCGGACGTCGGGCCTCGGACGTCGGGCCTCGGACGTCGGGAGGGAGCGTTGCGCGCAACTGCCGTGGGTGCGGCGCCGAACACTCGCGGTGCTGCTCGCTCTCTGGTGTGGGTCGTTCGCGATCGGGATCGCCGGCGCGGTCGCCGCCGGCGCGTCGCCGGCGGCGGGCATCGCGGTCGGCGTCGCGATCGGTTTGCTGGGCTTCTGGGGGCTCGCGCGCCGCGGCTGGCGTGTGCTCGGCGGTGGGCTCATCTGGCTGGGCCTTGGCGCGGGCCTGGGCGCGATCGCGAGCGCGCCGTCGCGGTTGCCGGCCGCGGTAGCGGCGGTGATCGACGCGCAGGAGCCGGTTACGGTCGAGGCTCGCGTGGTGCGCGGGCCCGAGGCTGCTACGCGCGGTGCACGGCTGGTTCTCGCGATCGAGCGCATCCGGGGCGCCAATGTCTCCGCTCGCCTCGCGCTCAGCGTGGTCGCCGGCTGGCCTGACGTCGCGCCGGGGGAACGCGTCCGCTTCTCGTCGCGCCTGCGCGCGGTACGCGGCCTCTCCAACCCCGGTCTGCCTGATCCGACGTTCGCGTTGCGTAGCGCCAGCATCGATCTGCTGGCCGGCGTGAGCGATCCGTCGGCGCTGCAGCGCCTGCCGCCCGGCGATCGATCGATCGCGTCGCGTGCGCGGGCGGCCGCCTTTCGCGCTCGGCGGGTGATGGGCGCGGCGATCGATCGCGCGCTTTCGGGTGACGTCGCGGCCTTCTTGCAGACCGCGGTGCTCGGCGAGCGGCGCGGCGTCGACGCCGACGTCGAGGCCGGCTTTCGCGCGGCCGGTGCCACCCATGTGCTGTCCGTGTCGGGCCTGCACCTCGCCGCGGTCGCGGTGATCTTCGTCGTCGGCCTGCGCTGGCTGCTGGGGTGGATCCCGCGGCTCGCGCTCTACGTCGACCCACGCGCCGTCGCCGCAGCCGGCGCGTTACCCGCGGTCGCCTTCTTCGTGCTCCTGACCGGCGAAGCGGTTGCAACGGAGCGGGCCGCGCTCATGCTCGGCGTCGCGCTCACGGCGGCGCTCGTCAACCGCGCGCCATCGCCGGCGGCGACCGTCGGCGCTGCCGGGTTGGTCCTGCTCGTGGGATCGCCGTTGCTGCTCTTCGATGTGTCGCTGCAACTGTCGCTGGCGTCGGTCGCCGGGATCGCGCTGCTGGCCAGGGCCGTCGGGCCGCGCGGCCCGCGTCGCGACGTGCGTGGCGGCGTCGCGGTGTCGTGGCTGTGGCGGTTCGGCGCGGCGACGCTGTCGGCGACGGCGGTCACCGCGCCGCTCGGCGCGCACCATTTCGGCGAGGTCGCGCCGGCCTCGCCGATCGGGAATCTGCTGCTGGTACCGCTCGTCGAGATGGTCGTCGTGCCCTTCGGTCTCGCCGGCGCCGCGCTGGCCACGGTGACGCGGGCGGCCGGCGGGTTGCTGCTGGCGATCGCGGGCCTCGCGGCGAGACTCGCGCTGGCGGTCGCGGGTTTTTTTCGCGTGCACGCGCCGATCTGGCTCTGCCGCGCGCCCAACGTGTTCGAGACGGTGGCGCTGGTCGCGGCGTCGGTGCTCGCTCTCGCGGGCGCGGCCGCGCGCAGCGTACGGCGCCGTTACTTGCTGCGGGGGGCGACGGTGGCGCTGGCCGCGGCGGCGATCAGCCTGTGCGCACGCGAGATCGCGCGGTGCCGGAACCCCGACCTGCGGATCACCTTCGTCGACGTCGGCCAGGGCGACGCGGCGTTGATCGAGGGCCCGGGCGGGCACACGCTGCTCATCGACGGCGGCGGCAGCTTCGACGGGTCGTTCGATCCTGGCGAGCGCGTCATCGAGCCGCTGCTGCGCGCGCGGGGCATCGACCGGCTCGACTTGGTCGCGCTGTCGCATCCGCACCCGGATCACCTGAACGGGCTGCACCGCGTGCTCGAGCGGTTTCGCGTCGATCGCCTGTGGACCAGCGGCGACGACGGGCACAATCCCGAGTACGCGCGCTTGCTGGCGACGGCGCGGCGCCGCGGCATCGCGCTGCCGATCCCGGCGCCGCTCGCGATCGGCGCGCTTACGGTGACGCCGCTCGGACCATGGGTCGACGATCGCATCGGGGTGCCCGGTGGCCTGAGCGTCAACGACGCGTCGCTGGTGCTGCGCCTCGACTTCGCGGGCCGCGGCGCGATCTTCCCCGGTGATCTCGAGGCCGACGGCGAAGGCGAGCTCGTGGGACGGCGCGCGCTCGGCGCGGCGATCGCGGCCGACGTGCTCAAGGTTCCGCACCACGGCAGCCGTACGTCGTCGTCCCCCGAGCTCGTGGGCGCGATCGCGCCGGCGGTCGCGGTGATGTCGCTCGGCTGGCAGAACCGGTTTCGCTTTCCCGACGCCGGCGTGGTCACGCGCTACACCGCCCGCGGGACG
This sequence comes from uncultured Acidobacteriota bacterium, assembly GCA_963810155.1. GTDB lineage: Bacteria > Acidobacteriota > Terriglobia > Acidiferrales > UBA7541 > Palsa-189. The sequence goes on from CAWEMN010000020.1 coordinate 55,005, forward strand.
CGCGTGCTGCGCACCGATCGCGATGGGGCGATCACGGTGACCATCACGCCCGCCGGCGGGATTGACGTTGCCTGCAACCGCGGATGCCCACCGGCCGCGCCGGAGTGGAATCGCCGGACGCTTCTACGCTAGGATTCGCGGCGGACATCGAGATGGCCGTCAAGCTGCGCGTCCTGGCCGGCCCCGCGGGCGACGAGACCGCGCCATCCGAAGAGCGCGCCGTCGAGGTCGACGAGCACCTGCCCGAGATCCGCTTCGGGCGTCGCGCGGGGCTCGAGGTCGAGCTGCCATTTCCCGCGATCGCGCTGCTTCACGCGCGGCTGCTACGGCGAGACGGCGCCTGGGCTGTCGAGGATCTGGCCAGCGCGCGCGGCACGACCCTCGACGGTGTCGCGCTCACGCCGGGGGTGCCACGCGCGATCGCGGCGGGCGCGACCATCGGGCTGGGACCGATCTCGATCGTCTTCGACGGCGTCGGTGCGGCGCCACGCCCCGGCGAGAGCACGGCGACCATCGCCCGCCGCCTGGTGAGCGATCTCTTCGGCGCGCGCGGGGGCGCCGAGGTCGCGCGCCTGATTCCCATCGCCGGCTGGCCGACCGATGGCCCGCCGCCCGAAGCGCTGCGGCTGGCGGTTCCCGACCGCGCCTACTTGGTCGGCCGCGGCGAGACCTGTGATCTCGTGCTGCCCACCGACGACATATCGCGCGAGCACGCGGTCATCGTGCGGCGCTGGACCGGTGTGCAAGTCCGCGACCTCGGTTCGAAGAACGGCGTGCGCGCCGGGGGCCAGCCGATCGCCGGCGAGCACCGACTGCGCGACGGCGACCACGTCGAGATCGCGTCCTTCGAGCTGCGCCTCGACGACCCCGAGGACCGCTATCTGCGCGAGCTCGAGGCGCCCGCGCGGTCCGCGCCGTTGCCGCCGCCCGAGCCGCGAATCGAACCTTCGCCGATCTCTCAACGCTCGACGCCTATCGCGATTGCCGTTGCGAGCGTTGTTCTGCTCGCGGTCGCCGCCGCGATTGCTTTCATCGCGTCGAGCTGAGCGTCATCGTCGCTGGCGGCCTTTTTTTCGCGCTTTCCGCGCGTCCTTGCGCTTGCGCTTTTCCTTGGCGCGGTCGACGTTGCGCTTGGGCGCCTGGAAGTGGCCACGCTCGGGTGACGGCGTGTTCATCATACCGGCCAGCTGGTTCACGTCGATGCCGGCGAACTTCTTCATCTGCGCCAGCTGCTTGAAGCCGGGGATTTTGCCGAGCAAGCCGGTCGACGCGCCAATCTGCATCATCAGCTGGCGCATCATCGCGAACCGGTTGAGCAGGTCGGCGACCTCGTTCTCCTTGTGGCCCGAGCCGCGCGCCACGCGCTTCAGCCGGCCCTGGTCGTAGAACGCGCTGCGCTTCTTCTTGCGCTTGCCGCCGTCGATCACCTCTTCCCAGCTCGTGACCACGAACCGCTCGGGGTGCCGTCGCTCGTCCTGGGTCATCGACGAGATCATCGAACCGATACGCACCAGCTCGCGGTCGTCGACCTTGGCGCCCTCGGGCATCGCCTCGGCGACGCCGGGGATCTTCTCGACCATCTCCGAGAGCGAGCCCATCTTCTTGAGCACGCCGATCTGCTCGAGGAAGTCGTTCATGTCGAACTTCCCCTTGAGCATGCGGACCGCGTCCTGCTCCGCCTTCTCCTCGTCGACGACCTCTTCGAACTGCTGGATCAGGCCGACGACGTCGCCGCGGCCGAGGATGCGGCTCGCCATGCCGTCGGGGCGGAACTCTTCGAGGCGCTCCGACGACTCGCCCATACCGACGAACTTGATCGGCTTGCCGGTGACGGCCTTGACCGACAGCGCGGCGCCGCCGCGCGCGTCGCCGTCGAGCTTCGTCAGGATCACGCCGTCGAGATCCAGCCGCTGGTCGAACGCCTTGGCGGTGGCGACGGCGTCCTGGCCGATCATCGCGTCGACGATCAGCAGGATGTTGCCGGGCCGCGCGCGCCGGTTGATCTCCTCGAGCTCCTTCATCAGCGGCTCGTCGATCGCGAGGCGGCCGGCGGTGTCGAACAGGATCACGTCGCGGCCGTGCTCCGCCGCGTAGCGCACGGCGTTCTCGCAGATCGCCGGCGGGTCGCCGCTGTCGTCGGAGTAGACCGGGATGTCGAGGCGCTGGCCGATCACCTTGAGCTGCTCGATCGCGGCCGGGCGGTAGACGTCGGCGGCGACCAGCAAGGGCCGCTTGTGCTGTTTCTCGAGGTAGTGGGCGAGCTTGCCGATGGTCGTCGTCTTGCCCGAGCCCTGAAGGCCCACGAGCATGACGCCGGTCGCCCCCTTCTTGGCGAACTTCAAGCTGGAGTCGACGGGTCCCATCAGGTCGACGAGCTCGTCGTGACAGAGCTTGACGAAGTGATCCTCGGGGCTGACGCGGCGGACCTTCTCCTTCGACGACGCCTTGACCTTGACGATCACGCCGACGGCCTTTTCGCGCACGCGCTTGCAGAAGTCCTGGACGACGTCGAAGCCGACGTCCGCCTCCAGCAGCGCGGTCCGCACGTCCTTGAGCGCGTCGTCGACGGTCGCTTCGTCGAGCTCCGCCACGCCCTGGAATTTTTGCTTGGCGGTCCGGAACCCCTTGGTCAGCGTCTCGAACATCAGGCGCGGAATCTAGCCTGTCTTCCGCCGCAGAGCCAAGCGGCGTCGCCGGAAATCGCCACCCAGGAGACGAGAACGAGACGAGAGCGAGACGAAAACGCTGCCGAAAACGCTAGGGATTGTGCCGGTGATCGAGCCACCAGTTACGCCAGCGGTCGCGCGCCTCGTCGCGTTCGCGCTTGGGCGATTCGTGGTGGTAGCCGAAGTACTCGCCGGTGATCTTCCACAGCTCCTCCGACGACGCGAAGCGGATCTCCGGCACGCGGTGGCTGAGCCCCGCGAACAGCCATTCGACACGCGCCTCCTCGCCGTGCGCGGCCAGCCAGTTGCGCCAGCGCCGCCGGCGCTTTCCGAAGTCCTGCTTGGTGATTTCGATGAGCGCCTGGCGGGCGGCGTCGACCAGCTCGCGGTCCTTGGACACGACGAGATCGATCAGCGCCGGCACCGCGAGCCGATCGCGCAGCTCGGTGATACCGATGACGGCGCCCAGCGCGCGCTCGGACGAGCCGTTGGCGGCGTCCGTGCGGAAGCTCGCCGCCAGCTCGCGCACGCTCGGGTGCTCGAGCCGGTCGCGCAGCTCGTGGAGCGCGTCGATTCGACCGGCGGCGTGGACGTCGGCGGCCAGGCGGCAGAGCGCCTCGGTCTGATCGGCCGCCGGCGCCGGTGACCACGAGCGCGGTCTCGGTCGTGGCGACAGCGGCGGGCGATGGGATCGATCGCCGCCATGGCGTTGACGTTGGCGGGCGCCTTCGCGTGCGCCTCGGCCCAGCGGCGCGCCGATTCGGGACCGAGCACGCGTCCGAGCAAGCGCACGAACCGCGGGCGGCACCGGCTGCCCGTAGACGATCTGGCGCGCCATCTTGAGCCGCACCTCGGGCACGACGTAGAGCTCGAGATCGACGGCGAGCTCGGCGCTCACCTCGCGCAGCGCCTCGCGCTCGATCGGATCGCCACACAGCAGCAGCAGCCGACCGCCGCGTCGGCCGACGGGGACCGCGCGGCAGCGCTCGGAGCGAACCACATCGAACTCGGCGCTCGCCGCCGGGCTCGACGCGTGCACGAGATCGGGATCGGGGATCGGCAGACCGCTCGCGTGCGAGAGCTCGTGCCAGATGGTCGCCTCGGCGAGCGCGTCCATCTCCAGCAGCGCGGTATCGAGCGCGCCGCCGTAGACAATTTGCCTTGCCACTGCCACGCGAACGGTCTCGACCGGGAGCGCGCCGTCGTGGACCAGGAAGTCGGATAACCTGACTGCCATCCCCTTGATTAAGATACGGGGAACACCCCGATCCTTCCAGGGCGGGATGGCGTTTACACGCTACTCCTTATCGACAATTAGGTACGTGCCGGCCAGGTGATCATGCAGCGCGCGATGCTCGCGATCGAACAGCGCCCAGATCCAACCGAGGCCCGCCGGGAGGACGCTGGGCGCCAGTGCGACGAGTCGCGCCATTCCGCGTCCCGCGCCCGGCGCGGTACCGCGCTGCGAGATCAGGCGGATGCCCATCACCTTCATCCCCAGCGTCTGTCCGGAAATCCCAGCGAAGTAGAGCTGATAGAGGCCGGTCATCCCCCCGAACAGGCCGACCGCGCCGACCGCCATCGGGTTGCGATCGAGGATGCCGGCCACCAGCAGATCGGGGCCGACCTCGCGCCAGCCGGGCATCGGGACTCCGAGCAGCAGCGCTGCCAGTAATGTGACAGCTGCGCTGAGTCCCAGCAGCAGCGCCAGATCGATGGCGCCGGCCGCCGCCCGGCGCCCGAAGCTGGTCACGCGCACCCTAAGGAAACGGTCGTCGTCGGGGCGGGAAGGGCGGAGGTCTCGTCCTGAGAAGGGTGCGGCAGCCACTGTCACCGTTCCATTCTGCGAACCAGCGGGCGATTCGGCAAGAAAATGCGGCGCGGATCGATCGCGTGGACGGAGTCCATGGTTCCGCCGGCAGATTCCTGCCTCTGGTCGAAGGACTTCGGCACGGACAACCCATCCTGCCCACCGCGCCGAGACGGCGGCCCGTGGCGGGAGGATTGTAGCCCTCCGGCGGCTCAATCCAGTCGAGCGCCCGGTCGCGAATTGCACCAGGGCGACGGCGACGATCGCAGCGGTCTCGACGCGGAGGATGCGCGGGCCCAGGCCCACCAGCTGAAATCCAGATTGTGTGGCCGCGGCGATCTCGTCTTCGCTGAATCCGCCCTCCGGACCGATGAGCAGGCTGACGAGCGCGGGCAATCGATCGGCGATCGCGGCGCGCAGGGGGCGGCCCTTCGAACCTTCCCAGAGCGCGAGGCGCAGGTGATCGCCGTCGCCGCCGGCGGCGATCGCTTCGGCGAGCGGGCGCGGGTCCGCGATCGTCGGCACGTCGGCGCGGCCGCATTGTCGGGCGGCTTCCTGCGCGATCTTCTCCCAGCGCGCGCGGCGCGGGGCCGCCTCGGCAGCCGCAAACCGCGCGACCGAGCGGCTGGCAGTGACCGGGACGATCTCGTGCACGCCGAGCTCGGTGGTCTTCTGGACGATCAGGTCCATGCGCTCGCCGCGCGCCAGGCTCTGCAGCAAGACGATGCGTGGCCCGGCGGCCACGGCGACCTCGCGTCGCGGGCCAAGCGCCAGCGTCGTTCGGTCGCGCTCGACCGACAGCACCTCGGCATCGACTTCGCCGCCGTGGCCGTCGAACAGCGTCACCTTGTCGCCGGCGCGCGCGCGCAGCACGCGCGACAAGTGGCGATGTGGCTCACCTTCGATTGCGGCGCGTGCTTCGATCCATTTTTCCGACGGAACGAAGAGCCGCCGCATCGGACGTCTACCCGAGCGGCGACGCGAGCGTGAGGCGCAGCGCGGTCCACTCGTCCATATCGCGCGATTCGACGAGTCGGAATCCCTGCGCCTCGTAGGCGACTGCGACTTCTTGGGCGTGGCTCGTCAGCAGCCCCGACAGGATCAGCGACGCGCCCGGGCTCGCGTGGCGCGGCATCGCCGGCGCCAGCGCCGTCAACACGTCGGCCTGGATGTTGGCGACAATGACGTCGTGCGGTCCGCCCGCGTCGTCGAGCGTTCCGGTCGTGACGCGCACGCGCGTGATGCGGTTCAGGTCGAGGTTCTCCTGCGTACAGGCCGTCGCCTCGGGATCGTTGTCGATGGCCAGGCCGTCGGCGTTTGGCCAGAGCAGCGACGCCGCGATCGCGAGGATCCCCGAGCCGCACCCCAGGTCGAGAAAGCGACCCACGGGACGCGTGGGCGCCTGAACCAGGCTGCGCTCCGCGAGCGCGATCGCGAGCCGTGTCGACGCGTGCCCACCGGTGCCGAATGCTCGCCCCGGGTCGAGGTCGATGATGCGATCGGTGGGGCCCACCGCCATCGACTCGAGATCCCAGCTCGGCCGTACGATGAAGCTGTCGCCGACGCGCGTCGCGCGGAAATACTTCTTCCAGACGTCGCGCCACTCGTCTTCGTGGGCCTCGCGCTGGCGCACGACGACCGGGTCGACCGGCAGCTCGGCCGCGCGCGCTCGCGCGCAGACCGCGTCGACCTCGGCCAGCAGCTCGCCCAGGCGCTCCGGCGCGCACAGCGCCACGATCGCCGCGCGCCCCGGTTCCGCGCGAATCAGCGTCCCGCTGTCCCGAATCTCGACCCCGCCCGCAATCTCCCCGACCGAGTCGGCTACAAGCTCCGCCGCCTCGAGCTGAACCTCAATCTCGACTTGGGTCCAGACCGAAGCGGCCATCCCGCGAAGCGAGCGTGCTACCTGATGACTCGGCGCTTCGCTTCGCGACGGCGCCTCTTCCGGGCCTCGCGCATCTTGCGCTTCCGCTTCACGGAGGGCTTCTCGTAATAGCGACGCCGCTTGATTTCCTGGAGGATCCCCTCCTTGGACATCTTCTGCTTCAATATCTTGAGGGCCTTGTCGACGGAATCTCTCACTTCGACTTCGAGCGGGCGGCCGAGCAGTGTCTCCAAGCGGATCTCCTTCAGGACAGAAACGGAAAGCGGGGATTGAACACCCTGCGATGTCTACCGTCAAGAGTGCGCGATGTGAATTTCCCACGCCACCCAGAAAGGCGGTCAGAGCGAAAGCTTTCCGATAGTTTGGGAATAATTAGCACCGAGATCGTTCGGGGCGCCCTTTACACTGGCTTTGGGATCGCGGTATGTAAACATCTCTGAAGAGATCCCAGAAGCGCTGATCCGTTAGTTTGCGCAAAAAGGAGTTCCAGATGGTAATGGGGGCCAAGGTCTTCACCGCTACGAAGGCCAAAGATCGCGAGGAGTTGGGCGAAGTTCTGACGCGTTGGATTCGTGACAATCCCCGCGCTCGGATTCTCGACAAGATCGTGACCCAGAGCTCCGATAGCGAGTTTCACTGTCTGACGATCACTGTCTTCTACGAGATGCAGCCGCAGTAGTACCATCGCCGCCATGCGATTCGGCTTCCTGCTCAAGCGCGGCAAGCCCGAAGCGCGGGAGATTGCGGCTGAGCTGGGCCAGATCCTGCGGCAACAAGGTTGCCGCCTCTTCGCGCTGGATGAAGACGTAGCCGCCCTGCCAGCGGGTGCCTCTGCCGTGAGTCCCGAGCAGCTCGGGTCATCAATCGACGCCCTCGCAGTCCTGGGGGGCGACGGGACATTCCTCCTCGGCGCGGGGCTCGTGGCGGACCACGGCGTCCCGCTGTTCGGCGTCAACCTCGGCAGCCTGGGGTTCATGACGCAGTTCGGGCGTTCGGAGGCGGTCGCCGCCATCCAGGCCGCCAGCCAGGGCCGGCTGCCGATCGAGGAACGGATGCGCCTGTCCGTGACCATCCGCACGGCCAGCGGCGCCACGGGCGAGACGCGCCACGCCGTGAACGACGCGGTCATCGCGCAACGTTCGATCGCGCGCCTGCTCGACCTGGAGGCGCGGCTCGACGGCACCCCGATCGCGACCTACAAGGCCGACGGCATCATCGTCTCGACGCCGACCGGTTCGACCGCCTACACGCTGGCGGCGGGGGGCCCGATCCTGACGCCCGACCTGGAGGCGATCGTTCTCACGCCGATCTGCCCGCACACGCTGACCAACCGCCCGCTCGTGGTGCGCGCCGACTCGCGCCTGTCGGTCACCAACGTCTCGGAGAGCAACGTGACCCTGACGATCGACGGGCAGTGGGGGCGGACGCTCGAGATCAACGAGTCGATCGAGGTCCGCAAGACCAACCGCCCGCTGCGCCTGTACCGCCCGAGCACGTCGTTCTTCGGCGTCTTGCGCGAGAAGCTGTCGTGGGGCGAGCGGCTCGGCGAACGCGAAGAGACGCGCTCGCGGTCGGGCAAGACGTGAGCGTGCCGGTTCGCGCAACTGTGAGGCGCGCCCGGTCGATGATCGGGTAGGGGATACGCGGGAGATGAAACGATGGTAAGGGTGAGCTCGTGCTGAGCGTCTTGCGCATCTCCGGCTTCGCCTTGATTGACGAGCTCGAGCTGGAGCTGGGCCCCGGCCTCACCGTGATCACCGGGGAAACCGGCGCCGGCAAGAGCATCATCGTCGAGGCGCTGGGCCTGCTGCGCGGCGGTCGCGCCAGCGCCGATCTGATTCGCGCCGGCCGCGACGAGGCGCGCGTCGGAGGCGATCATCGACCTGCCGCCCGCGGGCGCCGCCGAGCTGCGCGCGCGGCTCGAGGCTGAAGGGCGCGACGGGCCCCAAAGTGGCAAGGGCGCCGGCGAGGGCGATGACAACCACGAGTCCGGGTTGCTCGTGCGCCGCACGGTTTCGCGCTCGGGGCGCGGCCGGATCCACCTCGCGGGCGGGCTCGCGACCGCGGGCGATCTCAGCAGCACGGTCGCGGGCCTCATCGATATCGCTTCCCAGCACGATCAGCAGTCGTTGACCGACGCCGAGAGCCAGATGGCGATCCTGGACGCGTTCGCCGAGAACGAGCGCCTGCGCGCCGACATGGCGACGGCTCACCGCACGCTGGCCGAGACCACGGCGGCCCTGGCGTTGTTCAATGCCGACGCGCGTACGCGCGCCGAGCGCGAGGACCTGCTCAAGTTCCAGCACGGCGAGCTGGAGGCGGCGGCTTTGCAGCCGGGCGAGGACGAGCAGCTTCGCATCGAGCGCGAGCGGCTCAAGGGCGCCGAGAAGTTCTTTGGCGCGGCCTCGCGTGGCGAGGAGGTGCTGTACGCGCAGGAGGGCGCGGTCGTGGGCCTGATCGCCGCGGTGGCGCGCGAGCTGGCCCCGCTGGCGGCGCTCGACCCGACGTTGGCCTCGGCGGTCGAGCGGCTCGACGGGCGCGCAGGCGACGGTCGAGGACGTGGCGCGCGATCTCGGTCGGTACGCATCGCACGTGCGGTCGGACCCGGCGCGCCTGGCCGAGGTCGAGGAGCGGCTATTTCTGCTCGGGCGCCTCTGCCGCAAGCACGGCGCCACGCTGTCCCAGGTGATCGAGCGGCGCGAGACCATCGCGCGCGAGCTCGCGGAGATGGGCTCGTTCGAGGAGGGGCTCGCCGGGCGTCGCGACGCGCAGGCGCGCGCCGACGCCGCCGCGCGCGCCGCGGCCGAGGCCCTGTCGAAGTCGCGGCGCAAGGCGGCGAGCGGCCTCGAGAAGAAGATCGCCGAGACGCTGGGCGATCTCGGCCTGGGCCATGCGCGGCTCCCGATCCTGGTCGAGCCGCGCGCCGCCGCGGGAGACGCGGCGGGCGAGGTCACGATCGGCCCGTCGGGCGCCGACCGCGTGCGGTTTCTGTTCGCGCCCAACCCGGGCGAGGAGGCCCGGCCGCTGGCGCGCATCGCCTCGGGCGGCGAGCTGTCGCGCGTGATGCTGGCCGTGAAGCAGGCGCTGGCCAAGACCGACCGCGTGTTGACCTACATCTTCGACGAGGTCGACAGCGGCGTCGGCGGCGGCACCGCCGAGACCATCGGGCGCAAGCTCAAGAAGATCTCCGCCGCCCGCCAGGTGATCGCCATCACGCACCTGCCGCAAATCGCCGCCTTCGCCGACGCCCACATCCGCGTGACCAAGACGTCGGGGCAAGGGCGGACGCGCGTGGCGGTCGAGCCGGTGTCCGGCAAGGAGAGGACTCGGGAGATCGCGCGCATGCTGGGCGGCGCCACCCCGTCGGCCGAGGCGACCGCCCACGCCGACGAGATGCTGCGTCGCGCGGCTGGCTCCGTAAATTGACCCGGCCAATCGACCCGGCAAATTGACCAGGAATACTGGCCGTGTTACCGAAAAAGACGGCGATCTCGACCCCCCCGGTCGCCGCTCCGGGAGCTCTGTCCGACTTGCCACGCAAACGACGTAAAAAACGCTCGGCCGAGATCCGCAACTCGCTACGCCTGGGCCTGGTGCTGGTCGGGCTGGTCGGGGTCAACGTCTACATCTTCTTCTTCAACCGTGGCACGGCGCCGCGCGAGGTGTTGAAGCCGGCGTCGACGATGAAGTCGGTCGACGCGCAGAAAGCGGAGATCCTTCAGCAGTCGGCCGACGCCGTTCGGCGGCCCGCCGCCAAGACGCTGGCGTTGGCGACCCCGCCTCGCGGTTCAGCGGGGCGCGCGGCGGCAACTCATGGTCGCCCGGGCCCGGCCGCCCCCTCGGCCGCGACCGCGACTCCAGGCACGCCGGCCGTCGCGGCAGTTCCCACGGGCCCCGCGGTCCCGCGGCCGGTGGTCCAGATTCCGTTCGCGCCGCCCGAGGACGATGCGGCCCCCGAAGACAAGCGGATCGGGCCGTCGGACACGCTGGGACAACTGCTGGCGCGCGAGGGATTCGGCGGCGCGACGAGCGCGGTGGTCACGGCGTTGAGCAAGCTCTGCGATCCCAAGCTGATCCGCGGCGGCCAGATCTACCGCGTGCAACTCGACGACGACGGGACTCCCGCGCTGTTCGAGTACCAGCCGACGCCCATCCTTCGCTACGTCGTCGAGAAGGACGGCCAGGGCAAGGACAGCGTCTGGAAGGCACGCAAGCTCGAGCAGGCGGTCGACACCAAGACCGTCGAGGTGGCCGGGCTCGTCGATTCATCGCTGTACGAGTCGGTGCAGAAGAGCGGCGAGTCGACGGTGCTGGTGAGCCTGCTGGTCGAGCTGTTCGCCTGGGACGTGAACTTCTACATCGACACCCACCCGGGCGATCGCTGGAAGGTCGTCGTCGAGAAGCAGTTTCTGGGGGGCAGTTCTACAAATACGGCCGGATCCTGGCCGCCGAGTACGGTGGGCGCGTCGGGATCTTTCGCGCCTTCTTCTGGAAGGCACCGAGCGCCAAGGGTGATGGCCGCTACTATGACGAGCACGGCCAGGCGATCACCAAGACCATGCTCAAGACGCCGCTGCGCTTCGTGCGCATCAGCTCGAAGTTCGACCGCAAGCGTTTTCACCCGATCCTGCACGTGGAGAAGGCGCACCTGGGTATCGACTACGCGGCGCCGGTCGGCACGCCGGTCTGGGCGTCAGCGAGCGGCCGTGTCGTCGAGTGCGAGATGAAGCGCGGCTCGGGAAACACCGTGGTGATCGCGCACGCGAACGGGCTGTCGACGCGCTACTACCATCTCTCGGTTCGCGCGCGGCCTGCATCCGGGCGAGGCGGTCAGGCAAAAGGACGTCATCGGTTTCGTGGGAACGACGGGCCTATCCACCGGACCACACCTGCATTTCAGCGTGACCAAGAATGGCGCGTTCGTCGATCCGAGCAAGCTACAGGTCAGCCGCGACCCGCCGGTCGCCGAGCACGCCGCGTTCCTCGACGCGATCCGCCCGCGGATCGCGGCCCTGAAGAGCCTGCAGCCCGCTGCGCTCGCGAAGAATTGAGCCGGCTCGCGGGTACGGGCGCCTATTTTTCAGGCTTGCCGGACGGGCTGCGAGCGCCTGCTATACTGGCTCTGATGCTTCGACTCGTGCTTGGCATTCTCAAGGGGGCCATCGTGGGAGCGGCCGTCGGTCTCGGCGCCGCGAAGGTGGGAATCGGCGGCGGAGCGCTCGGCTACGTGGTCTCGGGCGTGGTCGGGGCGTGGTCGGCATCGTGTGTGGCAAGGCGATTTGGCGCCAGGAGACGTTGTTCACGCCGCTGCTGAAGGCGATCTTCGGCTTCGGCATCGGGGTGTTGCTGTACTACGGCGCGCACAAGCTTCTCGGCGGAATGCATCTGGCGCTCGCGACCGGCATGGGTGCGCCCGATCGCCCGCTCCTCGAGGTTCCGTTCCTGTTCGGCCCGCTCGTCGGGATCATCTGGGGCGCGTTCATCGAGGTCGACGACAGCAGCAGTGGCAAGGGCAGCGCGGCGAAGGACGGTAGCAAAACAGCCGGCAAGCCGGCTGGCAAGACCGCCGGCTAAGGCTCAGGCGCGCTTCGGCTGCCCGACCGGCGAGGCACTGTCTTCGCCGCTCGCCGTCTCGGCGGGCGTCGAGCGCGCTTCGGCGTTGCGCTCCGAGTCCGGGTCCACCATATCCTCTTCGGTCCGATCGAAGGCGCCCAGCTCACGCAGCACCTCGTCATCGGGCGGCGGCGCGTCTTGCTCGACCGGGGTTGCGATTGCCGCCGGCATCGGCACCGCGCTGGCGGCTCGCCGCGCGAGGTGCCGATCGACCAGGCTGCGCTTGAGGAAGATCACCGTCTCGGTCAAGCCGAGCACGATGTACGCCGTGATGAGCAGCAGGAAGATGAACGCCTTGTCGACGCCGTTCACGATGACGGCGCCCGCGCAGCCGGCGCCGAGCAGGAACAGACCGACGGTCTTGCGATTGAACGACAGGTCCTTGAACGACCGAAACCGGATGCGCGAGACCATCAGGTAGGACAGCACGAGCACGATGCCGGCGACGAAGCCCTCGCTGATGCCGCGGTACTGGCCGGCGTTGTGCGCGACGATGACCATGAGCACCAGCACGCTCGCAGCGGCGGGGATGCTGAGCCCCAGCGTGTACTTGCCCGGCTTCTTGTGGCCGGCCGCCTCTTCGCGGCGCGACAGCACGTTGAAGCGCGCGAGCCGCATCGCGCCCGCGCACACGAAGAGTCCGGCGACGAAGATGCCGATGCGGCCGAAGTCGGTGAGGCCCCACTTGTAGACCAGCATCGCCGGCGCCACGCCGAACGTCACCAGGTCCGAGAGCGAGTCGAGATCGCGGCCGAGGTCGGTCTGGGTCTTGGTCAGCCGCGCGACGCGCCCGTCGGCGGTGTCGAAGAAGAAGCCGAAGCAGATCGCCAGTGCGGCTTGATATAGATCGCGGCCACCCTCTCCCGTCGACGCCGACAGCGATATCGAAATGAAACCGCAGAAGACACTGGAAAGGGTGAACAGATTCGGAAGAATGTAGTAGGTCTTCCGGAAGTCCACGCGCCGAAGATAGCATGACTCAAATCGGCGGAACCCCCTCGATTCCAAATTGATGCGCGCTGTTTTCAATACGCTTGCTTTCGTCCTGATCACACTGGTGCTGGCGATCGTCGCGATCGGGAGCTTCATCGTCGACCGCAGCGGTGACGCCGTGCTGAGGCTGGCGCGCTTCTGGTCGCGCGCGATCCTCCGCGCCGCCGGCGTGAAAATAACCGTGAACACCCACACGCCGCTCGATCCGAAGCGGCCCTACGTGTTCATGTGCAACCACGCGAGCGCGTCCGACATCTGGTCGCTGTTCGTGGCCGATTCCGTTCCCGGTGCGCATGATCGCGAAGAAGCAGCTGGGCAAGATCCCGTTCTTCGGCTGGGCCATGCACGCCGGTCGTTTCATTTTCATCGACCGCCAGAACCCGATCGCTGCCCGGCGCAGCATCGAAGAGGCGGCGCGCCGGATCAAGCGCGGCCATTCGGTGCTTCTCTTTCCCGAGGGAACGCGGACCCGCGACGGCAACATCGGGCCGTTCAAGAAGGGGGGCTTTCACCTGGCGATCGCGTCGGGCGCCACGATCGTGCCGTGCGCGATCCGCGGCAGCCGCGCGGTGATGCCGCGCGGGAGCTGGCTCATCCACTCGGGCGCGATCCACGTCGAGGTCGGCGAGCCGATTTCGACGGTGGGTCTGGTCGACGACGATCGCGACGCCCTGCTCGACCGGGTGCGCGCGCAGATCATATCAATGGCGAAGAGTGAGCCTAGTAAATCACACGAAGCAGCGTCAGCCCCTGCGGCGGCGCGGTGATGCCGCCCGCGGTCCGGTCGCCGGTGGCGAGCATGCGCTCGATCGCGTCGGCGGCGAGCTGACCGCGGCCAAGGTCGACCAGCGTGCCGACGAGGATGCGCACCATGTTCTTCAGGAACGCCGTCGCCTCGATCTCGACGGCGAGCAGCGCGCCCTGGCGGTCCAGCTCCAGACGCCGCACCACCCGTACCGTCGTGCGCCGCTCGCAGTCCGAGGCGCGGAAGGCCTTGAAATCGTGCTCTCCGCAGAGCCGCTGCGCCGCCTGGCGCATCGCCGCCAGGTCGAGCACCGACCGCACGTGCCAGGTGGTGCGCGCGTGCAGCGGTGAGCGCACCAGGTGGTTCCAGACCCGGTAGCGGTAAACTTTTCCCCGCGCCGAGAACCGCGCATCCAGCTCCGGCGGGACCTCGCGCACGTCGAGGATCGCGATGTCGCGCGGCAAGAACGAGTTGAGCCCGCGCAGCAGGCCCGCTTCGGGAATTCGCGCCTCGAGCGTGAACGTCGCCACCTGGCCGTCGGCGTGCACACCAGCGTCGGTGCGCCCCGCGCCGCGGATCGACACGGTCTCGCGGGTCATCGTGCGCACCGCTTCTTCCAGGCAGCCCTGCACGGTGCGAAGCCCGGGCTGCTGCTGCCAGCCGTGAAAGTCGGTGCCGTCGTATTCGACGACGAGGCGCAGGTTTCTCATGGCGACCCTCGTCGCTAGGGTCTCGTCAAAACTCAAACAGGAGGCCGAGCGTCCAGGTCGTGTCACCGACGTGCAGCCGGTTCGACTGGCCCAGCCCGGAGATGTCGTAGTGCCCGTACTCGAACACCAGCGCGCTGTGGTTCACACCCATCTCGGTGTCGAATTCCTTTGCCGCGTCGGGATCCAGCTTGTCGAGCACCAGCGCGACCCCGAGGGCCGCGTGCCAGCCGAATGTGCCGCCGCGCCCGCGCCCCCCCATCGAATCGATGGCGATCTCGCCGTTGCCGTCGGTGATCTGCCAGTACGCCCAGTCGAGGCCGATCTTGGCGTGCGGCACGATCGGGAAGTCGTCGCGCACCAGGTAGTAGTCGAAGCGGTAGATCGCCGACAGCGACACCGGCACGACCCGCAGCGTGGACTGGTCGGCCGAGAGCGTGCCGCTATGGTCGGCGTTGGGCGCCGGCCCGGACACGCTGAAGTAGCCGACGTTCAGGCCGACCGACGCCGTCCCCATCCTTTGATAGAACTCGTAGGCGACCTCGAGCTGGCTCATCAGATGCCGACCGGTGCCGAAGTAGTCGCCGTACGGCGTCCTGCCCGAACTGAACTCCGAATCGACATCGGGGCGATACGGGCCGAACGTCAGCTGCACCGTGAAATACTTCGGCGAGTGGTAGCGGCTCCCCGGTTGGGCGTTGATCTCCGCTCCGAAGTCGTCGGTCATCGAGAACTGAGCCTGCGCGCTCGGCGCCAGCGCCAGCCCGGCGGCCAGTGCGGCGCCAGCGGCGATCCATCGCATCGCGCTCACGATCGCGGCCTCCGGCGGCGTCGGCGCGCACCGAGCGCCAGTCCGGTCGTGAGAGCAATCGCCGTCAGACCCGCGGCGCCGACGTCGCGCCTGGTGGTGCCGGACACCGCGCAGTAACCGCCACTGGCACGGCCCGGATCCTGCGTGTTGTTCTCGTTACCGTTGCGGTACACATCGTAGAAGCTGAGCGTCTTGATCGGTGTCCCGTAAAAGACGTCGGGCGTGCTGGCATTGTAGCTGTTGTCGACCGCCACCACGCTCACACCATAGATGATTTCGTTCTGCAGGATCTTCACTCGAAACGAGCTGGTCGTCGGCGTCAGCAGCGGCGAGCAAACAAACTTGGGATCGAGCCCGTTGACGTTGGAGTCGAGGCCCCCCGGGAACGGTGTCGACGGACAGGTCCTGAAACCGGCCCCGAACGACCCGGTCGGGAAGACCTGCAGCGCGCCGCCGCGATCACACAGGATCTGATAGCCCTGCAGGTCGATGTTGATCGACGTGTCGAGACCGGTCCAGTTGACGATCAACGCCTCGTTGCCAGGGTTGACGCTCACGCCGGTCGGTGTCGGGGGCGGCGCCATGTCGATGTTGATCGGCAGGCTCAGGCTCACGTCATAGGGCGCATCGCCGGTGAAGGTGACCAGCGCCCAGACCGTCTGGCTGAACGCGACGCCGCTGGCGCAGGCCCCGGCGCCGCTCGGGCCGCCGTCGCTGGTCAACACCACGCCGCCGTCGCCGATCGTGGTCGTCCCGGTAACCGCCGGCTGGCCGAAGTTCTGGCTCAGTGTTTGGGTGTCCGTGGGGATGACCACGCCGCTCTGGTTGCCGAACGTGGTCAGCGTCAGCGTGTCGCCCAGCTTCACGCAGTTGCGCACGGTGATGTTGTTGCAGTTCAGGCCGGCGAAAAACTCGATGCTCCCTGCGGGCAGCGTCGGTTTCTTGGCGAAGCCACTCTGGGTGAAGGTGAAGTAGAGGTAGACCGGCACATTGCAGTTGCAGTTCGCCGTGTTGAAGAACCGCTGCAAGTCGAAGTCGGGCAGAGCGACGCCGGGGGTCTGCTGCACGACGATCAGCAGGTCATCGGACGTGAGCGCCGTCGTGCCGGTAGCGCCGCCGAGCCCGGTTTGAGCTGACGCCATGTGGGTCAGCCCCGAGGCCAGCAACAAAACCCCCAGCGCAACAAGACGGACGGGTGTGAAGCGCGTGTTCAAGCGATCGTAAGCGAGCTGCAAAGGTGGTGCCTCAAGAGAAACCGGATGGGATGGGCCATGCGGCCCGGGATTTGACCGCCTGGCGACGGCGCTGGCGGCCGAGTGCCATTTTGGCAGGGGACCCCGACATAGTGGGACCCGTCTCGCGTGTGATCAAGGTCGAGGTGACGGTGCGCCGTTTGGCGATGCGCGGCCGAGCTCTGACAGCCGTGCCGCCAGCTCGCGCAGCGGTTCGTCGGCGACCGGGCGCCGGCCGAAGCGCGCGCCGGTGTACAGGTCCGTGAGGCGGTCGAGCACGTCACTGCCGCCCACGCCGCTGGCGGCGATGCGCGCTGCGAACTCGCGCGGCGTTTCCGACGGGCGCCGGGCGAGCCCGCGCCGGGCCAGGTGGCGCAGCGCCTTTTCATAGAGGCGCGCCACCGGTGCGCCGCCGCCGCGCGTGACGGCGTTCCGGCGATCCTGCCCCGGGAGCGTAGCAACGCGAAAAAAGAACCGTCGGACGAGCGACCACAGCGCCGCCGCGCCGGCCAGCGCCGCCAGCGCCTTGGTCCAGGGGAACTTCCCGCGGTGGGGCTCACCGTCGTCGGGCGCGCCGCCCAGCTGGTGGCCGAGGCGCCGCGCGAGCTCGATCTGGCGGCCGAGGTCGTAGCCCACGACCCAGCGGCCCCAGAAGAAGTCGATCGAGTCGAAGATCTGGCGCAGGCGGCCCATGCGGAACAGACCGCGGTTGGGCGGCGTGGCGTCGACGCGCATCCATCCGAGCTCGCCCATGTACGCCTCGGCCCACGAGTGCGCGCGATTCTCGCGTACGGCGACGTAGTGGCCGATCTCGTTCCATTCGCCGCCGAGGAAGCCGTTGACGTAGCGGCTGGGCACGCCGGCCGCGCGCAGCAGCACCGCGGTCGCGGATGCGAAGTACTCGCAGTGGCCGGCCTTCTGCTCGAACAGGAAGTCTTCGAGCGGGTCGGCGATCGCGGGGTTTCTCTGCAGATTCGTCGTGTACTCGTGTGTCGTGCGCAGCCAGTCGATGATCGCCAGCAGCTTGGCCGGCGCGTTGGTGCGGCCCGCGGTGATCTTCTTCGCCAGCTCGATCACGCGCGGCGACAGCGAGGGCGGCAGCGCCAGGAACGGCGCCACCGCCGCCGGATCGACCTCGGGCAGCGGCAGGCCGGCGCCTGCCGGACCATCGACATCGCGTCGCGCGAGTAAGCGACGTAGTGGGTGCCGGCGTAAGCGTGCACCTCGTCGCCGTCGGCGCCGAGGTCGAGCGGCGAGATGCGCAGCGCAACCTCGCCCGACCAGCGCGGCGCCAGGCGCAGCTCGGTGAGCGTTCCGATCTTGGTCGCCGGCAGCTCGAAACCGATCGGGTGATCCAGCGCGAAGGCGACCGGCACCGACAAGCCGACCACGTCGATCTCCTGGCGCAGCACCCCGTGCGGCCCGCGCCCGACGCCGGCGGCGTCGCCGTGAGCGGCGTCGGCCGGAGGCGGGGGCGCTTCCACGGCGGCATGCGCTTCGGCGACACCGTCGGCAGGTGGCGCCGCGAAGCTCGTGCCCGGCGCGGCGGCGTTGTTGTCGGCCGGTGCGACGTGCGGATTCGAGCCGGCGATCGCGTCGTGCGCCGCGTGGGGATTCTGCGGCGACTCGAAGCGGGGTTCGCGGATGAGATAGCGCATCCCGCGCTGTTCGAGGTGCGTGCGCAGGACCGGCTGCCGCGACCGGACCCAGTGGCCGCTGTCGTAGGTGTCGTAGACCGTGCCGCGCCAGTAGAGGCGTTCGATCTCGCGGTCGCGCCGATCGCTCGGAAGCGCGGCGATCGCCGGGATCGTCGCGCGCAACGCCACGACCTGGTTGTCGGTCGACAGGAGGCCGTACTGGCCCAGCGCCACCTCGTCGGAGAAACCCACCATGTTGCGCGTCGTGCGCGGGCTGCCGAGCACGAAGCCGGCGCCGATGCGCGGCACCAGCGCAAACGTCGCCACCGAGCCGCCGAACACGAACAGCGCGACCACGCCGGTGGCCGCCAAGGAACGATCCGCCGACCACGCGCCGCGAGTTCAGGATGCGGTTGACGCCGACCTTCTGGCTGGGCGCCTGGCTCGAGTGCTTGATGAGGTAGTTCTCTTCCATCTCGCGGCGCAGGTGAAACAGGATCAGCGTCCAGGTCGCGAGAACGACGTAGAGCGCGAACGCGAGCGCGAACAGAAAGCTCTGCGCCATCGCGGCCGCCGCGAGCACGATCAGGAACGACAGGATGTAGACGTGCAGGAAATCGCGGTTGGCGCGTCGGTGGAACAGCTTGTACGCCAGCAGGAACATCACGAGGTTCAGCACCGGCGTGAGATCCGGGATCGGGCAGCCGCCGCCAGACCTGCCACGCCGAGAGGAGAAAAACCGCGATCACCGCCGCGCGCAGCGGCAGCGCCAGCCGATCGACGATGCGGGCGGGGGCGCTGCCGGCGTCGCCGAACCAGGACAGCCCGCCGACCGCGAGAAAAGCCAGCGCGGGCAGCGCCGACAGCGCGTCGGAGCTCGCCAGCGTGGCCAGCGCGCTCAGCACCAGCAGATACGACATCAGCTTGTGCGTCGCCTGGAACCTCATGCGCTCCTCTGGCCTGCCGGCGCAGATGGCGCGGGCGCGGCTCCGTTCGCGGGCGCGGCGTGGCGGCCGGATCCCGGCTCGACCAGGGGTGGCAGACCGGCGCGGATCTGGATACGCGCGCCGCGGCGGCCGCCGCCCTGCATGGTCGTCGCGGGCTTCGCCGGCTCGACCAGCGCCAGGAAGCCGAGGATCCGGCTGCGCTGCGCCGGCCCCCCGTCGGGCGGGATCTCGACGTCGCGCGCGCCGAGCGCGACGCGATAGCCGCGCTGGATCAACACCGTGGCGACCGACCCCGCCAGCGACACGGCGTCTTCGAACGCTTCCATCCCGACGCCATCGCCGACCAGGTTGTCGAACAGGATCGTCGCCTCCAGCCCCTCGTCGTCCTCGCTCTCGCGCACCAGCGTCACGCCGCGCCGCGCGCTCGAGCGCCAGTGGATATCGCGCGGGTCGTCACCGGGGCGGAAGTCGCGCAGCCCCGCGAACTCGCCGCTACGCGATCGCCACTTGTGGCGGCCGAGGCCGTAGGTCGCCGGGAAGCCGCGCAGCACCGACTCGGGTACGCGCACGAGCGCGGGATAGATCAGCAGCTCGTGCGCGTCGGCGACGTCGCGCGACTTCTGGATGAGCCCGAAGGGAAACTTCGTCGACAGGCGGAAGCCGGTCAACTGATGGCGACCGCGTCGCGACAGCTGGTGGCGGTAGGCCGTCTCCTGCGTGCGCCCCGCGGGCAGCTTCGAGAAGTAGCAGCGCTTGTCGAGCGGTTTGCCCGCGACCAGGTCCTCGACCTCGACCGAGAACGACGGCAGCCGCCGCTTGCGGTTCGACAGCGAGATTCCCATCAGATACGGGCTGCCCGCGTGAATCGCCGCCGGCAGTCTGCGCGACACCGCGAGGTGGCGCAGGCACAGCTCCGACAGCACGCCGCTGGCCAGCACCAGGAACAGCATCATTCCCCAGACGAGAAAGAGCAGGTTGAGCCCCGCGTTGATCGCCGCCAGGCCCAGCAGCAGGGTCGCGATCAGGAACCACCAGCCCTCGCGCGTCGGGGGAAACCGCCGCCGCGGCGCCAGCCACCGGAGGATCTGCTTCGCCGCCGCCGCGAAGGTCACGCGGTTACCCCGGCGAGGGAACGCGGTCGAGGATGTCGAGCAGGATCCGCTCGGCGTCCTGGCGCGTGCGCCCAAGCGAATCGCTCTCGCCGGCGACCACCAACCGGTGCGCCAGCGCCGGCAGCGCCAGCGACTTGAGGTCGTCGGGGATCACGTAGTCGCGTCCCTCCGCCAGCGCGGCCGCCCGGGAGGCGTTTCGCCAGGCGAGCTGCCCGCGCGGCGACACGCCCAGCGTGAGGTGCGCCGACCGCCGGGTCTCGCGCGCGACGGCGACCACGTAGTCGGCCAGCTCGGGCTCGAAGTGAACGCGATCCGCCGCTTCCTGCAGCGAGCGCACATCGCTCACGCGCAGCACGGCCGAGATCGCGCCCAGCGTGTCGGACGCGCGTCCCGGCGATTCCAGCAGGATGCGACGCTCGTCCTCGGGCGACGGGTAGTCGATGCGGATGCGCAACAGGAAGCGATCCATCTGCGACTCCGGCAGTGGGTAGGTGCCGTAGTGCTCTTCCGGGTTCTGGGTCGCGATCACCATGAACGGGGGCTCGAGCGTGTGCGTGCGACCGTCGACCGAGACCTGGCCGTCGTTCATCGCCTCGAGGAGCGCGCTCTGCGTGCGCGGCGTCGTGCGGTTGATCTCGTCGGCCAGGACGAGGTTCGCGAAGATCGCGCCCTGGTGAAACTCGAAACGCCCGGTCTTGGCGTCGAGCACCGAAACACCCACGATGTCGGACGGCAGGAGGTCGCTCGTGAACTGGATGCGGTGGAACGTGCCCCCGATGGACGTCGCCAGCGCGCGCGCGAGCGTGGTCTTGCCCACACCGGGCACGTCTTCTATGAGGAGATGCCCGCGCGCGATGAGCGCAACGACGGCGTGGCGGATCGCGGTCGGTTTTCCGCGGATCACCCGCGCAACGTTGGCTTCGAGCGCCGCGATGGGATCAGCCAACGGATCGACGACGCCTCGCTCGCGCGGCATGGCCGTGCTCATCTGGGTCAAATATATCACCCGCCCGACGATGACGATACGTCGTGCCGGTCCCAGCCGCCGCTTCGCTGTCGGCTCCGTGGTTGGCTCCGTGCGTGAAAATTCTCGCCAGGCCCGCCGGGAGTCAGATAAGGTCGTCGGGGCGGATTCGCAGATTCTCCGACATTTCAGCGGACCGGCGGAACCGCCGAAGGCCACTGGCGAGGGTGCAAAAGCGGGTGCAAAAGCGGGCGATGACAGGAACGCGCACGGGCCGCAACGCCAATCGGGCTGACGAACACTGGTACGAGATCGCACACACTGGCCGAGGATCGCTGAAGTCGTTACAATGTCCGCGCGTGAAGATGCGGGCGTGTTCGAATTCGTCTCATCTGTTTCCTGGGCTGTTTCGGAGGAGAGAATCTGATGCTCAAGCTTAGTCAGCTGGGTCGCGGGAGCCTGGCCCTTGTCGTTGCGGTTGGGATTTCGGCGGGCGCGCTCGTCGGGTGCGGCGACAACAAGCCAAAGCAGCGTCCGGCCACCGATGCTGGTGGCGACGCGGTTGGCATTTGCTCCGGGTCGTTCGTCTCGCCGGCCAACAACGCGACATTGACGATCGCCGACGACCTGAACAAGTCCTGCTCGGGCTCGCTCCATATCAACGTCAGCCTCGCGACCAGCGCGGACGACGGCGCCAACGTCGATCTGTATGTCGGCACCAGCAAGGTCGACTCGCAGAAGGTCAGCGGGGCCGAGGTTCACTTCATGAACGTTCAGCTGCCCCAGGGCAGCAACATGCTCCAGGCGGTGTTCAGCGCGAGCTGCACGATCAGCGAGACCGTGACCGTGAACTGCAACCTGCCGATGTGCAACATCACGGCGCCGGTGCTCAGCGCCACGCACATCGCGCTCAACGGCATCCCGACCGCCAACGGCGGCGATCGCGTGAGCGCCGCCGGCTCGCCGTACCAGGTCGAGTTCGACGTCTCGACCGACATCGAGGACGGCCAACCGGTTCAGCTGAAGGTCACGCCGATGGGCAGCGCCACCAACACGATTGTCCAGGGGACCGCCGTGAAGGGTACGGTTAAATTCCTGGGCGTGACGCTCGTGCCCGACGGCAACTACACCGTCGAGGCCGACTGCACCAACAAGGCGGGCGTCACCGGGCAATCGGCCCTGGCGACGTACCCCGTCGATTCGACCTCGCCGACGCTGACGATCTCGTCGCCGGCCAACAACAAATTCTTCGGCCCGGCCAATCTGACGAACGGCGCCTTTCAAGTTTGCGCCCAGACGCCCGACAAGGACGCGACGGCGCTGCCCGCCGCCCTGGGCGCCGCGGTCAAGAACCTGTCGGTCGCGGTGGGCACCGGGTCGCCCGATTCCACCAACGGCTACGTCGCCGTGACTGCGACCAACACCGATACCTGCGTCAACGTCGCCTGCACCAGCAGCACGCCGGTCGACCTGACCGTGACTCTCAAGGACGCGGCCGGCAACGCGACCACGAAGACCATCTCGCAGATCTCGTGCGCCACGTCGTTGCCCGGCGTGCAGATCGTGTCGCCCGGCAGCGACGCGACGCCGTTCGGCGATCCGACCAAGCACTTGCTGGCGTCGTCGTCGGGCAACACGCTCAAGGATCAGGACGCGGTCAAGGCGGGCGCGCAATGGACGGTAGTTGCCTGCGCCGACAAGGCCGGGACTGCGACGCTATATGGAGGGCCGATGGGCACGACCTTCAATGCGATCGCGGGTCCCGTGACGACGGTCGCGGCGGTCTCCGCGGACGGGTGTCCGAACGGATACCCCAACGTCGCCAAGTTCGTGGGCGCCACGCTTCCGGAGAGCCTGGAGAACGCGGACGAGACCTTGGCCAACCCGACCGAATTGCGTGTCGACGTGACAACGCCGACGTCGGCTACCGGTTCGAGCCCGGTCGTCGATCTCTGGATCGACTCCGTGGCGCCGAGCATCCAGCCTTACCTGCCAAATCCTTTGTGCGGACTCATTCATCAAAGCGCCACGGATTGGACGACGACGGTGCAACTGCTGTCGACGACCGCGGCCGTCACGCTGATCGTGAATAGCAATTCCGGAGGCTCGGTCAGCTATCCGACCGCGAATCGCATGAGCACGTTCAACACGTTTCCGAACGTCCTCTTCGTTCAGGGGTTGAATCAAGTAACCGCTACCGGGACGGATGCGGCGGGAAACCTGGGTGTCCTGACGTCACCCTGCAATGTGACGGTTGGCACGCCGCCGATCGTCACGTTCAGCACCCCGCTCAGCACGAACACGCTCTGCGCCGCGGTTTCGAACTTCGGGACCTGCGTCGCTGATTCCGACGCAAGCACACCTGGTTGGCAGGGAAACATTGCGGTCAACGTGGCCGTTGCCGGCGTCCCTGCTTCCACGGGGACGGTAACGTTCACGGCTGGCGGCAGTACGTTGGGGACGCGCAAACATCGACTCGGGCGGACACGCCGTGCTCTCGAACGTCACGATTTCCGACGGAACGAGCGTCATATTCGGCGCGACCACGACCGACATCGGTGGGAACGGAATGGGGATCGCGACCGAGACCCTCGTGGTCGACACCGTCCTTCCCGATCCGGTCACTAACCTGACGGCGATCGTCAAGGTTCGTCGACAGACCTCGTTTCACCTGGGCTGGGCCGCGTCCGCCGATTCCGGTCAACGGTTGACTTCATATCTGGTGAAGGTCTCGCAGAGCCCCATCACCGGAGGCAATTTCGACGCTGCCACCAACGTGCCCTACGGCGGTTCGCCATCCGCACCTGGGGTGACCGACGGAATCGACGTCGCCAATCGACTCATTGAGAACAGCTATTATTTCGCGGTTGCGTCCGTCGACCAGGCGGGCAATCGGAGCACCGTGGTACCGGCGGGGCCCGACGATCGCGCATTTCAACTCGAAGGTGCTCTCGGGCTCCGGGGTCGAGTCGTTCGGGTACTCGGTCGAGGGCGTCGCGGACGTAAACGGCGACGGCAAATCAGACATTCTGGTCGGGACGAACAACGGGCAGAACGCGTACATCTTCAACGGCTCCGCGACTTTTGCGACGGTGACCGCGCCCTCTGTCGTCATCTCCGGCCCGGCGTCGGCCGGCTTTGGCCGCCAATTCATCGACATCGGGGACATCGATGCGGACGGCAAGGACGACTTCGCGCTGTCCGCGCCCCTGATCGGGAATGGTCGCGTGTACATTTTCAAGGGACGCTCGAGCTGGAATCCGACGTACACGGCCGACATCGACGCCGACTACAAGATCGAGCTCGACTCTACCTATGCGGGAACCTTCTTCGGGGCGACGCTCACGCGGCTGGGAGATTTCAACGGCGACGGTGTCGATGACTTCGCGATCAACAGCTACGGATATAACTCCCGGCGCGGTCGCGTGGTCATCGTTCTCGGAAAGGCAGGCTTCTCCGGCGCGGCACCGGATATTCAGACCCTCGACGGTGATCCGGCTTATCCCACTGGCTCGTTTTGGCTACGGAATCGTGGGCATCGGAAAATTCTACACGACGACGCAGGGGACGACCTTGGTGGTCGGGGCCCCTGCTGCTGCGGTGAACAATCGCGGGCGGGTCTACGCGTTCCGCGGTCGACCGGGCACGTCGGGGGCCATTGTGGCCACTGGAGCCGACAACTTCGTCGATGGCCCAATCGATAGCGCGTTCGTTGGCGGAACTATGGCTCTGGTCGGCGCTCTGGCTGGCATCCCGGGCGTCGCGATTTCGACGACGCACAATACCGCGCTCGGCGCGGGTGTCGTCGATCTTTACTACGGGTCGGCGACGAACGGCCCCTTCGGCGCCTCACCGCTTCGCTTCACGGACTCCCTCGCTTCGGGCACGGATACGTTCGGCTGGCTGGTCTTGGGCTGCGCCTTTCCTGGCACGTCGACAACGGTTTCGGTCATCAGCGACGGCAAGCCGGACCTGATCATGGTTCCGTACAAGGAATCGGGCGGGGGACCGTCGCGGGCCTACATCGTCGATGGCGCGCGGTTGGCGGCGCTCACCAGCCCCACCGACGTCGTTACGGCCGCGGACGTAATTCTCCCCCTGCCGTCCGATTGGAAGGGGGTCACCCAGCACGATGGGATGATTCGCGATCTCGACGGCGATGGATACGCGGACTTTGCGCTCGGAGAGAATGTCGCCAACACAGCGGGGCGCATCGTCGTTTACTGGTAGCCGCCGGTATTGGCAGCCGTGAGCTTCGCGGGGGTCTGAGTGTCGTTGCTTGCGGCCGTTATCGATTGGGACCGACCGGCGCCCGACGTCGGCACCGTAGGAGCTTTGCTCTCGGCTCTCCCGGCTCGTTCGCCAGACGGGTGCTGGTTCGCGCGGTCACCGCACGCCGTGCTCGGCTTTGGGAGACTGCGCATCCGAGGGGCCGACAGGAACGAGGTTCAGCCCCACAGGGACGCGCGCCGAGGCATCTGCGTCGTTGGTGATTTGCGGTTCGACAACCGCGACGACCTGAGACGGATACTGACGAATCATCCTCGCCCCGATGGTTCGGACATCGAGCTGCTGGTTGCCGGCTACGAGCGTTGGGGGCCCTCGGTCGTGGAGCACTTGATCGGGGATTTCGCCTTCGTGCTCTGGGACTGGCGGAACCTTCGAGTCTACGCCGCGCGCGACCCATTCGGTGTCCGAACGCTGGTGTATCGCAATGCCGGGCGACGACTGATCTTCGCCAGCGACGCTGCGCAACTGCTGGCACTTCCCGACACAGACCGCGCGCCGGACGATCAGACTGTGGTGGAGTCGCTCGCCTGGAGCCACACGCACTATGGCAGGACTTTCTTTCGAGAGATCTCGAGCGTTCGCCCAGGCCACTACCTTTGGGCGGGTGAATCGGCCACAGGGGAAGTCGAGTACTTTAGTCCGCCTGTTAGCCCCACCTCCTACAAACGAACCGGGGACTATCTCGAGCACTTCCGCTCGGTCTTCAGGCAGGCCGTGCGAGATCGGCTCGACTCGGACTATCCGATTGTCGCCCACCTGAGCGGGGGCCTCGATTCGTCGTCGATTGTTTGCCAGGCGAATGAGATCTATGGCGGCCACGGCGGAGGTTTTCCGCCATTGGTCACAGCGTCAGCGTTGTTTCAGTCGCAGCCACACGACGAGGAGCTGTTCATCGAAGCCGTGAGCGCGTCGGTGCCCTTCCCGTCGCGGCGCTGGGACGGCAACGCGTCGAGTGGGTGGGAGTTCTCGCGTCCTGCGCTGGGAATTCCCGGATCCAGCGTCATGTTCAACGGCGGATCAGTCGGCGACGTCCAGATAGCGCGCGCCGCCGGAGCCAGGGTCATGTTGTCCGGTGACGCTGGGGACGCCGTGACCGGGGAGTGGGGACTTTATGAAGATCTCCTCCGAAACCTCAGATGGCGCACTCTCTGGAACCAGATTGCGGCTTCCGGATCCGAAAAGGAAAGAGCGGCTCGAATCGCTCTCTTCAAGCGGAGTCTTCGAGAGCTGGCGCCGCGCCATTTGCTGAGCGTGTGGGACCTTAAGAATCCGAAGCCGAGCGCCCGGCCTCCCGCCTGGCTGCGGCGCGATCTACACGATCTGTGGGTCGACAGACGAGCCTCGATTCCTCCCGTCCCGCGACCTTGGTTGAGCGGGGTTCAGCGGTGGGCCTGGTCTTACCTGACCATGCCGAGGATGACCTGGGCGCTCGACCGGACCGCGGCCTATGGCGCCGACTGGGGCATCGAATTCCGGTATCCCTTCCTGGATTCGCGTCTGGTCAACTTCATGCTTTCGATTCCGTTCGAGCATCGGCTAACCGGGGCCTGCTCTCGCTGGCTGCATCGCCAGGCCTTGCGGCCGATCTTGCCGGCGGCGATTGCCGACCGAACGTCGAAGCCAGGCTTCACCCGGGCGGTCATCGAGTGGGGGCGACGAAGTCGTCCGGCAATCGAACAGGTCCTGCAGGGAGCGGAGTGGCTTTCGGATCGGTTCGTCGACCGGGGCGAGGTACGGAAGCTGCTCGCTCGGCTAGACGTTTATCCCGCGAGCGCTGTGGAGTCGTGGGACGGTTGGCGCGACGTGCGCTCGATCGTGAACATCGAAGTGTGGCGCAGGACCGTTCTGGGGTATCCTCCACACCAGGAGGCTTTGCCAATGGCAGAAGTGCAGTGGTCCGAGAAGAGAGCACCTCCGGATGAGAAAGCTGAAGGTGGAGTCGAGCCCAGGCCGGCTCCTCCTTACGTGGCTCCGAAACTGGTCAACATCGGCAACGTAACGGCGCTCGTCGCCATGAACCCTGGGACCGGAGCGGACGGCAACTCTATTGACCCGGGAAACAGCCACGCCTAGCAGCGCTTTCCTCGACGCGGTCAGGGTCATCGTTGCGCTACCGCGCGTCGAGACGAGCCGACTATTCGAAGGACCCGTGCCGCTGGTCCGACGCCTCCGCTCGCGCGCAATGCACCGGCGGGCACGACCGAATCGAGAACGGGCGCGACTCCAGAGGATCATCCGTTGGGTGGATACCCGCCTTCCTGGCGGCGGCAACTGCTACCGCCGCTCCCTGCTCGAAATGGCGCTGGACCGAGGCGCTGCCCAAGAGCCTCTTCACCTCGGTCTGTCGTCGACTGGTATGACCGGTTCCGGGCACGCTTGGTTGGGCGACGAGTTCGATGGGCGCTGCTACGATGTCGTTATTTCACTGTAACGAAATGCGCTGGCCGCGCCGCTGAGCGCTGGTATTCCGAGAGGCATCACGGCCCTCGCGACTTCAACCGAGTTCACCAAGTTCCGCAGCGATTCGAAGGTATCAGTCCAGCTGAGGGGATCGGTGGAGCCGAAGTAGACGCTCTCGACCAGCTCGGCCAAGGCGTCCGGGCGACTGAGATCCTCGGTTATCATTCGTGCGCCGTCTCGGCGGGCGGAATCGATCAGCAGGATACGCTTTATCCGGCGGCCTTCTCCTTGAAGACACTGATTGAGTCCTTGGCAATCGACGGTTCGATCGGGTCGAGCTGCCAGATTCTTTCCTTCGTCAGCGATCCAGGCAGCGATCACAGGTTCGGCCGACAGGACGCCTTCTGGACCTCCCTCGCGCGGGCGCAGAATCAGAATGTCCTCGCTGACGAGGCGTCCTCCCGCCTCGGCAAAGGCTCTGGCGCTGGTCGTCTTGCCCGCTCCGCTCCGCCCCGAGAAGACCAGCAGCGCCCCTCCGATTTCGACAGCGGAGGCGTGGATGGCGCGAATTCCCCTCAGTGCAAGGATCTTGGGGACCGCGGTCCGGAGGTGTATCTGCGCTTCGCGAACAGTCGGATGCGACTCTGGGGCGAGATGCAGTGACTCGCCCCGCGGATCCACCTCACAAACAAGGGAGTCGCCAGCGAAGTGTCCGTACCCTCGCGGGGTCACCCCCCATCGGGTCTGCGTTGGCGCAGTCATGACCGGTTTGGGTGGCACCTCGCGGATCTCCTGCAGCACGGCCTGCACGTCGCGCGCGGCTCGCTGCTCGTCCAATCCGAAACGAGCGCAGAGCTGACGGCCGATTTCGGCGATCGACTGTCCCGCCATCAGCGCTGTCCAGATCTCGCACGCCGTCCTGTTGAGCCGATACACACCGCCGGCTTCCCGGTCGATCAGAATCCCTTCATCGTCGATCCCGACGACGTCGAACCGGGCGCGCAGCTCCTCTTCGTTCAGCACACGCTCATAGTACAATTCACGCCGCATGGTTGAAACCACCGCGCGTCTTCGCGTGTCGCCCGACGTCGCCGCGCGTGATATTCCCGAAGGGCTCATGCTGGTGAACCTGCAGACCGGGGCGGCGTTCAAGCTGAACCGGGTCGGCGCGCTGGTCTGGAAGCGACTCGACGGCTCGACCGACGTGGCGGCGATCGTGGCCGATCTCCAGAAGCAATACCGCCTCGCCGCGGACGACCTGCGCCGTGACGTCGATGCGTTGCTCGCCGACCTGGAAAAGCAGGGGCTGGTCACGGGCGCCGACCCGCGCTGAGGCGCGCTCAGACGCTGGGCGACAGATGTGCGTCTGCTCGCAGGGTGCGCGGTAATGGATCCACGGTCGACCAGCTGATCGGCGCGTCGGTCCTGCCGAAGCCGCCAGCCCTGATCACCGATGCGGGCTTCCGGGCCGCGAGCCGCAGCGCTAACGCGGGCCTGCAGGCCTTCAGGAGGGAGCCGCAGACCCTTGGGCCGACCCAAGCACAGCTCCGCGAGATCATCCCCGACGGTTCAGCCGGTAACGCAGCCGGCGCCCGGGCGAAAGGGACCCCCAGTAACGCTTTGGGAAACGGGGCTGACGCGACGCCCGCTGGTTCGCCGCCCGGTACCGGCATCCTGAGCAGCGCCTGAACCCAATGCGTTTCGAGGCAGCGCGGCCGGGATCCGAGACTGAACGGTTGCCGGCCCGTTCCCGATGACGGTAATCGACTGCTGAATCTTCGGCGAGCCTTTAGCGGCGTCAGAATCGCCATCCCAGCGATCGACAGGTCGCTTCCAGCGGTTGGACGCGGCGTCCGGGCGTTCGATGTGGAGCATCGCTCGCTGGTACGGTGGAGCCGAACGTTCAGCGCACGGACGCAGTCGTGGGCAAGCCGATCGAAAAGCGTCGGCCCGTGGTCGCTGGCGGATGCGTCCACCCGCCAACCCTTCGACGCCTGGTTCCGATGGGTTGGTTCGTCCACCGAACATTTCGAGATCGGGCCGCGCCCACCTGCGATCGATGCTCGAAGGTTAAGTCGGTCATTACCGCGACCGGTTCGACCCGGAAAAGGGTTGAGAGCTGATCTGCGAAGCAGCGCGCCTATCGCAGCAAGATCGTCGGCTCGCTCCGCCCGGCGCGAGAAGGCGGCCAGGCCGATATCGGGCCGCAGCGCCGATGGCGTCGATTCGAATTGTCCGATTACGCTCCTTGCCCACGAGCGGCGTCAACACTTCGACCGCGACGTGTATGCTCATCGATCGTCGCGCGGTGGCTTGACGACCGGCGCTCAGACGCGCGCCGCTCGTTCGGGAGACGCCCGATCTCGAAGCGCCCCGAGCAACGCGCTAGAGATGGAGGGCGCGAGAGCCAGACCCGCGAGGCGGCGTGCAGGTGCGCCCGGAGGGAATCGCCGTGTGAGGGCGCGGATAACGCGGCCGACGATACGCGCGCGCGGGTCGGGCTCCAGTTGCTGGAGCAGCGCGGGAACGAAGGGCCCCTCCGCTTCGGCGGTGATCATCGGCAGCATCAACAACGCGTGCGCGATCATCCCCTGGTCCCGAAGGTGCCGCGCACACCGACCCGCGTCCATTACGCGTGCGGCGGCCAAGGCTTCGAAGTCGCGGGGACAGTGAAGGGTTCCGCGGTTGATCCAGTGAAGCGTCGCGTGCAGCAGCAGATGCGCGAAGAGATCCTCGGTGCTGGGAAGCACGACGGGCGCGTCGAACAGACGAGTGTCGCTCGCGCCTCGGGCGAACATCGCCGCCGGCGTGAGTCGCGCTCGGCTGGTGCGGGTGATGCGACGATGGAGATCGATTCCAAGCGGCAATTCAACGTCAGCAACGGGCAGGCGGGAAGCCCAGGCTCGCTTAATCCAAGGCTGCTTATTAACAACGGTAATGCCGAAGTCGTCTGGGCAGCGTCGACCAATCCAACGAACACGAGCAGCACAATTTTTTATGCTCAGCGAAATTCTGCAACGAGCTTTACCGGGCCAGCCGTTCTGGGGACGTCCTCCTCTCTATTTTGCCTCGAAGCGTTGGTCGCACCCAGCACTGGCAGTACGGATACTGCGTGGTGCGATGGCACGAACATCTGGTTCCTGAATTCCGTTAGCGGGGCGCAGCCCGTAAAGATCGGCACCGGCCAAACAGCACAGTTCGCAATCGACTCAGCGGGTAACGTCTATGGGGTCTGGGTGGACGCCAGTTCAGGTTCGAGTGTCGTTGAATTCAGCCGCTCGAACGGGCAGGGTAGCGCCTTCACTGCTCCCGCACCACTTTTCAGCGGGTTTAGCGGGAGGTCAGATCAGCATCGATCAGATCGCCATCGATGCCAATGGGAATATCGATCTTTTGCTGGCGGCCGAGAAAAGAGTCGCTGGCAACCGCGGCCAGAGCGTCGATACACATACAATTCTGTCCAGCCGGTCGACAGACGGTGGAAACACTTTTACAGGCCCGGTCACCATAGCAACACTGTCATGCCCACTTTGCGGCTCGGGCGTAGTTGAACAGATGGCGGTTGATTCCAGTGGTGCAGTCAATGTTTCCTGGGAACCTGCGCCGGGCGACGGCTGGAGTCCGGGCGGCTTTATGTTCAGCGGCTCAAACGCCCAAGGCACATCTTTTTCCGCTTCCGCTCCGATTCCGGGCACGCCGGTTCAAGGGAGCGTGGGAATAGCCACGGACGCGAATCACCACGTTGTCCTCGTGTGGTCCAACCAAGGCGTCTTCATCGCGCAAGGCTCTGCGGCCACCGATTTCAGCATCAGCGCGGCCTCGGCGTCGCTGAATCTGCTGCCAGGCGGCTCGGGGAGCACGCAGATCACGGTAACCTCGACCGGAGGATTCAATCAAACGGTTGTTCTTAGTTGCAGCAAGCTGCCGCCGGGTGCGACGTGCTCGTTTGCCCCCTCTTCAATTATGCCCAGCGCTTCGGGTGCGCAAGCTACTCCCACGCTGACTCTTCCACCGACGTTCGCAGCGGGTAATTTCACTTTCACGATCAGCGCAGCCGCCGGCAATACCACGCACACGCAGGATATGCAGGTGACCGTAGGCGGCATGACGGGCTCGATCACGCCAATGGCGACGACGATTGCGGTTGGAGGTACGTCCAATTTCACCGTGACGGCGAACTCCACGGGCGGCTTTAGCGGGCTAGTCAATTTGGCCTGCAGCGGTGCGCCGGGAGGAGTGAGCTGCATTTTCAATCCGCCGCAGCTCAACGTGTCAGCAAACGGGGGCGTTAGCTCCTTGCTCACCGTGCAGGTTGCGGTCAAGCCTGTTAGCTCGCTGGCGCCAGGCGACCCGCCGGCGATGTTTCGCGCGACACAAGAGTTTGTGCCAATGGCTCAATACTTTGTGGCGATCTCCGGTTTGCTGCTTCTGCTGCTTACGATTGCGCTCGCGGTTTCTCGCGGCGTACAGGGCGTACGGAAGGACCTCGCAGCGGTCGTGTGGGCGCTGGGCGCGATGGTGCTCACGATCGCGCTGGCCACAACGATGACCTCCTGCGGCGGCACGACTACGGCGAGCCTAGGCACCAACACAAGCGCAACGGGCAGCACCGGGTCGAGCGGTTGGGGCCGAGCAGCGGCACGATGGGATCGGGAGGCGGGACCGGCGGAAGCACCTCGGTTACTTTTTCGATCACCGTGCAAGCTCAGTCCGGATCCGCAATCGTGAATCTCGGCGCGATCACCATCACCGTGCCGTAGCTTCAAATTTCGCATCCTCCTGATGCCCGGGAGTCCGGTCAACTTTCTCCCCTCCACTTTGTTCGATTGACCCGCGTGCCGATCTGCCTAAGAATACTCGGCCTATGAGCAATCCTCTTTCGCACAAACGTTTGGCGGTGCTGGGCGCGGGGAAGATGGGCGGCATTCTGCTGCGCGCGTTCCTCGATCAGAAACTGGTGTCGCCGTCACACGTGGCCGCGACCGTGCGACACGCGGAGCGCGCCGAAGCGCTGGGCAAAGCGCTGGGCGTGCGCATCGCGACGGACAATCGCGCCGCGGTGCACGGCGCCGACGTGATCTTGCTGGCGGTGAAGCCGGTGCAGGTGGCCGAAGTGCTGCAGGAGATTCGCGCGGAGCTGAAGGCCGGAGACGCTGGTTGTCTCGGTGGCGGCTTCGGTGCCCACGAAATTTATCGAGCAGCATCTTGGCGGGCGACGTGGCGGTGGTGCGCGCCATGCCGAATACACCGTGCGCGATCGGTTGCGGGATGACGGGCATCGCTCGCGGAAGCCATGCGGCAGCACATCACGTGGAGTTGGCGCAAGGCCATGTTTGAGGCCGTGGGCCGCGTGGTGGTGCTGGACGAAAAGCACATGGACGCGGTGACCGGGCTTTCGGCCAGCGGCACGGCGTTCGTTTACATCATTCTGGAATCGCTGGCGGAGGGCGGCGTGAAGGTGGGCTTGCCGCGCGACGTGGCCACGTTGCTGGCGGCGCAGACGATGCAGGGCGCGGCGCGCACGGTGCTCGAGACCGGCGACCATCCGGCGCTGCTCAAGGACGGCGTGACGACGCCGGCGGGCTGCACGATCGACGGCATCATGGAGCTGGAAGACGGAAAGGTGCGCGTGACGCTGATCAAGGCGGTGGTGAAGGCGACGGAGCGCGCCAGGGAGTTGATGTTCGACAGACGGCTTGAAGCGCGGGATCGATCGCGGCTGTCTGGCGGTCCGGATGATGGCAGTTGACGCCTGAAGGTCGGCTGCTGGGCCTTGCGCTTGTGTTAGGATGTGCGGGGAAAATCTCTGAGATGCCGACAGGCAATACATCCCGATCATTATCTTCGCGCTGCTGGCGATGGCTTTTCCCGCGGTGACACTGGTTCTTTTCAAGCTCGATCCGGCCGGATTCGCGGGCCATCGGGCGCGAAGCTGAAGCCCTATGAGTGCGGCGTGCCGGCGGAAAGCGACTGCGCGCGGACGCTATTCGGTGCGTTTTTACATCATCGCCATCCTGTTCGTGATTTTCGACGTGGAGACGATTTTCCTGTTTCCCTGGGCGGTCTTGTTTTCGACGCACGAGGAAGGCTTCCGGCTGTCGCCGCTCTACGGCCTGGCGAGCATGTTTGTGTTCCTGGGCATTCTGATCGTCGGCTACGTCTGGCTGTATCGAAAGGGCGCTCTCGAGTGGGTCTAGAGCGCACAATAAGAGGCACGTCTTTCCCGGCAGCAACGAGCGGCCGGGATTTTTTTTGCGCGGTTGCCGTTGACGTCGTTTTCGCCGTGTGTTAGAAAGTACGGTTTCGCGTTTGAATGGAACGCGCGTGTGCGCCGGAGATTATTCGGCGGCATCGCGCCCTCCGGCCGGGCCGGAGTCCAAACGCCGGACCTTTCGGGCTCATGACCAACGATCCTGAAGAAAAGCAGCCGCCTGTCCCGCCCCAGGCTGAAAAGCCTGCGGCGAGTCCCGTTGCACCTTCCGCCTCCGGCGGAGCTGCGGGCGGCGAGACGCCCGGCACCCCCGCGCCACCGGCTCCGGCAAAACCGGCTGCCGCAGCGCCATCGTCGACGACTCCACCGACGCCTCCGGCGACGCCCAAACCT
The DNA here is from genome assembly GCA_963810155.1 of uncultured Acidobacteriota bacterium. GTDB lineage: Bacteria > Acidobacteriota > Terriglobia > Acidiferrales > UBA7541 > Palsa-189. The sequence continues at coordinate 89,421 of CAWEMN010000020.1, forward strand.
CCCGCGGCAGCAAGACCGCCGGCGCCTCCCGCGCCTCCGAAAGAGGCTCCGGTGCCGCTCGATAACGAATTGGTGAAGCGATACAAGGCGCGGTTCGGCGATGCGATCCTGGAGGCGTGGCTCGACCGCAAGCAGGCCATTCTGGTGGTCGCGCGGGAATCGGTTGCTGGAGATCGCGCAATACACCCGCGACGAAGAGACATTCGACCTGTCTGGTGGATTTGACCGCGGTGGACTGGCCCAAGCGCGAGAGGCGCTTCGACCTGGTGCTGAATCTTTACTCCTTCGCGAAGAATGAGCGCCTGCGGCTGAAGGTGCTGCTGGCGGAAGACGAGCCGGTGTCGAGCGTGGAAAGCGTCTGGCCGACGGCCAACTGGCTGGAGCGCGAAGTTTACGACATGTTCGGAATCGTTTTCGAGGGGCATCCGAACCTGAAGCGGCTGCTGCTGCCGGAGGAGTGGCAGGGCTATCCGCTGCGCAAGGATTACGACATTCTGAAGCAGGACGAGGCCTGGGTGCGCGAAAACCTGGGCATCGAGAGCGGACAATAGACGATGGCGGACGCATTCAATCACGGCGGCCCAAACTGTGGAGACCACGGTTCTCGGCGCCGACGAAATCATTCTCAATATGGGGCCGCAGCACCCGTCGACGCACGGCGTGCTGCGCGTGAAGCTGCACCTGGACGGCGAGAAGGTGGTCGGCTCGGAGTGCGTGATCGGCTACCTGCATCGCGGCGTGGAAAAGATCGCCGAGCATCGCAGCTATCAGCAGTTCGCGCCCTACGTGGACCGCATGGATTACGTGGCGGCGGTTTCCAACGGACTGGGCTACTGCGAGGCGGTCGAGAAGCTGATGGGTGTGGAGGCGCCGCCGCGCGCGCGCGTGATCCGCACCATTCTCACCGAACTGCAGCGGATCGCCAGCCACCTCTTCTGGCTGGGGACGCACGCGCTGGATATCGGCGCGCTGACGCCGCTTTTTTATTGCCTGCGCGAACGCGAAGAGATCCTGAAGATTTTCGAGAAGTATTGCGGCGCGCGGCTCACCACGCATGCCTTCCGCATCGGCGGCCTGCAATACGAGGCCTACGACGAACTGGAAAAGGACATCGAGCGCTTCTGCAAGGATTTCGACAAGCGCGTCGACGAGTACGAGACGCTGCTCACGGAAAATCGCATCTGGGTCGGCCGCACCAAGGGCATCGGCGTGATCAGCGCCGAGGACGCCATCGCCATGGGCGTCACCGGACCGGTGCTGCGCGCCAGCGGCGTGGAGTGGGACATTCGCAAGGCCATGCCCTACGCGGCTTACGATCAGTACGAGTTCACGATTCCCATCGGGAAGAATGGCGACACCTACGACCGTTACCTGGTGCGCATGGAAGAGATGCGGCAGTCCGGCAAGATCTGCCTGCAGGCCATCGAGAACATTCCCGTCGGGACCGATTCTCGGCAAAGTCGGCAAGGTGCTGAAGCCGCCGCCGGGCGAGGTGTATCACGCGATCGAAGCGCCCAAGGGCGAGCTGGGCTATTACATCGTGAGCGACGGCACCACGCAGCCTTATCGCGTGCGCATCCGGCCGCCGTCACTGATTAATCTGGAAGCGCTCGATCAGATGGTGCGCGGCCACCTGGTGGCGGACGTGGTGGCGATTATCGGCACGCTGGATATCGTGCTGGGAGAAGTGGACCGGTAAATGACCGCGATCATGCCATGACGCTGTTTCCGGTGTTGTTTGCGCTGGTGATTGTGGCGGTGCTGCCGCTGATGGCCGGCTACATCGTGCTGGTCGAGCGCAAGGTCATGGCGGACATGCAGGTGCGCCTGGGGCCGATGCGCGTGGGGCCGCACGGACTTGCTGCAGCCCATCGCCGACGCGGTGAAGCTGCTGCATCAAGGAAGACATCATCCCGGAGAGCGCGGACAAGCTGATGTTCTGGGGCGCGCCGCTGATTTCGGTGACCGCGGCGATGCTGTCGCTCTCGGCGCTGCCGATCGGCCCTTTTTTCCAGATCGCCGACCTGAATATCGGCTTGCTCTTTATTCTGGGCATCAGCTCGCTGGGAATTTTCGGGATCGTGCTGGGCGGCTGGGCTTCGAACAGCCACTATTCGCTGCTGGGCGCGCTGCGCAGCGCGGCGCAGCTGGTGAGCTACGAGACGTCGGCGGGAATGGCGGTCGTCGGCGCGCTGCTGCTGGCCGGCACGCTTTCGACGCGCGGCAATCGTGCAGCAACAGTCGGACGAGCGGCGTCTGGTTCATCTTTGCCGCGCCGGTGGGATTTTTTATTTACCTGGTGGCGTCGATCGCGGAGACCAACCGCGCGCCGTTCGACATGCCCGAGGCCGAATCGGAACTGGTGGCCGGCTACATGACGGAATACAGCGGCTTCCGCTGGGCGCTTTATTTCCTGGCCGAGTACACCAACATGGTGGTGGTCTCGTCGATTGCCACGACGCTCTTTCTGGGCGGCTGGCTGCGGCCGTTTTCCGGCACGCCGCTGTTCAATTTTCTCGATTATTTTCCGCCGCTGCTGATGCTGGGGATCGCCGGGTACTGCTTCTACCGCGCGCCCAAGCAGCCGGTGGCGGTGCAGAAGATGTTCATGGTCGCGGTGGGACTGCTGTGCGGCGTTGTGGCGCTGATTCTGATCGCGCCGCTGCTGGCGCCGGCAGGATAGCTTGCTGGCTTCGGCGAAGCCGGGACTGCACGGCGCGTTCTGGTTTCTGTTCAAGGTTTCGGCCTACATTTACGTGTTCATGTGGCTGCGGTTCACGTTTCCGCGCTACCGCTTCGACCAATTGATGCGGCTGGGCTGGCAGTTCCTGGTGCCGCTTTCGATCGTGAACGTGATGGGCATCGGCGTAGGCGCTGGCGCTGCACCGGCAATTCGGCTGGCCGGCGGCTGCCGTCGCTTGTTGCTGGGCATGGTGGTCACGCTGGGAGCGGCGGCCTATCTGGTGTCGGTGGCGGAGAAGCACGAACATCGCGCGAGTCGGCGAAGAAGAGGAGATCACCGGCTGATGCTTGACCAGGCGGTCTTCTATTTTTTCGCGGCGCTGGCGATCGTCTCGTCGATCCTGGTGGTCACGCGCCGCAACGCCGTGCAGAGCGCGATTTTTCTGGTTACGGCGCTGCTGGCGACGGCGGGAATTTTTCTGATCGCTGCACGCGGAGTTTCTTGTTCATCGTGCAGATCATTCTCTACGCCGGCGGCATCATGGTGCTGTTCGTCTTCGTGATCATGCTGGTGAATCTGGATGTGGCGCTTGCATCAGGTGCAGTTCAACCGGCAATGGCTGGTGGCCCTGATGCTGACGCTGGTGCTGGCGGCGCAGGTGGCCGCGGCGCTGGCGGTGAGCCGCGAAGAGCGCTGTACACGCATGCCGCCCGCGCCGGCGCAGGCGCTGGAGCCGAATACCGAGCAGGTGGCGTGGTACGCTGTTTCACACGTACATGCTGCCGTTTGAGATCGCTTCGATCCTGCTGCTGGTGGCCATGATCGGCGCGGTGGTCATGTCCAAGAAGAGGGTCTGAGAGATGGTTCCGATCGGACATTACCTGTTTTTGAGCATGGCGCTGCTGGCGATCGGCATCGTCGGCGTGGTGACGCGGCGCAACGTGATCATCATTCTGATGTCCGTCGAGCTGATCCTGAACGCGGTGAACATCAATCTGGTGGCGTTTTCGCGGCTGGTGGGTTCGGTGGAAGGGCAGGTCTTCGCCATCTTCATCATCACCGATGCGGCGGCCGAGGCCGCCGTGGGCCTGGGCATCATCATCGCGTTCTTCCGCAACCGCGAGACGGTGCTGGCGGACGAAATGGACATTCTGAAATGGTAGGCAGCGCGGGAACACCTGTGGCGGCTTTGCAGGGAGCGGTGCATGCCCTCTGAATATTTCCTGGCGCATATCTGGCTGATTCCGCTTTTCCCGCTGGCGGGAGCGGCGCTGATGCTGTTCTTCGGCCGGCGGCTTCCTAATTCCGGCGTCAACGTGATCTGCGTGGGCAGCGTGTGCCTGGCGATGATCTATGCCTTCGGCGCCATCGTGCAGTTGATTGCGCGGCCCGCGGCGCAGCGCGTGGTCGAGGTCGTGCTGTTCGACTGGGTGCCGGCCGGCGCGATGCACACGCTCTCCGGACACCTGGTGAACTTCAACGCGCAGTGGGGCATGCTGCTCGATCCGCTGTCCGCGGTGATGCTCTGCGTGGTGACCGGCGTCGGCTTTCTGATCCACGTCTATTCCACCGGCTACATGGCGCACGAAGGCGGCTACTACCGCTTCTTCGGCTATCTGAATCTGTTCATGTTTTCCATGCTGACGCTGGTGCTGGCGAATAACCTGCTTCTGCTCTTCGTCGGCTGGGAAGGCGTGGGCCTGTGCAGCTACCTGCTGATCGGCTTTTATTTCCTGCGCAAGTCGGCATCGGACGCGGGCAAGAAGGCGTTCATCGTCAATCGCATCGGCGACGCGGGATTCATCCTGGGACTCTTCCTGCTGCTCGACACGCTCGGCACGCTGCGCTTCACGGAGATTGGCCCGGCCATCGCAGGCGGGCGCGTTTGCCGTGGGCAGCGGCGTGATGACGGCGATCGCGCTGCTGCTTTTCGTCGGCGCGACCGGCAAGTCGGCGCAGATTCCGCTGTACGTCTGGCTGCCGGACGCCATGGAAGGCCCGACGCCGGTGAGCGCGCTGATTCACGCGGCGACCATGGTGACCGCCGGCGTGTACATGATCACGCGCATGAACGCGGTCTTTCAGCTCGCGCCGGTGGCGCTGGGCGTGGTGGCCACCGTCGGCGCAGTGACCGCGATCTTTGCGGCGAGCATGGGCCTGGTGCAGAACGACATCAAGCGCGTGCTGGCTTACTCGACGGTCAGCCAGCTGGGTTACATGTTTCTGGCGCTGGGCGTGGGCGCGTTCACGGCCGGCATTTTCCACTTGATGACGCATGCGTTCTTCAAAGCCCTGCTCTTCCTCGGTTCGGGCAGCGTGATCCACGCCATGTCCGGCGAGCAGGACATGCGCAAGATGGGCGCGCTGTGGAACAAGATTCCCACCACGACCTGGACGTTTTTGGTGGCGACGATCGCTATTTCGGGGATTCCGCCGCTGGCTGGTTTCGTCAGCAAGGACGCCATTCTGGCGGCGTCCTTCGACGCGCGGCCGCTGCTTTGGGTGAGTCGGATTCGTGACCGCGGGCATGACCGCGTTTTACATGTTCCGGCTGGTGAACATGACGTTTTTCGGCGAATCGCGCGTGTCGCACGACGTGGAGCACCATATTCACGAGTCGCCGAGCTCGATGACCGTGCCGCTGATGATTCTGGCGGTTCTCTCGATCGTGGGCGGATGGATTGGCTGGCCGGAGGCGCTTGGCGGCAGCGATCGCTTTGCGCATTTCCTCGACCCGGTGATCGCGCGGCATGCGGAGGTTGTGGCCGCAGCTCCCGAAGCGACCGCAATTCAGCACGGAAATTGCGCTGATGTTCGTTTCGGTGCTCGTGGCGACTGATCGGAATCGGCCTCGCCTGGTATTTCTATTTGCGCAAGCCATCGATACCGGGCGCGCTCGAGGAAAAGTTTGGCGGCCTCCACCGCCTGCTCTACAACAAGTATTACGTCGACCAGATCTACGACGCCATGTTTGTGAATCGCACCAAGGATCTGGGCACAACGCTCGGCGCATTCGATCGCGGCGTGATCGACGGTCTGGGCGTGAACGGCGCGGGATGGCTGACGCGGGCGGCCTCGAGCGTCTCGATGGGGTGGGATAAGTGGATTATCGACGGCCTGGTCAATCTGGCGGCGCGCATCGTGTGGATCTTCAGCTATCCGGTGCGCATGCTGCAGAGCGGCCGCGTCTCAAACTACGCGTTGTTGATCGTTTTGGGCGTGCTGGTCTTTTTGGGTTACTACCTGCGGGTGACCGGCGTAACGCTGCACAACATGCTGCACTAGGAGGCGAGGGACAGGAATGCAATTGAACGAAAGCCACATCCTGAGCTGGATCCTGTTCACGCCGCTGGTGGGTGCGATTCTGCTGCTGCTGGTGCCGCGCGAGCGCGACAACGTGCACCGCGTGATTGGCAACGCATTTGGACTCCTGGGTTTTCTGGTTTCGCTGCCGCTGATCTGGCGGTTTCCCATCGGCAGCCCGGCTATCAGTTCCGCGAAAACGCGGACTGGATTCCGTCCATCGGCGCGCACTACACCCTGGGCATCGACGGCATCAGCTTCCTGCTGGTGATGCTGACCACGATCCTGGGCGCCATCTCGATTCTTTCTTCCTGGAGCGCGATCAAGACGCGGACGAAGGAGTATTACATCCTCTTTCTGCTGCTGCAGATGGGCATGCTGGGCGTCTTCATGTCGCTGGATTTCTTCCTGTTCTACCTGTTCTGGGAAGTGATGCTGGTGCCGATGTATTTCCTGATCGGCGTGTGGGGCAGCGACCGGCGGCTCTATGCGGCGATCAAGTTCTTCCTGTACACGCTGGCGGGTTCGGTGCTGATGCTGCTGGCGATTCTGGCGCTTTACTATCGCGCGCATGAAGTGACCGGGGCTGGGGCCGCGTACACATTCGACATTCCCACGCTGCTGGCTGTGGTGCCGCAGTTCTCGACGTAACCTGCAGCGGATTCTGTTCTGGGGCTTCTTCTTCGCCTTTGCCATCAAGGTGCCGATGTTTCCGTTCCATACCTGGCTGCCGGATGCGCACACCGAGGCTCCCACGGCCGGTTCGGTGATCCTGGCAGGCGTCCTGCTGAAGATGGGCACGTACGGATTCATCCGATTCTCGCTGCCGCTGCTGCCGACCGACCCCGTCGCGCGACAGCACATCGTCACCATCCTCATGGTGCTTTCGATCATCGGCATCATCTACGGCGCGCTCGTCTGCATGATGCAGAAGGATATGAAGAAGCTGATCGCCTACAGTTCGGTGAGCCACTTGGGCTTCTGCACGCTGGGAATCTTTGCCCTGAATCCGCAGGGCCTCTCCGGCAGCGTCATCCAGCAGATCAACCACGGAATCTCGACCGGCGCGCTCTTCTTGATTATCGGCGTGCTGTACGAACGGCGGCACACGCGGCTGATTTCGGAGTTTGGCGGGCTCTCCACGCCGATGCCCAATTTCGCCGCGATCTACATGATCGCCACGCTCAGCTCGCTGGGCCTGCCGCTGCTCAACGGCTTTATCGGCGAGTTCACGATCCTGAGCGGCGTCTTATCAGGTGAGCCTGCGCTGGGCCGCCTGGGCCGTGATCGGCATCGTGCTGGGCGCCGCTTATCTGTTGTGGCTCTATCAGCGGGTCATGTTCGGGCCGGTGACGAATCCGGCAAACGAGCACCTGCCGGATTTGAACGCGCGCGAATACGCCACGCTGATTCCGCTGGTGCTGCTGGCGTTCTGGATCGGCATCTATCCCAAGCCGCTGTTCACCGTGCTGGACGCGCCCGTGCAGCAGATCGTGGAGCAGGTGAATCCGGGCTATCTACAACTCCGCCACAGCGCAGCGCTGACGGCGAAAAGGCTCCCGTGGCGGCCGCCAGCGTGCAGGTTGCGGTCCCAGCGCCGACCGCGCCAGCTATTAAGAAAGCCAAGGCTGAAAAGCCGGGCGCTTCCGTGCCCATCGCCCTGTTGGCGGCGCCCGCAGCCGGCGTCACGGCAAACGCCGCGGAGAAGCGCTAACCATCCATGGATACGTCCGCATTTCGACACGACTTCTTCCTGATCCTGCCGGAGGTGGAGCTCGCGCTTTTCGGCCTGGCGATTCTGCTCTTCGACTTCATGCTGGGCGTGAAGGACAAGACGGGCAACGCCGTCTTCGCCATGCTGGGCGTCATCTTCAGCGGCATTTCGCTCTACCGGCTGCGCGCGTTCGGGCCGGATGCCGTCGGCGGCTTCAACAGCTCGATCGTGGTGGATCCGTTCTTCCTGTTCTTCGGGATGATCTTTCTGATCGCCACGGCGCTGGTGATTCTGCTTTCGGTGCGCTACCTGCAGATCGAAAACGAGCATCACGGCGAGTATTACGCGCTGCTGCTGTTTGCCACGGTGGGCATGATGTTCATGGCCTCCGGCTACGACCTGATCGTGCAGTTTCTGGGCCTCGAGACCATGGCCATCAGCTTCTACATCCTGACGGGCTTCTTGCGCGGCCAGCGGCGCTCGAACGAAGCCGCCGTGAAATATCTGCTGCTCGGCGCGTTCAGCTCCGGCCTGCTGGCCTACGGCTTCTCGCTGCTCTACGGCATCGGCGCCATGGCCGACCTCAATGGCCCGCTGGGAATGCCCCTGCAGGTGCCGCGCACGAATCTCGACGTGGTGCGCACGGCTCTGGAGCTGCGCGGCCCCGCGGACCTGCTGGTGATGCTGGCGGTGGTCACCGTCGTCGGCGGGACTTTTCTTCAAGGTGGCCGCGGTGCCGTTCCATCAGTGGGCGCCGGACGTGTACGAGGGCGCGCCGACCACGATCACGGCGTACGTCAGCGTGGCTTCGAAGACGGCGAGTTTTGCGCTTCTGCTGCGGCTTTTCCTTTACGCGTTCTGGCCGGTGCGCGTGAACTGGATCGGAATTATCGCGGCGGTGGCGGTGGCTTCGCTGACGCTGGGAAATTTGGCGGCGATCACGCAGACCAACGTCAAGCGGCTGCTGGCCTACTCGTCGATTTCGCACGTGGGATATATCCTGCTGGGCCTGGTGGCGGCGCTGAGCGGGCCGGATGGGAACGCGACCGGGCTCAAGGGCATCGCCTTCTACCTGTTCGTTTATGCGTTCATGACCATCGGCGCGTTCGCCATCGTGATCGTGTTGCGGCGGCAGGGGCTGATCGGCGATGAGCTCGACGATCTGAATGGCCTGAACCAGCGCAGCCCGGCCGCGGCGGTGCTGCTGCTGATCTTCATGCTGTCGCTCGCGGGCATACCGCCGCTGGCTGGATTCGTGGGCAAGTATTACATCTTGCTCGCGCTGATTCAGACCGGGCACTACTATCTGGCTCTATTCGGCGCTCTCTATATCGTTCCCGCGCTTTACTACTACTTCCGCATCGTGGTGCACGCCTGGCTGCGCGAACCCGCAAGCGACGTCCGGACAATCGTGACGCCGGGGCAATCGGTGGCGCTGGCGGTGATGTGTGTGGTCACGGTCGTCGCCGGCATATATCCCGAGCCTTTTATTCGGCTGGCTACCTATTCGCTGACTTTGCCGTCGGCACTCTTTGGCCGTTAATAACCAAGATTCGAAGCCTCCCCAACCACCACAGCGCGAGCCGGGCGGATTTGTTCGCCAGCTTGGCGATGTCATGGACCTGCCCTTTGTGCTGGTCGGCTCGGTGGTGATTGCCGCCGGGCTGGGCTATTTTCTGGACAAACGGTTGGGCACTTCACCGACGTTTACCTTGGTGCTGGGCCTTTTCGGATTTGGCGCGGGAATTTACGAAGTGATCCGGCGGCTCACCCGAAGGCGCAAGAACGATGGGCAGTGAAGCTTTTGGAAGCGCAACGCTGCGCCGGATCGAATGGCTTACGCTGGCTCTTGGCGCCCTGGGGGCCGTCTGGGCGGGATGGCGTTGGGGATGGCGGGGAAGCGCAGGGTTGGTGGTCGGAGCCGTGCTTTCATGGCTCAATTTTCGATGGCTCAAGGGCAGCGTACAGGCATTTGGCCGGGCGGCGACGGCGCAGGCAGGCTCGGCGAACGTCGCAGTGCCGAAGAGTGCCTACTTTAAGTTCTTTGGGCGCTTCGCTTTGCTGCTCGGAACTGTGTATGTTATTCTCACGCGTTCGTGGGTGCCCACGATTCCTGTCTTTGCGGGGCTTTTTGCCTCCTCGGCAGCGGTGGTGTTAGCGCTGGTTTACGAGCTGCTGTGGAGCGGAGTTCGGCAGGACGTAAGCGGGCGTTCATGACGATCGGGGCGAGCCCCGATCGACGCTGAAATCGGAAGGCCGATGGAAGAAAGCATTTTAGGCATCACAAAGCTGGTGAATGCTCTGTTTGGGAAGCTGGCACTGGCGCTTTTCGGCGCTCTGCACATTCAGCCCAGCAATCCTGAATATCCCATTCCGAACCACATCGCCATGGAGTTGCTGGTGTTCGCCCTGGCCGTGGTGTTTTTCCTGTGGTTGCGCGCCCGGCTTTCGGTGGAGAGACCCGGCGGCACGCAGCAAGCGATGGAACTGCTGCTTGCGCAATCCCATGTCTCTAGGCGTTGCCGACATGCTCGAAAACAATATCGGCCATGGGGCGATGCGCTATCTGCCGATGATTGGCAGCATCGGGCTCTTCGTTCTCTTCTCGAATCTGATCAGCCTGGTTCCGGGGCTGGCTTCGCCCACCGCTGAGGTTTCCGTTCCGCTGGGTTGCGCGATCGTGGTGTTTCTCTATTACCACTGGTCGGGATTGACCAAGCACGGCCCGGTGCATTACGGGAAGCATTTCATGGGTCCAAATGTTTATTTATCGCCGCTCATGGTGATTGTGGAGTCGGTCAGCCATCTCGCGAGGCTGCTGTCGCTCACCGTTCGTCTCTGGGTGAATATGATGGTGAGCGAGATGCTGTATGGCATTTTTCTGGGGCTGACGCTGACCCTGTTTCTTTTCGCCGGGAAGGCCAATGCTGCCGGCTACGTGCTCGCGCCCGTGCCTTTCCTGGCTCCGGTGATTTTTATCATCCTGCACATCTTCGTGGCTTTCGTGCAGGCGTTTGTGTTCACTATTTTGCCGGTGATCTACCTCGCCGGCGCAGTTTCGGAAGGTCACTAATATAGCGGTATTATCCGCCGCCTCGCGTGAGCCCGTCTGCAAGAGGATGCCGGGAACCACCTCCGAGCGGCTATTTCATAAACGCAAGGAGCAAACGATCACAATGAGAAAGTTAACCACGACCCTGTTGGTCCTGTTCGCTGTTTGTCTCGTGGCGCCGGTGGCCTTCGCGCAGGCTCCAGGAGAGACCGCATCTCAGACTAACTGGGTGGCCATCACTTCGGGATTCGCGATGGCGATTGCTTCGGCCTTCTGCGGATACGCTCAAGCCAAGGCCTCGGCGGCAGCTTCGGAAGGCATGGCGCGCAATCCGGGAGCAGCGGGCGTCATTCAGAATATGTTGATTCTCGCGCTCGTGCTGATCGAATCGATGGCGCTGTACACCTTTGCCATCATCTTTATCAAAGTTAAATAGCCTTTCGAACGGCTGTTGGTAAGGCCCGCAGAACGCACCAGCGCTCCGCGGGCCTTTTTTTATTTGGCGCGCTCTTATTTGGGCGGAGTAAAAGACCGCTAGCGGCCGGGGAGAGAGAGGGCGGCCTGCGTGGCCAGGGCCATGATGCGGCCGGGGAAGAGGCCCAGGTAAAAAGTGCCGGCGGCGGCAACCAGCGAGGACAAACGTCACGGCCCAGGGCATGGGAGCAGGCGGCCCAGGTTTGATTGGGTTCGCGCATGTACATCACCACGATGACGCGCAAGTAGTAGAAACGCGGCGATGACGCTATTGATGGCCAGCATGCACCGCCAGCCAGACCAGGTGGGAAGCGAGCGCCGCATTGAAGATGTAGAACTTGCCGAGGAAGCCCGCCGTAATCGGCAGGCCCAGCAGCGAGAGCAGAAATAGCGAAAAGCAGGCGGCAGCGACAGGCTGGCGCGTGGCCAGGCCGCGGAAATCGTCGATATCCATGTGGCGTTCCGATTCGCCGCCAAGCTGCGCGACCAGAATGAACGCGCCCAGCTTCATCAGCGCATAGACGGCAAGGTAGTAGAGCACGGCGGCCACGGCGAGCTCCACCTGGTCGGAGGCCGCCGCCGCGGCCAGCGCCACGAGGATGTAGCCGGCATGCGCGATCGAGCTATACGCCAGCATCCGCTTGACGTTGGACTGCGCCAGCGCCGCCAGATTGCCCAGCGAACATCGTCAGAGCCGCGGAAATCCACAACGCCCAGAACCAGAAGCTGCCCGCCGAGGCCACCGTCGCGAGGATGCGCAGCAGCAGCGCGAAAGCCGCCGCCTTTGGTCCCGAGGCCATGAGCGCGGTGACCGGGGCGGGCGCGCCCTCGTAGACGTCCGGCGTCCACAGCTGAAAAGGGGCCACGGCGATCTTGAAGGCCAAGCCGACGAGCATCAGCGCCAGCCCCAGATCGAGCAAGCGTTGCCGCGCCGGGCATGCTCGTCAGGGTCATGTGCGCGAGCTGCGTGGTGCCGGTGGCGCCATAGACGAGCGCGATGCCATACAGAAAAAAAGCGGTGGCAAACGAGCCCAGCAGGAAATATTTCATGGCCGATTCGTTGGAGCGCGGAGAGTCGCGGCGATAGCTGGCCAGGATGTAGGTGGAGATGGAGCTGGTTTCGAGGCCCACGAATGCGGTCATCAGTTCGGCGGCGCTGGCCATGACGCCCATGCCGGCGGTGGCGAAAAGAATCAGGGCATAGTATTCGCCGTGCTGGATGTTCTCGCGATCCAGATAATCGGCCGAGCCGATCACCACCAGGAGCGCCACCGCCTCCGACGACCACGTGGACGAAAACGCTGAAGCCATCGATCGCGCAGCAGTCCGGAGAATGCCGTGCCCGGACGCATGGCGGGAAGATCGTGGCAGATCAGCGCCAGCGCCGCGCCAAGCGCGGCCACGGTGACCAGCACGGCTCTGCGAGCGCGAGTGAGAAACGGCTCGATCAGCATCAGCAGAATGCCCGAGAGGCAGAGAACCAGCTCGGGCGCGAGGCGCAAGATGTCTTCGCGCGCGGGAAACATCTAGCGAGTCCCGCCTGCATCGGAGGCTGAGCCTGCGGCGCCGCGACCGCGCCGGCGTTGTAGGCCTGGGGCCGCTGCATCAGCACCAGGACATTGCGCGCGGAGGCTTCGGTGCGGCGCGTGAACGCCGCCGAGCCGATGCCCATCCACAGAATGACGACAGCCATGGCGAAGAGCAGGACGCGCTCGCGCGGATCGGCGTCGGGCAGCGCGCGATTGCGCTCCTGCGTGACTGTCGCCGAAGAAAACGCGCTGGTAGGCCCAGAGCAGATACACCGCCGAAAGAATGACGCCCGTCGCCGCCCACGACGGCCCAGGCGGCGTGGCGCTCAAACGTGCCCAGCCAGGATGAGAAATTCGCCGACAAATCCATTGAGCATGGGCAGGCCGGCCGAGGAGAGCGATACGAACAGGAAAAAGCGCGGCCAATGACCGGCATGGGCGTCGCCAGGCCGCCGTATTCGCTGATCAGGTGTGTGTGCCGGCGATCGTAGAGCATGCCGACGAGGACGAAGAGCGCTCCGGTGGAGACGCCGTGATTCAGCATCTGATAGAGCGCGCCCTGCATCGCCGTGGGAGTGAAGGCAAAGATGCCGAGCACGACGAAGCCCAGATGGGTCACGGATGAGTAGGCCACCAGGCGCTTCAGGTCGGTCTGCACCATGGCCACCAGCGCGCCGTAGATGATGCCGATGATGGCCAGCACGGCGATGTACGGCGCGAAACGGTGGGCCGCCTCCGGAAACAGCGGCACGCAGAAGCGCAACATGCCGTAGGTGCCCATCTTCAGCAGCACGCCGGCGAGCAGCACCGAGCCGGCCGTGGGCGCTTCGGTATGCGCGTCGGGCAGCCAGGTGTGCAGCGGGAAGAGCGGCACCTTGATGGCGAACGCCAGGAAAAAAGCGCCGAAGAGCAGCAGTTCGGTGCGCAGCGGCAGAGTGACCTGGCCGTTGACGAGCATGGCCTGGATCTGCGGCAAGTCAAACGTGCCGCTCAGTTCGTAGAGCCAGATCATGGCCACGAACATCAGGATCGAGCCGAGCATGGTGTAAAGAATGAATTTCAGCGCGGCGTAGATGCGGCGCTCGTGTCCCCAGATGCCGATCAGGAAGTACATGGGGATCAGCATCGCTTCCCAGAAAAGGAAGAAGAGAAAGAGATCGAGCGAGACGAAGACGCCGATCATGCCGGTTTCGAGCACCAGCAAGCTGATGTAGAAGCCCTGGCACGCGCGTCTCGATCGACTTCCAGGACGCCAGCATCGCGATGGGCGTGAGGAACGTCGTCAGCAGCACCAGGAACAGGCTGATGCCGTCCACGCCGAGGTGGTAGTGGATCGGCGGCGAGGGAATCCAGTCGCGAAATTCCTCAAACTGGTATGCCGTCGCACCCGGGGCGAAACCGCGAAGCAGCAGAAGCGAAAGCACAAACTCGGCCAGCGCGATCGATCCAGCGCGATGCGGCGAATCCAGACAGTGGTCGTCGGCGCGCAGCAGCAAGCAGGGCCGCGGTTCCCGCGAGCGGGCAGGAACGTGAGCACGGTAAGCAGGTAGGACGGCGGCATGTTAGCGCACCATCCAGACGAGCAGGGTGGTGAGCAGCACGGCGCCCACGACGACCCAGGTGGCGTAGGTGCGCGTGTTGCCGGAATTGAGGTGCCGCAGACGATCGCCGGATTCGCCGGCGCCATGCGCCACGCCGTTCACCGCGCCGTCGATCGTTCCTTCGTCCACGGGTGCCAGAAAACGTTGTGGAGATCCACAGCAGCGGGCGCACGATTACGGCGGCGTAGAGTTCGTCCACGAAATACTTGCCCATCAGCAGGCGATAAGGCGCTCGCATCGACTGCCGCGAGCTTCGCGGGAGTTTCCGGCCTGCAGATGTAAAACCACCAGGCCAGCAGGAACCCGAGGAGCGGCGGCGATCACGGGCGCGCCAAGCAGAGCGCCAAGTAATTCGCCACCGGCGGCGGAGGGCTCACTCGATGCCGCGGCTTCACCGCCGCCGAATACCGGAGCGAGAAAATTGTCGAAGTGATTGGGGCCGCCCACAAGATGCGGCGCGGCCCACCAGCCGCCGGCGACGGAAAGCACGGCGAGGATTACGAGCGGCACGAGCATGACGGCGGGCGATTCGTGCACGTGCGTTTTCTTCGCGTCGTAGCGCGGCGCGCCGTGAAAGGTCAGAAAGAGCAAGCCGGAACATGTAGAACGACGTAAGCCCGGCGGTGAGCACGCCCAGGACATAGAGGACGGGATTGGCGTAGGGTCCGCTGCGCGCCGCGAGCGAGGATCTCGTCCTTGCTGAAGAAGCCGGAGAAGCCAGGCGTGCCGGCGATGGCCAGCGTGGCCACAAGCATGGTGGCGTAGGTCCAGGGAATGCTTTTGCGCAGGCCGCCCATCCGGCGCATGTCCTGTTCGCCGCCCATGGCGTGAATCACGCTGCCCGCGCCGAGGAAGAGCAGCGCCTTGAAGAAGGCGTGGGTCATCAGGTGAAAGATGCCCGCGCCAAAAGCGCCCACGCCGCAGGCCAGAAACATGTAGCCGAGCTGGCTGATGGTGGAGTAGGCGAGGACTTTCTTGATGTCGGTCTGCACGAGGGCGATGGTCGCGGCGAAAAGGGCGGTGACGCAGCCGATCACGGCGACGGCGATCATGGCCACGGGCGCGTGAAGAAACAGGACGTGCGAGCGGGCCACCATGTACACGCCGGCGGCGACCATGGTGGCGGCGTGAATCAGGGCGCTGACCGGCGTGGGGCCTTCCATGGCGTCGGGCAGCCAGACGTACAGCGGAATCTGCGCCGATTTGCCGGTGGCGCCGACCAGCAGGAGCAGGGCGATGGCCGTCAGGACGCCGTGGCCGGCGGTTTCGACCGGCATGCGCCGCCGCATCGCGGAAGATCGGGAGCGAAATCGAGCGTGCCAAATTGGCGGAAGAGCAGGAACAGGCCCAGCAGAAAGCCAAAGTCGCCGACGCGGTTTACCCAGAAGGCCTTGTTGCCGGCATCGGTGGCCGTTTTTCTTAGGAACCAGAAGCCGATCAGCAGGTAGCTGCACAGGCCCACGCCCTCCCAGCCGACGAAGAGCAGCGAGGTAGTTCGCGGCCAGCACCAGCATCAGCATGAAGAACATGAAGAGATTGAGGTAGGAGAAGAAACGGCGATAGCCGGCATCGTCGGCCATGTAGCCGGTGGAATAGAGATGGATCAGCCAGCCGACGCCGGTGACGACCAGCAGCATGACGAGGGTGAGCTGATCGACCTGCAGCGCGAAGTCGGCGCGAAAATTGCCGGCCTCGATCCAGGTGAAATAGGAGTGCGTCCAGGGAATCTGCGAGGCGTTGAGATGCGCGAATTCGCGAACCATCTCGAGGGTCGCGGCAAAGGAGAGGCCCGTGCTGCCGAGGGCGACGGCATTGATAGCCTGCGCGGCCAGCGGGCCGCAAAAAGCCCGTTGACCGCCGCACCCAGCAGGGGCAGCAGGGGAATGATCCAGAGGTGATCGAGTATGAACATTCCGGCGCTAGAGTTTCAGCAGATTGATGCGTTCGACGTTGAGCGACTGCCGGTTCCGCGCGATTACGATGATGATGGCGAGGCCCACGGCTGCTTCCGCGGCGGCCACCACGATCACAAAGAACACAAAGACCTGCCCCTGCAATTGCCCCAGAGCCCGGCCAAAGGCGACGAACGCCAGGTTGACGGCGTTGAGCATCAGTTCGATGGACATAAAAATGGTGATGATGTTGCGCTTGAAAACAAATCCGATTACCCCGAGACCGAACAGGATAGCGCTAAGAGCGAGGTAGTAGGAAATGGGCACCAAGCTTGTCTCCTTTGGTCTCTTGCCGATTCAGGCGATGGTTCAGGTACTTTCGCCTTGCCCACTCTTCGTGGACACGCCGTCCTCCCGCTGGGCCAGCACCAGCGCGCCAAGAATGGCGATCAGGATCAAAACGGACGTCAGTTCAAACGGAAATACAAAATCCTGAAACAACAGCATGGATATGCCGTGAGTGACGCCCTCCGCGGAGGGCTGCGGCGTCCACGATAGCGTTGCGGCGCCAATCTGATAGCCCAGCTCGACCAGTAAAAAAATGGCCAGCGGCACTCCGGCATAACGCGCCATGCGGCTCATATTCGTGGGCTCTTCGGCTCCGGCGTTGAGCAGCATGATGACGAACACAAAGAGGACCATGATGGCCCCGGCATAGACAATGATCTGGATCGCCGCAATGAATTCCGATTCGAGCGTCAGAAAAAGCCCCGCGAGGGCGACCATGACCACGATCAGGGAGATGGCGCTGTGAATCGGATGGCGCTGCAGGATGACATTCACCGCGCCGGCGATGGCCACCGCCGCGAGCAGCAGGAAGATCACCAGTTGAGGCGTCATTTGTGCATCACCACCGCAAGGCTTGTCAGCACGACATTGAAAAGCGCCAGCGGGAAAAGGAACTTCCATCCGAAGCGCATCAGCTGATCATAACGAAAGCGCGGCAGCGTCCAGCGGACCCAGACGTAGACGAACAGCACGATGAACACTTTAGCCAAAAACCAGAACGGGCCTTGAATGTAAAAGATAACGTTTGGACGGGAACACAGGAACGCGAGCGCGCAGAGAGCGATCCCCAGCAACGGCAGCACGAACTTACCGAATAGGGTGAGATACCGGACGCCGTGGATGATCAACGCCAGCCCGGCGATGGCCAGCAGGGCGGAAGGCAGATAGCGCGTCCAATCAAGGCCCGGCGTCTGCGGAAACGGTGAAAGCCAGCCGCCGAGGAAAAGAATCGTCGAGAGGCATGCAACCGTGATCATGCTGGCGTATTCAGCCAGGTAGAACATGGCGAATTTGAAAGCTGGAATATTCGGTGTGGTAGCCGGCCACGAGTTCCGATTCCGCTTCGGCCAGGTCGAAGGGCGCGCGGTTGGTCTCCGCCACGGCCGAAACGAAGTAGCAAAAAAAGCCCAGGATCTGAGGCAGCGTGGGACTGAGCAGGTTCCATTTGGGCACGATGCCCCAGGTGTGCCCGCTCTGCCGGGTGATCAGCTCGCTTAGATTGAACGTGCCGGCCAGCAGCAGGACGCCGACGATCGAAAGCGTCAGCGATATTTCGTAACTGATCATTTGAGCCGAACTGCGCAGTGCCCCGAGAAGCGAATACTTGCTATTCGACGACCAGCCGGACAAAGCGACACCGTATACGCCGACCGAGGTTATCGCGAAGAGGATCAGCAGGCCGACGTTCACATTGGCCACGACGAGCGGCGTGACCTCCCCAAAAATGTGGATGGACGCGGGGCCAAATGGAATCAGGGCGATCGAGGAGATCGCCAGCGTCATGGTCAGAAATGGAGCCACAATAAAAAGGAAGCGGTCCGCGCCGGACGGGGTCACGTCTTCCTTCAGAAGAAACTTCAGGCCGTCGGCCAGCGGTTGCAGCAAGCCGTGAGGACCGGTGCGGTAGGGTCCCCAGCGGCCCTGAAGGTGCGCGGCCACTTTGCGTTCGAACCAAACCAGGTAAGCAACCGCGGTGAGGACCAGAAAAAGCAAAACCACGACCTTCACCAACGACACAAGCAGGAACGAAGGCTGGGCAATGGTTTCCGTCACGATGTTGCGCCCGCCTCACGCAGGGAGCGAATCATCCGGCAATACGGGGTCAAGCTGCCGCTGGTGAAGAGGGAATCGTGATTGGAGGAGATCATGCCCGCTGCGGCTTCAGGGGGCCGATTGCCATTCGCGGCCAGCTTCGGTTGAGTCGGCTCGGCGCCGCCGATAAGCAGGCTGGCCCAGGAAACGGCATATCCGGGAACATGGCGCGAGATTTCATCGAATGCCACGTCGGGCGTACGCAGGGGGATCGGCTGCCCCAGTCCCTTCTGGGCCAGCTGATAAGAAAGGATGCGCAGGACGTCAAAATCCGAGCGCGCGCCCATAAAATCTCCGCCCTTGTGCATGAGTTGCACTTCGCCGGCGGTATTCGTCATGGTGCCATCTTTTTCGAAGCCGGAAAGCACGGGCAAGACAATATCCGCCAGTCGCGCCGTTTGGGAAAGATATAAATCCTGAACGATCAGCAGATCGAGCTTGCCGAAACGCTCGGACCCGACCAGGTTCGTCTTCTTTGCCGGATTCGCACCAACCACGTAGAGCGCCTTCAGCTTCCCGGCAATGGCGGCATCGAACATGCCGCGCGAATCGAGTCCCTTCTTTTCAGGCGAGCGCAGCGCCCCAGAGCCTAGCGAAAGTTTCGCGTGCCGCGGCATCGGCGACGGGGAGATATCCGGGCAGGAAGTCCGGCAGGAGTCCCATGTCGGCGGCGCCGCGCGAATTCGCGTAATCGCCCAGCGCCATGAACCGCGTGCGCTTGCCCTGAGCGGCGCGCTCGGCCGCGAGTTCGCCCAGCCGAGTGAGCGCCGCGCCTTGAATGATCGAGCCAAAGAGAATGATGAGATCGCTTTCCTGCGCGAGGGCGTCACGGAAGGCGTGAAGCCGCCGGTCAGCATCCGACTCGGACGAATTCTCCGGGGCATTCGCGCAGAGCCTGGCGATCGCAGCGGATTCTTGTCCCGCGGCAACTAACAAAAAGTCCTGGGCCTTGCGATGAAGCTTCTGCTCCTGAGAATCGAGAATATACAGGCGCGAACGGTGATGCCGGATCGCCGCGCGAATCTGCCAGGCGACCAGAGGGTTTTGCTCGCTCGCGTCGTTCGCGATCAGCAGCATTGCCGGTGCGGAGGCGAGATCGCCCATGGTGGCAAAGATTCCCGCCGATGTGCCATTGCCGGAACCGGCGTTGGCGAGCCCCGCGGCGAGTGCCATCAGCCCGGTGTAATCCGCGGTGCGATGATGATCGACGTTGTTCGTGCCTACCGACGCGCGCGCGATGCGTCCGAGGAGGTAGTTCTCTTCATTGGTGGTGCGGTTCGAGCCATAAAAGCCGATGGCATCCGGACCATGCTGCTTGTGTATGGCCGCCAGGCGGGAAGTTGCCTCTTCCAGCGCCTCCTCCCAGCTTGCCGGTTCAAGTTTATTGTTGCGGCGGATCAGAGGCTGCTTCAGCCGGTCGGGATGGCGGGTAAAGTCAAACGCAAACCGGCCCTTGGCGCAGAGAAAGTCGCCGTTGAAGCCGGAGAGGTCGCGATTGTTGGCGCGCAGGATCTCGTGGTTGCGCACGCTCAAGGTCGTTTTGCATCCATTGGAACAGTGCGCACAGACGGTGGAGACATATTGCATCTCCCAGGGGCGCGTCTGATAGCGATAGGTGCCGCTGGTCAGCGCTCCGACCGGGCAGATATCGATGCACATGCCGCACTCCACGCAGTCGAGCTGGTCGTCGCCGTTGGGAATGATCACCGAATTGGCGCCGCGCTGGCCGACTCCCAAAGCCTTGACGTCCATGCCTTCGTCGCACACGCGGACGCAGCGAAAACAAAGAATGCATCGCGGGGCATCGTAGTAAACGAGGTTCGACCATTTGACCTCGGGGACATGCAGCTTTTCTTCCACAAAGCGGCTGCGATCCGCGCCGTAGCGGAAGACCATGTCCTGCAGTTCGCATTCACCGCCCTTGTCGCAGACCGGGCAATCCAGCGGATGATTGGTCAGCAGAAACTCGAGCATGGACTTGCGCGCCTCATGCACTTGCGGAGTATTCGTGCGCACCACCATGCCGTTTACCGCGACGAGAGTGCAGGCCGTTTGCAGCTTGGGAGCTTTTTCCACCTCAACGAGACACATCCGGCAGGCAGCCTGCAACGCAAGCCCCTGGTAATAGCAGAACGAAGGGACCTCGATGCCCTCACGCCGGGCGGCCTCGATGACCAGGGTTCCGGGAGCGACCGCCAGTTCGCGGTCGTCGAGCTTAAACTTTATTTCTGCGTTCTCTGGCATTGTTTTTGCGGCTACCCGAATACCGCGGTCAGCGCTTCGGCCGGCTGATACGGACAGTTGCCCGCGAGGTGTGCTTCAAATTCATGAGGCCATTTCTTGACGATGCTGATCGTGGGCAAGGCGGCCGCGTCGCCGAGCGGGCAAAAGGTCCTGCCCAGCATATTTTTTGACAATTCGCCGATCAGGGGGATGTCCTCCTGGCGACCGCCTCCGGAATGGAAACGGTCGAGCATCTTGCGCAGCCAGGCCGTGCCTTCGCGGCAAGGGATGCACCACCCGCAGGACTCATGAGCATAGAAATGCATGATGCGGCGCGCGAGGTCCACCATGCAGGTCCCCTCGTCGATCACCACGACGCCCCCCGAGCCGAGCATGGAGCCGGCCTTGGCCAGCGAATCGAAATCCATCGGCAGGTCGATCTCGTCGGCTTTGAGAAGAGGGCAGGAACTTCCCCCGGGAATGACGGCCTTCAGTTTCCTGCCGCGGGGAATTCCTCCGGCGACCTCTTCGAGCATGCGTTTGAGGTTAAATCCCATGGGCAGCTCATAGATGCCGGGACGGTTCACGTGTCCGGAGATGCAAAAAAGTCGCGTGCCGCCGTTTTTAGTGGAGCCCAGGCTGGAATACCATTCTCCTCCGCGGTGCAGAATAGAAGGAACGGCCGAAAGTGTCTCGACGTTGTTGATCACTGTAGGAGCGCCATAAAGGCCTACCACGGCGGGGAAGGGTGGGCGAATGCGGGGATAGCCGCGCTTGCCCTCGAGCGATTCCATCAAGGCGGATTCCTCGCCACATTCGTAAGCGCCCGCCCCGGTATGCGTCGCCAAATCGAAATCAAAGCCGCTGCCAAGAATATTTTTTCCGAGATAGCCGCGGGCGTAGGCCTCTTCGATCGCCGCATCGACAATTTCCAGGACGTAACGATATTCCCCGCGAATGTAGATATAACCTTGATGAGCCTCGACGGCGCGGCCGGCGATGATGACGCCCTCGATGAGTTGGTGCGGCGCCATTTCCAGGAGCGGCCGATCCTTGCAAGTGCCGGGTTCGCTCTCATCGGCGTTGCAGAGAATGTATTTCGTCTTGCCGGGATCCTTGGGGACGAAGCTCCACTTCATGCCGGTGGGAAAACCGGCGCCGCCGCGGCCGCGCAAATTGGATTTCTTCACCTCTTCGACGACCTGATCCGGGGTCAGCTCCTTCAGGGCGCGCTCCAGGCCTTTGTAGCCATCGTGCTGCAGGTAAACATCGAGCTTGTGAGAATCGGGAACGCCAAAGAGGCGGCTGATCACCGGCACCTCAGCGGGATGCCGTTCGTGGACCGCGCCGGACGTCGGCTGCGTCCTTGCGGGACGAGAGCCCTTGTCCAGCGCGTCCAACAGCTGATCGGTGCTGCGCTGCGTGAGATTCTCGTAAAAGTCGTAATTGATCTGCATGGCCGGCGCGCCCGTGCACGCGCCGATGCACTCCACCTCTTCCAGGGAAAACATTCCGTCGGCGGTCACTTCCTTATTGCCAATTTCGAGTTTCTTGCGCACGAAGTCATAAATCTGATTGCCGCCGCGGAGCATGCAGGAGACGTTGGTGCATACCTGGACGTGATGTTTGCCTGCCGGCTTGCGCCGGATCATGGAGTAGTAGGCCAGCGTCTCGTTGACGTGCAGCGGGCTCAAATCGATGCGCCGCGCGATCTCCGCGATCAAGTCGTCGTTCACGTAGCCAAACACATCCTGGGCGTAGAGCGCCATGGGCACGAGCGCCGACCGCTTGATCGGATAGCGTTGGAGGAGCGTCTGAAATTTTTGCTCCAATACGAGCGGCAGCTCCATCAGCGGTCCACTTCTCCCAGAACGATGTCGATCGTTCCGATACAGGCGATCAGGTCCGCAACCAGGCGGCCTTCGGCGAGTTTGGGCAGGGCCTGCAGATTCACAAACGAGGGTGAGCGCACCTTGACCCGGTAAGGTTTCGCCGAGCCATCGCTCACCACGAAGTAACCGACCTCTCCGCGCGGAGATTCCACGCGCTGGTAGACCTCGCCAGGCGGCGGCGCAAACCCTTCGGTGAAAATCTTGAAGTGAAAAATCAAAGCCTCCATCTCCGTTTTCATCTGCTCGCGTTGCGGCGGAATGATGCCCGGCGCATCGGTCCTGATCGGCCCATCGGGCGGGATCTTGCCCATGGCCTGGCGGATAATTTTAAGGCTCTCGCGCATTTCGGCCACGCGCACGAGATAACGGGCGTAGCAATCGGAGTCGGTGCGCGTCGGAACCTCGAAATCAAACTCCTCGTAGCTGGAATAGGGGAAGAACTTGCGCACATCGTAGGCGACGCCGGCTGCTCGCAGAGCGGGGCCTGAGACGCCCAGCGCGATGGCGTCTTGCGCGTCAAGAAAGCCGATTCCCACGGTGCGCATCAGCCAGATGCGGTTGCGAGTGAGCAAATTCTCATATTCGGCGAGGCGCGATGGAAGGATGTCGACAAAACGCCGAACCCGCTCCAGCCAGCCGGGTGGCGGCTCCAGGGCCAGCCCGCCAATGCGGAAGTAGCTGGTCATCATTCTCTGGCCGGAGACCATCTCGAATATCTTTAAGATCTCTTCCCGTTCACGGAAGCAGTACAGCATCACTGAGGTCGCGCCCAAATCCATGGCATGCGTACCCAGCCACACCAGATGCGAGTTGAGGCGTGTCAGCTCCGTGAGAAGAACACGGATGTATTGGGCTCTTTTCGGCACTTCGAGGCCCAGGAGCTTCTCCACGGCCAGGCAATAACCGAGATTATTGGAAAGCGGCGCCAGATAGTCGATACGATCGGTGAGCGTGATCGCCTGGGAATAGGTAAGCGCTTCGCAGCTCTTCTCGATGCCGGTGTGAAGGTAGCCGATCTCCGAGCGGGCTTTGACCACGGTTTCGCCATCGAGCTCCAGCACGACGCGCAAAACCCCGTGCGTCGA
Source organism: uncultured Acidobacteriota bacterium (assembly GCA_963810155.1). Classification (GTDB taxonomy): domain Bacteria; phylum Acidobacteriota; class Terriglobia; order Acidiferrales; family UBA7541; genus Palsa-189. The sequence continues at coordinate 113,029 of CAWEMN010000020.1, forward strand.
GGGGTGCTGCGGCCCCATATTGAGGACCATGGTGCGCGCCTGCGCCAGTGGCCGTCTCGACCGTCGTGGTCATGAGCGAAATCCTTCCACCGGATAATCCTTGCGCAGGGGGTGGCCCTCCCAATCGTCAGGCATCAGAATTCGGTGGAGCTCCGGATGTCCCGCGAAGCGAATACCAAAAAGATCAAAGATCTCGCGCTCGTGCCAGTTCGCGGTGGGCCAGGCGGGTACGAGGCTGGTGACGACAGGATCCCTGCCGGAAACCCACACACGCAAGCGGACCGTTTGGCGCAAGGCGATGGACAGCAGGTGGTAGTTCACTTCAAAGCGAGGCTCGCTTGGGAAGCGATCCACCGCGGAGATATCGGACAGGAAATCGAATTGCAATCCGGGCTCGGCGCGCAGGTATTCGGCCACGCGCTCCAGGCGATCCGGGGCCAGCACAATCGTCAGTTCGCCGCGGAATTCCGAGCTGTCAGCTACCGCGCTTTCGTCCCAGGCGCGCAACCTCTGGACAATCGGATTCTGCTCTGTTCCGGGCATATCGGTCACGCTTTGGGCTCCCGCGGCGCCGCCGGGCGGTTCCAATCGAGCGCCCCCTTCTTCCAAAGGTAAACGTAGCCCGCCAGGAGGATCAGGATGTACAGCAGCATCTCCGTAAAGCCGAACCAGCGCAGTTCTCGATAGACATAGGCCCACGGATAAAGGAAGACAGCCTCCACGTCAAAGAGTATAAAAATCATGGCGACGAGGTAAAACTTGACGGAAAAAGGCTCCCGGGCGTCGCCCACGGGCGTGATGCCGCACTCATAAGGCTGCATTTTTACGCGGCTCGGGCGATGGCGGCCTACCAAACTGGAAAGTATGAGGATGATCCCAGCAAGCCCCATTGCTACCAGGAGATGGATTAGTAACGGAGCGTAGGCTTGGGCCAGATTCCCGGACATGAGCGCACACGCTATAATAGCGGCGCTTCGACAATGGGTCAATCGAGTGCGTGGTAAGCGCAAATTTTCGGCAAAGCCATGAGTTTTGGTTTCAATTCGAAGGCGCAAATCGGGGACGCGGTTTACGACGTGCAGACGGAAGACCGCGGCGCCTCTCATCCCTTTATTGACACCCTGGTGCTGATCAAAGGCAGGGTGGTCTACAGGCACCGGGCAAGCTATGAGGATTTGGCCCTAAGCGGCGTCGCGGATCAGGCCATTCTCCGCGCCCGCGTCGAAAAGCAGCACAGGGAGATCCTGGAGGCGCTGCGCGAAGGGGTTCTCACGCTGGAGAAAGCGTCGCCAGCCCCTGCGGGCGGCATCGCGGTGAAGCTCCTGAACGCGAGATCCTGGCTCAAGGCGGGGCAGGTCTCGCTGGATATTTCAGTCTCTTCAAAGGTGGGCGACAAGCCGGTGACAGAGGCCCAGGTGGAAGCCTTTATAGAGGACGGAGCAGGCGCTCCGGAGATCCATCTTGCGCACACCGATGCCGCGGGCCGCACTTCCTTTCAGTTTGCCTTTCCAACTCTCGCGGAGCCAGCCGCCGCTGCATTGGTCATTCGCGCGCGCGTGGCCGAAGTGCGGGAAGAGCTGCGCTATCAACTGAAACCGAAGAAAGCCAATCGATAAATGCCCGACATGGTGACGATACACGTCAACGGCGACGTGCGGGACGTGCCCAAAGGGCTAAACGTAGCGCAGCTCGTCGCCCACTTGGGTCTGACCGCCAAGTCGGCTCGCGATCGAACACAATTCGGAGATCATTCGGCGCGCGCAATGGGAAGAGACCCCGGTGTCGGGAGGCGATCGTTTCGAAATCGTGCATCTGGTAGGCGGCGGCTAAGCCCGTCGGTCCATCACGTCGGCCACCCGAATGGCCTCAGAAGCCGGCGAGCACGTGCCCCAGTTTCACGGACTTCGTGAGCAGATAACTTCGCGCCGCATCTGTGCCGCGAGGTTGGCAGGCTACCCGCTGCACCACTTTTATGCCGTGCGACTCCAGCTGCCGGACCTTATCCGGATTGTTCGAAAGCAAGCGGACACGCCGCACACCGAGGGCGCGAAGGGCTTCGGCCGAGAAGCCATAGTCCCGCGAATCGGCGGCAAATCCCAGATGCTGATTCGCTTCCACGGTATCCATGCCGCCATCCTGAAGCTCATAGGCGCGCAGCTTGTTCATCAGTCCGATGCCGCGGCCTTCCTGGGGAAGGTAGAGCAATACACCCGCGGGAGCGGCGGCGATTTTTCGCAGAGACAGCTCCAATTGCGCCCGGCAGTCGCATCGCTGCGACCCAAGCACGTCGCCCGTAAGGCATTGTGAGTGAATGCGGACCAGGGGGATGGAGCGCCCATCCACGCGCCCGCGCACCAGGGCAACAGCGCTCTCTTCTGGCTTGCCGCCTTCAATCCCCAGAATGCTGAAGCGGCCATATTGCGTGGGTAACAGCGCCCTGGCGACGATGCGTGCCTTCTGCCCACGGCGAGTGGCACGGACACTTTTTGTACGCTTTGGCCTCATGGGAGCGAAGTAGTATAGCAGCAACGCGGCTTTGCATTCGCGTGCGCGATTGGCTAACGTAGGCGCACGCAGTATCTTTGTTGCGCGGCGAACTTGAGGGAAGAAGTCGCGGGAAGAAGTCGCGCGGCGAAGTTGCGGGACGAAGAGAACCATGGACATACTTTCCACCAGCCAGGGTCTCCTATTCACGTTGCTCCTGAAGGTTGGCGTGGCCGCGTCCATGGCCGCTTTGCTCGTCCGCTGGGCCGTATTTCGCAGGTACTTTACGCCGAAGTACGCGACTCCGACCTGAAGATCAAACTGATGTTATTCCTGACGCCGGCGCTGGCGATCAGCGTGCTGTTGCGATTGGTAGGGCCCCCTACCGTTTCGCCGATCTCATGCTCGAGGGCTCTTTTCTGCTGGGACTTCTTGGCGGTCGCGTGGTGGGACCGCTGGGCGGCTCGATTGTGAGCCTGCCGGCGTTCTTTCACCATGAGTGGCTGGCCCGCCGATGGCGGCGATCGCCGGCTTGGTCGGCGGTTTGATCCGCCAGGCCATCCCGAACAAGGATGACATCTGGAATTTCGGGCCGTTTACGTTTCTGAATTTTCCGCGATGGCTATCGCGGCTGGCGCGCCGCGCAAGCGTGGGGTGGGAGATGCTGCCGCTGGTCGGTTGCGTCGGTCTGGAAGTGGGACGGCTGCTGTTGGGGCATGCCGCTCCAAGCCGCCATGGTTCTTTTTTATTGACGCCCAGAACTGGTGGTCCGTGCTCCTGCTGATGCTGGCAACGGTGATGACCGTGGCCGTTCCCATCAAGATCTGGAACAACACCCGCATCCAGATGAACCTCGAGCAGCACCAGCAGTTGCTGCTCAAGGCGCGCATGGACGCGCTCTCCAGCCAGATCAATCCGCACTTTCTGTTCAATACGCTCAATACCGTCTCTTCGCTGATCCGCTACGATCCCGGATCAGGCGCGCGTCGTCGTCCTGAAACTGAGCAATATTCTCCGCCGGCTGCTGCGCAAGCACGAAACCTTCGTGGCCTTGCAGGAGGAGCTCAATTTTGTGGACGACTATCTGGATATCGAAGTGGCGCGTTTCGGGCGCGACAATCTGCAGATCTTCAAACACGTGGATCACAATACGCTGGAAGCGTTTGTGCCCAGCATGCTGCTGCAGCCCATCGTGGAAAATTCCATCAAGCACGGATTGGCGGCCAAGCTCGAGGGCGGCCAGATCACGATTCGCACCGCTCTAAGCGACGGACGCCTGGTGATCGAAGTGGAAGACAACGGCGCTGGAATACCCGAAGAGCGCATGCCGCAGGTCTACGTGGACGGCATCGGCATCAGCAACGTCCACGAGCGGCTGCGCGTGCTTTACGGCACCGACTTTCGCATGGAGATTTCGAGCCGCGAAGGAGCGGGCACGCTCATCCGCATTGAAGTGCCGGAACTGGTGACGGAAATTCCCGGGGCCAATTGACACGTAAGGCGGTCTGCGCGCTTGCCCCGCCAGGATCGTTTAAGACCCCGACCTATTGACCGTTGGTGCCGCCCTTAGCCGCTTCGTCGCCATCTTTGTACACGTACTTGATGACTTGCTTATAGATGAGCAGGTTGGGGCTGCCAAAGCGTGTCAGCTTGATGCAGTCGCGGTCGTACCATTCCACCGTGCCACGCAAGACCTCGCCATCGGTCAGCACGATGGTCATCGGCGTATGCGACTGCATCTGCTTTACCCAATAGAAGTTTTCCGCGTGGGTCTGTTCCGGCGGCGCGGGTTTTTTGTGAGGCTGCGGACCGCTGGTATGGCTGCGGGTGGCCGGCGGCTCTTTCACTTCGGTTAATGACGGACGGAACAACTTGCGATTAACCATCGCCTCTCCTTCTATGATTTCAGACTCCACAGCAAAATAAAAATAGTTGTGACTGGGGTCTATGATGCACGCGGCGTCGCGTGAGTTACGAGATAATCTGAAACTACCTACCTTTACGTCTTTTTACAGGCTTCTGATAGTGATGTTGCGATCGCGTCTAATCCAAGTTGCCTGTTTACATTGCGCCGCAGCCGTCCGCCAAGTTCGTCCAGCTCATCCACGGCCTTGGCGACCCATGTGGCGTCAACTTGCCGGCTCAGCTTTGAAAGCTCTGTCCTGAGCGCGGGGTTTCGACCGCCCTGACCTGCGAAACCTACGGAGAGTTCGAGCAGATCGTTGAAGAGACTATAGAATATTTCGAGCACAGTTTCAAACGACGCTTTTTGACCCTTGGCCAGGCGGGTCGTTTCAGCAAACAGGTCGATGGAGGAGCGGCCCTCGATGATCTCCGTAAGCACCCGCAAAACCGACGCCCTCAGCTCCACAGCCTCCGTGAGATTCATGCCCAAGGCAGCGCCGGGGCTGCCTTCAGCCAACTGCGCGGCGAGTTTGAGTTGTGCGGGGGCCAGGTCGCTCCGCTCGCGCAGAACCTGCTCCACCTGATCCCGCCGGAGCACACTGAAAAAGAATTGCAGGCAGCGCGAGCGGATCGTCGACAGCAGCAAATAAGGATTGGGCGTCAGCAGAATCAATGTGGCCGTCTCGGGCGGCTCTTCCAGGATTTTCAGGAAAATGTTGGCGTGGTCCCAGCGCATCGTCTCAGCGCCGTCGATGATGAATACGCGGCGCTTGAGCAGAGGCTTGAAATAGGCAGCGCGCTGCACGGCCCGCAGCTGGCCGACGTGCAGGATGGGCCGTACCACGGGAGTCTTCAACCGCACCGGATCGGGAACAATGGCCCAGACGTCCGGATGGGTCTGAAGCAAGAGAGGGATGCGCTCGACCGCCGCCGAGTCGGCTCTCTCGCCCCGTTCGGCGAGACCCTGCTCGATCAGGGCAGAAGTGTTCTGCAGCCGGGCGATGGTCTGGCATGGGCCGCACTCGCCGCAGAAATCGTCAACCAGGCGCTCGCAATTCGCCGCCTGTGCGAACATCCGGGCCAGCGTAAATTTCCCCACTCCGCGGGGACCCGCAAACAACATCGCGTGCGGAATCCTGCCCGTGGCGAGCATTCCGCGCAAAGCGGCGACGATCTTCGGGTTTCCCAGAAATTCCGAGAACGGCATGACCGGCTAGAACCTTTCCACGACTTGCGGGACCTTAGCGCGCCCATTCGGCAGAGCGAAACGCCTGCCTTACGATCGAGCTGCACGCGAGAGCACGCGGGAATCGACGGCCTCGAGTACGGCCTGATGAATCTGCCCCGGCGTCTTCTGCTTGCCGTCTTGGTGGAAGCATTCCACCGTGACCCAGTTGGCTTCTCCGGCGAGCTGATCGTAGATCTTCGCCGCCTCCTGCAGATGGCTGAGGTCGGATTCCTGCAGATCGCGCCGCATCGCGGTATAGCCGCGCTGCGATTTCAGCCCCACCCGGCGTTGTCCTTCGTTTGCCGGGAGCCTCAGGTAGATCACCAGATCTTCGGCGGGAAGGCCGTAAATGCCGTATTCCAGGTTTCGCAGCCAGGCGATAAATTCAGAACGCTTCTCGGCCGGCACACGCGCCGCCTGATGGGCCAGGTTGGAGGCGATATAGCGATCGGCAAAGACAGTCTGGCCACTGCCCAGCGCAGCTTCCAATTCAGGTTTCGCTTCAAACCGATCCCCGGCATATAAGAGAGCCGAAAAGTGGGCATCCACCGCCGACAGCGGGCCGAAGTCGCCATTCAGGAATTGCCCGATCAGCCGGCCAAACGAGGACTCATACCGCGGAAAACCAAAGCGAACACAGGGAATTCCGCGTTGTTTGAGCGCCTGGCCGAGCAGGTCCGTTTGCGTCCTTTTGCCGGCGCCGTCTATGCCTTCGATAACGATGAGTTTCCCGCGAGACATTCGAGCCGGCCAGTGTAACCTGACGCGCACGAGGTCGCAACGGACCGAATTGCCCCAACTCTGCTAGAATCCGCGGCATGGGAAGCTTGACCAGCACAGTGGCCCAGAATGTTGCGGCAGTCCAGGAGCGTGCCGAGCGTGCCGCCGAGCGAGCGGGGCGCCGGCCCTCCGAGATCACGATTGTCGGCATATCCAAGACGTTCCCCGTGGAACGAGTCCGCGAAGCTTTTGAACTTGGCATACGCCACTTCGGCGAAAATCGCGTTCAGGAGTGGGAAGTCAAAGGCGCCCCTTGTGGAAGGCTTGGACGCCACATGGCACCTGGTAGGCCACCTGCAACGCAACAAGGCGGCGCGAGCCATCCGCCTGTTTCACACCATCGATTCGCTCGACAGCTTGCCCCTGGCGGAAAAGCTAAACCAGATTGCCGGCGAGGGACGCCGCTTGCCCGTACTCATTGAGGTGCGGCTGGATCCCACCGCAACAAAGTTGGGATGTGCCCCGGCCGAACTCCCCCGCCTTGCCGAAGGTGTCCTCCTGATGCCGCACCTGGAATTGCGCGGCTTGATGACCATTCCCCCGATGACGCCGGAACCCGAGGGGGCGCGCCCGATCTTTCGCAAGTTACGCGAAATGCGCGACGGCATCTCGCAACAGCTCAAATGCCCCCTGGCGGAGCTCTCCATGGGAATGTCGCGCGATTTCGATATCGCCATTGAGGAGGGAGCCACCCAGGTTCGCCTGGGGACGGCGCTCTTTGGCGCGCGGCACGCCGCCCGGTGATCCTGGATGATCGAAGTGCGTGAGTGCAAGGGCGGCTTCAGCTTTTTGGTTCGCGTACAGCCGCGCGCGAGCCGCAGCGAAATCGGCGGCGAATGGCAGGGCGCTCTGCGCATTCGTCTGAATGTTCCGCCGGTGGAGGGCCGCGCAAACGAAGCGCTGCGCCGCCTGCTGGCGGATCATTTGAATGTGCCGCTGGGCGCTGTTAAAATTGCCTCGGGACAGCGGAGCCGTCTGAAGCGCATCGAAGTCGAGGGAGTAAAGTTAGCGCAAGTCCGCGCCATCGCCTCCACCGCAACGCCGCACGCGCCCCGACTGCTAAGAACGATCGATAAGAACGAAAAGTAATGCCGCCCATCGAGACCATTCAACAAGAGTTGCGATCCGCCGGGCTGGACGGCTGGCTCTTCTACGATTTCCATCATCGCGATCCCATCGCCACGCGCGTATTGGGGCTGAATGGCGGGGGCATGGGCACCCGCCGGTGGTTTTACCTGATTCCCAGCCGCGGCACTCCGCGCAAGCTGGTGCACCGCATCGAGTCGGGAGCGCTCGATGGTTTGCCTGGGCAGAAGCTGCTGTATGCCAGCCTGGACGAGCTGAACAAGAGTCTTCCGCGCCTGATCGGCAAAGCGCGCAAGGTGGCCATGCAATATTCGCCGCGCAACGCCATCCCTTCGGTCTCGCTGGTCGACGCCGGCACGGTGGAGATGGTGCGCGCCCAGGGCTGCAAAGTGGTGAGCTCGGCCGACCTGGTCCAGAGATTCGAGGCCTGCTGGAGCGCCGAACAGCTTCGCTCCCATCTGGAAGCGGGGCAAATTATCGACCGCGTTGTGAAGGAAGCCTTTGCGCATGCCGCGGCGCAGGTGCGTGCGAAGTCCAGCCTGACGGAGTACGAATTGCAGCAGTGGATTCTGGAGAAATTTCGGGCGAATTCCGTCGAAACCGCCGAGCCGCCCATCGTTGCCGTCGGGCCTCACAGCGGCAATCCTCACTATGAGCCCACTGCGGCTGCTTCCGCGCCGATTCGAGAGGGCGATTTGATCTTGCTGGATGTCTGGGGCAAGATGCAGCGCCCCGAGCAGCGTGTACTATGACATTACCTGGGTTGGATATCTGGGCGCCAAGGTCCCTCCCCGGTTTGAACTCGTCTTCCAGCATGTTCGCGAGGCTCGCGATCAGGCGATTGCTTTTGTGCGGCAATCGCTGGCCAAGGGGCGCGCCGTCCAGGGCTGGCAGGTGGACCGCGCCGCGCGCCAGGTGATTGCGAAGTCGGGCTACGGAAAATATTTTGTGCACCGCACCGGTCACAGTATTGGCCAGGAAGTGCATGGTAACGGCGCAAATATGGATGGCCTGGAGACACACGATTCGCGTAGCATTATGGCGCGCACCTGTTTTTCCATTGAGCCGGGGATTTATCTGAAGGAGTTCGGGATTCGCAGCGAAGTAAATGTCTACGTGGATGGAGCGGAGGCGCGAGTCACGGGCCCTGCGCAGACCGGCATCCTTCCTCTACTGGCCCCTACGGAGTAAAGAGCGCATGGCCGAAACACAAAAGAGTTCGATCAATCCGGCGCTGGCGTTGATCGCCGCGGTTGCGGGATGGTTTGTGCCCGGCCTGGGCCACGCCGTGCTGCGCAGATGGAACAAGGCGATCGTGTACTTCTGCGCCGTCGGAATTCTGGCGCTGGTGGGGCTGTGGATGCGCGGCAATGTTTTCAGCTCTAACGCCGCCGACGCGTTTGACATGCTGGGCTTCATTGCCGACATCGGCAGCGGCATCTTCTATTTCCTGTCGGGCACGATTAATCCCGCGGGAGGCGACGTTTCCAACGCGGCAGGGGATTACGGCACCCGGCTTTTCGCCACAGCGGGCGTCCTGAACTTGCTCTGCGTTCTGGAAGTCCTCCAAATTGGTTTTGGACATAAAGACGAGGAGCCGGCGGCGGGATAATGCTGAATCATTTTCAAGCTATGTCGATTTTCGCGCTGGCCGTATCGCTGGCGTTTGCTTTTCTCTCCAAGAATCGGATGAACGAACGCATCCGATACGCAGTCTGGGCGTTCCTGGCCTTCCTCGTCGTGGCCATCGGAATTGGCTGGCTGATGTATCCCTTATCCCGCTGAATTTAGCCCGTTGAATTAGCCCCATTGAATTAGCCCATTGATAGGTGGATCCCTCGGCTTCGGCCTCTCGACTCTTTGTCCCATATCTTCGGCCCATATCAGCGGCCCGTATCAAAGGCCCATATCAAAACCTTGACCCGATCCGCGTTTTCATAGCGTCGCCCCAGCTTGGGAATGCAAACACGGAAGCGACTAAATCCAGTTACCGATTAATCCGACCATTTGGGAGTTACATTGACAGCGCATAACTTTGTGGCCAGCATTGCTTCGAGGTGCTCTAATGCCCCGACGCTTCCTGCCGCCGCTACTCTCGTCGTTTCTCGGTTTAGTTCTGTGTTCGACCGTGATTGGGCAGAACCAAACCTCACTCGGCTATGCGGCGCGTCAGGCAGAGGCTGCCAAATCCGCCGCGTCCGATAAAGCTGCGAAAGTTATCACTGCCGAACCTCCGCAAGGGCAAGAAGCCTGCACAACGCCAGCCCAACCGGCGAAAGACGTTACGCCGGAAGATGCACTGGGCAAAGCATTTCTCCGTCGCATTGCCGGGCGATGGAATTTTGCTTATGTTCGCAAGGGTAACCAGAGCTGGTGGCCGGACCAAGGCTCAGCACAGCCCAAAAACCAAATTCATTACCTGTTTGGTCCCACGGAGTTGTCCATAGAATCCAGACCCGAATTCAATCCCCCCTCCATCACCGGTCGCTTTGCATATGGTTCAGTGCGCAAGGTCTACGCGGACTTGTTCGATGTGGCTTTGTACGCGCCTTGCGAGCCCAGCACTCAAGAAGTCAAACGATTCAAACTCTCGGCCGACGGGAAGACCCTAGAAATCGCCGCAGACGCTGAAGGAGATCCAGAGCCCACCATCCAGGTTCTGAAACTTGTCGATGCTAATGGGTCCAAAAGACACAACCCAGCGCTAAAACATTAAGGAAATACGTAGATCCCGAGCCAGGGCGCAAAATGCGGACGAGATGCCGAGACCGTTTATTACGCCATTGTCAGAGGCGTTGGACGGTGTCAAAGATGGCGAGATTGAAAAGGAGGTTCGCAGCCTTTTCGACGAGCAGCTATCACTCAAGGTTCTGACTCTAACAGAAGCTCTCACTGACTACATCAAAAAGAGCGGGAAACAGTGAGGGGCCGCGTTTCATTTTCAGTCACCATTTGTGATAATGACGGACAGGCCGAGGTAGCTCAGCTGGTAGAGCGACGGTTTCGTAAACCGTAGGTCCCCGGTTCAATCCCGGGCCTCGGCTCCATCTTCTCAAACCCTTGCAAGCCCATCATTGCTTTGTCGTTGAACAATCGGTGAACAAAGTTGGCAGCCGATTCATGGCTTGAAGGGTGTTTTCAGGCAGCTCGTTGATGTAGTGGCGTTCTGTTGTGAAAACGCTCGAATGCCCCAGAAGGCCTTTGGACGCCATGCCTTCATTCCGGCTCCTTCAAATTACCCCACACCATGAAGGCTAACACAACGAAGATGACACAAAAGATTACAGCATCTACCCACGCTTTAATCACAAAGAGCCAGATAGCACCCGCAGCAACCGCCAGGCACGCAGCAATTTGCACCCGGAGAAGTAGACGGCTGGACATCTTCATCACCACTGGAAGCCTGAATTTTAGCACACTGAAATCAATGGTTGCGACTGCCGTAAAATGCAGCAGTGTCGTAAAACTGTCATGGTTATCGGTTCAAGACGCATCAGAACACTTCAAATTCCTACACAGGACCCCGGCTGCTACTTCTGACAGTTAGTCCCTTAGCTGCTAGAACGTAAAATTCCTTGTCTTGACTTGCCGTCAATCGTCGATCGACTAAAGTTGTCGAGCGCTAAAGGACTTTCGCGATGGACAACGACTCCGTCAGGGGTTCGGTCGAACAAACCGAAAAGAGGATTGTGATGAATAAGAACTGGATTAGGACCGTATCGTATCTCGCGCTGTTGAGTTGCATGGCCACTGCACTGGCTTACGGCCAAAGCAACGGTGACAAAGTCAAAATCAAAGGATTAATCACGCAACGAAATGGAGATTCACTGGTCGTGAAAACCTCCGCCGGCGCAAATGTCAATGTTGTTCTCACGGACGACACCAAGGTGCAAAAACCAAAGGGTCTTGGCCTCCGCCGCACGCAGATGTCGGCAGCAATTCTAATTCCTGGTCTCAGGGTCGAAGTAAACGGCACCGGCGATGCGCAGACCAAGGTAGTGGCCAATTCCATTAACTATAACCAGCAAGACTTGGAAACTGCTGAAACCATTCAAGCTGGCTTGACTCCGACACAGCAAGCTGTGAACGTCAACCAGCAAAACATTCAGACGAACAAGGAGAACGTGCAGAGAAACGCTGAAGGCGTTGCGGCCAACAAGGCGCAGAGCGCAGCCAACAAGCAGCAGATCGAGGCCAATCAGCAGGAAATTCTGGAGACCACCAAGCGCTTCAACGACCTCACGGATTACGACACCAAGGCCGACACTAAAGTCAATTTCGCAATCGGAAGCTCGATGATTTCAGCGGAGGGGCAGGCTGCCCTTACAGCTTTGGCGAAGCAGACCGTGAACCTCAAAGGTTATATCATCCAGGTGCAAGGTTTCGCAGACTCATCGGGCAATGCTGCAATGAACCAGCAGTTGAGCATGGAGCGAGCCGACGCCGTCATCGCGTACCTGATCCAGAATTGCAAGATACCCGTGCGGCACATTGTGGCACCCGCGGCAATGGGCGAATCCAATCCGACTGCAACCAACGAAACCGCACAGGGAAGATCAGAAAACCGCCGGGTCGAAGTCAAGGTACTTGTCAACAAGGGTCTGGCTTGAGACTGGTTTTCTTGGGTGGCGCGAAATCAGCCGTGTTTCCGCGACAACCTCGGATTGGATGGGTAATCCGCGGGAAGCATGAGCCGATCCCAAAGCCCTCACCAATCCCTGTGATACCGCTAAGAAACGTTTCAGAAAGCAGCTCCGGGACACACCGGCAAGCTTCCGGAGCTGCGCGCCCGAAGGGACTCAGCTACGCCAAGTAAAGTGGCCCGTCCGTGAACGGACTAAAGCTTCCGTCGTCTAAATTCCAGCAATTGTCACAAATCGTTTCGAACCTGCTCTGGAGCAACGAAAGCGGACCATCCTCGCAGTTAATCTAACCGCTGAGCAATATGTGTTCCCATCCTGAACGTGAAACAGGGAGAAACCCCCTAAGTGAAGAACCATTTTAGCATTCGCAGCCGTTTTGCTTTTCGTGACAACAGCCTCAGCACAAACGGCCCCGATAAAGGTCAGGATACTTTACGACACGACATACGCGACTTCGTCCACTGTTGGCTCCGCTGCTGATCCGGAAGATCGCAGCCCAACCCACATTGTTTACGGTGGTGAATAGCAACGAGCGGAACCTATCAATCATCGTTGACTGCCCCGTACAATCGGGCAACAACTCCTACTCATGTTTTTACGCCGCAAACAAATGGATGGGCTCTAGTCAGGCATTCCTTGGCGGCGCCGGTATCGTCACGAGTTCGGCGGAAGATGCAGCGACTGCTTTGTTTACCAGCATCATGCTGGTCCTGGAACGTTGGAACAGTACTGATCGTCGCATGCTCATCAGCGAACTTGAAAGCTGCCTCACCTTAACAAAATCCAGTTGCACTGTGCCTGAATCTCTGATGCCTGAGTTGAAGGTCAAATCGATCAAACTAGCCCAGTACGATCGCATCGGGGGGTTGAAGCCGTGAAGGGTAATGATTCTCGCGTCTGTCTCGAAGTGAGCTCACGGAAGCATTCTCCAGTGCCTGATATGCGGGGTACATTCAATGGGTGGACTACGTGCTGTGACGGACTCTAAGGGTGTCCGAAGGGTGACTCAGTAAATCGTTCCGGTCACCGCCATTTTTTACATTTCGTCCTCGTCACGGGTTGAACGGTGCTGATCAAGCGTTACTGATTGAATCGGCACATTACGACTGACCACGAAGTAAGTGCAGCATTTCCCGCAAGCCTGCCGATCACTAACAGAGCACGCGCTGCCAGGAAAAACTGCTCCTCGGGAGATTGCTGGCCTGCTCATTGCTTCCTTTCAATCGCCTATGCCACCCACTCAACCACCTGGACCCACTTCGAAATGGGCGTGCCTGGGCGAGCGTGTGGCGAAGCTCCAGGACGGCCAGAGTATCGTTATCGAAGCCGAGGGAGACCCAACCGTGGAGGCCACGAAGATACGGAGCCGCTTGAACAACAGCAGGGCTTGCCGCTTGTTCCGGCGCTCGGTGAAGGTCATGGATGGAAAGATCGTGATTACTCGCGAGGGAATTTGGCCCGCGCTCAGCGCGTTTCAACGGTAATCCCGGTGGGTAATTTTTGGGGGCCCGTAAGTTTGGGGGAATGATGAAGAAACAGTGGTGTTGTGTTAGCTGTCTTGCGGAAATTGAGTTGGACACCCACGGCAGGTGCGCTGCCTGCGGGTCGGATGCGGTAGCCAGAATCGGCCGAGGCGCTTTTCTAATGACGGAGCTCGCCACCAACGGGGCCAGCGTCATGGCGGCGCCCGCCGGATCCCACGGCTCGGCCGGTGTGGACTGGCGCCGAATCACGTCGTTGGGTCTCCGCTTGACCGATTGAAAAGGTAGAGTACGGGAAGGGAAGTCCCAAGTCGTAAACCGCGGGTCGCCGGTTCGTATTCCGGCCCTCAGCTCCAATCCTGCGCCTACGTGTGGTACTAGGACTACAGTCCGAAGCCAGTAAACCCTTTGCTCCATTGGTTCTCCGGCCGATTTCGTTAAACATGGAATCTGTCGCTAATTAGGTGCGACCTAGATGAGCCAACTGATCCAAGCGATTCGTAGCGTCGACGCTGACGTGTACCGTGCTCTGGGGCACTTCGCCGGGAACCCATTTTTCGACCGCCTCGCGAGTCATGAGGAGGCCAACAACCTGCTCAAGGGCGGAGTCCTTTTTGCGGCGTTCTGGTATCTATGGTTGCGTATGGATGCCAAGCAAGACGAGCGGCGGAGGAACATTGTTGCGATTATGATTGGAGCCGTGCTGGCGATCCTCGCCGCCCGCACCGTCGCTCTGATCGTCCCGTTCCGTATTCGACCACTTTACGATCCGATCTTCCCGCATTTTTCATACTCGATTCCGATCAGCATGAATCTGGAGAACTGGTCTTCCTTTCCCAGCGACACTGCCGCCTATTTCTTTGCTTTGGCGTTTGGCATCGCCTACCACGTACGCCGCCTGGCAATTCCTGTCATGTTGTATACAGCTGGATGGATCTGCTTGCCGCGAATGTACCTGGGAATTCACTATGCGTCCGATATTGTCGCGGGCGGCGCGATCGGAATCTCGGTGGCGTGGCTTTCTTTGCGGAGCGATTTTCTCCGGTCGCGCATCGCCGGGCGCGTACTATCAGCGATGGACACGAAGCCAGAGTGCTTTTATCCGCTCGCATTTCTCCTTTCTTTTGAGATGGCAAACGTTTTTGGCGGGCTTAGGGATGCGGGGCGCGCTGGGCTAAACGCTGCTCGACTTGCGCTGCAGGTCCCACACAGACACTCCGGTGCGGGCCGTCCTATCGACGAATGGGGAGGACTGCTCGTTATGACCGGTCTGGTCAGCGTAAGCTACGTGACGCTTGCCTTGTACCGTAAGCTTTACACGGATCGTCAGCTCGAGGTAAATGCGGCGCAAGAATGCGCCGCGTCGCCAGACAAGTCCTGACAAGTCGGGTTTCCCGAAGGTCTTCGTATGCACGTTTTTCTTCCTCTCGCGATACACTCAGGGACCATTTATGACCATTCGCTGGTGAGGAGGGAGTATGAAACAACACCGAGGGACAATCTTGTCGTTCGTGGCGGCTCTGGTGATCCTGGCCAGCCTTCCGGTGAAGGCCGAGGTTCTCGACAAGACGAAGAAGATCGGAGCGAATCACCGTCCATTACAAGGTCGTGCTCCCAAAGAACTACGATGCCGGCAAAACCTATCCCGGCGTCCTCGGGTTTGGCGGCGGTCCGCAGACCATGAACGTGGTGGACAGCGTCATCGCCAGGAATTTCCGCGATGAGGCGGAGAAGCGCGGCTACATCGTCGTGGTCCCCGCGGCGCCGAACGACCAGTTGTTCTTCGAAGGCGGGGAGCGAATCTTCCCCGAGTTTCTGAAACAGATTCTGGCCGACTACAAAATCCAGGACAATAAATTCCATATCGCGGGGCCGTCGAATGGCGGCATTGCCTCGTTTCACGTGGCCTCGCTGAATCCTGATTACTTCCTGTCGATCACTGCGTTTCCCGGGTATCTGTGGGAGGAAACGCCGGCGCACATCCAGGCCATCTCCAAAATGTGCATCAACATGTTTGTCGGCGAACTGGACCCCATGGGGTGGCAGGCTCTGATGCAGAAGCAGGCGTCGGAGTTTCGCGCCAAAGGCATGACCGCGCAATATACCGTCGAAAAGGGACAGCCCCACCGTTTGGACACCCTCGCGGGCCCGAACGCAGGCCGGCTGTTCGATCTCTTCGATCAGGCCAGGCACGGTTGCGGTAAGTGAAACGACGGACGGGCAGGCGTTCGCTCCGCTACAACTAGCCTCAGATGCGTTGACCAGATACGTTGACCAGATGCGTTGAAACGATGCGCTGAAAGAAACAGCGCCAAGATTTCCTCTCGCCCAGCGCTGTTCTAAGGGCACAATCAAGCAGCCGGACGCCTGCAGCTTTTCCCTCTTCGCACCCTCGGCTATTTGACGGCAGAGGCCTCATCCCCTTACTCACGGACTTTTCGCGGAAGTGTTGCCGGGTACGTGCGAGAGGGTGCCTGAACCCAGCTCGATGAAGATCGGAGACAGTCGCACCATGAAAACATTATTGGTCGTTGATGATGAGGAGGTGATGCGGCGTCTTTTGCGAATCAACCTCGAAGAGCGTTACGAGATTTTGGATACGGGAAAACCCGAAGAGGCCCTGGCCCTGGCGATGCAGGGCAAACCCAACGCCATTCTGCTGGACCTGAGAATGCCGAACTATTCGGGCCTGGAGCTTTGTCGAACGTTCAAATCCATGGCTTGCACGCAGTTGGTTCCTCTGATCGTCATCAGCGCGGAGGGAGGGGGAAACACAAAATTGTTGTGCAAGGAACTCGGCGCCACGGCATATTTCGAGAAGCCGGTTGATTTTAAAGAACTGCGAGCCGTATTGGAAAATGTGCTGCTCGCTGCTCAGCCCGAGCGCAGAAGTGAAGCGCGCGTGCACCTGCGCGTCATGCTGCAGTTGCGAGGAACCGATCGTAACGACAAACCATTCGACGAAGTCAGCGCGACGGAGAACGTCAGTCATAGCGCGTTTCTCTGTGGCAGCACGGCTCCCCTGAAGCAGGACTCCACGATCGAAGTGCATCTGCTGAACGAAGGGACGAAGTTCGTTGGCCAGGCGCGTGTCATCAGGCATGAGGGGGGCGACACGCCGCATCCAAGGTACGCGCTCCGATTCGTGAGCAAAGAGGGCGATTGGATTCTGCACTAGCGCTCCTCCTGCAACGGGCGACTGCTGTGGACCTGTGATTGACACGATGCCGCAGGAGTGCTAGCTTCCGCCGAAATGAAACTGGACAAACAAAATAGAGGACCACAAGCTTTCATGAAGTCTTCATGCACATGGCGCCGAACATCCGTCTGCGCTCTGAGTGCGGCGTTACTGTGTCTTTTGGGCGTAGCGCGCGCGGGAAGCCAGGCGGCGCCGGAACAGAAACAACCCGTGGCCGAGGACGTTTTCAAAAACGTCCAAGTGCTTCGCGGGATTCCGGTTGACGAATTCATGGGCACGATGGGGTTCTTTGCAGCTTCCTTGGGCCTAAACTGCGTCGATTGTCATACTCCGGACAGCCTCGAGAACTGGGCAAAGTTTGGCGACGATACCCCGCGCAAGAACACTGCGCGCCGCATGGTCCTGATGGTGCGGGCCATCAATCAGGCGAATTTCGGCGGCATGCCCACGGTAACTTGCAACTCCTGCCATCGCGGTGCCAATCGGCCTGAGGCCATGCCCAGTCTGGAGGAGCAGTACGGCACGCCGCCTCCGGAAGATCCGGATACGGTTCAGATCCGCGGAAAAGGGGCCGCAGGACCCTCCGCCGACCAGATTCTCGACCGGTATATCCAGGCGCTGGCGGGGCGCAGCAATTGGCCAAGCTCACCAGCTTCACTGCAAAGGGTACTTACGCCGGCTTCGACACTGACGCCGAAAAAGTTCCGATAGAGGTGTTTGCCAAAGCCCCCAATCAATTCGCCACGATCGTCCATACGAGGCTCGGAATTAACGCCACGACCTACGACGGCCACGCCGCGTGGATCGCGGCGATCGTTGAGCCGGTGCCACTGCTCCAGCTGACCGGCGCGCAGTTGGAGGCCGCTGGAGTGGACGCGGCACTCTCTTTCCCGGCTCGGATTAAGCAGGAGTTCAGCACCTGGCGCGCCGGTTTCCCGGAGGTCAACTCTCGGCAGTCATACGCTCCAGGTCGTCGAAGGAACCACCGCCACAGGATTTCTCGTGAAGCTGTATTTCGATAAGCTGTCGGGCCTGCTGGTCCGGCAGACTCGCTTTCTTAAGACGGTGGTGGGAGTGAATCCCATGCACGTCGAGTACGCGGATTACCGCCTCGTTGCCGGGGTCAAGATGCCCTTCCGCTGGACGACAACTTGGACAGACGGGCAATCGACCACGCAACTGACCGCCGTGCAGCCGAACGTCACCGATCGCGGCCGCGAAGTTCGCCAAACCAGCGCCAGCGGCGGCACCCAAAGTCTCGCGCAATAATCCTCGGCCTCAACCTGGTCCCGCCGTTCCGCGATTTACCTTGACAATCGGTCGATTACGCTATAAACCGTCGCGCTAAGGCGGCGCGGGTTCGGTGGCCGCCAGTCGGAAAGCGACGCTCGGTTTTCGTCTGCTGACGGAGAGGCGCTACATGAGACTGAAGTCGGCGGCTATTCTGGCTCATACTTGCTTAGCTTTCTTATGGTGGCGGTTCCGCTCTCAGCGCATCACGGAACCGCGGTGTCTTACAACATCCACAAGGTGCTCATTCTGAAAGGAACGGTCACGCATTTCGCATTTTCCAACCCGCATTCCCAACTGTATTTCAACGTGACCGACGACAAAGGCAAGGCTACGGAATGGGCCGCGGAAATGCGGAATCCGCGCAATTTGCAGTCGTTCGGTCATAGCCAGAGGGAACTCAATCAGAAGTTTGCACCGGGAACTCCGGTCACGGTCACTGGTAACCCTTCGAAATCGGGAGCGCCGGTGTTGGTTTTTGGGAAGGCCGTGCTTGCCGATGGCTGGTGCCTCTGTAACCACGAGGGCGGTGTGGGCAGTGATGCGCCGGGGGCCCCTATCCAGGGAGAGGTTGACGAAGTGAAATGAGGCCGTTTCTAGCCGCCGCGAAACCACGCTCGTCGCATGCTAAGCTGAGTTGAGCGGACCCAAACGTGCGGAGGTCCCAATGCGAAATCGCTTCTGAGCTTCGTGGAATTTTCTTTACAGGACGTGTTACTGCTCTCGTCCCCCGCCGTCGCTCAAGTTTATTTTCCCTCAGCCGGCGGACACCGCGCTCCAGAATCGGAAGCAGCGGGGAAAGCTGCGCCCATGCCCGCCTATGATCCGCATGACTTGTCCGGGGTCTGGAGAGGCGGCGGCATGCTGTCCGATAAAACGGTCCCGCCGATGACGCCGGCGGGGCAGAAATTGTTCAGTGCCAATAAGCCTTCACAATACGTTCGAACCGGCGATCCGGCCCCCGGTAAATACATCCCAGCGTTTGGGAACGACCCGCTGGCAAAATGCGATCCCTTGGGTTATCCGCGAAACCTGGGGGGTGGGCCTATGGAGATCGTTCAGACTCCGGGCAAGATCATCCAGATATTCGAGGATGGCCGCAGAATCCGCGAAATCTGGACAGACGGGCGAAAGCTTCCCGAGGACCTGGATCCCAGATGGTACGGATGGGCGGTTGGTCATTGGGAGGGAGACACGCTCGTTGTGGAGTCGACAGGTTATGACGAAAGATCCTGGCTCGACGCAGGCGGCCACCCGCATAGTCAGGATATGCATATCGTGGAGCGTTACAGCCATCCGGACGCCGTGACGTTGAGCGTCAGCATGACCATTACCGACTCCGAAGGTCTATACCGGCGCCTGGTCGGGCCAGAAGGCTCTCAAGATGGAATTGCCGAAGGGCCTTACGGTACTCAACGAGAATTACTGCGTGCCCTCGGAGGAAGAAAGTTTTAACCAACACGTCAGAGATCCTGCTGCCGGCAAAAAGTAGAGGCCTGCGGAACCGAACCAGAACTCTCGAAATACAATCTTCAATCGCTGCCCCGGCTGCACATGGAGTGGTGTGCTCCGATATACGGAACGACTGGACCCGGGGTCATAAGTCGGAAAGGCCAAGAACGCGCCCTGGACTCACGCTGACCTGATCTGACCGACGGCTCGCCTACGGAGAGCTCACCTGTTGCTTGATCCCGCAATTTGGATTGGTGTCGCGGAGAGGCGCACACCTGTTCTAGAGCGCATGCGTCAAGCCGCGACCCCAACAGGGGCCGCGGCTTGACGATGGCTAACCGCCCTTAACGATTCGTGGCAGCTAGTAGGTTAGTTTCAGGCCGAACTGGATGTGGCGCGGACCGCCCGATCCGAGCACGGGATTGTTTATGTCCGGCGTGCTGCAGGAACAGCCAAACTGGCCTTTGGATGGATTGATGACGGCGGGAATTGGGAAGTCCGCACGGTTAAATAGGTTGAAGAACTCCGCTCGGAACTGGGCGCTAAACCGCTCCTTGAGAGTCCATATCTTGGACACTGAAAAATCGACGTTGTAGTAGGCCGGGCTGCCGAAAACATTCCGGCCTGAATTGCCGACAGTCCCGTAAGCGGGTGGAGTCAGAATGCCGCCATTCTGCACGTAGCATCCGAACTTCGCGAGCGAAGCGTCCGCCAGCCCCACGAGTTGGGCGTTGCCGGCGTATGGCGCTTCAGCAGCGCTTTGGCAATTTGCCGTGGCGGCCGCTCCCGTAAATTTAGGAATTGCCACCGGCCCGGACTTAAAGGCGGAGCGAGGCCCGGTGTAATTCCAGCTTTGAGCGGCGCCGCCGATATTGGGCTGGCTATTGAACTCTCCCGTTCCGAGGAGGTCATTTGACGTCGTATCGTAAGGCGACCACGGCTGCCCACCTTGCAAAGTCAGGATGCCACTGAGGGTCCAGCCTTTGAGCATTTGTGCCGGAGACTTCATTCCAGGGACGTTATAGCTTGGGGAAAATGTGAAGCGATGGCGGATGTCGTTACTGCTGTTGCCGTAGCTCGTCCGAAAGTCTGTGCCCCTTGGCGCCAGCAAGAAGCCGGCTGGGCCTCGTGCGGAGGCTTCGTCGAGAGCGTGGGCATAGCTGTAACCTGCAAGGAATCTTAGCCCGTGAGACGCCCGTTCGTTCACGGTTACCTGCAGGGCATCATAGTTGGAAAACTCTCCGTTGCCGGCCTGAATTATATAGTTGAGGTACGGAAACTTACTCACATACGGCCGCGCATTGTTTATAGCCGTGTTATTCACCTTGCAACTGCCATAGGCCGGCGCGCTGTTCAGGCAGGCCGTAACCGTAGTGGGATCCCATCCCGCGCCCAACGGCGGTTGATTCAGATCGGTCCAACCCGCCTCTTTATAGCCGTGGTTGCCGACGTAGGCGACATCCGCGGTCAAGTTATTGGTTATGGCGCGTTGCACGTCGAGGTTCCACTCGATGGCGGCAGGCTGCCGATAATTGGGATCAACATTGTTTGTCGAGCATTGCTGGGTCGGCGTGCACGTGACGCCGCTATATATGACGCCGCCGATGGTTTGGGGAGCGGTTGAGGGAAATATTGGCCCCGCCAGGTTCCAGTTAAAATTTGCAGGGGCTACGCTCAACTGAACCGGGGTGTGCGCATTAATGTCCGTGCCGCTATTGTTAACGTTTATGCTGGGGAAATTGGCGCCGAAGGGGACCGTGCCAACTGTGGTTTCGAGCGTTGAAGAGATTCTAATCAGGCTGGCACCGGCGCGGACCACCGTCTTTCCGTTGCCCTTCACGTCCCAGGCCACGCCCAGGCGCGGCGAAAAGTCTCTGTGATCGCCGTTAAACATGGAAGCGATCGGCGCGCCCGGGCCTACCTGTTGCACCGCTGGCGTGGTCAAGGGATTGACATTGGGATTGAAGGCGCCGATGTAGTTATTGCGCTCCACTGGCGGCGTGGCGTAGTCGTATCGGATGCCGAGGTTCAACGTGACTCTGGGGGTGACGCGCCAATCGTCCTGGATGAAGCCCGCATACCAGTGGCTCCGAATGTTTGTCTGGGGATTGCCGAGGAGGATCGATCCACCAGTCGGCTGGCCTTGCAGGAAGCCTTCCAGGGGGCCGAAGTTGGCTACGCCTTGGGCAGTGGTAAACGTGTTCCCGTCAAAAATGATGTCTATGTAATCGAAGCCAAACTTAAAGGCGTGTTTCCCCCTTAAGTAGGAGACCGTCTCGACCAGGTTGACATCACCCTCCGGTCCGCGGTGCGACTGGCGACTGCCTTCCCCCAAATAGCCGTTGAAGCCGGTAAATGTGATTTGCGGAAGGCCGCCATACAGCGGATTAGCGGCAACATCTACTCCGGTTTTCATACCATAGCCGTTCGGCCAGGGATCCGAGGGATTGATCTTGACGTCGCCGGGAAGAGTCAGGTCGTCGAGGAAGGAATAGCCCACCCTCAGATCGTTCACCCAATTGGAACCCGGTGTCCACGTCCAGGCTCCCTCATACATCTGGATATTCGTCGTAACAGCGGCATTCCATTGGGGAAGCAGCTCCCCTGAAGCGGCGTTAACGGTCTGTGACGTTTTTGAGATATAGACCACGCCGCTCAAATGGTGATGGGGCCCCGGAATGTAGTCGCCTTTGAAAAGGCCATTGTTGAGCGGCCCTGTGGTGGTCAGGCCGGGTGCAAAGTTTCCGCTTACGGTTGTGTTCGTAGTGAACGGGAATAGATTCTCAAGTGAGGAGGAAGCGGGCTGCGGGACGCAGCTTCCCGCAGAAAGCCCTGCCAATTGGGCGCTCAGCGAATTAATCGCCAGCCCCTGCGCCTTCAAATCATTGCATGCGTCTACCATGCTAAACACGCAATTGCCGGCCGCAAGCGAGACGCACCCATTCGATTTTCCAACGAAGCCCGGCATGGCGACGTCGGCCGGGATTGTGTCCAGAGCGATGTCGCCCAGGGTCGTGCGCAAGCCCTCGTAGCTCGCAAACCAAAAAAGTTTGTCCTTGATAATGCGTCCGCCCGCCGTCGCGCCAAACTGCTCCACGGTTGCGGGCGTGACTGGATTTATTCCCGGTGTCGAGAAGAAGTTGCCTGCGTCGGTAGCCTGAGAATTTCGCCCAAACGCGTACGCCGTGCCGTGAAGGCTGTTTGTGCCGGACTTGATCCCGACGTTGACGACCGAGCCGTCCTTCAAGCCATATTCCGCCTTCGGATTCTGCTCGGTATTGAATTCCTGGATGGCATCGATGGGCAGCAGCGAGCTGGAATCTCCGCCACGGTAGACGACATTCATAATGCCGTTAACGCCGCCGCTCTGACCGATTTGGGCGATCCCTTCCACGAGCAATAGGTCTTGCCCCTGACGGCGGCCGTTGGTGCTGGTGGTGCCTGAACCGGTGCCCACCGACGTAATTACTCCCGGCCGGAGCTGCAGCAAGCGTTCAAAGTTGCGGCCATTCAAAGGCAGCGCATTGATCGACTCGTTGCTGACCGTGCCGCCCAGGGTAGCGTCCGTGGTGTTGACCGCGGGAATCTCTCCCGTGACCGTGATTGTCTGTGTTTGCTCGCCGGGTTGGACCACCAGGTCCACACGGATATTTTGCCCCACTTCCAGGAGCACACCGCTGTGCTCCACGTTTCGGAAACCCTTGGCCTCGGCACGGACGGTATACGTCCCGGGGTTCAAGCTGGAAGCGACATACTCCCCAGCGCCGCTCGTGGTCAGGCTCCGCGAGACACCGCGAGCCACGTCGATCACGGTCACTGTAGCGCCCGCAATGGCGCCGCCGGTTTGATCGAACACTCCGCCTTGAATTGTGCCTTGATTGCCTTGCGAAAACAGTGGCAGACAAATCAACAGAAGAGCCAAACTGCCTGCCAGCGCCTGACCTGCTTTCTTTGCGTGTTTGCACACCAGAGCCCCGAACGTGGATATAGCTATGCTCATAGATCTTATCCTTTCGTTGCTGACGCCCCGGAAGATTGGGGGCGTCATAACACAGGTCTGGCTGCAGGTCAAACGAAAACCGATCCCCCAAACAGTAAGGGGACCGGACGGGCGCCCGGTCCCCTTCTGTTAGTGCCTCGATATCTTGTCGAGCGTCGAGGCTAGTAGGTCAACTTCAAGCCGAACTGAATATGTCGCGGTCCGCCTGAGCCGAGCACGGGGTTTGAGCTGTCCGGCGTACTGCAGGAGCAGCCAAAATGTCCCGTTAAGCCCTTCGACGGATCGGTAGTCGGGGCGCCGAAATCGGCGCGGTTGAAAAGATTGAACAGCTCGAACCGGAATTGGACTCCGAACCGCTCCTTGAGTTTCCAGTCCTTGGATACGGAAAGGTCCACGTTGTAATAGTTCGGACCGTTGAAGATGCCCTCGGCCGGCATTGCCGATGGTTCCGTAAGCCGGAGGTGTCAGAATGCCGCCTGCTTGCTCATAGCATGCGGAATTGTAAAGCGAAGCGACGGCCAGCTGTTGAAGCTGCGCATTGCCGGCGTAGGGCGCCTGCGCCGCGGTGATGCACTCTGCCGGCGGCGTGCCACCGGCGTAGGGCGTGCAGCCGGCAAGTTTTCCGAAACACGGAATGGATGTTGGACCCGGCTTGAATGCGGAGCGAGGCCCGGAGTAATTCCAGGTTTGAATGACGCTACCTACGATGGATTGGTCGCTGTTCTCTCCGGTGCCGAGAAAGTCATCCGTGGTGGCATCGAGAGGATACCAAGGTGACCCGGTTTGCAGGGTCAAGATGGAACTGAGCGCCCAACCCTGGAGCATCTGGCCCGGAGACTTCATTCCGGGAATCGCGTACGTGGGTGAGAAGGTAAATCGATTGCGAATGTCGGCATCGCCATTTCCATAAATCACGGAGAAATTCCGTCCGTCCGGGCCAATCGGCTGCGAATGGCTGGCCGAAGTCTGCGTGTCCAGCGCGTGAGCCAACGTGTAACCGGAGATGAACCTCAGCCCGTGGTAGTTCCGGGCTTGCAAGGTCACTTCCATGGCATGGTAATTGGAAAAGCCACCATTCCCAGCCTGGGTTATGTACCGAAGGTAAGGAAACTTCGTCGCGTAGGGCCGCGCTGCTGCTTCGGCTGCGGTGCTTACTTTGCAATTGTTGTAGCCGGCAGCCGCGCTGGCCAGGCACGCGCCGATCTGGGGAGCCCAGCCCGCGCCAAGCGGGGGCTGGTTCAGATCACTCCACTGTGTTTCGCGGTATCCGTGTACGCCGACGTAGGCTACGTCGATCGTCAAGCTATTCGTGATGGCACGCTGAATGTCCGCATTCCACTGGGCAGAAAAGATCGTCTTGTAATTGGGGTCATTCGAGCCGGTATCGCAGGGGCTGGTTGCTGTGCACGTAACGCCCGTGTAGGTGACGCCGTTGATCACCTGGGTGTTGCTGATGGGGAATATAGGACCACCCGTCGTGTTCCAATTAAATTGAGCGGTAGTGAAGCTCAACCGATTAGGGCTGTGCGCGTTGGCTTGTGTGCCGCTCGTATTGACACCGAGGGCGGGGAAATTCGCCCCGAACGGCGTGTTACTGATCCAGTGCTCCAATATGTCCGGATTTCCCAGAAGTCCGCCACCGGCGCGGACCACGGTCTTCCCATTGCCTTGAACATCCCATGCGGCGCCCAGGCGCGGATAGAAATTGAACTTATTACCGGTATAGAACGAAGGGATCGGTGCGCCGGGGCCAACCTGCTGGATCGCCGGAGTTGTAGCGGGGTTGACGTTCGGATTGAAGTTGCCGACGAAATTATCGTGTTCCGTCATTGGCGTCGCATACTCATACCGCAGGCCCAGGTTCACCGTCAGCCTGGGAGTGAGGCGCCAGTCATCCTGAATAAAGGCGCCATACCAGTGTCCCCTCGCGTTAAACGCGGGATTGCCCGCCTGAATGTTTCCGTTGTTGACTGTGCCCTGTAGAAACGTTGTCAATGAGTTGAAATTGATGACGCCCTGCGAAAAATCGGCCGTGTCGCCGATGAACACCAGGTCGGTGAATTGAAAGCCGAATTTGAAGGAGTGTTTGCCGCGTAAATACGAGACGGTATCCTGCAAATCAATATCGCCTTCTTTTGGCCCGCGGCGAGCCGACCGGTTATCAGCGCCCAAATATCCTGTCAAACCACCGATCGTTATTTTGGGCAGCCCGCCAATCCTTTCGATAGAAGCTGCGTTTACTTTAGGGTCTTGGCCGGTATTCATGCCATAGCCGGTCGGCCAGGGGCTTGCAATCGGAGTCAGATAATCCGCGTGTCTGGTCTGTTCGTCGCCCAAGACCTCGCCGAGGGTCACGCTATTGACCCAGGAGGAGCTTGGAGTCCAAGTCCAGGTTCCGCTGACCATCCAGACCTTCTGCGGGACCTGATAGACCCACTGCGCCAACAACGCGCCCGGAGGGCCCTCGCCATTCGGGCCGGATTGGAAACCCTCAGATCGATAGTACAAGCCGCTCACGTGATGCTTCGCGTTAATGACGTAATCCCCTTTAAAGATCCCGTTATCGAGGGGCTGGTTATTGAGGATGCCGGGGGCAAAGTTGTTTGAATTGGTCGGGTTGTACGGGAACAAATTCTCAACCGTAGCCGAGGCCGGCTGGGGAACACAACTTCCCGCCGGAAGGCCTGCCAGTTGCGCGCTCAGCGGGTTAACGTTTGCTCGCCCCACAGTATTACACGCGTCCACCATGCTCTTGGCCGCACCCAGTCCCGGCAATATCCGTCGGGATGGTGACCAGGTCCACATCTCCCACCTTGGACCGCAAACCTTCGTAGTTCGCAAACCAGAAGAGTTTGTCCTTGATGATGCGTCCACCCGCCGACGCGCCAAACTGCTCCAGGGTCGCCGGCGTGACCGAGTTCGTGAAGAAATTGGCCGCATCGGTGGCTTCGGCATTCCGCCCGAAGGCGTAGGCCGTGCCGTGAATGTTGTTGGTGCCCGACTTGATGCCGACGGATATGACCGAGCCCTCCCTCCAGCCGTATTCCGCCTTGGGATCCTGTTGAATATTGAACTCCTGTATGGAGTCGATGGGCAGCAGAGAGCTTGAATCGCCGCCTCGATAGCCGCCGTTCAGCCTCATCACGCCGGTGGTAGAGGTAATTGCGGTGATTCCGTCCACAACCAGAAGGTCGAAGCCCCCACGCCGTCCGTGCGTAAAGTTCGTGCCCGAACTGGCTCCGATGGCGCTGGTGATTCCCGGGCGCAGTTGCATCAAGCGCCCGAAGTTGCGGCCATTCAAGGGCAGCTGGTTAATGGCTTGATTGCTGACGGTGCCGCCCAGCGTGGAATCGCTGGTGTCAATCGCCGGGACCTCCCCGGTGACGGTGATCGTCTGAGTCTGCTCGCCGGGCTGCACGGTCAAGTCGACGCGGATGGTTTGGCTCACCTCCACCAGCACGCCGTCATGCTCCACAGTTCGAAAACCTTTAGCCTCGGCGCGGACCGTATACGTGCTGGGAGTCAAATTGTTCGCTACGTACTGACCGGCATCGTCGGTGACCAGGGAATGCGTAACGCCACGAGCCACGTCAATCACTGTAACCGCGGCGCCGGCAACCACGCCGCCGCTCTGGTCAAAAACCGCTCCCTGTATGGTTCCTTGATTGGCCTGCGAAAACAGCGTCAGGCTAACTGAGAATAGAAGTATGGCGGTCCCTAGCAGCCTCACTGTCCCCTTTGCGTTCACACACACGAATTCCTTACATTTGGAGATCGTCGAGAGCATAGGTGTACCCCTGTGTTGAGAATTGTGATCACCCCCGTAGTGATCACTCCGGTTTCGAAGAGACGGCTCTTCGAAAAGCTGCCCACGCGAATAACACATATCCGCACGAACGTCAAGGAACGTTAATCGGGTCACCTACTTTCCGCCGACGATCCGGCCCAGAAGGAGAGCTTCGCCGGGGTGTTTCTGGCCTTCAGTCTCGAACTCCTTGAGGCTCACGGCTCCAACTTTGGAAATCCCCGTAACGATCGCTTTCGTGTCCTTTTTGCTCACCATCGTCGCAGTTCGCGGGCGAAACCTGCCTGCCTCGGACGTGGCCGGATAGTTCTATAGCTTCCAGTACGCCTTCGCGGGGCATTGTCCTGAATGCGGCCGCACGGGTCAGGTGCAGGTGCATTTCGTTGCAGTTTTTGAATATTTTGGCGAGCAGGGTTGCCCAAGCAGGGGGCTCTGGCCGCCCTCGGCCCGTCCTAAACCCTTGTGATTCAGTTCGAATCTTTGAGTTCGGAGATGGCCCTCGCAATGCACCGTTGTTGTCTTTATTCTTGGGGACTTAGGGACTGGAGTGACCATGGCTCAAGCTTCTTCCGCATTAAGGCGCGTCAATCCTCGCTACACTTTTTTCGCCGATGCCGAGGCTACTCTCTACGACGGCACGTTGGTTCTGGGGCAGCTTTCTGAGTTGAGTTGCCGGGGCTGCTATATCGATACGCTGGAGCCCATTCCCATCGGCACGCAGTTCGATCTACGCATTTGTGATGGCATGACCTCCTGCGAACTGCAGGGCAAAGCGATCTACATACATTCCGGCAGCGGCCTGGGAATATTTGGCATCGGTGTGGTCTTTGGGGAAGTGGCCATGGACCAGCGCTCCGCAATCGACGCTTGGCTGAGCGAGCTCGCCGGCAGCAAACGCACTCCTGCTCTGAACGAGACGTAACCCCCGCGTCCCGCGAAAAACACTTAGGCGCTACGCTTCCTCGTGCAAGGCATCTTGACCGCCCCCTCTTCGGCGAGGGCGCGGGTTCTCCGCCGATTTACTCCGTCAGGGAAGAGAACCGGCACGCCCCGCACACAGGAAGCGAACGCCTCGACAATAATCAGCGCTACTTGATGTTGATTTCCAGATGGATGAGGTCTTCCAGCCGCTGCAGATGGTCAACTTGCGCCACATGGCCGCCCACGGCCACGTAACGAGAATCGTGCGGTGGAGGCGGCAGCTGCCGCGAGAGATCATGCGGAATCGGATGCTCCTGCTTCTGCAGGTCGCGGGGAACCACCTCGCCTTTCCGAAGCTGTGACTCCTTTTCCGGAGGCAGTCGGTCCTTGTCCCTGAGCCCCGCCGGGGCCTTGTCGTGGTGCTGGCTATACCAGTCGCGCGTGACCTGCTGGTCATGGCTGTCAAACTGAGAGTGTTCGCCGCGATTTTGATCGTTGCGATTCTGTTGCCCGCGATTCTGGTCGTCGCGGTTTTGCTCTGTGCAAAAGCGCCAGGGCCCGAAAACGCAAAAAGTACCGTAAGACACGTAAGTGCAGTAAAGCGCATCTTCATCAGATTCCTCTCTTTCGGCCTCATAACAGTTCGCATTCTACAATGCTCCACCAGGCCATGTTTGTACGGTCTTACCTTGGATTGACGCATGGTGTTTAAGTAGGCATGACCTGAATTCCCAGGGTTTGCCGGGAACTCTGCATCTTTCGGGGTATGGATACTCGTGCATTAGCGCACATGTTTCGGAATGAGAAACTCCGCTCGGCTGCCCGCTGACGGCACTCAGTGTGTTGACGACTCACCTCTGGTGGCACTTATCTTCACGGCGATTCTTCTGCTAGGGTTACGGGTGCGGTCGTTATGAAAAGACACCCGATCTCTCCACCGGACGCGGACCGGAAGAGCACGAAATGATGGAAGCCTTCGGCAAGCCGCAATACCTGTTTCGTCCATCCCAGATTGCCCGCAGAATGCTGCGCATCGTGCGGCGGCGGAAGTCCGAAGAGGTGGTGAGGCTGCCGTGGGGCCTTGAAGTCGAGGTCAATACCGACGATACGGCGGGCAGCGCCATCGCCCTGCAGGGCGTCTATGATCTTGTGACTTCGGAAATTCTCTGGCGGCTCACGGCGAATGGCGACAGGACAATTGACGGTGGCGCGAATGTCGGATACATGAGCAGTATCCTGAAATTTCGTTCTGGTCCGCAATTTCCGCTGCTCGCTTTTGAGCCGCATCCCGGAAATTTCGAAAGACTGAGGAACAACGTTGCCAGATGGAATGCCGCATCGGTCATCCTGCATAACGCAGCGTTGAGCGATCGCCGGGGTCAGGCCACCCTTCTTGACGTTCCCACGCACAAGCAGAATACCTCCTGGATGCATCTTCCCGGCTGGGAGCATCAGCCGGAGGCGCTACGCCCCGGCATTACTGTTGAGGTCAGGCGCCTCGATGAATTCATCGGTGGTTCCCCAGTTGGCGTGATGAAGCTCGACGTTGAGTATCACGAAGCCCAGGCTCTGGAGGGCGCGGGCGCAGAGTTGCGCCACGTCCGTGACGTCGTCTTTGAAGAGACGGGAGCCTATCCTCAGAAAAGCCACGAAATTCTGGAACGCGCCGGCTTTCGCATCGTGTGGTTCGAGGAGCGCCTTTCCGGCCCTCGCATGATCGACCCGGCTTCGCGCCCGAAGCGCCGCTCCTACGACATGGTGCCGAGCTATCTGGCGACCCAGGATTTCGCCCGGGCCGAACGGCTGCTCTCGCCCTCGGGCTGGCAATGTCTCGGATAAGGCTGTGTTCGCTTCAGCCGCGATACCTGCTGGCGGCGTTTCTGGAACTTGAGCGCAGACCTGTGAGATGATGCGCCGATGAAGCGCGCCTGGATCGCGATTCTGATTCTGTCATTCGCCGCTGGCACCGCTGCCGCTCAAGCCGTTCCGCAAATCAAGAAGGATGTCGAGTACGCCGTTCACGATGGCGTTTCGCTCAAAGGCGACCTGTATCTGCCCGCCACTTCGGGTATGCATCCCGCCATGCTCTTCATTCACGGAGGTGGATTTCGCGGCGGCTCCAAGGCCGGATATGGCAATGCCTGGGGGCCGTACCTCGCGAATCGGGGAATCGTGGTCTTCGCGATTGACTACCGTCTCTCCACCGCCACGCAGACGACTTGGCCGCAAGCGCTGCTCGATTGCAAGGCCGCGCTGCAATACCTGCGCGGCGATGCCGCCGAACTCAACATCGCCCCGGAGCGCATCGGCGTGGGCGGCGATTCTGCCGGCGCGTCGCTCGCGGCGCTGGTAGCGGTCACTCAGGATGCGCCCGCGTTTGCCAATCGCTATCCCCGGGACGCCTACGCCTCCGCCAGCACGCGCGTCAAGCTGGCCGTGCCGATCTACGGCGTGCACGACATGTTCGCGTGGCAAAAATACACCTCGCAACAGCCCAACAACGCCAAGGCTCTCGAGCAGTTTTTCGGTGGAGCGCCCGATCGGGTTCCCGGCGCCTATTTTGAAGCCTCGCCACTCAGTTACATCCGCGAGGCGTCCACGCGCCTGGGCAATGTGGCCACGCCCAACGCCGGAACGAAAATACCCTGGTTCCTCGCGTGGGGCATGGCGGACGGCGTCGTGCCTCCTGACGGTCAGTCGGTTGCCTTCGCGCAAGCTCTTCGCGACGCAGGTGCCATCGTCACCGCGGTTCCCGTGCCCAATGTGGACCACTTCTGGTTCACGTCCAGCTCGCTGACCGGAAAGCAGGGAGAGCCGAAGTGTGAAGAGCAGGCGGCGGGACGATTTAACTGCGTCGGGGCCACGCCCAACGATTTCATTTCGCTGCAGCTTCTCGATTTCCTCAGCCACAATCTCTGACGCCGGAGAAATTACGATCAAGCTCAGCGCAGGTCGCGGGATCAGGGCAGTAATTCTAGGGGTGAAATATGGATCGTCGTGAGTTCCTGAAACTTTCGGGGTTGGCCTCACTGGGTCTTCCCGCATTTCCCTTGGCGCAGTTGAAACCCGGGGAGTCGAACAAGCCCGACGCCGACGTGGCGAACGCAACGCTCCGCATTGCCCCCGTCTCTCTCGATATCGGTCCCGGCAAAACGATTAAGACGGTTGGCTACAACGGATCGGTTCCCGGCCCCATCCTCCGATTCAGGGAAGGGAAGCCCGTTACCGTGGATGTGTTCAACGAGACCGACGTCCCCGAGACGGTTCACTGGCATGGCCAGCTGATTCCTTCGGGCGTGGACGGTTCGGTCGAAGAAGGAACGCCCGACGTACCCGCTCACGGCCATCGCCGCTATCGCTTTACGCCCAAGCCTGCCGGCACTCGCTGGTATCACACGCACTCCATGGCTCACGCTGATTTGAGCCGGGCCGGTTTCTCGGGCCAGTTCGGTTTTGCCATTGTCGAACCCGCCCGTCATCCCGGCGATTACGACCAGGAAGTCTGCCTTGCGGCGCATCACTGGGAACCGTCGCTTGCCAACATGGGTCCTGCCGATAACGGCTGGGAGATCGCTTACCGTTCGGCAACTTTGAACGGCAAGATGCTCGGAGCCGGTGAGCCGGTTCGCGTGCGCGCCGGCCAGCGTGTGCTGTTTCGTCTGTTGAATGCCAGCGCGACAGACGAGATCAAGCTGGCGCTTCCCGGGCACAAGTTCACGGTAATTGCCATGGACGGAAATCCCGTGCCGCGCCCCCAGACCGTCGACTTCGTCTACCTGGATATCGCCGAGCGCGTCGACGCCATCGTGGAAATGAAAAATCCCGGCGTCTGGGTTCTCGGTTCCACCAAGGACGACGAACGCATGATGGGCATGGGCGTGGTCGTTGAATATGCCGACAAAAGCGGGCAGCCCCAGTGGCAGCCGCCCTCCGGCATCGCCCGCGGACCGTGGGACTACACCATGTTTGCCAATGGCAGTGCCGCGCCCGAGCCGGACCATACCTTCGAGATGAAATTCCAAAAGATTCCGGGGAAGCGCGTGGACTTCAATCACTGGACCATCAACGGCAAATCCTTCCCCGATATCGAAAAACTGCGCCTGGAAAAGGGCAAGCGGTACACGCTCCGCTTCAATAACGATAGCGGCGACATTCATCCCCTGCATCTGCACCGCCACACATTTGAGGTCACCGAGGTTGCCGGAAAACCGATGGCGGGCTTGATGAAAGACACCGTCAGTTTGGGCAGCCGCAGCACCGGCGCGATCACTTTCGTCGCGGATAATCCCGGCTTGACGCTCTTTCACTGCCATATGCAACTGCACATGGATTTCGGATTCATGCAGTTGCTGGAATACGCCGGATAGAGTCAGGTCCGCGTCGAGCGTCGGCGAATCTCCGATTTCTCTGGAGGACATCATGGCGTATCGCCTGAAATTGTGGTTGTCGGTGGGATTGGTTTCAGCGGGCCTGTTGGCGGTCTTCCTGCAACGGGCTCCGGGTCAGAGTCAGGGCTCCGCCACGGCTACCCCTGCGGACTATCTGCGCTGGCGCACGCAAATGAAAAACTGGGGCCGTTGGGGAGCCGACGATCAGCGTGGAGCTTCCAATCTGATCACCGCGGAGAAAAGTCTGAGCGCGGCAAAGCTCGTCAAGAGTGGCATCGTCATCTCGCTGGCGCACGCCGTGCCTCAAAAGGCGGACCCCGAAGTTCCCGAAGGCAGCGTCTTCCACCGCACCACGGAGAACATCGGCGCCTACAACACCATCGATCGATATCAGGTCAGCTATCACGGCCTGGCCCTCGCGCACATGGATGCTTTCTGCCATTTTTTCCTCGAGGGCAAGATGTATAACGGCTACTCCGTGGCCGATAACCTCACCGCCCAGACCGGCTGCAAAAAAGACGACATCATGGCCTGGCGTGACGGCGTCGTTACCCGCGCGGTGCTCTACGATATGCCCCAGTTAAAGGGCGTCGACTGGATCGAGCCGGGCACGCCGATTACTCGCGCCGATCTCGAAGCCTGGGAGAAAAAATCCGGGGTCAAGGCGGGTCCGGGTGACGTGATCATGCTCTACGTCGGGCGCTGGAAAAGGCGCGCCGCCAAGGGACCGGACCCGAGCGCGATCCCCGGCTATTTCGCCGACGTCGTTCCCTTCATCAAGGAAAGGGACGTCGCGTTTGTCGGTCATGACTTCAATATTGATTGGTCGCCGCGGCCGGGATGGGGCGAAGCGCAAGGCATTCCCGTCAACCCGATTCACCAGGCGGTGCTCAACTGGATGGGCGTCGGCATCGTCGAAAATCTCGATCTGGAGCGCGCTGTTGAGACGGCCCGGCGCCTGAAGCGCTATGAGTTCATGCTGACGTTTGCGCCGCTGCCCGTCGAAGGCGGCACGGGATCGCCGCTGAATCCGCTGGCTGTCTTCTAGTCCCGTCGGGAAGCCCGCGAGTTGGAAGGTGCGCTGCAGAGTTAGGTCCTGAACTTCGGCAGCAGCCGGAGGGCATTCTCGCGATCGATGGCCCGCAGATCCTTGGATTTGAAGAGGCCGCACTCCAGCAATCCCTTGGCATTCTCCGCGGCATTATCGAACGGATAGTCAGTGCCGAAGACAATCTGCGTCACCGGTACGACCTTCAGCAGAGCCGCCATGGCCGCGGGATTCGATGACTGCGCGGTGTCGTAGTAGAACTTCTTCGCCTCGGCCATAAACCCCAGCGGAAGTTTCTTCGCAAATTCGGGTGTCTTCGCCAGATTGAGGAAGCGTCCGCTCAGGAATGGCATCGTCCCGCCGGCATGCGAAAAGATCATGCGCACATCCGGGCAGCGCGTCGAAACGCCGTTGAAAACGAACTGCACGATCGCGCGCGTGGTATCGGTCCCGTACTCGATGTTCGAGTCGTTGATCCCCGCGAGCACGTTCTTGCAGCAGTTCGCCGCCTTGGGATGGGTATAGACCACCGCCTTGCGCCGGTTGAGCTCGTCGAAAACCGGTGCGAAGACGGGATCGCCGATCCATTTGTCGCCATAGTTCGTGAACATGGCGACGCCGTCGGCCTTGACCATGTCGAAAGCGTACTCGATCTCGCGCAGCGTGCCGTCGATATCCGGCAGGGGCAAAGTAGCGAAGATCCCGAAGCGCCCCGGATGATCCGCCACCAGGCGCGCCGCATAGTCGTTGCAGGCGCGGGCGATGCCTCGGGCCACCGCGTTATCTCCGGTCCAGACGCCGGGCGGCGGGAGCGACGTGATGGACGTAGCGACACCCCCCTCGTCCATCTCCTCGATAAACTTCGCGAGCGTCCAGCCAAGCGCCGGCTCAGACAGCAGGCGCTTCGGGCCAAGGTTCGAGGAATAACTCGGCGGCGTAATGTGGCTGTGAACGTCGATGCGGTGCGGCGCTGGGCCCTTCGCGGCGGACCCGTCGCGGGAAAGCGCCAGACTCGCGCCCAGCGCGGCGACGCCTGCAAGGAATGTCCGCCGGCCCAGTTCGCTCGAGCCGCGGTCGGCCCCGAAAGTAAGACGAGCTCGTTGCGCTTTGCTTCGCGCAAAGCTCGACACCGTTGGTTGCGGCGGCACCTTTGCCGTTGTTGCGAATCGTGAGTTTCGTTGGCGTCTCCATTTCGATACGCGCGGGATTATAACTCAAGCGGGCAGCGGGAACCGCAAGGCCGCCGGAGCGCGAGCGTCTACTTCAGGTACGTGCGGATAATCTCGATCAGATCGGCGGTGGCTTCTTCGGACGATTTTGTGTGCGGCATGTGATTGCGGATGTGGTCTTCCATGAGCTCGGCCATCAGGCTGTTAATGGCTCCCTTTGCGGCCGCGAGCCGGTGAAGCACCTCGGAGCAGGGTTCGTCTGCGTTCAGCGCGCGTTCCACCGCTTCCAGTTGGCCAATCACTTTTTTGCTGCGGTTGACCAGGTCCAGCTTTTCTCGCGATAAGTGTGACATGGAGCTTGACTACTCCTACCCCGGTAGGGTATCAGGGAAGCGCGGCACAATGCAAGCAGCGGATCGTAAACGGAAATGGAAGCAATGCATGAAGAATATCCACAAGGTCGATCGTCGCGCATCTTCGGGCGCCGTGCGCTCGCTTCTGCTTTTGGTCGCGCTGGCTCTGTCTTCATCGCTCGGCCGGGCGCAGAGTTCGGAACCGCAGAGCCAGCCCGGCGCTCCGGCGGACGCGGATCCGCAAACGGTATTTCCGCATTCGGATTCTGCGCGTTGGTGGCTCTCCGGGCAGGTCAACTCCATCTTGCAGGGACATCCGGGTTTCCCGGCGAAATATAGCGGCCAGAACAGCCTTCAGTCGGGGGGCGAGCTCCACGATTCCCGCATCTTTACGCTCTATACCGCAGCAAGGCTGACCCGTTCCATCGACGTTGTGTTCGATCTGGAAGAAGCGAGCGGGAAGGGCATCAGCAACTCGCTCGGTTTGGCTGGGTACCCGAACATTGACGTGGTCCGAGTCCCGGGCGAGGGATCGCCATTGAGCACTGCGCCCTACGTGGCACGCGCGATCTTTCGTTATGTCTTGCCGTTGAGCAAGGAAACTCAGGAAGTGGATCCGGGGCCGCTGGGCGTGCTTACCGGCGTGCCGCTGAGGCGGCTCACCTTCCGAATTGGCAAACTTGCGCTCGCCGACTTCTTCGACGTCAATTCCGTGGGCAGCGATAGCCATCTGCAATTCATGAATTGGACTGACGTAAACAATGGCGCCTGGGACTTTGCCGCCGACACGCGCGGCTACACGTATGCCGCCATCCTCGAATATGACGATCGCGGCTGGGCCATACGTTTTGCGGAGGCCATGATGCCCACGGTCGCAAATGGAATCAACCTCGACGGCGATCTGCCCAGGGCGCGCGCCGAAAATCTGGAGCTGGAGCTGCACCCCGGGCTCATCGCCGTGAAACCCGCGGAGATTCGGCTGCTGGCTTACGTAAACCACGCCAATATGGGCGACTATCGCGAAGCGGTGGATCTGTTCCTGGACGGCAAGACGCCGCAGCCCGTCATCGAGGATACGCGGCAGCAGGGAAGGGTGAAGTACGGTTTTGGCATCAATCTCGAGCAACAGCTCTCTGCCAACCTTCGGCTCTTCGGCCGCTTCGGATGGAATGAGGGGCGCCACGAATCTTTCGCCTATACCGAGGTCAATCAGACTTTCGCTTTTGGCGCGGATTACAGGGGCGATCGCTGGCATCGCCGCCACGATAAGGTGGGCGGGGCGTTTGTGAGTAATGCTATCTCTGGAGACCACCAGGAGTATCTAAAGCTTGGAGGTCTCGGATTCCTGCTGGGCGACGGCACGCTTACCTATGGCCGGGAAGGCATTTTCGAAGGTTATTACAATGCCCATTGCTGGCGTGGCGTATACGGCGCATTCGATCTTCAGCATATTCAGAACCCCGGATATAACCGGGATCGGGGACCCGTTTGGGTGCCCTCGCTGAGGCTGCACATTGAGTTGTAGCGGGCCGGCCAGGGCCAAAGGAGCGCCAAAGTGGATGTACGCACGGCGTACACTTTGAAACCGTTGTCCGCGGATCGGACAGCCGATAATTCGCCCTTTTTTGGCGCGACCATTGCTAAGTCATGTGTATATCAATGGCATAGCGTCACTCTGGCGCCTGTGAGTCGCTTGGCCCGGCAAGTGCTTCTACTTATATCGGAATTCAAGTTTAACGGCTCATAGAAACTTAAAATGGAGAGGACAAAAATGCGTAACAAACAAAAAGGTTTCTCACTTATCGAACTCTTGATCGTGGTGGCGATCATTTTGATTATCGCCGCGATCGCCATCCCGAACCTGCTGAGGGCAAAGATGGCCGCCAACGAGGCTTCTGCGGTTGGCTCACTTCGAACGATTAATACGTCCTGCGTCGCCTACTCTACGAGCTACGGCACCTTCCCGACGGCGCTGACGAACCTCGGCCCGATCGCTGCTAGCGGTACGGCCAGCTCGACCTCGGCAGACTTGATTGACTCGGTCTTGTCCGCGGGGACCAAGAGCGGCTACACCTTTGCTTATTCGCCAGCCAACAACAACCAGACCTACACGCTTACCGCGACACCTGTCGCCGTGGGACAGACCGGACAGCGCATGTTTTTCACCGACCAATCCGGCGTGATCCGCGCCAATGTTACCGGTGCGGGCGCGACGGCGGCCAGCACGCCAATCGGATGACCGAGTTGCAGTACCGGGGCGAAAGGGGAGGCACCGCACCTCCCCTTTCTCTTTTTCATGCTGCTTTATTTCCTTCCGGTTCGGAATCAAAACCTGCAGGCGCCTTAGCTTTCCGCTCTCGCGCTCCCTTAAAGCTTCTCTTTCAAGCTTCCCCTGGTGGGATAACCGCACCGAAACTACAGGATTTCTTGGGCAGCCATTAAGGTCTCTGCGAGGTCCCTTCGATGCTCAAATCGCATCTACTTGGCAACCGCGCGTAAGCGCAGTTTCGGATGCCGGGCCCCTGTGTCCTCCGAGCACGAACCTGCGCACGCCAGAATCGATAGCGGTTTCTGAGGTGTTTCTTGGCTACATCGGAGCGGCGCACGATAAAGAGATATCCCCTTAAGTTGCAGATGACGGTGCGAGGGTCGGGGTTGGCGGCTGGGGAGATTTCCACTCAGTCCAAAGATGTAAGTTCGCATGGCGTCTATTTCTTCCTGGAGCATCCCATCAAGAGCGGGTCTCCCCTGGAGATTATGCTCACCTTGCCGGAAGCGATCACCCAGGGCGAACCCGTCCGTGTACGTTGCGAGGCACGCGTCCAACGAACGGAAAGCGCCGGTGAAGGCCGCGTCGGCATCGCGGCAAAAATCGAGCGTTACCGATTTCTACCAGGCAAGCGCGAACGCCGCAAAGCGAGCTAAGCTC
Organism: uncultured Acidobacteriota bacterium; assembly: GCA_963810155.1. Lineage (GTDB taxonomy): Bacteria > Acidobacteriota > Terriglobia > Acidiferrales > UBA7541 > Palsa-189. Next base: position 151,190 of record CAWEMN010000020.1, read on the forward strand.
GCGATAGCGGCCCTCACCGAATAATCTCCAGCAACCCGCCGGCAACTTGTGTCAGGAGTGAGTCTCTCGCCGAGCGGCGCGAATGCCGGCGTCAGCCACATCGGAAGCGGTATTCTGCGCCTGATCGGCCAGCTCCTGCGCACGTCGCGCCACGGACCTGCCCGCCGTCTTCGCTCGTCGCACTCCTTCATTCATCCGGTCGGTCAACTCTTCCCTCATCTCCTCGCCTGATTTAGGAGCCAGCAGCGTGGCAGCCGCCGCTCCGAGCATCGCTCCGCCAATCAGTACGCCGAACGTGGTCCACCTTGTCATATCGGGTCTCCTTAACTTATGGAAATCTCGTCTATGTGATGACGGCCACGGAGTCTGCGTGTCTGAAAAACTGCGCGACTTCTTGTAAGCGGAACGGGTTTGCCGACGCGCGCGAGTTTGGACGAAAGAGATTTGGACAAGAAGAAACGGCAGAAGCCGGGTGCAGAAACAGGAAGAAGAAGATGGGAGCTTGAACGACGCCGCGCGCTAGCCCGCCGAGCGCTTCCCGGCCCGCTTGCGTGCGGGCGCTGAGTCGGGCACGGCCCTCATCGGCGGCTTCATCTCCACAGGCGCCGGCTTGCCGGACTTGCCGGCGAGGCTCTTCTTGAGCGCCTCCATCAAGTCCACCACGGGCGCAAGCTGCGGATGTGGAGCTGCCGCCACCTCTTGCCCCTTCAGCTTGGCGCTGATCATGGACTTCAAGCTTTCGCGGTATTCATCGCGAAACTTCTGCGGCTCAAATGGCGCGGAGAGGCTTTCGATCAGTTGCAGCGCCAGTTTCCGCTCTTGCTCTTTCGGTTCGGCGCCATCCTTCTGGCCATATTCAGAGACGCTCCGAATCTCATCGGCATAGTACATGGTGTGAATCGTGAGCCCGTGAGCGCGCGGGCGAATGACCACGATGTATTCGCGCTGGTGCATGTAGAGCTTCGCAATGGCCGCGTGGCCCGACTCTTCCATCGCCGCAAGCAGCAGGTGATAGGCTTTTTTGCCCGCATCTTCGGGCGTAGCATAATAGGAGGCGTCGAAATAGAGCGGATCGACGTCCTCGAGTTTCACGAATTGCAAGATCTCCATGGTGCGCGCCGAGGGCGGGTCCAGCTTGTCCAGCTCCTCTTCCGTGAAGAGCACATACTGATCTTTCTCGTACTCATACCCTTTGATAATTTCCGAGCGCTCGATCTGGCGATTGCAGGTGGGGCAGAATTGCGGCTGGCGCACGCGCGAATGACATACCTTATGGAGTTGGTTCAGGCTGATGCGCTCCGAACGGGCGGCGGCAAATAGCCGGATGGGAATGGAAACCAGGCCAAACGTCAGATGGCCCTTCCACACAGAAGTAGCCATAGCACCACCTCCTGCCCTATGCCAGGGCACTGAGATCATAAGGTTAGTAAGGCTGGGGTATTGAATGCAAGGCGAATAAATGGGGAATATACAGACGTGATAACCGTCGCCACTCGTCTCTGGCTCGGCGGCGTCGAGCCGGAATCGTTCCCAACAACGCGTTTTCGATTCGCTTATAATTTGCCGGAACGCGCAAGCCCGCTCAACGCGAACACCTGGAAAAGGCAGACCTCAAAAAGAGATGTCGCCAAACACATGATTGCAGCGACCCTCACCACTCCGGGCTTGTCGTGTGCGCTCTGCGGCTCCTCCGACGCGGAATCAGTTCTGGAAAAGACCATCAACGGTCCGGGCGCCCCGCTGTCGCTTCGTCTCTTGCGGTGTCGCTCGTGTCAATTGGTCAGGACCGAGCCGCAGCTCGCGGCCTCGGCGCTTGAGCCCTATTACCGGGAAGAGTATTGGGGCGGGCTCGAGTCTGACGATCTGGACTGGATCCGGCGCGACCAGCGCTATCGCACCGCTTTCCTTCATCGCTTTCGCAGCGAAGGCAGCGTGCTCGACGTCGGGTGCGGCCTCGGTTTCTTCCTGCGCGCCCTCGACCCGCATCGCTGGGACCGATACGGCGTCGAGCCCATGCCTGTGCCTTATCGGCAGGCGGCGGGCTCGCTCGGAGCGGAGCGAATCTTCAATCATGAGCTCACCTCCGCAGGCCTGCCGCCGGCAAAATTCGACGTGATCACCTTCTGGGACTCGCTCGAGCATCTCCCCAATCCGCGCGCCGTGCTGCAGGAAGCCCGGCGCCTTCTTCGTCCCGGCGGCCTGGTGTTGATCGGTTTGCCGAATTTCGCGAGCTATCAGGCCCGTCATTTTGGCGAAGACTGGTTTGCGCTCTCCCTGCCTCATCATCTCTATCACTACACGCAAGCGAGCCTGACAAAGCTTCTCGAAGCCTGCGGTTTTCGTGTTCGCCTGGCGGAAGACCGCACCGGCCTCGAGAATTATCACGCCCTCAAACATAGCTTGCTCAACCGCATGACGCGGCTTCATGGCCCGCGTAGCGGACGCCTGCTCTACTACGCTGCCAAGCCGCTCTTGCATCCGTGGGAATGGATCAGTACCCGCGCGGGCGGAGGTTCGTCTTTGCAAGTCTGTGCGGAGGCAGTATCACAGGAGCCTCCCGCGAAACGCCCATGAGAACGCCCGGTCTCAGCATCGTTGTGACCAATTGGAATGGCCGCGCGCTGCTCGAAACCTTTCTGCCCACGGTCGTCGAGGCGGCTCGTGCCTTTGAAGGCTCGCGCGGCGAGCCCACCGAAATCATCGTTGCCGACGACGCCAGCACCGATGACAGCGCATCGTGGTTGCGTGCTCATTGGCCGCAAGTGCGCTTTGAAAGCAGTTCCGCGCAGCGGGGCTTTGCGCCCACCGCAAACCGGGGCGTCCACGCGTCGCGTTTCGCGCTGGTCTACCTGGTGAATAACGACGTTGCGCTGGCGCCCGCCACGCTTGCTCCCCTGGCCGCGCACTTGAGCGACCCCAACGTGTTCGCCGTCACCGGCAACGCCTACGATTACGCCACCGGTGTGCTGCGCGGTGCCGGACAACGTGGCAAATTCCGGCGCGGCTTCCTGAGTGTTCACTCCCGTTTTGTTGTTGCTTCGGAGGCGGCGGAGTCAAAACCAAACCTTAACCTGGACCCGCTGCTCACGCTCGTACGCCACCGGCGGCTCCTCGCTTTTCGACCGCGATAAATTTCTGGCGCTTGGTGGGTTCGAGGAGATGCTGTGCCCCTTACGGATGGGAAGATGTCGAGCTATCTTTGCGCGCCTGGAAGCAGGGATTCGAGGTTCGCTATGAGCCGCGCAGCGCCATTTGGCATCAGTTTTCCTCGACCATTGGCTCGCATGTTTCGGCTCGCCGGGTCGCGGCTACCTATGAACGCAACCGGCTCCTGGCGCATTGGCTTCATCTGGACACGCGCGGACAGCATGCGGCCCACGCCCTCGGCCTTGCGGTGAAGCTGATCGTCAGCCCGATTCTTGGCGACACGGAATATTGGCAGGCGTTTGGGCAAGCCTGGCGGTTCAGGAGCAACGTGCGTGCGCGGAGAGCCGAATTGCGAAAGACGCAGCGGCGCACTCTCGCCGAAGTGCTGAGTAAGATCGAGGCGCAAATGTCGCGGCCCGAACTCCTTCGTCTGGAGGCGGCCTCAGCCCCGATCCATCCTTACGTTCGGGCCGAAGCGCTCCGCTCGGCTCAGGCCCAACCGGAGAAGACACCGTGACCACCCGAAAAATGTACGCCAAAGGCTTCTCGGCGCTCGCCCTTGCGTCACTGGCTTTGTTCCTGTGCTCATCGGCCATTCTGCGGGCGCAGCGCGATCCAGCGGAGCCTCCTGCGGCAAAGCCGGCTCCCAAGCTGCTGCCGCGTCCCGCAGCCGCGATAGCACCGACGTCAGTGAACCAGTCCGGCATGCGCAGCCTGATTGAGCAACTCGTGGCCTGCGGCACGCGTAATTCGCTCGCCTCGTGGACTGACGCCTAAGCGCGGCCCGGGATGCGGCCGCGATCGCGTCGTTGCGCGACTCAACGAAATCGCGCAGGCTTCGGGAGGCAGGTTGCAGATAGTCGTCGACAAGTTTGAGGCCACGGCCGCGCGAACCAATGGAAAGCCCGCGCACATGGAAAATGTCTATGGCGTCCTGCCGGGCCGCGATCCGCTGCTCGCAAAGACCGTGTTCATCGTCTCGGGCCATCTCGACACGCGTGCTTCCGACGTCATGGATCCAAACCTGGACGCACCGGGCGCCGATGACGATGCCTCGGGTGTCGCGGTGAGCATGGAATGCGCCCGTCTGCTGAGCCGCGTGGGCACGGCCGGTGCTGGAAACAATCGCGCCACGCTGCTCTTTGCCGCAATCTCCGGGGAAGAGCAGGGCCTGCTCGGCGCCGAGCGCATGTTGGAGTGGGCGAAGCAGCAGGGGTACACGGTCGGCGGCATGCTCGACAACGACATTGTCGGCGCGGATTCCGCTCCCGGCGCTCCTCATCGCGTCCGCCTCTTTTCGGGCAATGGCGATCGCGATGACGCCGATTCGCCTTCGCGGGAACTCGCTCGCGCCGTCGAAGAGATCGATGGCCGCGAGGCCGTTCGCCTGATCTTTTCTCTCGATCGCCTCGGGCGGGGCGGCGATCACGAGCCTTTTTACCGCGCCGGTTTGCCCGCCGTGCGTTTTACCGAGCCGCTCGAGGACTACCGCCATCAGCATCAGACGCCACGGACCGAAAATGGAGTGGAATACGGCGACCAGATCAAATATCTGAACATGGACTTCGCAGCCACTGTTGCGCGCCTCAACGCCGAAGCGCTTCGCCAGCTTGCGCTCGCGCCTGCGCCTCCGGTGGGCCTGACGCTCAGCGGCGGTGTCACCCCCGATGCAAAGATTGCCTGGAGTGCCGGGAGCGATCCGGACCGCGCGGGATTTGAAATTCTGTGGCGCGAAACCACCGAGCCGCGCTGGCGCGTTTATGACTTCGTGGCCTCTGCGAACGAGGCCGTTTTGAAGGGCGTCTCCACCGATAATCATTTCTTCGCGGTTCGTTCGGTGGGCAAAAACGGTGCGCGCTCCATCGCCGTCTCGGCATCGGCGCCCCGAGTGCCTCCAGCATCCAGCTCGCCTCCGAAATAGCTGTCGCACGACCAGGAGTTGCTGATGCCAAAAACCGAGTATGCAGCTTTTGAGGCCCTCAATCCCTTCTTCGATGTCGTCCAGAACGGTTTACGTGGACTCGTTGATGGCGAACACTATTTCGACACGATTGCCGAAGACGCATTCTTCGAGTTCCGCTACCACTTTCCCGGTTGGCCTCTGACGATTCGAGGACGAGCCGATCTGATGGCTCTCTACTCCGGATACGGCAACTCCATCAAGCTTCGTTCCGGCGATGCGCTTGTCGTGCACCGCTCTCAAGATCGTCGCGTCGTGATCCTCGAGTACGAAGTACACGGCACAATCGTTTCCAGTGGTGCACCCTACGACAATCGGTTTATCTCGGTCGTCACGATTGAAAACAGAAAGATCGTGCATTGGAGAGATTACATGGACTCGCTGGCCGCATGGACGGCGTTGAACAGCACCGATAGGGTTGGCCGTTAGCAATCTGTAGCGGCAATGTTGAGATACAATTTGCCGTATGGATGGGAAGGAAGTGCTGCGGCAGGTTGGGAAAGCCTACGAGGCGCTGAGCAGTCTCGAAGTGGAGATTGTCCTCATCACCGAAGATGGGGATGAGGATCAAGTTCACCGCACTCAGCGGCGGGCCAGAGCGTTTTTCGCTGCGCCCGACAAGGTGCGCATCGAACAGAGCGGCCGCCACGGCCATCTCAACGTAACGAATGGTGGTGACATCCAGCATTACTCGCCTCTCCAGAAGTCCTTCCATAAGACACCAATAGAGGGGGCAGACATCAGGCTCGGATCATTCCGCCCTGACCTTCCTTCTTTCGGAACCGAAACGTTTCTATTCACCCGAATCGCGGACACAATCGAGGCAGCGGAGATTTTGCGGGAGGAATCGATCCCTGGCGATCAGGGTGACGTGCTGTGTCACGTCGTCTCGGTGAAGTACGAAGCAAATCCGCGCACCGCGATGATCCTGTCATCCTCGCCAGCTACGTTTTGGGTGGACAGGGTCACGCATCTCGTGCGGAAGGTTGCAGGCGAGATCACGACCCGGTTTCCCGCAAGCGAGGAGAAGCTAACCCATAAGCACACCACTTTGTTCCGGCGCATGATTGTGAATCAGCCGATTCCGCCGGAAACGTTTGAGTTCACCCCGCCGCCGGATGTCGCCACAAATGTGAGCGGCGCCGCGTGCGGTACCGGCAGTATAGGCGGCCATATAACAAGTGGCAGCGCGGGCTTGAGCGGAGACCGGAAAACCTGGATCGAGAGTTCCGAGTCCAGCGATTGGAGTGGCGATGCATATGTACAGCGGGGCAAGTTGCGATTGCAGGGCGTGGAACTCGTGTTTGAGCGGCGCATATCTTTTTCCGAAAGCGCCAAGGAAATCCACATCACGGAGCGCATCACGGGTCCCAGCGGTCGGGCCGAACATGAGTTCCGCCTTCCGCTGGCGTGAGCAATCTTGGTGTGATTATGGGCCGGCACGGTGGAGCCCCGGGCGCTTCTACAGGCCGCAATCGGGAGTCCGAATACGGCGAGAAGAGAGGGTGACGGGATGACTGGATCGGCGAAGGTGTATGAATTGCGGATTTATCACGCAGTGCCCAGGAAAGCTGGAAAGCCTTGTGGCCCGCTTCCGAGACCATACGGATAAGCTCTTTGCGAAACATGGAATGAAGAGTCTTGCGTACTGGACGGCGCTGGATGAGCCCGCAAAAAGCAGCTCCTTGTTTTACATTCTGGAGCATCCGAGCCGCGAGGCAGCGACCGCGAACTGGAAAGCCTTCCAGGATGATCCCGAATGGAAAACGGTCAAAGCCAAGTCCGAAGAGAATGGCAAGCTGGTGGAGAAAATTGATTCGACCTTCTGGGCGCTGACCGATTTTTCCCGGCCGCCGACTTAAGATCAGTCGACTGGCTATCCGCAACTTACCACTTAAATGGATTAGGTCCTGCCGAGGTTATCGGGTAGCAGCGCCGCGTACACCTCCCCTGAGAGCCTCGGGACGCAGGTCGTCTGGGCGAGGGCATATCTCGTAAACTAAGCGATCTACCGTCGAGGACGGCATAGGCAATTCGCGCTCTCTCTTTTCCAGGCCCTTCGATCTCCCAATTCCTCCCTTTCTGGATCAATTTCATTTGGCTCCTGCTCCGCCACCATTGATCGACTTCCCTGGGCAACGCATGCCAGATCTTCTCGTCAGAAACCATCTGTCGCAAATAGTCGAGCAACGACTCATACACTTTCCGGGTTCGCGCGCTAATCAAATAGTCTGGATGCGCCAGGAAACTCATCAGGCCGTTTCTTTGCCGAATCAGATCCAGTTGTTTCTTCCAAAGGTCGATCGAGTAATGGTTCAGGATGTGAAACAACGAATAGTCTTGGGTGGTGGTTAGCGGAAGTTCTAAAACCTTGCCGACGAAGAATGGGAAGACGGTGCAGCAACCACCTCTTTGCGGGTCCAGGTGGCCGACGTTCGGCACCGACATATCGTAGGAAAAGTCGTATGCGTCATACCAGTCGAGGTTACGATACATGATGCCGGCGCGAAAACCTTTCGCATTATAGCGACGTACATATTCATTGATCTTTGCTGCTCGACTGAGGAACTGGTCTCGCGCGCTGTATAACCGCCCGTCATGATTCAGGTCGTGGATGTTGAACTCAAAACCACGATTCCAGATCTCCTGGACATATTCGTCCGGAACTTCATAACGCTTTTCCGGAATGACTTGAAATGAAGCTCGCAGGTGACAGGATTCATCGAGATCCATCAATTGAGGCGTTAAATCGCGGCCCGCAGAGGTTTCCACGTCGTGAGTCAGGATCAGGCAATTTGGTGCACCCTCGGGCCAGAACCAAATGAATGGCAATCGCCGTAACCCCGCAGTTTCCATAGAAAGCTTTAAAAGCTTTTCGTGGATCGTGTCCACGGTGAAATCCACGGGCCATGCCGGAAAGGGTCTAGCCTTCCAATTACTGAAATACGCTCTCTGCATGCATCGACGAATCGAGGTGGGCAGGCTATTTCTGATGAAATAGTATGCGTTGAAGGGCCACTGCTGAGAGACGGTCTTATTTCGGCTCCACACCAGGTTCTTCTCATAGCGCTCGTGACGCAGATTTTCGATAACACGGGCAGGATCGTACGGCAATTTCATCCTGGCTTCACTGGCGCGCCTGGTCGTCAAAGCGTCGCAGAGTGGCGCCTTCTCGAACTTTGCCGAGATGCCGGAGATGCAATGTCCATAACAAATCGTGTCCGGCCCCCATCGAAAGAATCCCTCGTGGCCTGATTGATCTGGTCACGGAAATGTCGCCAAGCAGACCTCCGGGCGTACGATAGTATTCGGATAGAATTTCTATCACGTTAGGTCAGCCTCTTTTCGCTGCGCGGAGACTTGCATCAAAACCGGCGACAACTTTGAACGCATGGCAGCGCCTCCTTAAGACCACGCTCGGTAGCACGCGATACTCGAAACGGTCCTATTGAAATCTCAGTTGTGAAACAGGATTTCTTCGTAACTCTTACGGTCGAAGCATTCTTCACAGATGCTTCGGCGCATACGGATAGGATTTTGGCGTCGGGCTAGGTCCTAGCAGCGATAAACGCAGACGAGGTCGAGCAACGCCGGGACGGTCAACCGTTGGGCGGAACTCGGGAGCGAGGGCAGTCGGAATATTCCACTCGGCCGCACAGGGGGCTGAACGGAAGAAATCGCGAGTCTGTGAGCCTGGTCGGGGTGACTCGCTCTCAAGACGCAGGTGACATCGTCAGTGGTATCCGGTGTAGCAAGAACAAACGCAACGGAGAAGGCACACAGGAGGACCAGGGCGATTCGCGCCGCGCGAAACATGAGGGCCGAGTTCATAGCAGGTCGTTTTGGCTATTTAGAACCTGGTGATCATGAAAATCCCTGCAATTAGGGCGGAGCACTCACATCTCCAAACAAGGCTCCGGGACGGCCTACTAACTTCCAATGATTCACTGACTTCCGAACGCGAGCGTCTTTGCGGGAAAGAAATGTAGGAAATCGTTTACCCAATCCGTGACTTGGGATTCAGTTCTTGACCCAAAACGGCGCATCTGACCGCTGGATTGGATTACCCCCTACGCTGAATGGTCCTGATAAGCGCGTGCCGGCTCAACCGGTCGATGCAACGCCGGCTGACTTGGCTGAAATCACGAATCGCGATCGGGGCTTCGGCATGCCGCACGATTCTTGGCACTGAGTCGGAGCATCTAAGAACCGTTGGGCACTTTGTTGAGGTGACGCGATGATACGACACAATTTAGCTTTGGGAATCATTCTCGGTTTGGCCTCCGGAACCTTCTTCGCGGGGGTGCGCGCGAACGGACAGAACGCCGCGCCCGGAGCGCCGGTGCACATGGTGGTCAGCGTCGAAAGTCGCCATGGCGCTGAGACGCCCGAGATCAACCGCGAAGATGTGGTGGTGACCGAAGGGCATGATCGGGACCGTGTCAGCAGCTGGCTGCCCGCTACTGGCGAGCACGCCGGCCTCGATCTGTATGTTCTCGTGGATGACAGCTCTTCCTGGACCGTGGAGACCCAGCTCGGCGATTTGCGGGCGTTCATTGCGCAGCAACCGCCGTCGACGTTCGTTGCCGTCGGATACATGCGCAACGGCACCGTCGAGACGGTGCAGGACCTGACGCAGGACCATGCCAGCGCGGCGAAGGCCGTGCGTCTGCCTCTTGGGAATTCCGCAGGGGCGGCAAGTCCATATTTTTCGGTGGAGGATTTGATCAAGCGCTGGCAGCCAAATCCGGCGCGGCCGCGCCGCGAAATCGTCATGATCACCAGCGGCATCGATCGGTACAGTCCCGGCTCCGTTGATCCTTACCTGGACGAAGCCATCGAGCAGGCACAGCGAGCCGGAATCGTCGTTTATTCAATCTATGCGCCGGGCGGCGGCCATTTTGGGCACAGCTTCTGGCGGCTCAACTGGGGACAGAACGACTTGTCGCGGGTTTCGGATGAGACCGGCGGTGAGGCTTACGACCTGGGAGTCGTCGCGGTTCCATCTTTCCGTCCGTACTTCGACGATATCTCTCAGCGGCTGGGCCACCAATACCTGCTGACATTTCCGGCCAAGCCGGAAAAAAAGGCCGGAATGCAGTCCGTTAAACTCAGCACCGAAGTTCCGAATGCGGAGCTCGTGGGTCCGGATCGCGTGTATGTTCCGGCCTCATCTTCAACTTCACAGTGAACAATCACGGACCCTCGACTTTTGAGGACCTATTCAAAAACGTGTGCGGGTTAGCCCAAACGGCAGCCAGACGGCTGATGGGTTCGCAACAACCCACGGGCCAGCCTGAACCAGAAGCATCCTCGATGTTATGCTACGGGAATCACACGAGGAGGTCAGCTCCGCATAATGCGGAATCTCATAATCGCGGCTGTTGCCCTTGTGACTCTCTGTGGATGGTCGAGTCAGTGTCAAACTTTGCCCGAGCGAGTCTGGATAGCAGGCCGCTATGATGGAAATCGAGTCATCATTTATTTTGATGCCGTCAAGTTCAACAATACTGTTCCCCCCGATACGCCAGAGCTTGTCAGCCCAGTGGCGAACGGCTTCTTCCCGGCAATCGAACTCCCCGAAACCTATATCGCAAATTTATTGAAGGCCCCTGACGCTCATCGTTTCGCGTTAGGGGATGAGTATGACGTTCTCACAGGTGGCGATGCCTTCTCGGTCAAGCTGACAACGTTGGTGGGTGCGGAGGGCGACGAGGGTGTTGGTAACAGTTCGTATGTCGGGGCTCTAGCGACGGTAGTGGGGCAATGCCCGTTGTACACCAGAGATCGTTACCTATATTACGTCGTGCGGCTCCACCGTGAACCAGTCTGCGGAAGCAGGGCAACACCCGGACACCCAATTCGCATTCCCACGAAATTCGCCGAACTCCTAAATGAACCCGTTCGGTTTAACACTCAAACTCAAATGGTTTCGCTTTTAACGGAACGTATGAGGTTGATCGCTTCAGACCTGCAACGGCACGCAGCCGAAGGCCGTTCTCCAGCTTTTGCTGTGCAAGCTTTTCGAGTTGCCGACGGCAGTCTTCGATATTACGGAACGGCACAGTGGAAAGCAGGCCAGAACTCTTCAACGTCCGATTTCTCTCTCGGGGCATGGCTAGCCCCGCAGCCGACCCTTCACATCCTCGCTGTAGAGGCGAATCAATATAGTCAACGTCGTCAGTCTCGATGGTGGTAGAACCGTGCTCATTCTTCGCAACGGTGGGGTGGACAGCACATCGACAGACTTAGTCGACTACCGTGACGGCGTTGACGCAGCGCATATGCCGAAACTCCAGTCGATAGCCGCCGCAGAATAGTCGCAGGGTTAAACGGCGGAAACCATGCGCTGGAGGAGCTTCACACGCGACCGTTTTAAAATACCAGCACGGTGTGTTCGGAAAAAGCGAATGAACGCGGGTCTGCGTTTGCGGCTGGCCGTAACGTTCCACTACGCGACGGCGATCGCCCCGCTTGCCGTCTCACGGATCGCTTCAATGTGAAAACCTTTGCCTATTTCTTGGTCAAAGCCGCTACGCTGTCGAAAGTTTTTCGGCGAAATAACCTCAGAAAAACATTCAGACCTTGCCATAGCAGAGTATTAAACGTGCGTTAACACGCCCGTAAGAGAGTAACGGCAGATTGCACCCATCCGCGCTCCCAAATCGCGCGGCTACCGGGCGTACTGCTTCACGCTGTGAAAATCTTACTTATTACGGGGGATTGATGATGGATAGTCGGAGGGGCAGTTCTTTGAAGGGCCTGTGGATCTTCCGGACATGGCTCATCTTGCTTGTAGGAGTTCTGGGTATCGCCGCAGGAACGATGATCTGGGCGACTGCAGCCCGCGGAAACGACCAGGACCGCGACGACAAGAAAGGATTTGAAGGGCGTGGCTCTCGCAATGATGACGATTGGGACGATCACGACAACTGGCACCGCCGCGAGAAATACACCATCGGCCTCTGGGGCGATATGCCCTACAGCGACCTCCAGGCGAATCCTGGGGTCGATCCTAATCTGATTGAAGATATGAACTCGCAGGACCTGGCCTTCACCGTCCATGACGGCGATCTGAAGGCGGGAAGCGTGCTGCCTGGCTCCACCACGCCGGTCAAATGCGACGAGGCCAAATATACGCAAGCGCTTGGGTTCTTTGCCAAGTTGAGAGCGCCCGCCGCTTTTACTCCCGGCGACAACGACTGGACCGATTGTGACAATGGCTTCGCCGCGAACTCGAATGGCCCTTACAATTCGCTGGAGCGGCTTGACCGCGAGCGGGTACTCTTTTTCAGCACTCCCTTTACTCTCGGACAGCACAAGTTGCATCAAGCTGAACAGACGACAGTAACCGATGGAATTTCTCTGCCGTGCAAAGGTTTCAAGCACGGCGCAGGTCTCCTGGACGTGAACGGAAATGGTCTCGATACCGACCAATGGACTGACGTAGCCTGCGTCGAGAACCGCCGATGGACCTACCGCGGCGTGACCTATGCCACGCTGAACATTCAGGGATCCTGCAACAATCTCTGCAAGGATCATCCCGACCCCGTCGAGTGGGACGCCCGCAATAAAGCGGACATCGACTGGATGCAGGAAACGTTCGAGGTCGCGAAGGAGCGCGATTCCGCCGCGATCATGTTCATCTCGCAGGCGGATCCGGGTTTCGACCGAACCGACCCGACTCGCTCTCCTTTGCGAGACCCAAAAACCCTCACGGAAATGGATGTTGTCCCCGCGCAAGACGGCTTCAAGACCTTCTTGGCCGCTCTGCGTACCGAAGCGGAAGCTTTTCGGAAGCCCGTAGCCTATGTCCACGGCGACTCACACTACTTCCGAATTGATAAACCGTTCTACGATAGTCTTCCCGTTGATTCGCCTGCTCTGGCGTTCCCTCCGCCTGTGAACACCAGCGCGGTCGCGGTATTGGCTCGGCATCTTGAGAATTTCACCCGCGTCGAAACTTTTGGCGACAACGTGATAACCACAGACGCAACGCACCCGAATCCGGCTGATTTGAACAATATTCATTGGGTGAAGGTCTTCGTGGATCCCGACAGCCGCGAAGTCTTCTCTTACCAACCCCAGAGCGTTCCGGGCAACCGAGTCGTAGTTCCGGCTCCTTAGTTCTGCGTTCAGCAACCAATGAAACCGGCGATGTCCCAGCAGAAAACTGGGGCCTCGCCGGTTTCATCTCTTCAGTTCGATTCTTGTGCTGTGCCAGGGCTTACTTCTGGGGGGACTAGCCTCCGAGGGTGTCTATGCTTGTTCATTGGGGTTTGAGCAGCGGCTGCGCGTAACGAATCGGCACGCCGAAGTTGGAGCCACCGAAGTCTTTGACTACCGCGAACGTAACACCGATCACTTCTCCGTCCCGGTTGATCAGCGGCCCTCCTGATCCCCCCGACGTCGTCTGCGCATCGTAGACAATCTTGTCAGCGAGTACGTCGCCGATGTGTCCTTGCGTAACCAGCGGCCGGATCAGCCTGCGTCGTAGAAGTTCGCCGGTTATTTTTGTTGGATCGCCGCCCGACACCTTCACGATGTCATCCACAGCGTCATCTCCCGCTCGCGCCAGAATGGCGCTGATTCCGGTGGCGTAGCCCAGGGAAATCACCGGTTGTCCGCTTACCGCCGCTTCCTTCCGGCCGTCGATCTTCAGGATCGGCCGCTTCAGACTGGAAAGATCGCCGTGAAGCACCGAAAGATCCGCCTCCTCGGAAATTTGCCCAATCTCCACTGCGACGCCCGCAGGCGCATCCGGGAAGTACGCCGTCATCTCCGCGACCACCGGTTCCAGTCCCTGCTGGAGTGCCGAACTCAGTTCGTCATTCTTCCACCAGGGTTGCGCCACATGATGATTCGTCAAGATCGTCCCTTCGCCGACCAGGAATCCCGTGCCGAAGAAATCCGCGCGCACTTCCGGCGTCCGGCCTCCCAAGGTATAGACCGGATTGCCTTCGCTGTCTTTCAGCGGCCCGCCATCCGGATTAATCCCCGCGTAGCGTAGGCGGCGCCCTGAACTCTGGTCCCTGAACGCCACGGACACATGCAGCAGGCAGACGCTCGGCGCGTAAGATCGAATCACTCCTTCCGCGGCATCCGATTCGCTCAGCACGCGTTTCAAGCGCCCGGTTGTTTCTTCCAGTTGCTTTCTCAGACTGGAAACGTCGCTGGCTTCACCGCTCGAAATCTTGTGCTGCAGCTCTTCCGTCTGCTTTTGGAGCTGCTCCTTCTGCATGGCCGCGTCCGTTTCCTGCAAAGTCGCGCGCATCCTTCGCGTTTCAGCGACTAATGCTTCTTGCCGGTAAACGCCGTGTTCGAGTTGCGCGATCACCGAATACGCGAGCTTCGTCTCCTTATCCGCACGCCGCGAATACAGCAGAAAAATCCCCGCAATGATTGCCGCCACGAAAATAAGCGAACCGACCCCGATTTTCAGCGCGCGATCCAGCGTGATGGCGTCGCGCGTCATCTTCTCGGTCACGGCCAGCGCTTGAAACGCCGTGTTGGCGATTTCCTGCCCTTCGGACGCGATGCGCGTCTTTTCCAACAACTCTTCGTACGCGTGTTTGTCGCGGAGTTGCACGCGCACGCGCGCCAGCAATTCCGCAGGTTCCCATTGCGGAGGAAGAACGTCGTCGGCGCCCAGATCGAGTCCCCGAGCGCGTTCCACTCCCCCGCCGTGCGTCAGCAGGATCACGCGTGTGCTGGCGGTTGCTGCCATCCCTTTGATTTCCGCCAGGGCGTTGCAGCATTGCAAATCCGAAAGATCGGCCGAAAGAAGAAACAGGTCCACTCCGCCGTTTTGCACGATCGTGAAGCCGTCTTCCTGGGTCGGGGCAGGCGAGACGTCATAGCCTGCTGAACGCAACAGTTCCAGCAACTGTTGCCGCGACTTCGCATCCGGCTCCACAATCAAAATCTTTTCGCGTTTTGTAGGCAAACTCTTCGCCCCAACGATTCACCAGATATCATGGCACAGAACGCAGCGAGTGGTGTCCGTATGTATTCTCGAGCGACTCTCGAAATGCCGTGGGAACGGTACAGGCTGGGTTCGACGGCACAAACGTGACCATTTGCACTTCAGTCGTCCTGATTTCGGCGGCACTCTCTGTGTAGTTCTTCAATCGGGTGTTTAAATTGTTCTGGTCGCAGTACAAGTTGTAGTGGGAGGGAAGTATCGTCGGATCAACCGGTCGGATAGTGTTGCATCGACCGGTTGAGCTCGCGGACTTTTCGGGCTGGGGCCTCCGAGTCGTTTCGGGTGGGTACAGTTTCAATCACCTTGTAGAATGCGTAAGGTTGGCGTCACCGCTGAAGCCGGCAATGAAGACATTCGACGAAGCACTCGATCAATTCTGGTGAAGTCAGCCGTGACAGCAAGTTCCCAACAGGTCAGTGCGTCTCTGCCAAATGGAAGAACTCGCTTCGAGACAACAATGCCCTGTGTTGGTGGTTTGTCATGAGAATGGTCATTCGCCGGGTCGGAGATTGCATAGAACCCCATTGAAGAAAGGGGCGGCGGAGACGCCAATATGGCAAGAAACCGACGCGTCCGATGCCTCTGCCAACCCGCGCGACCAGATACAAATCGCCTGTTCCGTGGGAACCGGCGAATGGCCCACCACGTGATTGCACTTCGTATGTGCCTGTTGCAGGCCTGCGGTGCTGAAGAACGTCAAGCGCAGACCCATGCCGAATGGCTACGGCACAAACAAGAACGCCGCCTCGCAAAAAGCTCGCGATGACGCAAGGATTTTCGGACCAATCGGCGGCGACGATTTCACCGGATGACTAGTGCTGGCGGGCAAGCCATCCTGGCTTCCGCCGGATTCGGGCAGTCGCGCCGGTAGAAATCAGAGAGATGGGAATGCAACGCGAGGTTATGCGGGATAGAAGGACTAGGGCCAATACCCCGTTTGGAAATCGGGCCCGAAAATGTGGGCCGCGTATGGAGGGCGCGATCCGTCACAGATTGGAAATGCAAAGTTGACCAGGAGCCAACCGGCGACGTTCTCTTGCTAGCTCGACGACTCGCTTTCAATGAAAGCAGCATACGGGCGAAATCTGGGATTAGACACCACACGTAGATTCAATGTGCCTCCAAAGGACCTCGAAGTTCCTCGCTGGTACCTCGGGGTGGTCTCAATGGGTGTCGCTACACGAGCTGCGACGATCTACCTGCCCAGGCTGCTGCTTACGTATGAAATGCGGTCCGCTTATCTCGGACCTTAATCTTCAGGTTTGCTTAATATTCAGCCGAATAGATTCCGCGCCACGTTAGCTCGGAGACCGGACTCTTCGTCCCTGTTCTGGTAATCGAGCCCAACCAATCCTGCAACTCACTGAGGAGGCCGCCGTGAAACCGAAACTTGTACTGGCTGTCGTGTTGCTCCTGGGGCTCGCGGTTACCGCCCGATCCGATAGGGATGATCGGGACCGTGATCATCACGATCAGGACTGTCGCGAAAGTGAACACCTGGATGAAAGTAGAAATACTCCGGTCGGTCTTGTCGGAGTGATCCCGATTCCCGGGAATCCCATCGCGAGTGCGGATATTTCGTGGGCGGATCCCGGAACGGAAAGGTACTACTTCGCTGATCGATCGAACAACGGCGTGGACATTGTCGATGCCGAAGACGATGTTTTCGTCGGACGCGTTTCGGGCTTTGCCGGACCGCTGCCGAGCGGCGGCGGCACTGCAACGACGAATGGTCCCGGCCCGAACGGCGTCGTGGTCACGCCGGATAGAAAACTCTGGGCTGGCGACGGCAACAGCCTCGCGGGCGTCGCGGACGTGGACCCGAACTCCGCAAACTATCTCAAGCTCCTCAAGGAAGTCAGCACTGCGATTCCAGCGTGTGATGATGGAGTGCATCATTACTGCGGTCGCGCGGATGAATTGGACTATGACCCGGTTCACAAGGTTATTCTCATCGCCAACAATGCTCCGCTCGCGCTGGCGGCCCCGCATGGTCCCATCGATCCTTACGCCACGTTTATTGATGCCAAGGGCTTAACGGCGACCGGCCATGTCTCTTTCCCCGGCGCGGGAGGATTGGAACAACCCAAGTGGGATCGGGAGAAACAGCGCTTTCTGATTACCGTGCCGGGAAATACGGACCCTAAGACCGGGGCGGTCACTCTACCGCCCGCCATTCAAGTCATCAACCCCGTCAGCATGAAGTCTGAAGCCACCTACTCCATCGACTGTGCAGCCGTCGCCGGCACCGTTAGCGTCAGCATCACGGGATTGGCGATCGGACCCTTCCAGCACATTTTGGTTTCGGCGTGCGGCTTCCCGATCGTGCTCACTCTGAACAGTTCGACGCATACAATCCACGTCATCAGCGTCAGCAAGCAGGTCGGCGGCGGCGATGAGGTGTGGTTCAATTCCGGCGACGATCGGTTCTACGTAACCGGACGGCTCAACAACGACACTACACAATCTCAGCAGCTCGGCGTGATCGATGCGGAAACCGGCAATTTCCTGCAGAACGTGCCGCAAACAGGGCTTCTGGCGTTAAGCACCAGGGGCAAGAATCCCGCAGCTTTCCCTGAGAATAACCACATATTTGACATCCAGCAAATCAGCAGCTCCACGACAGCGGCAACCGATGACAGCGTCTGCGCCAGGTTTGGTTTCAAGGCCACCGGCTGCATCGCCATCTTCGAGCACAAAGAAGGTCGGTAGGCAAAGAAACCGCAATTCAACCCATCTTTGGCTGGCCCGGACCGCGAAGGCGGTCCGGGCTCCGTCGATGCATACGCGCCCAATCGATGTTCTAGGCATGCGACCGGCCTTGCATCGTTGTCGGTTATCGTTTTTATGCTCGTGATGATCCCTCGCCATGGGGGGCGCAGGTTGTTCTCTCACTCATCAGGTCATTTACCGTCCAGGTCGAAGGTTTCACACCATGTACGCCGGACGCACACCAATGTTCACCTGTATATTTACAGGTTTTCGGGTATGTCGCAGTCTGCATCACGCTCCCATCATTTACCTAGAATGCCGCGCATACTGATTGTCGATGACCATAAGTTCGTTCGAGAGACCCTGTGTAAGTTAATTAAACTGGACGAGCCCGCTTGGCAGCTTTCAGAAGCTTCGGACGGGAACGAAGCCGTGGAGGTATTTCGGAAAACCGTACCCGAAGTAGTTGTCCTCGACATCGTTATGGACGGGATGACTGGCCTCGAAGCGGCCTGGCGAATGCGAGAGATCGCCCCGGAAGCGAAGATCGTTTTCATTAGTAGTCAGTTCACGACACGTGATGCGTGTGGAATGGCTCGTTTATTCGCCGGTGCGTTTGTTCCGAAGTCGGAAGCGGGCAGGGCCTTGATACCAACGATCAAGCGCCTGCTGACCGTGCACTGACCGAAGCGCGGCTGGGGGATGCGCCTCTGCGATGACTGAGTTTGGGACCACTGCTTGTTAAAGAATGACGGCTTAGCAGCGCGTGTCGGCGAAGACTGGCTGGCGATGGGCTTAACGGAAACCATGGGCTAGAGGAGCTTCACACCCGAGCGTTTGAAATACCAGCACGGCGTGTAGCTGGCATGCGGAAAAAGCGAATGAACGCAGGTCTGCGTTTGAGGCTGGCCGTAAAAGACCTCGACTTTGCCGTTCTTCATCGCCGTCCCGTAGTAGAACGTCACGGACTCAAATGGATCTGTGGGCTGCACGTTTCGCATTCTGTAGTGCAACCACAAGTAGTCGCCTGCATACGCAACCGCAAATGACGCGATGCAGAAGATGGCGAAGCCCATGACGATCATGCGTTTTCTATCCACGGAATCCTCTTAGGAGAGATCCTTCAGCGCCGCTCGCGCGGCCAGATGGCCGCAAAGCCCGTGCACGCCGGGGCCCGGAGGCGTGGACGAAGAGCATAAATAGATTCCCTTGGCCGGAGTACGATACAAGCGCCGCGTTGGCCGCAGCAGGAATTGTCCCAGGTCCATCATCCCGCCGCCGATGTCGCCGCCAATCAGATTGGGGTTGTAACCCTCCAGGCTGGCAGCCACCCGCACGCTGCGCTTCAAAATCAGGGCGCGAAAGCCCGGCGCAAAGCGTTCGATCTGGTTTTCAATGGCAGCGGTCATGTCCACGGCGGAGCCATTCGGAACGTGACAATATCCCCACGCAATATGCTTTCCTGCCGGAGCACGAGTCTGATCAAAAAGCGTAGGCTGCGCCAGCAGGACAAAAGGTTTCTCGGAGTGATCTCCCTCGAAAGGCGCGCGCTCGGATGCGGCGATCTCCTCGAAGGTGCCCCCCAGGTGAACCGTGCCGGCGCGCCCGCACTCGCTGGCCTTCCAGGGTATGGGGCCACTCAGGGCCCAATCGAGCTTGCAGGCCCCGGGACCATATCGAAAGCGCTCCAATTTGTCGCGGAAGTCAGGCGTGAGCCGAGAGCCCGCAAGCCGTAAGAGTTGTCGCGGCGTCACGTCGCAGAGAATCGCGCGCGCGCGCGGAAGCTCCTCGATCGCCGCAACCGGCACGCCCGTTGTAATCTCTCCGCCAAGTGATTTCAGATACGCGGCCAACGCGTTCGCAATACTCTGCGAGCCTCCGCGAGCGAAGGGCCAGCCCACCGTGTGCGCCATGACTCCCAGAACCAGACCGAATACGGCGCTCGGCGCTCGTTCCAGCGGCAGCATGGAGTGCGCCGCGAGCCCGGCAAAAAGGGCCCGCGCCCGCGTGTGTTGGAATGAATGTTTGGCAATGCTCGACGCGGGACGGAGCGCGTCTAATCCGAAACGCATCGCCGCCAGCGGATGGGACGGGAAACCGAAGGGATTCACGATGGTCGATTCGAGGTTCGGCCAGTCCGCGACGAGCGGCTCCATGAGCCGAAGGTAGCGTTTCCGATCGTCGCCAACCCCCTGCGCGGTTATTTCCGCCGAGCGGTCGAGCATCACCGCCGAGCCGTCATCCAGAGGGTGAGCCAGCGGCGCCGCCGGATGGATCCATTCCAGGCCGTATTGCCGCAGCGGCAGCTGGCGAAAAAAGGGAGACCACAGGGCCATGGGATGCACGGCGGAACATACGTCGTGCATGAAACCGGGCAGCGTCAATTCCGCCGAGCGTGAGCCGCCCCCGATGGTTGCCTCTCCCTCGATCAACAAAACCGAGCGGCCCGCCTGTGCGAACGTAATCGCAGCGGCCAGACCGTTGGGTCCGCTGCCGACGACAACCGCGTCGTACTCTGGGCGGGCGAAGGGCATGAGGGTTGGGCGAAGCGCCGGAGCCACGCGCGCTCGTTTTTGGCGCCTCTACGACTCCATCATATCCTGAGTGCGCCGGTCTTTAGTGGAGTAGACAGTGGGGAGCAAGATGCAGAATGTTGCGGGAATCCGACGTATGCGGAGAGATGCTAAGAGCCTCGTTACTTGAAGACTTCTCTCTACACCAGCACTTCGGGCACTTCCAGCCTTTGCTTGCGGAACGCGGACTCGAATGCCGCCACCACCCGAGGATCAAAATCCTTGCCCGATGCCTTCGAGATAGTGTCGCGAGCCTCGAATGGCGAAATGCCCTTGCGGTAAGGCCGGTCGCTGACCAGCGCGTCGTACACGTCGGCCACGCTGATGATTCTTGCTTCGATGGGAATATCTTCGCCCTTCGTCGGATGATAGCCTGTCCCGTCGAATCGATCGTGGTGCGCGAGCACGATGGGCAAAATCCTCTGCAGCGAGCCTCCCACGGGACTGAGCAGATCCATGCCTTTGTCGACGTGGCCGCGCACTTGAACCATCTCTTCTTCCGTCAGCCGCGCGGCTTTGTAGAGGATCTCCCGGCTCATATCGAGTTTTCCGATATCGTGCAGCAGCGCCGCGGCGCGCACGTCTTCGATGCGGTCGTCGGACATGCCCATCTCTCCCGCGATTTGCGTGGCGTACAGCGAGACGCGATAGGAATGGTTCTGCGTGAATTTGTCGTTGGAGATGAATTGGCTCAGAATCTGCAGCACCCCGTAATACGTCTCGCGCAGGTCGTGCAGTCTTCGTTGCCCATGCTCGTAGAGCGTCCCCGTCGCGTAAGCGGTGATGATCAGGAACCCGCCCCAGATGATCAGGTCGCTCCAACTGAGCAGCGTCTCCGCCTCTCTGCGAAAGGTGACCCCGAGCACCGTCGGGTTCATCATGTTCATCCACACCACGAGCAGAATGGAAGCCAGGGAAGCCTCCACCGCCCGCCGGCGCCCGAAATAATACGCCGCAAGCAGTGTCGGCAGGTTGTACATCGTCAGGGCCATGCGCTGGCCCGCAATCAGCAGATTGATCAGGCCAACGGAGCCGACAATCGAAAGGATGAGCAGCAGTTCTTTATTAACTTCGGCTAGAGCCGCAATCCACTTCTTTTTCACACAGCCTCCGCCCCCGTCGGTGGGCCAATAGCGCTGACCCGCAAGTGGGGAATCAATCGGAAGCTATACTCTCGGGCCTTGTTGCGCGTTGACGCTATAGTACCCGCAGCAGTTTTACGTCGGAAAGATGCTTGATGAGTAATAATCGAGATGAGTCACAGGTGTACCGCGCGAGGGGATTACCACGAGGACGCGAAGAGTGTAACGAAGCCGAACAGGAGCGCGGAAGTTACTTTAACTATTCTCTCAACGATTACATCACTGGTCTCTCAACGATTACATCACCAGCAGTTCCAAAACAGAAAGCCCACCTTTACGGTGGGCTCTCCAGAGGGGAGAAAGTCTCAGGCCTATGCGCGGAAGGCCTTGAAACTGATTCCTCAGCCCAAAGTCTAGAAGATGCTCGTCTTGCGAGTCAAGAAAAGAAACACTGGAGACAATAAAACTGCATCTCTTCCATTTTCAGTAGGTTAGCTATATAAAGTTAACGTTTACCTTGAGGATTTCAGCAGGTAGAAGTCTTTATTTGCTATGGGTTTACTGTTGATTCCCAGCTGCAGGATCTCAACGTTTTCTGTACGATCAAACACTCTCCCGGGCAGCACAAGCTTCATGAAGATCCTGAAGCCTCCAAATCCTAAGCTCGCGGCCAGCACCAGCAGCATAATCGCGCCCGTGTCGACGATGGCCCCCACCACGATGGTCGAAATACTTGGGTCGGTAAGCTCGTGTGTGGGCTCGTCCCAGGTAACGTCCGAGGCGTAGTGGATTTGATTCAGGAAGTTAGCCGCGACGTCGGGCGAATCGACGCCGGAGAGCAGCGCGATCAGCGCGCTCGACCTTGCGCCGAATAAGGAAGGCCGGCCATTCGCGTCCTTGGGATCTCCGTTGAGCGCAAACGACTTGTTGATCGTCGCGTATCGATCCGCGGCGAGCTGCTGCGTGGGATAGAGGATCACCAGCAGCAGGGCTTCGCGCGTGCCGTTCTGGCCGGGAAGCCGATAGCGTCCCACCACAGCTTCGGCGCTGCTGCCAAAGCCTGCCCAGTCTGTACGGTTCGCCGCTCCGGGCGGAAATACCTGTTGCAGCGCCTGGGGCCCGAGTACGTATCGTTCCGAACCCGGAACAAGACCCGCCTTGGGCAAAAAATAGGCAATCAGCGGATAGGGCCGCCGGTCTGCCTGGCCTGAGATGCTCTGCGCGAGCGCAGTCAGGTCGGCATCTGCCACCGGACCTTTTGCGGATGCCACGTCCAGCACGAAATTACCGACCACGAGCAGAGTCCGCCCGCGTCCGCCGGCGCTATACGAAATGGGTCTGTTCAGCGCGCGAGCGGCCATATCGTGCTCCCGCAGAAACGTAAACGCGCCAAAGGCCGCGCTCGGGTCAACCATGCGGTAGAGCGTAACCGTCAGCGCGCCATTCCCATTCGAATAATCGCGCCGCTCGCCCGCGCTGATCCCATATTCGCGCAGGATGTTGGCTCGATCGTTCGCCAATTGCTCGATCTGCGCCGCCGGAACCTGGCTCTGCGCGCCCGCGCCTGTCCACGCGCCAAACGAAGAGGGCAGCAGCCCCTGAGCGGCCAGAGGCATCGTCGACAGGCCCCACAGAAGTAACGCGAAAATGATGTTTTTGCCCTTCATCCCATTCCCTTTGCCAATCGATCTGGTGCTTTCCATGGTAACGCCACGGGGGCAATCGCGCTACCGCGGACCCGTTGGCCTTAGCGCGCGGAGACTGCGGGGGAGATCGTTGTGGTGAGGCTGTTGACGCTGCGCAGGTATTTCTCGATGCCGCGAAATAGTCCGTCCGCCGCGCGCTGCCGATTTTCGGGCTTTTTCAACGCTTGCTCGTCGGCCGGATTACTGAGGAAGGAGATCTCCGCGAGCACCGAGGGCATATCCGCGCCCACCAGCACCACGAAGGGCGCCTTGCGCACGCCGCGATTTCGCCCCGGGCGGCTGCCGCCCTGCATGGAACTGGCCAGCGATTCCTGCACGTCGGCGGCCAGGTCCCGCGACTCTTCGATTTTTTCATTCCGAGCGATCTTGGTGACCAGGTCCTGCAGGTCGTGCACCGAGCTTTGCGCCGTGGCATTCTCGCGCGCCGCCACTTCCATCGCTTGCGGCGAAGCGTTGAAATTCAGGTAGTAGGTCTCGATACCGCTGGCCTTGGCGTCTTCGCTGGAATTCGCGTGGATGGAAATAAACAAGTCGGCCTTGGCTCCGTTGGCGATGGCCGTGCGTTGTTCCAGTCCCACAAATTTATCTGCCTGCCGCGTATAAACAATCTCTGCGGCGGGGAAGTTCTCCTGGATCAATTTACCCAGCCTCTGGGCCACATCGAGGCACAGATCTTTTTCCATTAAGCCGCTGGGGCCGATGCTACCTGTGTCGTGGCCGCCGTGGCCGGGGTCGATGACGATGCGCCCGATTTTCAATCCCAGGGCTCGCGTCAGGGAATGTTCGCCGTTGCGCGTGGGCTTTGCGGCCGGCGCAGGCCCGATGGTTTCCGCCAGGTTCTTTACCGATTCGTTCTTGGCGGAAGCTACCTTGCCGGGTAGAGGCTTGTCAGAGACAGGATTGCCAGAGAAAGGATTGCCGGCAAAAGGATTGGACCAACCCGGCATCCGCAGCAGGGAAGGCGCCGCCGTAGCCGATAGCGGCAGCAAACCCACGTACGGTTTCGGTTGTGCCGGACGCCTGCTTTCTACACCCGCCGGACTTGTAGGCCGTGTCGCTGCTGTCGCTGCCGCGGAATTCACGCCCACGGGACTCGCGGGCGTTGCGTTAGCCGATTTTGCACTAGACGATGTTGGGTTAACCGAAATCGCATTCGGAGGTCTCGTACTTACCGTAGGAGTGGCGCTCCCGGCGTTCGCAGGCTTCTCGCTTCCTGCATCCGCATTCGTGGCGCTTGCACTCAAAGCACGACCCTTGTTGCCGCCCGGCCCGTATACGTCCACAACCAGGCGATCGGGACCCGAAAGTTCAAACACCGAGTAGTCTTTTACCTTGGCTACATCCAGCACCACGCGCACCACGTCGGCGCGGTTCTGCGCCACACGCACTGCCTTCAGGTAGCTCCCAGCCGGAACCTCGATGGGCTGATGCAGCAGCTCGGTACTCAATTTTGCGTTTTCGATATCGAAGTAGATGCGATCCGGATCGAATATCCGCGCCGCTTGATATTTGGCTTGGCCGCCCAGCTCGATAATGATCCTGGTGTAGTTGTCCGCATTCCAGATGCGCACGCTGCTCACTTCAGAGTTTTGCCCCGGCGCGGCAGCCGCGGACGGAGCTGCGGCAGGTGCAGTCGCTGCAGGCGTGGTTGCCGAAACAGACGCTGCGGCGGGTACATTTGAGGGAGCAGTTACGGGAGCCGCAGTCAGCCGCATTTGCAGGCGCATTTGCAGCGAAGTTGCCGGAGCGAAGTCGCGGAAGAAGTCGGCGCCTTCGCAGGAACCGTTGCGACTGGCTTCTCCGTTTTCTCGGATGCTTTCAGGTCCGCCAGTCCATTACGTGCCTGAGCCGCATAGGGCGACCGCGGATACTGCTGCAGGAAATCTTCGTAGCCCTTCCGCGCCAGATCTTTCTCAGAAAGGTAATTTTTCTGAATGTCCGCGATGGCCAGCAGAGTCTCTTCCCGGTATTTCGCATCGGGATAGTCGCGAATCAGAAATTCGTAAGCCTTCACGGCAGAAGCGAAGTACCGGGCCTCGAACTGTTCGCCCATTCTGCGGTAGAGGTCCCCGACGGCTTTGATCGCCAGCGGAACTTGCATGGCGTGAGGAGTAATCAGGTAAACGCGGCGATAGGCCGTAACCAGGGCCTCGTACTCGCGTAGCGAACGCTCACGCTCGTTTTTCGCTTCGAGTGTGGCGCGCATGGTTTCCGCGCGTTCAAATTGCGCTTGGGCTGCGATGCGGCGCGATGCAGGATCTTCTTGAGCGGCAGCCGGCACGCTCGTCCCAATTCCCAGAATGCAGATCATCGCCAGAGAAATGGACGTAACAGAAAAGTAGGCCAGGGAATAGGACACCGAAGACCTGAAGACGCGAAGAAATGGCCGGATTGAGGTGGCCTGTGAAGGCCTGCCCGCTCTCATTCGTTCGTGAATACCACCCGGCCGTCAGCTGCCGTCGTGCGGTAGATCTGCCTGGAAGCCGCGCGCGAAAAGGGCTGCTGGTTGGAGCCGGGCTGGAAGTAGGTGTTGGTCACTTTGCGCACATAGTCGCGCGTCTCGCGATAATTGGGGATACCGCCCCAGCGATCCACGACGCTCGGACCGGCATTATACGCCGCCAGCGCCTTCGGCAGGTCGCCATTATATCGTTCCAGCAGCATCCTCAGATACCGGACGCCGGCGTCCACGTTTTCTTCGGGGTCCCACACGTTGAACACGCCGAGCTTTTGCGCCGTTCCCGGAACGAGTTGCATCAGTCCCTGGGCGCCCTTGCTCGAGAGTGCGGAAGTATTCCAGCCCGATTCCGTTGAGATCACGGCGCTCACCAGCGCGGGATCCACGTTGTGCTTTTCAGCCTTTTCCCGAACGATCTGGCGAAGCTCTTCGGCGCGAACGGCACGATTGCTGGTCAGGGGGCGCTCGGTAACTTGACCATGGTCCGTGGCCGAGTTAGGTCCAGCACCCTTTGCTTCCGAGGCTTTCTGATTTGCCGCCGCGGCCGCCGATGGGGCTCCCTTGGCGGCCTTGCGCGGAGTCGGATTGGCGTTGATGTAGACGAGGTTGCCGTGCTCATCCACGTACGAAGATAGCTGTCCGTGGGCTGGGAGTGCGAGGGTCGCAACGCCCATAAGGAGCACGGCGGTCATGAGTACCTTTTTCATCGCTCGGGGAAAGCAGAAAAGTCCGATTCGTCAAAATGAGAGAAACAAACGACATATCCCGGGCGGGTGAGCTCTCTTCGCCCGAAAACGTTTCTAGCGCTCGCTAGAGGATAGCATCCCCTCAATGAGGGGATAAACGCCTTCCAGGGCAGTTTTTAGGTTGGATGTGTCTTTTCCGCCAGCCTCGGCCAGATCGGGCCGGCCGCCGCCTTGTGCCGCCTAATTCCTTGGCAACAGCCTGGATAATCTTGCCGGCGTGGAGCCGGTTGGTCAGGTCCTTGGTCACGCTGGAGAGCAGGGCGACCTTCGCCGTCCTCCACGGTCGCCAGCACAAAGACCCCGGATCCCATCTTCTGCCGCAGGGGGTCGACGAGCTCCCTCATGCCCTCGCGGTTCACGCCCTCGATCTCGGCGGCCAGCACGCGCGACGTCCTTGACCGTGCGCACCTGCTCGAGCAGGGTATCGAGTTTGCGAGACCGCCGCTTTGCGCTGCGACGGCTTCGAGCTGCTTTTCGACCTGCTTCTGGGCCTGCGCCAGGCGCTCCAGGGCCTCGCCGACCTCGTCTTCGCCCACGTGCAGCCGCGCCGCCACTTCGGCCAGCAGCTGCCGGGCGCGCTGGTAGTCGGCCAGCGCGCCTTCGCCGGTGAGCGCCTCGATGCGGCGGATTCCCGCCGCCACCGATTGCTCGACGGCGATCTTGAAGACGCCGATATCGCCGGTGCGGCGGACGTGCGTGCCGCCGCAAAGCTCCTTGCTGTAAAAGCCGCGCGGCGAGCCGGCATCGGGGATGGTCACGACGCGGACGTTCTGCTCCGGATAGCGGTCGCCGAAGAACGCCAGCGCGCCCGACGCCAGCGCGTCGTCGAGCGTCGTGACGTCGGTCTCGATCTCGGCGTTTTGGCGAATCTGATCGTTTACCTGTTGCTCGATGTCGGTCAGTTCGGCCGGGTCGACGGCAGCAAAGTGCGAAAAGTCAAAGCGCAGCCGGTCGGGCGCCACCAGCGAGCCCGCCTGCTTCACGTGCGTGCCCAGGATGTTGCGCAGCGCGGCATGCATCAGGTGCGTCGCCGTGTGATTGCGCTTGTTGCGTTCGCGCCGCGCGGCGTCGGCTTCGCCGGCCACGCGGTCGCCCACGCGCAGCGTCTCCTTTGGCCACGAATGCGATGCGCGATCAGGCCGGTCACCGGATAGTAGGCGCCGCGCACTTCGGCCAGCTTCCAGCGTGCGTTCGTTATTCCAGAGCGTGCCGGTGTCGGCGATCTGTCCGCCGGATTCGGCGTAGAAAGGCGTGCGGTCCAGCACGATTTCGCCTTCGGCGCCCGCGGGCAATTCGTTCACCGGCCCGCCGGCGGTGATGATGGCCTCGATGCGGCAGTCGCGCGCGCTGGTGCCGTAGTAGAAATCGGGCTCGGTGCGGAAAGTCTCCGCCAGCTTGGCGTAGGCCGGGCTGGCGACTTCCTTGTGCGCGCCCTTCCAGGAAGCCCTGGCGCGCGTCGCGCTGCTCCTCCATGGCGCGGTCGAACTCCGCCGCGATCGAACGCGATGCCCTGATCGCGCAACACATCGGTGATGAAATCGAGCGGCAGGCCGAAAGTGTCGTAGAGGCGAAAGCCTTTTCGCCGGGATAGCTGACCGCGGCCTTGCTGATTTTTGTCTGCGAGCAGGGGCGCCAGCTCTTCTTCCAGCTTCCGCAGGCCGATGTCAATCGTGTGCGCGAAGCGCTCCTCTTCGTGCCGGATGATGCCGGTGACTCGCGCTCGATGCGTTCGAGCAGTTCGGGATACGGCTCGCGCATCTCGTCGCGCCACTTGCTGCGCCATTTCGAACAGGAAAGGCCGTTCGAGCCCGAGCATGCGTCCGTGCCGCACCGCGCGGCGAATGATCTTGCGCAGCACGTAGCCGCGGCCTTCGTTCGACGGCATGACGCCGTCGCCGATCAGGAAAGCGGCGGCGCGGCTGTGGTCCGCCAGAATGCGCAGCGACGCATCCGTTTCGCGGCGCGGCGCCGTACGCCTTGCCGCGAAAGCTTGCTGGCAAAATCCATCAGCGGCCGAAAGAGGTCCGTCTCGAAGTTGCTGATTTTTCCTTGCAGCACCGCGGCCATGCGTTCGAGCCCCGCGCCGGTGTCGATGGAGGGCTTCGGCAGCGGCGTCACGTTTCCCGCGGCGTCGCGATTGAACTGCATGAAAACCAGATTCCAGATTTCGACGTAGCGCCCGCACTCGCAGCCAAACTGGCAATCGGCGTGGCCCGCGCTCGAAGCCGCCGGACCCATGTCGTAGTGGAGTCTCGCTGCACGGCCCGCAGGGCCCGGTGTCGCCCATGGCCCAGAAATTCTCTTTGAGGCCGGGAACGGCAATCACGCGCTCGCTTCGGCGCGCCGACGCTCGACCCAGATGCCCGCAGGCCTCTTCGTCGACGCCCAGCATTTCGCCGGGAGCAATCTCCGCGCCGCCGAAAACCGTGAAGTAGAGCTTCTCGACGGGAATGCCAAATCGGCCGGCAGCGGATGAAGTGATGAGCTCCCAGGCGAACGCGACGGCGTCTTTCTTGAAGTAGTCGCCAAAGGAAAAGTTCCCCAGCATCTCGAAAAAAGTGTGGTGGCGATTGGTGAAGCCCACGTTTTCGAGGTCGTTGTGTTTGCCGCCGGCGCGAACGCATTTCTGCGCCGAAGTCGCGCGCTTGTAGTCGCGCTGCTCCAGTCCCAGAAAAACGTCCTTGAACTGGTTCATCCCCGCATTGGTGAAAAGCAGCGTGGGATCGCCGACGGGAACAAGCGAGGAACTGCGCACGAGGCGATGGCCCTGCTGCGCGAAAAAGTCCAGAAATGTGCGCCGAATTTGGTGGCCGGTCAGCATGCCCGTCAGGAATAAATGCATAGCGATTTTCAGTCCGGAATTATCGCAGACGCGGCTGGGCGCCGCAACGCAGCCCGCTCGGCACGCACATATTAGGGCGTGAAATCGGCTCGATGCGCGCGCAGTCGCAAAAGTTCAGGAGGCATGCTCGTCGGAATCGATGAAGACGTCGGCTGATTCGGCATCGCCATTCGGTTGAGGAGTCTGTGCGGCTCGCAGTTCGCGCCGGATCACGCTGGCATCGAAGCCCGCGCGAAGCAGCGTGCGATAGAGAGAGGCCATCTTTGGCGCGCGTCGAACGGACCTCGTGTCAGGCGAATGCGCCGCTCGATGACCTTGCGCACGATCGCGGTCTCATCGATCTCGGCAAACACCTGCGCAATCGCGGCATCGATGTGCCGGTCGGGAACGCCGCGCTTGCGCAACTCCATGGCGATGCGCCGTCCGCCCTGGTGCCGCGCGCCCGCGCGGGCGCGCGCGAAGTCCAGCGCGTAGCGCGAGTCGTCCACGAGTTTCTCGTGCTTCAGGCGAGCGAGGACGCGCCGAGCCGCGGCAGGTTCGGGCGTTTTCCGTTCCAGATAAGGTGCGCAGCTCGAAGCTGGAATGCGCGCGGCGCGCGAGAGCGCGCAGCGCAGCGGAGTAGAGTTCCGCATCGCTGGAGGACTTTTCGGGGCTGCGAGCGCATGGCGCGCTCAGCATAGAGCCTTTGGCGACAATCGGCAATGAATCGCCGAGAAGAAAAGGGAATTGAATCAGCAGAGAGAAGCGTCAGGCGTGGCAGGCGACTGCAAATTTAACGGCAATCAGAAATGGAACTGCGCCAAGAAGTTGAGAGCACGCGAGAAAATCAGCGCTGGCCGAACTGCTCGTACTCGGCCATGGTGCGCTCCATCTCCTCGCGAGCGGCATCGCCGGCGGAACGGATGCCTTGGATGCGCAACTTGAAATCGTCGGGGTTCGACGCGCGGCTGAGCGCTTCTTCGTAGGTGATGAGCTGGCGCATGAAGAGATCGTAGAGCGACTGGTCGAAGGTCTGCATGCCGTACTGGCTGGTGCCGGCGGCAATGGCGTCGTGGATCAGGCGCGTCTTTTCCGGATTGATGATGCAATCGCGGATGTACGCGGTGCAGATCATGATTTCGACGGCCGGGACGCGGCCCTTGTCGTCCGCGCAGCGCACCAGGCGCTGGCTGATGACGGCCTTGAGCGTGGAAGCCAGTTGCAAGCGAATCTGTTTCTGCTCCGGGGGAGGGAACACGGCGATGATGCGCTGAATCGTTTCCGTGGCGTCCAGGGTGTGCAAGGTGGAGAACACCAGGTGGCCCGTTTCGGCGGCCAGCAATGCCGTGGCAATCGTTTCCAGGTCGCGCATTTCGCCGACGAGGATGACGTCGGGATCCTGACGCAAAGCGGCGCGCAGCGCGGTCGAGAAATTCGCCGTGTCCACTTCCACTTCGCGCTGATTGATGAAGCTGCGCTTGTCGCGATGCAAAAATTCGATGGGATCTTCGATGGTGATGACGTGATCGGAGCGCGTGGTATTGATGCGGTCGACCATGGACGCGAGCGTGGTCGATTTGCCCGAGCCGGTCGTTCCCGTAACCAGAACCAGGCCGCGCTGCTCTTCGCAGATTTTCTCCATCACCGTGCGGCAGATTCAACTCTTCGATGGTGCGAATCTTGGTGGGAATAACGCGCAGCACCATACCCACGTTGCCGCGCTGCTGAAACACGTTGACGCGGAAGCGTCCCAGGCCGGCCACGCCATAGGCCATGTCCAACTCGGCGGTCTCCTTGAACTTCTGCTTCTGGCGGTTGGTCATCATGCTGAAGGCCATGGAGAGCATCTCTTCCGGCGTGACGCGGGGCACCTCGGTTTGACCGACGAGGGTGCCATCGATGCGCACGTAGGGATGGTTGCCGACCTTCAGATGCAGGTCCGAGGCCTTCTTTTCGACCGCGCAGCGCAACAGTTCATCAATGCCAGTTGGCATACGAGACATCACTCCCGGGGGAAAGGCTGCTTTGAAAAGCTAGCATCCGGCACGGAGGGCTACAAGCGGTGGAGCGCGGGCGGTTGCTGCTTAGTTAACTACCCTTCCGGGCACTTTTTGAGACGCAATACGCTTTGGCGCGATGCTCGCGTCTGGCGTCACTCCCTCTTGGGATTGCCGAGGAAGATGAGATCGGAAACCCACGCCGCGACGACGCCTCCGGCAAGCGGACCGATCCAGTAGACCGCGTGATTGCTCCAATGGCTGGCAGCAACGGCCGGGCCCAGGGCGCGGGCGGGATTCATGGAACCGCCGGTGAAAGGGCCTCCGAGAATAGAGCCCACTGTAACGATGAGGCCGCCGGCGAGTCCGGCGACGGGGCGCGGGATACCGTATTCATCGAGACCGACGGCAAACATGACGAAGATGAGGAAGAAAGCCAGGACTCCTTCGATCAGCATTCCAGGGAAGCGCGTGACGCCGCTGGCCAGATCCGGAGCGCCGAGCGCGGTAGCGCGCCAGGTCTCTTCGGGTACGACGAATCGCAGCAGATAGGCGGCGAGAATGGCGCCGCCGGCCTGCGCAGCCCAGTAGCAGATGGTGTCGATGGTGCCGAGCCGGTGCGTGACCCAATAGCCGATGGTGACGGCGGGATTGAGATGGCCTCCGGAGACACGTCCGACGGCGGTGACCATGGCTCCGAAGGTGAGGCCGTAAGCCAGGGAGATGCCCAGAAGGCCGAGACCGGCTTCATTGGTATTGCGCAGGAAGTGATCGGCGCAAATGGCTCCCGCGCTGAAGAGAACGAGCGCAAAGGTGCCAAAGAATTCGGCGAAGAACTTCTGGACCCGGCTGTAAGCGAGCCCGGGCGGAGGAATATAGATCGAAGGATCGGGACGTTGGGGCGCCATTCTGGGGCGCGATTCTATAATGGTCGGCGGCATTGTCGTAAAGAGAGTTAGATGTAGCTGCACGAAGACTGAGTCAGGGTACTGAGTCGGGGCTGTGGCGACGGCGGCCGTTGCCGGGAGCCGTTCGCTGGCGATGAAGTCGGAGTGAGCTGAGACCCCCCACCCCTCCCCACGTTTTTGCGCAAGTGTTCATTCTAAAAGGCTTCCAGAATGCGCGATTGCGTAAGTGTTCATTACACGGGGGTTGCTGGCGCTTTTTGTGCAAGTGTTGATTCTGCGGCTCCTACCGGCGGGCGAAGCCCCTTGGAGAAAATTCTCGGAGAGATCCCTCGGCTCCGGTTCGACTGTGTTGACCGGGGAAAGCTCGACTTTTTCAACGCCGCGAAGCTGCTCCTGTTGGGACACGTTCGCGGCGAAGAGGTGACTTTCGCCGGAGGACAGGACGACCATGCCTGGTCGTTTCAGATCGGCATGCCGGTCAGGAGTCGGGCCAGCGGAAAAAGCGATGGAAGAACTGCCTTCGAGCACAAACATGAGCGCATCATACACTATTAGTAAACAATTGTCAATGGCGTTGTTTACTGGAAAGCTATTCGAATGGGTTTGTTCGAATGAGCAGGTCTCCGAAAATCCGCAGGTTCGAACGAGGATTGCACAAGAGCCAGCGTATTGGGGTAGCCTGCCCACGCGCTTACGGCCCTGACTGAGGAAGCCAACGGTTGGGCCGTTTACTCGGTCGAGCCCCTGCCACGTGATTTCTGAAGCTCACGCACATCGGTCCAAAAAAACCAGGCCTGGGCTGCAGAAAGCACGAAAAGTGTCCAGAGACACATTGCGAGTAAAAGTAAAGGACGGCCAATCGTGTAGAAATGGCTGTGAAGAGAATGGCCCGTTAGGAAAAACGGAATAATACATGCGATATTAACAATAGCCGCGACACCAAAAATGCTCATTCTTCGCAAGCCGCGAGATAATAAATCTTTCGCCTGCTCTAGCTTCCTGTATTTCCAGCGGACTCTCGTGTCACTACTTTCTCCTGCTGTTAGAAAGTTCTGCGGTATTTGCGGGATTGGCCGCAGGGGACGGGCCAGCGAAAAAAGCGATGGAAGAACTGCCTTCGAGCACGAACATGCCCGATCATACACTATTAGGAAACGATTGTCGATAGCGTTGTTTACTGACGAAGCTATTCGAATGGGTTGGTCGAATAGGTCTCCGAAAATCCGCAGATTCGAACGCTGTAGTGGAAGGCGAATGTCCTCCTTTCTCTCGCGACTCAGCGCTACTTTCGAGAGGACTTATCAGGAGTGAGAGCCGTGCGCTATCAGCTCGGATTGCGCGATTCGGAAGTCAACGAGCGTATGCCGGAATCCGGACCGCACTTGAGGGTCGAGGGTGAGAACGCAATCTTGACGACGTGAAGCGGAATCAGGTTGCTGGCCAGGATGGCGGTGCCGGATAATCTGTACTTGCCGGTCAGCGCGTATCCGAACGATTTCCAGGATCCGTGAAAGGTGTTCATTAAAGCCTGCCGGCTTTATCCGGCGTCAGTGGGAACGAATCCACCAGCAGGATCGCCTCGCCCGAACGGGGCTTGAGTTTAAGGTTGTAGCTAACGATCGCATTCGGTTGCTCCAGTCCCTCGCGAGTCACCTCGACGGTGTAGGAATCGCTCGACACTGAACCGAGCCGCCAATAAGCCGAGGCGGCGCGGCCGAAGCAACGGATACCGCCAGCGAGATCACGGCGATGACAAACAAGCCACGCGCAAAACGGCTCACAAACCTCTTCCCCTCAAAATCCAGGCAATACGAGAAAACAAGAAAACGGGTGAAGCGGGGCCATAGTCAGGTCCCGCGTCACCCGCATATTTCAAGATTGCCATTCCAGGTTGCCGACTCCGCGAATCGTCTCACGGATCGCGGAACGTCTGGCTCCAGGAAGCGCCGCAAACGTCGGCCCGGTTTCGATTGGGATCGCTGGCGTTGGTGCAATCCGTATTCGGTTTGCCCTTGGCCGCGGGGTCGCGATAGGGGAACTGCCAATCGACGAGGTCCACATGCGGATTCTGCGTGACGGTGGCGTTGAGGATGCGCTCCCCTCTGATTTCTTCCGCCGGCACCGCCGCACAGGTTTGGTGGCGCTTGAACCGCCCCTTCCCACACCAGTATGCTGTTCTGGTCATTCGAGGCGTGGTTCTTGGTGTCCCCGGCAGCGATGTCATAGGTAACCGTCGTAACCCCGCCGCCATCGAGCCGGCCAGCAATGCCCAGCGGAATGATGATGTTTTGGACGCTCCCGCCTGAGCAGGCAACCGGCACGGTGACAGTCGCCGTCACTGTGTACTGGGTGGCAGCGTGGCTTCCGGTAGTGAACTTGAAGTTGTACCCGCCTGAGACCCAGTCACCTGGGTGAATCGTCAGGCTCCCACAGCTGGACGGCCCAATGCTGAACGACTTGCCGCCGGGGGGCGTGCTGCCGCAGCTGAGCGACGAGGTCGAAAAGAAGATGTCAAGCTCATTATCCGTGGTGACATTCCCCATGCTCACTTCGGCCAAAGTGGCCGAACCCGACACGGGGAAGTTGCCGGTCAGCGACGTAAAGGTGCCCGTAGCAGTTGTAGGGCGTTGTTCTGAGCATCGGGGCTGAGATTGAGGGAGTTGCTGATGATCGTCGGGGAACCCGACGTAGGCGTCAAAGTAATGGTGTAGTTAAGGACAAAGGAAACACCAGTGTCGCGAGCTCGCTTCCCGAAACCGTCAACGAAAAAGTGGAACATGTTGCCGAACCATTTGCCGAATCGATGTGGTTCGCTTTGGCTGGCGAAGCAAAAGGGCCAGCATCGGCAGAAGTATCCCTGCGAAAAACAGTTGTCTCCGAATCATCCGAATCGCCCCCCTTCGCAAAGGTTTGAAGTTTCCGCAGCTCTGAGATCTATTCCCGGTGAGGTACTCATGTGGCGGGGACAGCCACACTTCCCAGCGGAGTTCTATGCAGGCCGAGTCACCAACAAATCTGGTGCTAAGTACAACTTAATCAAAGGTCGCACGGGGCGTAGGGACAATTCGCGCAAAACACTGCACTTTTAGGGAAAATGTGATCGCAACAAGTCGTAGGATGAAGATGTGAGTATTAACCGATTCTCTTAACAGACTTTACTCAGGCGCGTTCCGGTGCTGCCTTCCTCCAACGAAAGGTCAGGCGAGCCCTAAAATACCAATACCGAGCAGGGCCGCTGAAGATGGTTCGGGTGCCGTGACAGTCCCCCCGAAGTCTTGCATCGAAACGAACTCTAAAAGAAAAGTTGAGCCGATAGAGGACGTACCACCAGCAGTAAACGTGATTCTCGTCGGCGGTGAGACACCGGTTTGGTTTCCAGTACTAAGGTCATGGCCGAGCGAGAAGTCTACGGTCCCGTTGTTGCCGTTGTCGCCTGTGCAACCGCTGAAGAATGACGTTTCACCACCTTTGATCTGACAGGAGCCGACATTAGCCGCACCGCCGAGCCAAAGAAAGGAGATAACGTTACTTCCGGTATCATTCGTCACTACGAAGTTGGTCGTGCCACCTGCGCCGCCATACAGGGCGAGGGTACTGCTACGAATGCCCCCGCCGACAAGGGCACTCAGGGAGAACGGAACATCGCCAGCGGCACAAAAGTTGCCGCCGCAGTTGGTGCCATTCTCGACCGCAAAGATATCTGCCCGTGCGCTGGGCATCAGCAGGAAGAAGGTACTGAACAGGATTGAGACCACGACCAACATCCGCGTCATCGTTGCGGCCTTGAGAATCGACATGTGCCCCCCTAATGTACTCCCGGCAGACAGGAACCCACATGATTAGAGCAATTCTCACTCCAAACGAACAAGTGTTGGGCTGTTTCGTTAACACCATAGGAGTCTGAAGCTTACAAGCCCAGAACTTGGAACATGAACAGGGCTATGTGCAATCAATTGGTCATTCAAGGAAGGCTAACTGACCTCATGTCCGGTCTAACTAGAACTGCGACGCGTCGCTAAATTTCTCAATTAAGGACAGGATTGGCGCAGGGGACGCGCCGGGGTTATGCTACGGGAAAGCGCCGAGAGATAGAAATCCCCCTCTCGTCTGTAACGTCAGGGCTGGTCGAGGAGCAAGAGATGAAAACAATCAAGATTCTCGTCTACTCTGTCACCTTCGGCGTCACCATCGGCGTGGTTGTACTCCTAAGCTCTATCGTTTCGCACACCAAAGCTGCGGGAAACGAAGTGAGTGCCCTGAACGTGAGTATTCGGGAGTGGGATGTGCCCACGAAAGGCTCAAACCCTCACGATCCGGCGGTGGGCCCGGATGGCGCGCTTTGGTTTACCGAACAATATACGAACAAACTCGGCAGGCTGGATCCGGCGACGGGGACGATTCGTGAATATCCCCTGAAGACGAACAAGTCGGGCCCGCACGGCCTGGTCGCCGATAAAGAGGGGAACATCTGGTATACGGGAAATTATGCCGGGCTTATCGGCAAACTCAATCCACGCACGGGAGAGATCACGGAATACAAGATGCCGGACGCGAAGGCCAGCGACCCACATACGCCGGTATTCGATCAGCAAGGCGTCCTGTGGTTCACGGTGCAGGGCGGGAATTTCGTGGGACGGCTCGATCCACGCACCGGGAAAATCGATTTGAAGCTCGTTCCGACGAAAGATGCGCTGCCCTACGGGATGGGTGTGAACAGCAAAGGCATCCCGTTTTTCTGCGAATTCGGCACCAACAAAATGGCCAAGATCGATCCGAAGAGCATGGAGATCACCGAATACAAACTCCCCACGGACGCCAGGCCGCGACGCATGGCTATCGCAGCGGACGACAAGGTGTACTTCACGGATTTCGATGGAGGGCACCTGGGAAGACTCGACCCGGCGACGGGCGCAGTAAAGATGTGGGCTTCACCCGGAGGGCCGATGTCGAGTCCCTATGGAATGGCGATCACCAGGGATGGAATGGTCTGGTACAGCGAGGCAGGCGTCGAGCCGAATACCGTGATTCGCTTCGATCCCAAAACGGAGACGTTTGCCAGGGCGAAGATTCCATCCGGCGGCGGCGTGGTGCGCAATATGGCTGCGACTGCCGATGGTCGCGTGTACATCGCGTGCAGCGGCGTCAACAAAGTGGGAGTCGTTGAATTGAAGGAAAAGCTGCAATCCTCGAAGTGAACTCTCCCGAGAGGGTAGGGAAGCAGCGCGGCAGCGCGATTCTTGCAGGTGCGGGCCCCCACGCGCAACACCGGCGCATGGGGCACCCATCGAAGTGAACTTTCCCGAGAGGTAAGGAAACAGCGCGGTAAGATGCCGCACCGAGCGACTATTCCGGCCAAATCTACTTTACTCTTTGGAAATGGGTACCATTGCCGGTATCCAGGCCGCCGGCAAGACTGGGGGAGTTCGTAGGAAGACACCCAGTCAGCTCAGAGTGAGGGCTTATGAGACGGCTTAGCACGACCCTGGTGGTTCTGTGTTTGGCAAGCGCGGCGTTCGCGAAGGACAAACCGCGGGTCACGGTTCGAGTGGTGGACACGGAAACGAGCGAACGGCAGTCGAGCTACATCGTGCCGGGAAAGCCGACGCAAAATCGACCACTACCTGCGACAAAAGCGCGAGCCAAACCGTCTACTCCAAGGACAACGGCCGAACGGTCAAGGAAGCGGTCGATACAGACAGCACCTCGACCTGCACGACAATAGCGCGGCCGGCCACGCCGGCGACTACGCAGGTCCGCTCGATTCGGCAAGAAAATGTGGAAGCGATCATGGAGGACGGAACCCATGTGACGCTGTGGTGCCAGGCTGGTTTCCGCCAGTGCGTTTCCTTGAAGGCCGGGTCCTACTCCGCCGAAGTGGACGGCAATACGGTGTGGATGTACCTCCGCGATCTCTCGGGTAAGGAACACAAGATCAAGTACAAGGCAGTTAGCGTCGATCCGGCAAGCTGAGACCGAAGCGCACCAAGTAAGCCCCACGCGCAACACCGGCGCATGGGGCACCCATCGAAGTGACCTTTCCCGAGAGGTAAGGAAGCAGCGCGGCAGCGCGATTCTTGCAGGTGCGAGCCCCCACGCGCAACACCGGCGCATGGGGCACCCATCGAAGTGAACTTTCCCGAGACGTAAGGAAACAGCGCGGCAAGATGCGCGTCGCTTCAGCTTCGTGCCCGCGGGACTCGGGGCCGTCAGAAATCGCTTCAGCGAAAGAACTCGATCTTGGCCTCGCGGAACCAGACGAAATTCATCGGCGCGACAGAGATCGGGCCGTTGACGCCGAAGACGGCGATCTGGAACTTGTCGCCCGGCTTGACAGGGTCGGCGAGCACCACGCGATTGGGGATGTTCAATCCCTGGATGGTGGCCGGGCTGGGGTAGCCGGAGCGGCGCGGCACTTGCCCATTGACCCAGACTTCGGCGTAATCATCGACGTAGGCCGTGAGCACCACCGTGGCACCGGCCGTATCGAAGTCGCCGATTTTCGCGGGAATGGTCAAGTTCGCGCGGTACCAGATGAAAGAGACTTTGCCGCCGCCACGACGGTCGGCCAGCCCCTTGGCGCCAATGACCGGCCATGACGAATCATCGAAGCCGGCCTCGCCGGCGTGGGGCTGGATGTCGTACGAGGTCTTATAGCCGGGCATGGCGTTCGCTATCGGCGGTCCTTCGACGATTTTTGCCTCCATACTCTTCCACTGCGCGGCGAACACCGCCGATCCCTCCGGCGTCATCAGATCGACGACCTTCACAGGTACAAGGGAAGGCGGCATTTGAGGGGGCGGGGGCGCGGCGGCAGGAGGACCCGGCGCCTGCCCGGCTGCAATCGCCGGAATCATCATGAGAATGGCGGCCAGCACGACAGACGTAACGAACTGGATGAGATCTTGCTTGCGCGTCTTTTTCCTCAAGTTTCCCTCGAGTTATCCGGATTGTGGTTTTGCAGCCTGGCCGAAATCCGAGATGAATGGGTTTTAGTACGGGAGCGAGCTGAAAGCAAGCGTCTAGTAAGAGGTGCTGACAGTCGCCGTCGCGGTGAGGGCGGATTGGCTGCCACTTAACATAGAGTCAATCCTGCCCAGTCAGTGTCGTTCTGTTTTCGAGTGTCCGTTTTCAGTTCCTGAAAAGTCGGGCCGTCTCAATGGGTCGATGCAACACTCGCTCGCAGATCCCTCGCGGCGGGTGTAGGTGGCAGCGTTCGAATGGAAGTCCGAGAGTGGCGGGCCCGGCCAGTGAATCGAATCCTCGAAGTCTTGACCGCTACGATGAAAAAGGGAGGGCATGGTGAGGGTTACGATCCTCCCATATTTACCGTATTGATACGTAGCTGGGCGAAGAATAGAGTCCCGCGCCTAGAAGTTGGAAGTCTCGCCATATGGGCCTCGGCCTGGGTTCCTTTTTTGTCAATTCGAGTCGGAGGTATGGGTGCGCACATGACGATTCTTTCTCGAATCCTGTGTATCGTTGGCATCGTGGCACTGGCCTTTGTGATTTTCAGGAAGCCGCAGGAGATCGTCACCACCGATCCGCCAGGAGAAACATCGCAGATGTCATTGTCCCAACCGCCGTCAACATCCCGGGCCCGACCGCGAACCCAGCCCCGGCCAAAGTCGCAGCCCGCCGACGCCGTAACGTTTGCACCAGAAAACCAGCAGCCGGTGTATCGGCCGCTGCAACCAATACCGGCACAAAGCGCAGTTGCACCGGAAAGCCAACGGCCGGTGTATCGAAGCCTGCAACCTGGGCCGGGGCAAAGCCAAAGCGGATTTGCAGCGTACGGCGTGGGATCGATAGAACGGGCTTCGGGTAAGCCGGTGGAGGTCTGGGGCGGAACTGACGATGGATTGACGATCAGGCTCAGGGACGCGCTCAAAGATGCGTTCCGGTCGTCCGCAGAGTTTCATTTGAGCAGCGGGAAAGAGCCCGGAACATTGGTGATAACGCTCCCCAGCAACGTCGGATCGCAGCAGGTCGGCGGGCGGACTCAGGTGCTCTCCATGGCGGAGTTCGCATCGTCCGACGGTCAGAATCTTGGTGAAAGCAAGGGCTCCTGCTGGGACGATGCCCTTGCGAAATGCGCCGCTCAAATTGTCAAGGATGCAAAGATCGCGGCCGGCAAAGTCCGTTAGGCCACATGATGCGCGAATATGGGAATTGGATCAGCTATTCGATTTTGGTGCGGGATGAATTCCTACCCTTACCGAGCAACAGACACAGCGGGGTGATACACCTTGTCGGGTTCGACTGAGAGTAAGCTCCAGTGCAGACGCCTCCTCTCGGCAGGGTTGATCCTGATTGTGGCGCTGGCATGCTCGGGTTGTGCAGGCAACATACCGTCACCATCCTTAAGCCCTCCTGCGAACGTATCTGTTTTTTCGCTCTATATATCGCCTGGGTTCCCAACAGCCGCTCCCGGCACGACCGGAGCCCAGTTCACTGCGTTGGGAGTTACCGAGGTGCTATCTGGTGTTACCCATGCGCCTCTCGGGTCCACGTCGCAAGATATGACGCTCCGGGTCACCTGGACATCCTCTGCGCCGACGGTGGCAACAATCGATAGCTCGGGGGTTGTGACCACGCACACCAGCGGACAAACAACGATTATGGCGTCATATCAGTCTGCCAGCACGATGACGATATTATTCGTCGGCGATTTTCCACGGTTTGTATCAACCGGCGAGATGACCATGGCTCGCGAGGGAGCAACGGCGACCCTGTTGAACAACGGAACTGTTTTGATCGCCGGAGGCATAACTCCTACGCTGGCGGCAAGTGCAGAGATTTATAACCCATCGACCGGCACATTCAGTTCCGTAGGGAATATGACAACGATGCGTGAGGGGGCAAGCGCGACGCTTCTGAATAACGGAAAGGTCCTTATTGTCGGAGGAAGCCCACTCGGTTTAGTACCTGTCGGATTGAGCAGTGCCGAAGTATACGATCCATCCACCGGCACATTTAGCGCGACGGGCAGCATGGCTGTCGGTCGCTATGCCCATACGGCAACGCTGCTGAATAACGGAAAAGTTCTGGTGGCCGGGAGTACGGCGGTCGGAGGCGAAACTGCCAGTGCGGAGGTGTATGACCCGTCGACCGGCACATTCAGTTCCGTAGGGAATATGACAACGAGTCGTGCGTGGGCAAGCGCGACGCTGCTGAACAACGGAACTGTTTTGATCGCAGGAGGCGTAACTTCTACGGTGGGGGCAAGTGCAGAGATTTATGACCCGTCGACAGGCACATTCAGTTCCACAGGCAAGCTGGCAATCTTCCGCTGGCAGCATACGGCCACGCTCCTGAATACAGGCGGCGTTCTACTCATTGGAGGCATTTCAGCGGGCAGCCAGGAGACGTCCAGCGCGGAGTTATACGACCCCGCCAGCGGAAAATTCAGCGCCACCGGAAGCATGTTAATTTCGCGGGTTGAACACACGGCCACGTTACTGAATGATGGAAAAGTTCTTGTAACAGGAGGGGGCCTGTTCGGATATCGGACTGCAGAACTCTACGACCCGACTAGCGGGCAATTCAGCGTCAACGGCAGCTTAGTCACTTACCGCGAGGCACACACAGCCACGCGACTAACCGACGGCACCATCCTCCTTGCGGGAGGTGAAGTCACGCCAGGATCTCTAGCAAGTCGCACGGCATCAGCGGAACTGTATCAGCCCAACTCGCTGATTCCCGAGGGATTGGTGTCCATCGCGGTCACCCCAGCGAATCCCAGCATTGCTTTGGGAACCTCACAAAGCATGATCGCCCACGGAACTCTCAGTGACGGTAGCGTGCAGCAACTTGCCTCGGTTACCTGGAGCTCATCAAACGCGGCTATCGCTTCCATTTCAAATGATGCCAGCAACTCCGGAGTCGCTTTCGGCATTGCCACAGGGACGACAACCGTTACGGCAACGGCAGGGACGATTAGCGGTTCAGCCACTCTCTCGGTCCACTAGTGAGTTTCGACTGAGGATTGTGTGTCTGCCAGTTCAATTCTCAATCCCTGGAAACGGGATTTTCGGAATGTGGCTCAAGCGCGTGGATCAAGACGATCCCCGAGGAAGGGATGGTATGTGTAGGCGAACTCCCCTATTGCTTCGCTTCAGCACTTCAGGTTGTAGTTGTAAGGCGCACATCGCTAGCCGAACTCGTCTGACAAGTCCAGCGATTGGCAGCTTACCTATGTGTTCGATTCGCAGACTAGAAGGAGGCACCTTATGAAACGGATCGCTTTCCTGTTGGTTGCAGTGGCAACGGTGGCCGGCGTCGTCGTGTCGATGTCCCGAGCATCTGGGGCCGCCGCATCTGGTCGCGCCGATGATGAGGCCGTCCCGATCTTCGGAATCAAAATTCCCTCTGGATACCGCGACTGGAGGTTGATTTCCGTGGCCCACGAAGAAGGCAACCTCCACAGTATTGGCGCTATTTTGGGTAACGACGTGGCGATCAAGGCCTATCGCGAAGGGAAGCTTCCATATCCGGACGGCACAATCATTGCCGCTTTGCACTATAGCCACCTCGCGTCGGAAGAAAACGACAAAGTCTTTGGCAATCCCCAATCTTTCGTCGCAGGGCCCCCAACGAACGTTCAGTTTATGGTCAAGGACTCAAAGAAGTACGCCTCCACGGGCGGATGGGGGTTCGCTCACTTCAACAAAGACGGGAAACCTGGCGACGAGGCGTTGCTCAAGACCTGCTTCCCGTGCCACGCGAAGGCTTCACGCGACTTTGTCTTCACACGGTACGCACCCTGATACTCAGGATCGCAGCAGAGAGGAATGAGACGAGGGCTGTAGAGACCAAAGGTATGTACCGGTTATTCGGTATTGCGGAGACAGGAAGATAAAGACTATCTAGGAGGGGGGGCGCGCTCCTGTTGGCTTACTGATGAAAAAAGGCGATGTCGCAGCTGACATCAAGGACACGGTCAGAAAACAGACCGAGGACCTACGCAGGCCCGCGAATGCAAGAACTGGTGCATACCCGCAATGAAAAGTCAGACTTCGGTTGTTTAAGGAGCCGTCTATGCCCCTTCCCACAGATGAAAAGCTGATCGTCCTGAGTGAAGAGCTGTTGAAGGAGTTCGATATTGTCTACGGCCAGCACCCCGGTTTTCGACCGGCTCACGCAAAGGGGATGTTGCTAACGGGCGCGTTCTCACCTTCCCTGGACGCTGCTTCCCTTACGCGCGCCAAACACATTGCCCGTGAGTCTACGCCTGTAACCGTACGATTTTCCGACTCTACCGGAATCCCTCTGATTCCAGACAACGACCAAAATGCAAACCCGCATGGCTGCGCCGTCCGATTCCACCTGGCCGAACACGAACACACCGACATCATCAGTCACTCTATCGACGGATTTCCAGTGAGGACGGGAGCGGAGTTTCTGGAATTGTTGCGCGCGATCGCGGCGGACAATCCATCAAAATCTTCACCGTCTCCCATCGAGGCGTTCCTTGGGACGCATCCCGCGGCATTTGCATTCGTACAGCCAAGGCCAAGTCCCTCTAGTTTCGCAAGACAAGCCTACTTCGCTATTTCGAGCTTCCGGTTCACGAACAAAGATGGAGTGACTCGCTATGGGCGATATCGGATCCTCCCGGAGGCAGGAGAAGAGTACCTTGATGACGCGACTCTCAAGACGAAGGATGCGAACTTTCTTTTTGACGATCTGAAGCGCCGCATCTCGGCGGGCCCGGTCAGTTTCCAGGTCAAGGTACAAATCCCGAACGAGAAGGATGTGGTGAATGACGCAACCACTCCCTGGCCAGACGATCGGCCTTCGATCAATTTTGGCAAGCTCGTTCTAACCGCTTTGGTCCCAGACGACGCCCATGAACAGCAAAGAATCATATTCGACCCTATCCCGCGCACAGATGGGATTGAGCCGTCAGACGATCCTTTATTCGAGCTGCGCGCCGCGCTGTACCTCTTGAGCGGACGCCGCCGCCGTCAAGCGCCTGAATCGGCGGTGAATTCAGCACGGGCAAAACAAGCCGGCACCCAAGCCTAGCTATGTCTGATGGGTTTACCGCGTCGCGTACTCGGTGAAAACG
The DNA here is from genome assembly GCA_963810155.1 of uncultured Acidobacteriota bacterium. Classification (GTDB taxonomy): domain Bacteria; phylum Acidobacteriota; class Terriglobia; order Acidiferrales; family UBA7541; genus Palsa-189. Next base: position 195,355 of record CAWEMN010000020.1, read on the forward strand.
TAATCTCTTGTCTTCACGCCGGTGTGGCACGCGAACCCGCACTTGGCGTCGTTGCCCTGCGGCGGCTTGTCCGTCAAAGTGCCGGGCGTGAACTTACCGGATGCAGCGTCATAATCGAACACGGCCCATCCCCAGCCGCCGCTGTCCGCGAACCTCTTGCTGTCCTTTACCATGAAGTCGACGTCATGCTGGGTGCCGGGCACCGTCGCGGCGGGGAACGTCTCCAACTTTTTCGGGTTCCAATGGATTTTTGCCATCTTGGCGCCGTCGGGGAAAGGCTTGCCGTTGCCGGGAACGCCATCCACGTAGGCCTTGATCATCACAGGATTCGCGAGGATCGCAGCAACAAGGTTTCCGTCCTGACTGATGGAGACAACCTGCCAGGCTCTCGTATCCTTTGAACTCAGAGAACGCGAGCCCATTGGGCACTTTCAGCGTGTATCTGTCCTGAGCCGCGAGAGCTATGGCAACAGAAACGGTGAGGAGCACCACTACGATCAGATTTGTTGGGATTCTCTTATTTTTCATCTCCGACACTCCTTCCGGTGAGAGTTCCGAGGGGCGGCCCGCACTGTATTCTAGATGCGTGGCTTCGCGCGTTGAGTACTTAAAGTTTGGATTGGGTCGATGCAAATGACGAACGGGATTTTCGGAAACTGGGTTTTGGCCTAAATCCTGGACTTAATGGAGCGAATCGCTGCCACTCATCTTCAATTTGTTAACCGGTTAGATGGTATTGCATCGACCGGTTGAGCCGGCAGGCCTTATCGGAATGTGGCTCCCGACACCACAACCTAGATTCCTCACTGGAGCGAGCGTAGGATTGGCTCCCGGGGCCACCCCTTGATGTTTATCTACGCTGCGATCTTCGCCTTCTTACTGCAGACGCCGGATAGCGCGAATCCGAACGTCTGGATCGACAATAACGAACTCTGGATACAGGCTGTTAGCGGCCCGCGACAGCTGACGAGGGATGGAGTTCAGAAGAGAGTGCCTGTGCTCTCGCCGGACGGCAAGCGAATCGCCTATGTTGCGGTGTTCGATGGGCCAAAAGGGGACGTGCCACCGCAAGAGATTGTTGAAATCGACACCGAAGGTAAGGTTCTCCGACGCATTAGACCGAAAGACTATGTGCCCGGCTTATTCGAGCGGCTAGACTGGATAGATGATCAGCGCATTGGAGCTATGACTTGTGGTCACGCGAACTGCTTCTACTGGATAGCAGATGCGGATACCGGCGAGACACTGAAGACGATGCTGGGAGGCTTCGATTTCATCTGGTCTCACGACGGCCGTTGGGTTGCGAGAAGAACGGTTGCTGAAGGCGAACCCGCAGGCGAGCTTGATCTATTACTCATAAATGAAGATGACATCTATCCTCCACCCGACGATCAAGCGGGGAAAGCGTTCACCACACCACCGTTGCACTTGTTGCCTTATGCGCACTCTTTTGGCCCATTCGCTTGGTCGCCTCATGATGTGTGGCTCGGCTTCACCGATTCGCAGTCGGCAGACGAAGCCTACGTTGTATTGGTGAACCCCAAAAGAGTGATCGTGCGTAAAAAGTTGCCAACGCCTGTCAAGATTGGCACAGCGATTGAGTGGATAGACGATGCACACCTGCAGTTAACGACGGGTGTTCAAACCTTTAAGTTCGTCGTCAACGGAAGCGACCTCCAGGAACAGTAGAGGCGTTTTGGGTAATCCGATGAAAGTAGTTAGATCTCATTTCGGACGACGACTTCGTAGCGCCGGTATGGGCCTTTATCTTATTGCGGTTTGGTTTGCTGGCACAAATGCGCAGGCCCAGTCGAGCGCCCGGCTTCCAGACTTCTCGTGCTCAACGTTTTTACCAGATGTGAGCCGAGACGATCTGGCAGCCCGGTTCGGCTCGGAAAACGTGGTCGCAATGCCCATACTTGGTGGAGGAGCAGAGGGCGACTACAACGACGGAACCGTCCTGTTTGCCAACAGCAACGATTCAAGAGTGGAGATTTTCTGGAAAGATCGGGCTGCGAAGCGAAGACCGGAATGGATCAGGGTGCAGGGTGGACAGAGTCGTTGGCGATCTCCCGTGGGTATAACCTTAGGCACCGATTTGAAGACGGTTGAGAGGCTAAATGGTCACCCGTTCCGCTTGGCAGGCTTTGGTTTCGACGGAGCGGGAGCTGTATTGTCTTGGGCAGGTGGCAATCTTGAAGCTGCGACCGGCTCGGAATGCCAGCTGAAATTTTGGCTGAGACCAAGGGATAGCCGCGTGGATGATTCGACGAGACAGCGGCTTGCGAATCAAGTGGCCAAAGATGCGAACTACTCGTCGGGTCATCCAGCGATTCAGGCACTCGATCCTCGTGTGTACCAGATGATGCTGGTATACCGACGGTAGCCCAGCAATGTCACAGGTTGCAAATGTTTGAGCGTTACACCGAGAAGGCAAGACGTGCGATTTTCTTCGCCCGCTATGAGTGCAGCAACTACGGAAGCACACGGATCGAGAGCGAACATTTGCTTCTTGGTCTGCTTCGGGAGACGGCGTTGCTGCAGCGCCTCTTGAAGACAGGTCTGGAAGTGCTGCGGAAGGAAGTTGAACCCCATCTAACCCGTGGATCGCGCATCCCGCCTAGTGTCGAAGTTCCGCTAAGCCAGCAGTCCACCCGCATTCTTAAATTTGCTGCAGAGGAAGCCGGACAGCTGAATAGTGGGGAGGTAGCGCCCGAACACCTGGTTTTAGGCCTCTTGCACGAAGACGGATGCCTCGGGCCCGTATTCTCAAGGCGCATAACGTGACGCTCTCGCTAGTTCGTGATGAGATTATACGGCTAGCGAAAGTCACGGACCCTTCATCCGGCCCCAGTTGAAGATGCTTTCTATTTCGGTAGACCACGGCATCCATGCCCACTTGTCCCCCATCCACACAATTTCAGACTTCGCTTCAGGTTTCTAATTCGCGTGGCTGGACGCCAGGTCAATTCAGCTGCTAGTGGCAAATCCAGTTTCCAAGTCCCGAGAAACGGGATTATCGGAAGATGGCGCAGAGAATCGCGTCGAGGGCGAAAGGCAAATTGGGCTGGCGCGACTTACACGAAGTTAGAATTTGAAGCGCGGCGGGAGTGTGTGAGAATGCCCCGGGATAAGACGGAACGAGAAAGGAGCGGAAATGAATCGCATATTCACAGTGTTGGTACTCTCCGCAGCACTCGGATTTGGAGTGCTTCACGTTCTAGGCCAGCAGCCGGGAAACTCGAGGCAGGAAGGGCAGGCAAACCCGTCGGTGGATCCCGACGCCAACAATGGCAATGCAGGAACGACGAAGTTCCCGCTGGCAGCGCCTGCCGGCAAGGATTCCGGCGCGAGCACGAAAGCGCCTCCGGGAGCGGTGAATCAGGGCAGCATCGACGAGAAGACCTGGAAATATGGCCACGCGTTCGACTGCGCCGCCGAATAGCAAAGATCTGGAATCCGGTGAAGCTCAAGATGATGAGGGGCGAGAAGGTGACGGGCGGAACGGTGAGTCGCGTCGTCGGATCCATCGACCTACTGCGCGATGGCGAATGCCGGATACGACTTCATCTGGATGGAGATGCAGCACAGTCCGCGCGATTGGGAGAACGTGGCCAAAATGTGGCAGGCCTGCCCGCATGCGAAGGCGGTGCCGGGAGTTCGCGTGGCCTATGCCGATGAGCGCGAGATTCAGCACGCCATGGATATGGGCGCGCTCGTGATCGTGGTCCCCACGGTCAGAACGGTGGAGGAAGGCAAGGCCGGAAGAGACTGGACCTATTTCCCGCCACTCGGCAAACGCAGCCTGGGCGCCGGGCAGGCGTTTTCGGCGGACTTCTGGGGCAACGTTCCGGGCGGCTATCGCAATACCATCAATGACAACGTGGTGCTGATCGAGATGATCGAGACGGTCGGCGGCGCGGCGCAGGCTCGCGAGATCGCGGCGATTCCCGGCGTGGACGCGGTATTTGCGGCCAGCGGCGACCTCGGCAATTTTTCGGGCTACAAACAAGGCGATCCCGATTACGAGCGGCTGATCAACGTGGTGCATGATGCGGCTCTGGCGGCGGGGAAGCGGCTGTGCGGCCCATTCGCGTGGCGCGATCGCCCCGATTTCACCTGTTTCCAGAACGGCAGCGAGACTGCGGCGATCGCCCGGGGCGTGGCCGCAGAGCTCGGCAGATCTGAAAGACACGCAGGGCAAACCCGAAGTCGGGCCTTACGCTGCGAAGAAGTAGCTCCAGCGGGACGCAAAAGCCAAGGGCTACGATTTATCGGGGCTCGGAAGCGCCCGATCGAATTAACGGGGGTCTGCTTCCGGAGTCCGCAAAAGCCGCGTGCTCATTTTCAAAATCCACTGATGGTATGATTCCCGACCTATGAAAGTCACCGCTGAAGTTGCCGCCGAATGCGCGCAGAGGACCATGAAAACAATTATCAGCAGATACCGGAACATCACCGTGATTGCGCTCGCCTCCTGTCTCCTGGGATTTTTTGGACTAGCGATGGCGCAGCAACGCGCAGCGGTGGAGGTGGCCATCGGCAGCGCCGATCTCGGCGGCGTGGTCACCAGCCCGAACGGACCGGAAGCGGGCGTATGGGTGATCGCGGAAACCACCGACCTTCCCACGAAGTTCGCCAAGATGGTGGTCACCGACGATCGCGGCCGCTACGTGATTCCGCGATCTTCCGAAGGCGCAACTACAACGTGTGGGTGCGCGGCTACGGGCTGGTCGATTCGCCCAAGGTGAAAGCGACGCCGGGCAAGCATCTCAACCTGACCGCGATGCCAGCGCCGACCGCCGCCGCCGCGGCCGAATATTATCCGGGCGTCTACTGGTATTCGATGCTCCAGATTCCGGACAAGAGCCAATTCCCCGGCACCGGCCCGAACGGCAACGGCATCGCGCCGGTGATGAAGACGCAGCACTATTGGATCGACACGGTCAAGAACTCCTGCCAGTCCTGCCATGCGCTCGGTTCGAAGGGCGTCCGCACGATTCCCAAGGAATGGGGGCCATTCGACAATTCCGTTCAGGCCTGGACGCAGCGGCTGCAGGCCGGCCAGGCGCAAGGCGAACATGGCGTCGACTCTCGAGCCGGCTCGGCCCCAAAGAAGCGCTGTCGCTTGTTCGCGGACTGGACCGATCGCATCGCCGCCGGCGAACTGCCTTTCGCCAAACCGCGAGCGGCCGCAGGGCGTCGAGCGCAACGTCGTGATCAGCATGTGGGAGTGGTCCACGCCCAAGGCCTATCTTCACGATGCGATCTCCACCGACAAGCGCAATCCGCGCCTCAACGCCAACGGCCTGATTTACGGATCGCCCGAAGAGAGCACCGACATGGTGCCGGTGCTCAATCCGATCACCAATGAGACGTGGCAGATCAAGCATCCCTTCCGCGACCCGAACACGCCTTCCTCGCTCGATCTCGCGCACGGTCACTCGCCTTATTGGGGCGACGAACCGATTTGGGACGGCCACACCAGCATTCACAATCCGATCTTCGACGAAAAAGGACGCGTGTGGTTCACGGCGCGCATTCGCGCGCCGCAGAACCCGGCTTTCTGCAAAGCGGGTTCCGATCATCCGTCGGCGAAGGTCGTGCCGCTGAACGAGTCCGGGCGTCAGCTCTCCATGTACGATCCGAAAACCGGCAAGTGGTCGCTGATCGACACCTGCTTCAGCACGCAGCATCTGTATTTCGGCCACGACGCGAACAACACGCTGTGGACCAGCGCGGGCGGCCCGGACAGCGGCGTGGTCGGCTGGCTGAACACGAAGATGTACGAGCAGACCGGCGACGCAGCGAAATCGCAGGGCTGGACTCCGCTCATTATCGATACCAACGGCAACGGAAAGCGCGACGATTACGTCGAGGCCAATCAGCCGCTCGATCCCAAGAAAGACAAGCGCATCATGGCCGCATTCTATGGCGTGCAGCCCAGCCCGGTGGACGATTCGATCTGGGGCCAATCGATGGACGTCGGGTTTTCGCGCATGGATCAGCCCGGGCTACATCATCCGGCTGGTGCCCGGTTCGAATCCGTCGCAAACCGCGCTCGCGGAAATCTATCTGCCGCCCGATATCGGGTTTCGGATCGCGCGGCATCGATCTCGATCTGAACGGCGTGGTCTGGACGACGCTCTCGAGCGGGCATCTCGCGAGCTTCGACCGCCGCAAGTGCAAAGGTCCGCTGAACGGGCCGGCAGCGGCGACCGGGAAAGCAGTGTCCCGAAGGTTGGACGCTGTATCAATTTCCCGGGACCGCAGTTCAAAGGCGTCACCGATCCGGGCAGCGCCGACCATGCCTATTTCGTCTGGGTGGATCGCTACAACACGCTTGGGACTCGGCGCCAACGTGCCGATCGCGGAGGCGAACGGCAGCGAGGCGCTTCTGGCGCTGGTGAACGGCAAGTTTGTGAATATTCATATCCCGTATCCGATGGGCTTCTTCAGCAAGAACGTGGATGGCCGCATCGACGATCCGAACACCGGCTGGAAAGGGCGGGGACTGTGGACCACGACCGGCACGCGCACGGTGTTCCACAACGAAGGCGGCACGACGTCGCGCCCCAAGCTTTATAAGGTTCAGTTGCGTCCCGATCCGCTGGCACACTGAACTCTGCCGCTTGCGTCTCTTTTCACGATCTCGATCGTGCTGGTTGCTGTCGCCCCAGGCCGTTTCTCCATTTGCGGCTCGTCTTGCAAACGGAGTCGCTTCAAGCCTTTTAAGCTTCCTTTCAGGTTAATTGGGTTATTTCGCACGGAGTTTTGCAAGGGGCTCGCCTTCTGTTCTGGCTTGTTTCCGGCTAACGACAATGGAGGTGGTTCTTGGGTTCTGTGAGATTTACGTGCAAGGCATTTGTGTGGGGCAACACAAAGGCGTTGGTGCGGGTACTGGCCGCGATGATGGCGATGTTATGTGTTGGCCTCCCTCTGTTTTCACAAGCCAGCCAAAGCGCGATTCAAGGGGCGGTGTCTGACCAGAGCGGCGGCGTCATTACCGGAGCGAACGTGACGGTGATCGACGTAGCCCGAGGCGCCTCGCGAGCGTTTGTAACCGATAGCGCCGGGCAGTACGCGGCAAACAGCGTGATTCCGGGCATCTATACGGTGCGCGCGGAGGCCAAGGGCTTCCACACGCTGGAGCGCAGCGGCGTGCTCGTAGAGGTCGGCCAAACCATTCGCGTCGATCTGATGCTGCAGCCCGGCGAGCAAACCCAGACCATTACCGTCACCGGAGAAGTCCCGGCGATCGATACCACCGATGCCCAGTTGGGCGGCACGGTCAGCAACAATTTGGTTAACGCGCTGCCCTTGAATGGCCGCAACTTCGACCGCTTGATGCAACTGACGCCCGGAGTCGTGCAGACCGCGGTAGGAGCAGGCACAGGCACGGGCGAATATACCAACGGCCGACGCGCCGGAGACGACCTGTATCGGGTGGAAGGTATCGCCACGATCGCGCAGACCGCCAACCTATCCGGCGTGCTCAATGGCGCTTACCGGGCCGGAGATACCAGCTCGCTGCTGCCCATCGATGCGATCCAGGAATTCAATACCGAGCAGAATCCCAAGGCGCAAGACGGCTGGAAGGAAGGCTCGATCGTATCGGTGGCGATCAAGTCGGGCACCAATAGCCTTCACGGCTCGGCCTATGCCTTTGGGCGCGATGCCGGCGCCACGGATGCGGCCAACTTCTTCACCGGGACGGTGACACCGGCTACCCTCGAGCAATTTGGGGCGACGGCGGGCGGGCCCATTCTCAAGGACAAGCTCTTCTGGTTTGTAGGCTACGAGGGTCTGCGTGACACGATAACGGGGAACGCCGTTGACCAGATCCCTTCGGATGTCGGATCGGGTGCTGTGCTCACCGCCGGTACAACAGCTCAGCCGAGCAGCACCAATATGGTGGACCTTGCAATTTCCTTAAGACGCCCGGGAATGGCGTAAGTACCGTTAGCCCGCTCAGCGCGCAACTGGCGGGCATCGGCAACTTCGCAACCGGCAGTGCAGGAGCTGCACGGTGACGCCGGGCTCCTCTACGTTTGAGAACTTGTTCCCGTTCAATGCGAGCCCGTACGAACGTCAACTTTAACCCCCGGCTTGACCTCTCTGCAGCCGCTCAACAACGGGCTCTTTAAAGATCGACTACATCCCCACCTCTCACCACCAGTTCACAGGCATGACGTTCATCGGAAAGACAACGCAAACGGTGAACCAGAATGTCGCGGAACTGCTGCCACAATGGGAACTCAATCTTTCCGATAACGTCTACATGTATCGAGGGAGGCTGGACCTGGACGCCGAATTCCACCTGGGTGAACTCGTTCAGGATGGGCAGCGCCTACTTTGATAATTCCACTCTTCTTGCAGACCGCGCACTTGCTTGCATCGAATCCCTACCCGAATGGTTATAGCCTGCCTACGGGCGTAACGAACCCGGCGTTCGGCGGGCTGCCGGAAATACAGTATGGCACTTGGCAGTACTAACTTTTTGGGGTCTGGCGCTCGCGGCCCCTCTGAGCGCGGTCCGGAAGGCAGTATCGACGTGGTGGACAATGTCTCGTACTTGCGCGGCAAGCATGCCTTCAGGTTTGGTTTTGAGTTTGTTGACGCCATTTTCTCCGGCAATCCGACGGACCAGGCCGAGGGCGAAGTCAAATTCACGACCGTGGAGAATTTCCTCCAGGGCGTCACCAATGGCGGGATTATTGCCGTAGGCAATCCTCAAACGTATGTTCGCGCGTCACTGGTTCGCGGGCTTCTTCCAGGATGATTGGCGCCTCACGAGCAGAGTCACCGTGAACATGGGCCTGCGCTACGAATACTATGCGCCTCCAACGGAACGCAACAATTACCTGGGCAACTTCAATCCCAATGTCAACCCGGCCACCACTCCAGCGATTCAGCAGGTCGGCCCGGGCGAACCGCTTACGCATCTATACAACCCCAACAAAGATGATTTTTCGCCACGCCTGGGCGTGGCGTGGGATGTACGGGGCAATGGGAAAACCGTGGTCCGCGCCGGAGCCAGCCTCATGACAGATTTCCCCGAGTTGATGAATCTGGTCCAGCTGAATCCCTTCGGGGCGAATTTCGTGAGTCCCTCGCATCCGGACTTGTGGTCAATAACAGCGGCACGGACGCAAACGCTCACAGCCCCGCCACTTTGACCCCAAGTGCGGCTCAGATGACTTGGAATACGACAGGACCTATATTCCCCATTAGCGACAGCGTGCTCATCAATGGCGTGACCTACACGGGCTTGACCTGCGCGGCTCCTGGCGTGAGTAAGTTGGCGCCACCTTGCCCCGTCACTGTCGTGCCCCAAAACTTCCGTCTGGCTCACGCGGCTGAGTGGAGTTTGGATATCGAGCGGGCCATCACCAAGGGCTTGTCCCTGGACATGGCCTATGTCGGAAATTATGGGTTTCATGAAATGTACACGGCTGACCTTAATCAGCCGGCGCTCTTCGCTGGCTGGGATGCCACTGCTATTAGTGGATGCCTTTCGCCTGCCAGCGTGGCCAAGAATTACAACCACTTGTACGCCCAACTGCGAGCGCTGAAATCGTGGACAGTACTCGACCAAATTTCCGTACCTCAGCAACATTAACTCGAACCAGTCCACCGGCAAATCCAACTATAATGCCTTGCAGTTAATCGCCACCGAGCGGCTCTCCCACGGGCTGTCCTTTCTTGCTGGTTACACCTATTCCCACGCTTTCGATCAAAATGTATTTCCAACGGACTTTAATAACCCGCAGCTAACCTACGGAAGCGCTGTAGAGGATCTGCGGCATCACTTTACTTTTTCGCCGAACTACCTGGTTCCCGGCATGAAGTCCCCCGCTCAGATGCTCCAAGGCTGGTCGCTCAGCGGTATCGTGAATTTGCAGACGGGGCTGCCCTGGACCCCGAGCGATACCAGCAATGACCTGCTCGGAACCGGCGAGGTCAATAATTCCACTCCCATGCAGAGCTGGAATTTAAGCGGGCCTCCCTCGGCCTTCAAAGCCACCAACACGCCGATTCCGTGTACCGGAACCATGTCGGGGTGCACTCCCTACACCGTGGCAAGCGGCCTCGAGCAACCCCCGGCACAATGCGTCACCGCGGCGCAGGCTCCGTACGCCGGGAACGCTCAGCTTCAAGCGCTCGCTCTCGCTTCACTCACGAGATTTCGGCTGCTACGTGCAAAACGGTGGCATCCTGACTCCTCCCGCTTATGGAACTCTCGGTAATGCGTACCGCAACATCTTCCGTGGTCCGAACTATTACAACGTGGACTTTGTCGGTGGGTAAGATTTGGACGTTCAAGGAACGGTATAGCGCGCAGTTCCGGCTGGAGTTCTTCAATCTCTTTAACCGTGCCGATTTCGTTCAGGTTCCCGCCACGACCGATCCGATTAAGGGCTCCAAGGGCAATTTCGGTTGTTCCTGCACGACGCCCGACAGCTCGAGCCTGAACCCTAACCCCGTGCTCGGATCGGGCGGCCCGCGCCATGTTCAGTTCGGCTTGAAGTTGATGTTCTAGGGCTGTGAACAGGCTGCGGCCCGATCCGCCGGCACACTGAAGATGCCGCTTGCCGCCATTTGGCGGCAAGTTGCATCTGCACGTTGCTTCCGGGGGAGAGCTTACTTTTCGGGGAGCGGCTGGTCGCTGAACACCAGAGTCGAATCGACGATTCCGATCTCGACGCGGCGATTTGCCGCACGGGCTTGCGCGGTGTCACCCTTGGCGCGCGGATCGGATTTGCCGAAGCCTCTCGTGGCGATCAGCGTGCGATCGATCCCAGCCTTCACCAGCGAATCGCGCACCGCCTGGGCGCGGCGCTCGGAAAGCTTCTGGTTGTATTCCTGCGTGCCCACATCATCGGTATATCCGTAGACGTAAATCGAATATCCCTTCAGCGTCAGCAGTACGCCTGCGATGCGGTTCAGAATGTCGCGGTATTGAGGTTCGATGTCGGACTTGTCGAAATCGAACCGGATGGACTTCTCGCCCAAAGTCATGACCAATCCGAGTGCGGTGCGGTGGGTTTCCGCAATCTGCCCGAGGACCTGCTGTACCGTCTTAATCTCGTCTTCGCGCTGTTTGCGATACTCCTCGGCCTTGTTCTCGGCCTCATTCGCCTGCGCTTGCGCGGCAGCCGCCGCCTGCAGAGCGGATTGCGCCTCAGCCGCGGCCTTTTCCTCAGACTGTTTGGCTTCATCGCGCTGCTGCGCAGCCGCCTGGGCACTCGCCGCAGCCTGCGAAGCCTGCTGCGCGGAGGATTGCGATTGCTGTTCCGCGCTTTCCACGCGCCGGTTAAGCCGCCCGGTCAGCTCGCTGACTTGGGCCACCTGCCGGTTCAATTGCCGCAGCGACCACAAGAGCACCCCACTCAGCGCCAGAATAAGCACCAGCGCAACTGCTCCGAGGACCAAGCCCGGGTTCCTGCGAGTCTTGGCAGAGGTGTCGCCAGGTTCTGGTGGTGCCGGGTTCGGCGGCATGCTGGAAGAGTCCATCATCTCCAACTTTTGGTCCAACTTTTGGAGCGAAGTTTCCGATTTGGACGGCTCTCGCGCATCGTACGCCAGCCAGGCTTCCCTCGACAGAACTAATTTGCGTTGCTCACGCGGAGGGGAGGCCTGGAATTTCTTCCTGGAAGCTACGGAGCGGGATGGCCCTGGCTTTCATCATCAGCCAAAAGGCAAGCGTGCCCAACGCCAGGAAAAAGACGCTCGGGTAGACCTTGAGCCACGTCTGGGCAATCGGCCAAGCGGAGCCATAAGCCGCCGCCCAAGCCAATGCGAATATCCATGACAGCCTATACTTGAATCCAACTCTCAAGAGCACATTCGTTGCGAGAAAAACGGCGAGAAGCAGAACGCTCAGGTCATGCCAGTACAAGTGGGGGCTCACCATGAGCGCAATGGTCAGATTCAGCCCGAACCACAGGTCAAATCGTTCGGCGTGCTCGCGGCCGCGGAACGCCAATGAAGGCACGGCCAGCAGGAGAACAGAAAGAACGCCGGAGATCACCTCGAACTCCCAGCGGCGCACACCATGGCCCGTCAACAAGGTTAAAAGGAAACCCCTGACATCCGGCATGTAGACCAGATTGATGTACCCCACCTGTGGATGAGATGCCAGAAGCGAGAGTAATTGTACGTATTGACGAGCCCCGGCGATCCCGGTCATCAGGACCGAAAGCCCGGCAACGCCGGCTGCTCCTGCCGCAAACCCCGCAAGGAATTTCCATTTTCCCCGAAGGAGGAAGGCGACGACGAACGGGACGATCAGCGGGAACTTGAACAGCCCCGTCGCGAGGATCATCCCCGCGACAAGATCCTGGCCCGATTTCAATCTAAGAAAAACGAGCGTAAAAATCAGAAGCAGCAGAATTGAATCCTGTCCTCCGCAGAGCGTCCAAAGAAGAGGAAAGGAGGCCATCGCGGCAGCAAAGGTCCATGCTGCGGCAGGGCGCGGAAAGTGCGACAAGTGCGGGGACAGGAGCAGGCAAATGACAAGAGTCAGGGCCGCGTTGATCGCCCCCCACAGCCAAAACGCATGCGTAAAAGACAGCAGAGACAAGGGCAAGAACAAAATGAGCTCGTAGGCAGGATGATCGAACGGCAAGGGATGTTGCCGGTAGGGAGCGGTGTGATAACGGGCCTGTACGTTGAGGTCGTACAAGTGGGACGGTTGGTCGTTCAGCAGGACCTTCGAACCCATATAGAAGATTGAAAAGTCCTGGGCGCCCATCTGGTTCGGGTCGGTCACAAGAGGCCGGACGGTCAGCCAGTTCACAAGACATAAGAGGAGGAGCGCCAAACCGGCGCAGGTCTTAAGTAAGCCGCTGCGCTCGTCGCGCGCAGCCTCCGTAACAACGACGCCGGAATTGGCCTGAGGACCTGCTTCGGTGGCTTGTTCCATTGGCCTCCCTGGTTGCCCGCGCTTGAAATCCCGCTCGCTCTGAAAGTTTACAGCGCCCAATCCGTCCGCAGGCCGCGATTGCTCAAGTCGCCAACAGCGGTTAGGAATACCATCGCAGGCAGGACTCATTTGCGGAATCAAGGGCGCCGGGAAACGAACAAGGTTCGTCGCCTGAATACGACTTAGTTGCCTGAATACGACCGCGCTTGTCCACTCACGGCTTCTCGTGGTATCCCTACGTCGAGTTCAAGACGTATAGGGCGCGCGCCGGCGTTATCCAAAAGTGAAGTCGGAGGCAGATTGTGGAGATACGAAATCCGTTCACCGGGACGAGTGCTGGCTTTGTGGGCGCTCGCCTTGCGGGCGCTGGCCTGACGGCAACGCTGCTTATGTTTTCGTTGGCAGCGGCGCAGAGTACCCAAGCTCAGCAGGGAACTCACGAAGGCTCTCCGTGGAAATACGACGTTAGCGGCAGCAGAAGCCTGGGCACCGGCGGGCCCGCTCCCGTTCACGATTTGAGCGGGTCCTGGGCAGGGCCGCGCGCCGGGGCAGGGGTGCCGGATTCCAAACCGGCAGATGTGCCCCCTCTGACGGCGCTGGGGCAAAAGCTATTCAGCGGCAATAAGAGCTTGCAGAAGTTCAACCCCGCAGGGACAAACGATCCGGTGGTGAGGACCTGCGATCCGTTAGGGTTTCCGCGCTCCGATAACTACTCCATCATGGAAATGGCGTTCGCCACGACGCCGGGTCGAGTGATCGTGCTGTACCCGTTCCAGCAGCAATGGCGCGAAATCTGGATGGACGGGCGAGCGCTTCCCAAAAATGTGGGCGGAACAGAAAAGGGCGCACCGGACCCGCGGTACTACGGATACTCGGTGGGCCACTGGGAGGGGGATCACACACTCGTTGTCGATACGACAGGGTTGGATGAGAGAACCTGGCTCAACGAGTTCGGGTATCCACATAGCGTCGAGGCACACGTGCAGGAACGCTTCACGCGCACGGACCACAACGATCTGGAGCTGACACTGACGGTGGACGATCCAAAGCTTTATACGAAGCCTTTTTCGCTCGGCACAGAGTATTTCAGGTGGGTTCCGAATCAGCTTCTCGAAGAAAGACTCTGCATACCGTCGGAAGTGATCGAGTACTTGAAGGCTGTTGGCGATCCCGCCGGACAACCCTGACTGATTGCATCGTTCCATCGCTTCCGCGAGACTCTCGACCGCGGGATGTGCGATGCCCGTAAACGACGTTATCAAGATGTGGCATCTCGCATCTAGCGACGCGTCCACGCTCTCTGCATCACAGTGAAAAGAAACGCAGTCGTGAGACCAAACAGGATCCAGCCGTTCAGCGCTTCCTGAGCCCCCATTAGCTCCCATCGCTCGGCCAGCCGAAGATTGTCGTGACCGTAACTGCTTTTATTTCCGTTAGAGTTTCACAACGAAGCCGAATGAAAACCTGTGGTTGTTTTGAATCTGACTCAAGTGATGTGTGGGGAGGTAGTCAGCCTGGTTCCTCAGCGCCAGATGCCTGCTAATTTCGATATCCGCGCCCGCTCCAATAACCGCAGCCAACGATGTATCGGTGAACGTAGCGCTGGGAAATGGAACACCAAGTATGACGATGACAGGAATCGAAGAAGAAGCGCTGAGCCTATTCGCCCCAAACAAAGCGTGGGCAAATACACTGAGGCGACCTTGCCGATACGTATACCTCGGGCCGCCAGAGAAGAGCATGCTGCGATCGATCGCCGTGATGCCGGCGAAGTTTGCCGTCGCACGGTTCCAGCCGAGGTCGCCCTCCAGGGCAAGCCATCGGTTCAGATTGATTGAGGCAGAGGTGTCGATTCCCATTCCGCGAGTGTTGCTGGGCAGGCCCCAGCTTGGCGCGGGAATCTCCATAGCGTAAGAGCCGAATATTTCTATCCGACTATAGTCCCTCTCTTCCGATCGAGAAGCGTGGTTGCCGGGGTAGCCGCTGAGTGCTGAGGGTATACGCACCGATAGTGCCGGAGCGGGTGGGCTTGCAGTTGACGAAGCAGCAGGCGCGTCCTGCTGAGGATCTATCGCACTCGGGGTCAGCCCGGATTGCGGTATGTAGCCTTCTTTACCATCGGCAGTCCGAACCCTTACCCGAGCACCGGTTTGTAGATCAACAATTTCGACTCGTTGACCGCACTTGAGATTCGCCAGTACCTGAAAGCTATCTACAGTTTGGTAGAGATAGACGTAACCTTCACCGGCTTGGCAACGGATGTAACCGGTGCCGGCGGCTGCGAGTTTGGCGCTGGACAGGAACAACAGGATGATCACAAAGGGCAACATGAACTTGATGCGCATCGGACCTTCCTCTTCTGCAATCAGTTTGAGGGAGGCGCTGCGCAGCAACAATTAGGACGTTACCGAGACGTCCCAGGTAGGTATTACGCGATTGGATAAACGAGCGCGCGAGTCTAAGAACGGGATTCGGAATCAGTGGACCGCGAGGCTGAACGGACTCAGGTGTCCATTACGCTGACGGCTCTTGGCTTTTGTTCCCGGTACCAGTGAGCCGTTGACCGCACGTTATTAAGCGACGTTCCTTGGTACTCAAATTTGTCCGGGAATCCCGCCGATTCCCATGCCGCAAGAAACTTCGCGTGCTTATCAATAACTTTTTTAGAGGGTTCTCTTTTAGCCGCCATGTTTGCCTCCGAATCCCATTTCCCCACGTTCTGAGAAGAGAACTTATCGGGACCTGGGCGATCCGCTTTACTGGACAAAGGGCAATCCCGCCAGTTCCTGGATTCTCGGACTAGCGTCGGGGAACGACGGTAATGAAATAGTGGTGAGTCGCACAACTAACACAGTCTCCCTCGGATACACGAGGATTGAGGGTGATTGTTTGTTGACCGGCTCGTACAGCGCGGTATATCACGCCGATTTGTGAACGGCGAACAGGCACCAGGGCATTTCCAGCGCTTACAATCGAATATTCATGATCAGAAGGAATCCGGAGCACGGCGAGACGCCGACTTGAAGAAATGTCTGCTGCTCTGGGATCAGCGCTGTATTTAGAACCCGATGAGTATCAGCGCCGCTACCACTGAGGGTACTTACGACCGCTGCCAGAATTGATATGACAACCGTCCGCACTATGTCATCCTTGAATTTAGCTGTCTGTAGGGCAACGCGCAGCCTCATTGCGGCTCCTCAGTAGTGCGATCTTACACCGAAATTTAGATTCAAGAAGTTCTCACCCCGTTCCAACTCCTGAGAAGCGGGATGATCGGAGTGTCGGCTGGCGGGGATTTGGGCCGGAAAGGCGGTTTGCGATAAGGCGCGACGAATCGGGAGCTGGCGTGTTCGGGCGGGAGGGAGGCGTTCTGCTGGCTTGACCGCGTTTCACGGCAGAGAGATATTCGGGTCCGACATGGCTAAGCGGGCGGGAGCAGTTGGCGAAGCAGGGTGGGTGCATGGCGGATGAGCTTCAGGGGCAGCACGCCTTCATTTGCGTGACGTGCGGATCGCAGTTTGGCCCGACGGCGGAGGCTCCGCCGGAGTGCCCGATTTGCATGGATCCACGCCAGTTTATCGGGTTGGACGGGCAGCAATGGACCACGCTCGATGAACTCCGCCTGCACCATCGAAACACGATCGTCGAGGAAGAGCCGGGGCTGCACTCGATCCATACCGAGCCTGCTTTTGCGATCGACCAGCGCGCTTTTTTGCTCCAGACACCGAAAGGCAACGTGCTCTGGGAGTGTGTGGCCCTGCTCGACCAGCCGACGATTGAGGCGATCCGACGGCTTGGCGGCATTGCGGCCATCGCGATCTCGCATCCGCACTACTACACGACCATGGTTGAGTGGAGTCTGGTTTTTGACAACGCTCCGATTCATCTGCATTCGGCCGACTGTTCCTCCGTTATGCGGCCGCATCCCAACATTCGATTCTGGTCGGGCGATCAAATCACGCCGCTCGATGACCTGCGCCTGATCCATACGCCGGGGCACTTCGAGGGCTTCCAGGTGTTGCACTGGCCGGCAGGCGCAGACGGGCGGGGCGTGCTGTTCTCAGGAGACCAACCGCAGGTGTGCATGGACAGGCGATGGGTATCGTTTATGTACAGCTATCCGAACTTTGTTCCGCTCGACAGCAGGACGATTGAGAGGATTGTGAATACGCTTGATCGTTATGCGTTCGATCGCATCTACGGCGCGTTTCCGAAGCGAACCGTGCAGGCAAATGCGAAGGAAGTACTGAGGCGTTCAGCGGAGCGATTTATTCGTGCGGGCCGGTAGGGGCTTCATGGCATCCAATCTATAGCGAACGTCATCTGCCTAAAAAGCGGCTTAAACTCAAGTGGGGCGATCATGAAACAAAGGAAAAGTGCACTGCTAGCCGGTCTTCGCGCAATGGGGCTGCTCGCAGCGGTCTGGATCATCGCGCCCCGGATTCTGCATGCACAGGCTCCTCCTGGGCCGATGTCTCGACCATCGGGACAACAGCAGGCCCCTGCGGCGCCGGCTCCCTCGAAACCGAGAGTTGAGGCGCCCGAACCAAGTGAGCAGCAGCCGGCAAGACAGACCATTTCGGGAGCCTGGAGATTGAACAGCGACGAAAGCGATGACGCGCGGATGAAGATCGTTCGAGCGCAGCGCGACACACCGGACCGCGGCAACGGTCCCTATGGCGGCAATGGTGGTCCCTGGGGCGGTTCTCCGACAGGGGGTTACCCACCCCGCTCGGGCGGCCCGTGGGGCGGCGGAGGCCCTTACGGAGGAAACCGGGGAGGAGGATTAGGCGACGATAACGATGTGAACCTGCAGCGGATGCAAGAGTACATTTATCCGGCCAAGTCGATCAGTTTGTCGCTGAAAGACCCGGAGATCATCCTTACCGACGATCGTGGCCGCAGGCTCGCTTTCTATACGGACGGGCGAAAGCTGGCGAAGTCCAAGGGCGACGATAACCGGGAAATAGCGGCGCATTGGGAAGGACGCCGTCTGGTGTCTCAAGAGCGAAGTCCCGATGGCGGAGAGTTGCGCAGATCGTTTGACTTATCGCCGGATGGACGGCAGTTGTATCAAACCGTCAACCTGGACCAGACTCGATCGCGGGCGTCGGTCGTCATTCGCTACGTTTACGACATCGGCAAGCAGTAGCGTCAGTCTTATTCGCGCAGCACCGTCATTCTTCGCGCAGCACCTGTACATGCGCCAAAACACTTTCCGCAAGGCCATCGAGCCGGTAACCACCCTCGAGCACCGACACCAGGCGACCCTGGCAGAGTTCGTTTGCAAGCCCGACTACGATGCGCGTGATGGCCGCGAAACCAGCCGGGGTAATATCGAACACGCCGAGCAGGTCGTTCCGCATGCCGTCAAAACCGGCGCTGATCAGAATGAGATCAGGCTTGAAATCTCGCGCTGCGGGAACGAGTTTGGTTTGAAAAGCTTCCAAGATTTGCGCGTCACTCGCTCCCGGAGGAAGCGGCACGTTGAGAATTTTTCCGGCACCCTTACCTGCGCCGGTTTCCTGCGCGGAGCCGGTGCCGGGATAGGCTCCGTAATGGTGAGTGCTGAAGTAAAAAACTGAACCGTCCTCGTAAAACGTCTCCTGAGTTCCATTTCCGTGGTGGTAGTCCCAGTCCACAATCAAGACGCGCCGCACACCATACTTTTTCTGCGCGTAACGGGCCGCGATGGCCACATTGTTGAAGATGCAGAACCCCATGCCGCGCGTGGGAGTAGCGTGGTGCCCCGGCGGTCTTACGGCCGCGAAGGCGTTCTTGACCTTACCCTGCATTACGGCATCAACCACGTTCAGCACGCCGCCCGCCGCGAATTCGGCCGCCTCCAACGAATCCTTCGACACGAGCGTGTCCCCGGTGCTGAGTTCACGCACACCTTGGACGTTCGATAATTCGCGGCGAACCAGCGCAATGTAGGACGGTTTGTGCACCAGCTCCAACTCTTCCTGAGTGACGCGGCGCGGATGAATCGGGTACAAACTTTGCAGGAGGCCGGCCTTATCCAAAGCGTCATGGATAGAGATCAACCGCTCCGGCCGCTCGGGATGGCCGGTATTTCCCGACAGGTGCCCTAAATAGACGTTGTCGTAGAGCAGACCCGTCAGCAGGGAAGACCGGGTTGAGGGAGCTTTTGAAAGCTGAGCTGGTGTGGACTGGGAAGCCAAGACGGTTCCAAGCACGAGGGTGACTACCGGCATCGCGCAAACACGAAGCTTCAATGGAGCCTCCGCGACCGGTGGGAAGATACATCCGATCCGATCCATAAACAACGACCACCGACTCTGAGGACGAGGAGTGCTTTCGGAGAGAGTCTTTGCTCCGTGTGGGTTCAGCCTGAAATGGAGGTTGCCGCTTTAAGGCGTGATCGAGTCACATTTGCGGAATAGGGTCATCAGAATTGGCTGCTCGGGCTTTCGATTTCTGCACACGCACCCTCGATTCGAGGTATTCCTCCAAGTGACGGCAGGCGGAGTCAAGAGGTTCGTCCTTTCGCTGCAGACGACTCACCATGAGGCTGCCTTCGAGCGTGCTGACGATCAACGTGGCCAATTTCGCGGAATCGACATCAGACCCGCACCTCGCCTCGGCGTTGTCCTTCCTCGGCGATCGATTGCAGGCGATCAAGCCAGGAACTGAGAGCCTGCCGAGCTTTTGCTCGCAACGGCGGATTACTATCGTCGGAATCGATGGCCGTGTTCAGCAGCGGACAGCCTCCCGGCACAAGCCCAGCACGCCGGTCCCGAAAGTTCCGCACGACTTGTTTCAGGCGGTCAAGACGAGAAGCGCTTTCAGAGAAGTTGCTTTGGAAGGGAATTACAGCCCAGGCGGCGCCGGGGCAGGCTGTCCCGGCAGATGCGCCTCCGGGAGCTTGCCATAACGGCCACGGCAGGCGAAAACGAACGCAGGGGGCAGGTTGCGCCAGATCGTTCTGCGGTACACCGAGCTGAAATACTGACGCAGGAGCCGCGAGACGCTGAATTTCTTCAGTTGTCCATTCTGCAGCTGCAAGCTATGAAGATATTGATATTGCGTGAAGACGCCGGTCTCGTCCAGAAGGCTGCCGATGCCGCTCAATAAGGCATGCCTCTGCGCGTTGGACATGAAGCCCAAGGCCAGCGAGGAGACGACCGCGTCGGCATGTTTGTAGCCGCGACGGCGCAACTCCATCTCAATCGATTCCGCGCTGGCATTTATAAGGACGAGGCGCGGATCGGAGACCGTTGATTTCAGGTGCTGAAGAAAACGGGGATTGATCTCGAAGGCGAATAGAGTGGCGTCAAAAGGGATCAGATTGAGCAATGCCTGCGTCATCACTCCAGTGCCCGAGCCCAATTCAACAACAACCTTCGTTTTCTCAAGCGGCAGCGGTTGAAGCATGGCCTGAGCGAGGAAACGCGAGCTTGGGGCGACCGCACCAATGGTCTGGAAGTCGGTCAAGGCTTCCACGGCAAACGCCGCAAGGTTTATTTTCGAAAAGGCCATATTGAACGGAAACCTGTTTACGTCTGGCTCCCGCATCATAGTTTTTTCCCGCGCTCGACACAACGGAATTGCTACCCGTAAGGCGACTTATATGGCATGGCGACCCGGCGCGACCTCAAACTGCGGCCCGTCCCGGATCGGACGACTTCCGGCAGAGGTACAGCGAAAAACCAGACGTTTTAAATTGGAAACAGGGGCCATTTTTGGGTCGTTCGTACAGTAGGGGCCCTCGGGCATTGTTTGTAAGGTGTACACAGAAGTTTCCATAAGGATGTGTGTGATAGAGACGAAGACCACCGTGCCGCAGTGCACGCGTGCCCCATTCCCGCGCCGCAGCGCACGGGAACTTCGCCTGTCACATTCCGCTATAAGCCGACCTGTTGTCGATCCAATCCAGCTTATGGAAGGTAGCGATGCGATTCGCTTTGCAGGAGAGGGAGATATCATGTTTGGATTTGGAATGCTGGGCACGGATTTGGCAATCTGTTTGATTATTTGGCTCATCCGCAGGGCACGATGAAGACCTCGAGCCCAGATAAAGACTGCATCGGGTTGGATCGCCTTGCAACGTATGACGAGGTCTGTTACGCACTGGCGCTGTCGGCCGAAGTCTTCTCGCAACAGGGCACCTCTGACGGTTACGACGACGAAGAGGCTGAATTCGCAGGCTGCTTTGACGTCGGCTCCAACGAACTGAAACGGTTGCCACTGAGCAAGAAAAAACTCGATCCGAGCAAGTAGTCCGACTTCCTGCCAATCATTACCGGCAATCACTATTCCCGCCGGTATTCCCTCCGGTCCTATTTTCGTGCTTAGCGTATGTGGGCCTCCCAGACGAAGTAGGGAAGCAGTGCGTTTTCGTCGCGAGAAGCTATTGACAGGGAAGTTCGGGACGCACAACATCTCCTCGCGATAAACTCGTCGAAATAAACTCGTCGAAATAGATCTGGGAGGCGATGAACTTGAACCGGCGTGAATTTCTTTCCGCAGCCGCCGCCAGCGCGGTGATGCTGGCCCACTCTTCGAGAGCATTTGCGGCGCAAGCGCCCAAATACGACCTGATGATCAAGGGAGGCCGCGTCATCGACCCCTCGGTGCGGCTCGATGCGATTCGAGACGTGGCGATCTCGGCAGGCCGCATCGCCGCGGTCGAGGCCAACATCGCGGCCCAGGCTGCGGAGACCATCGATGCGCGCGGAAAGCTGGTGGTCCCCGGCCTGATCGACATCCATACGCATACGGCTCGCTCGGCTGACGGACCCGGGCTCGTGCTGCAAGACGGCGTGACCGGATGGATCGATGCGGGATCGCAAGGGGCCGACCATATCGCGGACACGGTAGCCATCGCGCGAACGGCACCGCAGCAGGCCCGCGTGCTCATCAATATCGGACGTGCCGGCATCCTGCCCGAGGGCGACACGATGGACCTGACCCGCGCCGATGTGGGTGCGGCGCGCGATGCGATCACAAAGAACCGCGAATTTATCGCCGGCGTGAAGGCGCGGCTCTCGAGAGACGTCGCCGGCGAGAACGATTACGAAGTGCTTCGGCGCGCGCAGGAAGTCGCTACGTCCTTCGGCCTACCGGTGATGATCCACATGGGGCAGACGATTTCGCCATTGCCCAAGCTTGTCGATCTTTTGAAGCGCGGCGACATCGTCACGCATATGTTTGCGCCTCCGCCCAACAGCATCATCGACGAGAGCGGCCACATCCTGCCGGCCGTGTTTGCGGCGCGGCGGCGCGGCGTGTGGTTTGACGTCGGCAATGGGCAGACCGGACATATGAGGTGGGACACCGTAGCCGCGATCATGAAAACGGGCTTCTGGCCGGACACATTTTCGACCGACTGGAGCACGAACAGCCGAACGACTGGAGTGATCGATTTTCCCAACTGCATGTCGAAGTTTTTCGGCTACGGCATGACGTTGAATGAGGCGATCGCGCGCGCGACCGTCAATGCGTCACGCGTGTTTCCGCTGTTCAACGACCGCGGCACGCTCAACGTGGGCGCGCCCGCCGACGTTGCAGTGCTCGAGCTACGGGCGGGACAGTTCGAGTTCCTCGACAACTTCAAAAATACAATTACGGGACGCCAGCGGCTCTTTCCCAGCGGGACCGTGCTCGCCGGCAAGCGGATCGCGCGCGCATGAGCCAAAGTGGGGGCGGGATATGCGTAATCGCCATTTCGTAATCATGTATTTCCAGGAGGAATTGCCTCATGGCAAGCAAAGGCACAACCGACAGTAACTCGAACCCAATTGGGGTTCAGCCTTCCACGAACACGATTGTGTCCAGCGTCAGCATGAACTTTCCCGGCCGGAAAGCTCACGAGGTTTTCGTGATCGGAGAGTTCAGCGCTGAGTGTCCGCAGTGCGCTAATGATTTTGTGGTCGGAGACGTGCAACTGGACGGCAATACGTTTCTAAATACCCAGGTCAACAATCTAAACGGGGCGATCGGGACAGTTGTGGTGGTATCGGGCGTTCTGACGGTCCCGGCGGGGACGCACAAGTTTGACCTGCGCGCCTACACGCGCGCGACGAACTTCTCCGTTCACCATCGGTCGCTTTCGGTGATCGACCTCCAATAGAGCTGCGCGCGGCCGCTCGCTGTCGCCATTTCGGTCTGCTCAGAATGACAGACTGCTAAATACATGGGGCCTTGCTAACGACGTAGGAAATCTGCCATCGTAGCGGGTCTGGAGGAGACGACTATGGCGAGAAACAGGCTTAAGGACGCAGCGGTGAAAATCGGCTCTGCAGCGGGTAAGGTCGATGCCACAGCTCACAGAGCAGCTCTTAAAGCTGCGAAAGCGGCACACGTGGCAAAACAGGAACTTAACGACCTGAGCAAACAGGTGGACGCGCTGAAGAAGCAGTTGAGCAAGAGCACCAAACGACTCAGGAGCGCTTTGAAGTAGTGCGGTACTGCAACGCCACCGCATCGCACCGTCCGTGAGTCTGAGAGACGCTGGAGCCGGGATACCGTGCGCCGGGCGATAGATCAGGACTTCGCGGTAGCCTTGTGCGGGAGTTTCTCAAGGCCGTGCGCCTTGGCTAAGGCCGGATATTTCTGGACCAGCTTGTTAAAAGCTTTTGCGCCTCTTCGCCGTTCATAAACACTGGGCGCGCCACGAAACTCCGCATGTTTTGAGTATTCCAGCCATTCGCGCATCTCGGCGAGAATGGCGGCGTCGAGTTCCGCGGGCCGGTCTTTATGAGTACCCATCGCGAGCTCCCTTGGCGCCGCAGCCGGCGCGCCTCAGCGTCTCTGGCGCCCGCGGTTGTGGCGGCTTAGCTGCCGATACAGCCCGACGGCATTTAACAAAAGACGACGGCACTTGACAGAGACGACTGTGTTCGACAGAGACGACTGAGTTTGACACATACAACCGCATTTGACAGAGCCTTACTGCGAGACTAGTTTCTTGAGGCGTGTTCCCGGCGAAATAGCTATCGCCTGCCATGGAAAGGGCACCGGATGAAAATTGCCGCATTGATTGCACGAATTCTGCTTGGAGTGGTCTTCGTGGTGTTTGGCCTGAACGGATTCCTGAACTTTATTCCGGCAACGCTGCCCTCCGGATTGGCAGGGCAGTTCCTGACCGTACTCTTGCAATCCCACTACGTCCTCTTTGTAAGCGCCTTTCAACTCGCGGGCGGTGTGCTGCTGCTTGTGAACCGCTACGTTCCCCTCGGGCTCGCACTTCTCGCGCCGGTGATTGCGAACATCCTCGTTTACCACTTGCTGCTGGACCGGTCCGGCCTGCCGGTGGCCATCGTTGTGGCGATCCTCTGGGGCATCCTGTTCTTTCGTCACCGCCAGCATTTTTCCTGCGTGTTTGTGCAGCGGACTTCCTGAGCAGGCAGAAGAGAGCGCTACTTGCCGGAGGAGGCCGCAGAGGCTGCGCCGCTAAGGAAGTTACTGCTCGGGATGGTGACTTTCACGACGGTGCCGCGCATGGGCTCGCTTTCCGAGGTTTCAAAGTCCAGCTGCCCACCGAGCAAGTTGGCTCTCTCTCTCATCCCCGCGAGGCCCACGCCGGCCGCTTCAAACCGCAGGAAACGACTGAGAACTTTGGCCGGAATGCCACGGCCACGATCGGTGACCGTCAAGGTGAGCCGCTCCGCGTTCGACTCGATTTTGATCGTTGCGCTGTTGCTTCCGGAATGGAGATGCACGTTCGTGAGGCTGGTCTGGACAATGCGGAACAAGGCCACCTCCGCATTTTTCGACAAGCGCGGCAATTGCAGAGGTATGTCCAGCTCCACCGAGAGTCCATCGCGCCGGTGGAGCTCGAGGGCGTAAGCCTCGAGGGCTACTCCCAGTCCGCAGACATCGAGCAACGGCGGATGAAGAAGATGCGCGAGGGTGCGGATTTCGCTGGAGATCTTCTGTGCCAGAGAGAGGGATTCCGAAAGCATCTGCTCGAGTTCGGGAGGAAGCTGAGCGCCCCGGCGTTCGGCCCGGCCCAGCGTGATGAGCAGGCTGGCAAGGTCCTGGCCGGTGGAGTCGTGCAGGTCGCGGGCAATATTCCGCCGCTCGTCATCGTGGGATTGCAGCAGGCGGCGTGTGAGCGCCTGCATTTCCACTTCATTGTGATGGTGCTGGATAGCGATGGCCGCCAGATGGACGGCGGTTTCCATGGACTTTGGAATTTCAACGACGGGCGATCCGGAGTCGGGATGAAAGATAACCACGGTACCGAGCGTGGTGCTCTTTGCGGACCAGATCGGCAACGACCAGGCTGCCGTGAAACCACTGCTCAGAGCTGTTTCCCGGTGATCGGCGAAAAGAGAATCGCTGCGGATGTCCCAGACCGTCACAGGCCTGCCCTGACGTGGAGCAGTGCCGCCGATACCGTCGTAGGGCAGAACCCGGAGGCCCTCGATGGCCTTACTTAAAGGCGTCGGCACTCTGGGTCCGGCAACAAGGCGGAACTGCATTTCGGTTTCGTCGAGCATGAGAACCGCCGAAACGGCGCCGCTTGATTCGCCATCGATGAAGTCACACACGCGGCTCAACGCTTCCCTTACGGGTACGCCCTGGGCCAGGTGCTCGAGGACTCGAAACTCTGTCACGCGCGGCGGAATAAGAGGGCCTGCGCTCATTTTGTTTACCCCTTGCTGCTGCTCTCGTACCTGTCTCCAGTACGGTCGCAGTACCAAGACTATAGGTCCGGAGTCGGTTTGGAATCTGTTCCGTTGCAGACACCCGGTGTGAACTGTGAGTTCCAAGAAGGAACTGTCTAATATGAGACTAAGAGCGCGGAAGCACAGTAGGGTGAACTCTTTGTAACAACGCGGTCGTAAGGCCTTTTTGGCGGCCCAACTGCATGATCCTACGAATTGACTGGGATTTGGAGGGATGGCACTGTGAGGCTCCGTTGACTCAGGTTCTCATTGCGGATGACAGCCAGCCGTTGCGCTCTGCGCTGTGCAAATTGGTTGAAGACCATCCGGGCTGGGTCTGTTCAGAAGCTGTGAACGGCGGGGATGCCATCACGAAGATCCAGAAACGAGCCCCGGATATCCTGATCCTGGGGTTGTGCATGCCCTCGATGAACGGGCTCCAGGCCGCTCGTATGATTCGTAAGCTTCTGCCCGACCTCCCGATCCTCCTCTATACAACCGATCTCCCGCCTTCCCTGGTTTCCATGGCGCAGAGCTGTGGAATACAAGGCACCGTGTCAAAATTCAACAGCGGTCAGATTGTGAGCGGGATTGAGGCGCTCCTCCGGCACCAGACGTTCTTTTGCCGGAATTGACGCGAGTTTTCCGACGTACCCCTTCCAGACCGTTGCCCCTCGATTTTGTTTGCGGGGCTTCATCGGGAACTAGATTGGGCGCCGCATTCCCGGTATTTCCCCCGACCGGGTGTACACTCAGCGTACTTCTATGGGCCAAGCTGCGGAGGTAATCCGATGAAAGCGGCCCTGGTTCTCGCAGGTTGTCTTTTCTGCGCATCAGGAGCGTCTACCGGCCTAGCCCAGGACGTCGTGGCCCAAGATCGGCCGATTGCGGGGGATCCCGTCATCGCTGCGTCACTTAAGGCCGAAAGTGAAGGACGGCTGGTTGACGAGGAGAAAATCCTCCTCGACGCAGTTCACAAAGCTGAGTCAAGCGAAGCTGATCGTCCCCAGGTGTCGCTCTATTTCAAACGCCTGGCAGGGGTCCACACGCGTAAGGATCAATTCACCGAAGCCCTGGATTGGATGCGTCGTGCCCGCGCGCTCGATGAGAAGACGTTTGGGCCGACGGACAAATCTGTCGTGGGCGATATGGCTGCCATTGCCAAGATTCTTGAATTTCAAGGGAGCCTCAAAGACGCGGAGGAGATACTGAATGAGGCTCTTCACGTCATAACGCCCGAATTGCAAAACTCCGTCGAGCGCGGACAGGTTTTGGCGAATCTTGGATCGATCTACTCGTCGGACCACCGATGGAGCGAGGCCCAGTCGGCGGGAGAAGAGGCGCTCAAGACATGCGAGTCGCGCCCGTCGATGCCGAGCAGCGCGTGCGACTGTTACCGCGGGATGCTCGCTGAGATTTACCGAGTGAGTGGCCGAGCCATTGAAGCCGATCAGGTGCCCGTCAACTCTTATCTGCCTGCGGAACTAGCGAACCTGGACAACCAAGCCGGTCGTTACTACCGAGATGGACTGCTGGCGCAAGCAGAAGCCAGTTACAGAGACGCGATCAGCTGGATCGAAAGAAATCCGAACACGCCTGCCGAAAACCAGATGCCGAATGAGTTGGTGATGCTCGGCGCGGTGTTGGAACGACAGGGCCGCGACAACGAGGCGGAGGAATCGTACAAGTATGCGCTTCAACTGGAGGAGAGTCGCGCGAAACCGCAGCAGGTGTTCCCGGATTGCTGCACCGTTGATCCTCTACTGAATCTCTATGAAAAACAGGGCCGGATCGACGAACTCCTGCCCATTCTTCAGCAGGCACTCGAAGTCGAGCAAAGAAATTTCGGGGAAGAGAGCCGCAATGCCGCGGATACTCTGATTGCCCTGGCGGGTGTCTATTCACGGCAAGGGAAGAAGGACCAGAAGAACTACGTTGAAGCCGCAGCGCTGTACCGGCGTGGCCTAGAGATTCAGCAGAAGAATATGGGCTCCGATCATCCTGATTTGGTCGATACGCTCACTTCTTACGCCCAGGTGCTCGGGACATTGCACGATGATTCCGCAGCCGCGCAGGTGCAAGCACAAATCGAGGCAATCCAAAAGAAGACGGCAGACGAGACTCGGAATACCGCCAGCCGGTAGCCGAGGGCACTCAACGACAGGCTGCGGCTCGACGATCTAGAATTTCGGGAGGGGGCCGAACTCATCCAGGTGCTTTTCCAGCTCCAGCCTCTTACCGATCAGCTCATCATGCTTGCGTATCAGGGCCATGACACGCGAAACATCCGAGTCGATGCTTTCCTTGTCAAAGCTCAGCGTTCCGCGCTTATTGATGATGTCCTTCCCAAACTCTATAAAATCCCGCCCGATTGTTTCTAATTCGGTGTTGGAAGCGTCTATATCCTCCAGAACCTCCTTGTACTCTCGTACCAGCTGGTCATAAGCCTCGTCTTTGGGTTTCATCATGTTTTTGGCTGGGCGGTGAATGGGCTGGCGGCTTGCGCTCCTCCGAAAAGCCTACCCGCAGCGCGGGTATCGCGCCAGCTCTAAAGAGCGATTTGTGCGAGCCGCTCCCCGCGCCGCTGTCGCCAGGGCATCAAGGCCGGAGAGTTGCTTCGCTCTTCGTTAACGCTTTGAGCTTTGCTGCGAATCCATGGGCACAGCCTGCATGCGCGGCGCAGCCTGAATCGTAGTGTGATAGCTCTCTTCCATCTTCCAGAAGCCATTGTGATTGCCCAAGACGCGGCTCGACCAGTAGGGCTTTCCGCCCCAGGTGGGCTGGAGCATGATCGCGACGACCGCATCGCCGAAGTCCCACGTACGCACCCACACTGCCGGGGTGGTGCTGATGAACGGGCGGTCGGGAGTCGGGGGTCTCGACCTTGGTGGGCTCATTCGAAGGCATCGTCTGCGTGGGCTTCATGGTGTTGGAGCTGATGGTCCAGACGTGATCGCCCATGTGCATCAAGCGGCGTCCGGTTCCAGATTCCTGGTCCTGCCAACCCTCAATGGCCGCTTTTTCGCTGGCCGAGAGCGGCGTCCAGGGAAGCTCTTTGCAGGGATTGATGCAAGGAATGGTGAAGGTGGCGCGCGAGTTTTCGCCGGGAACGGAAGGACGCGCATCGATCTCGTTCACGTGCAACAGGCGCCAGCCTTGCGGACGCTGCACCCAGAAGTGCGCGGCATACTTGTTGCCGATGTTGTCCTGGATCCAGACGACCTTGCCATACTTGTGCTCGGTGATCTTCGTTTCGCTGGTCATGGGCACCAGCGGCTTGAGGTTTGCGCGGAAGGTGTCCGCGCGCTCCCGGAGGACGCCTTCGCTGTCGATCCAGGTAAACTCCTCGTCGAGCATCTTCTTCACCGTGGCGGTGTCGCCCTTGGCGTAAGCCGCTGCGAGCGCGCGATCGGCCTTCACAATAGCGTCGTCGGCGCCGGGCTTTTCGGTCTGCGCGACCAGCATTCCGGCGGATAGAACACAAAGCACCAGCGCGATAGGCATGAAGCGTTTCATTTGCAATCCCTCCTAAGGGCGAACCGTACGGGGCCCAAAGCTACTTCGCATGCTACACCCGCAGCGCCCCGGCGGACGCGATAAAAGCATTTCAGGGCTGCGTCGGGCCTCGGGCAGCCAATTCGTTGTCTCGAGGCGACCGAGGAGCGTATGATGCGCGAGACATCTGATGGTTGAGCGATAGGTCCCGAGATTCCGGGTTATCGAAAATGACGACCCGGCATTGGAGCAATATGAGAAGCAAGGCTATCCGTGGTTTCGTGGTGCTGGCCGGCCTGCTCGCCGTTTCCATTCCGCTGGCTGCACATCACGGAAATGCGTCGTACGAGAACAAAGTCATCACGTTGAAGGGCACGGTGACGGAATGGCGCTGGATCAATCCCCACGTCTTCCTGAAGATTGATGTAAAAGGCGATGACGGCAAGGTCGTGAACTGGACTTGCGAACTGGTGGCGCCGTCCAACATGATCAACTTTGGCTTCCGGGGCGATAGCTTCAAGCCCGGAGACCAAGTGACGGTGATCACGACTCAAACAGCCAAAAGTGGCGCGGCAATCGCCCGGCTCGGGTATAACCCGGCCGCACAGCTCTTCAAGGGCTGGCAAGATCCAAAGTAGGTATTTTAGTATCGTTACCCGGCCAAGCTCCCGCCGTTGACCTCGACGGACCTGCCCTGCAGAGAATTACCAAGGCCGCGCGCGGCCGCGCTCCGCAAAACCTATTTGGCTCGCGTGAAAACCTGGAAATCCTGAAGTTCGGGGTTTGCTGGAAGCCAGCTGATGGACGTAAAGGTTTTCCCATCGGACGAGACGGTATAGATCGCCCACTCTGCCGGTTTGCCATCCTTTTTCTGCAAGCGCACGATCAAACCGGGAGCGAGACGCCAGTGGGTGAGCGTCTGATCCTTGCGACCGCGCGGATCCGGGTACTCCTTGCCATCCAATTTGCCCGAGTAGGAATACGCCGGGGCCGAGGTGGGATCGTTGATGAGAGTGTTTCGAACTCCGTCGTCGCCATCCTGCGCCAATATCCGCGTGTGCTGAGTGGCGAAAGTGGGGCTTTCGTCGGTGCGATGACTGAAGGATTTGGCCTGGTCCATCTTCCATGTTCCGAAAATGGGATCGGTGGAGCTCTCCGATTGTCCGAAGGCCCGAAAATGCAGGAACAAGAGCGCCGCTGCTAACGTCACGACAACGAGCCCCGTACGGAACCAGTATTTGCGCATAAGTCTCTCCCTTCCGGTCTGACTCCTTGGCGAAAGGCATTATACGTCCAAGAGAGGTTAGGTCCGAGAAACGGTATTGTCGCCGCGGGCTTGTTCATGGCAAGTGTGCGAGCATTCCGATAACCGATCGTACTTGCTAACCGATCGGTACTTGCGGACGAAATGTACGGCCCCAAAGGACAGGTTCACGTTCGGCGACAGAACCCGGCGAAGAGGGAATTCGACAGCCGATACGTTCGCTACAATGATCGCGTGCCGAAGCGTCCTTGCACACAGCGAGCAGAATGGCGCCTGACGCCCGGAAAGCCTGCAGAGCGTCTCCCGGGACACTACCAACTCGATTGCGATTACGGAACCGCGCTCATCACGATTTACAAAGAGAGCGACAGTATCGAGCCGATCTACCTCTGTGAAAATCACGCCAAGGAGGTGGGAGGCCCGGCCAAGAGCGCCTCGGGCAGCGCTGCCGCCGCTCAAGCGACCGATGCGAAGCATCCAGCGAAAGATGGAAATCGGGCGAAGGACGGGAGTCGAACCAGAGGCAAGGATCGGGCTAAGGATCGGGCTAAGGTCGAGGTTCGAGCAAGGAATGAGAGTCAATCTAATAGTGAAAATCGGGCGAATAGTGAGAATCAAATAAAGAGCGAGGGTCAGATAAAGAGTGAAAATCGAACCACGATTGAAACTCAGACAGGGATTGAAACCCACACTAGGAGTGAAACCAAAACAAAGGGTGAGGAGCGAATTCAACCTGTAGAAGTTGGGAGTACAAAGCCAAACGGCTCGTTTCGCCGGAGGTCAAGTCCCCTCCGGGATGCCCGAAAAGTCCGGAGGCTCAACGAAAGATCCAGTCGTCAGGGCGCCTGCCCGCGACCTGGCCTACGGAAGTTCCGCAAAGGCTCTGGTGGACGAAGCCATCTGGAATCTGGCAACCGGAGACTACGAGATCTACAGGAGTGCGTTGCGACAGGGGAAGACTACGATTGAGGCAGCGCAAGCCGCCGGCGGACAATTGGCCATCATCCACCGCAAAATCAGCGAGTGCACACTTACGGTCGAAGCTTTGCTGTCGGAATCGAAAGCGAGAATCAACGCGGTAGAGGTCATACATAAGCCACTCGAACAAGCCATACTCGAAATTATCGGTAGCAGCGCAATGGGTGAGGCGGAAAAAGATGCCGCGATAGAGCAGCTAGAGACTCTGCAAGAGTCACTTAATCGGGGGCTCCATCAAGAGATTACGCCCCTCGAGGCTCACAAAATCGCGTGCGCCATTGGCGAGCGCGCAAAGTGGGGAGCTAGCGCCGGTCTTTCGGAGGAGTTGAAGCCAGCTTATCGGGCGGTCTACAGCAACGTAAGAAATGCCATCGCTGCCGCTGTGCCAGACGCGATCAATATCGTCGAACGGCTGGCCAACCTGTACGCGGCTAAGGCTGACATCGAAAACGCACCTCAACCGAAATTGCCGCACCACGCCGATAGCGTAAGCATCACAAGTTGATTCCAGTCCCGCCCGGCCACATTCTGATAAGAGAACTTCTCGGGACGTATCGTTCTCGACCGACATTATCTGCCGGCCTTGGTCGAATCGTGGTTCAGGCAGAAGTCAATAGCACTCGACCGGTGCGTCAATCCGGACATGTACGGGCAGTCGTTGAACCATCGGCAGAAAAAGCGCAAAGTGCAGTGGATGCAAGATTGGAAACGGGGAGTGGAGATCCCTCATTCGAGTACAAGCTCCTTGTGCTCAATGTCGAATGTGACGTGCTTGAAAGTTTTAAGGAAATCCATACCCAATATCCCATCGGCGTTGTGTACGTGGGTAACGAGCACGTTTATTTGCATGTCCCGTCCACCTACGCCAATTACAACCAATGCCCTGGCCAGCGTTTGTTGGCCTGTTGCGCTGATCACGCTGTAATCGCCCACGACGGCACTATCGGGCACGAGCTCCGGACGCACTGCGCTCATGGTCGCGCCAGTATCTACGATCAGGCGTAGACGGTGCGTGCCGATTTTGCCTTCGGTGTAGTAGATACCGTCACCGTCGGTCAAAGGCAAGTGTAATGGCTGTGGTGGTCCCGCATAGGCAGACAGACAGGCCCATAGGCACGCCAACGCGACGGAGCACAGTTTCGTTGTTCTCATGCGTCTCTCTGACGATGTGAACGTGACCCGCCTCAGGGCATCTCCTTAGTCTCGCTGGCGTCACGCGGATGACGACGCGCACACACAATCGGACACCCTGGCGGCTGTCGTCAAACGGCAATGCGCAGGATTGCAGCCCATCCTTTCCTTGCTGTCGAATACCGTGCTTTGCCGCTTGGCCAGCGGCGTTACAATTGGCCCGGAATCCAGACAACGGACTAATCAGGAGAACGATGGGCAAACCATTCCCTGGCACACCGCCAAGCGTCAGACCGCCCGAAGACCGACTGGATTCGTGGAAGGAAATCGCGGCATACCTCAACCGCGACGTGACGACGGTCCAGCGCTGGGAGAAGCGGGAGGGGATGCCCGTTCACCGGCACGTGCATGACAGGATGGGCTCGGTTTACGCGTTCAGGGCCGACTTGGATGCGTGGGCACGCAGTCGGAATGTTCGAGTAGCGCAGGAGGACGATGCCTTCTCCTCGCCCGATCCCCGGGGACTGCCGCTGCGCTCGACAATATCGAGGTCGGTAACCAAGTGGACGGTCATCTCACTGTTGGCTGTGGCGGGAGCCGCCTTAGCAATTGGCGCAGGCCTCCGGCTTCAAAAGACGGAGTACTTCTGGCGAAACCCTATCGCTGACGCGCGATTTCAGTCAGTCACGGATTTCGATGGAGGGGAGCAGGCCGCCGCGGTGTCACGCGACGGTCGCTTGGTAGCGTTTCTGTCGGACCGAGACGGACAGACGGACGTCTGGGTTACCCAGGTCGGCTCGGGACAGTTCCACAACCTGACCCACGGGAGCGCGCCGGAACTCGTCAATCCATCGGTCCGCACGCTTGGATTCTCGCCCGATGGCTCTCTCGTTACATTTTGGGTTCGCAGGCAAGGCGGCTCGAGCGGCGGCGACATTAGCATTTGGGCAGTGCCGACGCTGGGTGGGCAGCCGAGGCCGTATCTTGAGGGCGCAGCCGAATTTGACTGGTCGCGCGACGGCTCCCGACTCGCTTACCACACGCCCGGACCTGGAGACCCGCTGTTTGTGTCGGACGGCATTCGGCAGTCGGAGGGTCGGCCCATCTTCACTGCGCCTACCGGGCTCCACTCTCACTTTCCGTTGTGGGCGCCCGACAAGGGATTCATCTACTTCGTGCAGGGTTCGCTCCCAGACAAATTGGACATCTGGCGCATCTCTCCAGCCGGCGGGACTCCTGAACGGATCACATCGCACTTTGGGCGCGTGAGTTATCCCGTCCTATTGGATCGGCGCACGCTAATGTACCTCGCGAGCGATCCCGATGGTTCGGGGCCCTGGCTTTATAGCCTGGACGTCGAGCGCCGCATTCCCCACCGGCTGACGTCTGGCCTTGATCGGTACACATCGCTGGCGGCCAGCGCTGACGGTCGGCGTCTCGTGGCCACGCTGGCAAGTCCGAAGAGAACACTCTGGCGCTTGCAAATCGCAAATGGTTCACCCACCAATGTGTCGGCGGCTGCTCGAGTGTCGCTAACGACCAGCACCGGGTTCTCCCCACGACTCGGTCCAAATTATCTTCTGTATGTTGCGGCGACCGGCACAAGCGATAGCGTCTGGAAACTCGCACGCGGAGGCGACACGCAATTGTGGAGCAGTCCGGGAGCGCGAGTCTTCGGTGGCCCGGCCATCTCCACCGATGGACGGCATATCGCATTCTCAGTGCGGCAAAGTGGGCAGACGCTCTTGTACTTGATGCAGGATGACGGCACGAACGCGCGAATCGTGGCCGATTCGCTGAACCTGCAGGGCTCTCCAGCCTGGGCGCCCGACGGTCGATCAATTACCTCGGCGGCGGACGATCACGGCGTCCCGCACCTCTTCCGCGTGCCGCTCGACGGTCGCTCCCCTGTTCTTTTTCTCCGGGAGTACTCGGTTGATCCGGCGTGGGCACCCGACGGCCGCATCGTTGTGTACTCGGGACCGGACATTGGCACCACGTTTTCGGTAAAAGCCATCACGCCGGAGGCGGCAGAGCAACCTCTCCCGACCCTGACCCTAACTCGAGGGGCTCGGCATCTGACCTTCCTGCGGGGCGGACAGGCACTCGTATACCTGCGAGGCGAGATTCAGCATAAGGATCTCTGGCTCGTCGACCTGCACACCGGCGCCGAACGGCAATTGACCAACCTCGCGCCCAATTTCGAGATTGGCGACTTCGATATCTCGCCAGACGGCCACGAAGTTGTCCTCGAGCGAGTCGAGGAGCGCTCGGACGTGGTGCTGCTGGATCTTCCCCGGCCATAATAAACGGGATTCTCGGCCACGCGCTCGCGCTAACAGAATCGAGGAGACACAACATTTTCGCCAAGTCCCGAGAAACGGGATTATCGGAATGTGGGCGTCCCGTTGAAGACGTGTGTCCGCTGCTCCTAACCGGGCCGAGGCTTCGGCTGCACGCGGGCCAAGGCTGACATCGAAAACGCACCTCAACCGAAAGTGTCGCACCATGCCGATAGCGTAAGCATCACAAGTTGATTCCTGTCAGTTTCCGAAAAGAAGACTTCTCAGAACTTGGCTCGCTCAATCTGCCGCAACCGCCAGTTAACCCGTTCATTACTAGGCGCATCCATGGGAAAAGGCGTTGCGACATTGGCGAGTTACAATTGATTCACTTTCGATCTCTTATGCGACAAGCGAGATGGAATCTAAGTTTATTGGTGGCGGTTTACCTCGTCGGCGCGTTGGCGATTTGGGGGCAGGAAAGGGCCCGGCCTTTGCCCGAGGTGACCGCGCACGCCCCAATCAAGTATGTGCCTCTGGCGCGCCAGGCGCGCATTCAAGGGCAGGTCCACCTGCAAATAACTACGGACGGCCACGCCGTAACGGGCGTCACGGTTAAGGACGGCCATCCACTTTTAGCTCCGGCCGCCGTCGAGAATGTCCGGACGTGGAAATTCGTGGAGCACGCGCCGGGGACTTTCAATATAACGTTCAACTTTCATTTTCTGGAGAACGAAGAGACGTTTTTAGAGCAGCCCGGGATAATCGAAGTGTTTGCCTTTCCCGCAGGAGGTATCGATCGGTACACGCTTCCAGGGACGTGGAAAGCCCGCCTTCGAAACACACAAGGCACGATTGACATGGCTCTTACGTTGTGGACCTATCACTCGTTTGAATCGCAGATCGACGGCTACGCGACGGGGCCACAATTCAGAGAGAACGATTCGCAATACGCACATCACGGGAGACATGCTCGGTTTTGACACCACCCTGAACGACAAATATGACCAGCGGCTAAAGTTCTCACTGGTCGGAGAAGATGACACGCGACAAGATCAAAGGTGTTCCATTCTGCACCACAAGCGTCGGGAAGACGCGATATCGAGGCTGACTCACCACCCGAGTACGTGGTATCCGAGTTCGCAATCGAGCCGGCATTCAGGGGCCAGTGCAGTTGCGAGTCTCAACGACGGATACTGATAACCAACGTTGACGTGGAATCCGGCAATCCCTTCTTGGTCCGCGCGGCCATTCGCAATCTGCGAACGTGGCGATTTGTCGGCCGCATCCCGCAAACTTTCGAAGTGACTTACAGCTATCTGACACAGGACAAAGTGGAGTTTCTCAAGCAGCCTGGCGTTGTTGATATAGCCGCTACCCTACCTACGGTGCAGATGATTGCCAATGAGCTGGATCCGAGGGCCCCGGAGAATTGGCAGGTGGAATTGACGAGCCCGCGCGGAAAGATACAAGCCACGGCTTTATGGGTGTGTTCACATGACACAATAGCAGGTTCATATAAGACGCTTGAGGGCTATGTGATCGGCCTTAGAGAGAGAAAACAGAAATCCGGTTGGAACGGACGGGGACATCCTCGGTTTCGACATGACCGTTACGGGACCCATGGCAGAAGCCGCTAAAGGTTTCTGTTCTGGGCAAACAGACCCGTAACACGATAGCCGGAGTATTTTTAGACTACGCGGGGACAGCAGGTACGTGGGTACGCGGTTGCCGAGCGCCGCAAACTAAACCGACACGATAAGGCCAACTGCAGTCATACCTCCTGAAACAGCATCCCGTTGAAGACGTGTGTCCGTTGCTCCTGCCGACGGTAAGCGGAGGACTTTCGTAGCTTAATCGAGTGGCGGCGCGGATCGCGGGGGATGGATCTGGCCTAGACTGGGCGCGTCTTTATTAATGTGGCGAGCAGTCCGGTTAACGAATCCTGCCAGGCGTGAGCGATCATTCCAGGGCGAACGGTTCCGCGCCAACGCGCCAGAATCCCGAACAGGAGTCCATATAGCCCGATCACGATCATCCTCCGCCAGCCCTGGTACGCGTGAACCGCTCCAAACGCCACGGCAGAAAGGAGAACGCCGGCAGGAACGCTTTTCGTCAGCGCCATGAATTGGGATTGCAGGTAACCCCGAAAGATCGTCTCCTCGCAAATGCCCGCGGTAACCGAGACCGCTATCCATAATGCCGATTCGAGAGCGCCGTGCGGAAGCAGGAATAGAATGTCCCGCCCCTGCGACGCGACGCGAAGAAGCAAGCCAAGGAGCGCCAGGAGAATTATCGAAACAACCCAGAACGCAGCCGCGACTCCACAATCCCGAAGCAGTTGCCGGACGGAACGCCAAGGAGTCCCCAGAATCATAGGAATTGCTCCGCTACTCCTGCGGACGCCGGCCACCACGAAAGCGAACACGAGCCATTCGCCGAGAAAACTGGACAGGTAAAGGCGAATATGGCTTGAGCTCAACGCTACATCCATCTTTCCTGCGAATGCCCATGCGCCGAGGATGAGGAGAACGAAAATGGTGTGGAGTGGCCCCGCGACGCGTGCGTAACGCTGCGGCGCCGTGGGGGCCGGAGCCGAGCTTTCGATTATGCTCGCGTTCTTGGCCGCGGTTTCCATATGGCTCAGCTTGCGCCACCTATTGCATGGTGAGAGTCCATCGGAGAGAAAGCGGCGCGCCATTTTCCAGCGAAAAGGCGCGCCATGGCTTCCGATCTTACTTCGGGGGTGTTCCGCCAGCACCCCAGCCAGAGGGGTTGGCCAGTTTGTCTCGATACTCGATGGCGTCCGACGCTATACAGAGCTCCTCCTGGACATCCTGATTCTTCATCCAGTAGTAGTCCGTCTTCATCAGCTGAAAGGGCTGCGTGTAGTATTTCGGGTCATCCACGGTTACTGTCGCTTCCAGGTTGTACTGGTCGAGGCGGGTCCAGCGCTCCTGGAGTTTTGCGGCGCTGGTATGCGGATGACCCACCTCGTCGATCCAGCTTCGTGGATCCACGCCGGTCGTATCGATCACGAAGACGTTGTCTCCGTCCCAGTGGCCCACGGAATATCCGTAGAACCTGGAATCGGGCGCTCCGGGCGCGTCTACCTTTTCAGGGAGCGGGCTGCCGTCGGTAAAGACTTCCCGCCACACTCGCTGCTGCTCAAAGAGAATGAGCATGCGGTTTGATGTCGGCTGGAACCAAATTCCTCCCCGGCTACTGAGGGTGTGGTTCAGAAGGTCGCGCGGGAACCCCAGCGGATCACAGATCGCGAAGGGGTCATTGTTAGGCACCAGCTGGGCCACCCTGTCCGACGCGCGCGCGATCGGCTTATTGAGTTTGAATTTCGCTTCGCCCGCAGGCGTCATAGCAGGGAAAGGGCCCATTTCTACTTTCAGCGGCCCGACCCAGATGCCCGTCAGATCATGCTTGGGAGCAGGGCCGGGCGGATTCGGCATCGCGGGAACTCCGTCGGCGATGAAACCCGGCGGCAAAGCTCGGCCACCTCGGCCACCGGCACCGCGGCCCTGAGCTTGGGCTACCGCCGTAGAAAGCGCCAGTACAACCAACAAAGCAACGATTCGTTCAGCGACCACATTTCGCATTTGGACCTAGTCTCCTTGGTTTCCTCGGCGGCACGTAAAAACCGTCCATGGCAAACAGCACAGGCATGTGCATTCCCATATATCATCTCACCTCTGACACTTTTCTTCTTAATCATCCTTCACACTCTTGTCGATGTGAATCGGCGCCTGCAAACCCGCTATGAAAATTCGTTCATCGTGCAGCGGAAGGCGAACCGGTGTATAAGGATGCCTATTCCCGGCGGCAAAAGACGGAATTCCGGTGAATACGATGGAGGACGCGCGATGAATACCGACAAGAGCGTGCGCGCAGTAGCGCTATGGGTTGGCGTGTGCGTATTGGTGCTGGGTGTGGCCTTGGGTGCACAGACGCCGGCCGCGCCAAAGTATAAGTTCGATTCAGAGTGGCCCAAACCCCTGCCAAACAAATGGAAGATGGGAGGCGTCACGGGGCTGGCCGTGGATAAGGACGATAACGTGTGGGTGCTGGATCGTCCCAATGACTTGCGAGAGATCGAACTCAACGCCGAGGTCAAGCTGGCGGACTGCTGCGCGCGGCCTCCGTCGATGATCCACATCGATAAGGCGGGCAACGTCATCGGCTACTTCGATCCGCCTCAAGGGCACGGCATGGCGGTGGACAGCAAAGGATTCGTCTACATCGGGAACGCTGTGGGCGGCAAGGGCAACGTCCGCAAGTACGATCCGAAGACCGGCAAGATGGTCGCCGAATTGCCGCGTGCACCGGAAACGCCGCCGGGCGGCGGCGGTGGAGATGGCGGAGGCGGCGGGGCGCAAGCGCGGACTCCAGGCCACGGCGGCCCCGGGCCCGGCGGCACATTTCCTGCGAACCCTGGAAAGCCGCCCGATCCGGCAGCCACAGCGGCTTTCCGCGCGAAGTATCCTCCGACGACGCCCATGATCGTGGGAGGAATCGAGGAGGTTCGGCTCGACGAACCCGCTCACGAACTCTACACCGCCGACAATTACCTGGGCGGACGCGTGATGGTGTTTGACCTGGACACATTTGCATTCAAGCGGGGCTGGGGCGCTTACGGACACAAACTGTCGGAGATTACCACCGACGACAAAGACCGCGACTACGTGCCCAACGGGCCGATGCCCAAGGAGTTCAGGAACCATCTCACGCTGAATATCTCGAAAGACGGGCTGGTGTATGCCGCAGACCGCGGAGCTAACCGCATCGACGTCACGACGAAGGAAGGGAAGTTCGTGAAGGAGTTCATCCTGGCGCCATCGACGGGCGTGCCACCACCGCCATCGCACCCGCTGGTCAACACAGGCAAAGAGGGCTCGGCCGGGGGAGTGGGTTTCTCGGTCGATCCGCAACAGCGGTTTCTGTATATTTCCGATTTGTCGAACAACATGGTGTGGTTCCTCAACCGCGATGACGGCAAGGTGGTGGGCACGCTCGGGAGCATGGGCCAAAACGGCGGGCAGTTTTTCGGGCTGCACATGATCGCCGTCGATTCCAAGGGCGTCATCTATACGGGCGAGGTATTTAACGGCGAGCGGGTGCAGAGGTTCGTTCCGGTCAGGTAGATCAAGCGAATTCCTGCGGATGGATGATGGAGTTGGCGCTAGCCAACGGGCTCTATGCCCGTTGGTAGCGAAAAGCCACGTTTCGATTAGGCGACTTACAAGACAATGGGCAAGACTTGGGCCGAAGCGTTCATTGCGGCACGGGTGTACAGTTGTCGATGCGCGTCTGTAGCGTCACTTCCAAACCAATCCTTTTTTTGTGATGACCTGGCAATCCTCCGGGTCGGCGCCTGGGTTCGTATCGAACTGCTCAATCTGAGAGGTTCGGAAGACAGCGCTTCCCGGGGTATTTTCAATGAGGCATGTACGCGCATCCGGCTCTCGTACACAAAGTCGCAATAGTTTGCATAGCCGCTAAAGAAGTGAAGGACGAAAGTCTCTATTTTCAGCAGATGGTAAACGGCACCTAAATTGCCCGTTATTACGTGGGTTATTGGGCCCTCCCAGGACATTTTCGCCTCGACATACAGGCAGAGGAGATCCTTAATGTGGCCTAAACGCCTTGCGTGGCTGGTTGTGATTGCTATTCTGCTGGCCGGCGCCAAGGACCTGCATGCTGACCAGTTCAATTTCACTAATAACCCAGTAGGCCTGCATCCCCACCAACTCGGACTCGTTTTTGTTGACGCCGCAGGAACCGATTACGACCTCTTTGCTCAAACGTTTTTAACTAACAGGGGCCCTGCATTATCACGAACCACTCGGAAGGAGATCCTGTGAAAATGCTCAGATTAGCAGCTGCTCTCGCACTTTCGTCTGAATCAGAAAAAGCTCCGGGAGGCGGAATGGCGGGACGGACACTCTTTGTTGCGCTCCAACCTTACAGCCGGAGATTGTGGGTTGTCTGCGTCGCGACGGTCTTGATCGGTCTGAGCGGACAGAGCGTGCTGGCAAATACCGTCGTCGTGGAAGGCGATGGAGCTGCCACCTGCCAGCCCGGTCCCAAACATTTCTCAACCATCCAGGCGGCGGTGAATGCAGTTGACCCCGGGGGTACCGTGCTGGTGTGCCCGGGGAGCTACCCCGAGCAGGTCGTCATCAGCCAGGGGCTCCTTCTCAAGGGAATCGTGAGCGGAACGGCGGGCTCCGCCATCATCAAGGTGCCTGCAGGCGGCCTGGTCCCGAACGTGACGACCCCGGCCTACGGGCTGGTGGCGGCCCAACTGGTGGTGAAAAACGCCACGAATGTGAAGGTGCAGAGCATTATCGTGGATGGCCTCGGCAGCACATGCCCGACCCTGCTCGGCGCGAGTCGCACCATCGGCATCGAGCTCCTCGGCGTCGGGGACCCATCCTGGCTGGTCGCCGCCGGTTTCATTTCCAACGCCGTTGTCCGCAACATAGTCGACGG
The DNA here is from genome assembly GCA_963810155.1 of uncultured Acidobacteriota bacterium. Taxonomy (GTDB): domain Bacteria; phylum Acidobacteriota; class Terriglobia; order Acidiferrales; family UBA7541; genus Palsa-189. Next base: position 236,575 of record CAWEMN010000020.1, read on the forward strand.
TTGCCAACTGGGAGAGGCCATAGACTCCGAGAATTCGTACGTTACAGTGAACAGTAACTCCGTTCACAACTACGATCTCGATGGCATCGTCGTGACCGGGGGATACAGCAACGTGTCCGGCAACAATCTTGAAGGCGGCGCGTATTACGGAGTCGCGTTACACGGCGTCAGTAAGTCTTCGGTTGGGGATAACTTCATGTATGGCGGAAGAGGCATCATTCTCGACGCCGCAACAAGCGCCTCGACAGTCACCGGAAACATCATGGGGCCTTTTGATGGCACGGGGATAGAACTGGATCAAGTGTCAGGCAACACGATCACGAGCAACGAGGTCGACGCGGCGTACTATGGTCTCGTTCTATACCAATCCTCCGGCAACACCGTGCAGGGCAACACCGCCTTCAATACCACCGCCTATGGCATCACCGACGAATTGTCAGGTGGAGGAAACGTGATCACCAACAACATCGTGAATGAGGCGGCCTTCGGCCTGGTCGTCTACCAGAGTCCCGGGACGACCGACATATTGACCCCCAACACCTTGGAGAATTGCGCGGTGACGACTACGACGAATCCATTTTGATGTAAGGATGATCGCCGTCCATTTGGCAGCAAGAGCCACGTTCCGATGAGGCGACTGATCAGGACTTGGATCCAGCCTGCCCCGGCCGTCGGTTTTTCCACAGTGTTACATTGATTCCCGTATTGCATCACCTCAGGCGTGTCGCCGAACCTGCGAGCCTCAGGTCCCTGGAATCCCCATCACAGGCGATCATCCGGGATTACAGGATTATTCAAGAAAAAGGGGTCGAATGATGAAAAATATCGTTCTTGTCCATGGTGGTTTTGTGGATGGCGCTGGCTGGGAGAGCGTCTACACGATACTGAAGCGAGACGGATACAGCGTCAGCATCGTCCAGAATCCGACCATATCGTTGGAGGACGACGTAGCCGTGACCAAGCGAACTCTTGCAACGCAGGACGGACCTACCGTTCTCGTTGGCCATTCCTACGGGGGAGCGGTAATCACGGAAGCCGGAAACCATCCAAAGGTTTCAGCGCTTGTATACGTCGCTGCCTTCGCTCCAGACAAAGGCGAGTCGGTGGGATCGCTGATTAAGGACCCGCCGCCCGGCGCGCCCGTACCGCCGATACTGCCCCCGCAAGACGGCTTTTTGTTCCTCGACAAGGCGAAGTTTCCCGCTTCTTTCGCAGCCGACGTGGACCCAGAGAAAGCCGCGTTCATGGCTGACTCCCAAGTTCCGTGGGGCCTGGGGGCCATTAGCGGCGCGATCAGCGAACCCGCGTGGAGGACGAAGCCGAGCTGGTACCTGGTCACGACCGAGGACAAGATGATTCCACCTAACGCCCAGCGGGCGATGTCCAAGCGGGCGGGCGCTACGGTCGTTGAGGTCAAGGGAAGCCACGCCATCTACGTGTCGCAGCCAAAAGCGGTCGCAGATCTTATTAAACAGGCTGCGACGAGGGCGAAGGCCGCCACCACTTAGAAAGTTCGCTGCGCACGCGCCGAATCTACGCAAGCAGCATTAACGCGAGTGGGTGCAGAGGTTCGTTCCGTCAGGTAGGAAGCGAAGCTCGCAACGAAATAAAGCTATTTATCCGTGTTGAAAATGTCGGCGGCTGCTTTCCACTCACCGTTCGCTTGTTTCTTCCAAGCCACGACATACTTTCCGCGCATCGCCGCGGTCTTCCCGGCCTGGTCTGCCAGGCTCAGATCAAAGGTGCCGATTTCATAGGCGAGATCGGCGGATCGTGCCACTTCAACTTTTGTCGGCCCGAAGCGGAGACTGTACCCGGGGTTGGACATCAACTGCGACCAAACGTTTCGGATTTGATCCTTTCCCGTGGCAATCGGCGCATTGAATGGAAGAACGGAAGCATCATCTGTGTAGAATGAAATGCATTTATTGAGGTCCTTTGCGCCAGCGGCTTCCGACCACGCGGCAGCAGTTTCACGAATCGCGACCTCGTCTGATGAACGCGCTGCAGCTTGTTGCACTTGACACCTCCTCATTCTGATCGCTAGACGATCTCGCAATAGGCGAGTTTGGCACGGTTATACACCCGCGGCCCTTCTGAAGTGAACCCAAAATCCGCCGCTTCGGAAACCAATCCCGGACCGAGATTCAAGCATGACACTGGCTACAAGCTGGAAAACGGGACTATTTCTCCGGGACCGGTGATAGGGGAAAAGGCCGAATCTCGCACAGAATACGAAAAACATGTCCGCGCAGCGACTTACCAAAGTGACCTGTTAGCTCAATCACCGGGATTCCCGAAGCATCGAAGGACAGATCTCCAACGGAGTTGTGGGCTTCATCTTCTAAAACAAATCGTTGGTTTGTAGGCACTCTCGGGTCAACTACTGATTGTGCCAATACACGAGGCGTGAGGAAGGTATATCGGCAAAAAAGGCCCGCCAGAAATCCGGCAACGATAGACAGCAGGATTCTCCTCATTTGAAGCCTCCTTAAGGCTGGTTGTGTCCGACCCATTGTGCCACCGGGCTCCTGATAAACGGCATCATCGGAATGTGGGGTTCGGGAAAAGCCAGTTTCCGATAAGAGGGGTGGTCTCAAGGGGTCGACGCAACACTGGCTCGAAGTCTACTCGCAGGAGTTTCAAAACCCAAGGTCTCTCGCGGCCGTTGATTCAGACGCAGGGCTATTTTGTCCAGGTCCGATTGCGTGAAGCGAGACAGATCGGCTTTCTTGGGCAAGTACTGTCGTAGCAGCCCATTGGTGTTCTCGTTCGTGCCGCGTTGCCAAGGACTCTGCGGATCGCAGAAGTAAACCTGCATATCCGTCGCCATCGGGAAGGTTTTGTGTTGGGCCATCTCCAGTCCGCGGTCCAAGGTCAGCGAGCGACGCAACTCCGCCGGGAGTTGGCCGACGTGCTGGCTCAGAACGGCACCACCGTAGACGAGTCCTTGCCCGGTGCCTTCACCAACATGCAGAAGCGCGAACGACGCTCCACCAGCGTGACCACGTGACTGTTGCCGGCCCCGCGCAACAGATCGCCTTCCCAATGGCCGGGAACGGGCACGGTCTTCGACTTCGGCTGGCCGTTCGCGAATGGAGATGGCATCGACAAACTGGCCGCGCGAGTGCCCGTGAACACTGGAATGGCGCGAGCGGCGAATCCGCCGCTGGGAGCGCAGATGCCGCACTAGTTCCTGCATCAGCGCTCCCCGCGCTTGTAGGAACAGACTCCGATAGATGGTTTCGTGAGACACGCGCAGGCTCTCGTCGTTCGGGTACTCCATCTTCAGCCACCCGGAAACCTGTTGCGGCGACCAATCCTGCATCAGTTTACTCGCAACCATCTGTTGCAGCTCGCTGTGCGTGGCCAGCCGAACACGGCTTGGGCCGCACGGCTGACTCGGAGGTCTGCTGATCGACTGCGTTGGCACGATACTGCGTGCGCCCACGATGCCGGGTGATCTCCCGGCTGATGGTGGAGGCCGAGCGATGCAAACCTCGTGCGATGACTCGCATCGCGCAGCCGCTGGCGATTCCACGGGAGATGTCTTCGCGCTCGGCCAGGGTAAGCACTCGCCGCGAACGGCGACGAGCGGGCGAAGCGGTCGCACCATGACGCTCTAAAACGAAGTGAACGACTACGTGGTCTTTACCCAGGCACGGCGAATCTCATGGAGCGACTGGCCCGCCTTCCAACGGTTCCACAACTCGGCTTTCTGCTCCGCAGAAAGCCCTCTTCGCTTGCCTTTGATCAACATAAACACCACCTTTGCAAAGAGCTTCTAGCTCAGATGGTGTTGTCGAACTCGATCCGGGAGACGGACGATAGAATGTATTCGTGGTTTGTGCCGTAACGATGCTCATTAATCCATCGTTCGGCCCGGTGTTCAGCGCGACGACGTAGGAAAGCCAATCCCCGGTGAAATGGATATACGAGGAGGCGTCGGATAGGTCTACTGTATATAAACCGTCCTCTCGCACGTCGAAGCGTCAAAACCTAACACTGCAATCTGGTGCTCGGAGGCAATTGATCGTCTTTCCCTTGATCCGTTCGGTCGGGTTGAAGGCGGCGACGGCATCGTCGAGGGCAGCTACGTTGCCGATGTTTGTCCGCAGCAGACCTTTCCGGGCTCGCTGGACGATCTCACTCAATTGCGCGCGATCGGGTACGACGACGAAGTCGATAGTCAGACCGTCAGCGGGCCGCGCCTTGGTCGGGCCGGCGATGGTCACCAGCGTTCCTCCGGCGCGAATCACGCCCGCAGACCGCTTCGCGATGTCCCCGCCGAGGACATCGAAAACCAGATCGACCTCGCCGACAGCTTCCAGGGCGTCGCTATCGAGGTCGACGAACTCCTCCGCGCCGAAGTCAAGCGCTGTCTGACGGCCGGCAGCGCGCCCGGTGCCGATGACGTACGCGCCAGCCTCACGTGCGAGCTGGGTCGCCATCGAACCGACTACGCCGGCCGCACCGTGCACGAGGACGCTCTGCCCCACACGAAGGCGCCCGTGCTCGAACAGCCCCTGCCACGCGGTCAGGCCCGACATCACGAGGGCCGCGCCCACCGTGAAGTCGACATCGCCCGGCAGCGGCGCGAGGTTGCGCGCCTCGACGGCTACGTACTCCGCCAGCGTGCCGTCGCGAGTCCAGTCCGTGAGGCCGAACACCCGCTGTCCCACCGACAGCCCCGGCGTTCCATAGCTGCGGGCAGTGACCACTCCGGCCAGCTCGTGGCCGGGGATCGAAGGCGTCCGGTCACGGCCGAGGCGATCGATCCAGGTCGACGGCCACGACAGCTCATCCCCGGTAAATCCCGACGCATGAACCTGAACAACAACATCCCCGTAGTTCGCGCCCGCGAGGCTGGCGAGCGACGCCCCTTGCGGCTCGGGCTGCTCCACCAATTTCAGCCAAGTCCCGAGAAACGACATTGTCGGAAGTTTGCTGTTTTGCGCCTTGGGCCAAGCTCCTGCCAGTCGCCATCCTTCCATCCGCAGTCTTTTTTGAGCGATTGTCGCTCGCTGCAAGGTGGGCGTCCTCAGTTCAGTAGGTGCTGCTACCTGAGTATCGACCTCGGCTCCCCTCTGTTCGACGGGAGTTGGGCCAGGAGTTAGTCGCAGTCACCTGATCTCGGCGGTTGAGCTCGGCTGTTAAAATCCAACTCTCTATGCTACGCGGCCATTGCTTTGCGGTTGTTCCGCAGTGGTTCGTAAACCTCTCCGCTGACCCACAGCTTGTGAAGCAGTACGGCCAGCTTCCGCGCGACGGCAACGACGGCTCGTTTCTTGGCATTCTTCCCTCCGCGCTCAGCGAGCCGCAGTCCCCATCGCCGCAGATCACTGTCCTGTCCAAACGGTCCGAGAATGTAGTGCGCACCCTGCACCAGCAACGTTCTGTAGGTAACGGTCTCCTTCTTTGCTGATGTGCAGCTGGGGCTCGCTCATACCGAGTTCCTCCGCCCAGGACGCAATCCGACAAAACATCCCACGTCCCGGCTGCGGCGAAAGCGGTGCGGGTCGTCCAGAGTCAGAACGAAGGTCAACGCAATCAGTGGTCCCACTCCTTTCACCTGTCTGAGCACAGCCACCTGAGGATAGACTTCCTTGGCGATTTGCTCGATCCGCCCGTCGTATTCCGCGATTCGTTCGTTCAACGATTCGATTTCTGCTAGCAGCGGTTCCAAAACATCCCGCAACTCCTGGCTCAGTCCTTTGGCGCTCTCCCGATTCATTTGCTCGGTGCCACACTTCCGCAGTCGCTCGCCGTACGATTTCGTCAACCCTCGTGCCGCATTCACCAGCGCCGTGCGCGTGCTGACCAGTGCTGCCCGGGCGCGGATCACCGTCAGATGGATTTGTGCTTTGGCACTACGATGTCGCACCGGACCCAGCAAGCCGGGATCGATTCTGTGCTAGCCGTGCCAGCGTCCGGGCATCGAGTTGATCGTCTTTTCGGCTACTGTCGCCGATCAGTCGCACGTTTCGCGCATGAGCCACGATCACTTCATGTCCCAACTGGGTCAACTGCCGGCTGACCCAAGGGGAATGCGTTCCGGTTTCCAGCGCGATCCGACTGCGCGGAATCCTGCTGAAAACTTCCTCGATTCCTTTCGGTGTCGTCGGTAGCTTGCTCTCCAAAATCACTTCGCCCGCTTCATTCAAAATGCAGTAATGGCTGGTGCGATCTCCCAGATCCAAACCAATCGTTAGCTGCTGCTCTTTGAAAATCTGAATCCTCTCAATCGCCACAGTGCTAATCTTCTTCATTGCCGGTCTCCTTTGCGCCTCGAGCGCGTCGTTCATTGGGAGCGTATCGCATCCCGCTGGAGACCGGCCTTCTCATCCCTCGGGGACGAAAGACTGGCGGGGTACGTTTGCAGGACGGCCAGGGGGTTGAGCCAGAGGCCCAACCCCCTTTGCACGATAAGGCGCGGTTAACTTATTTCAGGGTTACTTTCTGGACGTCCCACATCGTGGCGGAGCCAACGAATACGGTGTTGGGGTTCCGGCAATCGAGCGCGTGAATCAGGTCGCCGGTGTTCTCCTCGCCATGGTCCTGACCGGTCACAAACATGCCGACGCACCTTTCCGGTCATATCCATCTTGAAGATTTTGCCGGTGGCGCCGTCGCCGGTGAACATGTATTGGGGCGTGGTGTTGGTGACGCAGAGCGACCACGGAGCACCGATGCCGGAGATGGTTTTCTGATAGTTCAGGTTATCGTCATAGACCTGGATGCGGCGGTTTCCGCGGTCGGCGACGTAGACGTTGTTTTGGGCGTCGACGGCGATGCCATGCGGAGTGCTGAACTGATCCTGATCGTGACCCCAGGTTCCCACTTCCTTCAGCCAATGACCGTCGGGAGAGATCTTGACGACGCGCGAGTTGCCGTAGCCATCGGAGACGAAGATATTGTTCTGTGAATCGAAGGCCACGTCGGTTTCACGGTCAAATGTGCCCATCCGGCCCGTCGGATGGGGATTCTTGGCGGGTGGATTCACGCCGCTGAAGTGCAGGACTTCGAGGTTTCCCTGAAGGTAATCAATCGCCTCGGGAGTCCGGCCAAGCCAGAAGATGTGCTGGGCCTCAGGGTCGTACTCGACGATCATGCCGGAGCCCTCGTCAACCTGCCACACGTTGTCCGATTTATCGACGCGGACGGCGTGCGCGAATGATGCGGCGTAGTTATTGGGGCCCCACTCCTTGACGAATTTGTAGTTGTCATCGAACTCCCAGAGCATGGCGGCCTTGCCGCCGCGCGCCATTCCCTGGTTGACCGAGCGCGAGTACACGAACACGTGGCCCTTGGAATTGGTGGCCACGCCGACGGTTTGACCCATCGTCTGGCCAGGGATGCTGAGCCGAAGGAATTGAATATTGGCCTGCAGCTTCGGATAGCCATCCTCGAGGTGCGCCTGGGCGGCCTGTTGCTCCGGGCTGCCGGCAAGCCCCTGGGCTTGCGTCTGACGCGGCGAGAGCAAAAACATGCCCAGCACGATCACCACGCCAAGCGCGAAAAAGGACACCAAGATGTGCATGCGTTTCATGTGATGAACTCTCCTTTCGCGAAATAAAATCTGACGGTCGAAAGATCCCCGGTTCGTTCTCCTCGGCGAAGCGAAAAGGACAATCAGCCGATTCGGCTCCCTGGCGTCCTTATTCGGTTTTTCGTTGTGATTCCCCGAGCGGCGCGAGTCTACCACCACACATCCTCCGCTACAACGTTCTAAGGGGCTCTCTGGCGGACAGATAAGCTTCTGGCGACTCCCGGGGGAGTGTTCAATTTTTAACCGTCTACCGAGATTCCCGTATAACGCTAGGTAGCAGGATTAGGCCTATAATTCGCTCCACTCGGCCCCGATAAGCTAGGCCCGACCGTGCCCGGGTTGCAACGGCTCGGCGGCACATTCGAATCTCGACGCTGGAGCGGACGATGAGAAACCACTTCACCCGCACGGGCTCCGGACGAAAACTCTTTCTGAAGGCGATTCTGGCGGCGCTAATGGGCGCCGCGTGCGTGCCGCTGTGTTTGGCGCAATCGCCTGATTGGCAGATAGCGGCGGGCGGGCGGATGGCGTTCGATACCGCTTCCGTCAAGCAGAATGCGGCCGGGACGCGTTTGCCAACGGGCTCCATTTTCCCGTTGGGACCGGGCGACGTCTATGTCCCTACGCGGGGGCTCTTCCGAGCCGGGAATCAGCCGCTGCTTGCGTACATCGTCTTCGCCTATAAGGTGACCGACAATCAGGAGCAGTCTTTGCGCGCGCAATTGCCCAAGTGGGCCACCACGGCGGGATTTGATATTCAGGGCAAGGCGCAAGGAAATCCCACGAAAGATCAGATGCGCCTGATGATGCAAGCCCTGCTGGAGGATCGTTTCAGGCTGGCCGTGCACCATGAGGTGCGGAAGGTTCCCGTTTTCGCGCTACTTGTGGAGCAACCCGGAAAGCTGGGCGCGCTGCTGCAGAGACATCCGGACGGCGCAAGTTGCGCAACGACGCCCCAGGTACCCAGTCCCCCACCTACGGCCCCGCCAGAGTTGCGTGACACACGCTTTCCGGCCACATGCGGCGGGATTGTGGACATGATTCCGAGCGCGCCGGGGCGCAGGCGTGCAGGCGCGCGCAACGTGTCCATGGAATTAATTTCGAGTTCGCTGACGGGAGGAGAGGGAGTGGACCGTCCGGTATTGGATCGCACAAACCTCACGGGGATGTTTGATTTCGCCGTCGAGTTTTCGCCTCTGCCTACGGGACCGTCACGCCCGGGCCAGAACCCTCCGCGCGACCCTACAGGACCGACATTTGTACAAGCTCTGAGGGAACAGCTCGGCCTCACCCTGGAACCGCAAACAGCCGAGATGGACTTCCTGGTCATCGACCACGTCGAGGAGCCATTGGCAAACTGACGGCTTGGGCTGATGCGTTGTGGATTGAGAGAGGGCGGCGACGCTAGTTTGGTGACTTCCCCAGCCGCTCCAGGATGCGATGGCGTAACTTGCCCAAGCTGCGGTTCAAGGGATTGCCGCGCTCGAGAAACGGCAGGATTGGGGAGCTGCGTCTTCCGAGCTTGCCGCGCATGCGCTTGATGCGCGCGTCGGGCCCGCAGTACTTCACACCAGTATCGAGAGTCGCGATGGCATCTTCACGCCGCCCGGCAGAGACATAAACCTCCGCCAAGTTCAGGTAAAGCTGGGCTTCATTGCGTCTGAGGTTCACGGCCGTCTTACAGAGCTCCACGGAAACCGCCCACTTCTGCTGGGCACGAGCCGTGGACACACCCAGAAACGAAAGATAGTAGGGATTTTGTTGCTTCAGCCTGGCAGCCTGCTGCAGGTATTCAAGAGCCTCGGCGGCGTACCCTTTTCGCAAGAGCTCGACTCCCTGCTTGAAGTCGGTAAGACCGGAATTGTCCCCCATTGTCCCTCTCTCTTTGGTTTGTTTGGGTGTTCACACTTTAGTGCCTCCTTTACGTCAAAATCTACTGACCCGGGGGACAGTTGAGAGACAGGGAGATCTTCCTAGCCTAATCGCTTCTCAAACACGCTTGCGAGTTACGGGAGATTGTCGTCCAGAGAAGAGAGCGCTTATTGCCGGACTGAATCGCACGCGGCGAAGTCACGACAGACCACTATTCTTCGAATGTGTGGGCAATGTGTGCGCAATAGCACAGACGCCCCGCCCGGGTGTCCCTTACTGTGGATCCTCACGAATCGAAAGCAAACGACCCTTCTGTAGATCGGGCTTTCCGAAGAGGAGTTCAAACATGAATAGCAAAATATTTTATCGCCTCGCGCTATTGGGCGCGGCGGTGTGCGTGGTGTCCACAGTGGGCTATGCAAAAACGTACCCTATGACCGCCTCGAATGAGGTGCCAGGAGCAACGGCACAGCTCCAGGTCGACAAGGAAAAAGACGGCAACATCCAGCTGGAAGTAAAAGCGAATGGCATGGCGAAACCGGGCAGGCTCACCCCTGCTGCCCACAGTTACGTCGTGTGGGTACAGCAGGAAGGCGCTGATGCGAAAAGCCAGGGGGAACTGAAGGTCGGAAACAACCATAAGGGCGAGCTGAAGACGGCAACGACTTTCCATACCTTCAACGTCTTTATTACCGCAGAGAATAACTCGCAGACGAAAATTCCCTCGGATCAGGTGGTTATGCGGGCCACAGTACAAGAGTAGTCAGGCAGGCGCGACCGATTCCGAACCGACAGCACCCCAACGCGCGAGACGCGCGTTGGGGGACAGTTATTCGACCCATCAATACAATTGAGGAATGGAGAGTTTTATGCGAATGAATCTAAGGCAGTATGCAGGGGTTCTGGCGGTCGCGCTAAGTATGATTGTCGCCGGAGGCACGGTGCGGGCCGCGGCGCCAGCGTCACCACAGGAACAATCTCGGAACCAGGACTATTCGAAAAACAAGAAGTACCAGCAAGGCGTGCGCGAAGGCCAGAATGACAATAGGCGCAACCTTGACCATTCCAAGAAGAGGAACTTCAAAAAAGACGACGATCGAAGGGCTTACGAGTCCGGCTACCAGCAGGGCCACCAGGGCGAGCAACATAGATAGGGCGTAAATGCCCCGGCGCATTCGAGGCAAGGCGCCGGGTTCCTTTTGCAACGCTGCGGCAGCCATTTGCGCGCTGCCGCGCTTTCTTCTTCGACGACCGCAAGGCATTCCTCAACGTGAGTGTCCGGTTTTGTCAGTCCTTTCGCCGTGCAGCCTCTACCCATCTGCGACATGAGAACCAGTAATTCCCAGAAGGTACGCGGGACGACTCCAGCCGATCCGATAAGAGGGCTATTGAGAGCCACCGTTGCTACACCGATGATTTTGGTGTTAGAAACGCTTGCGGCGCAGTCCACCTGGTCGTCGCGACGGAAGGCGGGGAAGTGGCAAGAGCCCGAAAGATGGCCGATAAAATGGACCTCAACCACCTGCAACTGCACGTGAGGAATCTCGATCACGCGCAGCGCTTCTATGAGTCCTACTTTGGATTCCGGGAGCATATGCGTCACGCGGATATTCTGTTTTTGAGGAATACGAGCGGCTTCGAGCTGGCGCTTCGCCCGGAGCGAAAGGCCTCTTCATTTCCGGAGTGGTTTCACTTCGGATTTCGGCTTGCGAGCGAGCGCGCCGTGCGGAAGCTGCATCGCCGCCTGAGTGCAGACGGAGTGCGAGTTCAGGAAATCGAAGATTACGACAATTATGTGACCTTCGGTTGCACGGACCCGGATGGATATCGCATCGAGATTTATTGGTGTTAGCCGTTATCGGTTGTTGGATAGCGCCCTGGCAAAACGCTAACGACTCTTAAGACCTCGCAAAGCACGCCCTTCTTCAAAAAGACGACCGAATTGGGCGTTTGTGCCAAGAATACGGGACGCCCAGTCAAGTATGCAGACTCTCCCTGCCGCATAGTAGCCGCGGATCGCGAAGAGTGCAGATCCCAACAACCGAATGGAGAGGGCTACCAAAATGAATACGCTTGCGAAAGAGATACAGATAAGAGGAGACTCTGCCGTTCAGGGCCCTGACAGAATTCTCAGGAGGTGGCACGTGAACCCAGCTACGCAGCTACGCTTTCTACGCATTGCGTTGGTTGTCTTCGGCGTGATCTTTATTGTCGGAGTGTACTCCCTCATGATGGCCTGGCCGTCGGGATGGCGGTGGCAACCCAACCAACCCGAGTACGAGCAGATGATCCTTGGGGTCTACGCGACTCTCGGGGTGTTTCTCCTCATCGCTTCTCGAAACCCCCTGCAGCATCGCAGCCTGATTTGGTTTACCGTGTGGTCGAGTCTGGTCCATGCGGGAATCATGGCCATGCAGGCAATAAACATGCCTGCAGAGCATGGCCATTTGCTCGGAGACGTGCCCGCGTTGGCGCTTGTGGCCTTGGTTCTGGCGGTATTGACGCCGCGCGGCGCCAATACCGAGGCGGCGGGGGCTAAGACATAACAAACATCGGCAGACGTAAGCAGAGATGCGGCGGTCCTGTCCTTTGGGAATTGCGAGTTGGCGTGGACAGGGCGACGACACGTGAACGGGTCCGAGGAGGTCTTATGAATCGCTACTTTGTCGAAACGCCCCACACGGAACAGAACTGCAGGAATCTGGTCGACTTGATCAACGCGGCCGGGTATCTGAATCATTTCGACTGGGGCTGTATGGGCGGCGTGCATTGTGGCTGGGCCGTCATTGAGGCCGAGAACGAAGCACACGCGCGCCTGGCCGTGCCGCCTCTGGTTCGCGACCAGGCGCGGGTCGTCAAGGTCGTCCAATTTACTCAGTCGATGCTTGACTGGATGCATCAGCCATAACTCCTGCTGAGACAACGCCTCAGTCGCTGAAATAGATGGGTGTCGTCGTCCTGCCGCCGGCCGCAAGCAGGCCGCCGATGTGATTTGCTTTACGCATCCCGTTGAATTTCGCATGGAAACACGGGTTGCCCCGAAAGTGCTCGCGGTGTATAAGTGCGCCTGTGCGCAAGTGGAACCGATTTTAGGCGGCGAAGTTGCAGTGGAGGGCGGGATGAAAAGCAAATTGTCGATTGGCTTCGGCCTGGCGGCAGCGCTGGTGATGATTTCCGGTGTGACCTTCGCACACCATGGGTCGGCGGTGTCGTACAACCTGGGCAAAGTGGTCACCCAGGAAGGAACGGTGACGGAATTCCAGTGGAGGAATCCTCACGTATATATTCTCTACGACGTGAAGGACGACAAAGGCAACGTCGTGAACTGGGGCGCGGAGACGCACTCTCCGGTGGTTTGCGAAAATGACGACGGCTGGACGAAGAACACGCTCAAACCCGGGGACCGGGTTACGATTTCCGTTTTCCCCTCCAATGTGGGGTCGTCTCGCGGGCTGCTGGCAAAGATTGTTCTCAACGGCAAGGTGATCATCGACGACGTGGGCCGAGGGCACCAGGCCGGGCAGTAAGGCGAGAGAGCCCGTGCACCAGCGCAAACGTGGACTAATAACCGGAGGCAGGAATTGCGAAACCACCTGAAAGGTCTCGTTGCCGTTTCGATGGCTGTGCTGGCCTCGTCGTTTCCAGCTTTTGCGCAAACCGGACAGGGTGAAGCCGGCCGCGCCCGGCGCGCCGCCCAAGAGAGTGCTCCGTCTCCCACCGCCAACCTGCCATTTGACGCGCACGATTTTGCGGGGATCTGGGTGGAACGCGGGGGCGCCTTCAACAGCTTGAGCACTACCGCTCCGCCGATGACGGCGTGGGGCAAAGCGCGTTATGACGCCGCAAAACCCGGAATCGGGCCGAGGGCGCAACCGTTGGGCAACGATCCGATGATGGCGTGCAATCCGATTGGCTATCCACGCGTCGCTTTTTACAACGCCTACCCGATGGAGTTCGTGCAGACGAAGGACCGGCTGGTGGAGTTTTTTGATTTTTTCTACACGCATCGGACCATCTACCTGGACGGGCGAAAGTTGCCTGACGATCCCGAGGGGACCTGGTACGGCTACTCCGTGGGGCATTGGGACGGCAATACGCTTATCGTGGAGACGATCGGGTTCAATGACGAATCGTGGCTGGACAACGATGGACACCCGCATAGCGACCAGATGCGCCTCGAGGAGCGCTTCACACGGGTGGATCACGACACCATCGAGTCCGTTATGACGCTGACCGATCCGAAGGCGTACACGGCGCCCTGGGTCAGCGACAAAAAAACCTGGAAGCTGACACCGCAGCGGAACATGCGCGAGGATGTCTGCGCGCCCTCCGACGAAGATACCTACCGGAAGGACATGAGGGAGCCGGCCGCTACGAAGAAATGAGCGGCGGGATGACCGATAACGCCGCCAATTCAGTGCCGCCGGCACCTGCGGCACGGAGCTGGAGCAGGCTCGACGGCGTGGACCTGCTGCGCGGGCTCGCGATCTTCGGGGTGCTGCTCAACCACGTCAGTATCCGCCTCCTGCTCGCGAAGGTTCCCTTTACCGCAGGCTTGCCCCATCAGCTTACGAGAACGCTTTTTTCGAACGGCCAGACTGGCGTGCAGATTTTCTTTGCGGTTTCCGGCTTTCTGATCACTTCAACGACACTTCGGCGCTGGGGCTCGCTCCGCAGCGTGAGCGTACGAGAGTTTTACCGGCTGCGATTTGCGCGTATTGCGCCATTGCTGCTCACGTTGCTTGCGGTCTTCACCGTGCTGCACGTCGCGAATGTCACGATCTTTGTGGTCCACGCAAAAACGGGTGGGCTAGGGCGAGCGTTGCTGGCGGCGCTAACGTTTCACGTGAATGTTCTGGAAGCGAACCGAGGCTATCTTCCTCCCGCGTGGGACGTGCTTTGGTCGCTGTCGGTGGAAGAGATGTTTTATCTTTTCTTCCCGGTTGTGTGCCGCCTATTCGGACGAGGAAAGCTGCTGGTGATGATTCTGCTGGTGTTTGTGGCCCTGGGTCCATTCGCGCGTACGGTGCTGACTCATGGAAATGAAACCTGGCGGGAATATTCCTACCTGGGTGGAATGGATGCGATTGCTCTGGGATGCCTGACCGCCCTGTTGGTGCAGCGGCGACGGTTCTCGCGCGGGGTTCTATTCACGATGGCAGGATGCGGTATCGCGGTGTTGACGCTGTGCCTGGGCTTTTCGCTGCGCGTGGCCGCGTGGGGGATTACGCGGAATGGCCTGGATATGACTCTCATCGCTCTGGGCACCTGCATGGTGATCATCGCAGCGGCGCAGACGAAATGGCGCAGCCCCAGCATTTTGCTACCGATCCTCTCTTTAGGCCGGCGCAGCTATGAGGTCTACCTGACGCACGTGTTTATCGTCCTCGGTTTTTTTCACCTGTTTCTGGTAGCAGGGAAGCCCATGAGGGCTGTCCCGGCGCTCTTTGTAAGCACAGTTATCGTCGCGGCCCTCCTGGGTGAGCTTGTGGCCCGGTTTTACTCCGAGCCGATGAACCGTTGGCTTCGCGAGCGATGGGGAGAAGGGCCGGAGAGACTGGGCTCCGTGGTCGACAGCGCACGGGCCATGCCACGCGAGGCGACAACGGCGTAGCGAATCGTTATTCGAAGCTATGGCCCGGCGGAGGATCCGTCAGAAAGTCAACCGCAGTGCGAATTGAAGCTGCCTGGCGTCCTGCGCGCTGGTGATGACACCAAAGTTGGAAGCTGCGTAGATGCGGCCCGGAAGATTGAAGTTGGGATGGTTCAGGGCATTGAAGGCATCGAAGCGGAATTGGATTGTCTGATGCTCGCGCAGGCCCCATTCTTTCTGCAACGATAAATCCAGATTCGCCAGCCCGGGTCCGATGACAATGTTACGGCCCGCATTTCCGAAAGTGTATTGAGCCGGAAGAGCGAAGGCAGTGGTATTGAACCACTCCGCGGGTGTCCGCGGACCGCTATTGGGATCGGCGACCAGGTTTGGACGCTCCACATTATTTCCACCGATCAAGCCGATATTGGCCACATCGCCGGCCGAAGACAGGTTGACCGTGAAGGGCGCCCCGCTCTGAATCATGAGAATTCCGCTGCTTCGCCAATCTCCCAACATGCGATGCAGCCATCCATCGGACCCGCGAGCGAAGGGAAGATCGTAGACGGCATTGGCTGTAAACCTGTGCCTGTGGTCGAAACTCGAAGGGGCCGATTCGAGGCCAGGGGCACCGACGTTCTGCGGCAGGTTGTACTCGGCGTTGGTCGTACCGGTGTCGGATGCGTCGTCCAGGGACTTGGACAGAGTGTAATCGGCGTCAAAGGAAAGGCCGGAACTGAAGCGACGAGTCACCTTCAGCGTGAGCCCGTTGAAAGTCGCCCACCCGTCCCAACGGATCGTGGTGAAGGCCGCCAACGCGGGATATGGGCGGCGAGCCTGAACGGTCCCGGGACCCGGCAGCGGGATGTTGACGGCGGTCGAACTATCGGCATGAACCGTTCGCGAGCCCACATACTCCGCTGCGACCGTGGTGTTCGGGGTGACGGCGCGCTGCACGGTCAGGTTCCACACCTCGTTGTACTCAATCCGGAAGTCATGGTCCACGCTATTGGCTCCAATAGCGCCGGTGGGAGTCTGGGCCAAAATATTCTCCGTCGTCAGAGCGGGCGTTGTGCTGGAGTTGCCGACCGTTTTCACGAGAAAGAAGGGCATGTTTTCGGCGAGATTCTGAAGGATGCTGTAAGCCGCCTGGTTGGTGTAGATACCGAATCCCGCTCGCACTGCCGTTTCGTGCGAGCCGGGAACGCGCCAAGCCAATCCCAGGCGAGGAGAAAAACGCAGGTAGCGGGGCGCCAGCAAGCTATCGTTCCAGCCGACGCTCGAAGCGGAAACGATGGGAATCGGGCTGAGCGATGCCAGAGCCGCCGCCGCAGGCGGCAAATTCGCGGGGTTACCCGCGACGACGAAGGCCGGACCGCCGGGGGCGGAGAGGTTGATGTTGGAGGTCTGATTTGGCTGTGCGATGAGATTCGCGTTGTATTCGTAACGCAGTCCCAAATCGAGCCTGAGGCTCGGCGATATCCGCCAGCCATCCTGGGCGTAAAAGTGGGCCCAATTCGTATGGGCATTTTCCGCGCCGGTTCCTAAGCCAACCTGCGCCTGCGAGGGATATCCCAACAGGAAATCGGCGAGCGGGTTCCCGGTGTAGGAGCCGCTGTAGGTGTAGAGGCCGCGGGCATCATTGGGAAACGACGGATTGAAATCGAGATGAAAGACGTAAGCGCCAAACTGAAAGCTGTGATTCCCAGCGTGGATCAGGAGATTTTCGACGACCTCGAAGTCGCGATCGATGCGAGAGGTAAAGCCGGCGGGGGAGCCGATGGTGCTGAAAGTATTGCTCAGCGAAATCTGGGGGTAGCCCACGTCGGCCGGATTCGTGGTCACTCCCCGAAGCCCGTACTGAGAGGCGAAGGGGTTGCCGGCGTTTGGGTCTCCCTGTCCTCCGGAGACTCGGAGCCAGCCGAAGCGAAACTCGTTGACGACATCCGGCGAAAAGGTGTGCGTTTCGGCGGCCGCGAAATTGACGGAATGCGTTCGCAGGGTTCGTCCGAAGCCCGGAAGCAGCGCTTCGTTGAGGACGCTGGAACCGAACGGATCCAGTTCGTTTGCGTCGAAGATGGAGGCACGCAAGAAGCTGCTATCTCGATCGGAAAACCGGTGGTCGAGACGCACGTTGTACTGATTGTTGTCGTAGGTCTGTCCCTGGACAGCGAGCAGATTATTTTGCCCGGTCAATCCGGGCGTCGGAAGCGGCACTTTGGCGAGCAACGCCAGGGCCGCGGGGTCGATCGAAAGAGCGGGATCGTTGGCGATGTTGGCGGCGGGGATCGGTTGGTGCGTCAAGGGATCGAAAAGCGCAGTGACGCCGGAAAAATTGCCGGAGCGTTCCGCCATGGTGGGGACGCTGAACAAGCCGGCGAGCGATTTTCGGGTCCTCTGGCCGTCGTAATTGACGAAGAAAAAGGTGTGGTTCTTTACGACCGGGCCTCCGAGCGCGCCGCCGAACTGGTTCTCCTTGAATGCAGGGGCGGGCCGGCCGGGCAGGTCAAAAAAGTTTTTCGCGTCGAAGATATCGTTGCGCACAAATTCGTAGAGACTGCCGTGCAGACGATCGGTCCCAGACTTCGTGATGACGTTAATGACTCCGCCCGACTTCCCACCGAATTCAGCGCCGTAATTTGTTTTGTCGATCATAAATTCGGCGATCGCGTCCGGCGATGGATTCAGGACAACATTGTTGAAATACTCGTCGGTGACGCTCACGCCGTCGACCAGGAACAGGTTGTGCCCGGTGCGCTGTCCCAGCACATTGATCAAGGTCCCCGTTTGCTGCAGGGAGTCTCCGCGCGTGCCTCCGGGCGGGTTGACAACTCCCTCGCTGAGCAAGGTCAGCTGGAGAAATTCGCGATCCTTGAGCGGCAAGTCGGCGACTTGCTGGTTCTGGATTACGTCCTTGATCGCGGCAGATTCGACTTCCACCAGGCCGGGGATTGCCTGCACGATCATGGATTCCCTGGCGTCACCCAGTTGCAGCGAAAAGTCCTGCCGCAAGCGCTCGTTGACATGAAGTGCGACGTGCTGCTGGACAGCCTGCTTGAAACCCTGAAAATTCACCGCCAAGGTGTATTCGCCGGGCGGAAGCTGCGCCAGAAGGTACTGGCCACTCCCGTTGGTCACGGAACTAAAGCTCAGTTGAGTGCCCAAGTTCACCGCAACTACGGTGGCGCCCTCAATAATTGCGGCAGCAGGATCGCTCACGGTACCGGTGATCTCGCCGGTGTTCATCTGCCCGAAAGCGAAGGTCGCGCTCAGACTCAGCAAGCCGATAAGTAGCAGCAAGATGCGGCCCAGGGGAGGTGAGCAAGGCCGCGATTGTGGCACGGGAAGGGAGGAAATGAGCCGCGAGCGGACCTTAACCAGGGCGGGTCTCACGGCCATTGCTCACAAGAGACGATGTCGCCGCGTTGTTCCTTGCCAGGCATGGTCGGCAGGCTGGTAATGACAATACGTACTTCGGTTCCGGCCCGACCGAGAAGATACATCCGATCACATCCATAGACAATGCCCCGGCTCCGACCAGAGTGCCAGCACTGGGACAGGGCGGCTGCATGTAAAAGACACGGTTGCAGTGATAGACTCGCACGCGATGAGCGAGGACCAACCAACGCGGCGCGATGTGCTACTGGGGATGGCCGGAGCGCTTCTGGCCGAGGGCACCCTGGCGGGGCAGTCTCGGGCAAGCTCGGGTCAGGCCTCGAGTGGGGGCTCCGCTCCGGCGGTCTGTTTTATGAGCGCGGTCGAGATGGCCCGCCTGATCGCCGCCAAGAAACTCTCGGCGCGCGAGGCACTGGCGGCGCATCTGAAGCAGATCGAGCGCGTGAACCCAAAGGTGAATGCCATCGTGACCCTGGTAGCGGAAATGGCCGCCGAAGCTGCCGCCAAGGCCGACGAGATGCAGGCGCATCAAGGCGACCGCTGGGGCCGCTGCACGGACTGCCGGTGGCGCACAAGGATCTGCTGGAAACGCGCGGCATCCGCACCACGTTTGGCTCTTTGCTCTATAAAGACTACATCCCCGCCGAAGACGATATCGTTGTCGAACGCATGCGCCGGGCGGGCGCGATCATCATTGGCAAGACCAACACGCCGGAGTTCGGCGCGGGATCGCAGACGTTCAACAAGGTCTTCGGCGCGACGCACAATCCCTACGACCTGACGAAGACATGCGGGGGATCTTCGGGAGGCGCCGCCGTCTCGCTGGCCTGCGGGTTCGCGCCCGTGGTCAGCGGCTCGGATACCGGAGGGTCGCTGCGCAATCCCGCCGCATTCTGCAACGTGGTCGGCTTCCGGCCTTCGATCGGGCGGGTACCGAACCCGAAAGCGGCATTCGCGTGGTCGACGCTGACGACCGAGGGCTGCCTGGGGCGTTCGGTGGCCGACCTGGCCTACGTGCTGAGCACGATTGCGGGACCGGATTCGCGCGCTCCGCTTTCCATCAACGAACCGGGAGAACGATTTCGCGCGGCCGCTCGGCCGCAGCTTCAAGGGTGTGCGCGTGGCGTGGTTCAAGAACCTGGGCGGAGTGCCCTTCGACGCGAGGGTGCGCACGGTGGTGGATGGGCACCGGAAGACATTTGAATCGCTGGGCTGCGTCGTGGAGCAGGCGGAGCCGGACTTCGCCCCAGCGGAGGTCGCGTTTCGCGTGCTGCGCGCCTGGGGTTCGGCAAATACGTATGGCGCGCGGCTCAAGGAGCATCCGGACGCTTTCAAAGACACGCTCAAGGGCGAGATTGAGGAAGGGCTGCGACTGACGGGCGACGATGTTGCACGCGCGGAGACCGCGCACGGCCAGCTCTGGCGGCAGTTTCAGGCATTCCTGGAAAAGTATGAGTACTTCGTGCTGCCCACCACGCAGCTGCCGGCTTTCGATGTGAGCACTCCATATCCCACGGAGATTGCGGGCGTGAAGTTCAAGAACTACATCGACTGGATGAAGTCGTGCTGGTATATCTCGGCCACCGGCAATCCGGCGGCTTCGGTGCCGGGCGGCTTCACGCCGGAAGGACTTCCGGTGGGCGTGCAGATCGTGGGCCGCGACAAAGCAGACTTCAGCGTGCTGCAAATGGCGCACGCGTTTGAAGAGGCGACGGGTTTCGGGAAGAAGCGCCCAGCGATTGCGTAGATCGAGCGTCTGGGGCGTTACGCAGGCGTCGAAGAGAGGCGCGCCGGACCCGCCGGCGGCGCAGGCTGAGGCCGAGTGCCCAGGCCGACAACTTCCTGCCGATACAGATACGCAAAGGCTGCCGCGGCACTGATTTGCGCGAGAAGGGCCAATATCCACATTCCCGAGGACGCCTCCCATTGTGCTTCGGTCCACGTGTGCATCAATGGGAAGGGCTCCATCCACGCGGCGAACGCGGCGCTATCCGCCATGTTCGAAGTGAGCGCGCTGCGGAACACAATCGAAGTCGAGATGTAGAAGACCCCCAGGTAAAGGAAGGCCTTGCGCAGCGGGGAATGCACCGGGCGAACCTTCATCCATTGCAAATAGAAAAGGTCGCGCGCCATCCACGCCGCGAAGTACAGCACTAGAAAGAGGTCGTGGGTAAGCTGAATTTCCGCGCCCTGAGCGCGGTATTGCTCCAGAAGCGCGACGATCACAATCTCCATCGAAATCGCACCGGCCATCAGCAAGCCAATCGGCCCCAGCAACATTCCGCCCTCAGGCAACGCCGCTCTCGCTTCGCGTAGCGTGCGGCGGATCAGCTCGCGGCTCTGCAGCACGCCGATTCCGACCATGTAAAAGAAAGAGACGCCCAAGAAGAGCAGGGGACCGGGAATCGCTCCGATGGATTGGGCCCGCCACGGATAAAATCCGATCCAGACGAAGTTGCAATAGATCGCGAATCCCACCGCCTGGAGAACCGTAAAAAGCTGCATCGCTTCCAGATCGAGCTTGATATTTCGCACGACTGCCAGGAGAGGCCACGCCGCGAAACCCAATTCGAGGGTGGCCCACAGGATTGTGGGCGGAACCGCAAGTCCGTAAAACCGGAGATCAGGAGCCTCGCGGACGTTGCGGCTCGCGTTCAAGGTCGCCGCAACCATGAACCATCCGATGACCGGGAAAACCTGCAAGAGCAAGAGGAGGACCACGCCGCTGACGGAGCCGCCCTTGTCGGAAATCGTCGAGATCATCAGCGCGAACGCGTGGACCGCCAGCGATCCGGTAAACAACAAGACGTAGCTTCGCAAAAGCTGCATCAGGAAGGGCGTGCCCGTCGAGGCGGCCGAAAACACGGCCGGAGGAACCAGGCACAGAGTGACGAAATAGGCCAGCGACGGCGCGCCAAAGAGTTTGCCCACGGACAACTCGAGCGGCGAAAGGCGCGTGATGCGCTGGAAATCGAAGGTATTCAGCTCCCGCTCGCGCCTCACGGCGCGCCAGCACGAGATTCCGCCTCCAAGTAGCAGAGTAATCTTCTGGGCCCAGAGAACCACGAGAAGATAGGGAGTCATCAGCGCGGCGTTTAAGGTCGAAGCGACGGGCTTGTTTTCAGGCACCAGCGATGGAAGCACGATGAGCGCGAACACCGCGGTGATGAGTCCGGCGGTGAACAAGCGCCTGGGGCTCAATTCGATCCGCAAGTTGCGGCGCAGCTCCGGATTGTCGAAGAAAAGTGCGCGCAGGCCGGTCACATTACTTCTCCCTTGGAGATCCGGCTGTACGCCTCCTCCAGGCTGAGACCCGGCTGTTCGACCGCCGCGAGCGGCGCGCCCGCCGTCACCAGCGCTTTCACCATCTCACTCAAATCCGCGTCGCTGCCGGTAAACTCAAACAACGTGCCCAGCCCCGACGCCGCCACGCGGCTCACTCCCGGCCTGGCAGTCAGCCACGGCTCCAGGGCAAACCCCGCAGCGGAGAGCCGGATGCGAATGACGCGAGGCGCGGCGGCCGCTCCGGCTTGCGTGACGGGCGCCGGCTGCAAGATCTCTTCGATCTTGCCCACGCGGATCAAACGGCCCTTTTCGAGGATGCCGATGGATGTGCAGATCTCTTCCAAATCGGAAAGAATGTGCGAAGTGATCACAATCGTGCAGCCGCGTTGCTGAAAGCCGCGCAACAACTGCTTCAGGTCGTGCCGCGCCTTGGGATCGAGTCCCGCAGCGGGCTCGTCGAGCACCAGCAGAGGCGGATCGTGGATGACCGCCCGGGCGATGCCCATCCGCTGCTTCATGCCGCGCGACAGACCGGCAATCGCGGCGTCCCGCTTACTCTCGAGGCCGAGGCGCAGAAT
This sequence comes from uncultured Acidobacteriota bacterium, assembly GCA_963810155.1. Classification (GTDB taxonomy): domain Bacteria; phylum Acidobacteriota; class Terriglobia; order Acidiferrales; family UBA7541; genus Palsa-189. Next base: position 258,848 of record CAWEMN010000020.1, read on the forward strand.
CACTTCCATGATGCGCGCGGGAATGGAATGGATCGGGACTTTGTAGGCCCGCGCGAAATAGTCGAGATACTGGTATACGGTCAGCTCGTCGTAGAGCGAGAAAAAATCGGCGAGATAGCCGACGTACTTCTGCGCTTCTTCGCGGCTGCGCTCCACGTCAACGTTGTTGACCAGCACGCGCCCGGAGGTGGGCAGCAGCAAGCCGCAGATCATCTTCAGCGCCGTGGATTTGCCGGCGCCATTGGGTCCGACGAGCCCGAACACCTCTCCCGCAGGCACTTCGAGATTCAAGCGGTCCGCGGCCAGGACGCGCCCCTGCGGGCCGCCATCCGCGTCGTATTCCCTAGTCAGATCGATGAGCCGCAGCATGAGTATTCGCCTGCTGCCAGTCTTTCGTGCGACGTTGGTCGCGTCAATAGGCCTGCCGGAGTCGGGACGCCTAAAGAGTCATATCGAAGGCGGCGCTCAGCGTGCCAGGACGTCTTTGAAGAAGCGCGTCATGGCCACCTTGTACTCTTCGTCGGCCCGCACTTCGGCGGGATTCTGCGGATGAGTAAAGCCGTGGGCGGCGCCGCTATAGAGTTGCAGCTCGAAATCGACCTTGGCGGCGCGGAACTGGGAAATCACGGCGTTCACCTGGTCCATCGGGGCCACCGGGTCTTCGGCACCGTGCAGGATCAGGACGCGGCCCTTGATGTTTTTGGCGGCTTCCGGCGTGAAGTTGGCGAACGCGCCATGCACCGAAATGAAGCCGAGAAGCGGAACGCCGGTTTCGATGAGTTCGATCCCGGTGGTGCCGCCAAAGCAGTAGCCGACCGAGACAAGCTTCGCGGGATCGACCATTGGCTGTGATTTGAGCACCTCAAACCCAGCCACGGAGCGCGCACGCATCAGCGGACGGTCATTGTCGTAGATCCCGATCAGCTTCGTCATCTCCGGAACGTCCTTGGGCACCACGCCTTTGCCGAAAATGTCTTCGGCGAAAACCACGTAGCCAAGCTTCGCGATCATCTGGGCATCGGCGAGGGTGCCCTCCGAGAAACCGGACCGGTCATGGATCATCAAGACACCGGGACGCCGTCCGGAGACCGCGTCGTCATAAACGAGATAGCCGGAGAGCGGGGTATTGCCCTGTTTGTAGTCGATCCACTGGGTTTTCATGGCCGCTTGCGCCGCACCGGCCTGCAGAACCACGGCAACGGCGGCCATGACAAAAGAGGGCAGAGCTGAAAGTTTCATGTAGCGCCTCCAGAATGCGCGTGCACAACTGCGGCATTGTCGCACTTTGGCGGCGCGAGGCAAGGCCCGCGTGCAGCGAGCGGGCCGGTGTGAATGCGACGAACTCTATTGTTGTGGCCGAAACCCGGGCGGCGGCTAATTGCCGCCGAGCTGAGAGGAGCTGGTTCCCGCCATTCGGAAATGCGCGCGCCGATTTTCCTGCCAGCACGACTCATTGGAATTCGTGCAGAAGGGGCGCTCTTTCCCGTAGCTCACGGTCTGGATGCGATCGGAGGCGACACCCTGCGCCACCAGAAAATCTCTCGCGGAGTTCGACCGGCTATCGCCCAAGGCGACGTTGTATTCGGTGGAACCGCGCTCATCGCAATGGCCCTCAATGACAATCGAGATTTGTGGATAGGAACGCAGGAAATCGGCCGTTTTGGAGAGAGCGCTCCGGGCGTCGGGGCGAAGCTCTGCTTTGTCGGTATCGAAGAACGCGTCTTGCACATCCTTCGCAAATAGCTGCTCGAGCGTTGGTTGCGAGGGGGGCGCGGACGCCGCAGCGACGGTGACGGTAACGCGGGCGCTGGCCGTGGCAGCACCGCCGGGGCCAGTTGCCGTGGCGGTATAGGTAGTCGATTCCGCGGGAGTAACGGTAGTGGCGCCGGCGGGCGCGACGCTGCCGACGAGAGGCGCCACGCTGACCGACGTGGCGTTGGTAGCGGACCAGCGCAACGTAACGGACTGCCCGCGGCTGATGTCGGCGCGCGAGGCGTCCAGAGCCACAGTGGGCCGTGCCGGAGGCGTAACCGAAGGCGCCGCGGCGGGGGGCTGAGCCGCGACTTTATGACGGCAACCTACACTTACGAACACGAAGGCAAGCAGGCCGTACAGCAGGGCATTGTGAAACGGGTGAGCGCTCATTGTTCCTCCTCAGTCTGGGCTTGAGAAGAGGTGCCCATAACTTAGTAAGTATATCGTGGCACGATACTACTGTAATTGAGGTATGGGAGGCAAGTCCAAGGCCCGGGGTATTGTTGTATTGCCAACGAGCATCAAGCCGATGCGCACGACTAACGGCGGCAGGTAGCGCGCGGAGTCGAGCGGGCAGTTCACGGCGGACGGCGCAGCTTGTAGTAGACTCTCTGGCCATGTACTGCCCCCAATGCGGAGTGGAGTACCGGCCCGGCTTCACCATTTGCTCGGATTGCCAGGTCGCACTGGTTCCCGAGCCTCCAAATAAAGCATCGCAAGATGCACCACCCATGGATGCGGGATTCGTGTTGCTCTGGTCGGGAACGGACCCGCACAAGCACGCGGAAGTCATCGAGGCGCTGGAGCGTGAGAATATTCCCGAGCGCACCGTTCGCCGCGAAGACCGGCTGGTATATGCGTACATGCAGCCGCCCTTCCAGGTGTATGTGCCGGCCGCCCTCCTTCCGAAGGCAAAAGCGACCTTAAAGGAAACCGTGCTCATGGAGGAGGAAGAGAAGCAGGCTGCCGAGTCCGGCATCCTCGAAATCCCGGCTGAAGACGATTACGCCGGCAATGAGGACGACAGCCGCCGGGAGCCGGCCGATTGGCACGACGAAGGGGCGACCTCGAAAATCTGGTCGGGCCAGGATTCCGAGATGGCGGGGATGATCACGGCATCTTTTCGGGAGAACCAGATACCCTATCGCACGAGCGCAGATGAAGCGGATCCGGCGGACGAATTAGAGGGGAGCCAGCCACGGGAGACAGGGACAGAGGAGACCGGAACAGAGGAAAAAGCGATTGAGATCTTCGTCCTGCCCGAAGACGAAGCACGGGGAAAAGAGATTGTTCGGGAGATCGTTGATGCCGCACCACCGGAATCAGGAACGTAGCGAGGAGGGTACAAATGGATCCGACAACGGCCGTGCTGGTGGTGCTGGCAGGAATCGTATTTTTCTTTGTCTTGAGCATCGTCCTCGGTTCGTTCTTCACGGTGGAGACGGCGCAGGTGGCCATCGTGCAGCGGCTGGGAAAGTTCGCGCGCGTCGCCGGACCCGGGTTGAATTGGAAGACGCCGTTCATCGAGGCCGTGGTTCGCCGCATGAGCATGAAGGTGCAGCAGTTCGACGTGCAGGTGGAGACGAAAACGCAGGACAACGTCTTCGTGCAGATTCCGGTCTCGATCCAGTACAAGGTGATCCCGGACGGCGTCGAGTCGGCGTTCTACAAATTGTCCGACCCGGTCAAGCAGATCGAGTCCATGGTCTACAACGTGGTGCTCGGCCACGTGCCGAAAATGAAGCTGGACGACACCTTCCTGAATCAGGCGGACATCGCCAGCGACCTGCGGGACAACCTCGACGGCTCGATGAAGGAGTACGGCTACTCGATCGTCAAAGTGCTGATCTCCGACATCGTGCCGGACCCGAAGGTGAAGGCGGCGATGAATGACATCAACGCCGCGCAGCGCGAGCGCGAAGCGACGGTTTCCCGCGCCGAGACGAACAAGCTGCTGCTGGTCAAGCAGGCCGAAGCGGAGGCCGAATCGAAGCGCCTGCAAGGAGAAGGCATCGCCAATCAGCGGAAGGCGATCATCTCGGGGCTGAAAGATTCGGTCGAGGATTTCTCGAAAGCCGTGCAGGGTTCGACGCCGCAGGACGTGATGCAACTGGTGCTGATGACGCAATACTTCGACACGCTGAAGGAAATCGCGGCGAACGACCACACCAACACGGTCTTGATCCCGCACACGCCGAACACGCTCACGGACCTCTTCAGCCAGATTCGCAATGCCATCGTCGCGGGCACCGAGCTGACGAGACAGCCCGTTGCCCCTTTGCCACCAGCGCCAGCAAGACAGAAAGACGGTTCCTAGACGCGGCGCCTCTGCTGGTTCGGTGATTTTGGCGCTTACCGGTCGGTCGGAAACCTGCTCAACGGCTCTCGATTGACGCATGGCAGCTCTTCCCAGGTTCTCGCCGGGATTCACTACCCCAAAGGCCACCGCGGCCGCTGCTCCAGCGGCGAAGTTCGCCACCAAGTAGATCCAGATGTTCGCCCACGCCGACAGTCCCATCATCGAAATTCCTACCGCGACCGCCGGGTTAAAAACTCCGCCGGAGATATTTCCCACGGCGAAGGCTCCCGTCATTACCGTGAAACCGATGGCGAGGCCGTAAAAGGAATTGCCGGAGGTGCCCTTGGCGGTGGCCACGTTCAGGACCACAAAAACCAGCGCAAAGGTGAACAGGAACTCCGCCACCAGGGCTGGGACGGTCGCCACGCTGATCGGCGCGACTGCCGCTCCGGCCTTCAAGTATTTCACGGCCGAGGCCGCCAGCATGGCGCCCACGATCTGCGAGATCATGTAGCCGGGGACGTCTTTCGTCTCGCACTTGCCTCTCATCCATACTCCCAGCGTCACGGCGGGGTTGTAGTGAGCTCCCGAGATGTGCCCTCCTGCGAAAACCATAACCACCAGAGCCGATCCGATAGCCAAAGGCGCCAGCGCGCCTGCTCCATTGCCCAATACCGTGCACCCGATTGTGAATACCAGAAAGAACGTGCCCAAAAGTTCCGTAATGTACTTATTCATTATGGTTTCTCCTCACCTTCAGTCGAGGCGGCACAGCACGACGACTGCGCAAGATACCACAAAACCTGTAGGCGCCAGGCATCCGCACCCGGGAGGTAACCGGAGGTAAACAAACCGATCGGCGGGCGCGCGTATTCTCAGAGGCGCAGTGTAGGATTCTTCATGCACGTGAGGATGTAGCTTTTTACTTGTCCGGAGCACCCTTGATGCGCAAAGAAGAGGTTATTGAACGGATTCAGTCGGCGTTTGGCGCTAATTCCTACCCGGGTGACGGCTTTCTTCAGGGTAGTTTCCAGGGTTGCGAGCCTGCAGAGGAAGCCGGGGCTTTCATGGGAAAGAGAGACTGGAGAGGGCTCGATTCCAAAATGCTGGACGAGCACTACAATGCGCTGAGTTTTTTCTCGGAAGCCGGTTTTCGCTTTTTTCTTCCAGCCTACCTGATCGCCGATGTGCGCGAGGAACTGCTGACCGCCGACCCACTCTTTCACTTGTGTCATGGATTCGCGAGCGTGTCGGTGGAGATACCCGTGGGGTCTCAGACGTTCAGCCGAGGGACGGGCGGAACGAAGCTCCTGAATCCGCAGGCTCTACGGGGCAATGACGTGGAGCGATTATGCGCGGCATCGCTTATCGATATTCACGCGGGAGGAGTCGCAAGCCATCGTGGCGTACATGGCCTACAAACGCGGACGAGAGACGGCGAATCCTGACAAGGCGCGAATCGACGCGGCTCTGGAACAATTCTGGAACGATCGCGCACAAAATGCACCGCCCCGCGAAGCTCTGGAGGCGCATATGAGAGAAGAAGAGAGATTCGTGACGGAACTGAGAGCGAGGCGCGGAGACGAAAAGTAGCCATGGCGGGCGAGAAGTCGCTGGAGATCACAAGCGGTGTCAAATTGTTGGCGGACCTGGAAGGCCAGGGCCCTCCGGCGGCAAAGGGCGATCGCGTGGTCTTCAACATGAAGATATGGCTCAATCGCGGTGAGGAAGTGCCCCTCAACGCGGTTCAAGCGCAGCATTTGCCGGGGCAGATGATCAGGAACGTAGGCGAAGAGAAGCTGATCGACCATACGGCGAAGCTGGGAAGACGAGAGGTTGTCGCCGGCGTCGAGCGGAGCCTGATAGGCATGAAGGCGGGAGGCTATCGCAAGGTAAGGGTGAGTCCGCACCTGGCGTATCGCGAGAAGGGCATGCCCGGGTTGATTCCCGAGAACGCAGTGCTGGTCATCGAGATATGGCTGCGGGAGATTCGGCCTGCTTGATCATCGAGTGCCGGAACCGCTCATCCATGAGGGTTCGGGCGGGGGCGCAGGCGCTACAGGCGGCTACTGGACGAGGTCCAGAACCATACCGTCGACTCGCCTTTGGAAGCCTGCAAACGTGCCGAAAAGGGGAGATGCGACGCTGCTAAAGACGTCGTGAGGGTTCTGGTGGTTGGTGACGTCGGTGGAATAGATTCCGAGACGGATCTTGCGGACTTTGGAATGCTCCGTCAGCGGAAGGTGAAGAGAGATCTCCCGGTAGATCCGGGCGTCCAGAGAGAAGTAAGTCGGGAAGCGCGAGCCATCGGGTATGCCAACGTACTGCTGCATCACGTCCAGATTGGAAAACGGAAATCCCGAATGCACGTCTACAACGGGGCTGATGGCCATCTTCCAGGGAAGATGAAATACACCCGAGGCCAGCACGCGATGCGGCACATCCCCCGGCAGGATGCCCGAGACATTCGGCCGAATTACCGGAGACTCGTAGAGAATCAGCGTGTCGGAAAGCGTGTTGAGGTCGCCCTGCGCGTGGCTCCAGGTGTAGGAGATGTTTACGTCGGTTTTTTCGTTGGGGCGATAATGCGCGGCCACCTGGGCTTGACGGTAGTGTGAAACGCCGGAATTCCGAAGCGCCAGAATCCCGCTGCCTCCGGTAGCGCTCAGGAGCGGATCGATCACGAACAGGCCGGTGGTCTGGTTATCCAGATAGCCGACGCGGAGGCTCAGATTCTTGCGCACCTCGTGTTCGACTTCGACATCCCAGGTAAATGTGCGCGGGCTCGTTTCGGGATCAAGCTGCGTGCCGGGCATCATCGCCGGGGCGCCTGCAGGGAGATATGCGCTCTGCAGGATTGTCGGCGGGCCAAGCAACGCTCCGGACGGATCGAAGAAGTTCAGCACCCTGGACTGATTGTCCGTAAAATTTGCCGCAAGCAAGGGGACATGGCTGTAGATCTCCGCAGCGCTGGCGCGGAAGACGGTCTTGCGGCTGCCTCCCGGGGCAAAAGCCAGGCCGGCGCGAGGGGCAAAGGCTGCGTCGCGGCCAATGGATTGGGTCGAGAGACGCGCTCCGAAATTCAGCGTCAGGCTGTTGTTTACATTCCAGCGATCCTCGATGAACTCCGCGGCTTCGGTATCGTTACCCCGCAGCAAGCCCGCGCCCTGAAAGGTGATCTGCTCGGCAAGCGAGCCATCCTGAGCGAAAAGATCCACGGGATGGGAGATGCTGCTGCCGTTGTAGGTGCGATATAACACGTCCTCGCCAAATCTGAATTCATGATGGCCGTGCCAGGTCTTCGAAGGAAGCTGGTAAGACGGAAGCAATTCCACCTGATTGGCCCTTCGCGACCAGGTGTTAAAGAAATTACCGCCCCAGCCTTCGGGCGTGATTTGCATGTCGGCGGGTCCCTGTCCATAGGCATCGCTGTCAAAGCGCGTGTAGCGCACAACGGTGCTCAGCAGCCCACCCGAGACCAGTTGATAAGAGTCCGACAGGCCGACCGATACTCCATTCCGGTGATAACTCACGGAAGCGGTTTGCGGAACCAGCGTATTGATGTTTGCGAATTCGATTCCCGAAGGGAAGGAATTGACGTTGATATTCAGCAGGTGCCGGTCGGACAGGATTACCTGAATTTCGGTAAACGACGTGGCCGTCCGAGTTGTTGTTTCGTTGTAGGGCCAGGCCAGGCCGCGGATGGGCGTCCTGCGGAATTCGTAAGTGATTTCCTGGGAGAAATTGATCTTGTTCTTGATGAGAGGGCCGCCAAACTGAAATCGCGGCGTCCAATTGGCGATGCCTACGAGTTCGCCGCTTTTCCCCCGGAAAGAGGGAGTGAAATCCAGCAGCTTGTAATCCCACGCGGAGGAGGGAGCCTTGGTTTCAATCGTCGTCAAGCTGCCGGAAAAACCGCCGTACTCGGAGCTTTCCGGCATGGGATAGACGGTCATCGATTGAATGGCGTCGACCGGAATGGGAATCGAAAAGCTGCCTGAAATCGGGTCCACATTTTCGGTGGAATCGACCACCAGCATGCCCTGGCTTTCGGCCTGCCCATAAAAAGTCAGCTTCCCCTGAGCCGTGCGTACGACTCCGGGAACCAGCGATAAAGCCTCGGTAAACTTCTGCGTCGGCAAAGGCAAGGCAGCCAATTGCTGATTGCTGACGGTAGCCGCCGGCTCGCTACTCTGCGTGGCGACGATCGGAGTGGCCTCGGCTCGCACTTCGACCTGCTGTTCGACGGAAATAATCTGTAGAACTACATCGCGGGTAATCGACTGGCCTGCCCGCAGAGTGACGGTGGCGGTCCACGGCTTGAAGCCATCCTCGCTTGCTTCGAGCGTATAGCTGCCAGGAGCGAGTTGCGCGAACTGGTAGCGGCCGTCGGAATCGGTCACTGTCGACTGGACGGCTCCATTCGGCGCCGGGCCCGTCAACTTGATGGTGACGTCCGCGACGTTATTTTGGGTGCCTTCTCCAGTGGCTACGGTGAACAGGCCGCTAATCGACGCGGTGGCCACGGGCGAGTTTGCGGGCGATTCCTGGGCAAGGGCCGGATAGCCGCTTAGGAAAAAGGCGATAAGTATGGCGCAAGCAGAGAGATACCGATTTTTTCGATGAAGGGTCACGGAAAAAAGGATAGCTTTACGACAGGCGGGCGTCCACAAACGAGACGACGAGTGTCGCCGAGATGGATAAGTGGATAGTTCGGCACAGCTGGCGTTTTTCGCCAAATTCCCCATAGAACGACTTACCCCTTAGGTACGGCGGATAATCGGGATTGGATGCCTTTGAGGACCAAAAGGTCACATCGAGATGATCGCATAAGGGGCCGGTTTTGGCTGAGCTATCTTTCTCAATATGCGCAATTTGCAAATGCCGCCGCCGGTATCCAAATGCGATTCATGCCGAAGCGAATGATGTGCCCGCACGTACGTCCGGCAAACTGACCGATTCCCGCTAGAACCAATCACTGCGGTAGGCCAGCCACCAGCTCACGACGCCTATGGGGACGGTTGCCGCCAGCGCCCACCAAAGCGGCAAAGCGAAATCGGCAATCAGGCCCAAGACGGTGAAGGCAGTCCAGAAGATCTTTCGCTGCATACGATCATTTTAAACCTCCGCACTTGGCTCCGCCGTCGAACACGCGAGAGTGTTCCACCGCGACCGCCGGGCGACGGCTTCTGGCGTGGGCGGTGGTTGTGCCGGAGACGGGAAGAAGGGTAGGATGCAGGCGCCTGAGGTCTACGGAATTTTCGGCCGATAGATTGGTGGATACGAGCGGTCGATACGAAAAGATACCCAGCAGATACAGGGCAGATAAAGGGAGGATGACGGAATGCGAAAGACGGTGGTGGGATTTGTAGCATTGGTATGCGTAATGGGCATGGGAGCGGGCAGGGCGGCGGCGCAGCAAGGGAATGCGCCGGCGACACCTCCGCCGCCTCCTCTATCGCTCAAGACGGCTGCGTTCAGCGACGGCGGAGATATTCCGCTGAAGTACGGTTGCGATGTGGCTCAGGGGGCGCCGATGATTTCTCCCGCGCTGACGTGGACGAACACGCCCAAGGCGGCTGAAAGCCTGGTGCTGATCCTGCACGACCTCGACGGGAATCCGATGAAGAGCATCATCGACGTCACGCACTGGACGGTTTACAACATTCCGGCGACGGCGACTTCGCTCCCGGAGGGCGTCGCGGTAGACGCGGCCGCGGGTGGCGGCATGCAGGGCAAGAACATACGCGGGGTCAATGGTTATCAGGCGCCGTGCCCGCCGAAGGGTGGCGCACCGCATCACTATGTTTTCGAGCTGTACGCCCTGGACGCGAAGCTGGACCTGCAGGCGGGAGCGGCGCGCGCCGACCTGCTGAAGGCGATGGACGGACACATTGTGGGAAAGAGCAGCTACGTGGGGCTCTTCCACCACTAGAGAGCAGCGGCGATCGCGTTTGCGATCGCTTTAGGTGAAGGCACGGCGGGCGCCCGCCCATTCGAGGAAGGCGCTCGCCGTGCGACCCTCAGAATTTAGCTGCCCGCAATACGAAAAGAATCCTTCGCTGCGCTCAGAATGACATGCGGGTTGGGCTCCAGACCCACACGCAGAATCGGCGTGTGGGGCACCCAGCAAACCAACTCCCCGCACAAAAAAGTCACAGGCTCTCAGGATGACAATGAGGGATCTGCGAATAGCTTAGCGCAAAGGGAAAAAGAGAAGCCCCACCCTTGCCGCGGTCTGCAACCGCCACAACGATGGGGCACCGAGAGAACGTGTCTTTTCTAACAGCCTTTACTTAACGGGCAGGAACCTCTGCACGCGCTCGCCGTAGAACACTTCACCGGTATAAAGGTTGCCCTTCGAGTCCACCGCTTCCATGTGTACTCCGAAGAACTCACCGGCGTTGTGTCCCATGCTGCCGATCTGGCCAACGATCTTGCCATCGTCGCGGTTGAGGAACCAGACGTGGTTATTCGTCAGATCGGAGATATACAAAAACTTCTGCGCTTTATCCGGCGAGAACATGACGCCGCCGGTGGAACCGCCGACGCCCGTCCATTCGGCCATCTTAATTTCTTTCTTGAAATTACCCTGCTTGTCGGTGACGTGGATGCGGTTGCCGCCGCGGTCGGCCAGGTAGACCAACCCGTCGCTGCGAGAAATTAAAGGTCAGGTGGCCGACAAACTCCTTGGCCATGGGACCGTTTGGCTTGTATGCGTGGTCGGCAGGATTGGTGCTGATCTCGGACAGCTTGTGTCCGTAGGCGCCCCAGCCGCGCTTGAACTGCGAAGGTGCCCAAGTCAAAGACCATCACGCGGCCGCCAAACGCGTTGTCCGCCACGTAGATCTCGTTGGCTGCATCGTCGGTGCGGATCTCTTCGATTCCGCCGACGATCATCGGCGTGGTCGGCGGATACTTGGCTATGAAGGCCGTTTGCGCCAGTGCGGCCGCTGTCCCAGCTGCCTCACCGCGCCCGCCGCCGCCGCGCCCGCCATCAGCCGCCGCGCCGCCGCGTCCGCCGCGCCCACCCGCAGGCACGGTAATAAATCCCGATACAGGCCCGGCGCTGCCCTCACCCGGCTCGCGCTTCGGCAGTCTCGGGTTCGGCAAACGGCTGGCCGTTTGGCGTATCAGGTATGTGGGGAACGGCCATCAGCATCTTGCCGGTCTTGGGGTCGTACTTGCGGACGGTGTTCTGCCCAAGATAGACGAATCCTTGTTTGTCGACGGCCATGCCGTGGCCTTGCGGCGCGTCGAAGGAGCCGATCACGTCTCCATCCTTGTAGCCGGGGCCATCATGCCCGGCGATGTGGATCATCGATGGAGGATGGACGCAGCAATCGGCAATCGGAGGATTGAGCTCGGCCTCAACCTCAATGGATGTCAGATCGTTCGGCCGATCGTAGACCCAGACGTTGTCGTCTTTATCCACGGCCAAGCCCGTGACGCCTCCCATTTTCCACTTGTTGGGCAGAGGCTTGGGCCAGGTCACATCAACCTTAAACTTGGGACCGGTTCCAGTTTGCGTTTGCGCGCCTACGCCCAGGACAACGCACACGGCCAGCAATCCCAGGCCGGCCAATGCGGCGATGATTCGGTTTCGCAGGCTGCGATTCATTTTGTCTTTCATGGCGATCACTCCGTCACCTCAAAATAATTCGTAAATCTGAATGCGCGGAGTCTAATCCTCATGAAAACGCGTGTCAACAGAGGTATGGGTTAGTGTACGGCCTCGGCAAAAGTGCTACAGCCCTGCTCTATTCCAGTAGGGGCCAGTTCCGATAATCCCGTTTCTCAGGACCTTTCTGAAGCTCACGACGAAGGTTTATCGGTAACTGCCAGCGCGGGAACCAAAGTGGCGGGGAGGCGGCTGACTCCTCTTGTTTTTGGCAGGAGCAGTACGAGTGCCGCTGACAGGAACAGCGAAACGCCGGCAACGGCGAGCCCTCCGTAGATTCCTCTCGGGCCGTTGGCGAGGGCTCCGGTGAGCGATGGCCCTACAAACCCTCCCAAACTCGCGACAGAGTTAATTAATGCGATGCCCGAGGCGGCGGAAAATCCCGCCAGGAAATTGCTCGGAATCGAGAAGAAAGGTCCGAAGAAGCTGTAGATTCCCATCGCCACAAACGACCAAAGCATGATGGAGAGTAAGGGGGACCGCGTGGCACCCAACAACACCAGGGCCATGCCTCCAACGACGAGAGGAATTGCCGCATGGTATCGCCGTTCCAGCCTGCGGTCGGAACTTCGAGATACCAGGATCATCGCCGCTAGCCCGGCGAGATGAGGAACCATCACCAGGATGCCTACTGCCGCGTTGGAATATCCGCTGGAAAGCGATTTCACGGATTGAGGCATGTAAAAACTCATGGCATACAAACCTACATCGAACGCAAAACCCGCAGATGCTAGGTGCCAAACTCTGGGGTGAGCGAGTGCACGCAGGGCGGAGATAGAGTTTTCGGCGGTTTTCTGGTGCTCCTCGCGGGCTAGCTCCCCGGTGAGCCAGCTTTTTTCATCCTGGTTGAGAAAAGTAGATTCCGCCGGACGGCTCGGCAGGAGTAAATACGTGAGGACGCCGCAAACGATGGCGGGAAGGCCTTCCAGGATCAGAAGCCAGCGCCAACTGCTGATGGCTGCCCAATGCGCGTGATCGAGGATGAAGCCCGAAATAGGAGCGCCCAAGATGCTCGCTACGGGCAGCGCCGTCACAAAAAGTGAAATTACGCGCGCCTGCTCGCGCAGCGGGAACCAATAGGTGAGATACAGGACGATGCCGGGGAAGAAGCCCGCCTCGGCAGCACCCAGCAGGAACCGCGCAACATAGAATTGCGGGACGCTATGCACGGCTCCGGTGAGCATGGCCACAAGGCCCCACGTGATCAGTATGCGGGCAATCCAGATGCGCGCGCCGATCTTGTGGAGGAGAAGATTGCTGGGGACCTCGAAGATGAAATAGCCGAAAAAGAATACGCCGACGACCAAGCCGAACTGCGCGCTGGTAATGGCTAAGGAGGCGTTCATCGTGAGCGACGCGAAACCAATGTTGATACGGTCGAGGTAAGCGACAACGTAAAGGAGAAAAAGTAAGGGAATGAGCCGGCGACGAAGTTTGCTGGTCGTCCTCGATCCAACATCTCCCGCAGTGATCGCGTTTCCGGTATCCATGATAACCGTCACATTCGCCTTCGATTTGACGTGCACAAAACTGGCGATCTTCGCGGGATTACCTGTCGATTTCCGACTAAACGGCCGCTAACGTACACCGACCCTCAGCAGCATGCAATGCCCTGTTTCGGGCTGCGGTCAGCATGCCGCAATAGAGCGAACGATGGGTAAGCAGTCAAACTTTGGCGCGACCGAGCTGCGGAGCGTTAGCGCCGGGCGGCGACAGGGGCGCCGACGGCAGCGTTGACCGGCGTAAGCCAGTTATGCCGGTCGGGCTTGGCGCCGGAGAGGATGGCGAAAAACTCCTCTTGCAGGCGCTTGGTGACGGGGCCGCGGCGGCCTGCACCGATGGTGATGCGATCGATGGAACGCAGCGGCGTGATTTCGGCGGCTGTGCCGGTGAAAAATACTTCGTCGGCGATATAGAGCATCTCGCGAGGAATCGTCTGCTCGCGGACGGGAATGCCCAGGTCCTCGCAAAGAGTGATGACGGAATCGCGCGTGATACCCGGGAGGACGCTCGACGCGAGCGGCGGCGTATGCACGGCACCGTCGCGAACGACGAAGATGTTCTCGCCGGAGCCTTCGCTGACGTTACCAGTGGTATCGAGCGCGATGCCTTCGGCATAGCCATTGGCAATCGCTTCCATGCGGATCAATTGCGAATTCATGTAGTTCGCGCCGGCCTTGGCCATCGAGGGCAGCGTATTGGGAGCCAGGCGCGCCCAGGAGCTGACGCAGACGTCCACGCCTTCTTCGAGCGCTTCCGCGCCGAGATAGGCTCCCCACTCCCAGCAGGCCAAATAGACTTCGATCGGGTTGGGAAGCGGGTTCACGTTGACGTCGCCATATCCGCGGAGCATCAGCGGGCGGATGTAGCAGGAGTTCATTTGATTTTCGCGCACGAGTTCGCAGGCGGCGGAGGAGAGCTGCTCGACGGTGAAGGGACTCTTCATGCGGTAGATGTGGCCGGAGTGCAGCAGGCGCTGCATATGCTCGCGCAGGCGAAAGGCCGAGGGGCCTTGCTTGGTTTCGTAGCAACGGATGCCTTCGAAAACCGAAGAGCCGTAGCTTACGACGTGAGAGAGCACATGAATTTGCGCGTCGTCCCAGCGGATCATTTTTCCGTTGTGCCAGATCCATTCGGTTTTCTTGAGTGCCATCGTTAATCTCCCAGAGGAAATTATAGCATGGGCGTTTGAGCGGCCTTGATCTGCGAACGCCCGCGCAGGTTGGATGCGTGGGCCAAAATGGCCGGGTGGCCACCTTTGTAAGGAATGTGTCGCCCCTGACGCCCACCCCAACGCGCGCAGAAGCGGCGCGTGCTGGGGACCCCGGCTGGCGGGGCTTTTCGAGCTAGCGATTGGTGTTGGGCGAGGCGGGGCGTTCGATCGTAAGGAAATCGGTGCGGGCGGCGGAGCGCAGGTCGCCGTGCGTGGTCTCCCACAGGCCCAGAAGCAGGAAGGGAACAATGGTGGCCGCCGCCAGGAGCTTGGCTCTTGCGATTTACCTTGGCTTCGGGCTCCCAGCGGAAAAGCTGCTGGCTGATGAAGAAGGCGATGGCTGCGCTGACCGCGAGGGCCAGCACCTCCGGCCCGACTTGCATGATGCCGACCTGCGCGACCATGACGCGCTCCAGGCCGGTGACCAGATAAGTGGCGGGAAGGAAGAGGGCGAAGCGCTGTATCCATGCCGGCAGCATGGGTAGGGGAAGCGTGGCGCCGGAAAGAAAGAGAAAGGCCGACCAGAGGATCTGGTTGATGACCTGAGTTTCCTGCGTGCGTATTGGTGACGCTGGCGATGATCAGGCCGAGCGCGGCGAACGTGACGATGCCCAGGGAGACCAGCAAGAAGACGCCCGCCCAGATTGCCCCACTGCTGCATGTGAAAGATCCTGCGCGCCAGCGCGAATTCGATGAGCGACGGTCGGCAGGGTCAGAATGTAGTTCGAGAGAATGCTCGAGGCCAGCATGGCGCCCGCGCCTACCGGCGCCACCCGAAAACGGCGCAGGATACCCTGTTCGCGGAAGGTGACCAGCTGAATGCTCAAGCCCCAGAAGCTGCCCATCACGGTGAGGGCCAGCACGGATGCCAGCATGTAAGGGCACGGCGGCGACGTTGCTGCGCGCGAACAGGCCCAGAAACAGGAACAGGAAGATCAGCGGAAATACCAGGCTGAAGAAGATGAAGGCGCGATTGCGCAGCGCCAGCCGCATGCGAATTTTGGTTAGCGTCCAGGCGTTTCTCAATCGCGCAGCCTCCTGCCGGTAAGCTCGAGGAAGACGTCCTCCAGCGACGGGGCGGCAATATCCAGGCTGGAGAGCTCATTGCCCTGCGCCTCGAGGTATTTGACCAGCGAAACGATCGTTTGCGGAACGCGCGTGGAGTGCATGACGTAGACGCCGTCGGCGGCGTGGCAGTCGGCTACGCCCTCCAGTTGCTTGAGCGCGGCGTCGGTCTCGGGCCGGGCGAGCCGCAGCTCGATGCGCGTGGTGCCGGCGGAGCGCTGCTTGAGTTCGCGCGGAGTGCCCTGGGCGATGACGCGGCCCTGATCGACGATGGCCACGCGGTCGCAAAGTTTTTCGGCCTCTTCGATGTAGTGGGTGGTCAGCAGGATGGTCTTCCGCTCCTGCTTCAGCTCTTCGATGATCGTCGTAGATTTCACGGCGCACCTGCGGATCGAGTCCGGCGGTGGGTTCGTCGAGGAATAGCACGCGAGGCTCGTTGACCAGGGACATTGCCAGGGCCAGCCGCTGTTTCTGGCCGCCGGACAGCTGCGAATAGAAGGCGTTGCGCTTTTCCTCGAGCCCAAATCGCTTGAGGAGTGTGGCCGTGTCTCGCGTTGCGCTTGTAGAAACTCGCAAACATGGTGACCGCTTCGCCCACCTTCAGCTTGTCCGGCAGGGCGGTGGACTGCAGAACCGCGCCGATCTCCTGCTTGAACGCCGGCCGGTGGTTTGCGGATCAAGGCCGCAGACACTGACGATGCCGCCGTCGGCCGGACGAAGCCCCTCGAGAATCTCGACGGTGCTGGTTTTGCCGGCGCCGTTTGGTCCGAGGAGGCCAAAAACTTCGCCCTCCTGCACTTCGAAGCTGACGCCGCGCAAGGCCTGAACGTCGCCGTAGTGCTTGGTCAGGTTGTGGACCTCAATGATGGGAGCGGTCACGGTGTAAACGGTTATCTATAGCACATTTTGGAGAGCTAAGACGCGGCGGAAGGAATCAGGCCGAGGAAAATTGCCGTTTTCCGGGGATATTTGCGAAAAGGAAATCCCCGGGGCCGCGGAATCAAGGAAGGGAGCTTGCGCTGGAGCAACGACAGGCCTTGAGATGGAGAGCAATGTGCCAAAGCGCTAGGAGCGGTGCTTCTTCACAGATGCCCGCTTCGAACGGGTTTCCCGGGGTCTGGGCTTGGGGCTCGGGCGGCGCGTTTTTCTCGATGGTGGAGGTGACCACAGATGTTCGGAGAGGGCCACACGGCCACCAACGAGCCGAGCACCTTCGCTTTCCAGCAGGCGCCTTTGGAGGCTCCCAAACGGTTCCCGTACCGCGATTCGCCCGCCGGCGGCGACCACACGGTGCCAGGGAATGCTTTGGCCGCGGGGACAAGCGGCCATGGCGTGACCGGCTGCGCGAGCGCCCCCCGGCAGATGCGTGGCGCTGGCCAGTTGTCCGTAAGTAACTACGTGGCCTTTCGGCACGCGCTTCACCAGCGCATAGAGCTTGTTCCAGGCCGCGGACATAACCTCAAGATAGCCGCAGAGACCGCGATTTGCCAGTTTTGGGCCCCTACAATAAAAAATGGCCAGGAAGAATAAATGGCCCTGGGCGCATCTAATAGAAAGAGTCGGGAGGCTGACTTCAGCACACTTCCTGCAGCTACTCATTGATTCCGCACTGCCGGGTTCCGACGCTGGGATTCTGCTCTTCGGCGGCGATTCCGGAATCGGCCTCTGGGTGGGGCCGGGCTCCGGGTCGGCAAGGCCCAATTCCACTGCTTATTCGAACGAGGATCCGTGCAGAGCGCCGAGGTTGGTGTGCAGGCTGGTGTGGAGCGGCGGAGGCGCGGTAAGCGCTAGTAACCGATACGAGGCAACAGGGCCCGTTTTTGCGGCATCGAACTTGACGGTGTAGTGGACGCTACTTACACTACGGTTAATTTGTCGTGGGGGCTTGAGGGGAAGATGGCTTTCGTACGACGCAAAGGGAACGCGTACTACCTGGTGCACAACGTGCGCCGAGCCGGCAAGGTGAGGCAGATCCACCTGGCGCGGCTGGGCGAACGGCCCCGGATTACGGATGACGTAGTGCGCCAGGTCACGCGTGCTTATCCTTTTGTGGACGTCAATTGGACGGCGCTACGAGAGCAAGTGAACAACAGCGTCGAGCTGTTCGACTCAAAATCGGCTTACGTTCGCAAGCTGATTACTGACCCTTCGTACCCTCAATCTGGATTTGGCCGATCTTTTTCCGCCGCTTTTGGATGTGTCGGAGGCGCCTGCGACCGGGCACGAACTGGTCATGCAGCTGCGTCTTTTGCACTCCACGGTCGGTGTGAAATTGGACCAGTTCGACCGGGCGCCGCATCGAGCCGTAATGGCCGAGCGGAACTTCCGGTAAGCCGTGGGTAGGAGGGTGTAGCCATGCGCGCCAGCCAACAAGCGCGTCGGTCTTTGGACCCGACGCTGAGAAGCATAGAGTCGCAGGAGTTCGAGGACGCTCTTCGCCAGAAGATCGTCGGCCAGGAAGAGGGCATTCGAGCGCTGGTGGACCTGTACCAGGTCTACTGCGCCGGAATGTGCCCGAGCGGGACGGCCGGTCGGGAACTTGCTATTCCTCGGGCCCGACGGGTTCGGGCAAGACCCGCATCGTGGAAGCGGCGGCGGAGATTCTCTTCGGCGATCCGCGCGCGGTGATCAAGGTGGACTGCGCCGAATTCCAGCATTCCCACGAGATCGCCAAGCTGATCGGCTCGCCCCCAGGCTATTTGGGCCACCGCGAGACTCATCCGTTGATCACGCAGGAAGAGCTGTCTAAATACCACACCGACACGATGAAGCTCAGCTTCCTGCTCTTCGACGAGATCGAGAAGGCTTCCGACGCGCTGTGGCAGCTGTTGCTCGGCATGTTGGATAAAGCAACGCTGACCCTGGGCGACAACCGGCGAGTGGACCTTTCGCAGGTGGTGATTTTCCTGACGTCGAACCTGGGCGGCGGCGAAATCACCGAACTGATGAGCGGCGGCATGGGCTTTGTGCAGCCGACGGACAAGCCCGCCGACATGCTCGACGGAAAGGTTACGCGCACCGCGCAGGAAGCGGCACGCCGCAAATTCTCGCCCGAATTCATGAATCGGCTGGACAAAGTGGTCGTTTTCCATCCGCTGCGGCCCGTGCAGCTCGAACAGATTCTGGAGATCGAACTGGGCATGGTGCAGCGGCGCGTGCTGGATACGGCCAAGGGGCAATTCCTGTTCCGGGTGACGCCAGCGGCGCGTAACTTCCTGCTGCGGGAAGGCACGGACCTGAAGTACGGTGCGCGCCACCTGAAACGCGCGATCGAGCGGAACATCGTCTATCCATTGGCTAACCTGCTGGCCACGAGCCAGGTACATCTGGGCGACCTGCTGTGCATTGACTGGGATGAGCGCGAGCAGAGACTCGTCTTCGACAAGGAAGGCGAGGGCGCCGTCCTGCCGGTGACTCCTCCCGTTGCGCCAGCCGCAGCCGCTGCGGCGGCTCGGGCGACGGGCGGCAAACCGGCGGAAGTACCGCCACCCGTCGCGGCTCGCGAGGCTAAAGCACCCATCTCCGCGCCTCTCGCGCCCTTTCCGGCTCCGACCGGCCGGCGCAAGAACGACACGTAAATTGACCTAACTAAAGTGGTCTCATGCCGGCGCGCGACGCCGCGGCGTGAGACCACTTTGTTTTCCGGGCGACTTTTCTCCCTGTATCCTTTTCCTCTTCCTCGCATCTTCTTTCTGAGGGTTTCTGAGGGTTTCTGAGGGTTTCCCAGGGCTTCTTATGGCCGATGCCGTAGTCTTATTCCCCGTACTGCTGATTTCCAGTGCCGTAATATCTCCTCAGGGCGAACAAGGCGGTACGGCATAAAACCACGCTAGAGGGTGGGGCATCAAAACTCCCCAGGGGGGCGATATGCACAGGGACACAGGGGCCCCGAGTCTGGAACTAGATGTTCGCAATGGCGGCGGAGTTCTTCGCCGCCGCCGCCCGCTCCTCTCCATCCTGTCTTTGGCCATGCTCCTCGTGGCCATCCAAATTTGCTGGGCCGCGGACCGAACGCCGCTCAAGCCCGGTTGGGACCTCTTCACGCCGGAGCAAGATATTCAGCTAGGGCAGGAGGCCTCCAAGAAAGCCGATCAGCAGCTGCCGCTGCTGAGAGATGAGCGCGTGGACCGTTACCTGGATGCGCTGGGCAAAAGGCTCGCGGCATACGCCCCGGGCTACAAGTATCCCTACCAATATCGCGCGGTGAACGACGAAAGCATCAACGCGTTCGCGCTGCCGGGCGGATTCATTTACATCAATCGGGGCGTCATCGAGGCTGCGGACAACGAAGCCCAGCTCGCGGGAGTCATGGCCCATGAGACTTCGCACGTGGCCTTGCGCCATGGAACTTCTCACGCGAGCAAGGCCAATGCCTGGCAAGTCCCCCTGAGTATTCTGGGCGCGGTGACGGGAAACTCGCTAGCCGGGCTTTTGACCCAGTTGGGAGGGAGCTTCACGCTGAATTCGATCCTGCTGAAGAATTCCCGCGACGACGAGAGCCAGGCCGACGTAATGGGCACGCAGATTCTGTACGATTCCGGCTACGATCCGCGCGCGCTGGCCCAATTTTTCGAAAAGATCGAGGCGGAGTCTAAAGGAAAAGAGACTGCCCAATTTTTCTCTGACCACCCGAATCCGGGGAATCGGACCGAACGAGTGAGCGAAGAGGTGGACAAATTGGGCGGTCCGGAGCCGAACTATCGGACGGATTCCGACGACTTCCACAGCATCAAGATCTACGTGATGAAGCTGCCAAAGCCGCCCAAGCCCGCCGGCAAATAGACTTAATGTGGTTTTAATCTCCGCGAAGTTACAACCCACGTTAACATCCATCGCGTGAAGATTCGACGGAGGTATCCATGAAGCTCTCTGGTTTGCGTGTATTCGCTGCTGGTTCCGTGCTTTTGCTGATCGTCCTGCTCGTCGGCGGGTTGAGCGCCGCGCGTCCCGCCGATAGCGGCTACCATCTGCTCAAGACGTATATGTTCGGCGCCGCGCCTGCCAGCACCAGCGAATACTACGATTACATCACCGTGGATCCCGCCAACCGGCGCGTCTATCTATCGCGCGGCTCGGCCGTCGAGGTGATGGACGCGGACACCGGCACGCTGGTCGGCTACGTCAGCGGATTCAAACGGCAGCACGGCGTGGCGATCGCGCCCGACCTTGGCCGGGGCTTCATCAGCGACGGAACCGCGGCTCAGGTAACCATTTTCGACCTGAAAACGCTGAAAACCATCGGCGAGGCCAAGTCCGATCCCGACACCGACTGCATCGTTTACGATCCGGCAACCAAGCGCGTCTTTACCATGAACGGCGATAGCCACAACACGACCGTCATCGACGCGAAAACCGGCACGGTGATCAAGACCGTCGACCTGATCGGTTCGCCGGAATTCGCCGTAGCCGATGGAAAGGGCATGATCTACGCCAATCTGGCCAACAAGAGTCAAGTCGCAGCCATCGACGCGCGCACGCTCGAAGTGAAATCCCGCTGGTCCGCGGCGCCTTCGGGAAACTCCACGGCGCTGGCCATGGATCGCGAACACCGGCGCCTCTTCAGCGCGGGCCGCAATCCGCAGATGCTGGTCATCCTGGATGCCGACAGCGGCAAGGTCATCCAGTCGTTTCCCATCAGCGGCGGCACCGACGCGGCCGCCTATGATCCCGAGAGCAAGCTGATCTTCGTTTCGACCCGCGAGGGCAATATCCACGTCTTCCATGAAGATTCGCCCGATCAGTACAGCATGGTCGACACCGTCAAGACCCAGGTGGGCGCCAAAACCATGGGCCTCGACAGCAAGACACATCGTCTTTTCCTGGACACATCCGATTTTGGAACGCCTCCGGCGGCGACAGCGGAGCGCCCGAATCCTCAGCCTGCAGCCGTGCTGGGCAGCTTTCGGGTGCTGGTTTACGGGAAGTAGAATCGCTAGCGTGTACGTCCGGTTGGGGCATCCCCTGTGAAGAGGACAGAGTCCAAGCCGATCACGCTAAGGCCTATCCACCGTTTTTTCTTAGTCGCCTTGGGACTGCTTATGCTCGCGTTTGGGATTCTCACAATTATCGGCTCCCTGGAGGAACCGACCTACTGGCGTGGCGCCCGATTCGGGCCATTCGCCCTAGTCATCGGCGGCCTTGCCATCGTCGCCGGGCTATCTCGACGGAGCACTTGATCTCGTCGAAGAGTCGGAAGAACGAGCAGCGGCAGTCAGCCGGCGGATTCGGCGGAAGATTTCGGCTTCCAACGCAGGATGGGCTTGCGGGCGGCGCCGACTTCGTCGAGGCGGCCGACGCGAGTTGAGTGAGGCGCGGTCTTCACCAGGTCCGGCTGCGTGGCGGCTTCTTCGGCGATGGAACGCATGGCGTCGATGAAGAGGTCGCACTCTTCCTTCGATTCGGATTCCGTGGGCTCGATCATCAATGCGCCGGGAACGATGAGGGGAAACGCCGTGGTATAGGGGTGGAAGCCGTAATCGATCAACCGCTTGGCGATGTCCATGGTGTTCACGCCGTTTTTCTTCTGGCGGCTATCGCTGAAAACAACTTCATGCATGGAGGGCGAGGCATAAGGCAGTTCGTAGACGTCCTCGAGCTGCTTGCGAATGTAGTTGGCGTTCAGCACCGCGTCTTCGGTGGCCTGACGAATGCCGGGGCCGTAGGCGAGAATGTATGCCAGGGCGCGGACCAGCACGCCGAAATTGCCGCCGAAGGCGCGGACGCGGCCGATCGATTGAGGGCGGTGCGCATCGAGCGCCAGACGGCCGTTTTTCTCCACAACCACGGGAACGGGAAGGAAGGGCTCGAGATGTTTCTTGACGAGCACGGGGCCGGCGCCGGGGCCGCCTCCTCCGTGAGGGGTGGAGAACGTCTTGTGCAGGTTCAGGTGCATGACATCGACGCCAAAACGGCCCGGCTGCGCGATGCCCGCAAGGGCGTTCATATTCGCGCCATCCATATAGAGCTGGGCGCCGCGGGCATGGAGGATTTCAGCGATTTCGGCGATGCGCTGCTCGAAAATGCCGAGGGTGGAGGGGTTTGTCACCATCAGCGCGGCAACGTCTTCATTGACGATTTTCGCCAACTGCTCCACGTCGATCTGCCCGCGCGCGTCGGAGCGAATGTTTTCGACCTCGTAGCCGGCGATGACGGCGGTAGCGGGATTGGTTCCGTGAGCGGAATCCGGGACGAGCACCTTTTTGCGCGGATTCCCCTGACTCTGGAGATAAGCGCGGATCAGGAGCAAGCCGGTCAATTCGCCGTGCGCGCCGGCCGCGGGTTGCAAGGTGGCGGCTTCCATCCCGGTGATTTCGAGCAGGCATTTCTGCAAGGTGAACAGAATCTGGAGGCAGCCCTGAGCAAGCTCCTGCGGCTGATAGGGGTGCTCGGTGGCCAGGCCCTCGAGCCGTGCGACGTGTTCGTTTACCCGCGGATTATATTTCATGGTGCAGGAGCCCAGCGGGTACATGCCCAGATCAATCGCGTAATTCCAGGTGGAGAGGCGCGTGAAGTGGCGAATGACTTCGATCTCGCTGACTTCGGGAAAGCCCTCGACCTCAGCGCGGGCGGCGTCGGACCCGAGCAGAGCCTGGGCATCGACGGCGGGCACATCGGACGGCGGGAGTTCGAAGCCGCGCTTGCCCGGCGCTGATTTCTCGAAGATCAGGCCTTCGTTCTGGCTGGTGTTGCGTCCGGCTTTTTTGATTCGATCGGGCAACTTTACTCCTTAAAAGAAAAGCCTCTCAAACGGGCACGGCCAGGGTGTCGCGAACCGCACATGCCAGGCGTTCAATCTCTTCGCGACTGGTGGTCTCCGTCACGCAGACCAGACCGCACTTGGTAAGCTCGGGATAGTGCGCGCCGAGCGGCAGGGGTCCAATGATCTTGTCCCTAAGCAGCTGCGCGTTGATGAGCCGGACGGATCGCGGGAACTGCACCACAAACTCATTGAAAAAAGGCCCCTGAAAGACGCGGCGCACTCCCGGAAGCTTCTCGAGTTCGGATAGGGCGAAGTGCGCTTTGGCCAGGTTTTGCTCGGCCATTTCGCGCAGGCCCCGCTTACCCAGCAGGCAAAGGTGAACCGTGGCCGCGAGGGCGCAAAGGGCCTGGTTCGTGCAGATGTTGGAGGTCGCCTTTTCGCGGCGAATATGCTGCTCCCGCGTGGCCAGGGTCAGGCAGAAGCCGCGGCGCCCCTGAGCATCGGTGGTCTGCCCGGCAAGACGGCCCGGCATTTGCCGGACGTATTTGTCACGCGTGGCGATCACTGCGGCGTAGGGTCCGCCGAAGCTCGGAGGGATTCCGAAGCTCTGCGCTTCGAGGGCGACGATGTCGGCCTCCGTGGGTGGCCGCACGCTGCCGAGGGAGACACCCTCGGCGATGGCGACGATGGCTAAAGCTTCCGCGCCGTGCTGCAATCTGCGCGATGCGCGACACGGGTTCGAGCACACCGAAGAAGTTAGGAGATTGCACCAGGACGGCAGCGGTCTCTCTGGTGACGGATCCGCTGAGGGCCTGGAGATCCAATTGTCCCGAAGAGGTGAAACCGATCTCTTCGATTTGCAGGTCCAGATTACGTGTGTAGGTATCCAGAACCTGGCGATATTCGGGATGCAGGGAACGAGCTACGAGAACATGGCGACGACGCGTGAGTCGCTCGGCCATGAGCACAGCTTCGGTGGTGGCGGTGGAACCGTCCCACATGGAGGCGTTGGCCACCTCCTGGCCCGTAAGCTGGCACATCAAGGTTTGAAACTCAAAGATAGCCTGCAGGGTGCCCTGGCTGATTTCAGCCTGGTAGGGCGTATACGAAGTGAGAAATTCGCCGCGAAGCAGGATCGTGTCGGTGACCACGGAACGCAGGTGATTGTAGATGCCCGCGCCAAGAAAGCTCGTGTAGCCGACGGAAGTTTCGGCGGCACGGTCGCGGAAATAACGGATGAGCTCGGCTTCGGACATGGGGCCGGGCAAATCCAGCGGAGTCTCGCGGCGCAACCCTTCGGGGATGGAGCTGAATAATTTGTCGATGGAGCCCGCGCCGATCGCGTCGAGCATCTGGCGGCGCTCGGAAGGACTTTTCGGGAGATAGCGCATCAGGTTTTCACCCAGCCGAGGCTTCCTTTTCTTTATCCGCGACGTAGGCCTCGTAGGCCTTTGCGTCCATGAGCTGTCCGACCTCAGAGGGGTTCGCGAGCTTGAGCTTGATGAGCCAAGCCTTCCCGTGCGGGTCCTTATTGATGCTTTCGGGGGCGTCAGCCAGGGTGGGATTGACCTCGACAACTTCTCCCGAGACAGGCGCGTAGATGTCGCTTACCGCCTTGACCGACTCAACCGTGCCGAACGATTCTCCCGCTTTGAGCTTTGCGCCGACCTTGGGCATCTCGACGTAGACGACGTCGCCCAGTTCGTGCTGAGCATAGTCGGTAATGCCGATGGCGGCGAGATCGCCCTCCATACGCACCCACTCGTGTTCCTTAGTGTAACGGTAGTCGGTCGGATACATCGTTTCTCCCGTCTTTTCTCTTCTCAGCTCGGAGCCGCTAGCGAGCGCGCTTGTAAAACGGCAGCGGGACAAGCTTGGCCACAGCTTCATGCGAACGAATGGCGATGCGCACGGTGGTTCCCGGAGCGCTCGATTCTACAGGCACGTAAGCCATACCGATATTTTTTTTGAGGAAGGGCGCAGGCGAGCCGCTGGTGACGCGGCCTGCTGCTCGCCCATCGGCGGCGAGGACGGGGCAGCCATCGCGAGCAATGAGGCGCTCCTGCATCTCGAAGCCGGCCAGAATGCGGCTGATTCCGCTCTGCTTCTGGGCTCGCAGCGCGTCGCGGCCCAGGAAATCGCCCTTATCGAGCTTGCAGATCCATCCCAGGTTCGCTTCCCAGACGGAAGTTGTGTCGTCCAGTTCGTGACCGTAAAGGCACATACCGGCCTCGAGCCTCAGGGTGTTGCGGGCGCCAAGGCCACACGGGACAAGTCCGTCAGCCTTGCCGGCCTCCAACAGATCGCTCCACAATTTTTCGGAGTGTTGCGGCGCGAAGTAGAGTTCGAAGCCATCCTCGCCGGTGTAGCCGGTTCGCGCGATGAGGGCCTTCACGCCATCGATCTCGCCCGCCAGAAACCAATAATATTTCAGCGCCGCGATCGGCGCGCGGGTGAGACGCTGCACAATGCCGAGCGCCCTGGGCCCCTGAACGGCAAGCTGCGAATATCTCTCGCCGGTGTTCTCCACCTGAGCGTTGAAGCGGCCGTGGCTGTGGATGTAGTCGAAGTCCTTATCCTGGTTGCTGGCATTCACGCAAAGCAAATAATGGCCGTCGGAAATCTTGTGCACGAGCAGGTCATCGACGAACGCTCCCGCGGACGTCATCAAGCCGGAATATTGCGCCTGGCCATCGGCGAGCCGGGCGGCGTCGTTGCAGGTAACGAACTGCACCAGGTCGAGCGCCTGCGGGCCGCGTATCTCGATTTCGCCCATGTGGCTGACGTCAAAAAGGCCGGCGGCGGTGCGCGTGGCGATGTGTTCGCTCACGATTCCGGAATATTCGACGGGCATATCCCAGCCGCCAAAATTGACCATTTTGGCGCCCATGCGGCGATGCACAGAGTTGAGAGCCGTCTTACGGAGTTGCGTGGTCGTGGCTTCGATCACGGACAGTCCCGATTCAGGTAAGTAAGTGAAGCTAACACGCGGCCGCGAAGGGGTCAAATCGCCGGGAAGCGGGCAGGGCGTATTCCCACAACTGAAAAATGCTGGTTCTGTTTTGAAACCGAACTGGAGGCGCGCCCGTTCGCTGGGCCAAAAAGGTCGTCAAGTTGTGCGTTCTCTGCGCTGAACCGAACAAAATAAGCGATCTCAGTGTGGGCCACGAGGTGCAACAGGAAAGAGCAGCTTAACGGGGGCTGCCCAGACCAGCTCTGGGAGTACGGCCACGCGACGGCTGCGGGGAGGACAGTGAGCAAGATACAGAGTGATTTTTCGTTGATGAGGGCTTGATGGCCATGGCGAATCCGTTCTTCAGGCCGTCGGGGAAAGCTGCCGGCAAACCAGCGGGCGTTGATACTGCCTGTTCGCACCCGCCGATGAGGTCTGCCGTTCGGCGAGCACTCATCTTGGCGATGCACTCTCTTCTCTGCTTCTTTTGAGCGCGACGTCCGCGCCGGCTCAAGATGCGCGCGCCGCTGCACAGTTGGCGGACATGAGTCTTGAGGACTTGATGTCGATCAAGATCGATTCCGTCCAGGGCGCCTCCGGCTTCAATCAAAAAGTGACCGAAGCGCCCGCCTCCGTCACGATCATTACTTCCGAAGAGATCCAAAGATACGGCTACCGGACTCTTGCCGACATCTTGAGAAACGTTCGGGGCTTTTATGTGAGTTATGACCGAAATTATAGCTACCTGGGCGTACGAGGCTATGGACTTCCCGGAGACTACAACAGCCGCATTACTCTATTGATCGACGGCCACCGATTGAACGATAACATTTTCGACGCGGCTCTGTTCGGAACGGAATTTCCGATTGACGTTGACCTGATTGACCGAGTCGAAGTGATCCGAGGGCCTAATTCGTCCCTTTATGTCGCCAGCGCCTTCCTGGGGGTCATCAACATCATTACAAAACAAGGGCGGGACTTGCAGAAACTAAGCGTGGCAGCGCAGGCAGGCAGCTACGGTACCTATCAGGGTCGCGTTAGCTATGGCAATCGGCTCAATAATGGTTTGGAAATGCTCGTTTCCGGCTCTTTCTATGATTCCCATGGGCAGGACCGGCTTTTTTTTAAGGAATTCGACAGTCCCGCGACCAATAACGGCATTGCTGTGAACGCAGACGATGACGAGTTCCATCAGTTTTTCGGCAATGTGTCCTGGGGCGACTTCACATTGCACGGAGTGTTTGGGTCCCGTGACAAAGGGATTCCGACGGCCCCCTTCGGCAGCGTCTTCAACGTAACCGGCACCCACACCATCGACGTGCGTGACTACCTCGATCTCGAACTACAGTCACACGTTTAGCGGTGGCTGGAACTTTGCCAGCCGGACGTATTACGACCAGGCCAATAACGATGGCACTTATGTTAACGATTATTCGGCGCTGGGTGGGCCTTCCCGAGTGTTGAACAAGAACTTCGCCCACGGCCAATCGTGGGGTGAAGAGGTGACCGTTTCCAAGCAGGTCTTTGGGACCCAACGATTGAGCGCCGGTTTCGAATACCGCGACAACTTTCAGCAAGATCAGGGAAATTATGACTTGCAGCCGTTTGTTCAATATTTTAGCGACAGGAGAAGCTCAAATATATTTTCCGTCTACGTTCAGGATGAAATCCATCTTCGCAAGAACCTCATCTTGAATCTCGGCCTTCGCTACGACCACTATGCGACATTTGGCGGCACAACGAACCCGCGCGCCGCTCTGATCTACAATCCGTGGGAGAAAACAACTTTCAAGCTTCTGTACGGCCAGTCCTTTCGAGCCCCCAACCTTTTTGAGCTTTTCTACAATGCGCCGGGAAACGAAGCCGATCCATCTCTCCGGCCCGAAACGGTGAAGACCCTGGAAGTGGCGTGGGAACAATCCTTGGCCGGCCACTTCCGAATGGAGGTCTCGGGATTTTATTACCCGATCCATGGTCTGATCAGCGAGCAGATTGACCCTGCGGATGGATTTGCTTTCTTTGCCAATGCCGGATCGCTGGACCTTCGAGGTGTGGACTTTGCTTTATGGAGAAGCTTGCCGGGCGGGCTGGAAGCCGCAGCCAGTTACTCGTTTCAGGATGTAACGAATCCGAGCACTGGAATGGCGATCACGAATTCTCCGAAACACCTCGTCCAGGCCAGTCTTAGCGTGCCCGTCATCAAGCAAAAAATGTTTGCGAGCGTGGATCTTCAATACGTCAGCAAGCGAGCAACTGTAACGGGCCAATACGTGGGGGCCTACGCCATTCCCAACTTTACCCTGTTCAGCCGAAACGTCCTGAAGAGATGGGAGTTCTCCGCAAGCCTCTATAACGCATTCAACCGGAACTATGCCGACCCTGCCGGCAATGGCCTGGCGGAAAACGTTCTATTTCAGGATGGCCGAAGTTATCGAATCAAAGTCGGATACAGATTGCCATGAAGTCTGCACGGCATGGATTGGAATTGCCGTTCGCGCTGAGAACGACGGGATGGTTTCTATTGGCCATTGCGGCAGGTGCGCTCTTCTGTGCCATCGCCACGGCACAAGCCGACCACGCCAGCGAGTATGACGTGAAGGCGGCGTTTTTGTTCAACTTCACCAAATTCGTGGAATGGCCTCAGGACTCGTTTCAAGATGCCGCCGCACCGATTGTCATCGGAATTATTGGAGATGATCCGTTTGGCAACAACCTCATGCAGATGATCGAGGGAAAGACGGTTCAGGGCCGCAATCTGGTCATCCGAAAAGAACGGTTCGGCGATGATCTGCGGCGGTGCAAGGTTCTCTTCGTCAGCACGTCCGAACGCCAGCGCAGCACCGAGATCCTGGGCAGCCTTCGGGGCGCGAGCGTCTTAACCGTCAGCGACATTGGTGGCTTTGCCGAAGCCGGAGGCACGATGCAATTTGTGACGGAAGAAGGGCGGCTGCGTTTTGTCGTCAACCTGGATGCCGCCAGGCAAAGCAAGCTTCTCGTCAGCGCAAAATTGCTGGCTTTGGCGCGTGTGATCCATCAGGCCCATCCCACGACGTAGAGTCCCTCCACTTATTTCTTCTTACGATCCGTTTCGTTGCGGTGCCGGGACTCCGATCACGGAGAGTCCCCTAACGCACCTGTAAGCGCGACTCCAGCTGAAGCTCTCTTCACATATCCCCGGCAGGGGAATTAGGCGTACAATCGGGGCGTTTTTGAGGCCACAGGAGATTCCGGTTTGTTCTGGGATAGCGCCACCCTTCTGAAGAGGGAGGATTCGACCAATGCGAAAGCTCGTGATGTTCAGCATTGTCCCGCTGGCCACACCACTCATCCTCAAGACGAATGCGTCCGCGCAACAGGGGGCTCCGGGCCAGAACGCTGAAGCAAACCCTCCAAGGCCGGGCCTGGAGGTGCCCCTGGTTACTCCCGGTCCGGGCTGGAAGGCCTGTCCGCACTGCGAGAACGAAGGTTACAAAAAAGAGGACCGCGAGAAAGCCAACGTAGATAAGCGCCCGTTTAATGCGCATGACCTGTCGGGAATTTGGAGCGGCAATCCCGACGACCTGGAGGTCAATGGCATGCCGCTGAATGCGGCGGCGGTGCCCGCCTTTACTCCCTACGGCCAGAAGTTGTTCGAAGCCAACCAGAGTGATTCGCCGCAGTGGAATTCGAAGGACCCCGTGAATATTTGCGATCCCATGGGCTGGCCGCGGTGGTTGACGTACAACTTTGGATTTCAGTTCGTGGTGTTGCCCGACCGCGTCATGCAATTCATCGAATGGGGCCATACGTGGCGGGACATCTGGACGGATGGGCGCAAACTGCCGGCGGATCCTCCGATTCCGCGATACCTGGGATATGCCGTCGGCAGGTGGGAAGGCGATACGTTCGTTATCGAGTCGAATGGCTATGACGACAGGTCATGGCTGGCTCTGGCTGCGGTTCCGCGTAGCGGAGCCAAAGGACCGAGCGGCTATCCGCACAGCGACGAAATGCGGGTCGAGGAGCGTTACAAGCGGGTCAACTACGGCTTGCTGCAGCTCACGCTGACGATTACCGACCCGAAGGTGTATACGGCGCCCTGGAAGACCACGGGCACGATCACACTGCTGCCGAATACCGAGCTTGCGGAACATTTCTGCGTTCCGTCCGACAGCATTCATTTTAACGAAGAGAACACGATACCGACGCTTCCAAAACGGTGAGGCTCGTCCTTGAATCCTTTCGCGACAGTCTGAGAACACAGGAGGGAACAATGGTGCGACATATCTTCAGAGCTGCAGCACTGGCCGCTATCGTTCTTTTGCCCATGCTGACCTCCGCTTTGCTGGCACATCACGGGAATGCGGCGTGGTCGGCAGACGGAGGTGACGTTAAAGGGTACGGTTGTCGACTATGTCTGGAGAAATCCCCACGTGTTGCTCGTTTGGACTACGAAGGACGACAGCGGCAAGGTGGTGCAGTGGACAGGCGAAGTCGCTTCTCCGGAAGCCATGATGGCTGACGATGGCTGGACCAAGCAGACGTTCAAGCCCGGCGATGAAATTGTACTGGTCCTGCGTGCGGCGAAGTCCGGCGTGCCCAACGGAGTGATCGACCAGATCAAGCGAGCCGACGGGACGGTCGTCATGCGGTACTCGCGGCAAGCGGGTTCCGGAAATTATGCCGGCCAGCTTTCGAAGGCCGATCAGGAACGCCGGGACAAAGCGGCGGCCGAAGCCGATAAGCCGAAAAATTAATTTTACGATTCGATAGCCGCTTGCGAACTCTCCCGGCGATGTAAGGATGAGGCGGGACGTTTCTAATTTCCGCCTTTCAGATTGATCTCCGCAGTCTCGCCCTTAACCTCCACTTTTGTTCCAAAGGGCCGTGAGGCATCGGCCAGCCGCTGAAGGATATAACGCGCCTGATCGCCCGTTGCGAGCTTCGGCAGGCCGCGAGTTTGGAGGAAGAGGTTATTGGTGTGCTCGTCCTGAAGGTCCGGCTCTCCCTGGCCGATCTTATTCATGGCAATCGGCTGGAAGGTGATCGATTGAAGATTTTTCCCCTGGAACGCGACATGCGCGACGGCGCTTTCCCAGATGATCGGTTCATCCAGCTGTATATCCGTCGGCGGCACATTAAAGATGAAGTTGCCCAGATCGTAAAAGATCGGCCGGCCCTTATAGATCTCCACACCGTGCAGCAGGGGCGCGCCGTGCATGACGATGATATCCGCTCCCGCATCGACTTCTTCGTGCGTCCATTTCTTGAGCCAATCCGCTGGAGCTAACCGCTCCGGCAGTTCTTCGAGGAACAGGGTCGTGAACGGCCGGTTAAAGAAAACGTGATTGTGTTCGTACACGATGACCAGGTCGGCATGTTGCCGGGCATCGCGGATGCTCTGAAGAATACGTTGCTTGTCCTCGGCGTTCGGCGCGTTTCCCGGTTGGGCGGGGAGTTCGCTCGTGGATTCGTTCAGCTTGCCTCCAGCCTCGATGCGCAGCTCATTCACGCCGGGCCGAGTCGCGGTGGCCGATCCTCCCTCTGCAATCAGACCTGACGCCATGGCTACGAGGGCAACGGTGCCCTTGGGCGTGTGGAGATAGCCGGGCGCGACGGCTTCCTCCACCGTGTTGCCGATCCCGGCATGAGCCAGGTTCCGGCTTTTCACCGCGCGGAGGGTGTTCTGAACGCCGGGAACCTTCAGATCGAACGAATGGTTATCGGACAGAGCCAACAGGTTGAACCCCAGGGCCTTCAGGGCATCGAGCGCTTCGGGCGGGGAGAGGAACCTGCCGTCGTGAGTCGATTCCTTTTCGATTACCGTGGCTTCAAAGTTCGTGAAGATCACATCGCCCTTCAGCAGCGGCGATATCGTTGCGACGGCGCCGGGAGTATGAATGCGAATATCCCCGCGAATCATCGACTGTCCCGCCAGCGTAATGTTGAGCGTAGACGCCTGCGGCCATGCGGCAACTCCAACGGCGGATATGATCGCCAGGCAGCTTGCCGCCAGCGCGAGCGGGCCGGCCCGAATTCTGATTTTCGCTCCATTTGCGTCTCCTTGTGCCGTCCGATCTTTGCGGCAAGTGTACTCTCACGAACGAACTAATTGTTATACGCGAAAAGGTCCTTGCCATTGGGGAGAGTGACCCAACGCAAGCGTACCGCCGGAGAGCTGTTCTTCGTCAGATTCCCGACGACGGAAATACGATCTCCCGGTTTGAGCGTCTCTTTCGTCCATCCGTTTTCGATCATTTGACTCGGGGAGGGCCCCTCTCCAATCCACCTTTGAATGGCGCCGCCGCGCCCTTTCGCGTCGAAAACAATCTGGGTATGCGGGTTCGACCATTTGAACTCGACAACCGTGCCCTTCAGCTTGCTCTGGTGGTCGCGGTCATAAGAGGCGTTGGAGTGGTGCGCGAAAACCGCCCCTGGCACGCTCAGCAGGAGAAAAACGATCGAGAGATGTCTCGAGTTCACCGCGACGGCTCCCGGAAAAGATGGCTTTTCGTAGAAGTAGGGATATCACGGGACGCCCGGGCGGACAAGCTTGCCGGCGCAATTACGGCCAATTGGGGGCGGCGAATTTGCTGTCCGGCGAGGAGCGGGGCCGGGTTTTCTGCTAGGGTTCTTGAGGGGAAATCCCGGCTTGTAGTCGCTAGCGGGGTCGCTTATATTCGGTTTAGATGAGTCCTTCGACTGTAGTCTGTTCGGTGTGCGACAAGCTCGAGCATGAATGCAAATGCGTCCGGTACTGCTGCATTTGCACGGGCGTCGACGCGATAAAACTCGGCGTGGACGGCCTTTACTACTGCCCGGATTGCCGCGAAGCCTGCGAAGTGAAACTGGCGAGCAGCCGTGATGCGTGAGCATTCGCGCACGATTCTGCATCTCACCCGCGACGACCGCCTGGTAGCCGCGGTGGGCGGCGCCGTGGCACATTTTGCGGAGCGGGTGGGCATGGAAAATGCCGCGTGCAACGTGCTGACTTCTGCGCTTGAGGAGTTATGCCGTCAGACCCTGCCCTTGCTCCCCGAGAGCGGGGACATGCTGGACGTGGCTATCGAGGATTTCGAAGACCGGCTGCAGATCGTTGTCGAGCATCACGGCGCAAAGCAGCCCACGGTCGGGGTCGATTCGTTCCTTGAATCCTGTGCGCGTGAATCGAACCGGGGAATTGCCGGAGCGCAGCTGATCCGAACCGTGGATCGAATCGAGTACGACGCGCGCGACGGCAGCATCCGCACGACGCTGGTGAAGTATCTTCACTTAAACAACGGCAGCAACGGACGGTAGTCCCGCCGGATTATTCTCAGAGATTGTTTCAGAAAAGCCGCGCGGATGCGGCCTCCCCGCTAAATCAGTTCCCGGTGATCGGTCCGTCGGAACAGCTCCCGCAAAAGCCAACTACAGAGTCACTGCAAACGTATTGCGACGGATCAGAGAGAGCATCTGCTCGTTCGTGAGATTGAGCCGAATATCCAGGCGATCTCCGGCCGGGGTGATGCGCGTTGAATCGAGCAGGGCGGCCATGTCCGGGTTCGAAGTGCCCAACTGATAGCGCTTGTAGAGCAGGCCGGCCTGCAAGAGCGCCGCAAAGGTATTGGCATCGTCGGGCGTGGCGCACACGGATTGGAATCGGGCCTCGACCCCGGAACCGGCGGAGATTTGAATGCTCAGGGCGCGCAGGCGGGAGACGAGTTGCTGCGCTTGAGGAAATTGCCCCGCTTCCGGCGCCAATTGCTGCATGGCCAGCTGCGCGTAGTTTCCGTTCAGCACCGCCCAGACCACGCCGCTGCCGTTGGCTTCATTGATCAACGGAAGTATTTTGGAATCCGTGAGCAGGCCTTGCTCTTCGCCGGCGCGCACGGCCAGGAGGCGTTCCAACTGCTGGCGCTGGCCGAATGCCGCCGTATTGGCGTCGAGGAAGAAAAAGAAAAGGTCGGCCGGGCCGGATCCGCCGCCGAAGGCGTAAAGCGAGTAGCTGCGCACTTTGACGACGGGCAGCTTTTGCGTCTTGAAGTAGGCTTCGGCTTTCTCTGGCTGGAAGGAGCCGAGCGCTACGCCCAACACTTGCTCGCTGGGCGCGGGAGGGGGAGCTTTCTGTGGCGCAGCGTTGGCTCCGCTGGGCGCAGGCGTATCGGGCGCGGGAGCGGCCACGCCGGCGACGGTCGCCCAGGCCAACTCCTCCACTTGGGAATTGGGGTCGATGCCCGCCGCGGTCAGAAACTGCTCAAACTGCTTGAAACGCGTAGGAAGCATCTGCGCCTTGAGCTGGGGGAACCAGCTCAGGGCACGGGCCTGGCGCAGGTCGGCGTAAGCGAATTCGCCGACGTTCTGCGGAAACATGCCAATCACTTCGGTGCCCAGCGTATTGGCGCGGGCCGGCGGCACGGAGCACGCCAACAAGAGGAGAAAGGTCAGTGTTGCGAGATATCTTCTGCAATTCATTGGTTCACCTTCGAGGGCGCTCTACTTTGCTGAATCCAGTGCGCCGGTCCTTTCAAATATTCGGACGATTCATTCGTCAGACGCTTCGTTCATAAGGCTACATGTAATCAGATGCCTGGCAATGAGATGCGGCGGGGCATCTCCGCGTTGATCACAGTTTCGAGCCTATTTTCCAGGATCTTTCTTTCGGGAGAGAAATCTTCCAGTTGCAATGCCGCTTCGTCTTCTATGGAAAGAGCCCTTCGCGGAACCAGGCCAACGATCTCGCTGCTATAGATCGAGCAACCGTTGCGGCCGGCCTCCAGCCGCACGGCTTCAAAAACGCGGCGGAGCGAGGTCTGCTCGAAGTCAGTGAGATTTGTCGAGACCTGGGCGAGCTTGCGATTTTTCAGCTCCACGCCGATGGCTTTCACGTCGGGCAAGCCGCCATTTGAGGCGCGAATCGAGCGCGCAATCTTCCTGGCAATGGAGACGTCGGGAGTATCCAAATTAATGTTATAGGCGATCAGGAATTTGCGCGCGCCAACGGCTACCGCTCCCGCCGAGGGATGCAAGCCGGGACCGCCAACGTCGGGCGCGCGGCCGCTATCGCGCAGCACGGCTTCCTGCAGCTGCTCAAACTCTCCGCTGCGAAGGCTTTCGAGTCGTTTGCGCTCAGGCCGCATGGCTGCCTCTTCGTAAAAATAGACCGGAATCTTGTACTGGGCCCAGATCTCGCGGCCCACATCTCTCGCCAGAGCCACGCAATCCCCCATGGTTACGCCCGCAACCGGCACGAACGGCAACACGTCGATGGCGCCGATTCGCGGATGCGCTCCCGTGTGGCGGCGCAGATCAATCGATTCCGCAGCCTTGGCGACACCGAGAAGGGCCGCCTGACCCACCGCTTCGGGTTCGCCGGCCAGCGTTACCACGGACCGATTGTGGTCCGGATCGCTGTGCGTATCGAGCACCCAGGCGCCCTTGATGCCGCTCATCGCTGCAACCAGGGTTGCGATTCGCTGGCTATCGCGTCCTTCGGAAAAATTCGGAACGCATTCGATCAAGCGCCTCATACCCGGTGGAAGGCCTCAGCAGCAGAACTATTGGGGGCGCAATCGCTCAGCCGGACGGAAGTCAAATGCGTGTACCAGCGCTCTGCAATGGTACGCAATTTGGCGGCACATGGCCACGGCGAATGAGCGCGACATGGCTCAATTCGGCACTACCGCTATGGAGCGATCCGTCTTACGCCGCGCACGCGTAGGAACTCCTGAGCGGTCGTGTAACCGGCAGCCGAGAGGTCGCTTCCAAAGAGCCGATCGATGCGTTCAGCGGTTCTGGATTTGCCGTCGGCGACGATAGCAAGAGACAAGCTTTGCTGATCGTCACGGGGCTGGCTCATCGCCTGCGGCAAGGCCCCGGAGCCAATCCAGGAGGCGCCGGAAGAGCCGCGGAGAAGAGCGGTCACTTCCGGCCAATCGGCAAGCGGCTGTCCGACGCCCGACGCCTCGGCTGGGCTGGTTAGCATGCTCGCGACTTTGTTGAGACGGACGTTGCGTCCCATGGCTACAGGCGCTTTCATCTCTCCGCGTTCGACCGAGGAGTTAATCGCAGCGCCCAATTTTGCGGCCTCGTCGCCTCGGATCCAAACGCTGCGCGCCGGCAATCCCTGCGAAGGGTGCCTGGCGGCAATCGCGATCCATTGACGAAGCTCGCTATCGCCCGAAAAAAGCTCGAGGCACAAAGCATCGGCCCGCGCGAGGTCGTCGCGATCGCCGGAGAGGGGCACCAGAGTCAGCAATCCGCGGCCCTGCGCAAAGTCCGGCAGAAGATACTCGGACGCGAAATCGGGAATCTCGTGGGCATTGCCTACGCCGCGGCTGAAAGCCTGTGCGCGAAGTCCATTGCCAAATTCAAAAACGACCGAACCGAGGGTTTTGAGCTTGAGCATGGCGAGCACATGCGTCGCCATGGAATTGAGAGCTATTTCGTAATACGCGCGCGCGTCTTGTGCTTTCGACGCCTCCGCTTGCGCGAGGGTGAGGCCTCGGGGAATGTAGACGCCGAGCGGGTCGTCGGCAGGGGTCTGGTCGGTGAGCAAGTCGGGCACAACGCCGCGGCTTGCAAGTTCGGGAACGATCTCGGCAGCGTTGCCGATGACGCCGACCGAAGCCGGTTCACGTTTGCGGACGGCGTTTTTCAGGATGCGCAGCGCTTCGTCGAGGTCATTTACCATCACCTCGCAATAACCCGTCTTTACGCGGCGCTTGATGCGCTGCGCGTCGACGTCGATGCCCAGAAAGGCCCCGCCAAGCAGCGTGGCGGCGAGCGGCTGGGCGCCACCCATTCCGCCCATTCCTCCGGCGACGACGAGGCGGCCCGCGAGGCTGCCGCCGAAATGTTTGCGGGCGGCGGCGCGAAACGTCTGATAGGCCTCCGGGAGAGCGCTGGAAGTGCCGGTGAACATCCAATCGCCTGCGAAGCGGGGCGCGATGCGGGGAGAGTTTGCGGGATGAGCGGCATCAGCGTCGGCCGAATGCCGCTCGCGCTCATACTCCGCAGGCGAAAGATTCGAATTAACAATGAGCACGCGGGGAGCTTCATTATGCGTTTGCAGAATGGCGACGGGCTGGCCGGACTGAATCAGCAGCGTTTCGTCCTCCTCCAATGCGCGAAGGGCATTCACGATGGCGTGGAATGCCTGCGCATCGCGAGCCATTTTGCCGATTCCTCCGGAGGGAATTAGCTGGTCCGGGCGCTCGGCTACGCCAGGGTCGACGCTGTTCATGAGCATGCGCATCGCTCCTTCCTGATGCCAACCCTTGCAGGAGAGGTCTGTGCCGCGCGGGGAGCAGATCGGCTTGGTGGCGACCGCGGCGTCTGTGCGGGATTCAGTCACGAACGACCTCGCGTCGATATTAACCCAGCGCGGCGCCCGGGCCGAACAGCAGATTCCTCGCGTCGCTTGGAATGGCAGATTTAGGTGGGTCGCTCTGGCAAAGTGCGTCACATCGGCTTCTACGGCAGGTTGCTGCCATTCGCGGCCTGCTGTAGAGTGCGGGGACAATGGCCAGAGAATATCCGACGCTGCCGCGGCGCTTGCTCGATGGGATGGAACGCTACGCGTCTTCGCGGGCGCAGATCCACAAGGTAGGCCAGGAATGGGTGCCGATTTCCTCCCAGGAGCTGCTGCGGCGCATCGCGGGACTTTCGCGCAGCCTGGCGAAGTTGGGAGTTGAGGAAGGGGATCGCGTGGCGCTTTTCGCGCCCAACAGCCCGGAGTGGCACGTCTTCGACTTTGCCGTGCTGGGGCTGGGGGCGACGGTGGTGCCGATCTACTTCCGGGAGTCGCCGGAGCGCATGGCTTACATCCTGAGCCATTCCGAGGCCAAGGTCATTTTGGTTGCGGGAGAGGACCAGGCCAAGCGCTGGCGCCAGGAAGCAGAGCGCAGCCCCGGCATCAAGCGAGCCGTGATTGCAGGTGGTGTTGCAGGCGCGGATGATTCGGGGCAGGCCGGCTCGTGCGAGTTGCTCTCGTACGAAGCTCTCATCGCGGACGCAGGCGATGCGGAGATGGAGGCCTATCGCCGGAGGGCGGCGGAGTTACGGCCGGACATGCTGGCGTCGATCATCTACACCTCGGGCACGACGGGCGAGCCCAAAGGCGTGATGCTCTCGCACGCGAACTTCACCTCTAACAGCGAGGCTTCATTTGAACGCTTCGAGCTGCCGCCCGGCATCGTGGCGCTCTCCTTCCTGCCTCTCGCGCACGTCTACGAGCGCCTCGTGGACTATGGATATCTTTTCAACGGCGTGTCGGTAGCCTACGTGACGCGCATGGAAGATGTGCCGCAAGCGCTCCTGGAGGTGCGGCCGCACGTGGCCGGGGCGGTGCCGCGCTTTTTCGAAAAGCTATACGGCAATATTCTGGAGCGCGGCGCGAAGGCTACGGGGTTCAAACGCCGTCTCTTCGACTGGGCCATTCGCGTGGCGCGTGCTGCCGTACCCTGGCGCGCCTATGGCCGGCCGGTGAGCGCCGGCGTCGCGCTGGCAGTGGCATCTGGCAAATCGGCTCGTTTACTCGAAGTTTCGTGACGGTGTGGGCGGACGCATCATGGAATTCATCTCCGGGGGAGCGCCGCTGGCTCCTGAGCTTGCGGAATTTTTCACCACGGTGGGACTGCCGCTGTATCAGGGTTACGGATTGACGGAGACCTCGCCCGTGATTGCCACCAATCTGCCGCGAGCGAATCGCATCGGGACCGTGGGCCTGCCGATTCCGGGCCTGGAGACGCGCTTCGCCGAAGACGGCGAACTGCTGGTGCGAGGCCCGTGTGTGATGCAGGGCTACTACAAGAAGCCGGAAGAGACGCGCGCCGCGCTTTCACCGGACGGATGGCTGGCTACCGGCGATATCGGGCGCCTGGATGCCGACGGCTACCTGATGATTACCGATCGCAAGAAGGAGCTGCTGAAGACCGCGGGCGGCAAGATGATCGCTCCTGCGCCCATCGAAAATGCGCTGAAGTCGAGCCCCTTCATTTTGAACGCGGTGCTCGTGGGCGATCGCCGTCCTTATATTGCCGCGCTCGTCGTGCCGAACTTTGTGACCGTGCAGGCGCGGGCATCGGAAGCGGGATTGACGCTCTCTTCGCCGCAGGAGATGGCCGCGAGCGCCTGGGTGCACGACCTGATCGAAAGCGAGATCAAGCGGCTGACCCCAACGCTGGCGCAGTTTGAAACCATCAAGCGCTTCGCGCTGCTGGAGCGCGAATTCACGTTCGATGGCGGCGAGCTTACGTTTACGCTGAAGCTCAAGCGGCGGGTGATCGATCAGCGCTACGGCGACGTGATCGAACGACTTTATGCTCAGCCGGCGGGCGTCCGGACGTAAAGCCCGACCTGGAGCTTTAAGACGCGCCGCGGTAGGCCTTGTGGCTGCCCATATGTGTCCGCCAGCGGTACAATACATGGCTCGAATCACTCAGGGAGAACGTCAGTGATGAACGATTCATTGGTTATCGCGGGCCGCGCATTTCATTCGCGGCTGATTGTGGGCACGGGAAAATACCGCACCTTCAGCGAAATGCGGCAGGCGCATGAAGCCTCGGGCGCGGAGATGATTACCGTGGCGGTGCGGCGGGTGAATCTGACCGATCGCAGCAAGGAGTCGCTGCTGGATTACATCGATCGCGACAAATATTTTCTGCTGCCCAATACGGCGGGATGCTACAACGCCGACGAAGCCGTCAGGACCGCGCGGCTGGGCCGCGAGGTGGGACTTTCGAACTGGGTAAAGCTCGAAGTCATCGGCGATCAGCAGACGCTTTTTCCGGATACGGCGGAACTGCTGCGGGCCACCGAGCAACTGGTGCGTGAGGGATTTGTCGTCCTGCCGTATACGAATGACGACCTGGTGGTGGCGCGGCGCCTGGTGGACGCAGGGGCCGCCGCGGTGATGCCCCTGGGTGCGCCGATCGGCTCGGGTATGGGCATCCAGAATCACGCCTCGTTGCGCATCCTGCGCGAACGCATCACCGAGGTGCCTTTGATCATCGATGCGGGCGTGGGCACCGCCTCGGATGCCGCGGTGGCCATGGAACTGGGCGCCGATGGCGTGCTCATGAACACCGCCATCGCCGAGGCTCAGGACACCGTTCTCATGGCCGAGGCGATGCGCCACGCCGTGGAGGCGGGCCGCCAGGCCTTTCTCGCCGGCCGCATTCCGAAAAAGCTTTACGCCAGCGCGTCGAGCCCCTTGGCCGGCGTGGTGCGCTAGCGCGTCGCGCCCAATACGTCTTGTGGCGGACGCGGCGAAGCAGCGCATTGCCTTCCTCGACTGGATCCGCGGCATTGCCTGCATCGGAATGTTCGAGACGCACGGCTACGACTCCTGGCTTAGCCCCAGCGCCCGGCACTCCAGCCTCTTCCAGTGGTCGCAATTAGGCGGAACGCTTCCCGCACCGCTATTTCTGTTTGCCGCCGGAATTTCAGTCGCGCTCGTCACCGGCAGGGCACTGGAAAAAGGAGTCCCGGCGGGACAAGCGGCTCGCGGAACGATGATGCGGGGCGCGCAAGTCGTGGGCTTCGCGCTGCTCTTTCGTTTACAGGAGTTCCTGCTCGGCCAGCCTTACGCTCCGTGGACCGACCTGCTGCGCGTGGACGTACTCAACGTCATCGGAGCTTCCATCATTCTCATGGGGCTAGTGTGCGGGCTCGCGGGGCGGGGAACTGAACGGGGAGTTGCCGGTGCCGCCACTTCCGGACCTCGCCGGCGATACATCGCAGCGGCAATAGGCGCGGCTGCAGCGATTGCGCTGGCCACTCCCCCGGTGTGGACGACGCACCGCCCGCAGTGGCTGCCGTGGTTTCTGGAATCCTACGTGAACGGCGTGCACAACCTGGGCATGCCGCAGCCCTGGCTCTTCCCGTTGTTTCCCTGGGCGGCATTCGCGTTTGCGGGGCTGGCGTTTGGCTTTCTGCTATTTTCGCCGTGGGCCCGCGCGCATGAGGCGACTGCAGTTTTTGCGACGGGATTGGCTGGTGTGCTTTTGTACCTGCTGGGCCAGTGGCTCGACGCCCGGCCAACGCAGCTCTATGCCGTTTACGATTTCTGGCACACGAGCCCGAATTTCTTTCTGATGCGAACGGGAGTTGTTCTCGGAGTCGTATTTCTCGCCTATCTGTGGTGCCGCTGGGGAGCCGCGTTAAAAGGCTTCAGTCCGATCATGGAGCTTGGGCGTACCTCGCTATTCGTTTACTGGGTGCACATCGAATTCGTTTATGGCCGGTTTTCCATTCTGCCCAAACGTTCGCAGACGGCGCTTACGGCAACGGCGGGTATTTTTGTGATTTGCGCGGCGATGGTCGCACTGGCCACGTTGCGGAATCGCATGAAGGGCCGGGGCTTGCAGGCGCTTACGTTTTGGCGCAGGCCCGCGGGCGCGACCGCAGCCGGCTAGGGCTTTTTGACCGCGTCCGAACTCTCGGCTTCGGCAGGCAGCTTGAAAATCATCTCGCCGGGTCTTGCGAGTCCCATCTCTTCGCGTGCGATGCGCTCGACGGCCTTTGGATCGGTGCGCAGCGCTTGAACCTGGTTTGTGAGCGCGGCATTTTCCTTACTCAACCGGCCGATCTCTCCGTGCAACTGATCGATCTGCCTCTGCGTTTGTCGCATGGCCATCAAACCGTGACTTCCAAAAACATCGTGTATGGCCACAAGCAGGAGCGCAAAGCCCAGGATCGTGCGGGCGTTGCGGCTCCAAAACGAAGGCGGTGTCGCGGACTTCATGATTGGGATCCCCCTGCCGCGGCAGCAAAAACCCACGCGCGGGCCTCTTCGGCCATTCGCGTAGACTCTGCAAGCGTTGCGGCTTCCGTATAAATGCGTAATAACGGCTCGGTCCCGGAGAGGCGCAGCAGGATCCAGGAGCCGTCGTCAAAAACAAGCTTGAGGCCATCGGTGCGATCGGCCTGGGCGACGTGCCTGCCGATGAACGTGGTGAAGTCGCTCTTCAGCCGCTCGACGGCATGAGCTTTCACGTCATTCGGCAGATGCAGGTTGGCTCGCACCGGCCAATATTCGCGGCCCACGCGGCGGAAGAGGGCGCGCAACTGCTCCTCGAGCGGCGTTTGCCGGGCGGCGATCATCTCGGCTACCAGCAGGCATGCGAGGATGCCATCCTTCTCGGGGATGTGTCCGTGAATGGAGAGCCCGGCGCTCTCTTCGCCCCCGAGAGCGATGGCGCCCTGCAGAATCAGCTGGCCGATATATTTGAATCCGACGGGCGTCTGATGAACCTTGCGGCCATGCCTGGCGGCAACGGCATCGAGCAGATGTGAAGTCGCTACGCTGCGCGCCGCATCGAGCTGCCAGCCGCGGCTTTCGACGAGATAGTCGTACAGCAAACCGAGAATGTGATTCGGCGCCGTCCAGTGCCCCTGGGCGTCCACAATGCCAAAGCGATCGGCGTCGCCGTCCGTGGCCAGGCCGACCTGCGCTTTCTGAGCGATGACGGCCGCGGAGAGCGGCTGCAGATTTTCCTCGGAGACGTCGGGGCCCGTCCCGTCAAAGAGGACATCGCGGTTGGCGCGGATGGTCTGATGGCCGGTAATGCCGTGCTCGGTCAGCGCGCGATCCAGATAGCCGGCGCCGCAGCCGTGCAGGGCGTCGTATACGATGCGCAGCGAGCCTTTCTTCTGGGGGCGCAACACGTCGAAGCGGACCAGTTCAGCGATGCGCGCCAGATAAGGCGGCGCGATGTCCACGTGGTCGAAGCCGTGTTCATCCTGCACGAACGGGGAAGCGGAAGCTTTTTCCGCGGGCCGCGAATAAAGTCGCGCGGCGCGGCTCTCGATGTCCCTGGTGACCTCAGGCAGCGCTGGTCCGCCATCGGCGGCCGAAAACTTCAGGCCGTGATATTCCGAGGGATTGTGGCTTGCCGTGAAATTGATGGCGCCATCGATCTTTCTGCGGCGGATTTCGCAGGCCACGGCGGGCGTCGGCGCGGCACCCGTACACAGCAGCGGATGGACGCCGCGGGCGGTGAGTTCGATGGCCGCGGCGCGCGCGAACTCCTCTGAAAGGAAGCGCGTGTCATGGGCCACCAGGAGCGTAGGCCG
Source organism: uncultured Acidobacteriota bacterium (assembly GCA_963810155.1). Taxonomy (GTDB): domain Bacteria; phylum Acidobacteriota; class Terriglobia; order Acidiferrales; family UBA7541; genus Palsa-189. The sequence continues at coordinate 302,050 of CAWEMN010000020.1, forward strand.
CGTGTTGTTGCTCGTGTTGCGGCTCAAAACGTGTTCGGCGATGGCGGCAACGGCCACACGCACATTGGAAAAAGTGAATTCGTCGGCGATAATTCCGCGCCAGCCGGAGGTGCCAAACTTGATGGGAGAGCCTGCCATTGGTTTCGGTCGCGCCGTATTGTATCGTGGCGCGGCCGCGCACTCCAGAAAAGCGCGATGCACGGAAGCAAAAAGTTAAGGGGCACGTCGGAGCCGCAATGCCGAAAGCAAGAGCAGAGAAGTACGTGGTGGTGCTGGTCACGTGCGGATCACGGGCTGAGGCCAGGCGGATCGCGCGAAATGTTGTTGCGCGGCGACTGGCAGCCTGCGCAAATCTTCTCGAGTCTCCCGTACAGTCCATCTACCGCTGGAAGGGGAGAGTGGAGGAGGCGCGCGAATTTCTGCTGCTCATCAAGACGTCGGAGAGGCGCCTGGCTGCTCTGCGCGCCGAGGTCGAAAAGCTGCACAGCTATGACGTGCCGGAGTTCATCGCCCTGCCGATCGCGGCGGGGTCGCCAAAGTATTTGAAGTGGCTCGCCGATTGCGTCGCGCCCGGGCGCGGATAAGCCGATCTAGATTTTTGCGAGCGCGGCGTCGAGATCGGCGATCAGGTCTTCCTCGTCTTCGATCCCGACCGACAGGCGCACCAAGCCATCGGTAATGCCGACCTGCTGCCGAACCTCCGGCGGAATCGAAGCGTGCGTCATCGTAGCCGGATGCGAGATCAGCGTCTCCACGCCACCAAGGCTTTCCGCAAGCGAACAGAGCTTAACGTGATTGAGCAGGCGCCGGGCGGACTCCAGGTTGCCCACATCGAAGGAGAGCATGGCGCCAAAGCCGCGCTGCTGCTTGCGCGCCAGATCGTGCTGCGGATGCGAAGGCAGGCCCGGATAGAGCACGCGCTTCACCTTGGGGTGGTTTTCGAGGTAGCGTGCGATGGCCATTCCGTTGGCATTGTGTTGCGTCATGCGCACGGCCAGCGTCTTGATTCCACGAGAGACGAGAAAGCAATCCATGGGCGCCAGTCCGGCTCCCGTGGAACGCTGCAGGAAATAGATTTTCTCGGCGTCGGCGGGGCGGGTAAGGATGACGGCGCCTCCCACGGCGTCGCTATGGCCATTGAGATATTTGGTCATCGAATGCACCACGATATGCGCGCCCAGATCGATAGGGCGCTGCAAGTAGGGACTGAGGAAAGTGTTGTCCACAGCGACGGTGATGTTCCGTTCATTCGCGATCCGGGCGATGGCGGCGATGTCACTGATGATCATGGTGGGATTCGTGGGCGTCTCCACGTAGATCATTTTTGTATTGGCGCGCAGCGCCTTGCGCACAAGGTCGGGATCGGACATATCCACGAAGCTGAACTCCATCCCAAAGTGCCGAAGAAGTTGCGTGGTCAGGCGATAGACCCCGCCGTAGACGGCTTCGGAAATAACGGCATGGTCGCCGGGGCGCAGCAGGCGAAACAGCGAGTCGATCGCGGCCATGCCCGAGGTAAAGACGTAAGCCGTATGACCGCCTTCGAGGCGCGCGACGCAGCGTTCCAGCGCTCGCCGGTTCGGGTGCGCGGTGCGGGCATAATCGTAGCCCTTGTCTTTGCCAAGCGCCTCCTGCACGTATGTCGAAGTCTGAAAGATCGGGGCGACGATTGCTCCCGTAGCAGGTTCCGGCTCCTGCCCGATATGGATCGCATCGGTGGCGAATCCCATGAAGTGGTTCCTCCTCGAAGTACACACACATTATTAGCGCGCCGAGCGCGGCTTTGTGAAGGGCCAAAACGGCCTGCTAACGCACTGAAGCGGCATCGGCGTTGCGGTTGCGGCTTAGAGGTTGCGAAAATCGCGCCCCAGGAGTAAAGAGTAGAGGGGCCGCCGCTGCGGTGACAGCGGCTGCGCCCTCGAAAAGAGCCGTCGCCTGCCGGGACGTGAAACGAGGTCGGAGGAACGCGCCATGCTAACCAGAACTGTCTCTATCGCATCGCTCGCCTTGGTGCTCACATTTGTTTCTGCGCCCACGTTTGCGCCGAAGCTGGCGGCGCAATCTGAAAAACAGGCCGAAAAACCGGCTGACAAATACAAGGGAAACACGCGGCTTCGAATCGAAGTGACCGGGGGCGATACCAACAAACCTGTTTCCGAGGCCAGCGTCTACCTTCGTTTTGCGAACGACAAGAAATCCGAGCTCGACTTGAAGACCAATCAAGAGGGCATTGCGCGCTCACCCGAAATACCTCAGGGCAAGATTTTGATTCAGATCGTTGCTCCCGGCTGGAAAACCTACGGCGAGTATCACGACGTTACGGAAACCGAGAAAACCATTCAGATTCACCTCGTGCGACCGACAACGAAGTGGTACTGACACGCGGCAAAAGCCCCGGGCTCGCGAACAGCCTCAACTGATCAGGATTGAGAACTACAAAAACGATTAGAACGATAAATTCGTCGTACGTCTGCAGAGTCGCCACTTGCCACGGTCGGCACTTGAACGATCCGCTTTTCGTTTGACCTTCACTTGAACCTGTGCTATCACCCGCTCACCGTTTGTCTGGGGCTCACCGTTTGTCCGGGGCGTAAACAACGAAAGGATGGAAGCTATGTTTATGGCCACGTTCACGGGCAACGGACGAGTGTGCACCAGCATTAAAGCAGCGGTTCGGTTACTAGGCATGAGTACCGCATTGTTTCTGATTTCTCTCCCGCTGTTTTCCCAAGGCAATCAAGGAACAATCCAGGGCGGCGTGTTTGACCAGAGTGGCGGCGCCGTTGCCGGAGCCATGGTGTCGGTGGTCGACGTGGCACGCGGAGTTACGCGCGCCCTGACGTCCGATGATGCCGGGCAATATGTGGCGTCCAGCCTGACTCCCGGCACGTACACCGTGCGCGCCGAGGCAAAAGGCTTCCGCACGGTGGAGCACAGCGGGGTGCTCCTGGAAGTGGGCCAGAATATTCGCGTGGACTTGGTCGTCCAGCCGGGCGAACAGACCCAGACGATCACCGTGACCGGAGAGATCCCCGCGGTGGACACTACGGACGCCACCTTGGGCGGAACCGTCAGCAATGAGTCCATCAACTCTCTGCCCTTGAATGGACGTAATTTTGAACGCCTGCTGCAACTGCGTCCCGGAGTCGTCACTTCGCCGGGAGCCGGAACAGGCAGCCAGAGCACCAATGGCATGCGTACGGGGGAAGACCTCACCATGATCGAGGGGCTCTCCCAGATGTCTCCCAGCACCGGCGCGAGTGTACTGAACGCCTCGTATCGCACCGGCGACGCGTCGTCGCTCTTGCCCATCGACGCCATCCAGGAATTCAATACCCAGCAGAATCCCAAGGCGGAATATGGCTGGAAGGCCGGCTCGGTGATCAACGTTGGCGTCAAGTCGGGCACGAACAGCCTTCACGGCACCGCCTACGCATTTGGTCGGAATGCCCAGGCCACCGATGCAGCTAATTACTTCTCGACCCCGGCATTTCCGGGAGCTACGCCGGCAACCCTGGAGCAGTTCGGCGCAACGGCGGGCGGACGCATCATCAAGGACAAGATCTTCTGGTTCCTGGGCTACGAGGGTCTAAGGACCACGCTGGGCGACGTCGCCGTGGATACCATCCCGACGTCCGTCGCGGGCGCAGGAGTAGGTACGAGCAGCAACGTAGGAAGTATGGTGGACACGTGCAACGCCGTGAAAGCCTTGAACGTGGCTAACCCTGCCACCAATCCGCCGCTGTCTGCGCTCAGCGCACAATTGTCGGGCCTCAACCCCGCGACCTGCGCTGTAACGCCCTCTTCCGCCACCGTCGAGAACTTGTTTCCGTTCCTTCCCAGCACGACATCGAACCTTTTTTCTCCCGGTTTGATCACCACTGGGCCGCTCAACAACGGGTTCATCAAGGGCGATTACATTCTCAGTGAACACAATCATGTGAGTGGAATGTACTACGTGTCTAAGACAACGCAGCTCGTTTCCTACTCCACCGGCCAACTCGAGCCGCAATGGAGAGCTACGGTTCCCGCGAATGCCCAGATGTTCAATGCGGCCTGGACCTGGACTCCGGGCTCTACCTGGGTAAACGACCTTCGTGGAGGCTACGCATACGTTCACAATCAAACCATCTCTGCGGATGTAAACATGAACCCGTCGGATCCCTATCCGCAGGGCTACGGCTTTAATACCGGCGTCGATGTAAAGGCCAATCCGGCGTTTGGCGGACTGCCGGAAATTGATATTTCCAGCATGATTCCGAGTTATTTGGGTGCGGGCAAAAGAACTGGTGTCCGAGGGCCGGAAGGCACCGTGAATATCGTGGACAGCGTCTCGCATCTCCGCGGCAAGCATGCCTTCAAGTTTGGCTTCGAGTTTATGAACAGCATTTATGACAACAATAACTACAACCAGGCCAACGGCGAGATCAAGTTCTCGACCTTGCAGAGTTTCCTGCAGGGCACGCCGAAGAGCGGAAAGATCTTCATCGGTAATCCCGAGCTGATCGCGCGAGAACACTCCTGGGGAGGCTTTTTCCAGGATGACTGGCGCCTGACCACACGGGTTACTTTGAACCTGGGCTTGCGCTACGAGTACAACCAGCCTCCAACGGAACGCAGCAACTACATTGGCAATTTCAATCCCAATGTTACGGGAAACACTCCGGCGGTTCAGCAGGTAGGCCCGGGCGCACCGCTCTCCTCTTTGTACAATGCGGACCACAGGGATTTTTCGCCTCGCGTCGGCGTGGCTTGGGACGTTAGAGGCAATGGCAAGACTGTAGTCCGCGCCGCAGCCAGTGTGCTTAATAGCATGCTGATCACTTCGGAACTGCTCAACCCTGTTCCGTTTGGGGCGAATTTTCCGGACCTCGGAATCAATACGAGCGGCACCGCACTAAACGCTCACTCCCCCGCATTGTTCGGCTTAACCACTGGTCAGCTCATCTGGACCCCTGCCGGGCCCGTATTCCCGGGCAACTCCACATTTACCGATGCCAAGGGCATCAAATATACGGGCCTGACATGCACATCCCCAGCCACAGCGAACGGGCCTGGTCCTTGCCCCACCTCCGCGGTGGATCCCAACTTCCGGACACCGTATGTCGCTTCATGGAACCTGGATATCCAGCGTGCCATTACCAATAACCTGACGATGGACGTCGCTTACGTCGGTAACCACGGTTTCAAAATAGGAGGCGAGGCCGACATTAACCAGCCCGCGCTTGGCGCTGGATGGAACAATCCAAGTTCTGCGCTTCCGGGCGGCGTTAGCCCGGCTGCCTTTTGCGCCGCGAGTGCCGGCGATGCCACGCCCTATGATCATTGCGGCGTTACCGGAACCAAGGCTCAGGTTAGTCAAGTAACGGGCGCGGTAGCGACCAATGAGATGGTGGGCCAGCCGTACTTCAGCAAGTTTCCCTACCTTTCCCAAATCGCCCAACTCGGGAATCGCGACTTTTCCAATTACAACGCCCTTCAGTTAACGGTTAGCGAGCGCGCCGCCCACGGGCTGTCATTCCTTGCCGGTTACACCTATTCTCACGCCCTCGACATGTCGTCCTCATCGAGCATCAGCCAGGGGGCTTTCCCACTCAACATCTATAATCCACGTCTGGATTATGGAAACACCAACAGCGATATCCGGCACCGCTTTACGTTTTCGCCAACCTATGCGATCCCGGGGATGAAGTCTCCTGGACAGATGCTCCAGGGCTGGTCGCTGAGTGGCATCCTCACTCTACAGGGCGGGCTGCCTTGGTACCCTGTCGACGCCACGAATGACTTTACCGGGACCGGCGAGGTTACCGCCAGTTCCGCTGGCATACAGACATGGAACTACAGTGGACCACGCTCTGCCTTCAACTCCGGGCCGCAGAATATTCCGTTCTTGTCGGGAAGTGCTACCACTGCAGCTTGCAAGAGCGCCGCTGAGGCTCCGTACACGGGCAATCCCCAGCTCACGTCCCTTCGCTGACGCCACACTCTCCGTTTTTGGTTGCTACGCGCAAAATGGTGGGATTCTGACTCCTCCCGCTTATGGAACCGTGGGTGACGCAAGCCGCAACTTGTTCCGGAGTCCCAAGTATTACAACGTGGACTTTTCGGTGAGCAAGCTTTGGAAAATCAAAGAACGGTATAGCGCTCAGTTCCGGGCGGAGTTCTTCAATCTCTTCAACCGTGCCGATTTCGGAATTCCCGGCAGTGGCGGAACGCAGGCTGCTGGCGGCATCGATCCGTCCACTGGAAGGTTCGGCTGTTCCTGCGCCACGCCGGACAATGCCAACCCCGTGCTCGGCTCGGGCGGTCCAAGACACATCCAGTTCGGCCTGAAACTGACCTACTAACCGCGGCTATCGCCGCAAGCGTTACGGAAAAGGGACCGGATGCTCTCCGGTCTCTTTTCCGTAACGAGGCCTCTGAATTCCACAGGGCCGATACAACCGCGGCCACGTACATGAATCTATTGCTAGAGGAAGCGGAGAAGCGGAGACGATCCGCCAGGAGGAACCCATGTTCGTTGTGATTGGCGCCACGGGCCATACGGGAAATATTGTTGCGGAGAGCTTGTTGGCAAGGGGAGAGAAAGTGCGCGTCGTTGGCCGCGACGGGAGGAGGCTCGAGGCGCTCAAGCAGAGAGGCGCGGAGGATTTCGTTGGCGACGTGATCGACGCCAACGCCATGATGAGAGCGTTTGCAGGCGCGCAGGCAGCGTACGTTATGGTGCCGCCCAACATCAGCTCGCCGAATGTTCGCGCCTATCAAGAGCGTGTCAATGACGCTCTGGCCGCGGCTCTGCAGAAAAACGGCGTAAAGCACGCGGTGGTGCTCAGCAGCATCGGCGCGGACAAATCGGAAAAGACCGGCCCGGTAGTCGGTCTGCACAACCTGGAACAAAAACTGGCCGCCATCAGCGGGTTGAATGTGGTTTTCCTGCGGGCCGGCTACTTCATGGAAAACCTGCTGCCGCAAGTCGGCGTGATACCCGCCCTCGGAAGCCTGGGCGGGCCTCTGAGCGCGGATTTGGCGTTGCCCATGACCGCCACCCGCGATATCGGAGCGGCCGCGGCGGAAGTGCTGGCACGGCGCGATTTTCAGGGGAAGCAGCGGCGCGAAGTGCTTGGGGCGCGCGACGTTAACTTTACGCAAATGGCCAAGATCATCGGAGCGGCGATCGGCAAACCGGAGCTCGGGTATCAGCAACTCCCGCCGGCGCAGCTAAAGCCCGCGTTGACGCAGATGGGAATGTCTCCCAACATGGCCGACTTGCTGCTGGAGATGAGCGAGGCGTTGAACACTGGCTATATGCGGGCCCTTGAACCACGCTCGGCGCAAAACACCACGCCGACCACGATCGAGGCGTTCGTGGGCGAAGTCTTTGTGCCGGCCTACCGGTCGAAGGCAGCTCGAGCGTAGCCTGTCGTCCCGCGAGTCCGAATCTCTCCCGGCGTCCGCGCCGCGGCACCTGTACGGAAAGCCAGCTATCTCTTAGGCAATCTCCCGGAGACGTGCGGGTGCACGTCTCCGCTCTTCCGTACAATGGATGAACAGACGGCCGACAAGCACTTGCCACTAAAGGCGGACCCACGGGGAGGGACCGATGCCTGAAGCTTCGTATTCGGTAAGCCGGGCGAATCCACGTTTCTCGTTTATCGCAGAGGCGGAAGTGCTGGGGCTGCGGGACCATAGCCGCATCGTTGCGCGCGTCTCGGAGTTGAGCTCGCGCGGATGCTACATCGACACGATCAATCCAGTCGACATCGGCACGGAGATCCGCCTGCGCATTCGCTATGGCGGCAGCACCTGCGAGCTGCCCTGCAAGGTGATCTACACGCACTCAGGGTACGGCATGGGCGTGTTATTTGGAGAGATGACGGCCGTGCAGCATTCCGCAATTAAGAGCTGGCTCGACGAACTGGCGCGCAAAACAGGTCATTAGGAAGCTCATGCGACTGGGCTTTTGGCCAGGAGTCGCGTGGAAGAGCTGCCTTTTCGCTGACCCTTTTTGCTGACCCAGGGGGCAGTTTCCGAAGGGAACAACCTCGCCACACACCATTGTTGTCTCACACACAACCGGCAGCTAGAGTGATCAAAGCTGCTTCTTAGCGACGTTTTGTAACAGATCTTGTGTAGCTGGCTTGTGTAGCTGGTTTTTGTAACGCGAAAGGCTTCGTGCTGCCGGGTCCCCACCCCGCCCTTCAGCCGCACGTTTGCGAGTTGGAGATCATGAGCCTGGAAACCATAAATAAGCATGCGCCGATAGCGCCGCAACACACCGACCGGCACGCGGCCAAGGTCGATCTGGAAATCATCCTTGAGGAACACTGCGAGTGGGTGAAATCCCGCGGCCGGAATGGCCGGCAGGCGGACCTGTCTCGATTGAACTTCGAAGGCGCCGACCTAAGCGACACCAATCTGCAAGACGCCGTAATGAATGAGACGGTTTTGAAGGGCGCCGATCTGCTCTTGACCGATCTCCAGGGCGCCAGCCTGCTGCAGGCCAATTTCGAGAATGCGAATCTGCTGGGAGCGAAACTGCGCGACGCAAATCTGCAAGGCGCCACGCTCACCGGAGCCACCGGATTGCAATCCGCAGAGCTTGCCGGGACGGACCTTACATTTGCCAAACTGCCCGCCGAGGTATCGCCAGCCGAAGAATTGAAGGACGTGGTTCAAATGGCCAGAAACGCGACCTGGCTCATCGGAGCGATGCTCGTGCTCAACGTCCTGGCAGGGGGAAGAGTGCTCACCGCTTCGGACGCGCAGATTCTGGGCAACGCTCCCTCTCTGCCATTCGCGGCGCTTCGGAATGGACTGCCCCTGGTGCAATTCTTTCTTTTCTGCCCGGTGCTGATCGGCGGGCTTTACTTGTGGCTGCACGTATATCTGCAGCGCCTGTGGGACGCGACGGCAGCCCTGCCGGCAATTTTTCAGGATGGACGGCGGCTGGACGCGGCTCTTCCCTGGCTCGTGAGCTGGCCCGCGCGCAGCTACTCGAAGTGGCTGCGGGAGCGAAATCGGGGCCTGGCCGCGGTGGAAAAGACGATCTGCATCGTCTTGCTCTATTGGGTTGCGCCGCTGACCATGATGCTTTTCTGGGCGCGGTATTTGACGCTGCAGGACCTGCGAGGCACGGTGCTGCACGTTTTGTTGATGGCCGCTGCCGCCAGTGCCGCGATCCATTTTCCACGGGCGGCGGCGCGAGCGTTCCAGAGTGACAATTACCAATCGTTTTCAGAGACATTCCCCGGGAGAGGGAAGGGCTCCGTTTTCGAGTCGGTGCGAAAACTCTGGAGCCCCCGTGGGACCCGGTCGGAGTCATCGGCAGCGGAAACGAGCAACGTCGCGGGGCCGGATACGGATCCCCTGCGCGGATCGTCTTTGTTCGATCCAAAGATGATCGCCGCGGACGCTAAGGCGAAGTCATCGGATGCGAAGACGAGTGGTTCAGACAACCAGGCCAAGGCTGTCGGCAGGAAAGCGAGTTCGCCGGAAATGCCGCTGGCCCTTGGTTTCGGCTTGATCTTGTGCTTGCTCTCGATCGGTACCATCGGGGGCGCTCCGCACGGCGGCAACCCCGAGCAGGGAATCAGCTCCGGAAGCGTGCATACATGGGCCGCCGATGCGTTTTGGTTGATTGGCTACGATCCCTTTGCGCAGGTGACCGAGGCTGAAATTTCGCGAAAACCCAGCGGCTGGACGGAAGAAGAACTGAATCGCGTGCAAGGCGCCAACCTCAATGGACTGCGGCTTCGGCATATAAACGCGTATGGCGCGTTTTTCGCCAAAGCGCGTCTGAGGCAGGCCGACTTGCGCTACGCCTATCTCTCGGAAGCCGATTTGAGGCAGGCGAATCTGCGGCAGGCCAGCCTGCGATTTGCGGTGCTCTATCAAGCGAAACTGAATGGCGCGATGCTACAGGAAGCCGATTTGCAAAACGCAAATTTGACGCGGGCCGAACTGGTCAAATCCGATCTCTCCTTCGCTTCGCTGGCCGGAGCGCTCCTGCTGGACGCGAAACTGGATGGGGCCGTACTTTACAGCGCGAATCTGCGCAATGCTTCGCTGCAACGGGCCAGCCTGGAACAAGCCGATCTGCGCGAAGCCAATCTGGAGGGCGCCAATTTGAGCATGGCCGACCTGCGCGAGGCTTATTTGTCGTCGGTAAAATTGGCCGGCGCGAAGCTGCCGCAGGGTAAGTTCAACGGCGCAATCCTGATGGGCGCGGATCTTCGCAGGACGGACTTGAGCAACAGCAGCTTTCAGGGAGCGGTTTTGAGCGGCGCTGATTTTACCGGCGCGAGTCTGCAGAATGCGGATCTGCGCGGCGGCGTGGGCCTGATCGCATCGCAAATCTGCGCAGCGGCCAATGTGCGGGAGGCGCAGATGGACGACGCACTCGCGGGTGAAGTTGGCACGCGGTGCGGCGGCGTCCACTGAGGCAGTACGCCGGGAAGTAGCGGGCCACGACGACCGGGGACACGCGGATTGACTTGCCTCGGACGCGGTAAGACTAGTGGAGCGTAGCGTATTCAGCGCGGGCTTGTTGCAAGACAGGAATGCCGGGGTCGGCGTCCTTCCACAACGCGAAGAAATCCTGATAAGCCATGCGGCTCCCCGTGGCGTCCCCTGCGAGATGGCGCGCACGCGCCAAACCGAGGCGTGCCAGAGCCCCCTGTGAATAGCTGGCCACGATTCCGTTGTGATCGATCAGCTTTTGGAATTCCACTTCGGCCGCTTTGCCATCGCCGGCACTCAGATAGGCCTGGCCTCGCAGGAAAGAGGCATAGAGAGGCGGCTGATGCTCCTCTTTACTCAGATCGTAGGGCAGAGCAGGCTCAAGCAGGCGGATAGCCGCCTTCGCATTCCCTCGGCTTAGCTCGGCTGCCGCGCGGATCGTGGGAAGCGCAAGGCCATTCAGCATCGTATCGGACGGAAAGCGTTGGCTCAGTTCCGCAGCGAGCGCTTGAGCGCGTTCGGCATCGCCAGCGCGCGCGAGAGCCAAGGCCGCGACGGCCTCCACGTCCTCGCTCTTCACCTCCTGGCGCTCCTCGGCCAGGGAGGCAGCGGCAAGCCGGCGAGCTTCATCGGGGCGCCCGAAATCGGCCTCTGTAATACCGACAAGTGCTTGTATCTCGGCGGCGGACTCTCTGTGGCCGTAACGTCGCGCGGTGTCCTCGGTTTGCTGGAAAAGATCTTCGGCATCGTGCAGCCGCCCCGCGAACGCCGCGGTGGCCGCATTGAGCGCCAGCAGCCCATGGTTGGGTGACTTGTCCGTGGCCCAGGCCACTTGCTCCTGCATCGTCGCCGGATCATGTTCGAGGAAGGCAACGATATAGCGGGCCATGCGGATGTCTTCGGTGTCGATCCCGCGAGACCGCGCCTGCAGGAAAGCGGATTTGACTTCGTCGAGCCGGTTCAGGGAGAGGTAGCCGAAAAGAAGGTTGCTGTAAACGAACGAGTTGCTCCCATCGAGGCGCAGAGCTTCATTCAGCGAGGGAATGCCTTTTTCGGGCTGACCCAGCGCAACATACAAATCGCCAATATTAATGGCTGGGGTGATATCGCGGGGATAGCTGTGCCTCCAGAGTTCGTAGGTCTGGATGGCGCGGTCGAGGTCGTGCGTAACATTCTCGTAGTAATGAGAAGAGATGTAGAAGTTTTCACGTTCGCTGGCTCGCCCGTGACGGTCAAAGGCCTTCTGGGTATAGTCAACAGACAAGGCGCTTTCGCCCATATTGGCATACACCTGACCCAGCACGGCGTAAGCCATGGCGAAATTGGGATCGAGTTCGATGGCATGCTGAAAATAAGGAATGGAGTCCGGCTCCATGCCGCGATTCCGTTCGACCTGGCCGAGGCTGAAGGCCTTCAGTCCTTCGAGCGAAGTCGTCGTGGCCTGTTCGATGGGCACGTCATACTTTTGAATGGAGCTGAGGGACTCGCCTAGTTTCCTCCTCATATCCGCGGCGATCAGATCCAGCGCTTTGAGCACCTGGCCCTTGCCAACCGCTTCAGACCCCGCGCGGGCCAGCGAATCGTCCGTGGCGCAGTTGGTCGCTTCGAGCAGGATCGAATAGTGGTCGTCAAGTTGCGCGATGGAGCCGGTGAGCATGGCTTTGCTCGAGAGCCGCTGGCACACTTCGCGCGCGGTGGCGGTGGTTAATCGTTCGGTTGGCGAGCGGCCCATGAAGCGCAGCGTATCGCGCATGCGTTCATCGGGGACGATATTCAGGAAGGGCGAGTCGATGAGCTTCACCGCCAGGGCCTGACGCAGGGTGCTGTCGAACACCGGGTCCGATGTTGAATTGGTGAAGTCGGCAAGCACGATCGAGTCGCTTTCGGTGAGCGCCTGCGCGGGTCGCAAATAGGAATACAAGTAGCCGGCAACGCCGAGCAGCGCGGCAGAGAGAATCGCCAGAACAAACCAGCGGCGACGGGGAGGCCGGGCAGCCGCGACCGGAGCCTGAGCGTCTTCCTGCGGGCGCAACGATTCGGCCTGCTGAGTTGGCTGCTGGTCTATTTGCGCAGCCATTATCCCCGGGCGTCGCCACCGGAGGCGGTGCCGGAAAGCCGTCGACGGAGACGATGAGGCGATAGCCGCGCCGAGGGAGCGTCTCGATATAGCGAGGGTTATCCGCTGAGTCACCCAAGGCGTCGCGAAGGCGGGCGACCGCAGAGTTGACTCCATGTTCGAAGTCTACAAAAGTGTCTCCGGGCCAAAGCTTGTTCCGCAGTTCCTCGCGGGTAACAATCTGAGCCGGCCGCTGCAGCAAGATCGCCAAAATCTGAAACGGCTGCTCCTGGAGACGAATCCTCTTTCCGCCCTTGCGCAGCTCTCCGGCGGTGAGGTCGACCTCAAAGATGCCGAAGCGAATGATGCGCGGCGGGGGCGCATTTGACGATTGCGTGGGCGCGAGTTGCATTTTAGAAATTCCGGAAGCGATCATTCTAGCACTATTGTTCCATTCAGCCGCTTTGCGATCGCGTTACCTGTTCTTCTAACTCATTGGCCACTTGAGGCTTACCGCGTTACCAACATTTTACTTGCCGTGCATTGAGGTACCCGCCCAACGAATGCATTTTTACCAGGCCAGCGGACACCGCGGGCCGGGGTTGAGGCGATAAGGGCCTTAGATGCAAAAAACCCGATATCGAATGCCGGAGGACACCTTGAAGAACAACGGATATCTCAAGAGCGTAATGGCGGTGATCATCATTTTGGCTGCGAGCCTTTCCGCAGTGGCGGGAAATACTCGCACCTTCAGCTTTGACAAGCCCGTTCAGCTCAATGGAACGGACATTGTGCCGGGCTACTACACGATTGACTGGGTTTCACACAGCCCCGAGGCGACCGTGACCTTTACAAAGAACGGCCAGGTTGTGGCCACGGCTGCCGCTAAGTGGGTGGAGCGGGATAAGAAGTACCATCAGGACGGCGTGGTGTACACGACAAATGCGGATGGGTCGCGCAGACTGGTGGAACTGAGGTTTGCGGGCATGAAGCAGGCGTTGGTGTTCGGCCAAGCGTCGTGAGCGATGCGGCTTCATTTGCGGCCATGGGCAACAGGCCGTCCGGGATGACGGCCTGCAGCCCTGGCTGGATTTTGGGCGCAGGGGCAGGCTGCGGGTAGGTCCGGCGCCTACTCGAGAACTTTCGCGTCGAATAGATCGAGTTCGCCGTCTTGCACGAAATAACTGATCTCGATGGGCTTGCAGCAGACTTCGCAGTCTTCGATGTAGGTCTGGCGGCGCACGGACAAATCCACGACCACGGAAATGTCTTGCCCGCAGTAGGGACACGAAAAGGAGATCTCTTTCAGCATCAGAGAGCCAGCCTGCGCCACAACACGTTCCACGCTAGAAGCAGCGCAGTTACAGAGAGTGACGCGCCCCCCAGCAGAAGCAGGAGCACCGCGATATCCCACGCCGGACGGTGTTTGTAGAGCCACGGTAAATTCATGGAGTGCAGGCCGTGGTAGAGCCAGCGATTCCAGCGGGAGTTGGAATTGTAGCTTTGCACGATCCGCGCCGTTTTTGGGTTGATGTAGTACATGGAGCGCCCTGGGTCGCTCAGTTGCACGAAGAGGGCCGGCAGAGGCAATTGATTGTTGCGATCGAGATAGTACGCTTCGTATTCGGTTACCATCCGGACCTGCGCGAGCGTGAAGGGCCGCGCAGCTTTAGCCACCACGGCGACGATCTGGCCGCGGTCGAATTCAGTTGCGGGCGCCGCGTGAACCGGCCCGTGAACGGAAACGATCAGCGTCCGGTTCGGCCCCATCACGGCCAGATATGCCGGCTCTCCCGCGAACGAAGTGAGTTCCAATTCCTTGATCTGTTCTCCTGCCGCAAGTCCGGAATCGGCATCGATCTCCGCCAGAGCTTGTCGCGGAGACTTGGCAGCAAAGGCCTGAAGCGGCATCGTTTCATGAAGAGCGGCGGCAAGCTGAGCGTCCAGACTCTGCGAGTTGCCTTCCTGCAGTTGAGGGAATGGATCCATCGAAAGCATGCCGCTGAAAGCCCAGGTACAGGCGAGGAGCCCAAAAACCAAGCCTAGAATGGCATGCCAGCGCTTGTTTCCGGTGTAAGGAAAGCTCGCGGGCGTGGCTGCGAGGCGGTATGTCCGGGAAGGGGAGTACATCCACAGCCCGATGGCGATCCCCAGCAGGGCCGCGACCGTTCCCAATCCCGACGCCCAGACGACAAGACGATCCCACTTCTGAGCGCGCTTCCGCAGCGGCGTGAAATAGAGCCAATGCGGAATGGCGCCGAAATACGCAGCCATGCGGGAAGCGCGGGTGGTGTACTGGACGACGTTTCCGGTGACCGTGGAGACGTACACCTGCTCGCCATCCGGCCAGGTATATTTGCGGAGCGGACGGAGTGGCGCGAACTCCCCGGAAACGGTCCACTGGTCTTCTTCGGTGTTGTCTTCCTCGCGGGCGGCGGCCGGCGCTTGACCGGTCCATTCCGAAGCGAGGCGCAGAGTCATATCCGGGGGAAATTCCTGCTGAATCTGCCCGTCGTCCGCATAGACGATCGATTCGTCCGACTCCTCCAGGCCAAAGCGGAAGCGATACGCGGGGCGTCCGTCGAAAGTGCCGAGGCGGGCATTCGGCCGGCGAGCTGTCGATCTCCAGGCGGGCATAAGCCTCCTGCGGCGACACCTGAATCCGGGCGGCGTCGAGCGCGGGTGCCCGGCTCAAGCGGTCGGCGCGTGTCACCTCTGGATACTGCCAGTACATCATGACCATTCCAGACGCAAACCAACTGAGGAAGAGCGAACAAAGAAGCACGCCCATCCAGCGATGGGTGAAGATCAGGGCTTTTTTGAACTGCACGCCGCGAGGCATGATGGCGATTTGACCAGTGACTGAAACAGTGAATTAACTGGGCGGCGAGATGTTAACGCGGCGATTGCTGACAGAACAGTGCGAAGTAGACGCGGCCGGGCACTGAATATTTCCGGCGGGTCGTTTTAGTAGCTGAAAGACCAGCCAACCAGCGTCAGTGCCAGCACGAGCATGAGAGCGGCCAGGCTGAAGAGGCTCAACACCCGCCCGTGGCCCAGCAGGGAATCGCGTGTGGGAGGATTGCAGCAGAGAAGAACGAGCACGAGAGTCACCGTCAGCCACGCCAGACTCGTCGGCAATCCAGGATAGCGGCTGATCCGGGCGAGAAAGCTATCCGGCGGCTGCCCGGCGGGTATCCACCAGGGAAGAATGGGGGCAACCGAGGTGACGAGCACAAAGGTAAGAAGCTTGCGCGTGACCCAGCTTTTGATCTTGTGCTGCGTCTGCCGTGGCCGGTGCGCTCCGTGCCAAACGAAGTAGTCCCAGGCCAGAATCCCCAGAATGATGGGTACCCAGCCATAGAGGGAGGCCTTCTGATCGAGCCAGAACCACACCCGAAACAGCCTCGGACGATGCCCGTCGAGCAAGCGCGGCAGCAAAAACCAGGCGACCAGGGAGTTAGAGACAGCGGCGGCCAAAAACGTGGCCAGGCTTGTGAGTTGAAGCCAGTGCCGCACGGGCGCGGTGCCGCAGCCGACACACACAAGTTCCTTGGGCGCGAATTGCTGGCCGCAACGCTCGCAGAAGAGGCTTCCTTCGAAAGATGTAGCGATGGAGCCCATCGGGATTACGCTCCTATTTCGCGAAAGCGCCCTCGGCGGGCCCTTCGCGTCTTTGCTAACCGCGACATCGGGCGACATTTCCGCCCTGAAGCAAAAAGGATGCGAATCAGAATCCAGTCTAGCGTGAGGGACTCCGGGCCTCTACTGGTCGGGTGAAGCGACGAAGGACAGGGTGTTGCGCCTGTTCAAGCGTGCAGTTTGGGCTGTCCTTCCCAAAGGGGGTCAGAGGCCGTTTGCGGCAAAATAACTGGGAGTCGGGATGACCCCCGGTTTCGTCGGCGACGTGAGCGGCCAAGTTGTGGAGGGTAAAGGGCCTAGCTACATAGTTAAGGGTATGGTCCCGCACGCGTGGAATGAGGTAAAAACTCGGGAGAAGTGTAGGAAGAAGACGCTGGCGGGGGTAGAATAGGCCACCCCACCCTCACCGGTAGTCCCTTTTTGGAGGTATAGCGGCGAGTCGCCCCCCGAGGCCCTCCGACTCTGCGGCGAGTCTCCGGGTAAACAACAGGAGCTCAACACCGATATCGATTCCATTCTCACCAGCCGGGCGGCAGCTCCCATTTGCGGTCCCAGCGGTAACTCTTGGAGCCGGCTAATTTGAAAGACAAATCTTGAAAGCTGACTGCACGGCCGCAATACCCGCGTAAGTTTAAGGGCGCAGAAAATTGGCGCGTCCGAAGTTCACAAATGCGGGAACGGTCAAACGTAAATGCAATCGAAAGCTGTAGGAAACGACGGCGTGTTCCGAAGATGAGCGTGAGCGAGAGTATCGTATGAGATTTAGTCTGCGGCTGATGCTGCCGGTGATCGTGTGCATCGCACTGGTCTCCGGCTTGTTTGCCTACTATCAGGAACAGGAGCAGGAACGGGCGCTGCACAAGGAACTGGATCAGCGTGCGAGCCTGGCGGCGCAAAACCTGGCCGATGCACTACAACCGCTGCTGGACAAAAACTCCTCCGCGACCGAGCTGCGCAAGGCGCTGGCCCGCTTCAGCACACGCGAGCGCATTGTGGGCGCCGCAATCTTCGATGATTCCGGGAAGGCTGTCGCCGTCACCGATCGCCTGCCGGCTGCGCTGGAGAGCACCTTTCCCGAGCTGACGCAAAAGACCGACTCCGAAGACCCGGAGGGGCGAGGAAGCTTCCTGACGCTGGGCGTGAAGTATTACCACGCGCACGTCCTTACGATGCATCGCGCCGATACCAAGGAGATGACGCTGGCGGTGTTTCATGACGCCGACTTTATCCGCGAACAGAGCGCCGTAATCTGGCGTGAGACGCTGATCCACGTCTCCCTCGAAGTTCTGTTGATCGTCCTGATCACGTTCTTGATCATTCGCTGGAGCTTGATGAGCCCGATCAGCAAGTCGGTGAAGTGGCTGAAGGCGTTGCGCAGCGGCAAACCCGGAGAGATGGCGCCGCCGCGAAGCGAGCTGCTGGGCCCCCTGGCGAAAGAGATGGAAAACGTGGTGAAGTCGCTGCAGGAGGCGCGCGCCTCCGCGGAAAGGGAGGCGCATCTGCGGGAGACCGCGGAGTCGGTGTGGACTTCCGAGCGTCTTTCCGTGCATGTGCGCAAGCGGCTGAAACAGAGGCGCATGGTGGTGGTGTCCAATCGCGAGCCTTACATTCACACGCGCCAGAACGGCAACCTGGAGATCATGGTGCCGGCGAGCGGACTGGTGACGGCGCTCGAGCCCATCCTGCGTTCCTGCGACGGCACGTGGATTGCCGAGGCCAGCGGCGATGCCGACCGCGAAACCGTGGATGAACACGACCGCCTGCGGGTGCCGCCCTCCGATCCGCAATACACGCTGCGGCGTGTATGGCTGACCCGCGAAGAGGAAAACGGCTACTACTTCGGCTTTGCCAATGAGGGCCTGTGGCCGCTCTGCCACATCGCCCATACGCGGCCAATTTTCCGCTCCGAAAACTGGGAGCATTACCAGCAGGTGAACCGCAAGTTTGCCGATGCGGTTCTCGCGGAGATCGCCGACACGCAGAATCCGTTTATTTTGGTGCAGGATTACCACTTTGCCCTGCTGCCGCGCATGATCAAGAAAGCGCGGCCGGACGCACGCGTGGCTATTTTCTGGCATATTCCCTGGCCCAATGCCGAGGCTTTTGGAATCTGTCCGTGGGAACGCGAACTGGTGGATGGCCTGCTGGGCGCCGATCTGGTCGGCTTCCACATTCAGAATCACTGCAATAATTTTCTGGAAACAGTGGACCATGCCGTGGAGTGCCGCATTGAGTGGGAGGGTTACACCGTCAATCGCGCCGGACACCTTACGCGCGTGCGGCCATTTCCGATCAGCATCGAATTCAGCGATGGCCGCAATAATAACGAAAGCCGCGAATCGCCCTATATCGATCGCGCCGCGCTGCTGGCGGGAGTTGGCGTGCAGGCGCAATTCATGGGCGTGGGCGTGGACCGCGTGGACTACACGAAGGGGATCCTGGAGCGCTTCCGCGGGATCGAACGCTTCCTGGAGAAATATCCCCACTATCAAGGCAAATTCACGTTTGTGCAGATTGGCGCTCCCAGCCGGATACAGATCAAGCGCTACCTGGAGCTTAACGCCGATATGGAAACCGAGGCCAATCGCATCTGCCGTCGGTTCCAGACCAATCAGTGGAAGCCCATCGTCCTGCTCAAGCGCCATCACACCCATCAGGAGATCGAGCGCTTCTATCGCGCTTCGGATTTGTGCCTGGTCACCTCACTGCACGACGGCATGAACCTGGTAGCCAAGGAGTACGTGGCGGCGCGCGACGACGAGCGCGGCGTGCTGATCTTGAGCCGCTTTGCGGGCGCGAGCCGCGAGTTGCACGATGCCCTCATCGTGAATCCCTACGATAACGAGCTGATCGCGGACGCGATTCACACGGCACTTGAAATGCCCGCGGCGGAGATCGAAAGACGTATGCAGAACATGCGCCGCACGGTTCGCGATCACAATATCTACCGATGGGCCGCCAATCTGATCAGCGAACTTGCGGACATTCGCATCGCGCCGAATGCGCCTGCGGCAAAGGTCGCATCCCTGCCGCGCATGGAGATCGATGGCACGCCGCATGCAGAGATTGACGCCACGCGGCTGTAATCGATTCCTCCGCCACACCGCTATGACGACCGGCGCTGTCACTCCTGCGCCTGTGCCGTGGCGCGCGTGCCGGGAAGCGCCCCTGGAGGCCTATACCTCTTGACTCCTTTGCCCATCAGATAGGTGAAGGGCTCGCCTCGCCGGAGTTCATGCCGCGGCAGCCAGAAAGGGAAGGCTGATGCCAGCCGTAGCCGGTGTCTTCCAGTTACGTTCGGATGCCGAGCGCGCGGTTGCAGAACTCAGAACCCTAGGGATTCCTAACGATCGGATCAATCTTCTAACGCCGGAAGCGACGGCAAAAGAGCTGGCTGCCGTGCCCACGTCACAGGGTGAGCAGCCGGGGATGGTGAAGATGCTCGGAGCTGTAGCCGGGGGAGCGTTGGGCTTGGGCGTGGGCGAAATGATAGCGGCGATGCTGCCCGGCGTAGGCTTTGTGCTGGCTGTCGGTCTAGCGGGCGGCGCACTCCTGGGCGCGATCGGGGGAGGAGCTATTGCCGGTGCGGCCGAAGACAAGTTCTTTGGTGCGCTGCCGGAGGAAGAGCTGTTTGTGTATGAAGACGCTCTGAGGCGCGGCCGAACGGTGGTCCTGGCTACCATAGATGAGGACACTGCCGAAGCAGCGCGCGGCGCCTTCGATCATGCCGGAGCCGAAAGCGTGGATCGCGCCCGCGAAATGTGGTGGCTGGGCTTACGCGATGTGGAAAAGGAGCACTACCGATCCGCTCGGAAGAATTTCGATCAGGACGAACCTTATCTCCGCGCCGGCTTCCAGGCTGCGTTGCTTTATGGCAACCGTGATAAATCCTACGATGAAGCCCGCACGGATCTGAGCAGCCGTTATCCGCAGATGTACGATTGCGAACCTTTCCGCCACGGCTACGAACGGGGCCAGGCGTATCGGCGCGTGCTGCAAAAGCGGCGGGGAGCCAGCAGCGGCAAAGCCTGAATCGCCGGTCGATTTTAGCCGATTCGTGGATTCTCCGGTCTTTCGCCGTTTTTCGTCCGCAAAAGCGGACGGCTCGCGCCAGGTCACTTGACCTGCCCAGAAGCGCCCTCCTACAATTCCGTGCGCCTTCCCCCCGCCCAGGCGCCTGCACACTATTCGGAGGCTTCTCATGCGGCATCTCGGGCAGAATCGTCTCAACTCACGCACTCTTTTTTCCTGGCTCGCGGGCCTGGTTGGTTTTGTGACCATGGCTGCATGTTTGGTTAGTTGCGGCGGAAGCAGCAGCAGCGCGACGCTAGGCAGCAGTACCGGCATTGCTTCGATCACCGTGAACCTCAGCGATCCGCCCAGCTGCGCCTTTCCCAACGGCAATTTCGATCACGTCTTTGTGACCATTCGCTCGGTGCAGGCGAATACGAGCGCGACGGCAACCGACAATTCGTCGGGATGGCAGGAACTCGCGCCTCAGTTGAATACGCAGCCCGTGCAGATCGATCTTTTCTCGCTGACGCCAAATGCGTGCCTGCTGGTAACTCTGGGCTCCAATGCGGCCCTGCCCGCGGGAACTTACCAACAGATTCGTTTGCTGCTGGTGGCCAATAGCGGCGCCACCGGCCCTCTGCCGATAACCAATGCGTGTGCGGGTCAAGGCTTCAACTGTGTCATTCTGCATGACGGCAGCGTCCACCAGTTGGATCTTTCGAGCCAGGCCAATACCGGACTGAAAATTCCGCCGGGGCAGATTGTGGGTGGGCCGATCTCCGTGGGCGCGAAGCAGGATATTGATCTCAATATCGACTTCAACGCGTGCGCCTCGATCGTGCAGGAGGGGAATGGGCAGTTCCGGCTGAAGCCCGTGCTCACGGCC
This sequence comes from uncultured Acidobacteriota bacterium, assembly GCA_963810155.1. Classification (GTDB taxonomy): domain Bacteria; phylum Acidobacteriota; class Terriglobia; order Acidiferrales; family UBA7541; genus Palsa-189. Next base: position 323,106 of record CAWEMN010000020.1, read on the forward strand.
GGGCAGGTCAGCACAAATAATACCGGCATCAGCGGACGTGTGATCGACGCGCTAAGCGGGGCGCCCGTATCGGTGGGCGCGACGGGAGCCGTGCTCGTCGCCCTGGAACAACCCGACGCGACGGGAGTAGACACAATCTTCCGGGAGACCGTCGCCGATTCATCCGGGAATTTTAATTTTTGTCCGCTCCCCGCCGGAGCGACATTCGATGTCGTGGTGGTAGCGATGGATGGCAATGGAGCTGGCTTCAACGCAACCATCGCCGCCAACGTGCCCGGTGGAACGAATATTGGCGTCGTGCCACTCAACGTCGAAAGCGGCGCCTCCAACAAGCCCACGATATTTCAAGGTCTGATTACGGCAACAGGCTCCGCTTCGATCGATGCGGCGGTCTCCGCGTTGCAGACCGTGGCTTTGTCCGGCATGGGGAGTCGCGCAGTCACCATTCCTGCGGAGGGCAATTCGGTCTCAAACGTTCCGGTGGTATCCAGCACACTTTGCCCCGGGGGTGTGCCCGCAAAAGCAAATTGTGCCACGTACACGCTGGTCGAACCTGCCAGCAATCCCCGCTTCGGCGTGTTTACCGCGGGAGTGATTACATACTCCACGCCGGCTGTTGGCGACGTGCTGTACACGATCCGCGCCGATACTTTCACCGCGCTGAGCGGAGGCACGCCTTCGTGTTCGCCTTCATCGAAAACGATCAGCCTCGACACGAGTAACAACGTGCTCAAAGCGATCGGCGGAGCTACGGTGACCGTGAAGGAGATCGACTTCGCGGGCTGTTCCTGAGTCGCCGCGGCGATACGATCTTCCAAACGATTCGCTCCGCATTTGCCGCAATGCGGGGCCAGAGCTGCGCTACAATCCGCCCAACAATCTGAGGCCCGACAATCTGAGGCCCAACAATCAGAGGAAGTCCGACGGGAGGAAACCATCCATGTCAAAAACAATGTTCGCTGCTCTCATGCTGCTGCTTGCGTGCTCGGCACTCTCGGCGCAAGACGTCCAGCCTACGTGCAAGAACTGTCCGGGGACCTACATTCCGAGCGAAGAGATCCAGGCTTACGCGAAAAGAGCCGTCGCAACGGGTGTGATCGATCAACAGGTCCGTGCGGTGGACATTGGAAAGAGCAACGTCGACATCGGCCTGGTCTATCGCGGCAAACTCGCGGCGCCGGCAGCCGATGCAGTTGCCGAGCACGACCAGGTGAGCGAGGTCTATCACATCATTGACGGCTCGGCCACGCTCGTGACGGGCCCGGACATCGTCGGCAAAAAGCGCAGGCCGGCGGACAACGAAGCCGTGAAGATGTTAAACGGGCCCGGCAATAACGCCGCTTCGATTCGGAATGGAGTCAGCCATCAGCTCAAAGCCGGCGACGTCATGATCATTCCCGCGGGCACGGGGCACTGGTTCACGAAAATCGACGATCACATTACGTATCTCATGGTGCGCATCGATCCCGACAAGGTTACGCCGCACAAAGATGAGGCGGCATCGAAGGCGGATCTGGCAGGCGCGGGACGAGGCGCAGGCAACCGCTAGCCTCGCGACTACGGCAGCTTGAGGAATTGACGCAAGGTCTGCGGCGCGTTGCCCAGGGCGCGCGCCAGCGTCAGTTTCGCCACGTTGTGAGCAAAAACGCTATTGATGTAATCGAGCTGCGCGCTGGCCGCCGAGTCCTGCGCCTGGACCACCGCCACGCTAGTGCTTACGCCGGCTTCGAAGCGCTGCCGCTCCTGCGCCAGCGTCTGCTGCGTTACATCCAGATTCTGCTGCGCGACCTGCACCTGGGTCGAGGCCGCCTGCAAATCCAGATAGGCGTTGCGCACGTCGCTTTCGACCTGGCTTTTTTGGTCTTCCAGTTCGGCCTGGCGTTGTTGCAGGGCCGCTTCAGCCTCCTCGATGTCTCCCGCCGTGCGGCCGCCGCGCCAGATGGGCACGGTGAGCGTGGCCGTCGCGTTGTAGGTCCCATGGGCCTGCCCGGGATTGGTTCCGATGAAGCCATAGTCGGCGTTCACGGAAAGCGAGGGATAGCGTTCGTCGCGGGCCGCGGTGCGCGCGAGTTCGGCCGCATGGACTTGAGCTTCGGCTGCCTTCAAGTCGGCGCGCTGCTCCAGGGCCTGCTTCACTGCGTCTTCGAGACCCAATGGGGGAGCCGCGGCGTATGCAAACTCATCGGTGACGTCGTATTGATCGTTGGGCGGCAAGCCCGTGAGCCGCGCCAGGTTAATTTTTTGCTTGGCAACATCATTCTGCAAAGAGGCCAGACGCTGGCGTTGCGTCAGAACCTCCACCTGGCTGCGGTTTACGTCAATCTGCGGAACCTTGCCGAACTGCAACTGCTGCAGCGTCTGCTGGTAGACAGCGTCCGCCGTTTCGAGTTGCGCCTGGGCGGCTTGCACGCGGGCTTTGGCGGCGATCACTTGCAGATAGGAGCCGCCAGTTGCCAGGACGACGAGGTCGCGAGCATCCTGCGCCGAGAGTTGCGTGGCGCGCAGAGTTTCCTGGGAGGCGCGATAGTTATTCCGCGCCGTCAGATCGGCCACCGATTGCGAGAGGCGCGCGCGCACGTCCATATAGTTGAAGGGCCCCACGACCGTGGGCACAGTGAAGCCAGGAAATCCGAAACGCACGCCGAGAGCGGCCAGGTTTACCGTCTCCACGGTTTCGGCGGCGTCTCCGGTGAAATTGGGGAGCAGGGCGCTGCGAGCCACGCGGGCCTGGCCCTCCGCCTGTCGCGTCGCATGCGTCAGGCCCACGATTCCAAGGTTATAGTCGATGGCGCGCCGGATCGCTTCTTCGAGGGAGAGCTTGCCCGAAAAAGGGAGCTTCGCCGCGCTGTTGGCACTGCCCGCGTAAGCGCCCGAGATTTGGATCGTCGGGTTGAGGGTGTTGACGCTCGCCGTGGTGCCCGGTATGGGCGTTTGGGTGGCGTTCACTCCGCCGCCTGCGCCGCCGCGCCCCGAAAGGGGAAGCGGGTTGGCTTGCGCTCCCTGCTGCGCTTGACCAGTAGCGCCGCCGAGCTGGGCAAAGGCCTGGCCTGCGAACAGATGTACCGCCAGCACCAACGCAATGACCAATGCAATGACCGGGGCGCCGCCGTGGCCGCCGTTTCGAGCTGCCGACTCCCTGAGTTTGCTCATTTTGCCTTGAACCACGCCTTTCTGGATCGCCTCCTCGCGCGAAAGTCATGGGCATCAGGAGCTTTCGCGCGTCAACAAAGTCGTTGCTTTTGCCATTTCACAAATCGGCGCTAAATCTGACGCTTGAATAGCAAAACACATCCGCTGATCAGGAGGATCGAGAACCCAAACAGAATGCCCACATCCCGGTAGATCCCCTCGAAACCCGTATTCTTGAGCAGAAGATTTTTCAGCGCGTGCACCGCGTAAGTGAATGGATCGACGACGGAGATCCATCGCAGCCAGACGGGAAACCCCTCCGTCGGGTAAATGGCCCCCGAAGGAAAAAAGAGCAGGGTATTCAGCACGCCGAAAATGGCGCGCGGCACCAGCGGATCGCTGACGCGCACCATCAGCAGAAACATGAAGCTGATCATGGCCAGCGCGGTTGCCGTCAGCACGATCACCAGATAGAAGCAGGCGGACCGGATCCCACAGCCGTTCGATACCGGCGATCAACCCGCCGATCAGCGTGATGGTGAGCCCGGCCATGAGGCCCTTGATGGCGCCCGAGGAGACCAGGCCCAGCACCAGATCGGCCTTGCTCAATGGCGTTGCCAGATAGCCCTCGTGCAGGCCGCGCGCTTTATCGTCGATGAAGACGATGCCGCCGCCGATCATGGCCACCACGAAAATCGAGATGGAGATCGATCCCGCCAGCAGATACTTGATGTATTCGATATACGGATAGACTTCCACCGTCTGGATTACGATTTTTCCCGGCAGGCGCTCGGGATTAGCCACCGAGGTCAGGTTGGATGCCGGCGACTGGCCGGACTGTAACGGCGGCAGGACCGGCCCGTTCAGGCTGGTCTGAAGCTCCTGCACCCGTTCCAGGATCCCGCTCGCGGTAAAGTTGTCGGTGTTGTCTTCGATAAAGCCGAGCCGCGGCTTTTCGTTGCGCAGCACGCGCTGGGAGAAGTCCTGCGGAATGTCCAGAACCGCCTTCACGAAGCCGGCCCGCAAATCGGTCATGGCGTCGGGCAGATTGCTGTATTCGATGATGCGAAAGGTCTGCGGCCCCTCGACAATCGCGTTCAGCCGCTCCCGCACCACGCGGGATTCGGCGCCGTGGTCTTCGTCGACCAGGGCCAGATTCACGTTCTTGATCTTGCCGCCGAAGGCGTAACCCAAAACAATCAGCTGCATCAGCGGAAAGACCATGGAGGTCATCATCAGCGCGGGGCTGCGGAAAAACTTGCGCATGTCGCGCTCGATGATGGCCCGTACTCGATAGACTTTCATGGGTATCGCTCCTGCCGCGCGCGTCTCATTACGAAAACTCCCTCACTTGTACAGGTGAGCGATATCGAGCCGCGCGCCCGCGCCTACTTCGTCGCGAAGCTGGCGGCCGGTGTAGTGCAGAAAAACGTCGTCCAGCGTTGTGCCCTGCACGGTGACACGCTTCACCGTAACGCCGGCCTTGCGTGCGGCGTCCATCAGGGCGCCCACCGTGTCCGGCCCGCTGTGCGAGGCGATATGGGTCACTCCCTCGTGCGTATTTACGCTGACGACCTGCGGCAAAGACTTCAGCATCTCCAGCCAATTCGCAGGGTCATTCGCGAACTCCGCCTCGACCACGTCGTTACCAGGAATGCTGTCCTTCAGGTGCGTCGGCGTATCGAGCGCCGCCAGTTTGCCGTGGTCCACGATGGCGATGCGGTGGCAGAGCTTGTCCGCCTCGTCCATGTAGTGAGTGGTCAGCAAGATCGTCAGGTTGGACTGTTTCTGAACCTTGTCGATCATCTCCCAGACATTGGTGCGTGAAACGGGGTCGAGGCCGGTGGTCGGCTCGTCGAGAAACAGAATCTTCGGCGAGTGCACCAGGCCGCGCGCGATCTCCAGGCGCCGCCGCATGCCGCCGGAGAATGTTCCCACCAGGCCCTTGGCAAATCGCGTCAGGTCCACGGCTTCGAGCAGGTCGCGAATCAGCTTGGAGCGCCGGTTGGCGGGCACGCCATAAAGCTTGGCGTGGATCAATAGATTTTCTTCCGCGGTCAGTTCCGGATCGGAGGTCATCGCCTGCGGAATCACGCCGATGGAATTCCGCACGCCGTCCGCGTCTTTTCGCACGTCATGTCCGGCCACGCGCGCCGTGCCCTCTGTAGGCGGCGTAAGCGTCGTGAGCATGCGGATCAAGGTCGTCTTGCCGGCGCCGTTCGGTCCCAGCAGCCCAAAGATCTCTCCGTCTTCCACGGTGAAATGAACGTGGTCGACGGCCACGAAGGTGCCGAAGCGTTTCGTCAACCCATCCACTTCGATCGCAAGCATAAGGGCGTCCTTTTCCGTTAGAAGTGGAAACGGCTGCGCTCGTTCGCCGGCTGGGGCAGGAGCACGTAGGCGGTCATGCCCGCAAACAGGCGCCGGTCCGTATTGGGCACGGAAACCTTGACGGTGAAAGTCTTCACATCGCGCTTGGTACGGCTGACGTCGCGCTGCGTGGCGTAGTCGCTTTCCACGCCCTTGAAAAACACGGTGCCCTCGATGACATTTCCGGAGGGCAGGCGAACCTTGAGTTTTTGCCCGAAGGCAATCTGGTCGATGTAGGTCTCCTCCACGTCGACTTGCACCCACAGGTGGTCCATATCGAGCACCGTGACGATCGGTCCGCCGGCTTGTACCACCTCGCCCTGACGCGCCACGCGCACCGAAACGATGCCGTCGATGGGGGCGACGACCTTGGTATAGCTGAGCTGCGTTTGCGCCTGGTCTCGCTGCGCTGAGGCCTGCGCGATTTGCGCCCGCGTCGCGGCAATATCCGCCTGCTGCACGTCCACCTGCTGGCGATTGGCCTTGGCCGACTCCAGCGCTGCCTCCGACGCCCGGATCTGGTCCCCGAGCGCTTTCACATTGGCCTGAGAGGCGAGGTAGTTGGATTCCGCGGTGTCGCGGTCCTGCGCGGATATCGCGCCGCCTTGAAAAAGTCCCTGGTTGCGCTTGTACGTCACTTCGTTGAGCGACAGAGTTGCCTTCGCCTGGTCCAGTTGCGAGCGCGCGGCGGTCAGAGAAGCCTCCGCCTGTGCTACGGCCGCGACGGTCTGCCGGTCGTTCATGGACAGCGTGGCATTCGCCTGCGTCAGGCGCGCCTGCAGCGCGCGGATATTCTCGGCCGCCGAGTTTCGCGCCGACGTAAGCTCGGTGGGATCGATCTCCGCGATCAGCTGCCCCTTTTTTACTTCCGAGCCTTCGTCCACCAGCAGCTTTTCCAGGCGGCCCTGTACCAGCGGGCTGACGATCACATCGGTGCCGGTGATGATTCCGGTGAGCTGTATCTCTTTCGTGCTTGGCGTGGTGAGTACGTAGATGACCAGCGCGATACAGAAGAGACCGATCAGGAAAAAGAAAAAGCGCGAGACTTTCATCGTTTCCTCGCTGGAGGTAGAAACAACGCATGTTCCATAAAGTCCAGAATGGCTCGCCGCCGCGCCGCCACGTGCCGGGGGGCCAGCGGATTGCACTGCCACAGCGCGGTTAAAACCGGCGCCGCCGAAAAATAAAACACCGTCATGGCGACCAGCGTGAATAACGTATGCCGCGGATCCACGCGCCGGAACTCCCCTTTGGCGATGCCCGCGCGAACCACGGCGGTCAGGCGCCGATGCAAGGGCCGCAGGTGCTCCTGCACCAGCCCCACCAGCCGCGGCTCCTGACTCATCAACTCGCGTTCAAACAGACGCGGATAGTTCGGATGCGCCATCATGAAATCGAAGTAGACGTTGATGTAGCGCAGGAGCTGCTCGCGAGGCGTGCCCGGCAGTTCGAGCGCGGCGCTGATTTGCGTGCGCAACTGCTGAAAGAGCGTGTCCAGGGTGAAGCGGTGCAGCTCTTCCTTGCCGGCGAAGTAGTAATAGAGCAGGGCCTTATTCACGCGCGCGGCCCGTGCGATCGCGCCGATGCGCGCACCGGCCAGACCGCGTTCGGCGAAATTCTGCTCCGCCGCCCGCAGAATGCGCTGCACGGTGTCGGGATGTCGTGAATGAGCCAGAGCTACCGGCAATGGATTGCCAGGCATCTGATGAGTCGCACCGGAAAGGAATTGCGCGGAGTTTTGTGAGTAAGAGGCATCTGGGTTGCTAAACGAAGTCCTTAACTAAACGGTTAGTCTAATCGCTCGCCGACGAAGCTGTCAAGCCGTGACGGGTCACACGGATTCGGTTCCAGTGCCCCAAATCATCGGCAACTCTGAGCGTCTTCTATTATTTTCCTGGGGGAGCGGCGATGGGATCGCCGATCTCTTTGTTGTATTCCTCGAGATCGGACGGAGCGCAGTACAGTTCCCGTATGTCGAACCCGCGCGGTTGCAACCGCAGCGGAAACTTGTTCAGCGCCAGCCACGGCTGCGTATACATCTTCGGATCGTCAATCGTTACCGTAAGCTCCAGATGGTCATGGTCGACGCGGTGAAACCGTTCCTCGACTTTTAATTCGCTGCTGTGCGGGCGGCCCGCCTTGTCCAGCCACGTCTTTTCGCTCATTCCCACTGTCTCTATCACAAACGTGTAGTCGTCCGCCCATTTGCCCACCGAATAGCCGTTAAATCTTGGTTCGGGATTCGCCGGGAGTGTCCGGCCGTCGGTCCAAATGGTGCGCCACGTCTGAGAATATTGATTCAAGATGATCATTTGATCCGCGGTCTGCGCGATTTCGATGGCCCTGAATTCGGCAAGTTCCAGGCGCGGAAATCCTGGCGGGTCGCAGATATCCACTGGATCATTTCCAAGCACATCGGGAACCGACCGGACACTCACTCCGGTCGGCTTGTGGGATTCGAGCGTGGTCTCGCCGAGAGGCGTGTAAGGCAGGGGATTCACAATATTTCTTTCGTCCGGCTCTGCACCGGGTGGAACGCTATTTCCAGGCAGCAGAGCGCGACGCTCGTTCGCGCCCGATGCCTGGATTCCCGGCGGCGCACCGCCCGTGAGATCGCCTGTGGCGTCCCAAACCCCGGAGAGGTCCCGCAGCGGAGCAGGGGCCTGCTTCAGCCCTGCGTAGTCTTTTCCGCGAAGGGGTACGCTGTTCCACTTGTCGATCTTGATGTCGTCCACGGACTTGATTTGAGCAGCGGGCGAAGTGGTCTGCGCGCACACAATCGGCGGCAGTAGCGCAGCCAAAATCAGCGCCATCGACAAGGTCGTCCACGTCGCGCATTTCGCCATATGAGAGGAGAGTGTACGCGCCTCGGCCGGCCAAGGCGGACTTACTTGCCGCCTGCTTTTTGTTCTTTGATTGATTCGTATTGCAGCACTTCCTGGTTGTCGGTGCAGTAGTACTCCTGGAGGTCTTCGTGGTGCAGCGACCATTGCCGAGGAGGAGAGGTCCAGGGCTTGGTCAGCACCTTGGGGTCCTCGATTGTAACTTGATAGATCAGGGAGTTTTCGCTCGGACGGGTAATGCGTTCGATAACGTGTTCCTGATCGCTATGGAACCAGCCGATGAAATTGTTCCAGGTCCGTTCGTCAATGGCGATCACATCGATCACTAAGGTATCCCGTTCCCAATGTGCGGTCGCGTCTCCAACGAAGGTAGGATCCGGATTCTTGGTGTGCGGGCGGCCATCGGTGTGGATTACGCGAAAGTTGGTGTTCAGTTCGTCCAGCTGGATCAGTTCGTCACGTGTTTGGACCAACTTTATGGGATATGGGCTCAAGTAAAACATCCCCGGCGTGCCACGCGGCATACAGTTCACTGAGGGGCGGCCGAGTTCAAGCTCCACGGGAGTCATGGCTTTGATCTTGGCTGCCGCCCACGGCTGGAAGGGCACCGTTTCAGCATCAGCCGCCACCGATTGTGGGGCATATTGACGCATATCCGGAAACCATACTCCCGAAAGGTCGGGATGGCCGTCGGCGGCACGAGGTGTCGGTCCACCCTCTTTCGGCGAGGCTGAGCCCGAATTTCTTTCCACTTGCGGAGCAGCGATGGAAACACACGTTGCCGTCAAAGTTGCCAGCACCAAAATACAAATGGTGCGCGCAAGCTTTATTCGAACCCTTTCAATTCTGGCCATGTTCGTAGTCGCTTCCGACCTTCACGATGCGGCCATCGGCGAACTTGACGGTCTCAGCGGAGCCCCTTTTTATGGCGGAGTTTCTCATGAGGCAGGCCCTCACAGTAACGACCTTCCCATAATTATCGAGGAAATCTTGCCGCTGAACCCCGCCCCTCTTTAGATACGCTACGGATACTGCCTCAAAGGTCCAGGAGCTGACCTGGTTATCGGCATCTTTGAGATCCAGAGAGAAATAAACGTGCGGGTTCTCCCAATCCACTTTCGTGAGGACGCCTGTCATGTCGCTGCACTTCGTTACATCGTATTCAACCGAAAAGGTGTGATGCGCAAACGCGGGTATGGCCATATACGAGCCCAGAATGAGCGGTAAGCCCAGAAGAACCCTGCGCCTCAAATTCATGGTTACCTCCATACGTGAATCGGCTCTGGGGGAGACAATCGTGACCGTTACATAACTGCATCCTATTGTCAATCAAACGATGCACGTGGGAGAGTTATGCCTGTGGCTCCCGAAAAGTCGCACTTCCGGAATGTAGGTCTCCGCGAAAGCTAAGTTTCCAAAAATCCCGTGTATCAGGACTTTCTCAAATCGCAATTTACCTGCGTTGCGGAGCGGCATTGGGATCGCTGCCCGCTGGATCGCCCATCTCCTTCAAGTACTGTTGTACTTCTGACGGCACACAGAGCCATTCATCGAGTTCCTGGTTCGGAATCCACTTGAAATTGTAAGTCCCGAGCGAAAAAGATTTCGTAAAGATCTTGGGGTCATCCACAGTCACGGTCAGCTTCAGGTCGTTGTGGTCGATGCGGGTGTAGCGCTCCTGCACATGGGCGTTCACGGTGTGGGGATATCCGGCGGCCGTGACCCACGTTCGGTCGTCCAGGCCCGTGGTATCAACCACGAATGTATAGTCGTCTTCCCAGTGACCTACCGAGTATCCGTTGTATCTGGGATCGAGGGCGTCCGTCCCGGTCCCGCCCACATTGCTGGGCAGCGATCGCCCATCCGTCCAGATTTCGCGCCACAAGTCTTGATACAGAAGCAGCATTACGACGCGATTCGGCATTGTCGCGAACGACAGACCTCGAATTTCCTGAACGGTGTTCAGCGGCACTCCAAAAGGGTCGCAATATCTCACGTGCGGGTCGTTGGTGCCTGCCGGGCTGAACTTCCCCAGGGGTTTATTCTGACTCATCAGTTGCTGGCCTAAGGGCGTCAGCGACGGCTTCTCGGCTGCTTCGCCCCTCGGAACCGCCATCCCGGAGCCCGGACCGGCCCACGTTCCCGTCAGATCGCGTTTGGGAGCCGGCCCACCGTCGCCAACAGGCCTGTCGGCGGGGTGAAATTTCCAAGGGGAAAGCGCCTGACCTCCTTGAGCGCGTTCGGCCGGAGCCGTTTGAGCCGCAACGAACAAAGGTAAAAGCAGCATTGCGGAAACAACAGCAATCGCACCCAAGAAAGAATTTCGCATTCCGTTTTCTCCTCGCGGAGTTCTATTTTTTCAATGGTTCGGCACGGACTGTACGCGGGGCCGAATCGAGTGTCAAGCTAATGGAAAGGCGGCCACTTCCCGAAAGCTCGATTTTCTTGGAATGCGGGTCCACACTGAATCGCAGCTTCCCAAAAATCCCGCTTTTCGGGCGATAGCTAGATGGAATCGCTTGATCCAGCCTCAGCAGCAAGGAAAGTCGGGCCGGTTTTTCACCGGCCCGACCCTTTGCTTTAATGCTTGCTGGTAAGCGTCAACTGCACTTGGGTGGAATGCGTTAAGCTTGCCGAGACACCCGTGATGGTCACCGTGTAATTGCCGACAGGAGTGCGGTTCTTGTCTGTGCTCAGGGTCATTACTGAGTTGGCGCCGCTGCTTCCCGGCGTTACGTGCGCGGGCGAAAACGCGCAGGAGGAGACAGCTGGCAAGCCCGAGCAAGAGAAAGAGACAGAGTTAGTAAAGGTCCCGCCAAGAGGTGTGAGACTCACAGTGAACTTCGGCGAGGCGCCCCGCACGGCGTCCACGCTGTTCGGATTCACATTGATATAAAAATCAACACCGGTTCCGGTCAAGCCGATGTTCTGCGGATACGCGTCGGCGTTTTCGCTAATCGCGAGCAGTCCGTCCCGAAATCCAAAGGCGGACGGAACAAAAGAGACGCTGATGGCGCAACTCGCTCCTGCATTCAGGGAGGTACCGCAGCCGCTAGTAAAAGCGAAGTCACCCGTTATGGAGACGGAATTGATCGTCATAGGGGAATTGCCCACATTGCTGACCATGACGGTCTGAGGCGCACTCCTGGTTGTGACCATCTGCGGAGAGAAGGTCAGCGATGTCGGTGAAAAAGAAGCGATCGGAGCGGCGCCAATCCCGGCCAGCGCAACCGTTTGCGCCATACCGCCAGCGTTGGAGGCAACGGCCAACGTTGCGGTGACTGGACCATACCCTATCGGTGAAAAAGAAACACTGATGGTGCAACTCGCACCCGTTGGCAACGATGCTGGACAATTGTTTGTCTGCGAGAATGGTACACCGGTCACACTGATACTGTTGATGCCCAGGGTGGCGGTTCCTGAATTGGTCAACGTTACCGGCAGAGGTGCGCTGGTTGTTCCTACAAGTTGATTTTGGAACGTCAACGAGTGGGAGACAACGAAGCGACGGGATTCCCGCCTGAGCCGGTGAGCGACAGGCTCTGGGCGCCGCCGGAGGCATTGTCCGTTACGTTGAGCGAGCCCGAGCGCGTTCCTACGGCGGTGGGCGTAAAGCTCACGCTGATCGAGCAGCTCGCGCCCGCAGTGAGCGTAGCGCCGCAGTTGTTCGTCTCAATGAAGTCACCCGCCATCGTAATTGCCGAGATCGTCAGCGGGGCATTGCCCGTGTTAGACAGCGTGGCGCTCTGGGCAGCACTCGTCGTGCCGACAGGTTGACCGCCGAAAGCGAGGCTAGCCGGCGAGAGCGTTGCGACAGGCGCCGTGCCTGTGCCCATGAGCGACACGCTCTGCGGGCTGCCGGACGCATTCTCCGCCACGCTGACCGAGCCCGATCGCGTTCCCGTTGCGGTTGGCGTAAAGGTCACGCTGATCGAGCAACTCGCGCCGACGGCGAGGGTGGTTCCTCACGTATTCGTCTGCCCGAAATCGCCCGTGATCGTAATTCCGGAGATCGTCACCGGCACTGCCCGTGTTCGATAGCGTGACGCTCTGGACGGAACTCGTCGTGCCGACAAGTTGGCCGCCGAAAGCCAGGCTAGCTGGCGAGAGCGATGGGTGCCGCGCCGTGCCCGTGAGCGACACGCTCTGCGGGCTGCCGGAAGCATTGTCCACCACGGTGAGCGAGCCCGGCCGCGTGCCTACGGCGGCCGGCGTAAAGGTCACGCTGATCGAGCAGCTCGCGCCCACGGCAAGCGTTGTGCCGCACGTATTCGTCGCGAAATCGCCGCTGCTTGTGATTCCTGAAATTGCCATCAGGTCGTCACCGGTCTGAGAGTGTGATCGTCTGCGCGACACTCGTCGTCCCCACCGCCTGCGTGCCAAAGTCCAAGCTGGTCGGAGTGAGGCTGGCCGCGGGTGCGCCGCCCGTCCCGGCCAGCGCCACGGTTTGTGGGCTGCCTGCAGCGGTATCTTTGACGGTGAGAGTACCGGTGATGTTTCCGTGGGCCGTCGGCGAAAAGCTCACATTGATGGAGCAACTTGCCCCGGGGGCCACCGAGGAGCCGCAATCATTCGTCTGGGTAAAATTTGTGCCGGCGGAAATCACAAACAAGAGCTTCTGGTTCCCGGTGTTGCTCAGGGTCACCGTCTGTGGGGCACTGGTTGACCCCAGCGATTGGGTGCCGAAAGTGAGGTTGTTCGGCGCTAAAGTGATTGTGGTCGGAGAAACCTCGTAGACGCCCAGGTCGACGACTGCGACGCCATCGCCATTGCCATCGACCACGCGCGGATTGCCGTCGAAATCCGTCGACGGCAGGTTCGCAGGAGAATTTGCGCCGGCATCAACGGCGGGTGATCCCCACGGGATGTGGAAGTCCGTGGTGCTGAAAAATTGCGGGTCAGCGGATATGTTTCCGGGGTAGCTGGAGGTGGCGCAGATTCCGGCCCAATTCTGTCCAGAACTGCTGAACGCGTCGTTATAAGAAAAGAGCGGAGAAATCGAGCTGTAGTTTGAATTGCAGCTCACCGCAACCTGGCCGTTGGCCGCAACGACAATGTTATTGGTGAAGGTGGCATTCTGCCCAATGCCAGTAACGAAGAGTCCGGACGTGTTGTCGAAAGCTGTGTTCCCGGCAACAGTGTTGTTGAGAAAGGTCTGCAGTGAACTGCCCGGTGACACCCAAAGGCCGCCTCCGCTGCCCCCTCCTAGCGCGGAGTTGCCAACGATTACGTTCTGCACCACGCTTGGGGAATTATAAGACTGGACACTTATCCCACCGCCGTTGTTGTAAGCGGCATTCCCTTGAATGAGATTGTTCTGAACGAGAGGACTGCTGAAATAGGTTATCGAAATTCCCCCACCGTTCCCACCGCCGGCGACGCTGTTGTTCGTGATTGTATTTCCCGTAATTTGCGGAGCGGCTGGGCTGGTATTGCTCCCGGCGACGAGAATTCCACCGCCGCCTTGGCCGCCGTCACCTGCACCAGCCTGATTATTGGCGGTGATCGCGTTATTTTGGATCAGTGGCGAGCCGCCGTTCACATAGATACCAATTCCGACGGCGGCATGGTTTCCCGGTAATCACATTTCCGGTAATGACCGGTGACGCCCCGGCGATGAGAATCCCACCGCCGGCCAGACCGTTCTGCAAGCCGTTGGTAATAGTGAACCCGCTTAATTTCGAGTTCGGCGTCTCGCCGCTATTAAAAGTAACGACAGAACCGTGTGCGCCACCATCAATGGTCGTAACCGAAGGTCCACCTGAGCTCGTCACTACAATGGCCTTGCCGCCGAAATTGATGTTCTCGACGTACCTGCCGGGTGCGACTAGCACTGTGTCGCCGTTGTTGGCGGCGTTTATGGCAGCTTGGATCGTGGCTTGATCTGCGGGCACATTGATTACGTTCTGAGCGCTCAAAAAAGGAGTGGCAACGCAGGTCAAAATCAAGCATCCACCCAAATGGACTATCGTTCTCTTGAGTCCCGCCACGCGATTGGACATGAATTTTCCTTTATCGCAGCTGTCGCCGCGCGGAAATTTGTCTTGTCGGTTGATTCCCTATCTGGTGATCTTGCTGTTTTCAGGTGGTGGAGACGATAGGCCCATGGTACCGATTTGCTTGCCGCGTGCCTGATCAACCACGGCCTTCTGGAAGGAGCTAAGTACTCTTAATCGGGTACGTTGCGGGGCCGCATTGTTTCGGCTGAGACTCCGAGGACTGAAAAGTCGTCTTTGTGGAAACTGGCGTTTTACGGTGATTTATCAGGGTTTCGCCCGCAACCGGGCCATCAAGCCCTTATCTATGACCTGGTTTGCCTGTTTGCGGATTCGTGACAGTCTGAGAGAAGCCCGACCGCAAAGAGGGAACAAATGTCGTACCCTCACCGAGGTAGATTTGGGGCAGCGTGGTTTTGGTTTTCGAACCGGCGAAATGGAATCTTTGGGTTCAAAAGCACTCATATGAACCGGCACGAATCGGGAATCCTCATTGCCTAAGCGTCTCGTCAATTCAGGCTCGTCAAAAGATATTGCCTTATTCGTTTTGTTAACTCTCGGCTACTTCATTGGGGCGAGGCTCGGACTCAGGCTGGCATTAGTCCAACCGTTTGCGACGCCCATTTGGCTTCCAGCCGGCGGTGCCATTGCCGCCTTTGTTGTTTTCGGGTACCGCGTTTGGCCTGCGGTATTAGTTGGATCGTTTCTAGGCCATGTCAGCTCGCTTGGCTTGGTGAGCACGTCCTTTTTGGTCCCTGTGGGAGCCACGGTTGAAGGACTCCTGGGCGCTTACCTCGTCAACCGATTTGCTCATGGCGTAAAGGCTTTTGATACAGCGAAAGACGCGTTCCTGTTTTCCTTTTTCACATGTATTTGCGCCCCGTCAATAAACGCCGCCCTTGGTGTCGGTATAAATTATTTCAGCGGGTACGCTAAATTGACCGATTCCGCAGTGATGATGCTTTCTTGGTGGCTGTCCCACGGCATCGGCGCCCTGGTCGTGGCACCCTTCCTGATATTGTTGTTTGGCACTTCTCACCACCGATTGAGCCTCGCGGAGTTCGGCGAGTTGGTTGTCCTGCTCGTCGGGCTAATTTTTATCTGTTTACTTGTGTTCGGTCCTCTTTCGGTCTCGCTGAACAGCAATCAAATTGTGCGCGTATGGGTTTGTGTCCCTTTTTTGATGTGGGCGGCATTTCGGTTTTGTCCGCTGGAGGCGGCCGGAACCACGCTCATCCTGTTCGGAAGTGCGATCTGGGGTACCTTGCACGGATATGGCTCGTTTGTATCGAAGAAAATGACGATTTCTTTGGTGCTGTTGGATAGCTTCATTGGCATCATCGGCACGATGACCCTTGTCGTTGCCGCCATGCTTGTGGAACGAAGGCGGGTCCAAGAGGAACTGCTCGGGATGCAAAGCGTACTGCGAGCGGAGGTCGAAGGAAAGAGGCGAGAGCTTGCTGACACTGTTGAGGCGCTCGACGTAGAGCTTGCCGGTCACGCGCGGACGAAGAAGTCGTTGCGGGACAACCAGGAGAAGCTCCGGCTGGTTGCAGCGAAGGCCGCGCTTGAGGCGCGGGAAGTTCGACGTGACACGGAGACGATGAAATGATCATTGGACAACGACTAAGACAGATCAGAGAGGAAAAGAAAATTTCGCAAGGGGACATTGAGCGAAAAACGGGTTTGCTTCGTTGTTATATCTCCCGCATCGAAAATGGCCACACCGTACCCACCGTGGAGACGCTTCAGAAGTTTGCCCATGCCCTTGAGGTTCCGATGTATCAACTGTTTTATGACAGCGAGAAGCCACCCGAATTGCCGAAACGCAAATTGACTGAGGACGCCGCCATGTGGGGCGATTCGGGCGAGGATGCGCGAATACTCGCCAAGTTCCGGCTCTTGTTCAGCCGCCTGAACGAAAACGACCTGGGACTGGTCTACCTTATTGCGCAGAAGATGCAACGACGCAAGCTGCCTTCAAGGTAATCCAGGGCGGACAAATACAATTCGTCAGCCGAGTGTCAAGGTACTTGATTGCTGAATGAATTATCGAACGCGGGGGCCCTGACGGTCCTCCGCGCCGATCTGGTTCATCATGCGGCCGAACCTGCCGGGGTCGGACCGGCTCCGTTGGATTAGACTCGCACGGGGCCACCGGTGACGTGTTTCCCTTCAGATGAGCGTCGGCAATTTCTGCGACCGAACTAAAGAAATCCCTTAAATTCTTGCGTTGAGCGGCAAACTGTTCGTCCGTCATATTCCGAGGTCTTAGCCATCGGGCGAGCATTTGCAATCCCTGGGCGGCAGCATCTTTTGCTTTCGTGTCGGCTCCGGGCGCTTGGAGGCCGGTATTGCCCGAGCCGATGCAATAGGCCCTTGCGCGAAACGCCAGGGCCTGAATCCTAGTTCCTTCGCCTATCTTGTCGCTGAGCGCCATCAGCTTATCCACGTATTCGATGGCTAGAGGATAATTTTTCAACTGGAAGTAGGCGAGATAATAGTCCTGATAAACGTAAGGATTCAGGACTGACGTTGGGTATTTAGAAACAAAGTCATCCAGCGATTTGATTTTGGATTGGGCATCCCGCTCAGTGTGCGCGGCTTGATAGGCATCAAGCCTCGTCCCCGGATGGCGTCTGCTGATCCTGAGGAGCGCTCCACGCCAAGCCCACTGCCATCGAGAACACTACGCTAAGGCACCCGAGAGCAATCCGCTTGCGCTGCTTCATTTTGGCGTGCATCTCTGGTCTCAACGTACGATTGCTTGCGATTGTACACCTCAAGGCCAGGGCAACTCTCGCACAGTCGGATTTTCGGAATGCTCCGGGTCACGAAAATTCCGTTTGTCGGGAACGATGCGCTCACCACCCAATTTTGATCGCAGACTCGCTGAATCGCAGATATGCCCCTTCCCGCAGGTTCGCGTTGCGACCGTGATATAGTCCGGTCGGACGCAGCCGCGCCACGCGCTTGCGCCGACGGAATGCTGCACATGCTGCAGCAAGGGAGGTTCTCATGCGGTTTCGATTGGCTGCCGCAATCGCGTTTGCCGTGCTCTTTGTGTTTCCTTCCCGTGGGAGCGCTCAGGTGTTGACCGAGCACGACGTTTCGGTTCGCATGGCCTTGACGATTGCTGAAGCGGCCCTGGCGGAATGCGGCGTCAAGACATCGGTTGCTGTCGTCGATCGCGCAGGCCGGCTCCGTGTTTTCCTCCAGGGCGATGGGGCGTCACCGCACAATATCGAGCTGGCCCGCCGCAAGGCCTATACGGCGCTGACCTTCGGACGGACGTCCGCCGAGTGGGCGCAGCGCACCGAAACGACCCTTCAGGGGCAGCGAATGCTGACCGACGTCATTCCGCTTGCCGGCGGCGTTCCCATCAAAGTCGGCGACGAAACCATCGGCGGCGTCGGCCTGAGCGGAGCCCCGATGGGAGGAACGCAGGAGGAGGCCTGTGCCAAGGCCGGCATTGCCAAGGTAGCGGATCAGCTTCGGTGAGCCTGGCGGCAACGCGCCCGGCCGCTTCGGAATTTGACGTGCGCTAACTGCGTTTTAAGACCGATCAGTGTTCTAAGACCATCAATCCATGCTGGGGTAATCGTTGGCGGTCGCACGATGGTCAACTGCCAAACAGCTAACTCCCAAACGGGTCAACTCCCAAACAGATGTTAGAATGTGGCAAGATGGGTCAGAACTTCTAAGGGAGCTCTACGAATGCTAAATCGTTTTTTGGCTGTGATGACGGGCCTTTTGGGTGCGGCGCTGATGTTTTCCTCGGTTCATTTGCCCAAAACGGTGCTAAGGGTTGGCCTAACCCGAAGGAGAATCGCCAGCCGATCGCAGAGAAGGATAAGAAGCCGGCTCCGCGGCACAGCATTGCCGGGCTGTGGGCCAATACCAGAGAAGGAAACCAGGCGAAAGGCGTGCAGTTGCATCCAAACGACGGCAAGCCGGAAAATCAACCGCCGTACACTCCTTACGGCTTGCAACTGTACAAGTCCCACAAGGCTCTCGAAGGCTTCGATGCGGTCGGTCCGGCCTACAATAATGATCCCCGGGTGAAATGCGAGCCGTTAGGCCTGCCGCGGTACAATCATTACGATCTTGGGGTACGAATCTATCAGGACGAGAACTCGGTTTCCGTTTTGTATCAGTACGACAACCGCTGGCGCATCATCTGGACGGACGGACGGCCGCTCCCCAAGTTACTCGATGGCGGAGTGGAAATAAACGGCGGCTACCAGGAGCAGCGGTGGATGGGCTACTCCGTCGGCAAGTGGATCGACGATACGACCCTCGAGGTCCAGACGGTTGGGACGATGCCGGACGACCGCGTGTGGCTTGATAATACCGGCCGGCCCATCGGCGACCAGGTGCATATCACCGAGACATTCCGGCGCCTGGACAATGACACGATGGAGTGGTCAGAGGTGCTTGACGATCCGAAGATTTTTACAAAACCGTGGCAGACCATGAAGATCACGATGAGGACTGCAGGATCCTCGGGTCGATATCCTGACGCGCTACTGCTCGCCCAAGGAGATCGAAACCTATAACAAGTCCTATGGCGATTCGGTGAGCACGAAGTAAGGTGAGCCTGAGAAGATTCGTCGATGCACCATTCATAAATTCGATTCATAAAATGGAGGAACGCGCAGTGAGAAAGAACCTGATCGTCGTGTTTGCCTTGGCCGTTGGACTTATGATTTCGATTCCGCTCTCCGCGCATCACGGCGCCGCGGCGATCTACGGTAGTCAAACCGTTACCTTGAAAGGGACGGTCAAGGCGTGGCTGTGGTCCAATCCCCACTGTTTGTTGACGTTTGACGTCAAGGGAGAGGACGGCAAAGCGGTCGAGTGGGTCGCGGAGACGCAGGCTCCGAGTACCGTCTACCCCCAGGGTTTTCGCAAGGATTCCTTCAAGCCTGGGGATCAAGTAACCGTCATTGTGCAGCCGGCGAAGAATGAGCGGCCGAACGGCCGTCTCCTTTCGGCCGTACTCGCCGATGGCAAGAAGATAGGCAGTGCCCCCGGGGAAGGTGGCCGCGGCGGACGTGGCGGAGACGAAACCTACTAGTCGTTGTTCTACAGTGCAGGCGCCGGAAAATCGGGATTGCGTGTCTGGAAGGAAGCGAAGAGACCTGCTCGTTCGTAAGCTCGACCTCTTCTGTCAACGACTCCTGGGTCCACCCGACGCATGGATGAATAGGGCAATGGCAGTCGCGAACGTCAGCCCCTCGATAAGCAGCGCACACGAGACGAGCTTCTTGGCTCGATCAAATCGAGCCACCAACCGGCTCACGCCGATTCCCAAAAGCAAAACCGGCGACCAGAAGAGCCTGTCAACGCAGAGGTTCTTGACGCCTTCCGTCAGGTAGCTTTCGCCGAAATAGAGAGCACTCAGACAAACGGGCGCGCTCAGGCTAAATCCCAACAGAAGTTGCGAATAGGTTTTATAGATAGCCTCAAACTTTGCCAGGATCCATACGAGAAAAGCGGTGGGGACCATGAAGAGACAGATAATGAAGATCCAGAGCATTGCGTCGCCGGCAGCCCACATGCCGCCGGATGCTTCAGCGGGATACCTGAGTTCCTGCAGGTGCCGCGCGTAAAGTAAAGCCGCCGAAACCGCAATGACGGCGGCATACACGGTGGCAACGAACCCTAGCTGTACCCGCAAAGAGATGGATGTCACAGGAACATTCTACCGTCCCGGTAAGGCGGCGGCGCGCGGCGGTATCACTATGGGGCGAAAAGCGCAATATACGAGGCGTCCGGCGTCCCGCCAAAGCGCATTCTGCCGCATCGAAACGAGATGGCCAACTCGTCGATCAAACAGATGCTCTCGAATAACTCAACTTAGAGGGTAGGCCGTACGTCGCATCGGCGAGTTCAGCTGGCACCGTTTTTCGGGAGATATACGCTGGAGCACGATCCGGCATAGCTGGCTCTGGCTCTTCTACGGATCGTCATTTTCTTCCTTTACAGTTATGTAGCTCCAGCAGTAGCCTCCCGGGAGCCCCGAACCGTCAAGCGAAAGCCATTGCTGCAAAGCTTAAGTAGCGGCATCTCGGCGTCGTAGCAAATTAGGTCACCTTGATGCGCCGCCGCCACGTGTGGCGACCGCACGACCAGGAGGAATTATGAATATATGGGAAATGCTATTGCTGGTGGCGCTCGTGATTGGGGGAATCTATTACTTTACGAAAAGAAAATAGTGTGGTCTTGAGGGAGGTCCGCGATGATTAGCGACACGTCCCGAAAAGTCGGCTTTTCGAAATGTGAGCCCCATGCCAATTCGCACTCACCGAAAACCGTTTTTCGGGAGTTGAAGGGGAGACTATTTAACTGAAACGTACCCTATCAAGAGCTAGCGTTCGCAGTTGCTAACCTTCGGATTACACTTTCATAGTTGAAAGTCGGCGGCTGTGCCCGCTGAAGGAACAATATGGAAGTGAGCAGGGCAGAACTTAGCATCGTGGGTGGAGCGCGAATCGGCTGGGTCAATGCCTCTTGGCCCTTTGCAAGACTTGTCGCTTCTGCAACTCGCCTGAAATTGTCAGGTTTGATAGGTACGTACGATTTTCTCCCCAGCGAGGTGGTTTCACTAGACCGCTACGGGTCGATTCCGTTCTTCTCAAGCGGCATTCGAATTGTGCACGCCCGCCCAGACTATCCTTCAAAGATCATATTTTGGTGTCTCGGTAGGCCTGAAACGCTCATACGGCAAATCAATCAAACTGGATTCTTGCCGACCGCGCCCGGCGGCTCTGAGATTAGGTGGAGGGGAGTCCCATTGCGCTGGACCGCGATTCTTCTGTTTACGGTGGCGTGGAACGGACTGTTCCTTCTCGATCGCCAATTATCAGGCAGCGGCGTGAATCAGCCCGGACTATTCGTACTGGTCGCACTTCTCTTGGCGTTTTTGGTTAGCTGGGGCACCAAAATATCTCCGGAGCTTCAGAAAATGATCCTTAAGGACGAACATTCCGTCAACGAGATCAAGGCTTATCTTTCGTTGATTCAGACTGTCTCTGCAATTCTGCTCGTCATATTCGCGGTACTTGTGTTCACCCATTCTTTTCCCTCACCTGCACCTCGCGGCAGGGGGTTATCACTGTAAGTCCCGATAGGTCGGGTTTTCGGAATTGGGCTTTTCCAAGGGCCAGCTTCCGATAACACCGTTCTACAGGACTTAACGCCGGAGTTCCGAGAACAGGACTGTGGAAGCTTGAAGAGATTTACTCGGAGTCTTTCTTCTGTCCGCCCCGGCGCTCGACCCAGGCCATCAACAGCCAATTAAAAAGACGAGTTCCCACTAGGGCGAGCACAAACACGCCCACGAAGAGAACCAAAGCAAAACGTGGATTCAGCGCAGGAAGCGAGTTGCGCAACCGGTCCAAACTAATGTTGTATTTGGCCGCCACGAAGGAACCTACAACGATAGCTGTTGCCACAAGCAGCCCGGCGCCTAGGAGTTTCAGAGAGTCACTCGCTGGGCGGTCGCCAGGAGCTTTGACATCCCACAGCACGAGAATGTAATGGTCGCCTTTGCGAAGTATTCGGATGGACTGCTCCCACCTGCGCACCTTTTCGGAGTCTTCGCCCTTCAAGCGTGCGTAAGCGTGGTGGAGAAGGCGCGAAACCTTGGCTTCATATTCTGCCGTCTCGTATTGCGCCTCAAACTCTTTTGTGTCTAGTGCTTGCAGCCCTAAGCGGCGCAGCCGCAGTCTTCACCTACGTTCATTTCGTGAACTAATTGGGCAGGCCGCGACAAGCCAGTTACTGAGAACAGCGTTTATCAGGACTTGGGTTCCCGAGTTGGTCGATTACACATCTAGCGGACCGGGGCCTAGCTTACATGGGCTAATTAGGTGGCATTATTTCTGTATGCCGCCGCATTCAAAGAGAGCGAAGGCCTTGCGACTGGCTTTCTTCGCAGGGCTGTTCATCGTTGAGCTAAGCTTAATCGCTCTTGTCTACTTTCCGTTCGGCGGCGCGAATGCTTCAGTAGACGGCCACTGGGAACAGGAGGTGCCTTTTAGCAGCGCCTGGTGGTTGCCTCTCGCTTCAGTCGTCGTTGTCGCTGTATTCGCGATGGGGAACGTTGGGGTTCTGATTACAATTTGGCGGGCGGTCAAGGACCTAAAGGCGAACGATTAGGTTTCCGAACGCAGAAGAGCCAGTTACCGAGAACACCGTTTCTCGGGAGTTGAGAATTCCTTGACCGCCGACCTGTGGCTGAGCCAGAATCTGGCCCACTCGTATGGCTTCGTCACCTTCAATGTCCGGTGACGGCTCGGCTGCTCAAGCCGATTTGGCTACAAACGACTATCTCCAACCAACTTTAGGGCATGGCCTGCGTATCTGGTGGGCGTTTTATTGGCGCAATACCCTCGTTGCGTTGGTTCTTGCTCTTCAGGTTGGATCGGCAGTTCAGTGGCTCGGCGACAAAGGCCTGGTATCCGACAGCATGCGCCCTTGGGTCTTGCAGTTTGGCAATTATGCCCTGAACTATGTTCCTGCGATTTTTGTAATGTACTATATCGTTCGAAAGCGTTTCCGCAGTTTCCGCATTCGGCTTACTTCGATTGGTGGCGAGTCCGCTCAGGTTCTTCAACCCACTCCCAAGCGAATATTTCGGATTTGGTGGACCTTTACGTGGCGCACCGCCGTTTACACCGTTGCTCTTACCGTTGCGATGACTGTGCCGATGGGATTCGTGATGGGAGCGGCGACCGCCATATCTCCCGCGATCGGCAAAGCATTCGATATGTTGCAGAGCCTAGTCGTAGCAGGTGCCATCGGGCTATTCGTCATTTATTCCAACATTCTGGATGAGGAGATCGCTGATTTCTGCGTCGGTCTCGTGCCCACTGCGCCACTCCCAGCCGTCACCACTGAGGCAATCACACCGAATGCGGAAACGGACGCTCACGCGCCGTCGTGACAGGCAAACCCAGTATCCGAGAACACCGTTTCTCAGGACTTGGCGACGGATGCCTATCGAGGTTCAACACATACTTCGATCGTGTTCCCTTCGTGCAAACAGTGGAACCGAAAGAAACGGTTTCCGCCTGAATCAGCTCTTGCCGGCTCTACGAACACTCCTCGTTGCCCTCTAGCCACCCCTGAGCCTTGTCTATGTTCTTCGTGAAGAAAATGACGTGTTTCTTATGCGAACGCATCAGTGACAGCTCCACGAGCGAAACGCATGTATCTGGCCCAATCTTCAAGTCGACGAATGGTCGCCCAGAGTCATCTTTTTTACAGAGTGTGGTCTTGACGCAGCCCTAGTTTTTCCTTATACCAGTCCCGCGAGGCGGCTGATGCCGGCACATCGATCCCATAGCCGTCTGCGATGAAGAAGGGGGGCCCTTCGCGCCCATGTGGTTGCCAAGAAGGTCGCCAGAGACCTCGGGAACAGAATGCGTTCACAGATCAGAAATGTTCCGAACGAGCAATGAGGAAGGTAATTCCCTTCTTCGGTCGGTGCTGTGAAAATCAAATTTCCTGGCGACGATCAGGGTAACCAGGATCGCCAGTAAAAAATCGCTATCTTCAGGCAGAGCCGCAAGGCAAAGTTTGTCCACTTATTAATTTTCATTGCTTCTTAAACGCGGATTACTTTACACAAGCGATTAGTGCCAACTCCTGACAAGTAGGTGGATTGAAGGCGGGTCACACCCGAACCAGATTGTGGACGCGCAGATCAAGAGTGCTGTGGGTTCTCATTGGCAGCCAAGGACTGACAAAGACAGACACTGACAACGCTGATCTCCTGATTGCCTATCAGGTCGCCGGTTAAAGAAAAGCAGTGGAACGCTTACGGTGCGGGTGGCTTCCGTTTTGGCGGAATGCAAAGCGTGACGAGTTCCACAACAGAATGGAAGTCTGTTGTCGATATGTATGCCCAACGAGCAAACAGCCTGTTGCACAGGAACGGCACGAGTCTTCGATTTCCGCAGGTCTCTCCGGATGGAAAAGAATCAGAACAATCTGGCCAATGCCGTGGGAAGTTGGTGGAGAACTACCCGCCGCTGATCGCAGATGCCGCAGTAGTTCCTGCTTCAGCGCTCCCCGCGCTTGTATGAACAGGCTCCGATAAATCGTTTCGTGAGACACGCGCAGGCTCTGATCCTTCGGATACCTCTTGAGCGCATCCGGAAATCTGCTTAGGCGACCAGTCTAAGATCAGCTTTACTCGCAACCATCTTCATGGAGCTGATCCTGGCGCGGCCACGGGGCAGAGCTTGGGGCGCGGCCGCTCCAGGCCTGATGATCGGCATCGTCGACGCGATATGCGCGCGCCCGCAATGGCGGGCTACCTGCTCGGCTTACCGTAGAGCAAGCGCGACACAGACATTGGCAATGGCCCGCATCGAGCATGCCGGTGGCAGATTCCGCGGGAGATGTCTTCGCGCTCGGCCAGGGTGAGCATCCGCGGTGAACGGCGACGTGGGGTTGGCGCAATCCCGCCGTGACGCTTCAAGCAAAAGGTGAACGACCACATGGTCCTTGCCAAGGGCGCGGCCAATGGCATGCAACGATTCTCCCGCCTTCCAACGGCGCCATACCTCAACGATGTTCATTGCGTCGCAGAAAGCGGCGTACGTTTTCTTTCGATCGTAAACACCACCTGTGATGAAGAGCTTTTAGCTCAGATGGTGTTGCACTGACCAGTTGAACTGGCACGATTCTCGGAAACTGCTTTTCCCAAAAGCCCACTTACCGAGAACACCGTTTATCAGGAGTTGAGGATCAGCGCTGAACGACGTACAGGTATGTGCTTACGCGCCGTTCTACTGATGCTCACGATGGGATTCTTTTCCGTTCGCGTAAAGCGCTCGCGCTAGGCCGGCTACGGAAATCATTATGAACGGTGGGCAAAAAAGAATGGTTAGCGGGAAGCCTAAGAGTCCCCCTCCCGTAAACACAGGTTTCGCTCCCTCCGAATAACCCAACAACGAATCCACACCGACGCATGCGATCGCTGCACTGACTGAGAAGAGACTCATTTTCGCCCATCCAGAAACAGCGGCGTCCCACTCCTTCTTCCTATGCCAAACAGCGATTCCTATTCCCGCGTACGCTACAAAGACCGCTAGTACGGCCTCAAGCGGCAGATCCGTTCCTAAGTAGCGGCTCAGGGCTAGGACAGCCAAAGCGTACTGAGCACCGAGAACCAGTAGTGCTATCGCGTCAGCCATAGTCCGACTCGCTAGGGAAAGCGATCAAAGATTCTTCAATGCATCGGAACAAGAGAATCTCGAAGAGGTAAATACTATCGCAGATGAACCAAAAGGTGTGCTAAGTCCTGGAAAGTCGGGTTCGGAAGGTGGCATGGGGCTCGCTCCTTTTGCCAATTTCAAGACACTTCAGTAGCCCGTACGTTACCCGGACGCGAAACGGTGGTGGCCTTGTGGCGGCGCGGAGGATGAACTAGAATGAAGGTAGCTTCAGGGCCAAGGTAAAAGGGTAGCTATATGAAACCCTCCGCGTCGCATCCAGCAATCTGCTTCAAGATTTTTTCGGGAATTCTGTTCGCTTCTCTGCTTGTGTTCGCGCCTGCGCTGATGTTTGCTCAGCGCGGCGGCGCAGGCGGACATGCCGGGGTACACACCGGCGGCAGACCCGGCGTGATCAGATCGCCGCAGGCTGGGGAAGTCCCGCGCGCACCTGTGGTTCGCGCTCCCGGCGCCCCTGGCGTTAACCGTCCAATCATGGTCAATCCGGTGAGGCCTCTGCGCAATCCCGGGACGCCATTCCGCGTCTTCTTTCCTCCTAGGCGGCCGCTGCGATTCACGAATTTCCATGGTTCTCCAGTTTTTGCCCGCCCGTTCTTTTTCGGTTTGGGTTACGAGTCAACCTGGTTCCCAAGCTGCAACGTGTTTCCGGGATGGGGATACGGCTGTGGGGTACTCCCCCCGTACTACGGCTATGGTCCGCTGGCAGGCTACTCTCCGCTCCAACCCGCGATTTTGCCCGACTATAGTCCGCAGCCGAACGTCTATCCTCCTCAGGGATATCCGCCGGCGGACGATTTTGGTGTGCAAGCGGGAGTTGGCGGACAACTGCCACAGCAAATCCTGATCTACCTCAAGGACGGCTCCGTTTACGCGGTTGCCAGCTACACGGTCTCGGACGGGAAGCTGCACTACGTGACGATCTACGGCGGAAAAAGCGACATTGATCTCGACCGGCTCGATGTGCAAAAGACCACGGATGCAAACGCGTCGCGCGGCGTGACGTTTACGCTGACGCCTCCGAATCCCGCTCCTGCCGAGCCCGGTCCAATCTCTCCGCCACGGCCATAGCTCACGGCTTCGTCGCGGGCGCTCCGGCTCTTTTGGGAGGCGTTTTTTCCGTTCTGGCGGCAGCCGGTGCGGGCGCCGAAGTTGTCGCTGGCGTCCAGAAGTCAGGGTCGCCCGCGGCGAACTCCTTGGAGACATGGCTCGCTTTTTGCCCCACGGAATATAGCCGTTCATCGGTCGCGCCATAAGCTACGCGAGCCAGTTCCTGCAAGTGCTGTTCGATGGCCCCGCTTTCCGCTTTCTGGAGTGCCTCGGTCGCCTGCAACTGGTCGTCAAGATCCTTCAGCGACCGCATCGGCGTCACGATGATGAAGCACGGCCCGGGAAGGCCGGCGGTCACTTCGTAGACCGCCCAGGCAGCCTGTGCATTCACTTTTTGGGACGCTTCGCTCAGCGACCATTCCGCTTCCATGAACGCGCGCTCGTATCCGGGATGAGCAAAAATTGTCGACAGGCGCAGGATTCGCATCTTCGAGAAATCGATGGTATTGGCGCGAAAGCCCATGTCATCGCGCAGCACGGCGAGCACGGTGCTTTCGCTCGAAGTGTTTTCCTGCAAGAGACGTTCCTGCATCTGCGCGAGTTCGGGACGCGTCGCGAGCGCGCCGCTCAATGCATCCATGGTCTTGCCCATCTCTTCCGACGAGTCGAACAAACTTAGATAGAGCATTTCGGATGGGCCGGTCAGCGATTCCAGCTTGAGCCAAAAGACCGGCAGGTTCTCACGGTTATAGGTGCGTGCAATGGACGTCGCCAGTTCGTCGAAAGCTCCGTTTCTGCCGGGTTTGAGCTCCTCGTGCACCATGTTCAGGAACTTCGGTGGTCCCGCCTGCGCGCCGCTGGAGCGATTGCCCTGCGCCATCATCGAGCATGCGAATGCAGCGATGGTCAGAACCGTCATCAAGCAGGTAAGGCCGCTTTTGGATTTCACGTCGGCACCCTCCCGGACCCGCCACGCCGAACGGCAGGCCAACGCGCGAAGCGCTAACCTAATGGATGGTCCGAGCAAGAGGTGGGTTATCCTGAACTCGGCGACGCTCTCGGCGGAAACTACGGCCCAGGGTCAATCAGGCAGGCGCGACTCCCAGGTGCAACCTATGCGCCCGCGCGCCGGAAGGGCGTGACCTTGGTGGCATGCGCTTTGGCCCGCCGCTTTGAACCCAGCCGCTGGCGAGCGAAGTCAGCCCAGCGTCCCTCGGGTTCGTATCGCAGATAGGTTGAAAGATGCCGCATGCTCTCGGTTTTTCGCCTGATCTTTTCGTAGACCAATGCGAGATTCAGGTGGGCCTCGGCCATGTCCGGCGACAGGGCTAGCGCGGCACGGAACTCCTGGATCGCCTCGTCAAAATCGCCCAATCGGTCGCACATACATCCCAGATTGAAATGCGCCAGTGAGTTTTGCGGATCGATCTTTACCGCGGCACGGAATACCATACGCGATTCATCCAGTCGCCCGAGATGATAGAGGGCGGTGCCGAGATTGATGTGCGCCTCGATCCATTCGGGCGCCGCGTGAATCGCCTGCCGGTAAGCCTCGGCAGCCTCGCCGTAGGAGTTCTCCGAAGCGTCGAGCGTCATGGCCAGCTCAAACCACTCTTCGGCGGTGCGCGTGCCGAGGCACTGGACCTTACGCTGCAGCGGAGCGGTTTCGAAGTCCAGCACAAATTGGCCGCTCAGCGGCTCGATGGGCCGGCCCTTCGGTCCCGGTTCGTGGACCACGATCTTGTCGCCGGCGACGGAGACGCGCAGAGACGAGAGCGGCGCGGCGGCGCGCCCAAGCTGGCGCTCCAGCGCTTGCACCACTCGGCTCAGACGGCGTGCGGGCACCTGCCCGGCCGTGAGACGCCGAAGCGTTTCCACAGCCACCAGATCGCTGAAATTGAAGAACCGCTCCCCCCAACGGGCACGCGGCCGCAACAATCCCAGACGGGCCCAGTAGTCGAGCTGGTGCCGCGTGGCGCCGGTCATGCGCTCAACTTCACTGCGCGTGAATCGTTGGTCCACTTCCCGACTCCTGAATATCGGTCGTGTCGCCCAAGAATAGGAGGCAGTATGTCATTACGCAACAGGGAAGTGATCGCGCGCTTTACGCCGAGCCTGTAGCTCCCGAGCCAGCGATCACCCCACCCGATCACCTTCGATTGCCGTCCGGCTGCCAGGCTGAAACCATGTAGTTATCTGGCACGTAGTTGTCACGTAACCTCTTGGAAAACAAGCCTCCTTCCGCGCTGGCGCTCCGCTCCGGCTTCGTTTGCAATAGAGACTCCCGTCTACCCTTATGCAGCCGCACGCCGCCGAACGTCGACATCTCGAGCGACAGATCACCTACGCCCGGCCAATTTTCATGGTGCTGGCGCTAGGGGTGTTGCTGGAGGAGCCTCCGCAAGCGCGCGGGCCGCATGCGGTTGCTTTTGTGCTGGCATACCTGGGCGTATCTCTGGCGCTGCTGCTGCTCGAATATGTTCCTCGCCTGAACGAATGGCAGCTTCCGCTGCTGGGCGATTTGGCGGCCCTTTGTGTTTTCCTTCTGCTGACGAACTCCGCCGCCGCATTCTGGTTTGTATACCTGTTTGTGGCCTTGGCGGCGGGCATTCGCTGGGGCCTGGAGCGCTCGATCCTGCTGGCGGGAGGAGTCACGCTGGCGGTGCTGTTTCGCGCCACGCTAAAGGGCGGCTTCGGTTGGGTCGAGGTGTTCTCCTGGGTGGCGCTGGTGGCGGGCACATTCACCGGGGGAGTAGGGCTGTCGTTCATGGGCTATCGCACGCGCCTGCACTCGACCGAGCACGATTTCCTGGCCCGGCTTACGGCAATGCTGCATGCGGAAAAGGGCGTGGCGGAGTCCCTGCGGCTGCTGCTGGGGGAGCTGGCTCACGGCTTTGATTGCGAACGAGCGATCTTCGCGTTTCGCGACGCCGAACTCGAGCGCATCTTTGTGTGGACCGCGGTCCCCGGCGAATCCCAGCGGCTGAAGCCGGAGAATCTGCCGCTTTCGAAGGGCGACGTCTTCCTCTTTGACTACCCGGAAGCCAGCGTTTGCTGGAACCAGGTCAATGGCACCCGCGCTGCGTTTGGCTGGAACCGCAACGATGGAGAGCGCCTGCCGGAATTGCCGCGCATGCCCGAAGAGTCCCGCGCAAGAGATGGGGCTGCGCTCCGTGCTCGGCGTGACGGTTAATTTCGATGGCCAGCCCGTGGGGAGACTCATTCTGGCGAACTGCGCGGCGCCAGCCTTTGCGGGAAGATTTGCAGCGGCTCGAACGCGTGGTGCGGCATCTGGGACCGCCGCTGGAAAACCTCTTTCTGCTGCGCCGTTTGCGCGTGCGGGCGATTGAGGGCGAGCGCAGCCGCATCTCGCGGGACATCCATGACGGGATTTTGCAGACGCTCCTGAGCGTGGATATCCAGCTGGACGTGCTGCGGCGCAGGCTGCCGCAGGCGCCCGAGCAGGTGGCCAGCGACCTGGGCACCCTGCAGCAGACGGTGCGCAACGAGACCCAGGAGCTGCGCCGCATGGTCATGGACATGCGTCCGCTGGGCGTGCAGAGCGCCGATTTGGTGGACCTGATGCGCGGATTTGCCGAGCGTTTCCGCAACGAATCCGACCTGGCACTGGACTTGCTCATCGACGCCGCGATGCTGCGAGGTGCCCGATCGTATCTGCCGGGAACTGTTTCAGATTTACAGGGAAGCACTTCACAATGTAAAAAAGCATGCTCGCGCCACGCATGTCGTGGTAAAACTGTGGCAAAATGAGAGCGCAGGTGGTATTGGTTATCGATGATAACGGCGAAGGATTCAGCTTCGCCGGCCGATTCACAGGCGACGAACTTGATCGGTTGCGGCTGGGGCCCATTTCGATCAAGGAACGCACGAGAAGCGTTGGGGGGGTGTCTGACGGTGGAGTCTACTCCGGGCCATGGGGCGCGGTTGACGGTAGAGGTTCCTCTCGGCTGACATGGCAAAAACCAAACAGTCGATTCGGGTTTTGATGGCGGACGATCACGTGATCTTTCGCGACGGCCTGCGCAAGCTTCTGGATGGCGAGGACGATATCGCCATCGTCGGCGAAGCTTCCAACGGCAACGAATGCATTCGTATGCTCACCAAGCTCAAGCCGGACATCCTGCTGCTCGATCTGCGCATGCCCGATAAAGACGGGCTGGCCGTGCTCGAGGAAGTCAATTTCGATTCGCTGCCAACGCGCGTGATCGTGCTCACGGCGGCGGAGGACGATCGCGACGTCGTGCGCGCCATGCGCCTGGGCGCGCGCGGCATCGTGCTGAAGCAATCCGCCAGCGATCTGCTGGTCAAGAGCATTCACCGGGTCTATGGCGGCGAGATCTGGCTCGATAACCGCATGACCGCCGAGGTCATGAAGGCCTTTGCCAAGAGCTCCGATGACGGGCCGCGGCGCGATAAGCCGCTGCTCAGCGAGCGCGAAAAAGAGATCGTGCAGCTGGTGGCGCAGGGCTATCGCAACAAGGAGATCGGCGAAAAGCTGTTCATCAGCGAGCAGACCGTCAAGAATCACCTGCACAATATCTTCGATAAACTCGGCGTCTCCGACCGGCTGGAGCTCGCGCTCTACGCCATCCACCACCGCCTGATCGACCACGCCTGATGGATCGCGCCTGATTCATCGCACAACGTTCAGCTGCGTGGTGCGGCGGTTGCACGCCTCGCGGCCGTTTCCTCTCGGTTCGGGCCGTAAAGCCCGGGCGCTTGGCCTCCTGCCAGACGACACATCAGCGCCAGTTGGCCTCGATGATGCACCCCATGGCAAATGATCATGTCCCACAGGATGTTGCGGATCGCCACGGGGCCGCCGAAAAATTCGATCTCTCGATCCAGGTCGTCAGGTGTGAGCTTTTTAATCCGCGCAACCGCTTCCTGGTGGACACGTTCGTATCCTGGAGCCAGCGCTTCCACCGTGCGTGGGCGTTCGATGCTCGGTGGCTTCATCTGCATCGAGAACCCGCCATTTTCAATGCCGAAGCTCATGTAGGCGTCTCCCTCAGCCAGGTGCCAGGCGAGTTCGCCTAACGACCGCCCTCCCTGATCCGGACGAAAATCGTACTGCGAGGCGGGCAGCGCCCGCAAAAGCTTCAGCGTGCTTTCGGCTTCCCGATTCCACGATGTAAGAAATCGCTCAAGTTCGTTCGCTGGCATGTGCTGCCTCCTCGGCCCATTCGGTAGAGTTTCGCAGCGGACTTCAACTGCGCGTTCCACTATACGCCCGATCCACGCCCAATCAACGCAAGTTGTGCCACGGTCGAGGTGAGGAGCGCCCAATCACGAGGAGTCTCGGATCCGAGTGATTACGCTCGTGTATTTCCGATATTTGCCCATAGCAGTTGCCGGGTTATAATTATTTTACGCGACAAGCTCTGTCGCCATCGGCGTATTTGCCGAGAAGGAGGTGATCCAGTGAGGTACGGTTTACGTTGACGCAGTAAGGGAGGCGCTTGTGAAGTCTGTGCCAAGCGCCTCTTCCTTTTTTCCTGCCGACATCGCTCATTTCCAATCTCCGTCTTTGTGTCTCGACCCCCACCCCCGAGGTATTTTGCATAAGTGTTCATTCTGAACGACATAAGAGATCACCGTTTGTGTAAGTGTTCATTGTGCGAGAGATGCGGGTGAATGCTGCGCAAGTGTTCATTTTGCGAAGGTTGGAACATGGCTTTCACGGATTCGTCCCAAGCCCGATAGCCGAACGTGTTGCTGAATTCGCTTTTCACTCCCGGAAGCGTCTGCAACAAGAGTTGAGCGAGGTAGCCGAGAGCGGCGGCGTTGCGCGGCGGGATGCGGTTTTGGGCGAGGGAACGAAACACCTGGCCGAGGGCATCGTTGAGGTCGGTGGCCGTGCTGAATTTGCCGGAGGGAGTTTCGAGTTCGACGATGGCTTGGCTAGCGCGGGATTGCTTGCGGGACTTCTTCGTTTTCGGGGCATGGTGAGCGCAGAAGCGAGCGTTGGGTTGGGCGCTCGGCATGCGGCACCGGCGTCCATCGGAAAAAGAAAAACGGCAGCGGGAGGGGTGGATTAACTTAGGAGCAGCCGGCGCAGCGGCGAGCGTTAGGGGTGTCAGGCCATCAGCGGCGGCTTGCGCACGGGAGGCGATTTCGACAGCAGCGGGAGTTTCCGGCGAATATTCCGGTTTATTGACCGGCAAAAGCTGAGGAGAGGTCCTTCGCTCCGGTTCGTCGCTCCGGATGACGATGCTCATCGCATCGTCAGTCGTGGGAGCGTCGAGCGCGGAACGCGGCTCAGGCGGCGTTTGTGCCGTCGAGTTGATTCTCGAGTCGTCGCTTACGTTGTTGGTCGAATCTTTGATCGGATCTTTGATCGGATCAAACGGATTCGTGTTGGCGAACCCATGAGGGTAAAAGAGGGCGCGACGTTGGCGTGCTTGTCTAGCGTTCATACGACATGTTATCGTGTAAGTACACATACGTCAATAGGATAACTATGTGGATAACCTTAGCGCCTGTGAAAATTGTGGAAAAGTCGATTCGGTTCGAATGGCTCTTGCCCACCCGTCGCAAAGAGCGCCCTTCGAAGCTCAGGGCAGGCGAAGGATGGGGCACCCGGCTGCGGCGTCATAGCTTCGACACGTTCCTCGACGAGAAGCCGAGCATGGCTCAGGGCGGACGGGTGTAGTCGTGCCCGGCTGCCCGGCCTGCCGGAAACGGCTGCACGATGGCGAACTTCATGGATCATCTGGCGGATGATGTGCTACCGGCGCTCCTAGATCGAATTGCCGGAGGCTCGGGGATCGGCGAAAAAGCCAGTTGCCGATAATGTGACTTATCAGGACTTGGCGCCCATGTCACCGACGAGGGTGGGGTTTTCACTCCAAAGCGGAAGGCTGCAGTGATTGCAACGCTTCGGCATCACTGGAATCCAAAAACCTCGGAAGCGGTATCCGCATCGAGGACAAGGCCAATATTCCCTTTTCCATTCGTTGAACGCCCAGAAAGAGAACAATCCCAGGATTGCGGTTGCAACGATCCAAAATGTTAAGCCCGGCCCGATCGCTGCCGTCAACGCAAAGCCGCTTAGCCCTACCAGCACAAGCAAGATCGCCGAAAGATACGCATTTTTCCGCAAGCGCAGATATTCTCTCCAGGCCTGAGAATAAGCAGAAGGGTCTTGGGGTGGTTTTCCCGGTACGATTGCTTCTACTTTGTCAGTCAGTGCGAATAGAACGGTCACGGCTGCTAGTATCGCACCCAGGAACCAACGTAAATGGAATGCAAGTGCGGCACCGAAGACATTTCCAGCAGCTACGACCGTCGCCACGAATTTTATTAGCCAAACCGTGCGGCGCGTATGAGCGACGGTTTGCCGCGTGATTCTACGCAGCCAGCTAGTCGTCCGGATGCTGACCCAGACCCATATCCCACACACCAGAATCGGTGCCCACTTATCAAAAAGGTCAACTCGCATAATTAGCCGCTATTGGGGCCGAAGGTTCCAGATTTAAGCCCTTTCTGATTGTATCGTAGCGCCACATTGAAGGAGGTTGGTGGTTCCGCCTGAGAAACGGTGTTCTCGGAAGGTGGGATTTGGGAAAAGCTAGTTTCCGAGAATGTGACTTATCAGGACTTGGCGGTCGCCAGGATTGGCTTTTGCTGATCATTCACCGAACTCTTCGTCAAGGTGATAGATTTCTCGTAGCGGTGAATGGCACAAGTACCTGGGGGGCGGCGGTGCTGCGTTATCTGGGCTGCGATGGCAACGGACAATGAAGATCGCTATTCGTGTTGGCACACCCGACGATTTGGCGGCGATTCAAACCTGTGTTCATGAAGCCTACCTGGCGTATGTTCCCGTGCTGGGCAAACCGCCGGCCGCGATGGTCACCGACTTTCTGCCTCTAATTTTAGCCGGCCAGGTACATGTGCTCGATCTCGACGGTGAAGTGATAGGGACCGTGACGTTAAAACCAGATCGTACCTACCTTGAGATCAGTATCCTGGCAGTATTGCCTCGGTTTCAGAACCGCGGGTGGGGGCTGCACTTGATGGCTTACGCCGAGAACTACGCGCGCGAACTGGGGCTTTCCGAGGCTCGGTTGTATACGAATGAAAAGCTGGATCACCTGGTCCGGTATTATCAAAAGCTTGGCTTTATCGAGACAACTCGCATGCGAGACGGAGGATATCAGCGCGTATTTATGAGCAAGTCGCTGGTTGACAAGCCCCCTAGAGAGGCGGAGCGAATCGCTTGGAACGAGAAAGCCAAGTCCTGAGAAAACGGTGTTCTCGGTAAATGGGATTTTGGGGAAAAGCTAGTTTCCGAGAATGTGACTTATCAGGACCTAAGTATTTGCGACCTGGGCGAAGAGCCGGGCATCACATGTCCAAGCAGAACGTGAGGCCTTGGTCGAATGTGATAAGGCAGCACCGGTTAGATAGTTCTGCAGGATGATGTTAAGGACGACCATCTATGAACGCAACCCCTTCGGAACTTCTCATGCACAATTTCAACGAGATTTTTATAGAGCTCGATCCCGTCAAACGTGCGGCATTGCTCGCGAAGTATTACACCGAAGATTGCCTTTGGATCCATCCTGGCGGTCGCATCGTGGGCCGCGACGGTATCAATGAGGCGGCTACTGAGATTCGCAAACACTTTCCTGAATACCGCTACACGGTTACCGGCGAGATTCAGACCATGCACAACGTGGTAGCGACGTGTCGATGGGGAAGCGGGATGCCGGGTCAGCCGTTCCACTACACAGGAACGGACTTCCTCGAAGAGCGCGATGGCCGCGTGTCGAGGCTGTACACGTTCATTGACCAAAACCTAAATCTATCTTAGCCGTTTGATTCGGAGCGAGACGGTGCCAGTACCTCATTTTCCGAAGAGATCGTTTTACTTCTTTCTCGTCGAGAAGCCCGGTAAGTAAGATTATCAGCGCCAACTCCTGAGAAATGGTGTTCTCGGCAACTGGGCACCAAAGCCAGCTGGAACTACACACGAAATTGAGGGACTGCTAAGGCGAACCTTTGCACTGTGGATTGCACTGAAAAACACGCCTTCTTTCGTTTCTTTCGTGTGCTAATTTGTTGTGTTTGCCGTAAGTTACTGATTCTACGATTCTGCTTGACGTTCAGAATGAACACTTACAGAAAAACGGGAGGGGGAGGGGACTGCGTGCGAGCCGGTTTTGACGGGCGACCTTATCGCGCTACGATACATGTGAGCGTATCTTTAAGCAGCTGGGCAACCAGTCGGGCAAGCAGCCGGGCAACCAGTTGGCCGAGGATCACGTGCTCATGCAGGGCAACCAGGCGGGCGGGAGTTAGCGGGCAGGAGCGATCGAGTGGAGACAACGCAGCTTTGTCCCAAGTGCGGGCGCGTCATTGTTCAAGGGCTTCGCGGGGTTGAAGGGCTTCGCGGGCCCGAGGGGGCCCAGGCTCCGGGGGGCCAGCCCCAGGGGCAAATTGTGTGTCGTTGCAGCGCACGGCCCCGCCGCTACTGGCTGCATTCGCGCGAGACGATCTTGATGCTCTGTGTCGCCGGACTCATCGTGGCGTTTGCCATTACCGGATTTGCCGCGCGGATGTATCACGGACGCCGCGCAGAACTGGCGAGATACTGGTTCGATCGCGGCAATGCCGAGCTGCAGGCGGGCCGGCCTCAGGCAGCGCTTTCCGATTTTCGCGACGCACTGGTGTACGCGCAGCATGAATTTTCGCCCGAGCAGCAGCAAGAATACGAACTGAACTTTGTGCAGGCTCTAGTGGCCACGGGGAATCCCGGCGAGGCGCAATCCTACCTGCTGGACATGTGGGAGCGGGCGCCGGGGAATAGCCAGGTCAATGTGGAACTGGCGCGCATGGCTGCGCGCGCGGGCGACGATGCGGATGCCAAGCGCTACTACAACGAGGCCATTTACGGCGTTTGGGACGAAAAAGCCGGAGACGTTTTGCGCAGCCGCATGGATACGCGTCTGGAGCTTTTTCACTACCTGATGGATCGAGGGGAGAAGACAGAGGCCCAGTCGATACTCCTGGCAATTGCCGCCGCCACTCCCGCGGACGCAGCGGCCCACGCGCAGGTGGGAGAGCTCATGCTGCAGGCGGGCCAGCCTCAAC
Source organism: uncultured Acidobacteriota bacterium (assembly GCA_963810155.1). GTDB lineage: Bacteria > Acidobacteriota > Terriglobia > Acidiferrales > UBA7541 > Palsa-189. The sequence goes on from CAWEMN010000020.1 coordinate 359,865, forward strand.
AGGCGCTGGATGAATTCCAGCGGGCGCTGCGGCTGGATGGGCGGAACTACGCAGCTCTCGCGGGAGCCGGCGAAGCGAATTTTCAATTAGGCATCGATCGGGAGGCGGTTCGCTATCTGGAGAGCGCCATTCGAGACGAGGCGCAGCAGAAGGGGAAGCAAGCAGAAGACGCGCGCGTGGCGCAGGAGTTGGCCATCGCTCAAGCCACGCTGGCGCTCGATCCCAACCGGCCGGGACTCGATGCCATGGAGCGGGCGCGGCGCGCCATCCGTGCTTATGACGCGGCGGTGACGCGGATCGAGTCGTGCGCCAGGGAGCATGGCGTCGCTTTGCCCGACCCGAGCGCGAACCTGACTCCTTTTACCGACGCCACCAGCGACGAACTGGCGCAGGCCTCGCTCGCCGGGCATATCGACCAGCTCCAGCCCCTCATGGAGTTCATCTTCCAAATGGAGTCCTCGGCAACCGAGAACTGCGGCCCGCCTTCGGACCCGGCGAACGCCGCCCTGGTGCGCCTCGGAGAGAGAGCGCAAACCGCGCGCCCATGACCGAACCTCTGAAGCCTCCCGGAACCTCCGAGAATCCTTCCGCGGGCGTGTCGTTGCGCACCTCGTTGGGCACCTCGTCGGGCGCTTCGTTGGGCGCTTCTGGCGAAGCCACGCCATGGACTCCCGAGCCGACCGGCGAGCCGCCCAGGCAGAATTGGGTTCAGCGCATCAAAGCTGCGGCGCTCGATGCCTCCGAACGGGCGCGCGCGCCGCTTTCCATGCGCGAACACAACTTCTTCCTGCTCCTGTCGGTGATCATCGGGCTGTTTGCGGGGCTGTCTGTGGTCTGTTTCCGCATCACCATCGATTACACGCGGCTATGGCTGCTGGGAGCGTCGCCCGGCGCGGCGCGGATCGTGCTGGTGCCCACGCTGGCGGGGCTGCTGCTTGCAGTGATCGTGCTGCGCGTATTCCCTCGCGTGCGCGGCAGCGGCGTGACGCAGACCAAGTCGGCCGTATACATCTACGACGGCTACATCCCCTTCGACACGGTGATCGGCAAATTTATCACCTGCGCGCTGGCGATCGGCAGCGGCCAATCGCTGGGGCCCGAAGATCCGTCGCTTCAGATGGGCGCGGGAATCGCGTCTGCGCTGGGGCGGCGGCTGCATCTCTCGCGGGAGAAGGTTCGCCTGGTCGCTCCCGTAGGCGCGGCGGCGGGTCTGGCTGCGGCGTTTAATTCACCGATCACGGCGGTCCTGTTTGTCATCGAGGAAGTCATCGGCACGTGGAGCGCAGGCATTCTGGGGGCGGTGGTGCTGGCGGCCGTGGCGGGAGTGGTGGTGGTGCGCCTGTTTTTGGGCGCTGCGCCGCTCTTCCAAATCCCGGCATACAGCATGACGCATCCCGCTGAATTGCTCACCTACGCCGTGCTCGGCGTGATCGGCGGAATATCGTCACTGGTATTCGTGAAATCTATTGAAATTTGTGCGCGCCCGAAGCCGGCGACTGCCGCGCTGGACGCTTTACCTGCAGCCGGCAATGGCGGGAATGGCCATCGGCATCATCGGCCTGAAATATCCGCAGATTATGGGCGCGGGGTACGAATACATCGATCAAGCCATGCACGGGCAGTTTCTCTGGCGCACGCTGGTAGCGCTGGCATTACTGAAGGTGCTGGCGACGAGCCTTTCGCTATCGAGCGGCGCGCCGGGCGGAATCTTCGCACCGACGCTTTTTGTCGGCGGCATGGTGGGAGCGGCAGTGGGAACCGTGCAGCATCATTTCTTTCCCGGCCTTGCCGGTCCGCTGGGCGCGTACGCGCTGGTGGGCATGGGAACGCTCTTCGCGGGATTCCTGCGGGCGCCGATGACCTCCGTATTCATGGTGCTGGAGGTGAGCGGGAACTACTCGATCATCCTGCCGGTGATTATCTCGAACACCATCGCCTACGTGATTGGCAGGCGCTTCCAGGAGACTCCCATCTTCGACGTGATGACGCGCGAGGAGGGCCTGGATTTGCCCTCGATGGAGGAGGGCAGGGAACAGACGGCATTGCTGGTGGAGAATGCCATGCGCAAGCCCGTGGGCTTGATTCTGAAGGCCGGCGACACCGTCGCCGACGCTTGCTCGCGCCTGGCGGACATGACGGAGGACCCGTTGCTGGTCTCGTACGACACGGGGCGATGGACACTCGTGAAGAAAGACGAATTGCAGGATGCGGCTAAGGCGGGCAAGGGGGCGCAAACTCTATTGCAGGTGCTGCCGGGCGGGCGATTGCCTCGCCTGCATCCGGACCAATCGCTCGATTTGGCGCTGCGCCTGATTCGCGAGGCGCCGTTCCTGCCCGTGGTACATCGCGCCGATGCACGGCGCCTGGTCGGCGTGCTTTCGCTCGAAGACATACTCGCCACTTACCGGCGCGCTTCGGTGGCGAAAAGCAGCGCCGCGGAGTAGACCCGCTGGTCTAATCGCGCCAGCGTATGACGTGGAGCAAGTCGCAATAATCGTCGGTCCAGGAGATGGGCCGCGTCTCCGCGGGAAACGGCTCCGCGTGTTGCGCCAGCTCTTTTCCGGAGAGCGAAGCCGGATCGTG
>CAWEMN010000021.1:0-328710 GCA_963810155.1 uncultured Acidobacteriota bacterium
GTAATCCAGCAGCTGGATGTTCTTTTCCAATCGCCGGTACAGCGGCATGCTCATCTTCCAGGGGCGGGTGTAGACCTTCGGATCGTCGACGGTAACTTCGTAGAGAAGCGAATTAGGACTCGTGGGAGTGTAGCGCTCGGTGACGTGCAGCTCGTCGCTGTGATAGTCTCCCGCGCGGTCAAACCAGGTATCCTCCACCTGCCCGGTCACGTCCACCACCAGCGTATCCCCGTCCCACGAACCGCTCGACCAACCCATCCAGGAATCGACCGGAGCCTCGCTCTTCATTCCCGATCTTTACAACCCGAGAAGCGAAATCATATCCATAGGTGAACGCCACGTACTGCGCGGATTGCGTGATTTGAAATGGAAACGGCATGTACGTCGCGCGGGGTACGCCCGGCAGGAAGCATTTGACCACGGGATCCAGGGCGAGCGCATTTGCCTCATTTTCTTTCTTCTTGGCCAACGCCTCTGGCCGATAGGGAAGCGGTCCGCCTTCAACGACACCAAGACCGGGCGGAATTCCGCCCCAAGCCCCCATCACAACGAGCGGGCCCGGCTTCGCATCATGGGCCTGGATATCCTAATCCGCGTCGTTGATGGCTTGCCAGATTCCGCTCAAATTGGGCCTTCCATCCGGAGTGCGGGGCGCTCTGTATTTTGGCGCGGCTTGAGGTGTGGCCGGAGATGTAGCCGGAGGTGTGGTCGGGGTGTCGTGCGCGGCGCGGCCTGCGGGCGGTGCGCGGGGCGGTCTGCGCGGCCGCCTGTGCGAAGGATGGCGACGCGCTGAAAACTGGCACGATGACCCCGAGGGCGGCCATCAAGGCTATGTTCTTACTGGAAGCTCGCATTCAGATCCTCCCCTTTGAGTCGGGTGCCAGCTCTTCATGGTTTCGGCTTGGCGGGTTCTTCTGTGGTCATTCCCCTTTTCCAGCAGGTTCGGGAAAGGTACAAAATCGATTCCACCTTCAACTCCGCGGGGCGAGTCCCGTTCGCATCTTCCACGATCGGCCCCCTGATCTCCACTTCGTGGCCAACCTGGAAATTCAGCATGTCCTGGTCCCCTTGAAGCCGCAACACCAGTGGCGCCGTCGCTTGAAACGGAGGCGCGCCTGCTCCATTTGAGTCGTTCGGCTCCTCTCCAGTCCGTAATGCGGAATTCGCCGTTGGGGGATTTTGACACACAACCGATGGAAACGAAGTTATTCCCCCGAGTCATCGACTTGGGGTAGATCGAGGTTCCATCGGGAATGCCGGGAATACGCACCCTTTGGGTGGGCGCCCCAGCCTGCCCTAGCGCACTGGCGGCAAAACAAACAACCACGCCAAACGAGCTCACGACGGAGAGCGTCCCGTTCATTCGGATTCCCCAGCGATCTTAGCGTTTTTCGCGCACGACCCGAAAACCGAGGTCAAAGTGTTTGTAATCTTCCGGAAAATGCTGGCGAAGCGAGACTCGCGTCAGCCAAGGCCCGTCGTCGTGAAAGGACCCACCCCGCACACCCCGCCCTCCCTCGGCGGCGTCGGTGTCGGGTCCCTTGGGATCGGCCATCGGACTCTTCGCGTAATACTTGGAGTCGTACCAATCCTGAACCCATTCATTCACATTCCCGCGCATATCGTAGAGGCCCCAAGCATTGGGCTTTTTGGTCGCTACGGGTTTCGTTTCCTCGACGTTGTACCAGGCCCAATCGTCGGCTGGCGAATACCGGCCCAGCGAGTTCGCCACTTTCGCTCCCGCCAAACTGGTCCGCATGTGCCAGCTCGCGCTGCATATTCCCATTCCGCTTCGGTTGGCAGCCGGTAGAGAAATCCGTCGTTGCGCGCATTCAGTTTGCGTGAGGAACGCCTGCACATCCTGAAAGGTGACTTCTTCCACGGGAAGGTCGTCGCCCTTATGCTGGCTGGGGTTTGAGCCCATCACCGCTTGCCATTGCTTTTGCGTGACTTCCGTCTTTCCGAGTTCGAAACCCTTGGTGATTTGGACGGTGTGTCGCGGCTTTTCCTCCGAGCCGCATTCCACCGGCTTCACACCTTCGGAGCACCCCATGGGGAACTGCCCGGCGGGAACCGAAGCGAACTGCATGCCCACATCGTTCGTGCTATAGGCAACGGCCGGTCCATCCTGAGCGGCCCCCAGCGCCGTAGCCGATATCGCAAGGTACATGCTCCGATCACAAAGCCCACTGCCAATGACGCTCACACATCGACCGACGCTCCTGTGATCAACCATGCCTTGCCTCTTCGATGGATTTCAGACGCGAGACTTATTTCTTACTTTCCCCAGGGAATTCCTTTGGCGCACCCGGGCTGGATCCACCCACGAAGAGCAATCGGCCATCCGGCAACGTAATATCGCGCCCATTGGCTCTCAAAGCTCCGTCTTTCGCGCGGTAGCCGTTCACTTTGATCACCGTGCCGGAAGCCAAGGAATCCTTGGTGAACCCCGCTCTGATCAACGTGCCCGGAGGTCCCGCCTCGACGGCCCAGCTCTCGACGGTTCCGTCCGGCTTTTTGACATCAATGTAGATCCACGAATGCGGATTGATCCAGGCCATCTTGGTCACGGATCCGGTCAGCGTCACCGGCTTATCCGCATCGTATTCGGCCGCAAACGAGTGATGTGCGCTCGCCGGCGGGGCCACGGGAATCATCGCCATCGCGACAACCACGAACATCAACAGGTTTCGAGCTTTCATCTGTTTCATCTCCCGAGCCAATCCTTGCAGAATCGCTGGCGATTGGCTGCTACTTTCCTTGTCTTCCGCTCTTTCTCTTCCCGCTCTTTGGCCCGCGCCGCGGACAAGGTGAACTCCAGACCGACGTTGCCTTCGTGGCACGCATACTCCACGAGTTGCTCCTGATCCGTCAGCCGCCACATTACGAATTCGACGCTATACGGTTTCATCCGCGTTCCGGGATCATCCCTCGTAAATCCGAAAAGCAGGTGCGTGTCATCCAGCCGCTTGTAGCGCGCGGTGAGATGCTTCCTTCCCAGCACCGTCGTCATTCGCAGAAGTTCGTGTATTCCACGACCAGCGTATCGCCGTCCCAGTGCCCGCGCGCGGCTCCCATCTGCAGATGAACGTTCGCCGGAGGACGTGGGCGTCCGTCCAGGTAAATCAGCTGCGATTCGCAGCGATTCCCCGCGAACAATCACCGAGTCGGTGCCCTGAATAATCTCCAAGGTGGATTCTTGACCTCCGGGACCTGAACCGGTAAACGCCGGACCCGGGGAGCCTGGCCGCCGAACGCACCGGCTCGAAAGAGGCCGGTCTTCCGGACCGGTAGCCGGACGATTGTCCAATTCGTCGGCACGGTTCTGTCTGATCCCTGGCAGCCAGGCGTCATGCGGAGGCAGTCGCCCGTCTGGTGGATCGACGACCTGAGACGTGCGCAGACTTGTCATCGGCACTTTGAACCAATAACCATCTCTCCAGAACGTGTTGTAAGCATCCGTAGTCTTTTCGCCCGGAGGAGTATCGGTGGGTTCTGTGCGAAGGTCGAACTGTTTTTGCTGCGCTGCATCCTCGAGCTTCGCGGCGGTCTGGGCATCAATTTCCTTCTTGTCCTGGCTCCGCGGCCGCTCCATGGGCACGAGGGTGGTGCGGCTCCAGATGCCCTGCAGGTCCGGCTTGCCATCGGCCGTCCGCGGCACTTTGCCTACCTTGTATTCCGCGAAGCTTTTCTTCCAGTCGTAGGGCTTGGCCGGGGCGCTGGTCTCACTCTTGGTGGCTGACTCGTCATCGAGCGAAACCGTGCAACTGTTGCCATGGCACTCGGCCTCCGCGGGCGTGGTCGAAATCTTGGGGGCTGGTTGAGACGCCGTTTCACCTTTGGATTGCGAGCGCCCCTGCGCATGAATACCAAGCGAAATGGGTCCACACAGGCTCGCGCCAGCTAGCGATGCAAGCACAAACGCAATATTTTTACGATGCATCGTAATGCCTCCTCCACCTAAGACTCTTTCCAGCATGCCTTACACGATGGGCGTGTCTAGCGTAATCTACACCAAAGGAAATCGAATCCCGAGCAAAATTTGGTAGCCGCCCTCAGAACCTTATTTTCAACACCATTCTGCGTCGTGCATTTCGATCATCCCGTTTATCCGGATGCACCTGTGCGCCTGCGGTCAGAATATGAATTTCAAACCGAACTGGTACCGCCGCGCCTCGCCCGTGCCCTGGACGACATTCCCGTTGGCTACGTTAGGCGTCGCGGCCGACGTGCCAAATGCTCCCGGATTGGTGAGGGAAGCGCCGGAACCGCTGGGACTGGCGAATTGAGGGGTGTTGGTCACGTTGTACATGTCGAATTGGAATTCGCTACCCACGCGCTCGGTAATCCGTATCTTCTTACGGAACGAGAGATCCCAGAGACGCAGGCCAGCACCCCGGAACATATTCCTATTCATGTTGCCGAAGGTGCCCTGGGCAGGAGGAACGATAACCGAATTCCCCGCCATGTAGCAGCCAAGCGCTCCGAGCGACTTGATTCCAGTGGATTTGGCATCTGAGCTGGGAACGTTGGGATTCGTCGGCAGGGAGCTGGCGGCATCAATGCAAGGCTGTGGCATGAGGTTAACGTTCGCAACCACTGTACAAGCAGGAATGGCAAAGCTGCTGCCGGTGACACCGTAGCAAGGGATTGGAGTGGTATGCCCAAACGTGTTGAAGTCCTTGATATTCCCGAAGAGGTCCCAGCGATCTCCAAAGCCCGCGGTGGTGCCCTCGCCGGTTCCACTGAGATCGCTTGAAGCATCCGATCCGTTATATGAAATTGCGCCGATCATATTCACCAGCGTACTGACCTGCCAGCCTTCCAGGAGTTGTCCGAATGATTTCTTCCCCGGAACGAGATAGGTGGCTCTGGCGGTCACGCGATGGCGGATGTCAAAAGAGGTTGGTCCGTAATCGCACTCCGGGCACTGGGCGTTCGGGCTGACACTCATATTGATATCGGCTTGTGTCACGTCGAGAGCATGGCCATATGTGTATCCAACGGTGGAAGTCAGCCCGTGCCAGTTCCGCTGGTTCAGGGTCACCTGCAAGGCGTTGTAATTGCTATGGTCTTTATTGGCGACCTGAATGATTTTCCCCATCCAAGGAAATGTGGCGTAGTACGGACGAGACGTCTGCTCTGCGGACTTACTGGCCGGTCCCGGCGTAGGTATATTCAGGTCGTATTCGTTAAGCAGGTTGCTGCCGTGGTTACCAACATAGGCGACGTCGAGAGACATGGCGGAGGTCAACGAGCGCTGAATACCTAACGTCCATTCGTCGACATATGGCAGGCGCCAATGTTGATCGATCGACGCAATCGAGCAGGTTCCGGGATTCGTCGCCGGGGCACCAGCTACAGGATTGACGGGCGCCAAGCCATTTCCGCACTTGAGTGATCCCGTGGGGAAAACGGGCCCAGCGGAAGTCCAGTTGAGCAGTGGGGACGGAGCTGTGAAGGCCTTCGTGGTGCTATTCACTGTGCCGCCGCCGGTGGGGAACGCAACGGCGGCGCTATTGACCGTTCCGGTGCCTTGGGACGTCGCGCCATTCACCGCGTAGTATGTACCTGCCGTCGGATTGCTTTGAAGCGGGGCATTGTTGATGAATACCTGCCAAACCGGCCAATTGCTATAGATGCCGAAAGCAGCACGCACCACGGTGGTGCCCTTGCCGGTCACATCGTACACGGCGCCAAGACGTGGTTGCAGATTCTCACCAAGAAAGTGGGGTTTCCAGATCGAGTCCAGCCCGTGGCCGAGCTGCACGAGTCCGACGTTCGGATCGAACTGGGACAATTTATTGCTGGCCTCGCTCAGCGGCGTTTCGTACTCGTAGCGCAGCCCGAGGTTAAGGGTCAGCCTGGGAGTAAGACGCCAGTCATCCTGGACGAAGGTTCCGATGTTCGTGCTCCTTACGAGCACGCTGGGATCGCCAAAGAAATACGTCCCGGTGCTGGGCACGCCATCCAGGAAGTCCTCCAGTGGAGTCGCGATGGTGTCGTTTTGGGTCTTGGTGGTGGTGGCGAAGGCCGAGACGTTAGAGGTCCCAAAATTGACCGAGCCCCTGACGTTGGTGTAGTTCGCGCCGGAAAAATAAGGCCGGCGAATCTCAATCCCGAACTTGATGTTGTGGTTGCCGGTGGTATGCGAAACGTTATCAACCACCGCCGGGTATCCTTCTACACGCCGCTGTTGGGTGGTGCCGGCTCCGAGGGGGTCGAATGAGCCAATGGTCATGATCGGAAATGCAAAGTTTGTCGGGCTGTTAAAACCGAGGCACGGCGTTGCCGCGCCGGTGTTGATGCCATAGTGCGGTGGTGCGGCGGCCCGGCCCGGGTTGCACTCGGCAGGCCAGGAGTTCTCGATCTTGCGGTCAAATCCAAAGTGGAACTCGTTCACCCAGTTGGAAGTCGGCAGGTAGGTCCAGTTAGCCCTGGCCACATTACCCGTCAAGTAGTAATCGGTAAACCAGTACGGTTGCAGAACACCGTCGGAATTGCCAATTTCGGTGTCACGGTTCCAGAAATATTCGCCGCTGATCTGGTTCTTGTCGCCGATGTGGTAGTCAATCTTCCCGATGATGTTCTTATTCGGATCTCGAAGCGCCGTGAAACCAAAATTGTAAACATTGCTACCGCTCGTTGGCAGGCCCGTTTGGAAGATGCCGTCACCCACCAGCGCCGCGCTCAATTGCTGCGCGGGAGTGAGCAATGCGGAGTTGACAACCTTGCCGTTGGCATCGATGGCTCCCGCGGCGATCTGTGATTTGGCCACCATATCCAGGTAGGCGGCTGGAATGCTGTTAGCTGCGTCACCAGCAATCATCGCCGTTGTTGCGGATGTGTGAGTTGTGGGAACCCCCTGGGTAAACTCCATCCCCTCGTAAGCCACATAGTAGAAAAGCTTATCTTTCCTGATGGCACCGCCGATCGTTGCGCCGTACTGTTGATACGCAAGGAGCGGTTTCGGCCTCGGTGCCGGATTAAATGGGTTCCGCGCATTCAACATGCTCGTCTGGCCCACCGCGAAGGCGGTGCCGTGAATGGAGTTGGTTCCCGACTTCAGGCCGACGTTAGAAGCTACGCCCGGCTTCCAGCCATATTCCGCCTTGTTTTGAAAGGAGACATTGAATTCCTGAATGGCGTCCGGCGGCACCACGCTCGCTCCATCGCCCGTGTTGCTATTCGTATTGATGATGCTTCCGGCGGTCCGAACGCCGCCGCTGAAAATACCTTCGAACAGCCAATTGTTGCCGTCCGTACGCAGGCCGTTGCTCGAGTGGCCGGCGGACCCGCCGCCCGGGCGGGTCACGACGCCGGGTTGAAACTGCAACAGCGACTGGTAACTGCGGCCCACGACCGGCAAACTGGTGAAATCTCGCCCTTCCACGACGCCGCCCAACGTGGCGCTCGTGGTGTTGATCAAAGGCACCGCTTCGGTGACCGTGACGGTCTGAGTTTGCGATCCCGCCTGTAGAACGATGTCGACTCGCGCGTCCGAGCCGACCTGAACCTGAACGTCCTTGCGCTCGGATATGTTGAAGCCCGCCGCCTCGACGCGCACCGTGTAGTTGCCCGGGGTCAAACTCGGAGCTGCGAAGGCCCCAGTTTCATCGGACGTCAGCCCTCGCGACACGCCTCGCTCCTGGTCCGTGACCGTTACCTTGGCACCTGCTATCACGCCGCCGGTTGCGTCCGTGACGTTCCCGAGGATGCGGCCTAAGTTCAATTGAGAGAAAGCCGGAAGGCTGAACAGAGCCACGAGTAGCGTCACGGCAGCCGCCTGAACAGCTATTGCGGTGCGGGAATCCACGAATTTTGCCTGGAAATTCATTTGCATCCTCCCGTGAACGTGAAGCGTCGAGTCGTCACAAGATGCGAAACGCTCTTGCGAATCCCAGGGCCGATGAAACACTACGAGAAATGGGCCTGTCACCGACGCGTCCTGCCAAGGTGAAGGGGTTCATCGACTTACTGGAGGGCAGGTCGACTGCGGAAGTCACCCGCCATTCAGAAATCGACACTCACACAAGGATGCTTAAATTTGTAAAGCTGAGCCCGACAAAACTGGCGGCGTAATACCACGTGCACTGCAGGGTGTCAAGCAAGAACTCGTTTGGCGCGGCGCGCAAAATCAGTGAGTTCGCGCGCCACTATGCGCAGCCGCTCCGGTGTGCGCGCTAGTGATTAACTTCCGAGTGGCCGACGATTCGTCCTGAATGTGGTGTATATTCGGTCGCAACCTGGGGCCTCAAGTAGAAATTCCATGCCGTTGGAGGAAATATTTCATGCGACCATTTTGCCTGGCAGTTGTAATTGCAGCAGGGATCGCCATGTCGTCGTCCATAGGAGTGGCCCAGACCCAACGTGGTCCTTATAAGGTGCTCAAGACAGCCAAAGTTGGCGGCGATGGCGGCTTTGACTATATTTCCGCGGATGTCGAAGGCCGTCGTTTGTATGTCCCGCGGAGTGGTCCGATGGGGCAGGTGACGGTCTTCAATCTGGATACGCTCGAACCGGCCGGCACGATTGCTAATGTCAAATCCGGCGGCGCTGTCGTCGATCCCAAATCGCACCACGGATTTTCCACGACAAAGCCGATCACCATGTGGGACTCCAGCACCTTGCAAGTGATCAAGACCATTGACGTGGACGGGCGCCCCGACGGGATCATGTTTGATCCCTACAACGAGCGTGTTTGGGTGTTGAGCCACATGCCGCCGTATGCCACGGTCATTGACGGCAAGGAAGGCACCGTGGTTGGGACGCTTGATTTGGGCGGACAACCGGAGCAGGCGGTGAGCGACGGCAAAGGCACGATCTACGTGAATATCACGGATAAGGCCAACGTTGCCGTGGTGGACGCGAAGAAGCTGACCGTTACAGCGCACTACGACCTTAGCTCGAAGGGTGTGGACAACGGAAGCGGGCTGTCATTGGACGCGAAGAATCATATCCTCTTTGCGTATTACCGCCTGCCGTCACCTCAAGTGGTGATTCTGAACGCCGAAAACGGCAACATCATTACCACCCTCCCGACGGCCATGAATGTGGATACCGTCGCGTTCAATCCTGCCACGATGGAAGCCATCAGCACGGCCGGCGAGGGCGTCGATCGATGTTCATCAAGGAAAACAGTCCCACCAGCTTCGTGGTAGAGCAGAAGCTGCAAACGATGCCGGGCGCCAGGACCATGGTCACTCGACACAAAGACGAATCACATACTGACCATGGCGTTCGAGTACGGGCCGCTGCCGGCTAACGCGCCGCCACCGGTACCGGGTCGCATTGCCCTCGGTCCCCCGGTACCGGGTTCGTTTACACTTCTGATGGTGGGTAAGTAGCAGATCGCCTGCTAAGACCTGCATGCATCAGAGGAACGACGGTAACGATCAAAGCGACAAGCGTCGCTGTGTTGACGATCGCCTAAAAAACAGAAGCGCTCAACCGACTCGCGAAAAACGGGATTTCCAGAAACTGGCCGTTAAAGTTCAAAAGGGAAGGTTCTTGGCATAACTGCGATAATCCGACTTGTCGGAAACGAGCAGCAGATTCTCACCGTTGGAGCGAAACGGAGAACAACCTGCTACCCGCCACATTTCCGAAAGGCGACTGATCGGGAGTTGGCTGGCTCTCCTTCTCTCACTAAGACCCGTCAGACGGCGCTATACTCGACGCGCCCATGCACGCGCTCACGTAGCATATCGAGGAGGACATCATGCGGAAACACATACGCTCCGCGGTTTTTGCTGTCGCGCTCGCCGCTATTGCCGTAATCATCTTCGTCGCCACCTGGGGACCCCGATCGGCCCACGCGCAGCAGCAGCCCCAAGGCGTGGAGCGCAAGACACTCAGGCGGCAGGATCTTTCCATGCCGGGATGGGAGGCGGTGATGATCCAGACCACCGTGCAACCCGGCGGAACTGAAGGATGGCACACGCACCCCGGCACGCTGATGGAATACGTATTACAGGGCCCCTGGACGATGCAGACGCGGGGCAAGCCCACGGCCACATACCAGACCGGCGAGACCTTCTCGATTGTGGAGGGGGAAGTTCACCAAGCGATTAACCCTGGCAAGACCGTCGTCCGAGGGTTGGCCATACTTATCGTCGACAAGAGCAAGCCGATGACGACCCAGGTGCAGTAGCCCGCCCGGCCACTTGCGGCCAATCCGAGAAGTGTTGTCCGCGCGGCCGTCTTCTGCCGTCTTGGACTCAAAACTTCAACTCCGCCAGGGGGATACGATGTGAGCAGGCTTTCCCACGTCATCGTTTGATTGACAATGGGGTGTGGTTATGTAACGGTCACAGTTGTCTCCCCCGTCCATTCACGTAAGGAGGTAATCATGAATTTGAGGCGCAGAGTTCTTCTGGGCTTGCCGCTCATTTTCGGGTTTGTTTATGGCTGTACCCGCGTTTGCGCATCACACCTTTTCGGTTGAATACGATGTTACGAAGTGCAACGACATGACAGGCACGCTTACGAAAGTGGATTGGGAGAATCCGCACGTTTATTTCTCTGTGGATCTCAAAGATGCCGATAACCAGGTCAGCTCCTGGACCTTTGAGGCAGTATCCATAGCTTATCTAAAGAGGGGCGGGGTTCAGCGGCAAGACTTCCTCGATAATTATGGGAAGGTTGTTACTGTGAGGGCCTGCCTCATGAGAAATTCCACCATTAAAAGGGGCTCCGCTGAGACCGTCAAGTTTGCCGATGGCCGTACAGTGAAGGTCGGAAGCGACTACGAACATGGCCAGAACTGAGAGCTTTCGAATAAAGCTTCGGCGCACCAGTTGTCTTTTGGTGCTGACAATTTTGACGGCGGCGTGTGTTTCCATCGCTGCTCCGCAAGTGCAAAGAAATTCGGGCCCTGCTGGCGCCGAAAGAGGGTGGACCGACACCTCGTGCTGCCGACGGCCATCCCGACCTTTCGGGAGTATGGTTTCCGGATATGCGCCAATATGCCCCGCAATCGGTGGCGGCTGATGCTGCAACGGTGCCCTTCCAGCCGTGGGCGGCAGCCAAGATCAGAATCCATGAGCGCAGTGGATCTTGAACTCGGACGCCCCTCAGTGAATTGCATGCCGCGTGGCACGCCGGGTATGTTTTTCCTGAGCCCTTATCCCATAAAATTGGTACAAACACGCGACGAGTTGATCCAGTTGGACGAACTGAACACCAACTTTCGCGTCATCCACACCGATGGCCGCCCGCACACCAAAAATCCGGATCCCACCTTCGTTGGAGACGCGACGGCCCATTGGGAACGGGATACTTTAGTGATCGACGTGATTGCCATTGACGAACGGACCTGGAACAATTTCATCGGCTGGTTCCATAGCGATCAGGAACACGTTATCGAACGCATTACGCGTCCGAGCGAAAACTCCCTGATCTATCAGGTCACAATCGAGGACCCCAAGGTGCTGACCAAGCCGTGGACCTCCCCTCCTCGGCAATGGACGCTGCACCACGAAGACCTGGAGGAGTACTACTGCACGGACAACCAGGAAGTGCTGCAATACGAATCAATCAAAGAACAAAAAACAGGCGGCACCAAGTAAGTCCGACTTGTTTTTCCGGGCGCAAAGCCAAGCCATTCACCGGCGGAGCCAACTCCTGAGACACGGGATTTTCGGAAGGTGGAGAACGGGTACCCCCCATTTCGGAAACCGGACTTGCGGGGCACTTTGTCAATCCGGCCCAAACGATTATTCTGAAATGTGACGGAAAATCCAGATGCACGCCCCGAGGCCCCGCTTCGGAAAGGCTCTGTCCGATCCGTCGTACGATACTTTCTCGTCGGAGTGGCGCTTCTCTGGTCGCTTCCTGTGCTGATCCTTGTGGCTGCCCGGTGGATCGACCCACCGACCACCGCGGTGCACATGGAGCGCCGCTTGGAGGCCTGGATTCACCACACGCCGTATCACGAACGATACGAATTCGTTCCGCTGAGGCAAATCTCGCCTGATTTTCAGCATGCGGTCATCGCAGCGGAAGACGCGCGCTTCTACCAGCATCATGGATTCGATTGGCACGCGATGGAAATCGCTGCTGAAGGCGATATGGAAGGCGGCCGCATTCGCGGAGGGTCCACCCTTACGCAACAACTGGTAAAAAACCTATTCTTCGGAACCGGCCGCTCGATCCTCCGCAAGGGCGTGGAGTTCACGCTTGTCCCGGTGGCCGAATGGGTCCTCGGCAAGCAGCGCATTCTGGAGCTCTACCTCAATGTGGTCGAATGGGGCGCTGGTGTTTACGGCGCGGAGGCGGCGTGCCGTTACTACTACCGAACCTCGGCCCGGAATATCGACCGACAACAGTCGGCCCAACTCGCCGCAATTCTGCCGTTGCCCCTGAAGCGACGTCCCGATCACATGAATCACTACAGCGCACTCATCCTGGAGCGGATGCGCCAAGTGGGTTGGTAGTCGCGCCTCACATTCTGGAGAGCGAGGCCGCGAAACACTCGGGCGCGACAGGCGTTTCCATGGGTGCTGCGGTTGCACCGCAACCAGCGGCCGTGGAAAAGCCGTGTCTCTTTACAATGCTGACGACCTTATACACGGGACTCTTGGAAGGTGGGCCGCCGCTTCCATGGACGCCAGGGGCTATTTTCCGGGGAGTGGCCATTCTCTCAACATGCTGGAAAGAATGGTGGGCCTGGACTGACTTGAACAGTCGACCTCACCCTTATCAGGGGTGCGCTCTAGCCACCTGAGCTACAGGCCCACGACGGTGGAAGGAATCCTTCCAGTGCTGCTATGCAACGTGCGGAGGATCGATTAGGACGAGGCGCGATTTGCGCCTAACCAGACGAAGTCCAGTGTTCCTAACCGAAACCAGTTTATCATTGTCGCCCACCGAGTGGCTCTGGGAAATCGTAAGCCGGCATCTTCCGCGTGACGGTGTAATGTCCGTCATGTTGGTATACGTGATCTGCCGCCGGAACCGCCGTGGTTTGCTGCTGGCCATCGCCAAAATTCCAGAGGTACTGGTCGATGCAATTGACAAATGGATTGGCAACTTTGGCCGTGAAATGCCACGCGCAGGGAGTACCGGGAGTGGAAGTCGCAGCTATTTCCTCGATTGTCGGACAACCGCACGTGGGCAATACCAAATTAAGTGTCTGGCTCTTGACGTAATTTGGCTGGCAATCGCTGAATATTGTGAGACTAACCGGATAGTCGCCGGCGCAGCTATAAACGTGCTGAGCGGTCGGCGACGCCGCCTACGGGAAGAGATCCGACAACTGGGTTGCTTCCGTCGCCAAAATCCCATAGGCAAGTCGTAGACTCCGCGCCGTTGATGTAAGCCTGAAAGGTAACGTTCCATCCATTGGCGGCGGCGACGTTTGCACATGGCATCTGACGGAATGACGGCATCAATATGATCAATCGTTGGGCATGCCGCCTGGCAAGGAATCTGGCGAGGGTCTTATAGTCGGAGCATGATTGGTTGGGGTCGGCGCAATTCGCACGCACCGTAATCGGGTAGCTTGGACTTGCGCATTGCATGCAGCCCGCTGTCTTCAGTTCTACTTCGGTAAAAACTGTACTCCAGGAGCCCCCGACAACCGGCAGTTGGGAGTGAGTGACCGCGTGTCCTGTGCAAACGATACTTACGTTCACGTGAGAACAGTTGGCTGCGCTCCCGGAGACCTCGATGGACGTCAGTGGCGGGCCTTGGCCGAGGATGCTCAGAATCGTCAACTGGCAGGCCACGGTTGAACCTCCCGTCAAGAATATAAAAGCTTAGGGTCACCCTTCGCGAGCACTACGGGTCGACGAAGCTCGCGGGGCCTCCGCACGGCAACGCGTCCATCATCCAAAATAAGAGTGCCAGGAACACAATCTCACAGACGGCTGCCACGAGCGTTCCCGGGAGGAGCCCAGCTCCGAGCACGCACAACCCCATCGCCCCGAAAGCCCACAGTATTTCGGAACCGCCCGCGAGCCGGCTGGCGCTAACCGCCAGCCACGTGCCATAAACTGGCACGCCGGCCCCTTCGAGGTAGTTCACGTAATCGGTCGTCGTCGTCGTGGCAAGGAAGATGAGGTCCGAGATCGCTATCCCCACGCCCTTCTGGATTGGGATGTTGATCACCGTCCCGCCGCCTAACGGAACGCCACTCCCGATGGATCCCGGGTTGTTGGATAACTGGCCAGGCAGGAGCACGTCGAGAGAGATGTCGGAGGTGATGTTGACGAACGCCGTCCAGACAAGAGACGAAATCTTCGGACTGAAACCGCAGTGCTCGACGAGAAACGAGAACTGCTGATCTACGAGGTGCGGAGCCGCTGCTGCCCGCAAGGATGTCGTCAGCAGCTTCCCGTCTTTGATCGACAGCATGAGGTGCTGCGAAAGCACATCGTTGAGACCGCTCTGAACGAGCTGTGTGAGGACGACCTTGCCTGCGTCGAGGGCAGCCGCCATCTCTCCCTTCGCGAAGGCTCGGTAGTCGCGGACGTACTCCCGCTCGCCATTCGGGGTTCCGCCCTTCAGACGGCGCTTCTCGACGATCAGTCGCCGTTCGCGAAGGGCCAGTTGATGAATGCCGTTCGCCGCGGTCCCGAACGTGACGGCCGAACCAATCAGCATGGCTCTGTCGACGCGTTCGATCGCCCGCTTGAAGTGCGGGTCTGCAAATATAGAAGTTGGACTGGGTCAGCCATTGCTGGTTCTCCTCCTTCCGCTCGGTGCAGGCCGGACTCCAGAACACGACTTGGTCGCCCGGCGGGTGCATCCTCGATTCGAAAGCCGCTAGATGTCAACGAAATTTCCCGCCCCTCTGCCGCCTGTCCGCAGGAAGTTTCGCCGCACCGTGAAGAACATTTGCGCGGACACATCAGTAGCGCAAGGCAACCCCGCAACAAGTGAGAATGCGACGATCGAGCTGATCAGGTGCTCTCGATGCGCGCTTATCGAGCGAGTGAGAGTACTGGGAAGGGGGCCGGGATGTGTCGACTAGAAACAGCGGAACCGTACCGAAGGAGACCGCTAGCTTTTGATTACCGCCGCGAGCTCAGGTCAAAGGTCGCCGTCGAGGCGGACGGCGGTTTATGCAGTTGACCCGAGCGAGCTTCGCAAGTCGATCAGGTATAAAGCTTTTGAATAGTTAAATTTACAGTTAATCACTCCATCGGCCCAAGCGGTCCTCCTCAGTCGGCTCATTGAGCTGCAGGCCTGAATGCGCCCAACAACCTGTATCGAAGCTGCTAATAGTCCCTTTTGAGCGCGAGCCTCGAAACAGTACTAACGGCCCATTCTGGAACATCCGTAATAACCCCTATATCTAGGTCATTAGTAAGCGCCACCAGGTCTTCACTTAGGCCTAGTCGGCCGTTTCAAAGGGAGAAAAGCGGGTGTTTCGCGGTGCGCGACGGTACGGAGCGCAGCGAATCGTTAGGAAAGACGGGCCGAGGACGGCCGAGACAATATGCCTCTCGATGTATCGGACCAGGAAGTAATCAAGAGCCTGCCGAGGCTGGCGGACGTATATGACGCTTACGGCGTCCAGGTCAATGCTCTGCCTGTCGATGACATCTTCTCGCTCTACGAGCGAACGGGCTTTCTCTATCCCGATAAAGCGGCGAGGCTGCTTCCGCACCTGGGACAGGTCAAAGAGAACTGGCGACGGATGCTGGGTCGCGGGGAGTCGCTGCTTTATGTGCTGACCGCAGGAGACGAGAAGCACGGCCGCGCGTCAATTGCTGTTTGGCGCACGGCGCCGAATGGCTGGACCTCCCAACACCTTGTGTCCGAGAACAATCCATTTGGCTCCCGAGCGGTGATGCTTTCCGGCTCGGCTGCGAGTTTCTTGAGGGGTGTCGACGAGTCCCACCAAAATTGGTTTCGTCCCGAGAACCGGTTTCCATCCCGAGTGTTCGGGTCGATGGTCCAGACCATTGGCGAATCCTTTTCTTCGGTTCAGCGGCACATGTATTTTGCGCTGCCACGAAAGTTAGCACTTCCGGTGCAAAAAGGAATCCGCGCCGTGCCGTACACCGCTTCCCAAAAAGAGGCCCTTTGCAGCATTGCTACCGCGGCGCGGGGCAGCGTTTACGTCACTGCAGAGGAACTACGAGGGGATGTCGAATTCAAATCCGTCGACGAGACTGTACCGCAGCGTGGGTCTAAGGCGCACCCGGCGCGTCTGGCTGGCATACCGGGAGTACAAAGATGAGCCGATCGGGGCGGCGATTGCTTATCGCGGGCCTTTGGGCGTCAATTTCAGTTACATCGAAAATCGCTGCGATTTACTGCTGCATCCGACCGTTCCCGATTCCGACGTTCCGGCCGTTGCGGCGTGTCTCCTGAAAGCATCTTCCGCCGCCTATCAAGGATTTGAACTCGAGGCGATCCCGGTCATCACGGATCAGATCGCGGCAGCCGCGCTGACACAATTGGGCGCGGAGTTCCTTCGCCACTATTGCCAGGGGATATGGCTGAAGGGCGGGCAGCTACGGTTCTACCGGCACGTAGATAACTTCTATTCGAGACTGTTGTCTCGAGTGGAGAAACATGCCGCGCAAGAGACTTTCGTAGGTTTCTGAAGGCCATGACCAAGAGCTCGACGATTGATTACATCATGGACGATCCGCGCGAGGCCGCGCGCCTGGAGGCCAAGGTCGATCCTGAGGCCTGGGCCCGAAAGTACATGGCGCATCGCGTCGCTCCGGGAATGGAAGTGCTGTCGGTTGGCTGCGGACCTGGAGTGATCCTGGGCGCGATCTGCGGATTGCATTCTTCGGTCAGAGGCACGGGCATAGATATCAGTCCGGATCGGGTGAAGGAAGCGATCGAGAGAAATCTCGAGGTCCCGCGAGCGAGGTTTGTTTGCGGCGATGCACATTCGTTGCAGTTCCCGGCGCATAGTTTCGATCTGGTTTATTGCCGGATGCTGCTGCAATACCTTCAAAAGAAGGAGCGCGCGATCGCGGAGATGGTCAGGGTTTGCAGACCGGGAGGCACAGTTCTGTTGCAAGACCTGGACGGGCAGCTTCTGTGGCATTACCCGGAGGACGCAGCAGTGCAAGCGTCAGTCAATAAAGTGGTCACCGCGCTAGCAGCCACAGGTTTTGATCCGTTTGTCGGCCGAAAGCTTTTTTGGCTGGCGCGGAAGGCTGGACTCGAGAACGTAAGTGTCCAGGTGGAGTGCTACCACCTGATTGCGGGGACAGTCGACCCTGGAGTTCTGAAGCAATGGGAACTAAAGCTGGAGATTGCGCGGCCGCAGATGACCCGAATATTCGGCGACGAAAGCGAAGCCCGGGAGCATTCGCGGAGATTCCTCGATTACCTGAAGCGGCCGGACACGCTCACGTATTCGACGGTGTTCACGGTGACCGGACAGAAGCCGTTATGAAGTTTGCGGCTCTCGTTTGGCAGCAGCAAACGTTAACGACGGAAGAACGAGAAGTTCGCCGAACGATAGGCCGGGGCGATTGAAGCGAATGGGGTTTCTGAATACGGCTGAATTCATGCACGGGGAACTAGGCCTTTGACAGATACAACAAGGATTGCAGGTACAGGGACAGCTGGGTCGGGGATCCCACGCCAGCTTCGCTGGCCACTTTCTAGAGGGGGATTTGGATATGTTGTCCATTCGTAAGCGCAACATCAGCTCGATGGCGTCTGCGGGTCGGATCCTCTTGCTCGGTTTCCTCACGGTATGTCAAGTGGCCAACGTATCGGCCGAGGGCTCCGAGGTTCCGCAGAATGTTCCAGACGTCACCACCATGAGTCTGGAAGACCTCATGAACCTGCAGGTCACGTCGGTGTCCAAGAGAACGCAGAAGGTAGCCGACGCTGCCGCAGCCGTTTTCGTCATCACCCAGGAGGACATCCGGCGCTCGGGAGCTACCAGCATTCCCGAAGCCCTGCGGATGGTTCCGGGCCTGGAAGTGGCGCGCATCGACGAGAACAAGTGGGCCATTGGCTCGCGCGGATTCAACGGGCGCTTCGATAACAAGCTGCTCGTTCTCATCGACGGCCGAAGCGTTTACACCCCACTGTTCTCCGGAGTGTATTGGAACGTGCAAGACGTCATGCTGGAGGACGTGGACCGGATCGAAGTAATCCGCGGTCCTGGGGCGACCTTGTGGGGCGCCAACGCCGTCGACGGCGTGATCAATATCATTACCAAAGCCGCAAAAGCGACGCAGGGCGGATTGTTGACGGCGGAAGCAGGCTCCGAGGAACGAACCGCTGAAAGCGTCCGTTACGGCGGCAAGGTAGGCGACAGCACCTATTAC
This sequence comes from uncultured Acidobacteriota bacterium, assembly GCA_963810155.1. GTDB lineage: Bacteria > Acidobacteriota > Terriglobia > Acidiferrales > UBA7541 > Palsa-189. The sequence continues at coordinate 18,264 of CAWEMN010000021.1, forward strand.
CGGGCCTACACGAAATATTACGATTGGTATCCCTCAACCGATCCGTCGGGCGCGACTGCTTCCGATGGCTGGCACGCACTCCGCGGCGGGTTTCGGATGGATTCGAATCCCTCGAGGACGGACACGATCACCGTTCAAGGCGACATTTACCGAGACAAATTTGGCGAGACTCTAACGGTTCCCTCGCTCAACACACCTACATTTTCGAGCACCTACGCCAATGAGGGCAACAACAGCGGCGGAAATATACTGGGCCGCTGGAATCACTCGTTTTCGCGGTCTTCGACCTCTTTGCAGATGTACTACGACAAAACAAACATAACCGACGATTCGCTTTTCTCGGATCATGAGGCGGTATACGACATCGATTTCCAGCATGATCTGCACCTCGGCGAGTCACAGGAGTTGGTCTGGGGACTGGGCTATCGCTCGATTCAGGATTCCAACGCTTCCAGCTTCGCCGTTGCGCTTCAGCCGGACCACAGCAGCCTGAATCAATACAGCGCGTTCGTGCAGGATGAGGTAAGCCTGCTCAACAGGCGCCTGCGCATCACCATTGGCTCTAAATTCGAGCACAACCCCTTCACCGGGTTTGAAGCGCAACCGAACATCAGAGTTTTGGGAACCGTCACCAAGGAGCAGTCGGTCTGGGCTGCGGTCTCCAGAGCGGTCAGGACGCCGGCATTGACCGAGGAAGGTCTCCAGTTGAATGAGGCGATCATTCCGCCGGGAGCCCCTCCACTAAACAGCCCCTTGCCCGTCATCGAGGCCATTTTTGGCAGTAATCAGTTCCAGTCGGAGGATCTGCTTGCTTATGAAGTCGGCTACCGGGTACAGGCGACCAGTTCCTTCTCCGCGGATATTGCCGCTTTCTATAACAACTACACGAATCTGCGGTCAGCGGAGCCCGGAGCGCCAATTTTAGAAGGCAGCCCTGTGCCGAGTTCCATCGTTCTCCCGTTCGTTGCGAGCAACAAGATGGGCGGAGGCACCTATGGGATTGAGCCTTTCGCGGAGTGGAAAGTGCTCCCGAAATGGAAACTTCTCGGTTCTTACAGCTTTCTGAAGATGAACATTCGCAAGAATGCAGACAGCCTGGATCCGACTCCGGATAATCCGAACGGGGCGAGTCCGCAGAACCAATTCTACTTCCGGTCGTCTCTGGATCTGCCGAAGCATTTGGAGCAGGACCTGATCGTTCGATACGTGGACCAACTTCCGAGCCTCAACATACCCAGCTATTACTCTCTCGATGCTTCATGTGGGGTGGAAGCCAATTCCGCAACTACAACTCTCGTTTGGCGGCCAGGACCTGCTGAATAGCCGCCACGTGGAATTTATTCCGGAGTTTATCAACACGCTGCCAACCGAAGTTCGCCGTACGTTTAGCGGAAGCATTGCTTGGAAGTTCTAGCTCGACGTGGTCTCGCACAATGCCATGTTATGCCGTGCGAGTAAGGCCATAATGAGACTGCTAAGACCCATTATCGCGATCGGAATCTGCCTGAGCATGGCTCTGGGAGCCAGCGCACAGGGGCTCGATTCCTCTGATTCCTCCGAATACCTCATTAAGGCCGGGTTTATTTACAATTTCGCGAAACTCGTGGGATGGCCGGGAGGCGCTTTCGCCCAGCCGGATTCTCCAATCGTAATCGGCATTTTGGGAACTGATCCGTTTGGCGGAATTATCGATCGCATCCTGGCAGATAAGAAAGTCGATGCGCGACGTTTTGTGATCAAGCGGCTGAAGTGGGGGATGGAGTTCAAAGACTGCGACATCCTGTTTGTCGGCGCGTCGGAAACGGTGCACCTGGAAGAAGTGATCCACGCCGTGAAAGGCCTGCCCATCCTGACCATCGGAGAGACGCCGGGATTTGCGAAGCGTGGCTGCATTATCAACCTGATTGTCGAAGACAACAAAGTACGTTTCGAGGTTAATTTAGATGCGGCCAAGCAAGCGGACCTGAACGTCAGCTCCCGGTTACTGGCGTTGGCAAAAATCATCCCGCAATCCTCAGCCGACGCGAGGAAGCCGGAATGAACCTCCAGAATCTATCCATCAAGCGCAAGCTGATGCTGATCACGATGTTGACCAGCAGCGCGGCGTTGGTTCTCTCTTCCGCAAGCTTCCTTATTTACGATCTGATCTCCTTTCGCCACTTGCTCACCCTGGACCTGATGACCCAGGCCGCAGATTATCGGGTACAACAGCGCGGCGGCCATGGCCTTCCGAGACGAAGCCGCAGCGACCGCGACATTGTCGGCCCTCACGGCGAAAGAGGACATCGTGGCGGCGGTTCTGTACAGCCCCGATGGAAAGATCTTCGCGCACTACTTTCCCAACGGCACCGCGCATCCCTCCGCGTTGCCCGGCCGTTCGCAACCGAACGGGTACCGCTTCGAGGGCGGGTATCTGGAAGTGTTCCACGAAGTGACGCTGAACGGCGAGCGCGTGGGGACCCTGTTTTTGCAGTCGGACATGCGCCAGTGGAGCGTCAGAGCCAGGCGATATAGCGGAATTGTCGGTATTTTCGTTTTGATTTCCGGCTTCTTCGCGCTGCTGGTCTCCTCGCAACTACAAAGGCTGATTTCCAGGCCCATTCTGCACCTGGAAAATGCGATGAGAATGGTTTCCACGAACAAGAATTATGAGGTCCGGGCCACTCGGTTTTATGGCGACGAAATCGGAAGGCTGATCGATGGCTTCAATACCATGCTGTCCGAAATCCAGCACCGCGACACGGCATTGCAACGCGCCAATGATGAGCTGAAAACAAGAACGCGCGAACTGGAAGGCGAAATTATCCACCGCAAGCAGACGCAAGAGGAGCTGCTCAAGGCCAAGCACGCAGCGGAGGACGCCAGCCGCGCGAAGAGCGCATTCCTTGCCAATATGAGCCACGAGCTGCGCACGCCGCTGAACGCCATCATTGGTTACAGCGAAATGCTGGAGGAAGAGACGCGAGATTCCGGAAGGATGGAGAATCTCCAGGACCTGCAGAAAATTCAAGCGGCGGGCAAGCACCTATTGTCCCTCATCAATGACGTACTCGATCTCTCCAAGATCGAGGCCGGGAAGATGGGATTGCATTTGGAGACCTTCGACGTGTCGGTGATGGTGGAGGAGATGGTAACGACGCTCCAGCCCGCGATCGCGAAGAACAGCAACAAGGTTCGCGTTCATCTAGGCGGACGATCTGGGGATGATGCGAGCCGATGCCACCAAAGTCCGGCAAATCTTGTTTAACCTGATGAGCAATGCGTGCAAGTTTACCGATCATGGCACCATCTCTCTCGATGTGAGCCCCGCGAGCGTAGAAGGCCAGGAGTGGATCCGATTCCAAGTAAAAGACACAGGAATCGGGATCAGCAGCAAACAACAACACAAGCTATTTCAGGAGTTCTCTCAGGCCGATGCAACGATTGCGCGCAAGTACGGAGGAACAGGCCTGGGGCTGGCGATCAGTCATCGGTTCGTGCAGATGATGAAAGGCCGAATCAGCGTCGAGAGCCAGGCCGGCCAAGGCTCGACGTTTACCGTACACCTGCCAGCCCAAGTCACATTGGAAGCGGTTGAAGCAACGCAGTCGGAAGGTACAGGCAGTGTTCCTGCGAGCGCGCCGGAATATCGAGCGGAAGCGGACACGATTCTGGTGATCGATGATGATCCGGCCGTTCGCGACCTCATGTCTCGATTCCTGACGAAGATGGGCTTTCGTGTGGTTGCCGCCGCGGGCGGAGAAGAAGGCTTGCGCCTGGCCCGGGAAGTGCGCCCATTGTTGATCACACTGGACGTGATCATGCCGGAGTGCGACGGCTGGATCGTTCTCGGCAAGCTCAAGAGCGATCCCAGTGTGGCGCAGATTCCGGTAATTATGGTCACGGTGGTAGACAACGCGGCCATGGGTTTTGATTTGGGCGCGTCCAACTATTTGATCAAGCCGGTCGATCGCGACCGGCTGGCGGTTCTCATAGAAAAGCACCGGGTCGCGCGTGTTTCCGGCGTCTCGGAGGCGAAGGTCGTTTCGTCTCGCACGGCGAGCAATAGAGAAGAGCGGCAGCCAATCGAAGTTGAGGTTCCCAGGAGAAGTTAAATGATGCCGAAAATCCTGCTGGTTGAAGACAATGAAATGAACCGCGACATGCTGTCGAGGAGACTACAGCGGAGAGGCTATCGTGTGATCACCGCGCAGGATGGAGAACAAGGGCATTTGCTGGCGCATTCCGAAGCGCCCGATTTGATCCTGATGGATATCAGCCTGCCGGCCATGGACGGCTGGGAATTGACGCGGCGGCTTAAGGCCAGCGAGGACACTCGCCATATCCCCATCATCGTGCTTACGGCGCATGCCCTGGTGACCGATCGAGCGAAAGCATTTGAAGCGGGCTGCGACGATTACGACACCAAGCCGATCGAGTTTGAGCGGCTGAGCGAGAAAATAGAAAGCCTGCTTGCCGAGAAAAAAGTGTCATGACCTTACGGCCCAGCCGGTTGCTGATCGTTGACGACAACGAAATGAACCGAGACATGCTGGCCCGGCGGCTGGCACGGAAGGGCTATGTCATCGGGCTGTCGGATAACGCAAAAGGATTGCTGCCACGGGTCAAAGAGGACGGCATCGATCTGGTATTGCTGGATATTGAAATGCCGGAAGTCACCGGCCTGGATGCTCTGAAAACGCTGCGCGAATGCTTACTCCTCAATTGAATTGCCGATCATCATGGTGACGGCAAAGAATCAGAGTGACGATATCGTCAAAGCCCTGGATCTGGGCGCGAACGATTATCTGACGAAGCCGATCGATTTTCCCGTTGCGTTGGCGCGAATCAGCACACAACTGTCGCACAAAAGCGCGCAGGAAGCCTTGAGAGAGAGCGAAGAGCGTTATGCGCTGGCGGCTCGCGGCGCCAACGATGGTCTTTGGGACTGGAATCTGATAACCGGCGCCCTCTATTTTTCTCCCCGCTGGAAAGCCATGCTGGGTTTTCGGGAAAATGAAATTGAAGATCGGTTGGAGGAATGGTTTGGCCGGATACACGACGCGGATCGAGAGCGCGTCAAAGATGAAATTGCAGCCCATCAAAAGGGCCTGACCCCTCACTTTGAGAGCGAGCATCGTTTACTGCACAAAGACGGCGGCTTTCGGTGGATGCTGAGCAGAGGACTCGCCGTTCGCGATGCATCGGGCAGAACCTCGCGCATGGCGGGGTCCCAGACCGATATCACGGAACGAAAAGTATCCGATCCGTTGACGGGCTTGCCCAATCGGCTTCTGTTCATTGATCGCCTTGGACGACTGATCAAGCATTCGAAGCGTCGCAAGGATCACTTGTTTGCCGTGCTCTTCCTGGACCTTGATGGGTTCAAGATGATCAACGACAGCCTGGGCCATCTGATCGGAGATCAACTCCTGGTGGGAGTGGCCAACCGGCTGGAGAAGTGTTTGCGTTCAACCGATACGGTGGCGCGCCTTGGAGAAACATTCACGGTAGCGCGTCTCGGCGGAGACGAATTCACAATTTTGCTGGACGACATCAAGGAAACGTCCGATGCCGATCGGGCCGCCGAGCGGCTCATGACCTCACTGTCGGCGCCTTTCGTGCTAGCCGGCAAAGAGGTATTCACCTCGGTCAGCATCGGAATCGCCTTGAGCAACGTGGTTTACGAGCAGCCCGAAGAGATGCTGCGCGACGCCGATACGGCGATGTACCGGGCCAAATCCCTGGGCAAAGCGCGTTACGAGGTGTTCGACGCGGATATGCGCGCCAGCGTCATGGCGCGACTCCAGCTGGAGACCGACCTGCGGCGCGCGATCGAGCGCGAGGAATTCCGGAATTTTTATCAGCCGATTGTTGCTCTCGAATCGGGGCTTATGGTTGGATTTGAGGCCCTGCTGCGCTGGCAACATCCGACGAGAGGGCTCGTCGGACCCGAAGAATTCATCTTCGTTGCGGAGGAGACGGGGATGATCCGCGAGTTGGGCTGGTGGAGCCTGCGGGAAGCCTGTCGCCAAATGAGCGAGTGGCGGGCACTTTCCGACACACATCTCCAGTTGACCATGAGCGTCAACCTATCCGCCAAACAGCTGTTGCAACCGCACCTGGTGGAGGAGATGAAAGCTTTATTGTACGAACAGGCCCTGCCACCGGAAAACTTGAAGCTGGAAATTACCGAGAGCGCTGTCATGGCAGACCCGGCTGCCGCCGCGGAAACATTACAGCAAATCAAGTCGTTGGGCGTGCGCCTGGCAATCGATGATTTCGGGACCGGGTATTCCTCATTGAGCTATCTGCACCGCTTCCCGCTGGACACGCTGAAGATCGATCGCTCCTTTATCAGCGGTACGGGTGAGAGCGTGGGAAGTATGGAGATCGCGCGAACGATCATGCCCATGGCGAAAAATCTTCACCTGGACGTCGTAGCCGAGGGAGTGGAAACGATTGATCAAGTGACGTTGCTGAAGAGGTTGCAGTGCAAGTACGCACAGGGATACTATTTTTCCAAACCCCTCGAGGCTGCGGACGTGATGCCGCTCTTGTTAGAACCCACGTGGCAAATGCAAAAGCAAACGAAGTGAAGCGTTAACCCCGGCTCCTCCGCGTCGAACGAAAGCTCACCACAGTGCAGCGTTCGCAAATTCCCTGCGGATGATAGACTGGGCCTCGAAGGAGTCCGAAACGCCATGGTCCCCTGGCTCTTGGTCGTGCACGTTTTTGGGTTCACGCTATGGATTTGCGGTCTGCTGATGTGCGCTTTCGTCTTGCTCAGGCACACGCGAGAGACGATTCCGGAAACGCGAGCGAGCCTTGCCGGCATCGAGAAGCTCGGTCTTCGGGCTATGGCCGATCCGGGCGCTACTCTGGCGATCCTGGCCGGAGTCCTGTTGGTCATGACCAACAGGCCGTACTTCTTGCATGCCCGCTGGCTGCGCATCAAGCTCATTTTTGTACTGCTGTTGATTGCGCTCCACATCGTCCTCGGAACAAGAAGCAAAGCGTTTGCGTCAGGACGCGTCACGCTTGATCCAGGATACGTTCGATTCCTTTTCGTCGTGATTTTGCTGGTCTTCCTGTCGATACTCGTGGCTACTCTGCCAGGCGAGTTCTTTTGATCGATAAAAAATGGGACAGCTGGAAATTTCTAGAAGGATTTGACCAGTTCGACAGAGAGGACCTGGGCCTTTTGGGCTAGATTCTGCGCGCGGACCCAATCGCCGGCACGGATTGCCTCGTGAGCCTGGCCCAGAAAGCCGCCGATTTTTTCAAGCAGATCGTTTTGTGAAGCATTGAGCTGGCGGCCGTAGGCCAGCTGCAGATTGCGTTCAGCAACGCGGATATCATCCGTCGTGATGCGAACGGCAGCATCCTGATCTTTTGCGGAAAGCTGCGGCGCAATTTGAGGCGGTTGCGGCTCAGGTTCCGCCTTCGGTTTAGCCGCCTCGGTTTCAACGGGAGGACGGGGACGTGGCGGCGCAGACACAGCGGGAACGGGTTGCGCCTCCGACTTAACATCTGGCGGCGGCGCAGACTCGGGCGCAGGCTGCTGATTGACAACCGTGGGCTGCGGGAAGGGCTCAGTTTGTGGCGGAGAAGCCACGGAGGGGGGCGCCGCCCGAACAATGTTTCGGCGGCATCCGGCAAGCCCGCCGGCGGCGAGGCAGAGGAGAGCGACCAGAACATTCCGCGATAGTTTCATGATGCGTTCCGTGCGAGGGCGCCGTTTGCCACTCGGAAGCGCGTAACCGCGGGCTCCAAGGGGCGCGCCATAGGTAGTTCGATGCGAAATGTCGTCCCTTGTCCTATCTGAGAATCAAATTCGATCGAGCCGTCGTGCAATTGTATGGCTTTATAGGCGCTGGCCAGGCCAATTCCGCTGCCTCCAGGCCGGGTGGTGAAGAATAATTGAAAGACGCGGCCGCGATGCTCGGGGGCGATACCCTGCCCGGTATCGCCGATGGTAATTTCCGCCGCTTCTCCCCGTCGATCCAGGCCAAGTGTGAGCCGGCCACCGGAAGGCATGGCCTGGATGGCGTTGAGTACCAAGTTCAGAAGGGCCTGCGTGAGAAGAGCCCGATCGACCCGCACCGGCGGCAGGTCCGCGTACTGCTTCACCAGTTGCACGTGGGCGCGCTCCATTTGAGGCCGGGCGATTCCCGCGATTTCGGCCAGCAACTCATCCAGGTGAGTCTCTTCCAGTCTCAATTCCTGCGGACGCACGAAATCGAGGAAGCGTTTCACGACCGAATCGAGGCGATCGATTTCGCTATCGAGGACGGCAACGGCCTGGCGTGGCACGCCATCCCCGGCAGGGAGATTCTCCTTGAGATTTTCCAGCCAAAGGCGCATCGAGTTCAGAGGATTTTTCACTTCGTGGGCTACGCCCGCGGTGACGCGGCTGAGCGCGGCCAGCCGTTCGGAAACCTGCAACTGGCGGCTGATCGTTTCGAGCGATTGAAGGTCTCGCAGTGTGACCAGAGCGCCCATGCGCGTACCTCGCTCGTTGATGACCTGCACGCTGACCCCAATCCGCTGCGGAGGCAGAGTGGGGTCGGCGGAGGGAACATCGGCCTCGGCGGCAGCCACGGGCTCGAACTCGTCTCCTACCAGAACCAGGGCCGAGAGCAGGGGATGCCCGGGAGGGAAGATCTCACTCGCTTTCCGGCCGAGCAACTGGTCGGCGGGCGCACCCAGGAAATTTTCCACTGCGGGGCTGACCATGACGGCGCGGCCATCGCGAGTGAACAATAACAACCCATCCTCCAGGCCGCCGAGAATCTGATCGAGGTTCTCGCGAAGCGTACTGAAAATTTCGCGCACGCCACGCAACTGCAGGCCGATCTTGGTGATCTTGGTACTTACCTGCCCGAACTCGTCCTCGCGTTCCAGCGGTTTTTGATCGAATTCGCCTCGTGAGATGCGGTCCAACTGCGCGGAGATGCGTTCGACCGGCGCAAGCAGAAGGCTGCTCACGACGGCGGCCAGAAAAACCGAGGCCATCACGGAGAGGAGCGCCAGCCAAACCGACGAGCGCAAAGCCGGCGTAATCTCGATGGCCAGCAGCCCGGTATGCAAGGCAACGCGAATATCGCCGAAGGGCACTTGCTGCCCGGGAGGGCCAAGCTTGAAAGGATATGAAATATCGTAGGCCTGGGGAGAGCCATAGATCAATCGAAGCTGCTGAGTGAAGCCGGTATTGATGAGTTGGCTCAGGGGTGGGCGCGCCAGAACTTTGCGTCCAGGGAGCGAAGCGTCGCTTGAAATCAGGGCTATTCCATCGCGGTCGACGATCGTGACTTCGTATACCAGGAAAGAGTTCCCCACCTCGGCATCGATCAGCGAGGTCAGGGCAGAGTTCTGGTCCAAGGCATTGCGGACGTATTCGCGTAAATCCTCAGGCCGATTCGAGGCTGGCAGCTGACCTTCCCGCGCGGCCTCAGCGAGAGCGTTCTGCGCCTGGAAAAATACCTGCTGAGCCACAAGGTTTGCGCGCCCGTCAGCCTGCTGGATCACTTGGCGGGTCAACGTCAGCACGTGCAGCCAGGAGGTCACCCCCACCGCAGTCAGCACGAGCAGGACGATGATCAGAGTAATTTTAGTTTTTAAACGCAGGCGCATCTTGGCGCTTCAGCGGCTCTCGGCCCGGTCCGCTTCGTATTCTTTCAGCTTATTATGCAGCGTTTTGAGGCTAATTCCGAGAAGTTCCGCAGCTCGTGTCTTGTTATTGGTCGCCGCAAGTGTCTGCAAGATGAGTTCACGCTCCATGGCATCGACGGTTGTGCCAAGAGGGAAGCGCAGGGAAGAGAGTTCGGAGGCAGCAGCGGTGTGAGCGCGGCCGAAGTCGGTGGGCAGATGGCCACGGCCAATGAGGTCGCGGTCACACACAATCACGGCACGCTCGAGAACGTTGCGCAGCTCGCGAACGTTTCCCGGCCAAGTATAACCGTGAAAAAGCTCGCTGACTTCTGCGTTGATACCGCGAACCTGCCGGGTGTGTTTGACATTGAGGTCGCGCAGGAGGTGCTCGACCAGCATGGGCAGATCTTCCTTGCGACTGCGCAAAGGAGGCAGGTGAATGTGAAACACGTTCAGGCGGAAATAGAGATCCTGACGGAGCTGGCCATGAGCGACGGCTTGTTCGGGGTCCTTGTTCGTGGCCGCGAGTACGCGCACATCCACCGGCGTTTCGCTCTTACTTCCCAGCCGCCGGACCTTCCGGTCTTCGAGGACGCGCAGCAGCTTGGCTTGAGTAGGAGGCGGCATTTCACCGATTTCGTCCAAAAGCAGCGTGCCGCCGTCGGCAAGTTCGAAACAGCCGATGCGACGTTCGGCAGCGCCCGTGAAGGCTCCGCGCTCATGGCCAAAGATTTCGCTCTCCATCAGAGATTCTGGAATGGCGGAGCAATTGATGGCCACGAACGGCCGCTCGGCGCGCGGCGAAAGCTGGTGGAGCGTGCGCGCGAGGATCTCTTTTCCGGATCCTGTTTCCCCCGTGATGAGGACGGAGGCGGAGGAGGGAGCGACCTGCTCAACCAGGCGCATGACCTCCTGCATCGGTCTGGCCCCGCCCACAAGTTCCCCGATACGGCCTGCCTCGCGCAGTTGCCGTCTTAAAGCCGCCACTTGCTGCTGATCGCGGGCTTTGCCAAGAGCTCGATCAAGGAGCGCCCGCAGGACGGCGCCTTTGAGCGGCTTTTCGATATACCAGAAGGCGCCAGCCTCAATCGCGGCAACGGCACGCTCCTCACTTCCTTTTCCGGTGATGATGATGGCGGGAACCGAGGCAAGCTCGGACCCGAGCCGCTCGAGGAGGGTTAAGCCGTCCATTCCAGGAAGCTCGACGTCAGCGATCAGCACGGAAGGATGGTAATCGGAAAAGCGGGCCAGGGCGTCCTCCGCACTGGGGACCCCCATAACGTCCAAGCCCCATTTTTGCAGCAGAGATTCGTAACCGCGTCGGGCGTTCTCTTCATCTTCGACGATGAGCACACGATCGGCGGATTTATTCTGATCTGCTTGCATAATTCCTTTCGATAAGCTGACTTGAATCTACCAGCAGGCCGCGTGAATGCCAAGCCAGAGGGCAAATTTTCGGTGCATGCCGTCCTTAAGGCAGGTAAGGAGCTGCCCGACGTTCGAGAGGAATACGAGTGTGAACTACGGCCCTGAAAGGATGGACAAGGATGCTCGTTTTGAAATCTAGCCGAAAATCCTTCGTCTCCATTTTCCCTGTGCATTATACTGTGGCCGTCTTTTCCCGGCTCTCTTTGTGCCCTCATCAACGGTCGCTATTTCACTCCATATCACCATTCCCATTCTCATGTCGGTAGGATATCGACGAAACGTGGTTGGGTGGCGCCGTGTGATTGGCGCGCTCGAATGCGCACACCTGGTGACAGGAGCGGCCATGTTGCTGGTTTTGGTGCTGGCCATGCCCGTTGCGGCTCAGATATCTGCGGATCCAATCAATAGTCGAGGTATGGCCAGGAATGCCTTGGCCGAGTCGGCCGGCCCCTCGGGCGAGGAGCCACCTCTGCCGCCCCAGGGCGAGGCAGGCGGAACAACAGGCCTTCCCAATATCCAGGCGAATCCAATGGCGGCCACGAGCGGCGGGTTGGGGGTTTTTACGCTGGAGACCGGCGAATTGCTGGAATCGGGGTGGTCATTTTCCGTTTATGGAAACCGATTTACGCGCATGCCGGGAAGTGTGGTCGTCTCCAATTACGGCATCAATTTTGGGTGGGGATATCGGAAATGGATGAACTTCGAGGCGGCTTTTCAACCTGAAGTTGCGACCCAGATCGGAAACCCCGGCGAACTGAGCCTGCGAGCACCGTCCGACATAATGGCGTTCCCCCAGAGCGGATCCACGATATACCGGACTCTGGGCCCGGGTCAGCGTCCTGGTTACGTAGAGGATTTTCCATTTGCATCGCGAAACGATTCGGGGCCGGGGAACATTACGCTGGGGGTCAAATTCGCACTGCTCTCCGAACAAGCCGGGGCGCCAGTGAACCTTTCGGTACGAAATGACGTGATCATCCCGACGCGATACACCTTGACGCAACTCCTCGGGAATGGCACGCAGACCGGAGAGATAGCGGATCTGATCAGCGTGGCCAGCAGCCGTCGTTTTGGGAGCCTGATCACGATTGTTGGCGATTTCGGATATTTGCTGACGCGCGATCCCCGCGCTGGCGGGGCGAGGGATTTGACGCAGGCCGACCAGGTGCGCCTGGGCACGGGCTACATTCTGTTTCCTGAAAAGCGCATCCAGTTCATGAACGAATATAACGGGTTGGTGTTCGCGGGAGCGGCCACACCCAATTCAACATTTGGAGCTCGTGACCCGGTCGATGGAATCTGGGGCTTGCGGATTTACATAGTTCCCCAGGCAGCCGTAGATATCGGCTACCGCTACATGCTGAACCTCAGCAACGCGGCCGATCGGAGCGGCTTCGTTATCAAGGTGGGGATAACCAGTTGGCCGTTTTAGTGCGGCCTCCGCCCAGTTCCAAATCAGCCCTCGGACCTCTCCCATATCTGCACAGCCAATGTTTAACGTGACTTACGAGGGCGTCGACTTGTTATCGATTGACATACTTCCCTTTTTGGTATACATGCTTTCGCGAGCGCCACTACCCTTATTTCCCTAAGTGTTTCTTTTTACAGGTGTTTTCCCTGGCGCCCTTTTTGGCATCGTCCTTGCATACTCCTGAGGCGAGCCGTGGACCTAGAAATAAAACCCGCCAGCCCTAAGATCAGCGCAGGAGGCTTCTCGATACTGATCGTCGAAGACGAAGCCGCGACGCGCGACTTGTGTCGAGACATTGCCGCGGAGATCGGCCTGCAAGTACACACGGCCGCGACAACCCATGATGCGTTGGAGGTTCTGGAGCAGTCGCCGGTAGACATCGTTGTCACCGACCTCAAGGTCCCGCAATTGGGAGGACTCGAGCTGTTGAAGCTGATCGGCTCGAATCACCCCAACACTTCAGTAATGGTACTCACGCAATACGGTTCGATCGAAACTGCCGTAGCCGCCACCAGGTTGGGAGCCAGGGATTATGTGACCAAACCTTTCCACGTGGAGGAACTACGGGCCAAGATTGAACGGCTGATTCAGAACCTCGAGATGGATCACGAAAACCGAGTTCTTCGCGAACAATTGCGCACGCGACCGGGTTTCGGCGGCTTGATTGGCGTTTCTGCGAAAATGCAGCGCGTTTACAAGATGGTGGAGAAGGTCAGCCAGCACAACTACCCCGTATTGATTTTGGGGGAGAGTGGGACGGGAAAAGAACTGGTGGCGCGCTCGATACATTTCTCAGGAGTGAGAAAGAATAAGCCTTTCGTCCCGGTGGATTGCGCGGGCCTGGTGCCGACGCTCATCGAGTCCGAACTCTTTGGCTACGTGAAAGGAGCGTTTACAGGGGCACAACACGGCCGAACAGGCTTGCTCGAGTCGGGCAACGGTGGGACCGTTTTCCTTGATGAGATCGGCGATCTTCCCGTGGATTTGCAGGCGAAGCTACTACGAGCGCTGCAAGAGCGGGAGATTCGTCCGGTGGGAGCCACGGAGCGTGTCCATATCGATTTGCGCATTATCGCGGCGACGAATCGTGATCTGGAGTCCGCCATTCGCACGGGCGCCTTCCGGCAGGACCTTTACTTCCGCTTGAACGTGGTGCAGATAAAGCTGCCGCCTCTTCGCGAGCGCAAGACTGACATTCCCCTGCTGGTTCATTCCTTCCTCGAGAAATTCAGCGATCCGCAGCGGCCTATTCGCACGATTTCCGAAGATGCCATGCGGCGTTTGATGGCTTACGACTGGCCGGGAAACGTACGCGAACTGGAAAACGCCATCGAGCGCGCAGTGGCTCTCGGCTCCGGTCCGATTTTGCATATCGCGGACCTTCCCTCCAACCTGCAGCAGGAGTCAGACGAACACGCGCTGCGGTCAGATGAGTCCATGACCTTGGAAGAGCTGGAGCGGCGCGCTATTTTGCGCGCGCTTCGCGAGACCAGTGGAGATAAACTCGCCGCCGCGAGATTGCTTGGGATTGGCAAGACCACGCTTTACCGCAAGCTGAAACAGTACGGCGGCGAAGGCCTGCCCAACTAAGTAAGATCCCCATAAATCAGGTTCGATGGTGTCACGCTAAGGCGAACCCACATTCCCGTCGCGGAACCCTGATCGGCTAACCGGTTTCGGAGCGGGAATGCCAGCGCCCGACCGGCTGCAGCGTGAGATTCTAACTTGTTGATTCTGTTACGAATATTCGGTGTCTAGTTGGCGAGCTCTGTGCAAGGGATCACAGTAGGGATATGTACGGTGCGAGACGCTGGCGTTAGACGATCTCGACCTCTTGTCAGGCGGCAAATGCAGAACTCAGCTCGAAACGATTCGTTAACCTGGAAAAGGGTGCTTCGAAGTAGCGATGGTTCCACTCAGAGCGGCGTGGGCCTGCCGGAGATGGAATCAAGGGACGAAGCTATGCTGGGGACGTTACTTGACTCAGTAGGTTGCGGGATTCTTCTGTTTGGTCTCAGGGGGGACTTGTGGGCCGTGAACGACCGGTTCGCCGAAATCCTCGGAAACGAGCCGGGAAGGCTGCGCGGGTTGAATCATTTCGAGCAGTTTGTTGCCAGGCTCAGTCCACAATTTGCGCACGGCGACGTCGTTGCGGCCCGCTGGCGGCAGCGGTTTCAGAACGGCGAAGCCTCCTGGGACGAACTGGAACTGGCGAATCCGGAGAAGAAAACTCTGGAGCGGTACGCGCGCCCGGTATTGAATCGATATAAGCAGCCGCTTGGGTGGCTGGAAATCTACCGCGACATTAGTATCCAACGGCAGCTGGAATCTCGGCTATTTCACAGCGAACGGCTAGCGGCGTTGGGACAGACGGTTTGCGGCGTGGTACATGAACTCAATAACCCGCTCACCAGTATTCTCGGCTATGCCCAGATCGTGCACGGACGGATGAGAGGTTCTCCGTGGGAATCCGAGGCGCGTCATATCCTGGAGGAGGCCAAGCGCGCGAGAGATATCGCCCGAAATCTATTGCTCTTCACAAGTGGCAGCAAGGTAGCGCGCACCTCCGTAAGCCTGAATGAAATTGTCGAGCGCACGGTGGCGATTCGCGCACACGAATTGCGCCTTGAGAAT
This sequence comes from uncultured Acidobacteriota bacterium, assembly GCA_963810155.1. GTDB lineage: Bacteria > Acidobacteriota > Terriglobia > Acidiferrales > UBA7541 > Palsa-189. The sequence continues at coordinate 33,430 of CAWEMN010000021.1, forward strand.
ATCCTCACGGAGGTGGATCTGGATGAGCGGCTCCCCAGCACCATGGCGGATGCCGTACAGATTCAGCAGGCCCTGCTCAACCTCATCATAAACGCCGAGCAGGCGATCCAGCAATTTAGGGGAAGCGGCCACATCTGGATCCAGACGCGACAAGTGTCCGCGGATCGAGTTGCTCTGGAGGTTGCCGATGATGGCCCAGGCGTCCCTCCAGAGGTGGTCCTGCATATCTTTGACCCGTTTTTTACGACTAAACCCGCTGGCGTGGGCACCGGCTTGGGCCTTTCCATCTTGTACGGGATTGTGCACCAGCACGGCGGCGAGGTAACCGTCGAAAATCGGCCGGCAGGGGGCGCCGTGTTCAGAATCGAATTCCCGAGCACGACGCGAATAGAGGACGCCGGCGAGAAACCATACGTGGTGGGCATGCCGGCTCCGGCGTTGCCGACCGAGAGCAGCAGAGCTCAGGGGGGGCGAATTCTGGTAGTCGAAGACGAGCCCACCGTCGCCAGGCTGATTGCCGATGTCCTCGGCGATGAGGGACACCTGGTCGACACCGTTTTGGACAGCCGGCAGGGACTCAGCATGGCTCGCGGGGGCCAGTACGATCTGGTCATCTGTGACTTACGCATGCCCCACCTGGATGGCCGCAGTTTTTACCGGGAACTCGTTCGTGAACAAAGGTCCATGGCCCAACGATTGATATTTGTCACGGGCGATACTCTGGCTCCGCGAACGGTCGATTTTCTGCAAAGGTGCAGCGTGCGCTATCTGGCCAAACCGTTTTTGGTGGAGGAACTCAAGGAAATAGTACGGCTGGCCCTGGACGGGACGATGGATGCCAGGCCCAGAGCCCCTAGGACAACGGGAGGAGAATCGCAGCGTGATTACGAACAATCCACGCAACATGAACGGAAGCACTATGAGCGGTGAGCATCTGATCCAGATTATTTGTAATGACCCGGGACTAACGCGGAAGTATGTCAATGAGCTTCAGAGTGCGAGTCAGTCGTTTCAGCTTCGGCCGATTGCATGGTTTGCGGGAGTTCGACAACGGCCGCGCGTGGAGGCGTCGGTGTTTCTATTAGATGAATCGGGGCTCGAGGATCAATCGAAGGAAGGCCTGCAAGCGACGGTAACGGAACTGGTTGAAATTGCACCGGTCATTATGGTCGCCGCATCGCAGCGCCAGCCGGAATTGAAGAGCCAAATCAGCGCTGGCGCGGCGGATTTCGTCGCGCGCTCGGGCAACTTCGTGCCTGTTGCCGTCGGTCTGGTGGAACGGCGCATACGCCTTGCGGCGGAAGGCGGTTTGGGGCCTTCGGACGGCTCTGACGATCGCTGGAGCGGGGACTTTGGCGAGATTCTTCGGCACGAGGTGAACAATCCACTTACCGGAATCTTGGGAAATGCCGAAATGTTACTCGCGCGGCGGGACCGGCTGCCGGAATCAGCGATTGAGCGGCTGGAGACCATCGCTAATCTCGCGGTGCGATTGCGGGAGACCGTACGCCGGCTGAGCAGCGTCGCCGAGTCACGGCTGACAGGTACACCTTAACAGCGTTACGTTCACCATTTTGCCTACCAGGCACTCGCAGGCTCCGAGTGTCCAATTCAGACGCGAAAGAGCACTTCTTCGCGCTGAAAAAGCCGGATAGCTACCCATAGCGCAACGGCTGCATAGACGCAGGATGAACCGAAGATCAGCGCGATGTAGCCCCAGTGATACGTCCCGCTCACTATTTCCTTACTGACCAGGCTGGTGTTGAGGATAGGAATTAGAGACAGGCGCGCGTTCAATTCCACTCCAGGGAGTACGGATACAATCGCCGGTGCAACGACCACAATCGTGAGGGGCGAGAGGTAGCTCTGAGCTTCCTTGAAGCTTTTCGCAAAGAGCGAAATCGCCAACAGGGCGGCAGAAAACAGCACCGCGAGTGGCACGATCATCAGAAAAACCCAGAAGACGGCGCTGAGACTGATGTTGAACTCCAGTCCTATGTCGCTGATGTGCGCCATGCCGCCAACCATCTTACTGGCGGCCGCGAGAGTCAGGCCCATCGAGGCGATGGCCAGAGCGGCGGTGGAAAGCGATGCAGTGAGCACCATCAAGAACTTCCCCAGAACGAGGCTTATGCGGGAGATGGGGCTGCACAGTATGGTTTCGATGGTTCCGCGCTCCTTTTCGCCTACCGTGAGGTCCATCGCCGGGTACATGGTGCCGGTCAGGGAAAGAATAATGACGAAATAAGGCACCAACCCGCCGAGCACTACACCGCTAACTTTTTCGGGCGGCGCGACGTTTCTTTCCTCGATACGGATGGGCTCGGCAAGTTCATTTGGCAGGTGGCGCGCCTGGAGCCTTTCGCCGATGGAGCGGTCCCGGAAATCCCGAAAGAACTTCTGCAGTTTATCCGCGCTGAACCCGGAGTTGATTTCGCCCTGGTACATATCGATCCGGACGCTGGCCGTTCCCTCCCGGGCGATGATCGCGTCGAAGTCCGCGGGAAGTTCAACGGCTGCGCGGATCTTCTTATCCACAATCTGCTGAGCGTAATCGGGGCTGGCGGGAACGATCTGAACATCGCTTAACGCGTGCAGCGCGGCCAAAATTTGAGGCGAGTTCTCCCCTCCGATAATCATGACCGAAGGCACTTGCTGCATGGCCCTTCCAATGAGCCGGGCCGAAAGCACCCCGACGAAAATCGTCAGCACGGGCATCAGCAGAATCGGCACGACGATCATGGAAATAACGGTGCGACGATCCCGCAGCGAATCGGTCAGCTCCTTGCGATAGACCACGACGATATTGCGCCAGTTCACGCGCCGACCACCTGTACGAAAATTTCCTCGAGGTCGGAGTGGCGATAACGGCCGCGCAGTTCCTCGAGGGTTCCCTCAGCCATCAGCCGTCCGTCATGAATGATGCCAATGATGTCGCAGAGTTTTTCCGCTTCGCTCATGACGTGGGTGGAGAAAACCACAGTTTTGCCGCTTTCGCGGCATTCGCGAATGAAAGCGACGATCGTTCGGGCGCTCATCACGTCAAGGCCGGCAGTCGGTTCGTCGAAGATCATCACTGGCGGATCGTGAACCAGCGTCCGGGCGATGGAAACCCGCTGTTTGATCCCGGTGGAAAGATTTTCGCAACGCCGATCGCGAAAGGCGACGATGTCGAGGCGCTCGAAGAGGTTTAGAGTGCGCCGGCGGGCACTGGCGTGATCCAAGCCATAGAGGCAGCCAAAGTATTCCACCATCTCCAGTGCAGTGAGCCGGCCGTAAAGCGCAGTGGCGGTGGAGAGGAAGCCCAGATTCTGCCGTGCCTTCTGCGGTTCGAGGCGAACGTCAAAGCCTGCAATGGAAGCGGTGCCGGAAGTGGGTGTGAGAATCGTCGCAAGCATCCGCAGGGCTGTGGTCTTGCCCGCGCCATTGGCCCCCAGCAGGCCGTAAACGCGGCCCGGCGTGCAGCGGAAGCTGAGGCCCTCCACGGCGCGAACCACGCCCCGCTTCTTATCTCGAAATTCCTTCCCAAGCTTTTCGGCGACGATCATTCGCTGGCCGATCCCGGTGCCGCGCGGCCATTCGGGCCGGACCCCACGACGCAACCATGGGGAGAGCTAGGGCGCTTCTGCACCATCACTCCCCGAGGATTTTGATCACGATGCGTTTCGGCCGCTGGCCGTCGAGTTCGGCATAGATCACTTGTTGCCAGGGTCCCAATTCGAGCTTTCCGCCCGCGAGCGATACCACCGCCTGGTGGTGCAGCAGAAGGTTTTGCAGGTGCACGCCGGCGCTGCTTTCGCTGCGCGCGCTGTGATGATAAGTCGCGTCGGAGGGCGCCAGGCGTTCAACCCATTCAGCGATATCCTGCAAAAGGCCAGACTCTTCATCGTTAATGAACAGGGCCGAATTTGAATGCAGCGATGAGATGAGGATGAGGCCGTCGCGAATGGTGCTTTTCTCCACGGCCTCCCTGACGTTCGGCGTAACGTTCAGGAACTCCCGCTTTTCCTTGGTTTGAATGGTCATGTACTCACTATGGATGCGCATGCGTATCTCCAATGGGCGGCGGAAATTCTAGCTGATGTAGGCGCGGAAAGAAATTGGCGGATACGAGATCAGCCTTTGTGGCAATTGGGGCACTGCTTTGCGTCAAAGCGGTCCGGGGTCACCCGGAACATGTTATTGCATTGAATGCAGACACGGTGAATCACGTGCTGGGAATGGCGCAGCGCAGCGTTTTCTGCAGCGTGGGGCGATGTGGTTGAATGTTCGGTCACAACGGTATTTTAACATAGGTAAAGCCAGACTGGGCTCAGGAAGCGGACTTTTGAGAGAGCATCGCCAGAACGAGGTTTACGATCTCTTTGACTTGAATGGGCCTGAAAACCGTTTTGGCGCCAGGCAGGGGCGGGGCCGGATTCAGTCGAGAATCGACCACCAGGAACGGAATACGAGCGGTCAGGTGTTCCAGAGCCTGATGCGCCTCTGGGTCGTGCAATTCCGAGCCATCGAGGACCACCAGAGACGGGGCGACACCGCCAGCGATCGTCGCTGCCATATTTGCGACGGATTCAATGCCCAGCGCATCGATGCCAGCCTCTCGCAATTCCGCTCGAATTGCTCCGCGTAAATCCCATTCGGAGGAGACTATGAAAACGACCGGCATCTTGGATGCGGAATATAGCATCATGCCTAGACGCGGAAGGCGCGCATTCCGCATTCGCCCCTCTGGGCATCGAATTTTGCTAAAATTACACGAAATTTACCCCTGTGATGGAGGAGCCAGCGGGATGAGGAACCTATGCGGACGCTGAGCAGACGGGTGTGGTTGCTGCTTGGATTCGCAATGCTTCTGGCTGTGGTTTTGCTTTATCTGAACAGCCGGCGGCCCTCCGCGCGGGTAGCTGTAGTACAAGCCTCCAGGCAGACTCTGAGCTCATCGATTTCGAGTAACGGCAAGGTCGAGCCGATCGTGCCCTATTCCCTGCGTGCCAAATTCGATGGCTTCGTGGACCAGGTGATCGCCGTAGAGGGCAAGAACGTGAAGAAAGGCGACCTCCTGCTGAGATTGGACGACCGCGATGTTCGCGCGCAACTCGATCAAGCACGCGCGCAATTGGCAACTCAGCAGGACGATCTGCGCGCGGCTGAAGCCGGAGGCCGTCCCGATCAGGCGGCGAAGCTGGCGGCTGATGTGCGTTCGGCGGAGGTGGAACGTAACCTCCTGCAACGTCAACAGGATACGCTAACGAAGTTAGTGGCTCAGAATGCCGCCACCGGTCAGGAAGTGGAGAAGAATCGTGCTGCCCTCGAGCATGCCGACGCCGAATTGGACCAAACCCGCAAGGCCAAGCAAGAGTTCGAACATCAAGTCAGCCTGGCTCGGGAAAGGCTGGGCCTATTGGTGGAGCACTCTCGCGCACTCGTCAACGACCTTCAATACAAGGAGGATTCTGCGCGCGTTGTCGCGCCCGCAAGCGGGACTCTCTATTCGCTGCCGGTGCATGTGAGAGATTTCGTGCACACCGGCGATTTGCTTGCGGACATCGCTGATTTAAGCCAGGTCAGGGTGCGGGCCTACATCGACGAGCCGGAACTTGGCCAGCTAAAGCCCGGCCAGACCGTGGTCGTTACATGGGACGCCTTGCCTGGGCGGACATGGAGCGGAAAGACGGAGATCCTGCCGCGGCAAGTTGTGGCGTTGGGTACGCGAAACGTGGGCGAACTGCTTTGTACCATCGTGAATCAGGGCATGGAATTAATTCCTAACACTACGGTCGATGTCCGCATCGAAATAAACGAGCGGGCTGACGCCCTGGCCGTGCCACGCGGTGCGGTCCAGGTCGATGGAACGCATCGATATGTCTATCGCTTTGATGGAAGCAGGCTACACCGCACGGAAATTCGCGTCGGCTTATCCAATGCGACGCAATTCGAGGTGTTGTCCGGCATTAACGAGGGGGATGTGCTAGCGCTGCCCGGTGACGCACCGCTACGCGACAACATGGCGGTGCGCGTGGCGAATCCCGATTCGGAATGAACAAGACCACTTTGTTTTGTGCTTGTCTGCTGCCCGTCGTTCTGTCGATCGGATTGCTGATCGTTGCGCCGGTAGAGGTGAGCGCAGCGATGCGCGATCTGTCGGCGGAGATCGAGCGACTCTACAACCGGGGTCTGTATCGCCAAGCTGCGGAAGCACTCAACGAAGCCGTTCAACGCGAGCCAGAAGACTCTTCACTGCACTACTGGCTGGGCCGCTGCTTCTACGAACTGCGCGACTATAACCGTGCAATTTCCAGCCTGGAACGCTCGGTGACTCTCGAAACGGGCCGCTCCGATTATCACGACTGGTTGGGCAAGGCCTACGGTAGGAAGGCGCAGGAGACGAATTTCTTCAGCGCTTTTTCGGCGATTTCTCTGGCTCGCAAGACCCATCACGAATTCGAAACCGCCGTGAAGCTGGATGCAAACAATCTGGAAGCGCAGCGTGATCTGATCCGTTATCTTCTGAACGCGCCGGGAATTGTAGGCGGGGGCGAAGAATCTGCCGGGCAGCGCATTCGAGCGCTGTCAGCAATAGATCCCGTTGAAGGAGCGCTGGCCGAAGCCGAGCTTTTCGTCACGCATAAGAGATTCGATCAGGCCGACCGTCAGTATCGAACGGTTTTGGATATGAAGCCGGACCGCATAGGGGTCTATTTCGAAATTGCAGAATATTATCGGGATCGCGGCGATGCAGAGCAGATGTCCAATGCGATTGAAGCGGGAGCGCCGTTGGCGCCTGCCGATCACCGCTTGGCTTATTATCGCGGTATCGCACTGGTATTAGGAAATCGGAATCCGGCTGAAGCAGAGAGACAGCTCCGTACTTATCTCGACATGGTGCCGGACAACGCCAATGTTCCATCTCATTCGACGGCGCACGCCTGGCTGGGCAAGCTGTACGAGAGAGAAGGACAATTGGATAAGGCAGCCCAGGAATATCAAGCTGCGCTCACACTCGATCCCCATGACAAGCAGGCCGCTGAGGGGTTGAAGGGACTGCAGAAGAGGTAGTTGCCGCCAGGAACTTCATTTGTACTGTCCGTGCGCCGTACCCTCGTCCTGCTATAGTCAGCTTTTGCCGCTGCGGAAGGTGTTTAGATGGTGCCTGCGGAGACCTGGCGCGTTGCTGTAGAGGCGCTGTGGTCAAACAAACTGCGCGCGATTTTGACTACGCTCGGAGTGGTCATAGGCAGCGCTTGTATCGTCCTGGTCCTTACGGTGGCGGTGACCGGCAGGCGCTACGTCATCGGGCAGATCGAGGGCGTGGGAGCCAATCTCGTTTACGCGAATTATGAAGTCAATCCCCAGCAAGCAGTCGTCAGAAGTAACCAGATCACGCTCGCGGATGTGGATGCGGTAAAGGCAGCTCTGCCAAACGTCATCGCGGTTGCGGCCACGTCGCAGGTGTTGTTACGTAACGTGGTGACGAGCGGGACCGAACACGCGGTTTCCCTGTTCGGCGCCTCCGAGGGCTTCCAGGTGATTCGCAATTTGCTGATCCGCCGGGGCCGATTCCTGGACGCCATTGATGAGCAATCGCGCAGTAAGGTTTGTCTGATCACCGATGAGCTGTCGGCGCTTGTTTTTCCAAACGAAGACCCTGTCGGGAAGAATCTGCGTGTGGGTGATCTCAGCTTCACCGTGGTGGGCGTCTTTAAGGAGCGCGTGGGGACCTTTGGGCTTTCTGAAATACAACGGTATACGGTGTTGGTGCCGTTTTCTCTTATGCAGTATTACACGGGAGACAATGCCGTCGAAATCCTGTACGCGCAGGCGGACAGCCCGCAGGATGTTCCTTTGGTAACAAGCCAGGTTGCAGGATTGCTTAGCAGTCGCCACGCGGGCGGGGCTACCTATGTCGTGCAGAATTTGAGCGCCATCCTCGACGCCGCGCGCAGTATTGGCACGGCGCTCACGATTGTGTTGTTGGTGATCGGGTTCATTGCGCTGATGGTCAGCGGCATTGGCATTATGAATATCATGCTGGTCACCGTGACCGAGCGTACCCGGGAGATCGGAATCCGCAAGGCCATCGGGGCTCGTTACAGAGAGATCCTCTATCAGTTTTTGATCGAGGCGATGCTGATCAGCGGCGTTGGCTCGCTCATGGGCATTCTGATCGCGCTGGCCATTCCGGTCATGGTGCGCCCGTTGTTGCCGGGAAATCTGCGCGTTCCGGTGCCCTGGATGTCCGTTGTTGTGGCTTTCCTGGTGGCCTGTTCGACAGGATTGTTCTTCGGCTATCTGCCCGCCAATAAAGCGGCCCGGTTACAGCCCACCGAGTCGCTTCGCTACGAATAATCGAGATCAGGAGGCACACGCATCATGCGAGAGGATTCTTCTTACCAGGAGCTGCGCCGGAGGAAAATGAGGGGGTGGGCCGCCGGTCGTATCCAGACAGTGCTTTGGGCGCTCCTGGTGTGTGCCGTCGGCGCTTGCCCGGGAATGGCGCAAACGGGACCACCGAATTCGCCGCTGCGCTTTACGCTAAAGCAGGCAGTGGCAGCGTCTCTGCAAAAGAGCCGGGAGCTGTCGCTGGCTCGATTGCAATACGAGACTTCGCGGGAACAGGCTGGTCTGCGCCGCGCCGAGTTTCTGCCGAATTTGTATACCGGCTCTGGAGTGGCTTATACGAGCGGCTTCCCGCTTCTGGCCGGCGGCGGCGCTCCAGCCCTCTTCAGCCTTTCCTATAATCAGCAATTGTTCGACCTTCCGTCTCGGGGCGAGATACATGCCGAAGAGCAGAAAGCCGAGCAGCAACGGTTGTCGATCGATGCGGTGCGCGACGCCGTTATTGAGCGCACCGTATCAGCGTATCTGGAGGTGAGTAAGGTCCGGCGCCAACTCGAGCTGATGCGGCGCGAGCGGGAGAGCGCGCAAAAAATACAGGACTATATGCGCGAGAGGATGCAAGCAGGTTATGAGCTGCCCATCGAAGTCACCAAGGCTCAATTGACAGCCGCTCAGGTGGAGCGCCGTCTGGTCCAACTCGAAGATCAAGAGGAGACGGCAACCGACCAGTTGCGGTTCCTGCTGGGGCTGCAGCCAGACCAGCCGATCGAAGTGGTTTCCGAAGACATTCCCAAAGCCGCCGACGAGACCATCAACAACCTGGTAGACGAAGCGCTGCGCAATAATTCCGAGGTCAAGCAGGCGGAATCCGAGCGTGCCATCAGCGAAGCTCGCTTGAAGGGCGAGCGCGGAGGTTATTGGCCGACGATCGGATTGATCGGACAATACAATCTCCTGGCAAAGTTCAACAACTACGATCAATTCTTCAATAAATTCCAGCGCAATAATTTCATTGCCGGCATCGACATCAAAATTCCAATCTTTGCATCACGTACCGGCGCATCCGTGGCATTCGCGCGAGCCGATCTGACCGCTTCAACCATGCAGGTGGAGAACAAGCGAGCGCAGATCTCCCTGGATGTGCGTCACAAAGCCCGCGGAGCCAGGGAGATGGATATGGGCAGGGAAGTAGCGCGCCTGGAACTGGAACTGGCGCAACAAAATCTCCAAGTGCTGCAATCGCAATATCAACAGGGGCGCGCCAGCATCCGTGATCTGGAGGCCGGTCAGCTCGACGAGAATGAGAAGTGGCTGGCCTTCCTCGATGCGGATTTCGCGCGCCAGCAGGCCCAGCTTGATCTGCTGCGTACCACGGGCCAATTGGCGCAAGTCTTCCAATAGACGAAACGCGGAGTGCAGATTGCCTATCTAAGCGGGGCCCGAGTCGGATACAATGCCTGCTTACCCGGCGGTGTCTCTCGGGTAAACTAATTGGGTTAGCGCCGGGGCTGGTTACCCCCCGGACATCTGGAAAGGATACCGGCTAGTGAAGCACACGCTGTTTCTTAACCCTCCGAGTTATGAAGGATTTGATGGCGGCGCCGGTTCGCGTTATCAGGCGCGACGCGAGATCAAGTCGTTCTGGTATCCGACTTGGCTTGCCCAGCCCGCGGCCATGGTGCCGGGAAGCAGGCTGATCGACGCCCCTCCCGATGGGCTGACCGTGGAGCAGGTGGCTCCGCTGGCCCGCGACTACGAGTTGGCCGTGCTACACACGAGCACGCCGTCGTTTGGCAATGACGCACGTTTCGCCGCTCGCCTCAAGGAAGAGAACCCGCGAATCGAAATCGGCATGGTGGGCGCTCACGTTGGTGTTCTGCCGCTGCAATCGCTAAACGCCGCGCCGGCGGTGGATTGGGTGGCGCTTGGCGAATTCGACTATGCCTGCGCGGAGATTGCCGCGGGCAAGCCGATCCATGAAGTGCAGGGTATCGCTTATCGCGACCACGGCCAGATTCGAATGACTGCGGCAAGGCCTACGATTGAGAATATGGATGCCTTGCCCAATGTAGTGGACGTATACAAGCGGGACCTCACGATCGAGAACTATTTCATCGGCTACCTGCTGCATCCCTATGTCTCTTTGTATACGGGGCGAGGGTGCCGTTCGAAGTGCACGTTCTGCCTGTGGCCCCAGACGCTGGGTGGCCATCGTTATCGTGTGCGCAGCGCGGATAGCGTGGAAGCCGAAATGGCTCACGCTAAGAAATATTTTCCGCAGGTCAGGGAATTTTTCTTCGATGATGACACCTTTACCGACGATTTGCCGCGCGCCGAGGAGATTGCTCGCCGCTTGGGCCGGCTGGGCGTCACCTGGTCGTGTAACGCCAAAGCAAATGTTCCGCGCAAAACGCTGGAAATACTTCGCGCCAACGGCTTACGTTTGCTGCTCGTCGGTTACGAATCGGGCAATCAGCAAATCCTGAATAACATAAAGAAGGGCACCCGGTTGGATCTGGCCCGGGAATTTACGAAAAACGCGCGCGAACTGGGCATCACCATTCACGGCACGTTCATCCTTGGCTTGCCGGGCGAGACGCCGGAAACAATTCGCGAGACGATTCGATTTGCCTGCGACATCGAGCCCGAAACCATCCAAGTCTCACTGGCCGCGCCTTATCCTGGCACGGAGCTTTACCGCCAGGCGCAAGAGCAAGGATGGTTGCAGATTCAATCCGGCGACCTCGTCGATACGCACGGCGTACAAATCGCCGCGATGACCTATCCCACGATCTCTTCCACACTGATCTTTAATTCAGTGGAAGAGTTTTATCGGAAGTTTTATTTCCGCCCGCGCAAGATTTTCTCCCTCGTGGGCGGAATGGTGCGAAGCCCCGAAGTGATGCGGCGACGCTTGCGGGAGGGCGTAGAGTTTTTCCGCTTCCTCCACGAGCGCAAGAAGACCGCGCAGGGTTCACCGGCGCCCGCCGGCAGCCCGGCGAATTAGGCACTTCCACAGTCGCGTCGGTCGTGAACATGGAACCGATCATTCACTCGACTCGAGCGCTCAAAGTTAAAACTTACATTTGCCTTGCGTTGATGATGACCCTGGGTTCGGTCGGGAATACGATTCTCGACAAGGGCATGAAGAGCCTGGGGTCGATCGATTTCTCCACCCGCGCAGCGATCTGGCAGGGGGTATTGCACACGTTCACGAGCGGTACCATCTGGCTGGGCATCGGCTGCATGTTGCTTTTTATGGTGTGCCATATGCTGGTGCTTTCCTGGGCGGACTACAGTTTTGTCATGCCTTTTTCAGCGCTTACTTACGCGCTCGTGCCGCTACTTGGATACATCTGGCTCGGTGAGTACGTACCCCCCGCGCGCAGAGTCGGGATCGTGCTGATTGTTGTGGGAGTATTTTTGGTCAGCCGGACGCCGCCCCGAACCACGCCTGCCACGCGTGACAACTTGGCAAGCTGATCCACGCAAACATGCGCACAGCCTTAATTCTGAGTTTCGTGGTGCTGACGGGGACCTGCGGCGAGATCGCCTTGACGCATGCCATGAAGCGGATCGGCGAGGTACATGAGTTTACCCCTGCGGCGATCTTCGGGGTGCTGCTTCGCTCGTTGCGCCAAGTGTGGTTGTGGATTGCGGTAGGTTTGATGGCGCTGTCATTTTATGCGTTTTTGACCATGCTATCGTGGTATCCGGTCAGCTTTGTGGTTCCGGCGACGTCACTTGCCTATGTGGCGGGCGCCTTCGGGGCGAAGTTCCTGCTCAAGGAGCGCCTTAGCGCCATACGTTGGGCAGGTGTCGTATTCATCTGTTTGGGCGTGGCATTGGCATGGGCCGACCAGGTGCCGGCGGCGCCGCATCTGCGGGAAGCCTATGGATTTCTCCGCTTGTTCATTTTTGCAGCCGCGTTGGTGCCTTTAGCGTTTTATCTGTTCAGCGCCTGGACTTCCTTGCAGTTCTTCCGCGGCGCCCAGCCCTCTGCGCATACCCAAGATTTCACACCGCCCGTCAGTATTCTGAAGCCCCTGCGCGGCCTGGACCGCGGCGCTTACGAAAACTTCGCGAGCTTTTGCAGGCAAGAGTATCCACGCTACGAGATCCTCTTCGCGGTCAGCGATGAGAGCGATCCTGCTGTTCCCGTGGTACGCCGTTTGACACAGGACTTTCCTCACATCGCCATTCGCCTGATTGTGGACCCGGAAAGGAAAGGGGCCAACGATAAGGTGGGCAAGCTTTGCCGGCTTGCGGAAGAGGCCAAAAATCCCTTGCTGGTGATCACGGATAGCGATGTGCGCGTCGCGACCTGACTATCTGCGCAAAGTGGCTGCTTTATTTCGAGATCCGCGCGTAGGCGCAGTGACGGCACTCTATCGCGCATTGGAAGCCCCTTCCTTTGGCGCAGTATTGGACACCATGGGTTCCCTGTCATTTTCGGGATCGGCATTGGCGGCACGCACGCTCGAAGGCCTGAAATTCACGATGGGATCGACCACGGCTACCACCCGCGAGCGACTGGCGGAAATCGGCGGCTTTGCTCCATTGCTGGACGTGCACTCCGATGATTACGAAGTGGGCCGGCGCATCGCGCAAAAGGGATTTCGCGTGGAGCTTCTTGCGGATCCGGTAGACATGGAGTTTCCTTCAGAGAGTGTGCGCGATTACCTCCGGCACGAACTGCGCTGGCTGATTGGCCTGCGGCATATTCGGCCGGGAGGCCACTTCGGCCTGTTGATGACGCAGGGAATTGCGTGGGCGGCGCTGGCGGCTATTTTGGCGTCTTCGATGATGGCAAGCGCGGCGTGGATCACGGCATACCTGTTTATCCGGCTCTTCAGCGGCTATTTGATCGGCGTAAGGGGACTTGGCGATCCGGTCGTGCGCCGCAAACTGTGGTTACTGCCGCTGCATGATTGCTTTTGGTTTTTCCTGTGGTTAGCGAGCTTCGCAGTCAATCGCATCGAATGGCGCGGGCTGGTCTTCACACTTGAGGGAGGCCGTATGGTAGCAGTGGCTTCCCGGCCACAGGGTGCGTGAGCGGGCCAGGAAAAGACTTCAGAGAAAATAACCTCCAAGCCAGTTGCGCGTCACGGAAAATCGGAAATTGACATCCTGGGCGGCGCAAAATAGACTCCGCGCATAGTCTTCCGCTTCGATTCGAACAACTGAGAGGAACGGGCAATGCAAGTGTGGGAGAGAGCCGTGCGCACATCCGCCATTGCTACTGGAGTCGTCGCTTTTATGCTTGCTGGCCCCGCGCCGCGAGCGAATGCGCAAACAAAAGAGTCCAAGGACGTACCGGTTCCAATATACAAGGTCGACCCCTTTTGGCCCAAGCCGTTGCCGAACAAGTGGATCATTCAAGGCGTTCCGGTCATGGTCACGGACAAGGATGATCACATCTGGGTAGTGAGCCGTCCCCGAGACATCAATCCCGATGAGTCGGGCGCGGCTACAACTCCGCCGCGGACCGATTGTTGTATTGCGGCGCCGGCGGTCCTGGAATTTGACGCTGACGGTAACCTGCTGAACTCCTGGGGCCGTCCGGACTACGTTCCCGGCTGGCCAGCCGAGGGAATTGCCAGACCGGGCGCGGGCGCCGAGCATGCCATCGTCGTCGACCGTCAAGGGAATGTCTGGATCGGAGGAAACGCCCGGAATGACGGTATCCAGAAGTTCACCAGCGATGGAAAGCTCCTGTGGGATTTTGGCCATCGTCAACCGAAAGTGCCGCCGGGACAGAATGCAGGACCGGTGCCGATGAACAACCAGGACACCGATCACATCGTCATGCCCATAGAGTTGTTCGACCTGGATGAGGACGCGCACGAGATGTACGTCGTAGAGCAGCGGCGCGTGACGGTGTACGACATGGACACGGGAGCCTTCAAGCGAGGCTGGGGCGGGCATGGCATGCCTTTGAGCGAAATCAGCAACGACCCGACGCCGCCTTACGACTGGAAAAAGGGCGGACCGCCTCCCGACGTGAAGGAATTTGTGCCTGCGCTCCACTGCGTCCACATCGCGCCGGATGGACTGGTGTACGTATGTGAACGTGGCAGCGATCGGATCCAGGTGTTCACGAAGCAAGGAAAATTTGTGACCAGCTTTTTCGTGCATCCGAGCACGCCTTCTCGGGGAATGGAGTGCGGCGGCCCGGGCTCGACGGTGTACGGGATGTGCGGAACAACCTACAACCTGACCTTCTCGCATGATCCCGATGGGAAGTACGTCATGATTGCGGACGGCACGAACGACAAGATTTGGATTCACGATCGCAAAACCGGAGAGCTTAAGGGTTCCATCGGCGATAACGGTCGCATGGCGGGGTATTTCCACTGGATTGATGCAATCGCCATCGATTCGAGGGGGAACCTCTACACCGGCGAAGTGGAAACGGGAAAGCGGATTCAGAAATTCATCCTGATGAACGGCGACAAGACTCGTCGGGCGCGCCCGCACGAGTAGTCCCGGTCGATCCAGCATCCTGGGGGGAGTCATGCAGAATTGCAGTAAGAAGCCGCTGTTCGCTGTTGCGGTCGGGACGTTCTGTTTGGCTGCTCTATCACTAGCGCTCCCGGCACGAGCCCAAAAAAGCGCGCCCAAAGGCCCGCCCGTCTACAAAGTCGATCCGTTTTGGCCCAAACCCTTGCCGAATAAATGGAGCATGCAACAGATCGTCGACATTTATATCGACAAGGAAGATCACGTTTGGTTTTTGAATCGCGGAGTGGACGCCAGGCCGGATGAGTTGGGCGCCATGCTCAAGCCTCCCCGTCAAGAATGCTGCATCCTGGGGCCTGAAGTCATCGAAATGGATTCCAATGGCTCGGTCCTTAGGGCCTGGGGCGGGCCGAACTACGTTCCGGGCTGGCCGGGCCGATTGCAAACTCTGGGCGTGGATCGCGACGAAAATGTCTGGATCTCCGGCACCACTCCGGGAGACAGCATCGTCAAGTTTTCGAAGGATGGCAAGCTACTCTGGGATTTCGGCCATCGCGGTCCGAAGGTGCCCGCCAACGAGGTGAAGCAGAATAATCAGCAGACCGAAATATTTCCTCCGGGCATCGGCGCGTTTGAATTTGATGAGGACGCGCGCGAGATCTATATCGCCGATGGCTTTCTGAATAAGCGCATCCTGGTCTACGATATGGACACCGGCGGCGTTCAAACGCGGCTGGGGCGGCCATGGGATTCCGCTGAGCGAAGTCGATAACGATCCGACGCCTCCGTATGACACGTCCGGTCCGCCTCCCGACCAGAAGCAGTTTGCGCCCGCGCTGCACTGCGCCCACCCCTCGCTCGACGGGTTCGTCTATGTTTGCGAGCGCGGCAGCGACCGCATTCAGGTCTTTACCAAGAAGGGCATGTACGTCAAGGAGTTCTGGATTCATCCTACAACGCAGTCGCGCGGTGCGAATTGCGGCGGCATCTGGAGCACAACCGCGCCCTCTTGCGGAACCATCTACAACCTCGCTCTTTCCACCGATCCACAGCAAAAGTATATTTTTGTCGCCGACGGCACCAATGACATGGTGTGGATCCTCGACCGCAATAGCGGCAACGTTGTGGGTTCTTTCGGCGGCAATGGACGATACGCCGGACAGTTGCACTGGATCGATGCGATCGCAGTGGATTCGAAAGGCAACGTCTATACCGGTGAGGTCGAAGACGGCAAGAGAATCCAGAAATTCCTGCTCATGAACGGTCCCAAGTAGCGGATCACGCTTGTCTGGATGCCAGCGGCTGCGGCATCGCCGCGGAGCAGGGCCCAGGCGGGCGAAGCAATCTACTTCAAAGAGCGGCCGTAATCATGGGATGACGCGATCGGTTCGGTTACTTTTTCTGGGAAGTCGCAGGCGCGTACAAGTCGTTGAAGAAGCCCTGGTTCTCGCGGACCGAGCAGACCCATGAGTCCTGGAGGAATGGAACGCCGGTCTGCGTGAAGATTCGGTGTGACTCGAAAGGCTTCGTGTAGGCTCCGGGGTCGTCGACAGTTGCGACGAAGTCCAGCGTATTCGCGTCGACCCGTTTATAACGCTCGATCAGATGCAGTTTTTCGGTAGTGGGGTGACCGAGTTGGTCGAGCCACGTTTTGCCGTTCGTCCCAATCGTGTCCACCACCAGGGTATCGCCGTTTTCGTACCAGCCAATTGAGTCACCCCACCAGGTGGGATCCGGGTCGGCGGGATGCTTGCTGTTCAGGCGCACGATGCGAAAAGTCTGCATGACTTCGTGGAAGATATAGACAGCGTCGGGAGTCTGCACGAACTTCGTTCGCCCCGGTTCCATGTAAATCCGCACGAGGCCGGGCGGCTCGCAGTAATTGATCCATGGGTCGGTAGTAGTTTCGAACTGGTTGTCGGGCCCGGTAGGCGGTTTTTCAGATAATGTTTTCGCCAGCGCCCAGGGCTGATACGGAATATCTTCTTCTTTTCCTCGCTTGGTCCCGCCAATATCCGAATTGCTGATGCTCTGGATGCCCATCTTCCGTAGCCAGCTTCCCGACAGGTCGGGAATTTTTGAGGAGCCAGTTGGAGATGCAGAGGCTCCAGAAGGAGAGTCGCTCTGAGCGTGTAGAACAGGCAGGGAAGCCACTGTCGCCATCAACGTAACGCACAGAATGAGAAAAAATCGACGCATGGTGATTGCTTTGCCTCTAAGTGGACGTCAGTCTACGCCCCCACCGCTATTCGATCAACCCTTTTGGTTTCGAGCCAAATCCGCGAAGGCCCACCCGCTCGTCACGGCGATGGAGGCCGGACGTCCACAGCCTAGTCAAGCGACGCTGCCCTTGGTCGCGGCTACAAAACGCTGGTCGATCCATTACCGATGAAGTATATTTCCTGAAAATTCGGAGTGAGGCCGGAATGCGGAATAGCTTACTGCTTGTGACATCTGTTTTCTTTGCGGTTTCGTCTTTCGCACACGCGCAAACTGCTCCCCAGAGTGCTTCATCGCGGGTCCCCGACCTTTCGGGGAATTGGCTCGCCGGTCCGATGGTTCAGAGTATAAGTCTTGCCGATCCAGCCGGAAAAATGAGAGGCAAGGAACCGGACATTCCCTATCAGCCGTGGGCATTGGCAAAGATGTTGTCTGAGTATCCGGCGACGGGCCCGGATGGCAGATATGAACTGACCACCGACCCGTGGATTAACTATTGCGAACCGCCAACCCTGTGGCGAACCTACATCCAGCCGGCGAGGTTTACCTTTGTCCAGACGCCTGATGCCGTGTACATCCTTCATGAACTGATGCAGTCGTTCCGCATCGTGCGGCTAAATAGCAGCCATCCAAAAGATCCCGATCCCACCTGGTGGGGCGACTCGATTGGATGGTACGAGAACGGCGATACGCTGGTTGTGGATTCGATCGGTTTCAACGACAAGACCTGGCTCGATCAGCTTGGCCACCCCCATACGGAGCAGTTGCACTATATCGAACGATATAAGCGCCTGAATGCGGGCACCATGGAACTTGAGGTTGTCATCGACGATCCCGGCGCATATACCAAATCGTTCACTACGCGAAGGCAAATCAAAATGGCCATGACACCGTTCTTGCAGAACCCGTGGGTTTGCTCCGTGCGGGAGAACAATCTGCACAAAGAGTCCCTTTCGGACCCGGCCGTGGCACCCCGCGTCAACAAATAGTCCGGGTTTCCGGCGCAACTCCTCGTTTAGCTCGGACGGTTACCACAACAACCGTTGAGTCACGGTGAAGCAGCGCGCTTCGTTGCTCAGTCGTGCGGGCGGGGCCGCTTCGTCTTATCGCCGTTGGTCAGAATAAATTTCTGGACGCGTTTCCCTGTGTCGACTTCGCCGGTATACATGTTTCCATGGGAATCGACGGCAATCGCATCGATCCAGTGGAAGTAGCCGGCCATGCGGCCGTTGTCGCCGACCGAGCCGGCCACAGCTCCGGTCTTGCGGTCCTGAATCCAGACCTTGTCATTGGTGCCGTCGGCAATGAGGACATACTTGCCGTCCGCGTCGTGTGAGAAGGTGAGGTTGTAAATCGTTCCACACATGCCGTACATGGTGCTGCCGGGACCGCCGCATTCGGCGCCGCGAGCGATGGTTGAAGGATGCACGAAAAAGCTCGTCACGAATTTGCCCTGCTTCGTGAATACCTGAACCCTGTCGCTACCACGCTCACAGACGTAAACGAGGCCGTCGGGCGCGATGTGAACGCAGTGAAGAGCGGGCGCGAACTCCTCCTGATCCGGAGGTGCTCCCGCCTTCCAATCATAAGGCGGCGTGGGATCGTTGCTGATCTTATCGAGTGGCTTGCCCTTTCCGCCCCAACCTCGTTTGAACGATCCATCATAGCCGTATACCAGCACGCGCTTTTGCTCGATCAGGTAGATCTCCTGGGCGTCTTCATCCAGGGTAAATTCAAAGACGCCTCCCTGCAGGATGTCGGTTTGCTGGTTGTTTTCCTTGGCAGTTTGGCCCTGCGCTAATGGCGGAGCGCGGTGGCCGAAATCCCAAAGGAATTTGCCGTCACCCGTGAATTTCTGGATGCTGTTCCCGCGGCCTCCGGAGGAGAGCCAGACGTTGCCCTCCCTGTCCACAAGAATGGCGTGCTCGTTGGGTTTGGGCCATCCGGGTGTATAGCCAGGTCCGCCCCAGCCATGAAGAAGATTGCCTTCGGTGTCAAACTCCACGACGGCAGGGGCAGCGACGCAGCAGTCGGTGCGGGGCGGGGTTGTGGATGCTCCGCTCTCGTCCGGCTTGATATCGCCGGGGCGACTGATGGCCCAAATGTGATCGTCCTTGTCGGTCACCAGGACAGGGATACCTTGCAGAATCCATTTATTCGGCAGGGGTTTTGGCCAGAAGGGATCAACCTTGTAGACGGGCGCGTCCTTCGCCGCACTCTTACCTGTGTCTTTCGGTTTGGCGCCGGCAGCGAGAGATACACTGAAGAGACAAACGCTGATTGCAAACGCAAGGGTGCTGATCCGCTTCTTCCCTGGATACATTGCGCTCCTCCTCCGAATCGTTAGACCGAAATTCTGTGCGCGCAGTCTATTGAGGGAGACAAAAGAGGTCAATAGTTAGTTTTTGCAAGAATGAGAGCGGATCGAGAAGGAGCCGAGAAACTCCGAGGCGCGTCTACTGGGCCAGGCGAACTGGAGGCGATCACTAGAGAGGAATGCTTAAGGCAGGGCTAAAACAAAGGCGGGAATCTCATACTCAATACGAAGATTCCCGCTGCGACGAGCGCGCAATTACCTCAGGACAGAAAATCAATCTTCTGAAAGCTGCATGGGCTGACCATCGGGTCCGATCAGCTTTTGGATCCAGATCGACTTTCCGCCGTACTTCCCCACTGCTCCAGTTACCGTGATCTGGTCGCCGGGGTTCAGGCTATGTTTGGTCCATCCTGCACGAGCGAGTTTGTTGGGAGCCGTGAGTTCAGCCTGCCAATGTTCGACTTCGCCCTTATCATTCTTGATGTCGAAGTAGACTTGGCAATGCGGGTTGATAAATTGAAACTCGGTGACCTTGCCAGTTACCGTCACCGGATTTTTGGTGTCATACGCAGCATTGCCGTGGTGGGCAAAAACCGCACTCGAGAAAACCAAAAGCACAGCAACAATAGCTACAGCGCCAACTAGTTTTACTCTCATCAGGTGTGCTCCCTCGTGGCCGTATCATCGCATCGTTATTTCTCTCACGTCAATGGACGGCCCGCCCACAGGAGAAAGCCCGAAAAAGGCATTTTCTGGTGCTGCGAATGTTGTGCTCATGAAGGCCGAAGGACGACAGGCTATTCGTTCCGCGCCAAAACGCCGCAGCGGATTTATTGACATGGCCCCGTTGGGAAGGCTAGAGTCCGCAGTCAGCTTCTGAAGTTCAGGTCTGTAGAGGGGCGTTCACGCCGCATTACGAAATGTGCTACGAGAGGGGGCATCGTAGAAATGCGAAATAACTTAGCAATGTCGGGGGCCGCACTTATCGGCGCGTTAGTATTCTCGGTCATTTCGCAGGCTCAGACCGTTTCATCAAAACCTGCGGACCTGTCTGGAACATGGGGTCTCGACGCTACCCGGGGCGGAATTGGCCAAAGCATCAGCATTGCGGACATCGGCGGCAAGATGAGAGGGAAGGAGCCGGACATTCCCTATCAGCCCTGGTCGCTCGCAAAAACGCTATCGGAGAAGCCGCCAACGGGACCGGACAACCAGTTCGAAGCGACGACCGACCCCTGGATCAATTACTGCGAGCCCCCAGGACTCATCCGCATCTACATGGAGCCGGCGCGCACAAAATTCGTTCAGACTCCGGATGCCGTTTACATCCTGCATGAGGTCATGCAGGCCTTTCGGGTGGTTCGCCTGAATAGCAAACATCCCGACGACCCGGATCCTAGCTGGTGGGGCGACTCAATTGGATGGTATGAGAACGGGGACACGTTGGTCATCGACACGATCGGAACAAACGACAAAACATGGCTCGATCAACTCGGTCATCCCCACACCGACAAGATGCATTTGATCGAGCGCTATAAGCGAGTGGATGCCAACCGGCTGGAGCTCGATGCGACGATCGACGATCCGGGAGCGTACACCAAACCCTTCAACACACACAGAAACTTTACGGTATCCAAAGTGGCGTTCATGGACAATCCCTGGGTCTGTTCGGTTCGTGAGAACTCAACTTTTTACAATAACGCATACAAGCCGGCGGCTCCGCCGACCAAGTAGCTGGCGAAAATCTCGGTGCAACCCTGGAGAGGTGTTTCGACTACTTCCAGCTCTCCATTGCCTTCCGTGGGAGCGAATCGGGAGGGAGTTGGGCAATTTCAAACCTGACTCCATTGGGATCGAGAAGGGCCGTGAGCATTGTGTTCGTGCGGCTTACCCGTGGGTCGTCGATCTTGACTCCCGCTTCTCGAAGCCTTTTTAGGGTCGCATTGACGTCATCGGCCTGAATACCAAAGTGAGTCAGACCGGCGGGACGATCAGCGGCGGCAGGCGCCAATTCTAAAAACGTTTCGCGGCTGATCTGGATATAACTGAGGCTCGGTTTGCCATCGGGTCCGCGCAACGTGAATGCTTCTCGGAAGCCCATGGTTTTTGTGTAGAAGTTCACCGTCTCCTCGAAATCCTTGACGTTTAGCCCGACGTGATTCAGCTTGAGACCCGTGCCGCTGTTCAGTTGCTGAGCGGCGGTAGGCTGCATCATCACGCTCCCAACAACCAGTCCCGCCAGAAAAAGCACTACTCCGCGCATATGTTCCTCCTTTTACATTCACAAGCCTATTCGGCTACGACGCACGCAGCAAGCTCGAGAGCATCGATGCGAGGCGAGGTCGGTAGAAGCAGCACGAGAGACCTTTCCCACAGTTCTTCAGAAGGCGATACCCGAGCGCTCATTAAAGTAAACGGGGGACGGCATCGAACCGTCCCCCTTGGAAGCCGCTGGCGTTGCTCGCTGTTTCCGTCCAGCGATGAACACGACGCGTCAACATGCACAACGCAGTTGGCTAGAAGGTGAACCTCCCGGCGATCTGGAGTTGCCGCGAAGTGGTTGTCGTTGGTGTGTTGGTGTTGACACCGATGCGCCCGAACTGGGTATTTTGCGTAAGGTTTGTGCCAAACGCAGCTGAAACCGAGGGCGGAGTGAAATTGGAGCGGTTGAAGGCGTTGAACATATCCGCCGAGAACACGAACGACTTGCTTTCATTGAGGCGGACCGTCTTCCGGAGGCTGACGTCGGTGGTGATCAGCGGCGGGCCCGTAAAAACCATATTTCCGACGTTGCCCAGATAACCCGGAGCTGCTGGCACAAAGCAATTCACGTTCACGTAACTATTTACGTTGCCCTTGTTGATGGCTCCCGTAGGAGTCGGATTGGGACAGAGCTGATTGGGTTGCGCCCAATCCGGCCGATCGGCCCCCGCGGAATTTGGCGTGGTGTTATAGCGAGCGACGTCCGCTCCCTCGGTAATCCCAAACGGCAAACCCGACTGAACCAACGTCTGGCTCGTGACCTCCCAGTTGGTAAGGAGCGCCTTAGCGGGTGCGGACTCTAGGCTATTCCCCCAGTGCGATGCATACGTCAGGGTGAGGTTGGAGGAATGCGTCGGCGAGTACGCACAACGGCCGCGGGCCGCGTTCGAGATGTAGATGAGCGGCCACGCTGCCGAGCCGCCGTTACTCAAGCTGGTTGGCTGATCGAACCCGGAATCAGTTATGCACACTGCGTAGGTGTAGTTGAGCCGAACCAGCAGCCCAGGAGACACTCGGCGCTCTACAGCGGTCTGCAAAGAGTTATAGAACAGGTTGGCGTCGTTTACCTGGCCCGTGATGGCGCTGCCCCAATTCGGGTTGTTAAAGCAGTTTGTCCTGTTTGTCCCTCCGGCGGCGGCATTGGGGCCGCAAAGGGTCGCATAAGGGACGGTATTGGCGGTCGCGCCATTCACTCCAACGGCATTTCCCAGTAGATTCGCATTGTTGAGGCCAGTTCCCGCCCAGTAATAGCATTCGATGGCTCCGGCCGAGGTGCAACTTGGATTTACAACCGAACCGGGGATGGGCACTCCGTTGACCGCGGGCAATTGTCCCGGTTGCTCAATCGTCGTTGGGAAGAAGTCCTGCCAGCTCATGGTCCGGCCTAGGTTCCTTCCCTGGGACCCCACGTAGGCAATCATAAACGTAAAGTGATCGGGCAATTCATGTTGAATCGCGAGATTGAAGCCATACTTGACGGGCGTCTTGAAATAGGGAGTTTCCGCTCCGCCGTAGGTCTGCTTCGGCAGCGGAGCAGCGAGAAACTTGTTCAGAGCCATGTTTGAGCCCGTGCCCGTACCGGGGGTGCCTGTGTCAATGAAAGGAATGCCCACTGCTCCGCCGACGGTCGCGCTCGTTAGAGTCACAGGGATCACAAACGGGGGCTGCGCAGCGATGGACGGATACCAGAAGGAATCTTCCACCTCGTTATAGTAAATTCCCGCGCCGCCTCGTACGCTGGTCTTACCCTTCTTGAAGGGGTCCCAGTTGAAGCCGACTCGAGGCGCGAAGTTGTGCTTCGAGGGGTGGTACCAGGGAAAACCTACCGTGGGTGTCGCGCAGGTATAGGGGCTGCAGCTGGGAGGATTGCCGCTGCCCCACAGATTAGAGATCCGATTGTACTCTTCGCCCGGCGATGTCGCATATTCCCAGCGGAGTCCGTAACTGAGGGTCAGGTTCGGCCGGAACTTGAATGTGTCTTCGGCGTATACGCCATAGGCCGCGAGGCGTTCCCCGCGTGAGAAAGTCGCGCTGTAGGTTTGTCCATTCAACGGGTCTGTGTAGTTGTTGACCCACCAAGCAAGGCTGTTTGCGGGGCCGCCGGCCAAAAACTGCTGCAGGTTCGAAAACGTATAGGTGCCGCGCGGCGTGGACATATAGTTTTCGATGTTGTCGTACCACTTCTTAGCCTGGAACCCGAACTGGAGAGCGTGCCTGCCCGCCTGCCAGTTGACATCGTCATTGAGATTCCCGTTCGTGTAGCCGTTAAAGCGCGGGATGAAGTTGGCCGTGCCCGTGGCCTGCGCTCCAATCGTCTGGATTTGATTTCCAAGCACCGCGATCGATGGGAATTGCGGGTAAGGGCTCTTGTCTACGATAAAAGGATTCGGATTCACGAAGATCTCCGGATCAACTTTCGAGATTCCTCCCACGCCGACGGTGAGATCCATGTTTCCCGCATAGTAGATGCGGCTGACACCGAACCGGAACGTATTCACGATATTCGTCGAAATGATATGGGTATCTTGTATCGACCCAACCTGCTTGCGGAAGTAGATATCATCCGCGGTAATGCCTGTCTGCGACGGAGTATACGAAGTGGATGGATCCATATTGTACGTGGCGGAGATCGAATTCTTGGAAGTCAGGCTATGGTCGATCTTAACCAAGCCGAAATTCTCGCGAACTGCTTGATCCGGGTTGCTTAAGAAGTTGCAGGTTCCCGTGGGAAGTCCTGATGAGAGAATCTCTGCTCCATTACAGTTCGGCAACAATGGAACGCCGGGGTTCCCGCTATAACCTCCAAAGAATATCCGATAAATCGCAGGACTCACGTTGACTGAGGTAAGCGTGCCGGCAGCAACTCCGGCACAGGCAGGTCCCGTTGCCACGCCGCAGGGAAGCTGCCCAAACCCGTTGCCGGTGCCCCGTGCAGCCGCATCGGGCATGGCGGCCACAAAAGATTGTGACGTATCGGCCACGAAACCCTCGTAATTCGCGAAAAAGAAGGTTTTGTCCTTCCGTATTGGGCCGCCGATCGATGCACCAAACTGATGGCGGTGAAGCGGTGGAACCGTAGCTCCATCAAAGGTGTTGCGAGCGTCAAATGCGCTGTTGCGATAATACTCGTACACGCTGCCGTGGAAATTGTTGGTGCCGGACTTGAAAATGGTGTTGATGACACCGCCCGACATCTCGCCATACTCCGCGGGCGGGTTATCGGTAATCACCTTGAACTCTTTGACGGCATCTGCACCGATCATGTTGAAGCTGGCCAGGCTGACCGGCGACTGCTTGGAAAACAAACTCACGTCGATGCCTTCCTGCAGAAAGCGGTTATTAGAAATCCGATCGCCTCCCACGGAAAGAGTGTGGCCATACGAACCTGTAAATACCATATTGACGCCAGGCTGAATGAGGGCCAACTGTTGCAGGTCACGCGCGTTCAACGGCACCGCATCGATGAGGTTCGCATCCATCACTTCCGACATTTCCGAGCTGGTGGTTTCCACTGTGGGCAGCGCCTCGGTGACGGTCACTTGCTGCGTGACTTGGCCGACTTGCAGCGCAAAATCCACGCGGGCGTTCGAGCCTACGTTCACCACGATGTCTTTGACTTGGGTGGGGTGAATCCTTGCGCCCGAGCCTCAACCGAGTATCTGCCGGCCAGCAGCGACGGCACTGTGTAGAGGCCGTCGCTTGTACTGGTTGTCATGCGCGCCACGCCGGTATCCTGATTCGTCGCCGTAATTTCTGCGTTCGGCACCGCGGCTCCAGACGCATCCAGCACGTTTCCGAGGATTGTGCCCGTTACCGTTTGAGCTCTGAGTGGAAGTAGCGGAAAGGCCAAAAACAAACCAGCCATCAGCGCTATCGCAAAGGAAAAACGACGGCAGACATGCTCCATTTGCTCACCCCCAACGCGAGTTAGTTGCTTGTCAAAGTTAAAAGCGGACCCCAACAATGCGCGCATCGAACCATAGGTGCATGCCTCTGTCAAGATTATATTCCCGCAGGTTCGGATTCGATTGAGCCTGAGGATTCGATCGGAAGACAGTTGAGTTTGAAAAGCGGAGCGGCTCGTGCCGGCGCGGTCGCGCGGGACGCGAAGCCATCCGCCGATAACAGCGGATGAATTGGCACACAGCGAGCGGCGCTAGCCAGCGAATACCTGCCGTGCGCGACGATACCTCTACTTAGCTGTGTCCTTCTTCTGGAAGCTGAAATTCTCGAATTTGCTGAAGTCGAGATAGTCTTCCGAGCAAGTAATCTTCCCCAGCTCCCTGGCCCCAAGGCGTCAACTCGGGCAGGTCCTTTGTATACGTTGCGCCGCTCGCATAAACGCCCTTGGGAGTGTGACGCATCCACACGCCCTGGAGATCGCGCGCCGGAGCCGGTGGCGCCGCAGCGGCATTGTTATTGTTCTGCGCTCGCTAGCCGCCCACGGCTGTTCCGGTGCCGTATTGCGCGTGCAGAGCGCAGGAGAAAATCAAAACAGCGGCCAGCGCCGCGCCACAATTACTCAAAACTCGTGCTATGGTTATTCTCCTCTCGGTCACCGGCCGTTTGTGGCGACCACGGGCACGAATTTCTGAATTCGCTTGGCCTCTTCGACCTCGCCCGTAAAGATGTTTCCCTTGGAGTCGATTCCGACCGCATTGATCCAGTGCAATTGGCCGGCGTATTTGCCATTGCTGCCGAAATAGCCCAGCGTCTTGCCGCTCTTGCGATCAAGAATCCAGACGTGGTTGTTGGTGCCGTCGGCCACGTACATGTATTTTTGCTCCGGGTCCTTGGAGAAAACCATCTTGTATGTGGTCCCGCACGGAGGCATCTTCGTGTTGGGTGGCAGTCCTCCGCAATCCGGCGCCGCGCGATGGCGTGTTCGGCGACACGTAAAAATCCTGGATCCATTTGCCCTGCTTGGTGTAGACGGAGATGCGATCCTGGCCGCGCTCGCCCACGTAGACCATGCCGTCCTTGGAAATCTCCACGAAGTGCAAGTCGCCCACGAAGTTCTTTTCCTCCGGCGGCGGCGCACCCGTCCACTTGTATGGCGGAATCGGATCGTTGGAAATTTCGCTCAGCGGCATGCCATGGCCTCCCCAGCCGCGCTTGAACGCGCCCGTGTCCATGTCGTACACGAGGACGCGCTTCCAATTGATGAGGTAGATCTCATGGGCGTCCTCATCCAGATTGAAGCGTCCCTTCGATACCAGGATATCGGTCTGCTGATTGTTTTCCTTGAGTGGCGGCGAATCCTTCGGCGGGCGGTGACCGAAGTCCCAAAGGAGCTTTCCGTCGCGTGAAAATTTGAGGATGCTGTCTTGCGCCGCCGTTCCCGCCACCCATACGTTGCCTTGCCGGTCCGCAATCACCGTTTGCAAAGCCGTCGGCCACTGCGGGAATATAACCTGGGCCTCCCCAGGAATTGACTACATTGCCTTCCGGGTCCAACTCGATGACTTCCGGTCCGCGGACGCAGCAGTCGATCCGCGGCGGGTTGCCGTCCGCCGCCAATTTCATCGCCGTCGGCTGCCGCGGCGCGATTCAGAAACCAGACGTGATCGTTCTTTTCCTCAACATACAATCCCGTCACCTGCTGCATGCTCCAGCGATTGGGCAGCGGCTTCGGCCAGAACGGGTCCACCTTGAACATGGGCGCGCCCTGGGCGTCCAGTGCCTGAGTGCGCTTTTTGTCCTTGGGCCTCCCGGAAAGAGTCGCGGTCAGTGCCAGGCCACAACAGATCGCCAAGGCGATCGCAGACGTTAAGCCCCGGTTCTTCAGCTGATTCATAGTATTTTCCTCTCTTTCACGCCCCCGGCGTTTGAAACACCTGTGCAGGTAAAGATCTCATTCTCGGGCGAAGTGACTTCCTTCGGTGACGTTTGCCGCATAGCCTACCACACTCCTATTGGGAATGAATATTGACTGGGATTTGGCCCTCGAGAGTTCGTCCGGTAGCCGGTGTGTGAGGCTCAAGCACGGCCTCGCCCTGGTTTTTACACGCTTTTAACCGCGATCGTCGCAGGATTTCGGTGTATCCTGCGCACCATAAGGGAAGGCTAAACTCTTTTCTGCTTTTCTGTTTTGATTCTCCCGGGTCTGGCCTTTGCGGCTGTCGCGGTCGCTCGGACCGGAGGAACGACTGACATGCTTCTTCAGATGGCGGATAAGCTACAGGATAATTCAATCATCGTCGCACTCACGAGCACCGGTTGGACGGCCGCTGGCTTGGCCATTCTTCACTACTACAGTATGTTCGTGTTGGTTGGATCGATGGCGATCGTCGACTTGCGCGTGCTCGGCGTTATGGCCCGCGGTCAAAGCGCGACGGACTTGGCCCGGCGAGTCTTCCCGTGGGTCTGGGTTAGCTTGGCGGTCAACCTGATTTCGGGGTTTGTCATGTTCGCCGGGGACGCGACGGCATATGTCCCGACGCGCAGCTTCCACGTCAAGATTCTAGTGGTCCTGCTGGCCATCGTGTTTGGCATCGTCGTGCAATGGAGAGTCCCAACCTGGGATCGATTTCCGATCCTGCCTTGGGACTGCAAAAGTCGTGGCGGCGGTCTCGCTTCTGCTCTGGATTGGGGCAATCCTCATGGGCGTTGAAGTGCCGGCAATATCGGGTATAGGCTAATCAAAATACAGGCAAGCATTCGCTGTAGCGGATGGGGTTAGCATGGTCGGAGAGTCACTGGTACCTTTCGGGCATTGGCTGCAAAACAGAACTTTTGCGTTGGCGATTGCCGACTCGGGATGGGCTTATCCGTTCGTGCAAGCGACCCACTTCAGCGGCATCTCCCTGTGGCTCGGAACCAACTTCGCGGTTGACGTCAGCCTCCTTGGATTTGGAAACAAACGCCAATCTCCAGCTCAGTTGTCCGATGCCTTGTTTGTCTGGAATTGGCTGGGCTTTGGTATGACGGTTCTTGGCGGTTTCCTGCTTTTCTCAGTCTCTGCTGAAACGTTTGTGCTCAACCCGGCCTTTCTCGTCAAGCTCAGCATCCTGATTCCGGCTGCGCTTATTACCCACATTGTGATCCAGTGCAAAATTCATGCCTGGGGCCGGGCGCTGGATACCCCGGCGGCGGCCAAGCGCGCAGGAGCACTGGAGCTCTTTTTGTGGTTTTGCGTTGCCACGGCAGCGGTGCTCATCCCCTACGGCCCGTTGGTCTATTAGGGCCAGGTATTCAGTTCTGCGCTGTTTTCTCTGGAAGGGTGATGTAGTTCATGACTGCCTGCCCGATCGTCTCCAAGCTCCGGGGGGCGCATTTTCCCAGCGCTTCGTCCAAGTGCGGATATTCGGAATCGACGATGAGAAGGCTGGGGATGCCGGCTCGAATCAAAGGCATCTGATCGGCGCCGATTTCCGGCCCCGGGCGATCTGAAAACACGCTGCGATCAACGCTCTCTCCAGCCTTCCAAAACGCTTCCACCTGAGTCGCGGCGCTTCGCATCGAGGATTGCTCCTTCAGCACTCGTAGGTTCCGGCGACACACCGCATCCAAGACGATTGCCGCGACCGGCTTATTGTCGCCGTAGATGTCACTCAAATGCTGGGCAAAGTACTTCGAGCCAAGCAGCTCTCCATCGGCGGAAGAGTTCTTTTCTCCCGGCGCGACTCCCGCGCCATCGAAAAACACCAGATCAATGCCAACGTCCGGCGGCACATTGGAATCGCCGAAAGCGCGCGCCAGTTCCACAAGTACGGCAGAACCAGAAGCGTCGTCGGCACCAACGCCAGAGCTGTCGTAGTGAGCGGCAAGCACGACGCGCCGGTCCGCGCTATAAAAATGGCCGATGATGTTGACCAGCCCGTAGGTTTTTCCGCTTGGCGCGGTGTACGTCCAACTTTGGGTCTTCACGTCTTGCGCAAGTAATTTCATCTCCGCAAGCAGAAAGTCCCGTACCTTCTCGTGTCCGGGAGTGCCCAGGTTGCGAGGCCCGTAACGCACCTGCTGGGCCACGTCCGCGGCCATTTCGTCGCCATCGACGGGTTTCGAATCGGCAAAAGCCCTTCGCAGCACCTGAGCGGTCAGAAACTCGACAGGCGAAAAGTTGTCCGTTAGAACGGGGAAAGGCGAAAGTTCAAATCTGCGACCGACGTCAATCAGTTTGGAAGAGAGAAAGCGAATAAGAGGGTCCCGATTGGCCAGAACGGCCGGGGAATTCAGGTCTACCGCAGTATCGCTGTTATAACCCACCAGCATCACGTTTTGCGAATCGGTTTTCTCGGGCCATGCGACCGCGAAAAAATAGCTGTTCGGAAAAACGGCTTGGAATGTCTTGATTTCAGCCATGATGAGAGACGGCTGTTGCCTGGATAAATCTCCGATCATGTTCGCGACGAGGATGCCGTTAGGGCTTAACTTCTCTTTGGCGATGGCAAAAAACTCCTTCGTGGCGAACTGCGGCGGAACGGAAAAGAATGAATAGTAGACGTCGCTGAATATCAAATCGTATTTCTTGGGGGAGTCGCTAAGGAAGCGGCGCCCATCTTCAACGTAATTGTGCAGCCGCGGGCTTTCCGGCACTTTGAAATAGCGTTTCGCAAGGAAGAATAACGATGGTTCGATGTCGACCACGTCAACCGTTACGCCGGGCAACTCGCGTAAGAGCGCTTTCGGAACCGAATACGCCCCGCCGCCGATCACCAGAGCGTTTTTAATCCGAGGGGTGAAGATCTTGTAGAGCGAATAGTAGCGCGTGTAGTCATAGACGAGGTCTGTTGGGTCGTCCGAATCCAGAAACATGGCCCCCTCACCCGCGCCCGCGCTGTTCTCATCTTGCTGAAAAAATCGGGTCCGCCTGCCCGCGTATTGACCATCGTAGATGGTAATTTTCTGATAGACGCCGTCCTTCGCGTACAGGACCTGCCGGCCCGTGCGATGCGCAACAAACCAGACCGTGGTGAGCAGTAGCGCAAATACAAAAACAGATGCGTACAAACGCTGTGTTTCTGGCTCTCAAAAGCAGCAGAGACCCCAGGCCAAGCGTAGAGAGGGCCACTCCGTTGGCGATTAGGATTCGATCGATGCCGACGTGCGGGATGAGCACAAAGCCCGCGGACAAACTGCCGGCGATGCTTCCCAGCGTGGACCAAAAGAAAATGCTTCCCGCAACGCTTCCCACACCTTGCTCCGGGAACTGGACGCTTTGCAATTTGACTGCGTAGGGACTCAGCATCCCGAGCAATAAAGCGGGGAGGAGAAAGAGGAGCGTCGCCGAAACCAGGGGGCCCAAGGAAATCGACAGCTTTGAACTTAAGATTGGCAATACGATTGTGCCGAGACAATAAAAAAAGAGGAGCGTCAAGCCGCTAACAAGAATTAACCCGAAGAAGTACTGCAACGTTGGATGCCGGTCTGCAACTCTTCCTCCCGCATAGTATCCACAACTCAGCGCCAGAAGAATCACACTGATCACGCTGGAGACCGTGAAAATAGTATTTCCGTAGAAGGGAGAAAGAACGCGAACGCCGACAACTTCCACGATCAAAACGCTTGCTCCCGTGATGAATACCGCGAAGGGAAGCAGGATGCGATTGAGGGATTTCATCTATGGTTTCGGCTGCAGAGGCCGACTAAAATCCACGGCAGTCTACACTACGTTGCCACTATTTCTGAACGCCTTGTCGCGCCAAAGAGGGACGAACTTCCATCGAGGGCTTGCACTTGTAGCGAAGTTGCCGGAGTGATCGTGCGCGCCAACCGAGCGCCCGGCATAAAAATAGGCTGAACCATGAATAAACCGCAGAAACTGCATCCATGGAGCAGCCTATTTTTCGATGCTGGCAATCCTGAATCTAGTATTTTTCCGCCGGCTTGTCCGCGGGTTTGTCGGGTGGCGGAGTGGAGCCTGGGGGCCCGCCCATACCGTTCAGTTCTTTACCGTCGGCGAATACAACCTTCTGCAAGTTCCCTACGGGCGCGCCGTTCTTGGCGGCGAAGACGTAGGCCGTCACCTGGTCCCCCGGCTTCAACGATTTTCTGGTCCAGCCTTTTTCAGACATCACGGCCGGAGGTTCCGTTGAGGTGACCCAATGAACGACGTTGCCCTTGTCGTCTGTCGAGTCAAAGAAGATCTGATTATGGGGATTGCCCCACTCGAATTGGGTTATCGTCCCCTTTACTACGACAGGCTTGGTCATATCGTACAAATTCGTGCCGTGGTGTGCGAAGAGCGTGCCCGCACACGCCAGTAAGCCCAGCGCCAGAACCGTCGCGGCGAATGCCTTAGATTTCATTGGTTTCCTCCCACGAGATGACCCATTCTTACGCCAAGGCGTAAGCACTTGTAAAGGAATAATTTGAGATGGAAAGGGCGGCCCCGGCCACGTCTGTCGGGCTCGGCAAGCCATTTCATGATTTCGAGAGCCAACAGAGTTCAGCTACTTTTTATCAGCGGTTACAGGGACTGGCGGGGCTGCCGGCTTGCCAAACTTGGCCGGGTCTATTGCAGCATTCAGCTGCACCTCGCTTAGCTGAGTCTTCGACCGCCCGTCCACCCACGTTGTGACCCAGTGAAAGGGCATCTTGATGCCGTTTACGTCGTGATAGTCGGAATAGTCAAACTGCGTTGGCTGGCGTCCGACTTTGGAGTTCGTATAGCGCACCATCCGCACCAGCAACCCCGTCTCGCTGTCAAAGTACAGTTTCACGGGAGATTTCCCGGCACTGTAGCCCTGCAGGATGGTCACGTCTTCGTCGCCGATGGCAAACGCGGGGCCGACACGCAAGTCAGTAAGAGACTGCTTGATGCGCCCCAGAAAGGACAGTTGCGCGTCTACCTTGGCGTTATCCAGATCGGAATCGCTCAGCGTCACCAAGGTTACTGGCACATCCGTATACGGCGCCGCAATCCAACCGTTCCTGCCGTCGTAAGTGTTTGTTGTAAGGTCGCCGTGGTTTTCCACGATCGTCGTTCGCTGTGCCGGTGCTTTCGCATAGATTTGCAGCGGGTGCTGCTCGGTATCTTCATACCCTTGCCAGGTTCCCTTGGCGATGAAACTGGCGACGCCGGCGAGCTTCTCCAATCCGCCGACGGCCTTGAAATATTTGTCCAACACTTGATCGGGAGTCGGCTGCCCGGCTGCCTGGGTGAGAATTTCCATAGGATCTTCGTCAGGCGCGTCGCCATACTGCACCGTTAAATCCGGCACGATCTTGGGGGTTCGGCCGAACCGATGACAGGAATAGCAGGTCAAGACTTGCCGTCCTCCAAAATAGCTCTGGTTGATCGAGTTCATCATGACGATCATCCGGCGCGCTGTTTGCTTCTGGGGTATTTTGTCGCTGGCATAGCTGTCCCAGCTGCCGCCGCTATCTTGGCCATGGCACGTTGTGCAGTTCGCATTCAGGGATGCGGCAAAGAATCCCATCGTCTCCATGAATTCATTGACGGACATTCCCCGAAGCACCTGGACGTTTTTGAAGACCTGCTCCGCCAGCAGCGGTTTCTCCTGCGGCGCAGCCTGGCCACTCGCCAGCGCACCACCCAGCAGATACATGAGAATGGCTCCCACCGCGCGAAAGCTCGTTCGTTTCGACCTGGGTTTCATGCGGCCTCTCCGTGTCTCCGTCCGAGGAGTATGGTTTCCGGGTTACTTAGCCAAGAGCATATTGGATCGTGAGTTTCTGCCTTGCCTCCCCGGTTGCTGCGACAATATATTGTATCTCGTGGGCTTTCTCCAGGGATTCTCTACCTCAGCGGCCGTGTAGAGCGCTCGAACCTGCCAGACGCGCGATTCGAAGAACCACTACACAGCCGGCGACGATAGCCTTATAATTCATGGCCTGCGCGACTGCCTTCATGTCCGGGCTGCTGGGAGGTCGTACAATTGGCAGTACATCAGATTCTGGATCTGATTATCCTGGTTCGAGTCCAGGCCTCCCAGCCAAACTACTTCCCGCCTGTTCGCTGCATCAAAATCAATGCGATTGGATATTTTGGCAACTCTCTTTAGTGAATCTGTGTGGGCCGAACGTTGGGTAATGCGCCGAAAAGGTCTACGGTTTTGGAAAAACGATGGGGAAAGTCCCCTTGGACGATCGATTTTCATCCAACGTCACGCCCGCTTCCGGAGCGAATTGATTTCGCCGTAGTCGGCGGCGGATTCACCGGACTCGCGGCTGCGGCGTGCCTGCGTTATGTTGCTCCAGGGAAGAGCGTTGCCGTATTCGAAGCGGAAAGCATTGGCGCGGGCGCCAGCGGCTATACAGGCGGCATGGCTCTGGCGGAAAGCTCGGCGGGAGATTTGCCTGGGCTGGGCGACGTTTTGGGTGGTTTTCGGCGAACCTTAAGCGACCTCCGTGTGGATTGCGATCTGCAGCTCCCGGGTGCCTGGGAGATTGGCCGAAAGGGTGGACGGCAGGATTCGCCGATCTCTTGGTCTGATTCGGGCAGGCTACGTGTTGTCAATGAAGTTGAAGGCGGAACCGTCGACCCAGGTAAACTTGCGAGCGGCCTGGCACGCGCAGCGGATCGCCTGGGCGTGTTCATTTATGAGGATGCGCGCGTCGACAGTCTCTCCTTTCAAGACACCTTGCGCCTGCAGTTAGGCTCGAAAGAGATCCACGCGAAGAGGGTATTGATTGCGACCAATGCGCAGTCGCTCGAACTGAGCGGTCTTGACGGGCACGCCGAGCCGAAGTTCACCTTGGCTGTGGCGATCGAGCCCCCGACGCCGGCACAGCTCAAAGTGCTAGGATTGGCTTCCGGTAAGCCATTTTACACGATCGACTTTCCCTACCTGTGGGGACGCCTGCTGCCGACGGGCGGTGTTATTTTCGGAAGCGGCCTGGTGGGCGTAAGGAATTGGCGTGAACTGCAAGAGATTGATATTGGCGCAGGGCAAGCTGCCGAGCTGATCGCCCGAATCGAACGACGAGTGCGCGGGCTGGATCCAGTCCTGGCAACAGTCGGATTCACTCACTGGTGGGGAGGGCCAATCCTGATCTCCGAGAATTGGCGGCCAGTGTTTACGCGTCATACCCTCAGCGAGAGTGTGGTGGTCCTGGGCGCCTATGCCGGTCAAGGCGTGGCCCTTTCAGTCTATTTAGGCCGATGGGCCGCGGAGGCGATGCTCGGTCTTCGCCAATTGCCGGATTGGGAATGAACTCTCTCCAAAAGCGGTAGAATCTTGTGCCGACCGAAGATGCCCATCTTAAGCCTTCAGCAACGCCCGAGCCTTGATCAAGATCGTTCCGCGAATTACGAACTCCTCGCCCGAGCCCGATCGCATTCGGCATTCAGAGTGTAGATGACCCGCGAAGATCAAAGGCTCCAGGAGTTGCGGCAGGGTACGGCGCAATGGAGGCGTTGGGGCCCCTATCTGAGCGAGCGGCAGTGGGGCACCGTGCGAGAGGACTACAGCGCCAATGGCACGGCCTGGGAATATTTTCCCCATGACCACGCGCGTTCGCGCGCCTACCGCTGGGGCGAGGATGGCATTGGCGGAATCTGCGACAGCCATCAGCGCGTCTGCTTTGCGCCAACGTTTTGGAACCGGCGCGATCCCATACTCAAAGAACGTTTGTTTGGTCTGACGGGTCACGAGGGCAATCACGGCGAAGACGTAAAGGAATACTATTTCTATCTCGACGCGACCCCTACGCATTCCTACCTGAAAATGCTCTACAAGTATCCGCAGGCCGAATTCCCTTACGCGCGGCTCGTTGCCGAAAACGGCCGCCGCACCAAGGCCGAGCCCGAATTCGAATTACTCGACACCGGCATTTTCGACGACGATCGCTACTTCGATGTCTTTATCGAATATGCGAAAGCCACGGCTGAAGATATCCTGATTCGAATCACCGCTTGGAATCGCGGACCGGAGGCCGCACCACTCGATCTGCTGCCTACCTTGTGGTTCCGCAATACGTGGTCGTGGGGTCGCGAAGCACAGAAGCCCAAACTCTCGCGTATAGCGGACCGAGCCGGCGTCAAACTGATTGGCCTTGAGACGCCCCTCAATGGTCAGCGCTGGCTGATGGCGGAAGGAAGCCCGAGACTCCTCTTCACGGATAACGAGACGAATTTTGCGCGCCTCTTTGGGGTCGAGAATCGGTCTCCCTACGTGAAAGATGCGTTTCACGATTACTTGATCAGGAATGAGGGTACGGTCAACCAGGCGGAAACAGGCACGAAGGCGGCCGCGCTTTACCGTTTGGAGATAGCGCCGCGGCGGCTCCGCGACGGTCCGGTTGCGCCTCACGGATCAGGACCCTGGGCGATCGGCTGATTCAGCCTTCGGCCACGAATTCGACGGCATCTTCAAGGCTCGCATTAGCTGAAGCCGACGAGTTTTATGCTCGGTGCGTATCTCGAAAGCTTGCCGACGATGGCCGTAGCGTGCAAAGGCAGGCCTTCGCGGGCCTGGTCTGGTCCCAACAGTCTTACCACTATGACGTCGTGACCTGGTTGCAGGGCGACCCTGCCTTCCCGCCGCCTCCGCCGGAGCGCAAGAAGGGTCGCAATTACCGATGGAAGACCTTTAACAGCGCAGACGTGCTCGTCCATGCCCGACAAATGGGAGTACCCCTGGTTCGCGTCGTGGGACACGGCATTTCATTGCGTGGCGCTGGCGGTGATCGACCCGGATTTCGCCAAGGATCAGCTCATCCTTCTGCTGCGCGAATGGTACATGCATCCCAACGGGCAATTGCCGGCCTATGAATGGGCGTTTGGAGACGTGAATCCGCCCGTACACGCCTGGGCGGCGTGGCGCGTGTACAAGATCGAAAAGCGCATCCGCGGCCGCGCCGATCGCGCTTTCCTCGCGCGGGTATTTCACAAGCTGCTGATCAACTTCACCTGGTGGGTCAATCGCAAGGATCCAGACGACCTGAATGTATTTGAGGGCGGCTTTTTGGGACTCGATAACGTCGGGGTCTTCGACCGTTCGGCGCCTTTGCCGACCGGCGGCCATCTGGAGCAGTCAGACGGCACCAGCTGGATGGGGATGTATTGCCTGAACATGTTGGCCATGGCCCTGGAGCTTTCGCGAGAGGATGGAGCTTACGGAAGCGTGGCCAGTAAATTCTTCGAGCACTTCGTCTATATCACGCAGGCGATGAATGACGTGGGAAGCGACGGCATTGCGCTTTGGGATGAAGAGGACGGCTTCTATTACGACGCGTTGCATCTTCCTGATGGCTCGCCACCGTTTTCTCAAAGTGCGTTCGCTGGTCGGCCTGATTCCACTTCTTGCGGTCGAGACGCTGGAGCCGGAAATGCTGGCGAAATTGCCGGACTTCCGCGAGCGCATGCAGTGGTTTCTGGACAACGTTCCCGCGGCGACCGCGCACATTGATATGAGCCAGAGGTCTCCCAATGGCCCGCGAAGGCTGCTGTCACTGGTGAGCCGCGAGCGCCTGCTTCGCGTGCTGGGCTACATGCTGGATGAAAAGGAGTTTCTTTCGCCGCACGGCATCCGCTCACTTTCCCGCTTTCATCGCGAACATCCTTACGCTCTGAATATCTCGGGCAGCGAGTATCGGGTGGGCTATGAGCCGGCCGAGTCTCGCACCGGCACGTTTGGCGGAAACTCAAATTGGAGAGGGCCGATATGGTTTCCGATAAATTTTCTGATCATCGAGTCTTTGCAGAAATTCCATTACTATTTCGGCGATGAATTGCAGGTCGAGTTTCCCACGGGATCAGGGCGCAAACTGACGCTCTGGCAGATTGCCGCCGAGCTGTCGATGTCGCTGAACGCCATCTTTTTGCGCGATCGGAAGCGGCCGGCGGCCGGTCTACGGCGCTATCGAGAAATTTCAGTCCGACCCTCACTGGCGGGACCTGGTTTGCTTCTTCGAGTATTTTCACGGCGATACGGGTGTCGGATTGGGTGCCGGACACCAAACGGGATGGACTGCGCTGGTTGCCAAGCTCATCGAGCAGAGCGGCGAGCGCGCACTCACGGGAATGGATGGGCGATGAGGAGCGTAATCAAATGATGACGTCAGAGCTTCGTTTTCGAGACAGGGTAGTGTTGATCGCGGGTGGCACCGGCGCGCTCGGGGGAGCGGTCTCGGCGGCTTTTCTGCGTGAAGGCGCCCGCTTAGCCGTTACCTATCGGCGCCAGGAGGAATTCGATCGGTTTATGGCTGGGTTGAAGGGCCAAGAGCATCAGGCGACCGGCGTCCTGGTTGACGCGACCGATGCTGCCGCAGTGACGCGTGTGGTGGCGGACGTCGTTGCGAAGTGGGGCACGCTGGATACCCTGGTGAACGCGATTGGCGCCTTTCACGGCGGCAAGAAAGTCTGGGAAGAGGACGTCGCGAGTTACGAGCAAATGATGTCCTTGAATCTGAAGGCCGGATTTGTGCTCGCTCGCGCCGTTATCCCGGGCATGATTCGTCAGGGACGCGGTTGGATCGTCAATGTGGCATCGCGCGCTGCCTATGGTCGCTCGCCCGGAGCGGCGCTGTACGCCGCGTCCAAGGCGGGTGCGCTGGCGCTTTTCGATTCACTGGCAGAGGAAGTGAAACCGTATCCGATCTCCGTTAATTCCGTGGTCCCCAGCATATTCGACACGCCGGCAAATCGTTTGGCCATGCCTGCAGCGGACTATGCAGGCTGGCCCAAACCCGATGAGATTGCCAGTGTGATCCTTTTCTTATGCTCCGAGGAGGCCCGCGTCATTCACGGCGCAGCCATTCCCGTATATGGCAGGACGTGAGGCGTGAGTGGGCCCGTTGTAATCGATTTTGGTTCTGAAATTTGCGGCTCATTGCCTGCGGCAACGGAACGTGAGTGGCTGGTCACAAATGGGCTTGGCGCGTTTGCTTGCGGGACAATCGCCGGCGTACTCATGCGACGTTATCATGGCTTGTTGATTGCCGCGCTACCCGGGGCAGGCCGCTTCCTCCTCGTTTCCAAAGTAGACGAAATCCTCCGATATGCGGATCGCGATTACGCTCTCGGCGCTAATCGCTGGTCAAGCGGCGCCATCGAGCCTCAGGGCTTCCGGTGGATAGCGCAATTCTATCTGGCCGGGTCGATACCTGTCTGGAGGTACTCCTGTGCCGACGCCGTGATCGAAAAGCGGGTCTGGATGCAGGACTCCGAGAACACAACCTTCATTCGCTACGAACTGATTTATGCGTCAGCGCCGGCCGAACTGGAAATCAAGGCTCTGGTGAACTACCGCGACATTCACGCCACAACGCGAGGGCAGGAGTGGAATGCCGGGATTACGCCCGTCAAGCAAGGGCTGCGCGTTATCCCATGTGACGGCGCTGCACCTGTTTACCTGCTCAGCGACGTGGCCCAGGCGCAAGGCCGGAACGAATGGTACCGAAACTTTGATTTACCTGCGGAACGCGAGCGCGGCCTCGATAGCTGCGACGATCATCTGCTTGCAGGCGTATTTCGCGCCCGTCTCCCGCCCGGCGGTTCGGTCACGATTGCATTCAGCACCAATCCCGCGCCGCCTCTCCCGAATCGCTTTGCGCTTGACGCGCGCGAAGCACTCGACCAAAAGCTGCTTGAATATTGGATCGCTGCGCATCCTCGAGCCTCTCTCGAAGCCCCTCCGTGGATCTGGCAGTTGGTGCTCGCGGCAGGTCAATTTCCCGTGCGCCGTCGCGTTTCCGATGATAGCGAGAGATGGTCGATTCTGGCGGGTTACCCCTGGTTCGGCGAATGGGGGCGTGACGCCATGATTGCGCTGCCCGGGGTCGCGCTGGAAACCGGGCGGCTTGAGGTTGCGCGGTCCGTGTTGCAGGAGTTTCCGCGGTTTGCCCAGCAGGGCCTGCTTCCCAACGCGTTTTCGGATCAAGGCGCACCCTCGGCCTACAACAGCGTTGACGCGACCCTGTGGTACGTCGAAGCCCTACGCCAATACTTGACGAACACTTCAGATCTGAGTGTCATCCGAAGCGTCTTCGGTGCGCTTGCCTCCATGATCGATTGCTACGTGCGTGGAACGCGGTATGGCATTCACATGGACCCAGCCGATGGGCTGCTCTACGCCGGCGAACCCGGAATACAGATCACCTGGATGGACGCAAAAGTTGGCGATCGCGTAATTACCGCGCGGATCGGCAAGCCTGTCGAAGTAAACGCACTCTGGTTTAACGCGCTGGGTGCGATGGCCAGATTCGCTTCGGAGCTTGGGAAACCGGCGGAGGAGTACACCCGGCTCGCCGAACGTGCGCGTCTGAGCTTTTCACGCTACTGGAACAACGACATGCGCTGTTGCTTCGATGTCATCGATGGCCCAAACGGTAACGACGCCTCGCTTCGGCCAAACCAGATTTTTGCCGTTTCGCTGCAGGAAAGTCTCCTGAGCGTGGAACAGAGAAAGCAGGTGGTGGATATCTGTGCCTTGCGCCTGGTGACTCCGCATGGATTGCGAACCTTGGATTCGGCCGATGCAAACTATTGTGGCCGCTATGAAGGCCCGCAATCGCAGCGCGACGCCGCTTACCATCAGGGAACTGTGTGGGCTTGGCTGCTCGGCCCTTTTGTCCTGGCGCATTTGCGAGTCTACGGAGACCCGCAACGCGCTTTCGCGTTTCTCGAGCCCATCGCTCACCATCTTTCGGCGGCCGGCCTGGGCAGCGTCAGCGAGATTTTTGACGGCGAGGCGCCCTTCACTCCGCGAGGTGCATTTGCGCAGGCCTGGAGCGTGGCAGAAGTGTTGCGCGCTTGGCGCGCGTGTCACGACGCGGGCCTGATCGTGAAGGATGCAGCGAGGCGGTGAAGATTGTGCTCAGGACTTTCTGGGCTTCTGCGGCGATTCGACCAGCTCGACCAGGACTTTGCGGCCTTCCGCGGCAGGCACGAGGAAAAAATTCACGCGCGTTTTATTCGCTCCTTCGCGAACTTGCGGATAGACCGGCTCAGCTCAAAGCGCTGCCGAAGAATGTCCGTGGCTCGCGTAATGTTTCGCACATCGCACTCTACCTGCTGAATGCCTTCACCAAAGCGCGCCAGAAACCGGGCGATGGGTCCGTCCCCCCCGGCCGTCCGGGTCGTCAGAATATCGATGCGCACGCCATGAGGAAAAGCCAACTCGAACTCAAGCACGTCCTGATCCGCGGGCGCTTCCGCAAGTGCCGGCTGACCGAAACGCTTGCGTATGGCTTCAAATGTTGGCTGCTGAACAGCCAAGCCCACGGTGAGCAGTGCACTGCCAGTCGGAGCGAGCGCGCGGAACTCCGGATCGGCAAACCACTTCCGTAGCACCGGCTCAACACTGGCACACCCAATCCGAAAGAGTTCGCGGGCTGCCTCTTCGCGTTCGCGGGCCTGGACACTGGCCAACTTCGAGATATAGGAGGCGATGTTCTCAGCGGGTTGAACCATTAGTCTGTGAAGCTCCTGGCGCGGCAGCAATCGACGCGGCCATGGCGATGCCCATGATCGCGCCGATCACGGCTAATACCACGTAGGTAGATAGATGAAGCCATGGCTCGGCCAGCATTTTGCCGCCGATGAAGATCAAGACAGCGGAAAGCCCCGCATCGAAAAAGCGGAAATAGGGCAGGGCGCCGGCCAGGAGGAAATACAAGGCGCGCAGCCCCAGAATCGCGCAGACGTTTGAGCTATAGACGATGAATGGATCGCGCGTGATTCCAAAAACAGCCGGAATGGAGTCGACTGCGAAAAGCAGGTCGCTCACTTCAATGACCAGTAACGCCAGGAAAAGAGAGGTCACTGCCGTGCGCCCATTCTCGGTGACAAAAAAGTGCTCGGGGTCAGGATTCGCAGAAACGGGAAATACCCGGCGCGCCCAGCGCACGATCAAATTGCGTTCGGAGTCGACCTTCGGCTGGCCTCGCCAAAGCAGCCGCACACCGGACGCTAGCAGGAATGCTCCGAGCACGTAAAGGACCCACGAAAAACGCTCCAGCAGGGCCGTTCCGATACCAATCATAGCTCCGCGCATGATTAATGCGCCCAGGATGCCCCAAAACAATACGCGGTGTTGCCGTTGGGGGGCCACGCCTAACGTACGAAACACCACCAGAAAAATGAAGATGTTATCCAGGCTGAGCGATTTCTCTAGCACGTAGCCGCCCAGGAATTCAAGCGCGGGGCCGCGGCCATGAGTTTGCAGAATCCAGAGATCGAAGCCCAGAGAAAGTGCAATCCAGATTGCGCTCGATGCCGCCGCTTCACGGAGAGAAACCTGGCGCGCGCGCCGATGGAAGATCCCGAGGTCCAGGACAAGCGCGACGATGACGCACGCGTTGAATACGACCCAGAGGACCGGCGAGCCCATTAATGCAGGTTTTGGTCGGAGGTTTCGACTGCGTTCAAATCGGAGAGGTCAACGTATGAGGTTTTCGCCGGAACAAGCGTTACACCGTCGTCCCAGTGCAGCCGAAGGTCGCCGGCAAGGGCGGCAGTATCCAGATTGGAAATCCAGTAGTGGCCCGGAGGTAGTCCCGCGAATGTAGCTCGGCCGTTAAGATCGGTCGTTGCCGTGGCCACCAGGTATTGCGTTTGCGCGATCTGCATGGCCTTGTGTTCGACACGCTTCTGTTGATCCGTTTGTAGCTGCACCCAGCGGGTGTAGGGATTTGTATCCCTGAATTCAGCGTCAAGTCCCAGTAAACCCTCGAGGTTGGCTTGAATATAGTGGATCAGCGCCTGGCGGTACTGTTCGCGCTCGCGGTTATATTTTTCCGGATTCTTCTGCTCGTCGCCTTTCTTGAACTTTGGTTCTGGAACGCCTGCGTGCAGAGCCGCTCCATTTTGGTTCTTATAAGCGGTCAGGAATTCCGGCACGTCGAGGATATCGGTCGCACTGAGTTCCTTGATGAAGTCGTTTCCAGCGAGGTCGATGCGGCGGTGCTTCTTCATCCACTCTTTGAGTTCCGCGGATACGCCAAGCTGCGCGATGAAATGATCAAGATCCAGCGGCGGTTCCGTGCCGATGATCTCCCTGCGTATGTCGGAGAGGCTCTTGGAGAGCAGATAAAATGTTAACTGCCGTACCGGCTCAGTCTGTCCCGCCGCCGGCCTCACATGCGCCGTTAACTCGAGCGCGCCCGCGGCCGTGGCCTGTGCGGAACAGGGTCGCGTGGAAACAGCGATGAAAGCGCTTAGCACGAAGGCGATGGAAATAAAGTGGGGAACTCTCACGCCGATCATGCTAGCAGATTGGAGATCTGCAACAGCGAGGTTAGAGCGCCGCCCGTGTGCGTAAAGATACTGCCCGCCCGGCGATACTTTGCCGGCTACAGTAGACGGAAATTGACTTCGATGGGCGTAACCGTCGCCACCGGAGTGCCGCTGGGCCCTATTGCGGGTTTGAAGCGCCATGTTCGCACGGCTTCGATGGCTTTCTCATCCAGTCCAAGACCCGCGCCCTTGACAACCTGTATGTTGGTTGCGTGGCCGTCCGGCTGAATGATCACTTGCAGGACCACAATTCCCTGAAACTTGGCCTTGCGTGCGTCTTCTGAATATTGTGGTTCAGGGCAATACAGGCAGCTTGGGTATCCCACTCCACCCGTGCCCGGGCGAAAGGCTCCGCCCCCTGTGCCGCCACCGGAACCCGGTCCCAGACCGCCACCGCTGCCACTGCCGATCCCGCCGCCATCACCGGTGCCCATTCCTCCACCGCCACCGCTTCCTGCGGACGCGCTCATCATGGCAGCCAGCGGATCGCCGAAATTCGGATCATTCGGACTCGGAATCTTCAGGTCGGGCGGGCCCAAAAGTGTCGGGTCGGCAGCCAACTTCGGGTTCGGATTTGGTGTCATCAAGGGCGGAGTAATACGCGTCATGCTCCACTTTGGGAGCTTGCCCTGCGTTGGAGGTTGCTGCTTGTGTTCACCGCCGCCCCCGCCGCCACCCGCTTTATCTTTCCCAGGAGGCAGCTTCGAAAGATAAGGAGAAACATCGATGACCTGCATGGCCTGCAC
This sequence comes from uncultured Acidobacteriota bacterium, assembly GCA_963810155.1. Lineage (GTDB taxonomy): Bacteria > Acidobacteriota > Terriglobia > Acidiferrales > UBA7541 > Palsa-189. The sequence goes on from CAWEMN010000021.1 coordinate 76,919, forward strand.
CGTCGGCTGCACGATCTTGCGCGCGAAGGGCACGATGATGAGCAGGGCGACGATGACGTGCACCGCGATCGAAATCGTCTGTGCCAGGCTATACTCGCGCCGCTTCGCCCACAGCGGGCGCACCGGAATAGGCTTGCTCGTAAGCTTGAGGGGCGGCAGCTTCGGCGGCGAAATCAGATCGCGCAGGTTGCGCCAGAAAAGCCGGTACGTGGGCTCCAGGTCCACGGTCATGTTCGCAACGGGCGCGCCTTTGATCCGTGGAGCAGGACGGAAAAACGATTTCAAACTCTCGGAGAAACTCGAGTCCACGCCTTCCGTGTAGAAAACTTCCTGTCGCGCGCCACGTGGCACGCGGATGGACCGCTCCGTGAGAAAATCCTTGAGGTTGGTCCAGAAGCTCGGCGACTCGAGGCCCTCGTCAGGACCAAAGGACGGCGCCGATGAGCCGGGGGCAAGATTCAAATGTTGCGCCTGAGGATCGCGCGCTAATCGGGTTAATATTCAGTGGTTGCATATAATGACTCTGGCTGACGCAGAAGCCTTCTCCTGATTCTCCTCACAAGGAGTTAGATTCAACGCCAGCCAAAAAGATGCCCTGGCCACTTGGCTGACTTGATGAATAATACATTGTACCATAGGGGTTTTCCCATTGTGCGCAGGTGTTTTCATAGTGAATATACGAGAGTGCCGCTCCCGAGAGAGCAACGATCCTCACCTTTGGAGATACAGCTGAACAGCCCATTACTCATGGAGTTCCCAGATCGATGTCTGTAAACCTAAAAAGTACGCTGAATCTACCTCGTACCGATTTCCCCATGAAAGCCAACCTTCCGCAGAACGAGCCGCGAATGCTCGCCGAATGGGAAGAGGGGAAGCTTTACCAGCGCATTCAACAGGCGCGCAAAGACGCGCCTCCCTATGTGCTGCACGACGGGCCGCCCTATCCCACGGGGACGATTCACCTCGGGACCGCGCTGAACAAAATTCTCAAGGACATGGTCGTAAAGTCTAAGACCATGGCAGGTTTCCGATCGCCTTACGTGCCGGGCTGGGATTGCCACGGTTTGCCGATCGAGACGCAGGTCGAAAAAGAGCTTGGCGGCAAAAAGGGTAGTGTCGCTCCTGTGGAGTTTAGACGCATCTGCCGCGAATTCGCTTTGCGCTATGTTGATCAGCATCGCCGCGATTTCAAACGCCTCGGTGTTTTGGGTCGCTGGGAAGATCCATATCTTACGATGAGCAACAGCTACGAAGCGTGCATCGCGGATGCATTTTTATCCTTTTTGGAGAAGGGCTATGTCTACCGGGGTTTGAAACCGGTCTACTGGTGCCTTCACGACAGGACCGCGCTGGCCGAGGCCGAAGTGGAATACGAAGACCATACCAGCCCGTCAATTTGGGTGCGGTATCGCGTGCTGGAATCAGCGCATCCCAAGGGGAATCAGATAGATAGGCTCTATGCCCTGGTCTGGACGACCACGCCCTGGACCCTGCCGGCCAGCATGGCGCTCGCTTTTCATCCCGAATATAAGTACGTATTCGCCACCGATGAGCGGGGCGACACATATGTCTTGGCTCAAGAACTGCTGGACAGCGCCGCAAAAGAAACTGGTCTGCACTTCGTCCGTATCTCGGATCCGGTTCAAGGCGATAGCTTTGTGGGTGCCAGGTTTCAGCACCCCTTCCTTGATCGCATCGTCCCCGCGGTACTCGGGGATCACGTCACGCTCGAGCAGGGTAGCGGGATTGTGCACACCGCTCCGGGCCATGGCGCGGAAGATTTTGCGGTGGGTCAGGAATATGGCTTGGAGACTTACGCGCCGCTGGATGACGACGGGCGCTTCACGGAAGGGCTGCCGGAATATAAAGGCAAGACCGTATTCGAGGCCAATCCCGCCATCATCGAGCTGCTGAAATCGCGCGGCGCTCTCGTTGCCGAGAGCAAGCTTCAGCATAGCTATCCGCACTGCTGGCGTTGCCACAATCCAGTGATCTTTCGGGCTACCGAACAGTGGTTTATAAGCCTCGACGGCACGGACATGGCTACCGATCCCAACGAGCCGCCCTTGCGCCAGCTTGCCCTTGACGTGATCCCGAAGGTGAAATGGACGCCGGAATGGGGACGCGAGCGCATCCACGAGATGATCGCGCATCGACCCGACTGGTGCATTTCGCGGCAGCGCGTGTGGGGCGTGCCGCTCGTCATTTTCTACTGCGACAAATGCGGAAAGAGGCTCGACGATTTTGCAGCGCTCCGCCAGGTCGTCGGCTGGTTCGAGCGGGAAGGTGCGGATGCCTGGTACACGCATTCGGCTGAGGAGTTGCTTCCGAAGGGCACAACATGCGAATGCGGATCGGCAAAATGGCGCAAGGAAACCGATATTCTCGACGTCTGGTTCGACTCCGGATCGTCGCATCTGGCCGTGCTGGATCCTCCGGGAAAACCGAACGCCGAATTACCCTGGCCCGCGAATATGTATTTGGAAGGGCCGGATCAATACCGTGGATGGTTCCATAGCTCTCTGCTGATCGGAGTGGGAGTTCGCGGCGGCGCCCCTTATCGCCAGGTACTCACGCATGGCTGGACACTCGACGAGCACGGCAGGCCCATGTCGAAATCGCTGGGTAACGTGATCTCGCCAATGGAAGTCTGTGAAAAATGGGGTGCTGATTTGCTGCGGCTGTGGGTGGCTTCGCAGGACTATCACAGCGACCTGCGCATGTCGAAGAACGCCATGACGCAGCTCTCCGAGGCTTATTTCAAGATCCGTAACACGTTCCGATTTGCGCTCGGTAATCTTTCCGGTTTCGATCCATCGCGTGATGCGGTACCCGACGATTCATTGGAGGAAGTGGATCGCTGGATGCTTGCCAGGACCAGCCGCCTCGTGGCGAAGTGCGCGGAGTTCTACGAGGATTTCGACTTCCATCGCGTCTATCACGCGCTCTATGATTTCTGCGTCGTCGACCTGAGCGCATTTTATTTCGATATTCTCAAGGACCGGCTCTACACGTTTGCACCAAAGGGCTGCGCCCGCCGCTCGGCCCAGACCGCCATCTACCGGATCGCCGCCGCACTGGCGCGATTACTGGCTCCGATTCTGGCTTTTACAACGGACGAGATCTGGAAACATTTGCCGCGGGAGGCAGGCGCCCCTGCTGAAATTCATTTGACGCTGTTCCCCAAGCCGGGCGAATGCTGCAGCTTTTTCGATGAAGCTCTTGAAGCACGTTGGGCGCGCTTGCTCGAAGTGCGCGAAGCCGTGCTGAAGTCTCTGGAGCAGGCGCGCAGCGCGAAGAAGATCAATAGCGGACTCGAAGCTCGCGTTGAGCTTGCCCCTGACGCTCAATTGGCACCGCTTCTGCGAGATTATGCGGCCTGGCTGCCAACGCTATTCATCGTTTCCCAGGTTGAACTGGCGGTTGGCGGGCCAACTCCGGAAAACCGTTCCGAAACCTTGCCGGGGCTTGGCGTGACTATCCATCGCGCGCAAGGCAAAAAATGCGAACGCTGTTGGAACTATTCCGTGAGGGTCGGCGAGAGTGCGGACTACCCCACCGTTTGCGAGCGCTGTCTACCGGTGTTGCGCGAGATCGAAAGCGGCGGTGCTGAAACCGCAGGCGCGAACTCCTGATGGTCGCGGCTCGCAGTGTGCGTTGGCTCTGGCTCACGCTGGCTGTTCTGGCAGCCGACCGCGCCACAAAGTACGCCATCGAGCGGTTCACTGACGAAGGCTTTCGACGGCCTTTGGTACCCAATTTTGCGGATTTGGTCCACAGCGTGAATGCGGGAATCGCTTTCGGACTGCTTTCAGAATCCGTTTCCAAGTGGATTTCGCTCCTGTTGGTCTTGAGTTCGGCAGTCGTGATCTCATTGCTGGCATGGTTGCTTTTCGCCGGACACGCGGGCCCGCTGGAAAGCCAGGCCGGTATTGCATTGATTGCCGGTGGAGCGGCGGGAAACCTCCTGGATCGGTTGCTGCACGGCGGCGTAACCGACTTCCTGGAATTGCGAGCCGGCAATTTTCGCTGGCCCGCCTTCAATCTGGCCGATTCGGCCATCACCATCGGAGCGGCTTTAATTGTCTTCGAGCTTTTGAGTGGCGAAAGGCATGCCAGCAGAGCTCGCATTTAGCGTTACGGAAATGTCTCCCGAACAGCAAATCGTGTCGCGCCGATTTACCGCCGTCCGCCGAAGACGCCGGCCGGCGACTCGACCTTTACCTCGCTTCTCGCCTTTCAGATCTCAGCCGTACTCGCATTCAGGAGTTGATCGATGAGGGCCGCGTTCGCGTCAGCGAACGTCTGGCAAGTCGGGCACAGCGCGTGGTCCCCGGAGATGTCATCGATATCGAAATTTTGCCGCGTCCCCCGCTGCGGGCTGCGCCCGAAGAGATTCCCCTCGACATCCTCTACGAGGATGAAGACATCGTCGTGGTGAATAAGTCCGCGGGGATGGTGGTCCACGCCGGCGCGGGCGCCGTTCAGGGCACTCTTGTGAACGCATTGCTTCATCATTTCGGCACCCTCTCAAGTGTTGGCGGGACTCTGCGGCCCGGCATCGTGCATCGCCTTGATCGCGGCACATCGGGCGCGATCGTCGTCGCGCGCAACGACGTCGCGCATCGGGCTCTGGCGCAGCAGTTTCAGTCCCGCACGGTCAGTAAGGCGTATATCGCCCTGCTTCACGGCCTTCCTGCACGCGACGCTGGCACGATCGAGCGTCCGATTGCACGCGATCCCAAACGCCGCACGCGTATGACGGCGCGGCTTGGGCGCGGCCGCGCCGCGCAGACCGAATGGCAGGTGCTTTTGCGCCTGGGTAATTTTGCCTTGGTCGAGGCGTCACCCCGCACCGGGCGCACGCACCAGGTTCGCGCGCATTTTGCGGCCACGGGGCATCCTCTCGTTGGCGATACGGAATATGGCGCCCCGCGGCAGGCCCAGGCTGGTGGAGTCTCGCTAAGATCGCTGGGGAGAGTCTTTCTGCACGCGGCTCGCTTGAGTTTCGCGCATCCACGCACGGGCGCAACAATCGACGTGCGAGCACCGCTCGACGGCGGCTTGCGCGAATATCTGAGCGAGCTGGCGCGCGCGATCAACGTTGAGCCACAAAAGGTTGACGCCGCTTTGCGCCGGTACCTATAATTCCCCCAATGCGTGTGCGCATTACCCTTGCAGTTTTCGCAGCTGCCCTTTTGTGTTGTGTCGAGCTGTGCGCGCAGCAGCCCCAGGCGCAGCCTCCGCCTCCGGCTCCGCCCCCGGCTGAAACTCCCGCCACTGCGGGCCAGTCCATTCGACAGAACGTAAACCTGGTCGACGTCTTGTTTACGGTGCTCACCAAGCAGAACAGGATCGTCGCGGATTTGAATCGCGATAATTTCCGGGTTTTCGATGATGGCGCCGAGCAGGAAGTGCGGTTTTTCAACCGGCAGACGGATCTGCCTTTGCGCGTAGGCTTGCTTTTGGACACTTCCAACAGCATCCGCGACCGCCTTAAATTCGAGCAGCAAGCGGCCATCGATTTTCTTTACAACGTGATCCGGCGCGACAAAGATCAAGCCTTCCTGATGACGGTGGACGATGAACCGGAGATGGCCCAGGGATTTACAGGCGATCTGGACAATCTACGCGAGGTTATCCTGAAACAGCGCGCCGGCGGCGGCACAGCGCTTTACGATGCCGTTTACGACGCCTGCCAACAGCTCCTCAAGCTGCCGACTTCCGGTAACCCGGATACGGACCTGCGCCGCGTTTTGGTGGTCATCAGCGATGGCGACGACAATCTCAGCCGCCATTCGCGCAGCGATGCGCTGGACATTGCGCAGCGCGCCGGCATCGTCATTTACACCATCAGCACGAGCATCAACTGGATTCTTACCGATCAGGAAGTGGGAAAAGGGGATCTCGCGAATCGGAAAGTTATGAAGGATGAGGGCGATCGGGTTCTCGCATCAGTTTTCAGACGAAAGCGGCGGCCGCGCCTTCTTCCCCTATCGTGTCGACGATCTGGCCCAATCCTTTGGCTATATTGGGGAGGAGCTGCGCAGCCAATACTCCCTCGCTTACGTGCCTACCCATCCGGCTGACGGGAAGTTTCACAAGATCCGCATTGACGGTAAATACGAAAGGCTTGCAGGTACGAGCGCGCAAGGGCTATTACGCCGCCCCTCCCCAGGCACCCGATTCTCCGGTATCAACGTCGCTAAGTCGCAGATCTCAATTTTTAGGTGCGTAATAACCGCGGCGGGCCAGGACGTCTAGATCTTTGCGCGTGGTTTCCACTTTGACTTTCCGGTAGCCCCCATCCCGCGTCGGGTTCGTCGAGTAGTAGCCCACGGTATATTGGCTGCGGAGTTCCTCGCTGATTTGATCAAATGCTTCTTCGAGCTTTTTCTCGTTTCGAACCACGATCGTGCGTCCGCCGGTTTCGTCGGTGAGCTTCCTGGCCGCGCTCTCGTTCCCGCCGAATCGAGGATCGGCGATGAGCAGAACGTGCACCACGGTGTCGGTGCGTTGCGCGGCTTCGATGGCGTCCTGAATCTTGAGCGTGCTTCCTTCATCCTGAGCATCGGTCAGGATGACCACTGCCTTCCGGCCGGCTTCGCTCGCCAGTTTGTCGTGACATGCGGCATAAACGGCATCGTAGAAGACGGTTCCGGGAACCTGTTGAGCCAGCGGCCCTTGCCCGCTGGGCGCATTGATGCGCGCGCGATTAATGGCGCGATCGAGTCGGCTTTGGTCGTCGGTAAGGTCGGCCAGAAGGTCCGAATCGGTGTCAAAGCTGACGACCATGGCAAGATCGCCTTTGCGCAGCACCCGTGAAAAGAAGCGCACCGCCGCTTCCTGTTCGGCCCCGAGCGTCCCTTGTTCGCTGCCGCTGGTGTCGATCAAGAGCCCAAGTGTGATCGGCAGGGTCGACTCCCGAGAAAAAAAGGAGATCTTTTGCTCGACGCCATCCTCGCTGATCTTGAAATCGCCCTGCTCCAGACTCGAGATAATCTGCTTGGTCTTTTTGTCACGCACCGTCGCGAACAGATTGACCAGGTTGACCTGTACACGAATCCCCTGCTGCGGGTTGTCCGAGTTCTGGGCGCCCCGCAGGGGGGCCAGGCAGACGAGCATTAGAGCGGCTAGCGATCCCGCAAAAAGTTTGAGGCTGAGCGGTTCTGACCTCATCGTATAATCTCCATTGGATCTTGTATTGCCCTTACGATGCGCCATCACCTCATGAAGGATGCGCGCCGGACTCGCCTTGCTTCGAATGAGATCAATAGTGGATTGTCGGTCCATGAGTCTCTCGCGTCAACTGCTTGTCGTGGCCCTATTCGGCATGTTGGCGCTCTCATTTGCAAGCGGAGCGCGGTTGCCCGTACCAAAGCGGCTCGAACAAGCGCAGGTCCAGCAACCACCCCCCGATCCCCGAGCTAAGATCCGCACCACCGTCGAGCTGGTCGTCGCTCCCGTGACGGTTAAAGATTCGAATGGCAACCTGGTCGCCGATCTTCAGCAAGATGAATTCCGAGTTTTCGAAGACAACGTCGAGCAGCAGATCTCGCTATTTTCCGCCGAAGCGTTTCCGCTCTCTGCCGTGGTGCTTCTGGATGACGACCTCAAACCTAAGCCGGCCGAGCAATTGCACAAAAGCCTGATGGCCATGGCGGGCGCATTCAGCGAATCCGACGAAGTGGCCCTGTTCAGATTTGGATCCTCCTCCACCCAGGTTATGGACTTCACGGCGGACAATGACCGCCTGATGACGGAACTGAAAGGCCTGGTTTCGGGAACTGGATCGCTTCCTGACCCCGAATCGAGCGCGCCGAATCCGTCGGCAGGCGACCAGCCCATTCCCGGCGCCCCTGCCGGGCAACAGCAATCTTCCGGTAGCAAGACCACCAAACATTTGGACGACGCCATCCACGCGGCGACGGAAGCCTTGCGCGGGCGCGGCCGCGAACGCCGCAAGGTGATCATCCTCGTATCCGACGGGCAGGATGCAAAGAACAATACGTACAACTATGACCAGACATTGGCTTTCCTGCTCTCCGCGGACGTATCGGTCTATGCCATTGGCACTGACGCCGCATTGTTGCGCCGCGGCGCGAGTCCGTTATCACGCTACGCCCGAGCTACCGGTGGCGACACTTACTTTGTCAGGAACGAGGCGGCGCTTTCTCATGCTTACTCTCAGGTGGCTGAAGAAGCGCGTCATCAGTACACGCTGGCTTACGCGCCGTCGGGTACCGATCACAGCAAAAACTATCACTCCATTGAAGTGCGTGTGCGACGTCCAGGATTGGAAGTGCTATCGCGCGACGGCTACTATCTTGTTCGACTTCCCTGATGTTTCCATCGCATCCGGAACTTTCACTTGACATCAAACAGCTGCGGACCTTATAGAAGAATTGCAGCGCGTGCCGCGTGAACTTCCGCGAACGCGCATCGCCAAGGGGAGAAGCCTCTCAAAAGAGAGGCAATGCGCGGCGAGGCAGAAGAGGGAGCCCGGACCAGCCACTTTCTCTTCCTGTTAATTTGAGGCGGGACGCTCGGGGCGTCCCGCTTTTTTTGCCCACCCGTTTTTGATCCGGAACCTCATTCCCGTGGAAGCGGTGCACGAATGGCTTCCCCTTCTGCATTGGCGCGCACCTCACTTTGTGCGGACCGCGATTCTTGCGCGGGACACAGAAAGCGAAAGTCGCAACTCTTGCAGAGGAAACCGGGGCGGGCCGGAAATTCGCGCGCGCGAATGTCCGCAGCCGTCTCCTGGATCGTGCCCACGCACCTCCTGCAACATCCTTCCCTCGCGTGCGGCGGAGACGCACTGGTTGTTTTGCAGGTTGTAGTAGATCAGCCGGACCGGCGCCACTTCGAGCACTTCGCGCGCCGCCAGGGCGTAGATGCTCAATTGCAGGTCTTTTTGGGCCTGTTTCTCCAGCTTGGGCTTTCCCGTTTTGTAATCGATAATTTCCACCTGGCCCGGACCCACACGGTTCACCTGGTCCATGCGTCCCGTCACTTGGACGCTGTTGTCGCATTCGATGGTGAAGCGCTTTTCCAGCGCAATGACGTCGGGCGGGGCGGCCAGGGTGCTTGCGTGAAAAGCCCGCAGTTGCTCGATGCCGTCATTCAGGTAGAGCTCTTCCTGGCATCGGTCTTCGAAACCCGCCGATGTCCATTCGCGCCTGAAAATCAACTCGAGTTCTTCGAAGCTGACGTTCTGACCCTTGCGCAACGCGGCAATAAACTGCCGGATGGTCGTGTGCATGACGTTGCCAAATGTCGTCGCTGCATTAGGACCGCCCTTCAAGCCCCAGACGTAGCTGAAGAGGTATTTCTGCGGGCACTTCAGATAGGTTTCGATGCCCGAAGCGCTCAACTGCAGCGGTTCGAATACCGGCGGACGGAATTGCTCCGCCCACGCCGCGATACGCGAATAGATGCGCGCTCTGTTGCGCCCTTCTTCGAAAAGCAGAGGCGCCGGCGCTGGCGCACCTTTCGTTGCCGCCGCGGGCCAAAACCGGCGCTGTTTGTTCGATGTTCTGCCTTGCAACCTGAGGAATGCTCAAGATATCTTCGAGGAAAATCGAAGGGCGGGAGCGCTTGTTCACCACCGTCGTCAGCGTAAGGCGCTCGCGGGCGCGTGTAATCGCCACGTAGAAGAGCCGGCGCTCCTCCTGCGTGTGAAAATCGCCCTTCGGCAACTCCTCTTTCATCAGCGCTTCGGGAAATTCCAGCTCAGCGGCGCGCGGTGCCATGGGGAAGCCTCGATGCGTGAGCCGCAATACAAATACTTGATCGAACTCCAGCCCCTTGGCTGCGTGCACCGTCATGAGCTGAACGGCGTCTCCGGACTCCTGCTCGAGGTTGATTTGACCGCCCGCCTGGACGAAGTAATTGAGGTATTCGACAAACTCCGGCAACGCGGCTGTTTCGCTCTTGGATTGCCATTCGCGGATAAACTGCGCCAGCCGCCGGACGTAAGGCTGATCGACGGCCCGGATACTGATCGGTAGTTCGAGCCAATCGGCCATCGCCGTAAACAGTTCCGCGGCGTTCATCGTACGACTTCGCGCGCGCAGCGCATTGATTCCGGCGATCAGCTCATCCGTCGTGCGCGAATGGCCGCCGAACGGCAATTCGCCCTGAGGCGATTGAATCGCCTGCCAGAGAGGCGTCTTGGCCTTGCCCGCGCGCTCGCAGAGCCGGACCACGTCGATCGGCTCGAGACCCCACGCGGGCGCCGCAAGCACGCGCGCGCACGCGATATTGTCCGCGGGATTAACCACCAGCCGCAGATAGGCGACCAGGTCGCGCACCAGCGGATAGTCGATGATGGAGAGATTGCGGATCACGAACGGAATGCCGCGCTCTTCCAGCGCGCTTACCAGTTCCGTCCGATGGTTGTGGATGCGATAGAGAGCGGCAAACCTGCGCCAGTTCAGGCCGGCCTTGTGCAAGCGTTCGATCTCAGAGGCGATCCACCGCGCCTCCTCCAGGGCCGAAGCAAATTCCACGATGCGAACTTTTTCGCCGTCGGCCTTGTGCGGCACCAGTTCATTCTTGGGCACGAGCGGCGAATGGTCGATGAACGCCGAGACTTGCGCGGCGGTGCGCAGAATGCGCGCTGTCGACCGGTAGTTGTCGACCAGCGGCCGAACGAAGGGCGCCGCCGCGGCACTGTTGCCGCGCGGAATGCCGGCGAAGCGCTCGAGAAAAATCGTGAAGCTGCCGAAGGACGCGCCGCGGAAGCGGTAGATCGCCTGAGCGTTGTCGCCTACCGCGACAATGTTGCGAGCGCCTCCCGACAGGCGCCAAAGCAGCTCGACTTGCGCGATATTCGTGTCTTGGAATTCGTCCACCAAAATGTAGCGGTAGCGCTCGCGAAGCGTGGCCGCAAAGGCCGGGTCCTCGTCCAGCAAATGGACGGCATCCAGCAACTGCATGCCGAAGGTAAGCAGGCTGCGCTCGCGCAGCAGCCGGTCGCTTGCACGATAGACGCGCGCGACCTCCCTCTGTTCCGCGATCGTCTCTTCGCGAACACTCCTGTTCGTCTTCGGGCAGCGCCGCCTTTCTCTCTCTCGTAGCGTTCCGCCAGCGATTCGACATAGCGTTCGTAATCGTCCGGCGTGACCAGTTCGTCCTGGCAGCGCGAGAAAAACTTCACGAAATCGCCCAGGAATTGTCCCGGCTCTGCCAGCCTGCGATAGCGCTCCAGAGCGAGCACGCGAAAGATTGCGGCGCAACAGAATCCAGTGATCGACATCTTCGAGCGTTTGCAGATTCGGGGTTGCGCTCGAGCAGCAGCGCGTTGCAGAAGGCATGAAATGTCCCCACGAAGACCGAGCGCGCCGCGTTCGCCGGCTGCGCGAGCCACGCGATGCCTCATCTCGCCCGCGGCTCTGTCGGTGAAGGTCAGCCCGAGGATGGATTCGCCCGGCAGCTTCGGATCCGACTGCAGCAGATAACGGATGCGCTCCGTGATGACGCGGGTCTTGCCCGTGCCTGCGCCCGCCACCACCAGCAGCGGCCCCGCGCCATGTTCGACAACGGCGCGTTGCTGTGCGTTGAGCTGCTCGCCGCTTTCCGTCGCCGGCGCCGAGAGTTCGAAAAGATCGGCCACACGGCCATCCTAGCCCATTTATCGGGGGCACGCACGACGCCGGGCGGTGCAAAATTGACCCTGTTCTCGCGGCGCGCCTATACTGAATGCGTCAGTACCAAACCGCGAAGCGAACCCGATCGCCTGCAAAGGAGTAAACCCCAATGCTACAGCCGACCCTCCGTCAGCCTGTGATCTTGAGTGCCGTGCGCACGCCAGTCGGAAAGTTTCAGGGAGCGCTGGCGTCGTTTTCGGCCACGGAACTGGGCGCTCGCGTCGTCGCGGAAGCCTCCCATCGCGCCGGTCTCGATCCCGCGCTCATCGATGAAGTCATCATGGGTAACGTCGTCCAGGCGGGGCTGGGCCAGAATCCTGCCCGGCAGGCTGCGCTGCGCGGCGGGATGCACCCTCGCGTGGCCGCCATGACGATCAATAAAGTTTGCGGCTCGGGGCTGAAGGCGGTCGCGCTGGCTGCGCAGAACATCATGCTGGGCGAAGGCGAGATCATCGTCGCCGGTGGCATGGAGTCGATGTCCAACTGCCCCTATTTACTGCCCGGCGCGCGTACCGGCTACCGTATCGGCGATGGTCAAATCGTTGATTCCATGATTCACGACGGCCTGTGGGACGTTTACGAAAACGTCCATATGGGCGTCACCGCCGAATGGGTCGCCGAGAAATACAAAATCTCTCGCGAAGAGCAGGATAAATTTGCTCTCGAAAGCCATCGCAGGGCGGTGCAGGCCATGAACTCCTGCTTTATCGAGTCCCAGGTATTGCCCATCGATGTGCCGCAGAAAAAGGGCGAGCCCTTGTCCTTAAGCGGGATGAGTCGCCGACGAGCCGATGCTTCACTCGAAGCGCTCGCCAGGTTGCGGCCTCCATTCAAGAAGGACGGAACGGTAACCGCCGGTAATGCTCCTGGGACAAATGACGGCGCTGCCGCTGTCGTCGTAACCAGCGAAGAGACAGCGGCGCGATTGGGGAAGACACCCATGGCGCGCGTTGTGGCCCAGGCAGTCTCCGGTATCGAACCGAAATGGGTCATGATGGCGCCGGTTGAAGCTGTGGAGAAGCTTCTGCGCAAGACGGGATGGGATCGCGACCGCGATGTCGATCTTTACGAGTTGAACGAAGCGTTTGCGGTGCAAGCGATTGCCGTAATGCGCGAATTGCGGTTGGATCCGTCAAAGGTCAACGTCAATGGCGGAGCCGTTGCCATTGGCCATCCCATCGGCGCTTCCGGCGCGCGCATTCTCGTGACTCTGCTATATGAAATGCAGCGACGGGACGTGCACCGCGGGATTGCCGCGCTCTGTCTGGGCGGAGGCAACGCCGTCGCGCTTGCGGTGGAGCGTTAGAAGACGGATCGTTTTTGGTGGCCAGCAGGGAAGTCGTTCTCTCTTGCCTTGATTTTTGGCCGCTTTCCGTGATTCCCTTTGGACCTCATTTTGTGAGCGATTTTATGAGGAGTGTTACTTTTGAATCCTGATGCGGTTCGCATTGTGGCTGTCCTCGGCGCCGGAACCATGGGCAATGGCATCGCCCATGTCTTCGCCCATCATGGTTACACCGTGATCTTGCGCGATGTCGAACGGCGCTTCCTCGACGCCGGGCTTGAGACCATCTCGACAAATCTCGATCGCGAGATCAAAAAAGGGAAGGTAGCCACGGCGGAAAAGGCCTCCATTTTAGGGCCGCATCGACCCGGTCGTGGAGCTCGAGGCGATCTCTCGCGCCGACTTTGTGATCGAGGCAGTCCCGGAGCGTCTCGAACTGAAGAGCCAGGTTCTCGCCGCGGCGGACCGCGTGCTGCGTCCCGAAGCCATTCTGGCTACGAACACGTCCTCTATTTCCGTAACGGCCCTCGCTGCCGCGACGCAAAGGCCGGACCGCTTCATCGGCATGCACTTCATGAATCCTGTGCCGGTGATGCCGTTGGTCGAGGTCATTCGGGCACTGCAAACAAGCGACGCCACTTTCCAGGTGACTATGAAGTTATGCGAAAGGCTGCAGAAGCAGCCCGTCGCCGTCACGGATTCGCCCGGCTTCGTTTCCAATCGCCTGCTCATGCCGCTCATCAATGAAGCTGCTTTTTGCGTGATGGAGGGTGTGGCGGCGCCGGAAGCCGTGGATGCCGTGATGAAGCTGGGCATGAATCATCCGATGGGGCCGCTGCAGTTGGCCGATCTGATTGGTTTGGACGTCTGCCTCGATATCATGGCTGTGCTTATGGAGGGTTTTGGCGATCCGAAGTTCCGGCCATGCCCGCTGCTCAGGAGGATGGTGTCCGCGGGCTGGCTGGGCAGAAAATCGGGCCGCGGTTTTTATACCTACTAAGGACGAACGGTAGTGGCGTCGTGATCTTTCATCATCGGACGCTAACTTCTTGACGCCTCCCACACTTGAGAATAATCTGCATCGCATCTGCCGCCGGAGTAATACCAAAATGTAGGAGCGACAATATGAAGCGACTTCTCACGTTTTTAGGGGTTGTTGCTCTCGTTTCGGCTGCATCGGCTACGATGCTGGCCCAAACTCAAAAAGACGCGCACATAGGAACTTGGAAACTGAACGTCGCGAAATCGAAGTTCAACCCGGGGCCGGGGTACAAGAGTGAAACGAGAACCTACGAACCGACCGCCGATGGCTATAAATTCCAGGGAGAACGCGTCAACCCGGATGGCAGCACCCAAAAATATGGATTCACCGTCAAGTATGACAATAAAGACTATCGCGTAACGGGGAAGGACCCTGGCGGAGCCGATACCCTCGCCGTCAAACTCGTCGATGCCAACCATATCGATTCGACTTCTAAGAAGGGCGGCGACGTCCTTTACACATCGAATGTCGTGGTATCCAACGACGGAAAAGTCATGACGATAACGACCAAGGGAAAGAACGCGGACGGCGAGCCCTTCGACAACCTGCAGGTCTACGATAGGCAGTAGCGATGCATCGGCGGCGGGACATGGTCCCGCCCGCTATCACCGACGGGCAAAAGTGCGACTCTGACGCTGAGCTTCCACCCGTTGGTCTCTATCCAGGCGACTGCCATTCATTTGCGCCACACCAAGATCAGAATGTTGTCCCCCTAGCCCCAAAAGGATCAGCACTCGGACGTCCGGCGCGTGGTCAGTTTGCCACAGGTGCTCGTCAGCTATTTTTCTGCAAGCTTCTTGCGTCTCTTCCCAATTGGTTCCCGGCTCGTAGCCGTTCGCTTTTAGCGCAGCCTGTATCTCTGCGATGCGCTGCGGACTAGGCTGCATCTGCATTTGGAGCTTCGCCGCACGGCGCTTCACCTTCAGTTTCGCGGGTGGCCGCTTCGCCCTGGAGGCAGTCGCAGGTTTTGTGGCCGGCGTTCGCGCCATTAGGGAAGTGGCGAAGAATAAAACGAGGAAGTAGCGCATCGTCATTTAAGCACCAGGATATTTGTCACGGTGCGCGCGATAATAGAAGAAGTAACTGCCATCCCAATACAAGAAATTCCTTGGCGTGTCCGAAGGAACACTAGTCAGCACTTTTGAATACGGACGAGTGGCCATCGAGCTCGTAAGCGTCGAGTCCCAATGTGATTCTGAAGCGGCCAAATAGTGTTTGCTTTTTGTTCGCCATAGCGCTAGGATGCCGCTGCGAGGGGAGAGTGCATTAGCGGTGAGGGAAGTGATCTGATAAACTCCCGCCCATCCCCGGCGACGAAATCTCTCTCGAGGTGCAGCATGGCAGATGACCGCGGCAAGGTTCTGGAAGCGGCGATTGCGCAGATTGAAAAACAATATGGCAAGGGCGCAATCATGCGCCTTGGGAACCGCGACGTGCTCGTGCCCGTCAGCGTGATCCCCAGCGGGGCGCTCAGCCTGGATGCGGCGCTCGGCGTGGGGGGATTCCCGCGCGGACGCGTGATTGAGATCTTCGGGCCCGAATCTGGCGGCAAAACGACCATGACGCTGCACGTAATCGCCCAGGCGCAGAAGATGGGCGGCCAGGCGGCATTCATCGACGCCGAGCACGCTCTGGATCCCAGCTATGCGCGCAAGCTCGGCGTGGACGTCGATAACCTGCTGGTTTCTCAGCCCGACAATGGCGAACAGGCGCTCGAAATTGCCGAGACGCTGATCCGTTCGGGCGGCCTCGATGTCGTTGTGGTGGATTCCGTGGCGGCGCTGGTTCCCCGCGCTGAGTTGGAAGGTGAAATGGGCGACCCGCAGATGGGTTTGCAGGCGCGGCTGATGTCTCAGGCGCTCAGAAAGCTTACCGGGATCGTTTCGAAATCGCGTACCTGCCTGATCTTCATCAATCAAATCCGCGAGAAAATCGGCGTCATGTTCGGCAATCCGGAAACCACCACCGGCGGCCGAGCGCTGAAATTCTACGCCTCCATTCGTCTGGACATCCGCCGCATACAGGCGATTAAGGAGGGTGATCGCGTGGTGGGTTCGCGCACCCGGGGAAAAGTCGTGAAAAATAAAGTCGCCGCGCCTTTCCGCGAAGCGGAATTCGATATTCTCTACGGCGAAGGCATCTCTCTCGAAGGCGATCTGCTGGATCTTGGCGTGACGCACAACGTGGTCGAAAAAAGTGGCTCTTGGCTTAGTTTTGGCGGCGAGAGAATTGGACAGGGCCGCGAAAATGCGCGCTTATTCCTGAGAGAACACACCGATATACGAGACAAGTTGGAAACCGCGCTCCGGAAGAAGATGGGGCTGCTCGCTCCAGCGGCTCAGGCCGAGAGTCCGGTGAGCCCTGTCGATCGGCAGCCCGAAAAAGCCGTCGCAGCAGCTTCCGCGGCTGTTGGAGCCGTGCGCGGCAAGAATGGACGCTAGCATTCGGCGATAACGCTGGACCCTTCCAAAACGATACAGTCGGCGCTGAGTATCTCTTTGGTATCAAGATAGCCAAAGACAGGGTACTAAGGCCAAAATAGTGCCGATTGGCTATTGCCTGGAACCCCTGAGTTCTCTAGAATCCGCCTTATCAGGAACCGGGGCCGCTTGCTGCTCCGGGGCTGACCTGTTTTTGACATTTTCGTACCTAATTTGCAGGCGGACCCAGTCCTATGCGCCCATACCGCTCTTATTTAGCAGTTTTACTTACGTCGATTTTGTTCTTCGCTCCAGCCGCGCCGTCAGCTGCTGCGGCGAAAACCGCTGCCACCCGAGCCACGCGCAGGCCGAGAGTGCTGGGAGTTCCGACCTTTGCTGACTCTACCGTCGGCGACCTCGCGACCTATGACGATCCGGTGGTGCGCCAGGCGGCGATCGCGGGACTTGGACACTTCAACGGCTCCGTTGTTGCGCTCGACCCGAACACTGGGCGTATCCTCACCATCGTAAATCAGAAGCTGGCATTCTCGTCTGGTTTCATTCCGTGTTCCACCATCAAGCCGGTGATTGCCGTTGCCGCCCTCGAGGAAAACGTCATCACCCGCGACACCATGATCAAGGTTGCGCCCAGGCTCTACTTGAATTTGGTGGAGGCCTTGGCCCATTCCAATAACGCCTTCTTCGAGGAACTCGGCCGGCGCATGGGATTCGACACCGTATCGCACTATGCGCGCATGCTGGGACTGGGTGAGTTGGCCGGCTATAACCTGCCCGAAGAGCACCCCGGAGCGTTTCCCTCCGAGCCGCCCAGGAATGGCGGAGTGGCGCGCATGTCCAGTTTCGGTGAGGGAATCCAGATCACGCCCCTTCAATTGGCTTCGCTGGTTTCCACTCTGGCGAATGGCGGCACGATCTACTATCTGCAATATCCCCGCTCACAAGCGGAAATCGATAATTTCGCGCCGCGAATCAAGCGCCGGCTCGATATTGAGTCTCTTTTGCCCGACATTCGTGATGGGATGCTCGCGGCGGTTCTTTATGGCACCGCTCGTCAGAGCTATTACGCGGATGGCGAGCAGGCCCTGGGGAAGACGGGAACGTGTTCGGATTCTGCATCGCGCGTAGGCTGGTTTGTTTCGTACGCCGATCAGGTTCATCCCAAGATCGTGATCGCTGTGCTGATGCGTGGTCATGGCCGCGTCGTCACCGGCCCTATGGCAGCGCAGGTTGCCGGACGAATCTATCGGCGTCTCGATACCGCAAACTACTTCGTCGACAAATCTACTCCTGCAAAGTCAAACCTGAGCGCAAACAAAGAAAATCCGCGCTAGGTTCTCCCGAATGCCGGAATAAAGTTCAGGCGTGTCAGAATTCAGCCGACCAGAATCGTGAATCTGGTATGGATTTGTGAGTGGTGCGCTCGCCTGGGCTAGCGTACTTCCCAGGTGTCGCCCGAACGAAGCAGTTTATCGATGTCGCCCGCTCCGCGCTTCGCAATCACGTCCTTGACTTGATTGCTTACGATGTCTTCATAGCGCGGAACGTTATTCCAGGAACGAAGCACGCCGATCGGAGTGGGGAAGCCCGGCAGCTCTTCCATCTTAGCCAGCAAAAAGGCATAGACCGGATTGCGGTACTCTGCGTCGTGAATCAGCAGGTCGTGCTCGGAAACGCCGTTGCCCAGTTGCACGACTTCCAGATCGAGCCCATTCAAACGAATGCCCTTGTCGCGGTTCTTTCCGTAGATCAATGGCTTGCCGTGCTCGAGTTGCACGATGTGCTCGGTGCGGGCGTCTTTCTCGGTCAGGGATTGCCACGCGCCGTCATTGAAGATGTTGCAATTCTGCAGAATTTCGATATATGCCGAACCCTGGTGCGCCGCGGCTTTCTTCAGAACGTCCTTCAGATGTTGCTGCATGACGTCGACGGACCGGGCCACAAACGTAGCCTCGGAGCCAATGGCTAAGGCCAGCGGATTGAACGGACGAGCGTCTGAGCCAAAGGGAGTCGATTTGGTTTTCTTGCCGAATTCTGAAGTCGGCGAGTATTGCCCCTTGGTCAAGCCGTAGATGCGGTTGTTGAACATGAGCACCTTGATGCCCACGTTCCGGCGCAGCATGTGAATCGTGTGATTGCCGCCGATGGAGAGCGAGTCGCCGTCTCCGGTGGCGATCCACACCTCGAGCTCCGGATGGGTCACCTTGATCCCCGTGGCCACTGCCGGAGCGCGCCCGTGGATCGTGTGGAATCCGAATGTATTCATGTAATACGGAAAGCGGCTCGAGCAACCGATACCCGAGACGACTACGAATTTCTCGCGCGGAATCCCCAACTCCGGGAAAACGGCTTGCACCGCCGATAGTATGGCGTAGTCTCCGCAGCCGGGACACCAGCGGACTTCCTGGTCGGTTTGAAAATCTTTCTTGGTCAGAACTGGCACAGTGGCGCTCATCGTATTCCCTTATCTCCCATTTTTCCCGGCCCCGACAGCGCCGTAGCTGAGAACTTCCTCAATTTTGGCTTCCAGCTCCGCTTGTTTGAACGGCTGGCCCTGAATCTTGTTGTAACCCTCCGCGTCCACTAGATATTTTGCGCGGAGAATCAACGAAAGCTGGCCCATATTCATCTCCGGGACCAGCACTTTGCGATAACGCTCGATCACCTCGCCCAGGTTGCGCGGCAGAGGATTTAGATGGCGCAGGTGGACGTGGCCGATGCGATGCCCCCCCGCTTCGCGCTGGGCTTTGAGAGCAGCCGTGATCGCGCCGTAGGTTGATCCCCAGCCAATGATCAGCAGATCGCCGTCGGGATCTCCGGCGGGCACCGACGTCTGGAACGTCTTGGCCGATGGCTTCAACTTTCGCAGCGCGCAACCGGACCATCTTTTCGTGATTCAAAGGCTCGTAATTTATGTTGCCGGTCACGTCCTGTTTTTCGAGTCCGCCGACGCGATGTTCCAGCCCCGGCGTGCCGGGAATGGCCCAGGGACGCGAAAGCGTCTGGGGATCGCGCTTGTAGGGCAGAAATCCCTGTGGATCGGTCACAAAGTGCACGGGGATCTTCGGAATGTCGCTGACATTCGGAATGCGCCAAGGCTCCGCGCCGTTGGCCAGGTAGCCGTCGGTCAGGACGATTACCGGAATCATGTATTTCAGCGCGATGCGGCTGGCCTCAATGGCGATCCAGAAGCAATCGCCGGGAGTCGAAGCCGCCAGTATCGGTATCGGCGCTTCCGAATTGCGTCCATACATCGCCTGCAGGAGATCGGCCTGTTCGGTTTTGGTCGGAAGTCCCGTCGAAGGACCGCCGCGCTGGATGTCGCAAATGACCAGCGGCAGCTCTACCGCCACGGCCAAGCCCATGGCTTCTGTTTTCAGGGCCATACCGGGACCGGACGTCGTGGTCAGGGCCAGCGCGCCGGAATAAGCAGCGCCGATGGCTGACGTGATCGCGGCGATTTCATCCTCCGCCTGGAAGGTGAGCACGCCAAAATTCTTGTAGCCGGAAAGTTCGTGGAGAATGTCGGACGCCGGTGTAATTGGATAAGAGCCCAGGAACAATGGTAGCCCCGCCTGCCGCGCCGCCACCACAAATCCCATCGCCAGCGCCTGATTGCCGCTGAGATTTCTATAAAGCCCAGGTGTCAGCTTGGCCGGAGGAATTTCGTAGCTTACCTGGAAGGCTTCAGTCGCTTCGCAGTAGCTGTAGCCCGCCTTCATGGCGCGCTTGTTGGCTTCGGCCAAAAGCGGCTTGTTCTTGAACTTATCGTCCAGCCATCGGTAGGTGTGATCCATCGGCCGGTTGTAGAGCCAGTAGCACATGCCCAGCGCAAAGAAATTCTTGCAGCGGTTCATGCTCTTGGCGTCCAGCCCGAGCTCCTCGAGGGCCGCGTGCGTCAAGCGCTCCAGCGGAACGGAAAATACGCGATAGCCGTCCAGCGAATGATCTTCGAGCGGATTCGAGGTCTGTGCGCCTTGCGCAGATCGTTCTCCGCGAAGCTATCGCTGTTGACGATCAGGATTCCGTTCGTCTTCAGATCCTTGACGTTCATCTTCAGCGCGGCGGGATTCATCGCCACCAGCACATCCACGGCGTCGCCGGGGGTGTACACGTCGCTGGAGGAAAACTGAACCTGGAATCCGCTCACGCCCGGGCAGCGTGCCCGCAGGGGCGCGAATTTCGGCGGGATAGTCCGGGAAAGTGGCTAGATCGTTGCCATAAAGCGCCGCGGTATTGGTGAACTGATTGCCGGAGATCTGCATGCCGTCGCCGGAGTCGCCGCAGAAGCGAATGACCGCCCGATCGATTACTTTCCGCTTGTGCTTGCTGTGACAGCGATTCAGTAATGGTAGCCATTATTGCCGTATGGTCCTCACATAATTAGATTCCAGCATCACATCGCGCACGTTACCGCCCAGGTCTCAGATCCGCTACGCTGGAGGTGGTTCCCACAGAGGGACGCCGATCTTCAAATATAGCACAACTTGACGCGCCGGCACTCCGGCAGGCGAACAGTAAATCGAAAAATACGTCTCGCGCGAGGGAGAAAACGCGCAACGCTCTACACGTTATGGATTACCGAGACACATGCTACGTCGACATGGAAGAGCTTTGCCACAGAAGCGCTTCCGAAACTCGACATCAGCGACGTTTCGGCAGCCCTACACGCCGGTCCTTGTGCTTCCGACACGACGGCCTTCAGCCGCGCGCATATGGCTTGACGTTCGCCATGCCAACTCGCCGATACGAGGCGCACGATGACACTCACCAAGCGGCAGAAGGAAGTGCTCGATTTCCTGGTGAGCTTTGTCAACAAGCACGGCTACTCGCCGAGCTTCGAGGAGATCGCGCCGCGCGCTGCGGCTGACCTCGCTGGCCACCGTGCACAAGCACATCACCACGCTCGAACGCAAAGGATTCGTCCGGCGCGGTTACAACCAGAGCCGCTCGATCGAGGTTACGCAACTGCCCAAGCCGGTGCGCGAGCAGGTGCTCGAGCGCCACAGTCGTGGAGTTGCCGCTGGCCGGGCGCATCGCCGCGGGCCGTCCGCTCGAGGCCGTCGAGGAGTCGCGAGACGTTTTCTCTGGGCGAATTTGCCCGCGCCGACAGCAGTTTCGTGCTTGCAGGTGAAGGGCAATTCGATGATCGACGACCACATTCTGGACGGCGATTATCGTCGTGGTCGAGCCGACGCAGGTCGCGAATCCGGGCGAAATCGTCGTGGCGCTTGTCGGCGGCGACGAAGCCACGCTGAAGCGCTTTTATCGCGAGCCTGGCGGAAAGATCCGGCTGCAGCCGGCCAATTCCGAAATGCAGCCGATCGTCGTGCCCGCCGCGGAGGTGAAAATTCAGGGCCGCGTCGTCGGCGTGCTGCGCAAGTACTGACCGGTTCCCGCACGACCCGTTTCACACTTGCATTTGCCACAACTCGCGTTACTCTCACGCACACCCAGCCAGAATATCCTCTTGCTCCGCTCTGAAACAGCAGGACTAGAGTGTCTGCACCCCGGTCCAAACGCCAGAGCCTTTTGGCCAACATGGAACGACCGAGGAGGGCCAATGTGGGGAAATAAAAAAGTCTGAACCTGAAGCACCGCAAGCGGCTGTTCCGGCTCCGTCGAAGGCTCCGGAAACAAATCCAATCAAGCCGACTTCGGCATCCGTGGAGGGTAAAACCATGAGCACCGACGCCATTCGCCCGTTGGCAACAACGCCGGCAGGATCTACCGCACGACTGGGAGCCAGCCTGCATGTCAAGGGCGAGATTTCAGGCAACGAAGATTTGCACGTGGACGGCAGCGTGGAGGGTCTGATCCAGCTGGAAGATCGCAAGCTGACGGTCGGGGCCAGCGCCAAAGTCACTGCCGACGTGGTGGCGCGTGAAGTGGTGGTTTACGGCAGCGTGAAGGGCAATCTGCGCGCCCGCGACCGCATCGAGATCAAGAAGGATGGTTCGGTGGTCGGCGATCTGACGACCGCGCGCATCATGATCGAGGACGGCGCGTACTTCAAGGGCTCGATCGAGATCGATCGCAAGGCTGCAGACGGCGCCGATCTCGATAAGCCGGCGTATCGCGCGCGGCCGCGTCGCCCCGACTGCCGCGCACTCCGGCTCCGGCCAAGACCACGAGCTAGGTTGCCGAAGTTTGATCTCGAGTGCTCGCCGGCGGGCCACGGTCCGCTTCGGGCCGTGCCGCCGGCGTCTGCGCATCTTGCGCCGATACGGTCTCCTCCACGAACCCTCCGTGTCCGACAAATCTACAGACGCTCGTTGACAAATTGAACTACTTATTGCTTTGCGTTAGGGTTTGTCTGCTAGACGGGAAAGGTGTGACTGAGCAGAATGCGTACGCATGTACCGCAAGGCCGGGAAGCGGAAGGCTCTTTCGCAGGGCCCCAACTGGGTTGTGATTGATGCCGCCGGACAAGTGTTGGGCCGGCTGGCGACGCTGGTGGCGCGAGTGCTGATCGGCAAGGACAAGCCGAATTTCACGCCGTATCTGGATTGCGGCGACCACGTCGTGGTCATTAACGCCCAGAAGATTCGCCTGACCGGCAACAAGCTGGAGGACAAGATTTACCGGCAGCCACAGCGGCTTTCCGGGCGGCCTGAAAGAAGTTCCGGCGAAGCGGATTCGTGCCGACCGCGCCGACTGGATGGTGCGCGAGGCGGTGCTGGGCATGCTGCCGAAGAACAAGCTGCGCGCCAGCCGCGCGAAGAAGCTGCGCATTTATCTGGACGACAAGGGTTTGGCACGACACGCCGGACAGAAGCCGCAACCGCACGCATCTAAACCCCGTCGGCAGCACGTTTCCGGTCGCTGCGCCCGTCGACGGTCGACCTTTGATTTCTTGCGCTGTGTCTGATGGAGGAGCGAATTGAGTTCAACGCGCACAGCCTATCGAGAGCGCCCCGAAGAAGCAGTTCTACGGCACCGGCCGCCGCAAGAACGCCGTCGCGCGCGTGTTTATGCAGCCCGGCAGCGGCAAGTTCGAGGTCAATGACAGGCCTGTCGACGACTTATTTCAGGAACGTGGCGTGGCTGACCCGCGCGATCGAGCCGCTGAAGTTCACCAATACCGCCGATCAGCTGGATGTGACGGCCACGGTCAATGGCGGCGGCGTCGGCGGACAGTCCGGCGCGATGCGCATGGGACTTTCGCGCGCGCTGTCGGTGTTGAATCCCGATCTGCGCCCGGGACTGCGCAAAAATGGTTTTCTGACGCGCGATTCGCGCATGCGCGAGCGCAAGAAGTACGGGCAGAAGGGCGCGCGCAAGCGCTTCCAGTTCAGCAAGCGCTAAGTGGGGCAGTCTCCGGGCTCCCGGCTTCGCCGGGCCGAATTCATGGCCGGCAGGATGCCGGCAAGAGGATGCTCTGCTCTCAGCGAGTAGGCGCAGTCTCCGCCTAGGGCCGCAAGCATCTCACCTAAAAAGGAGGTCCGTTGGCAGTTGAAATAACGATGAAGGAATTGCTGGAGGCCGGGGTTCACTTCGGCCACCAGACCCGCCGTTGGAACCCGAAGATGAAGGAGTATATCTTCGGCGAACGCAATGGAATTCACATCATCGATCTGCAAAAGACTTTGAAGATGTTTCGCGAGGCCAGCCGCTTCGTGAGCGAACTGACCGGCCAGGGACGCATGGTGCTCTTTGTGGGCACCAAGCGCCAGGCGCAGGAAGCCATCGCCGAGGAAGGCGCAGCGCTGCGGAATGTTCTATGTCAATCACCGCTGGCTGGGCGGAACGCTTACCAACTGGGCCACGCTGCAGAAATCCATCAAGCGGCTGAAGACGCTCAAGGCCATGATCGAAGATGGGCGCATGGCGCAGCTCTCGAAAAAGGAAGCGGCGCGCCTGGAGCGCGAATTGAAGCATCTGAACCAGAATCTGGAGGGCGTCGAGAACATGACCACGCCGCCGGACGCCATGTTCGTCGTCGATTCGCACAACGAGCTGATCGCCGTGCGCGAGGCGCGACGCATGGGCGTTCCGGTGGTCGCCGTGGTGGACACCAATTCCGATCCCGACCAGGTCGATTGGGTGATTCCCGGCAATGACGACGCGCTGCGCGCCATTCGCCTGTTCACCTCCAAGATCGCCGACGCCGTGGTCGAAGGCCGCGCGGCCTTCGAGCAGACGCAGATTGCCGGCCAGAAGGTGAGCGGCGGAGGGCGGCGAAGGCGGCGACAACGTCGAGTACGTGGATACCAGCGCCTACGAAGCCTACGAGAAGCAGGAAGGCGACTTTGTGGAAGGCGCGGAAGCCGTCGCCGATCCCGAGCAGCCCGTCCCGGCCGAAGGCGAGTCCCGAATCCTGATCGATGCGCGAGCGCGGACTCGTGCCGTGTCGCGCATCCAACAATAATCTCATTCACTTTTCAGAGGATTTGCCGAAATGACGACAAACCTGAGCAAGTCGAACGTACCCGCGCAACTGGTGAAGGAGTTGCGCGAACGCACCGGCGCCGGCTTCAGCGATTGCCGCACGGCGCTCGTGGAAGCCAAGGGCGACCTCGAGCAGGCCATCGACGTCCTGCGCCGCAAAGGACAGGCTGCGGCGCAAAAGAAGGCGCAGCGCGAAGCGACCGAAGGCCTGATCGGCCACTACATTCACGCCGGCGGGAAAATCGGCGTGATCGTCGAGATCAATTGCGAATCCGACTTCGTGGCGCGCACCGACGATTTTCAGCGGCTCTGCCACGATATCGCCATGCACATCGCCGCGCTCGATCCGCGCTACGTGCGCCGGGAAGAGGTCACGCAGGAGATTCTCGATCATGAACGCGAAATCTATCGCGAACAGGCGCGCGCCACCGGCAAGCCCGAGCCGGTGATCGAAAAGATCGTCAACGGGAAGATGGAGAAGTTCTACGAAGAGAACTGCCTCTACGAGCAGCACTTCATCAAGGACGAATCGGTGACCGTCGGCGAAATGATCAATCAGATGATCGCCAAGCTGGGCGAGAATCATCTCCATTCGGCGCTTCGTGCGTCTCAAGGTCGGCGAGACATCCGCCGCGTCCGCCGCGGCCCCCGGCGCTGCGGCCGCGCAGCCGGTCCGTTGACGGCTCGCATTTCAGTGCCGCTCCTGCCACGAGAGTTGCGCACGTAGTAAGGGGCGGCGAATCTCTGCTAGAATGCCTCGCCGGCACGGCCTTCGCGCCCAACTCTATGCAATCGCCAAAATGATGACTGCAGTCACGCCATCGCCAGATCCAGCTGCCTCGCGCCTATAAGCGCATTGTGCTGAAGCTTTCCGGCGAATCGCTGCAGGGACAGCACGGTTCCGGCATTCACGCCGAAACCGTCGCGCGCATCGCCGCTGAGCTGAAGGAAGTGAACGATCTCGGCGTGCAGATGGCCATCATGGTGGGCGGCGGAAATATTTTTCGCGGCACGCGGCAGAAGTCGCTGTCGATCGATCGCGCAACGGCCGATTACATGGGCATGCTGGCCACGGTGATCAACGGGCTGGCGCTGCAGGATGCGCTCGAAAAGCAGGGCGCTCACACGCGCCTGCTGAGCGCCATCGAGATGCACCAGGTCGCCGAGCCGTTCATCCGCCGCCGCGCCACGCGCCACCTGGAGAAAGGCCGCGTCGTGATTTTCGCCGCGGGCACGGGCAATCCTTATTTCTCCACCGACACCGCCGCGGCCCTGCGCGCCATGGAGATCAAGGCGGACGTGATTCTGAAGGCCACCCGCGTGGATGGCATCTACGACGCCGATCCGGAAAAGGTTCCGGGCGCCAAGCGTTTCGAGCGCATCAGTTATCTCGACGTGTTGCAGCGCGGCTTGGCGGTGATGGATTCGACGGCCATTTCGCTGTGCATGGAAAACAAGATGCCCATCATCGTGTTCGATCTGAATCAAGCCGGGAATATCAAGCGAGTCGTCATGGGCGAAAAGGTCGGATCGCTGGTGACCGCGAGCTGAGTTGCTGACTCGAGCAAAATACGACGCCAAGAGGATTCAGCCGATGACCACGATTGCCACAAGCAAGGACGCGATGGTCCAGGCCAGAACGCGCATGGAAAAAGCCGTGGAGGATTTCCGCCGGGAACTGGCCGGCGTGCGCACCGGCCGCGCCAATATCGCCCTGCTCGACCATATTCGCGTGGACTATCACGGCACGCCGATGCCCGATCAATCAACTCGGCACCGTCACCGTGCCCGATCCGATGATGATCGTGATCTCGCCGTGGGATCCTGGCGCAGTGCCCCTGATCGACAAGGCGATCCGCACCTCCGATCTCGGGCTGAATCCGACGAACGACGGCAAAGTAGTTCGCGTGCCGATTCCTCCGCTCACCGAGGATCGCCGCAAGGACTTGGTGAAGCACCTGCACAAGGTGCTGGAGAATCATCGCACCGCCGTGCGCAACATCCGCCGCGACATCAAGGAAGCGGTGGAGCACCTGGAAAAAGAAAAGAAAATCAGCGAGGACGAACGCAAGCGTGCCATCGAAGAACTGGATAAGATGACGCACGGCGAAACCAAGAAAATGGAGGATCTTTCGGCCGCCAAGGAAAAAGAAATAATGGAGTTGAAATAGGCTAGGTTGAAGTGTGCTCCCGATGCAGATTCGCCGAAGACTTGCAATAAGCTGAATCCAGGGCAGATGTAGAGAGGTGATGCCGGCCGGGATGCCCGGGGGTCGAAGGTCGGCGGGGACGAAATTACGGTGGTTTGCGGACCGCTGCCGTCGCTACAGTCATTGGCCGCAAGTGCTCCTACACTTTTTATTTTGACATAGGGCATGTTTTTACCTATACTTACCGCTTTGTCAGGGGAAATTTTGTCCCTGTAGTAGAAGGGGAAGGTCTCCTGCTCCGGAACGTTGGATTGGGAACGGGGCGAGGAGAGCGGCCGGAATGGGGCGCCAGCCCCGCAAAGCCGAGTAAGCCTCTCCGCTTGACCCGCTGCCATGTAGTCCGCAGTGGATTCTTTGCGTGGAGAATCTTGTCGGTCCACCGGGGTCGCTACTGACCCTTTCTGTTGAATAAACCCGCACACTCCGCGTGTCGGCGATTGCCGGCCGGGAATGCAATCGAAATCTTGCTCGATTGAGGGAGAGCCGTGCCGACGTTTGCGCAATTAGTCCGAAACGGACGCGAGAAAGTACGCACGAAAACGAAGTCGCCGGCGCTTCAGGGATGTCCGGAGAAGCGCGGCGTGTGCATTCGCGTGTACACGCAGACGCCCAAGAAGCCCAATTCGGCGCTGCGCAAAGTGGCTCGCGCCCGGCTGACCAATAGCATTGAAGTTACGACCTACATTCCCGGCATCGGCCACAACCTGCAGGAGCACTCCATCGTGCTCGTGCGCGGCGGCCGCGTGAAGGATCTGCCGGGCGTTCGTTACCACATCATTCGCGGCACGCTCGACACGGCCGGCGTCGATAATCGCAAACAGGGGCGCTCGAAATACGGCGCCAAGCGGCCCAAGGCCGCGCAGAAGTAAGGAAAATCGGAGACCTGCCATGCCTCGCAAAGGATTCATTTCGCGCCGCTCGGTTCTGCCGGACTCGGTTTACGGCAGCGATCTGGTGCAGAAGTTCATCAATTCGATGATGTGGGACGGCAAGCGCTCCACGGCGCAGCGCATCTTCTACGGCGCTATGGAACAGATGGGACAGAAGGCCAATGACGAGCCGCTCAAGGTTTTCAAGAAGGCCGTGGAGAACGTCAAGCCGGTGCTGGAAGTGAAGTCTCGCCGCGTGGGCGGCGCCAACTACCAGGTGCCGGTCGAAGTCAGTCAGTTCCGCAGGCAGTCGCTGGCGATTCGCTGGCTGTTGCTGCACGCACGCACGCGGCCAGGCAAGCGCATGCTGGATAAGCTGGCCGACGAGCTTCTGGACGCGGCCAACGGGCGTGGCGGCGCGATGAAACGCAAAGAAGACGTACACCGCATGGCCGAAGCCAATAAGGCCTTCGCGCATTACCGCTGGTAAAACGAACCGAAGAGAAGAGTTTTTATGGAACCCAAGGAACATCTCGAACATCTCGAACATACGCGCAACATCGGCATCATGGCGCATATCGACGCGGGGAAGACCACGTCGACTGAGCGCATCCTGTTTTATACCGGCGTGACCTACAAGATCGGCGAAGTGGATGAAGGCACCGCCACGATGGATTGGATGGAGCAGGAGCGCGAGCGCGGCATCACCATTACCTCCGCGGCTACCACGGCCAGCTGGAAGCGCTCTGGCCAGTCCTACTGCATCAACATTATTGATACGCCCGGCCACGTCGATTTCACCGTGGAAGTGGAGCGCTCGCTGCGCGTGCTCGATGGCGCGGTCGCCGTTTTCGACGCCGTTGCCGGCGTGCAGCCGCAGTCCGAAACGGTTTGGCGGCAGGCCGACAAGTATCGCGTGCCGCGCATCGCTTTCGTCAACAAGATGGATCGCATCGGCGCCGATTTCGATCACTGTATCCGCACCATGCGCCAGCGGCTCGGTGCTCACCCGGTTCCCCTGCAGTTTCCCCTCGGCAAAGAAGACAATTTCATCGGCGTCATCGATTTCATCGAGCAGAATGTCGTCGTCTGGCTCGAAGATACGCTCGGCGCGAAGTTCGAAGTTCTGCCCATCGAAAAGCTTTGGGACCAGGCCTTTTTGAAGGATCGTCCGGAAATTGTCACAGCTCTGAAGGCTTCCGCCATTAGTCCGGAGTTCTACAAAGAGCATCGCGAAAAAGTGGTGGAGTACATTGCCGAGCACGACGACGCCATCTTGACCAAGTATCTCGCCGAGCATGAATTGACTCCCGAGGAGCTGCGTGCGTCGGTTCGCCGTTCGACGATTGCCCTGAAGCTGGTGCCTGTGCTTGCCGGCTCCGCCTTCAAGAATAAGGGTGTGCAGCCGCTCCTCGATGCGGTCGTCGACTATCTGCCTTCGCCTCTCGATGTTCCGCCGGTGGAGGGAACTTCGCTCGATGGTGACGAGCCTCTGCTGCGGCGCGCCAGTGACGATCAGCCGTTTTCGGCGCTGGCGTTCAAGATCATGTCCGATCCGTTTGTCGGTCATGTCACCTATATCCGCGTCTATTCGGGAGTTTTGAAGGCGGGCAGCTACGTCTACAACTCTTCCAAGCATACTCGCGAACGCGTGGGCCGCTTGCTGCGTATGCACGCCAACAAGCGCGAGGAGATCGACGCCATTTATGCGGGCGATATTGCCGCGTGCGTGGGTCTGAAGAGCGTGACCACGGGCGACACGCTGTGTGACGAGCAGAAACCGATTGTGCTCGAGTCGATCGAGTTTCCCGCGCCGGTCATCTCCGTGGCCATCGAGCCCAAGACCAAGGCGGATCAGGACAAACTCGGCAACGCGATGCAAAAGCTCTCGCAGGAAGATCCCACCTTCCGCGTGCATTCCGATCCGGATACGGGCCAGACCCTGATCTCGGGCATGGGTGAACTGCACCTCGAAATTATCGTGGATCGCATGCTGCGCGAATTTGGCGTGCAGGCCAGCGTCGGCCGGCCGCAGGTCGCTTATCGCGAAACCATTCGCCGCCACGCTGGAGCCGAGGGCAAATATATTCGGCAGACGGGTGGGCGCGGCCAGTACGGCCATTGCAAGCTGGAGATTCACCCCATACCGAACGCGAGTCATGAGGACATGCACGAGATGTCCACCGACGAGCTGGATGCTCTGGCCAAGAGTGTTGCCGGCTCCGGCGGCAAGTGGCGCTTCGACAAGGAACATCGCCTGCTCTTCATCGACAAAGTCGTGGGCGGCTCGATCCCCCGGGAATATATCGCTCCCATCGAAGCGGGCGTGCGCGAAGCCATGGAAAATGGCGTGCTCGCCGGCTACGAGATGGTGGATATCGCCGTG
Organism: uncultured Acidobacteriota bacterium; assembly: GCA_963810155.1. Taxonomy (GTDB): domain Bacteria; phylum Acidobacteriota; class Terriglobia; order Acidiferrales; family UBA7541; genus Palsa-189. The sequence continues at coordinate 107,194 of CAWEMN010000021.1, forward strand.
GTTTTAACCGACGGCAGCTATCACGACGTGGACAGCTCGGAAATGGCCTTCAAGATTGCCGGATCGATGGCCTTCAAGGAAGCGTGCAGCAAGGCGCAGCCCGTGCTTCTCGAGCCGGTCATGCGCATCGAGGTCGTGGTTCCCGAGGAGTACATGGGCGAAGTCTTCGGCGACTTGAATTCCCGCCGGGGCCATCCGCTGGGCATGGAATCGCGCGGCGGAGCGCAGATTATTCGCTGCGAGGTGCCCCTGGCGGAGATGTTCGGCTATGCCACCGATTTGCGCAGTCGCACCCAGGGTCGCGGCAGCTTCACCATGCACTTCTCGCATTACGCCGAGGCGCCGGCTTCGATTGCGGAGGACGTGATTGCCAAGGCTACGGGTCGCGTAGTCAGGTAGTTCGGTTCAGCTCTTTATCGCAGCAGCGGAGGAACGGAAACAGCGATGGCGAAGGAAAAGTTCGAGCGCAGCAAGCCGCACGTGAATATCGGGACGATCGGGCACATCGATCATGGCAAGACGACGCTGACGGCGGCGATCACCAAGGTGTTGTCGAAGCACAACCCGAAGGTGCAGTTCCGGGCGTTTGATTCGATCGATAACGCGCCGGAAGAGCGGGAGCGGGGCATCACGATCGCGGTGGCGCACGTGGAGTACGAGACGGCCAACCGGCATTACGCGCACATCGATTGCCCGGGGCACGCCGACTACATCAAGAACATGATCACCGGGGCGGCGCAGATGGATGGAGCGATCCTGGTGGTGGCGGCGACCGACGGGCCGATGCCGCAGACGCGGGAGCATATCCTGCTGGCGCGGCAGGTGGGCGTGCCGTACATCGTGGTGTTTTTGAACAAGTGCGATGCGGTGGAAGATCCGGAGTTGCTGGAACTGGTGGAGCTGGAAGTTCGCGAGCTGCTCAAGAGCTATCAGTTTCCCGGGGACGCGGTGCCGGTGATCCGGGGCTCGGCGCTGGGAGCGCTCAACGGCGAGGAGAAGTGGGAGAAGACGATCCTCGAGCTGATGGCCGCGGTGGATAAGAACGTGCCCCTGCCGCCGCGGGAAGTGGACAAGCCCTTCGCCATGCCCATCGAAGATATCTTCTCGATCTCCGGACGCGGCACGGTGGTGACCGGACGAATCGAGCGCGGCAAGGTCAAGGTAGGCGAAGAGATGGAGATTGTGGGCTTCCGGCCGACGATCAAGCGGGTGATTACGGGCGTGGAGATGTTCCGCAAGCTGCTGGATGAAGGCATGGCGGGAGACAATGTGGGCCTGCTGCTGCGCGGCACGGAAAAAGAAGAGGTGGAGCGCGGGCAGGTGGTGGCCAAGCCCGGATCGATCACCCCGCATACCAAGTTCAAGGCTGAGGCCTATGTGCTGACCAAGGAAGAGGGTGGACGGCATACGCCGTTTTTCACCGGGTACCGGCCGCAGTTTTATTTTCGCACCACGGATGTGACCGGAGACGTGAAGCTGCCGGCGGGAGTGGAGATGGTCATGCCGGGAGACAATGTCTCGGCGGAGATTTCGCTGATTACGCCGGTTGCGCTCGAACGGGGGCTGCGCTTCGCTATTCGCGAAGGCGGCCATACCGTGGGCGCCGGCGCCGTCACCGAAATCGTCGAGTAACCTATGCCAGCCGGAGAAAGAATTCGAATTCGCCTGAAGGCGTACGACCACCGCATCCTGGACCAGTCCACGCGCGAGATCGTGGATACGGCCAAGCGCACCGGCGCAAATGTGGCTGGGCCGATTCCTCTGCCTACCACGATCAACCGCTGGACGGTTTTGCGCTCGCCGCACGTCGATAAAAAGTCTCGCGAACAGTTTGAGATGCGCACTCATAAGCGCCTCATCGATATTCTCGAACCTACGCCGGATACGGTGGATGCCCTGATGAAGCTCGATTTGCCGCCGGGCGTGGATGTGGAGATCAAGGCTTTTGGCCGCGAGCATGCGGTGAAGTGATCGCGCGTTTTTTTGCGCGGTTCTCCCGAGCGCAAGCGAGGGAGCTCTCCTCCGGAGAGAGGAAACGTAAAGAACGTAGAAAGAACGTAGAGAACGTAAAGGACGATTCGCTATGGCGGTCACGGGAATTCTGGGAATCAAGCTGGGCATGACTCGGGTCTTTGCCGAAGATGGCGCGGCCGTGCCTTGCACGGTCGTGCAGGCGGGCCCTTGTGTCGTGGTGCAGCGGCGCAATAAACAAAAAGACGGCTACGATGCGGTGCAGTTGGGCCTGGTGGAGTTCGTGAAGCCGCAGCGCATCTCCAAGCCCATGACCGGCCATTTCAAAAAGGCTGATCTCGCGCCCATGCGGGTCTTGCGGGAGATTCGCCTCGAAGAATCGAACGATGAGGCCAAGGTTGGCGACCGCGTATTGGTGGACGGGTTTGCGCCGGGCGAGCTCGTGGACGTTACTGGCGTGAGCAAGGGCAAGGGGTTTGCAGGCGGCGTGAAGCGCTGGCATTACCGCGGCGGCGACGAGACGCATGGCTCCATGTTTCACCGCGCGCCCGGAGGCATTGGCGCCAGCTCCTTTCCTTCGCGCGTATGGCCGGGGCAGCATTTTCCCGGGCACATGGGCTTTGAGCGCGTAACCATCAAAAATTTGCGCGTCGTGAAGATCGACAATGAAGAGAATCTTTTGCTGGTGCGCGGAGCGGTGCCCGGGCCGCAGGGCTGTTATCTGCTGATCCGCAAGTCCAAGCGTGGGAAATAGCGCATAGGGAGCGCGGGAATTTTATGGCCGTCGTCGACGTCAGAAATTTGCAGGGGAAGACCATTGGCCAGGTGGAACTGGCCGACGCGGTTTTTGCCGCCAAGGTGAATTTCCACCTGCTGCACGAAGCGGTTCGCTGGTATTTGGCCGGCGAACGCGCCGGAACGCACAAGACCAAGGGCCGCGGCGAGGTTTCCGGATCGGGCCGCAAGCTCTGGCGTCAAAAAGGCACCGGCCGCGCCCGCGTGGGCTCGATCCGTTCTTCCATCTGGCGCAAGGGCGGCACCGTACATGGCCCTCAGCCTCGCAGCTATGAATACCATCTTCCGAAGAAGATGGTGGTGGGAGCCTTGCGCTCCGCGCTGTCGGCGAAATTGTCGGATCAGAAACTTACCGTCGTGGATGGCTGGAAGCTCGATTCGCATAAGACCAAGGAGTTTCGGGCGGCGATCATGAAGCTGGATGGGGAGACGCGCACCGTGCTGGTGGTTGAGGGGCCCGGCAATCGCAATCTCGAACTGGCCAGCCGTAACCTCGAAGGTGTCAAGGTTGTCGCTCCCGCCGCGCTTCAGGCCTATGACTTGCTGAGGCACGACCGCATCCTGCTGTCGCAGGATATCGCGTTGCATCTGGGCCGTTCGCTTGGGCCGGAAGGCGCAGAGGCTAAGGCTGCGGAGAATGGCGGCATCGCGGAAGCGCGTCCGGCGTCGGTGAAGCCGGCGCCAGCGAGCAAGCCGCGACAAAGCAAGGCCGCGACGCGGCCTGCGGCCAAAGCCAAGGCTCCCAAGGCGGCTAAATCGTCCGCTCCGGCGAAGGCCAAGGGGAAGGCCAAAGGCAAGGGCAAGACCAAGGATAAAGAATGAAACGCGCGGGTCCAAGACCATGAATACCGACGTCTACAAAGTGATTCGTCGCCCCATCATTACCGAAAAAGGTATGGGTGTGAAAGAAACACAGCACACCGTGGTGTTTGAAGTCGCTGTCGACGCGACCAAGACGCAGATCAAGGAAGCGGTGCAGCAGATCTTCAAGGTGAAAGTGGAGGCTGTGCGTACGGCCATTTTTCACGGAAAGTTCCGGCGGCGGGGACGCTCGGAGGGGCATCGGCGCGATTGGAAAAAAGCCTATGTCAAGCTGGGCGAGAACGAAAAGATGATCGAGTACGCGGAGAATCTCTAAGAGCGGGAAGGTAGCTGGCGATGGCGCTGAAAAGCTTCAATCCATATACGTGTTCGCAGACGCTTTATCACCGTTCTCGACAAGAGCGAGCTGACCAAGCAGACGCCTGAGAAATCGCTGGTCGAACCCAAGAAGCGTACGGGCGGTCGCAATTCGCATGGCGAGCTCACCATGTGGCATCGCGGTGGCGGGCATAAGCGGCAATATCGCGTGGTTGATTTTCGGCGCGATAAAAAAGGCATTCCCGCTCGCGTGGCGGCGATTGAATACGATCCCAACCGCTCCGCGCGGCTGGCCTTGCTGCATTACGCCGACGGCGAGAAACGCTATATTTTGCATCCCACGGGCCTTGAAGTGGGTATGACCGTCCAGACGGGCGAAGGTGCTGACATCCTGCCCGGCAATGCGCTGGCGTTGCGATTCATTCCCCCCGGCACGCAGGTGCATAACCTCGAGCTTTCGCCGGGTAAGGGCGCTCAGGCTGTGCGTGCGGCGGGTGGCGCTGCCCAATTGCTGAGCAAGGAAGGCGACCTGGCCCTGGTGAAGTTGCCGTCGGGTGAAGTGCGGCGATTCGGGATCGACTGCATGGCCACGATCGGTCAGATCGGCAACCTGGATCACGAAAATGTGACTTACGGCAAGGCGGGTCGGACTCGCTGGCATGGCAAGCGTCCCACGGTTCGGGGCGTGGCCATGAATCCGGTAGACCATCCGCACGGCGGTGGTGAAGGTCGCGTCAAGGGCAATCACCCGAAGACGCCCTGGGGCTTCCCCACTCTGGGCGCCAAGACCCGGCACAATCGCCGGACGGAACGCATGATCGTCGAGCGTCGCAAGCCGTAAGCGGCGATTTGGGAATACGCAGTACTCAGTACGAGCGAGTAAAATAGAGGAAGACGAGAGCAAATGATCCCGGCGCGGCGGGTGATGGAGAGTCCCATGAGAGCATCGCGAAGCGTATCGGCGAGACGCGCCTCAAGCACGCGCAAGCTGGCTGCGAGGCCGCGAGTAGCGAAGCCCGCGCGGAAAGTCGTTGCCAAAGTGCATGCAGCTCCCGCAGAGCCCGTGCTGTACCGCTTTTGTAAGGCGGGCTGGGCGGTGCTGGTTGAGAAGCAGCCAAGCCAGCAAGGCACGCGGTTTGTCTGCCCCTTCTGCACTCAATCGCACCGGGTTTCTGGCCCCGTGCGCGGTTTTCGTAAGGTTCGGCGCCCGCAATGGATCAGGCTGCTCCGCGTTGACGAGTAGCCGCGGGGGCGAATAAAGAATGGACGTAGAGAAGGAGTCTGATGGCTCGTTCGCTGAAGAAAGGCCCGTTCGTAGACGATCCTCTGCGGCTTAAGGTGGAGGCGCTCAACGCGCGGAGCGAAAAGAAAGTGGTCAAGACCTGGTCGCGGCGCTCGACGATTGTGCCGGAGATGATCGGCCATACCATTGCCGTGCATAACGGCAAGAAGTTCATCCCCGTGTACATCACCGAGCAGATGATTGGACACAAGCTGGGCGAGTTCGCTCCCACACGGACGTTCAAGGGCCATGCGGTCAAAGCGGCTCTCGAGAGAGCTGCCGGAGTGGCCGGCGCTCCTGGAGGTCCGGGCGGCGCGGCGCCGGCGCCTGCGGGTGGTGGCGGTGCGCCCGGTGCGCCTGCCCCAAGGGGTTAGTTAACAATGGCCACGAACCTGACACTTCCGTCCACGGTAGCCTTCGAGGCGCAGGCCTTGGCGCGGCACGTGCGCATGTCGCCGCAGAAAGTGCGCCTGGTAATCGATTTGATTCGCGGCCAACGCGCCGAAGATGCGCTGCAAATTCTTCGCTATACGAAAAAGCGCGCGGCGCGCGATATCGAGAAAGTGTTGCGCAGCGCCATTGCCAACGCGGAGCGCAAGGCCGAGGATGCGGGATCGTCGCTCGACGTCGACGAGCTCTATGTTTCGCGTTGCTTTGTGAATGAAGGGTCCCGCTGGAAGCGCCTGCGCCCTGCACCGATGGGCCGGGCCTTTCGCTATCAGCGGCGTACCGCTCATATTGTGGTTGCCGTGGCCGAGCATCACCGCGCCGCGGCCGAACGTACCGCAGCAGCGGAAGCTGCCGCCGCGTCCGAAAAAGGCGTGCGTGGCGCGGTCAAAAAGGCTCGGAAGGCGCTGGGTGGACGCAAGCCGCAGGTGCGCAAGCCGAAAAAGTAAGCGCGAGTTTGTAGGAGGAGTTGCTTGGGGCAGAAGACACATCCATATGGGTTTCGCCTGGGTTACAACAAGCCCTGGCGGTCGCGATGGTTTGCCACGCGGGAGTATGCCGATCTGTTGCACGAAGATGTCGTGCTGCGGCGCCAGCTGAAGGAACGGCTGCGCTCGGCGGGCATCAGCGCGATCGATATCGAGCGCGCTGCTAACAAGCTGGTTATCCGGCTGTTTACCGCGCGTCCCGGCATCATTATCGGCCGCAAAGGCGCCGAGATCGATAAGCTGAAGAATGAGATTCAGAAACGCACCAAGCGCGAAGTGCACATCGATATTCAGGAAGTCCACCGGCCGGAGCTGGATGCCCAGTTGGTGGCGGAGTCGATTGCCTTGCAGCTCGAAAAGCGCGTCGCTTTCCGGCGCGCCATGCGCAAGGCCGTGGATTCAGCCTTGCGCTTTGGCTGCAAGGGCATCAAGGTGCGCGTCGCGGGCCGGCTGAATGGCGCGGAAATCGCCCGTAAGGAGTGGTATCTGCAGGGCCGCCTGCCTTTGCAGACTTTGCGCGCGGATATCGACTATGGATTTGCGCAGGCTTATACAACTTACGGAGTGATCGGCGTGAAGTGCTGGATCTATCAGGGCGAGAACGTGCCCGAACGAGGCGGGCGGCGCGCTGTCGCCGCGGCCGCAGCCGATTAAAGGGAAACCGCTATGTTGATGCCCAAGAAAGTAAAGTACCGCAAACAGCAGCGTGGCCGCCGCCGCGGTAAGGCGTGGCGTGGAGGCGAGCTGTCGTTTGGTGAATATGGCTTGAAGGCTCTCGAGCCTGCGTGGATTACGGATCGGCAGATCGAGGCGGCCCGCGTGGCGATTACCCGCTTCATCAAACGCGGCGGAAAGCTGTGGATTCGCATTTTTCCGGACAAGCCTTTCACCAAGAAGCCCGCTGAGACGCGTATGGGCAAGGGCAAGGGCGCCCCGGAACGCTGGGTTGCCGTAGTGAAGCCCGGCCGGGTCATGTTTGAAATGGCTGGAGTTGATCTGGCCACGGCTACGCAGGCGATGGAGCTGGCGGCGCATAAGCTGCCCATCCACACGCGATTCGTAAGCCGCAGCAGGGAGCTCTGATGCCCAAGAGCATCGAAAAACTCCGGGATTTGGGCGCGCCTGAACTCGAGACGCGGGAACGTGAGTTGGCCGAGCAGATCTTTCGGCTGCGCTTTCAGCTCACCACCGGCCAGGCCGAAGCGGTCGGCCGGTTGCGCTTGGCCAGAAAAGATTTGGCGCGGGTCAAGACCCTTTTGCGCGAACGCCAACTGAGGAAACCTGATGGAAACAGAAGTAAATAAAGCCGCTCTGGAGCGGTGGCGCCGCCACGAAATGATTGGTGTGGTCACCAGCGCCAAGATGCAGAAGACCATTGTCGTGCGTGTGACCCGGCAGATTCAGCATAAGCTCTACCAGCGGTATATTCGAGTGCACAAGAAATTCTATGCTCATGACGAGCAGGGTGAGGCGCGCCCGGGTGATACCGTGCGCATTGTGGAGACCCGCCCGATGTCCAAGCTGAAGCGCTGGCGGCTGGCGGAAGTGCTCGCGCGCCGTACCAGCGTGGATTAGTGCAAGGGAGACCCTGGCAATGATTCAGATGAGAAGTTGGCTGACGGTGGCCGATAATTCCGGAGCGCGCCGCCTCATGTGTATCTTGCCGGTAGGCGGGGATATCGGCAGCCGCGCCGGGCTTGGCGATATCATCACGGCTTCGGTGAAGGAAGCGACGCCGGAGAGCCCCATAAAGAAGGGTAAGGTGGTGCGTGCAGTCGTGGTCCGAACGCGCAAGGAGCACCGCCGTCGCGATGGCACCTACATCCGGTTTGACGACAATGCCGCGGTTCTCATTAACGATGCCAATGAGCCTGTGGGTACCCGCGTGTTTGGCCCCGTGGCGCGCGAACTGCGCGAAAAGAAGTTTGCCAAAATCGTATCTCTGGCGCCGGAAGTCTGGTGAAGAAGTGGGTGACCACCGGATGAACTGCCGCGCTATCGTTGAGGATCATTCATGGAGATGAAGGCTACAAACGCCGGCATTCGTAAGGGCGACCAGGTCCGCGTGATGAGCGGGCGCGATAAAGGCAAGACGGGACGTGTCTTGGCTGTCAATCCGAATAAGCGCACCGTTACCGTCGAGCACGCCAGCATTATCAAGCGCCATACACGAGCCAATCCTTCCAAGAACGTGAAGGGCGGAATCGTGGAGAAGGAAGGCCCGATTCGGATCTCCAACGTGCTGCTGGTCTGCGCTTCTTGCAGCAAGCACACGCGCGTCGGTCATAAGTTTATGCCCGACGGCACCAAGATGCGCATCTGCCGCCGCTGCGGCACGACTCTCGAGAAATAGCTGGGGACATAGATGAGCCGATTGCATGACCGATACCGTAGTGAAGTGGTTCCGGCGCTGATGAAGCGCTTCGGATTCAAAAATCCTATGGCCGTGCCCAAGGTCGCCAAAGTCGTGGTCAATATCGGCTTGGGCGAAGCGAGCCAGAATGTCAAGCTGCTGGATGTGGCGGCCATCGAATTGGGCCAGATCGCGGGCCAGCGCGCCGTCATTACGCGGGCCAAGAAATCGATCGCCAATTTCAAGATTCGCAAGGGCATGCCGATCGGCTGTTGCGTGACCCTGCGCGGGGACCGCATGTACGAGTTTCTGGACCGGCTCTGTAATGTGGTGCTGCCCCGCGTCCGCGACTTTAAGGGTCTCGCGCCCAATGCCTTCGACGGCCGTGGCAATTACACCATGGGACTGCGCGATCAATTGGTTTTTCCGGAGATTGATTACACGCGCGTGGACAAGATCAAGGGCATGAATATTACCCTGACCACCACCGCGCGCAATGACGAAGAGGGCCGCGAGCTGTTGAAGCTCATGGGAGTGCCGCTGCGCGGCTAAGGGAGAGCTATGGCGCGAATTTCGCAATTTGCGAAGACCCGCAAGAAGCTGAAGTTTTCGAATCGCCAGCGGAACCGCTGCCGCATTTGCGGCCGGCCGCGAGGCTACATTCGTAAGTTCGAGATGTGCCGCATCTGTTTCCGTGGACACGCGCTGCGCGGCGAAATTCCCGGCGTGGTCAAGGCGAGCTGGTAGATGCAGACCGATCCGATTTCCGACATGCTCACGCGCATTCGCAACGCCGCTCGGGCTCGCCATGCCCGGGTGGAATTGCCTGCGTCGAAACTTAAGATCGAAATTGCTCGCGTGCTTAAAGAAGAAGGCTTCATCTCCACGTATAAAGTCGTCGACGAATCGAAGACCCGCAAGGCCCTGCGTGTCTTTCTGAAGTACACGCCGGACAAGCGCTGCGTCATCACCGATCTTCGCCGTGTCTCCCGTCCCGGCAGCCGCCGCTATGTGGCGGTGAAAGAGATTAAGGGCATCTTCGGCGGCCTGGGAGTGAGCATTCTGAGCACTCCGCGTGGAATCATGACCGGCCGTGCGGCGCGTAAACAGCGGCTCGGCGGCGAGTTGCTCTGCGAAATCTGGTAAGAGGCAAAAAGTCATGTCGCGAATTGGACGAAAACCGATCCCGCTGCCCGCTGGAGTGAAGGTGCAAATCGGGCCGGCAGCCATCGAAGTACAAGGCCCCAAGGGCAAGCTCAGCGTGCGCGTGCCCCAGGGCATACGCTTCGAGCAAAAGGATAGTGTGCTCAGCGCCCTGCGTGATTCCGACGAGCGGCGCGCCCTGCACGGTCTGGCGCGAGCCCTGGTCGCCAATGCGGTGCGCGGAGTTACCGAGGGATTCAAGAAGGAGTTGGATATCGTTGGGGTAGGATATCGCGCCGAGGTCAAGGGCAAAAACGTCGTCTTTGCCCTGGGCTACTCGCACCCGATCCAGTTTCCCATTCCCGAGGGCATTACCATCGCGGTCGAAAAGCAAACTCGTGTCGTTGTTAGCGGCGCCGATCGCGGACGCGTCGGGCAAGCGGCGGCCGATATTCGTGGCTTGCGGCCACCCGATCCGTATAAGCAGAAGGGCATCCGCCTGGTTGGCGAGCGCTTGAAGAAGAAGGCCGGCAAGGCTGGCGCCGCTAAGACCGCGGCATAAGGGCCTGGCGAAGGCCCGATGAAAGGAAAGAATGACGAAATCAGTTCGCAAGCTTTCACGTAACGCCCACCGTCAGCAGGTGCATCGGCGCGTGCGGCAGCGCGTCATGGGCACACCTGAGCGCCCTCGCCTGTGCGTTCACCGCTCGCTCGGGCACATCTATGCGCAGGTGATCGACGACCAGACCGGTCGCACCCTGGTTTCGGCGAGTTCACTCGATAAGGGCACGCGCGCCACTTTGAAGGGCGGCGGCAACGTCGCCTCGGCCAAGATCGTGGGCAAGTCGGTTGCCGAGCGTTCGCTTGCGGCCGGCATTCAGCAGGTGGTTTTCGATCGGGGCGGCTATATGTATCACGGCCGCGTCGAGGCTCTCGCGAATGCAGCTCGCGAGGCGGGATTGAAGTTCTAATCTATGTCCAAGCATATTCTGCGCGAAACTTTGTCGGTGCGCCGGCCCATTGAGGTCAGCGCAAATAATTTGAAGGATCAGGTCGTCTCCATCCAGCGCGTCACCAAAGTCGTCAAAGGCGGAAAAAATCTGAGTTTCTCCGCTCTCGTGGTGGTTGGCGATCAACGCGGCCATGCCGGTTTTGGTATGGGCAAGGCCAGAGAAGTTCCCATGGCCATCCGTAAGGCGATCGAACAGGCCAAAAAGAACCTGATTCACCTCAACCTGAAGGGTACGTCCATTCCCCATCAGGTGACCGGGTTCTACGGCTCGGGGCAAGTTCTGCTCAAGCCCGCTTCCGAAGGCACAGGGATCATTGCCGGAGGGCCGGTGCGCGCGGTTATGGAAGTCGCCGGTATCTCCAATGTCTTGACGAAATCGATTGGCACCTCGAATCCGCATAACGTCATCAAGGCTACGTTTGATGCGCTCTTGCGTCTCAAAGACAGAAGCCGCGTTGCCGAACAGCGTTCGAAAACGCTCGAAGAGTTGCGCTAGGCGTTCGAGAGGGGCTGGGGATCGCGCATGGCGAAAAAGACTGGAACGGTTAAACTGAAGTGGGTTCGCAGCTTCATCGGCTGTCCCCGGGATATGCGTGCCACGGTGCGCGGCCTTGGGTTCAGGCGCATGCAGCAGGTTGTCGAACGCGAAGACACTCCTGCGGTGCGCGGCATGGTCGATAAGGTGCGCCATCTCGTTGTGGTTGTGAAGTAGGGAATCTTTTTGTCGCCAGGAATGAGGCTCGTATGTCGGTAACATTGTCGAATCTTCACCCGCCGCGCGGCTCACGTCATCGCAAGGTGCGTGTTGGCCGAGGTATCGGTTCAAAACTGGGCAAGACTTCCGGAGCGGGCAATAAGGGCCAGAAATCCCGCAAAGGATACTCCCAGCGCCCCGGCTTCGAGGGCGGTCAGATGCCCTTGCACCGGCGCATGCCCAAGCGCGGTTTCCACAACCCTTTTGGGCGCGACTATGCCGTCGTAAATCTCGAGGCGCTCAACGCCTTCGCTGCGGGCGATGTGATCACGCCCGAGTCCTTGCGCGAACGCGGCTTGGTGCGTCACGCGACACGTCCGGTCAAGATTCTTGGTGATGGAGAACTCAAGTCGGCGCTGACGGTGCGGGCGCATGCGTTTAGCAAGTCCGCGGAGCAAAAGATCGCCGGTGCCGGAGGCAAAGTCGAGCGGCTATCATGAACCAGTTTTTTGAAGCTTTTGCCAACATGTTTCGCATCCCGGATCTGCGCAAGCGGATTCTGTTTACGTTGGGGATATTGGCCGTTTACCGCGTGGGCTCATTCATGCCTACGCCGGGCATCAATGCGGACGTTTTGACCCAGTTGTTCCAGCAGAATCAGGGATCGGTGCTCGGCATCATCGATCTGTTTAGCGGCGGCAATTTCCGGCGGCTCACGATTTTCGCCCTGGGCATCATGCCCTACATCACCGCCTCCATCATTCTGCAGTTGATGACGGTGGCCTCGCCTTATCTCGAACGCCTGCAAAAAGAGGGCGAGCTTGGCCGCCGCAAGATTACGCAGTACACGCGCTATCTGACGATTCTGTTGAGCATTCTTCAGTCGCTCTCCATCGCCTTCACCCTGCAGCGTCAGACCGGGCCCAATGGCTCGGCGCTGGTCTACAACCCGGGCGTCGCCTTTACGCTGATGACCATTCTTACGCTCACCACCGGCTCGGCTTTCATCATGTGGCTCGGCGAGCAGATCAGCGAGCGCGGCGTGGGCAACGGAATGTCTCTGATCATCTTTGCCGGTATTGTGGTCGGATTGCCGCGCGGCATCTTCGATCTCTGGACGAAAGCTTCCACTCAGCAATGGGGCCCTTTCACGGGATTGGCTTTGATCCTGCTGGTTGCCTTGATGCTGGCGGTAATCGGTTTCATCGTCTTTGTCGAGGGTGGCCAGCGGCGCATTCCCGTGCAGTATGCCAAGCGTGTGGTCGGCCGCCGGGTCATGGGCGGGCAGATGACCTACCTGCCGCTTCGCGTCAACGCGGGTGGCGTCATTCCCCCGATCTTTGCCAGTTCCTTGCTGACGTTCCCCGGCACGATTGACCTGGTCATGCAGAAACGCTTTCCTTCGTTCGATCGCGTCGCGAAAGCTTTGGCGTGGGGCGAGCCCCTGTATACGCTGATCTATGTTTTGCTGATTATTCTGTTCGCCTTTTTTTACGTGGGCATCGTTTTCAATCCCACGGAGCTGGCGGACAATATGCGCAAGTATGGCGGGTTCATCCCCGGCATACGCCCCGGGCGCAATACCTCCGAGCACATCAATCGCATTTTGCGCCGTCTGACCTTCGTGGGCGGGGTCTATCTTGCCGCCGTCTGTCTCCTCCCGGAATGGATGATTGCCGGTATTCACCTGCATCACCTTCCCGGAGCTTTGGGCGTATGGTTTGACAACCATATGTGGCGTTTCGTGCTTGAGGGGCTGAACGTTTCGTTTTATTTCGGCGGCACCTCGCTGCTGATTGTCGTGGGCGTGGCCATGGATACCGTGCAGCAGATCGAAGCTCAGCTCGTGATGCGTAATTACGAAGGCTTTGTCAAGAAAGGTAAGCTGCGGAGCCGGCGCTATGCCTGAAGTGGGCGTGGCGGCAAAGGGCGCCGCTGACGGCTCCCTGAAAGGCATGGCCCGAGCGGTGATCTTCCTGGGCCCCCCGGGCGCGGGAAAGGGCACGCAGGCCAGGCAGATCGCGGAAAATTATGGCGTGCCGCATCTTTCCACCGGCGATATGTTTCGCGATCACGTCAGCCGCGGCACGGCTCTCGGTTTGCGCGCCAAACCCATCATGGAACGCGGCGAGCTCGTTCCGGATGACCTGGTTTTGAGCATGGTGGAGGAGAGAATTTCGCGGCCGGACTGCGCGAACGGTTTTATTTTGGATGGTTTTCCCCGGACCCTTCCGCAGGCGGAAAGGCTGGACGAAATCCTCCAAAGGCGTTTCACGACGAAGCCCTTGGTGGTCCATTTCGTGGTCGACCCGGCGCAGTTGATGCGCCGGCTGACCGGCCGCCGCACGTGCGCAATTGGTGGGGAGATCTATAATGTATACGATCAACCATCCAAGGTGCCTGGCCGCTGTGACCACGATGGCGGGGAGTTGATTCAGCGTCCCGATGATCGCGAAGACGTCATCGCGGAGCGCCTCGCGGCTTATGAGCGCCAGACGCGTCCCTTGGTCGATTATTATCGTCGTCAGGGCGTCCTCCAGGATGTGAACGGCATGGCCGCGCCGGCGGCAGTTACCAAAAGCGTTCTCGAGTTGCTCGCGCAGAAAAGATGATTGTTTGTAAATCCGCTGCGGAACTTGAGACGATGCATCGCGCCGGGTTGGTTGTGTGGGATGTGCTGAATCGCCTGCGGCAGGCCGTGCAGCCGGGCATTACCACGCTCGACCTTGAGAAAATAGCCGTTCAGGGCGCCAAGGATCACGGCGCTCGGCCCGGCCTTCAAGGGTTATCGCGGCTACCCCTGCGTGCTGTGCGCCTCGGTCAATCAGGAGATGGTTCACGGGATTCCGTCGGCGTCGCGGCGCTTGAAGGAAGGCGACATTATTTCACTCGATTTTGGCGTGGAGCTGAATGGCTACTATGGAGACGCGGCGCTGACGGTGCCGATCGGAACGATTCGCCCTGAAGTCAGCGACTTGGTGCGTGTCACTCGCGAGTCGCTGGACAAGGCCATCGATAAGGTTCGGCCCGGCAATCGCCTGAGCGATATCTCCTCGGCGGTGCAGCAATGGGTCGAGAAGCATGGCTTTTCTGTGGTGCGCGAGTTTGTCGGCCACGGCATCGGAACCAAGATGCACGAAGAGCCCAACGTGCCCAATTATGGCGAACCGGGACACGGCCCGCGGCTCGAGGAAGGCATGGTTTTTGCCATCGAGCCGATGGTGAACGCGGGTGGGCCGGGCGTGAAGGTTCTTGAGGATAAGTGGACCGCGGTGACCACCGATGGCAGTTACTCGGCGCATTTCGAGCACACCGTGGCGGTCACTTCGAATGGTCCCTGGATTTTGACGCGGCCCCGAGAAGTAGTAGGAGCATCCTGGTAGCTGTTTGGAGCCTATGGCAAAAAGTCCGCAGCCGGAAAAGAAAAAGTCGGATGCCAGCAATCCGAAGGAAGACGCCATCGAAGTGATGGCTACGGTCATCGAGCCGTTGCCGAATGCGATGTTTCGCGTCCAGCTGGACAATAAGCACCAGGTGCTGGCGCATATCTCGGGCAAGATGCGGAAAAATTTCATTCGCATTCTCGCGGGCGATAAGGTCGCGGTCGAGCTTTCGCCTTACGATCTGACTCGCGGCCGGATCGTCTATCGGTATAAGTGATCGTCCGATCAGGGTAGGCATCCCAGTCGCGAGCGAGGGATCTCTGTAACGAAGTCAGAAATGGAGCAGCAATGAAGGTTCGAGCCTCAGTCAAGAAAATTTGCGATAAGTGCAAAGTCATTCACCGGCGCGGCGTGGTTCGGGTGATTTGCAGCAACCCGAAGCATAAGCAGCGCCAGGGTTAGGAGTTCTCATGGCACGTATTGCAGGAGTTGATTTGCCGCCGCAGAAGCGGCTGTGGGTTGGTCTGACCTCAATCTATGGAATTGGGCAGCCGCGCGCCCGCTCGATCTGCGCCAAGGCCAAGGTGGATCAGACCAAGAAGATCAAGGATTTGACCGAAGAAGAGGTCAACCAGCTTCGCCAGCAGATCGAGACCGAAGGCCGCGTCGAGGGCGATCTGCGCAAAGAGATTCAGATGAACATCCGCCGACTGATCGAAATCCAGTGCTACCGCGGATTGCGTCATCGCCGCAACCTGCCGGTTCGCGGACAGCGCACCCATACCAATGCCCGTACGCGAAAGGGACCGCGGAAGGGCGCAGTGGCTGCGAAGAAGAAGGTAATGGCCCGCAAGTAGTCGGACGAGTTTCAATAGAGGGGGAAATCGGTGGCCAAGGAACCACAAGAGGGAGCAGCAACAGGAGCAGCAGCGGGTAAACCGTCGAAGCGCAAGAAGGAGTTCAAGAAAAAGCGCGAGCGCCAGGCCGTGCCGCATGGCTTGGCCTGCATCCAGGCGACGTTTAACAACACCATCGTCACCATCACGGCTCCGGATGGCCGTGCGGTTTGCTGGTCTTCGGCGGGTTCGATCGGTTTCAAGGGTTCGCGCAAGGGCACTCCCTATGCCGCGCAGCAGGCGTCCATGACGGCCGCCGGCGTGGCCCGCGATCAGTACGGCATGAAGAGCATTGAGGTTCGCGTGAAGGGGCCGGGCTCCGGGCGCGAATCCGCGGTTCGCGCGCTGGCCGCTGCGGGATTGCACATCGTGCATATCAAGGACGTGACGCCGGTTCCTCACAACGGTTGCCGTCCGCCGAAGCGTCGCCGCGTGTAGCGGCCGCCCCCGTGTTTAAGGGTCGCGAAGACTAAAGGAGAAACGAAGTGGCAAGACATCGGGAAGCTGTTTGCCGGTTGTGCCGCAGGGAAGGTCAAAAGCTCTTTTTGAAGGGCCTGCGGTGTTTCACGGAAAAGTGCGCCATCGAGAAGCGGAATTTCGTGCCGGGGCAGCATGGGCAGGCGCGCCGGCCCAAGACCGTGGGTTACGGTCTGCAGTTGCGCGAAAAGCAGAAGGTGAAGCGCACCTATGGCCTGCTCGAGCGGCAGTTCCGCAACTATTTCCACAAGGCCGAAATCGCCAAGGGGCCGACAGGTGAAAATCTCATCGTCATGCTCGAGCGGCGCCTGGATAACGTCGTGTGGCGCATCGGCCTGGCCGGTTCCCACGCGCAGGCGCGTCAATTGGTGCTGCACGGCCACGTCACCGTCAACGGAAGAAAGGTGAATATACCTTCCTTCCTGGTCAGCGTAGGCGATGAAGTCATACTCAAGCCGAAGATGCACCAGAACACCATGGTGCTCGAGGCGCGCAACGTTGCGCAGAGCCAGAACATGGTTCCCTGGCTGGATATCGACCGCGATAATTTCAAGGCGCGCGTGGTGGCCTTGCCCAAGCGCGAAAACGTTCAGACGCCGCCATTCACCGAACAGCTCATCGTGGAGTTGTACTCGAAGTAGTCACCGGCTCGCGATATTTACAACGATACTTCAATGGATTCCCCGCGCGGCGGGAGGAAGGAAGCAATAAAATGTGGAAGGGCTTTCAGAAACCAAAGCGGTTGGCGGCGGAACTCGATTCGCTGACCGACAAGTACGGAAAGTTTTCAGCTCAGCCGTTTGAGCGCGGCTGGGGCACGACCGTTGGCAATTCTTTGCGGCGCGCGCTGCTCAGCTCCATCGAGGGCGCGGCGATTACCGCCGTGAAGATCGAGGGCGTGCTGCACGAGTTCAGCTCCATTCCCGGCGTTGTGGAAGACGCCACCGATATCATCCTCAACCTCAAGCAGGTGCCGCTCAAGCTGAATAACGATCAGCCCAAGACGATCACGCTCAATGCCGAGATCGCCGGCGTCGTGACCTCTGCCATGATCGAGGAAGACGCCGATTTTGCCGTGCTCGATAAGAACGTCTACATCGCCACCGTAAGCGAAGGCGGCAAGCTGCAGCTCGAAATGCGCGTCAAGAATGGCCGCGGCTACGTCGGCGCCGACCGCAACTTCGACGAAGATCTGCCCATCGGATACATCCCCGTGGACTCGGTCCATTCGCCGGTGCGCAAGGTGAATTACTCGGTCGAAGCCGCTCGGCTCGGCCAGATGACCGATTACGATCGGCTGATGCTCGAAGTCTGGACCAACGGCGCCATCACTCCGCAGGACGCCATTGGCCTGGCCGCCAAGCTCATCAAGGATCACATGAGCATCTTCATCAATTTCGAGGAGCAGACCGAACTGCCGGAAGAAGCCGTCGAGTCCTACAACGATCCGCGTCTCGAGCATCTGGACCGTTCGGTGGAAGAGCTCGAGCTTTCCGTCCGCTCGTACAACTGCCTCAAGAATGCCAATATCCAGACCATTCGCGAGCTCGTGCAGAAGACCGAAAACGAAATGCTCAAGACCAAGAATTTCGGCCGCAAATCGCTGAACGAGATCAAGGAAATTCTCACTCGCATGGGTCTGGGCCTGGGAATGAAGTTTGACGAGCATGGACGCATCATCTGGCCGCCGCTGCCCAGCCAGACCGCGCCGCCCACGCCGGAGGAGACCGCCGGCTTATAAGCCGATCAACATGCGACACCTTAACTCAGGATCGAAGCTGGGGCGCCAACCCGCCCATCGCCGCGCAACCTTGCGCAATCTGGTAACCAACGTCATCGAGAAGGAACGCATCACCACCACGATTAGGCGCGCCAAGGCGACACGCCCATTGGTCGAACGAATGATCACCCTGGGCAAGCGCGACTCGCTGCACACTCGGCGGCAGGCGGCTGCCTTTCTGATGACACCGCTCGCAACCAAGAAGCTGTTTGAAGATATTGCTCCGCGATTTGCCGATCGCGCGGGCGGATACACTCGGATCATTCATGCCGGCTTTCGCATCGGAGACGGCGCACAGCTTGCAATTCTCGAGTTGCTCGGCTCCAAGCTGAAGAAGAAGGAAAAGAAAGAGAAGAAAAAGCCCGAAGCCGAGAGCGAGAAAACTGCCGAAAAGCACGAGGCCAAAGCCAAGGCTTAGGCAGAATCTCGCCAGATATTTATTTAAGCAAGAGGCCCGTTTTCTGTACGAAAACGGGCCTCTTGCTTTTCCTGGGTCCCGGCGCGGCTGCTCCGGTTCGCAACCCACAGCGCGAATTGCGCAACACTTGCGCCCGCCGTATCGAGCAGGGCGTCCCACACGGAAGCGCCGCGGCTGGGCACAAAAATCTGGTGGATCTCGTCGGAAGAGGCGTAAAGCGCGGCGATCAGAATCGCCAGGAAGGCCCAGCGCAATTGCCAGCCTTCGCTGGGCGCGCGGACCGCGCGAAAGAGCAGCAGTCCGAAGATGAAATATTCACCGAAATGGCCGCATTTGCGGATCAAATCATGCAGCGTAGAGAGAGTTTGGCATCGCTAGCGTAAGGAAGCAGCGTGTGAAGAATGCCGACGATGACTCCCTGGGTATGATCGCTCGAGAATGTATCGGTTGAAAAAGTGAAGATGACGGCGGCCCACACGATCACGGGGAGCCACGCGCTAAGGCGAGAGATTCCGGAGCTATTCGACCTGATAGTTGGGCGCCTCGCGCGTGATGATTACGTCGTGCACGTGGCTTTCGCGCAGGCCGGCGGAGGTGATGCGCACAAAGCGGCTGCGCTCCTGCAGTTCGCGAAGATTGGCCGCGCCGCAATATCCCATGCCGCTGCGCAAGCCGCCGATGAGCTGATCGACCAGTCCGCCGAGCGGCCCTTTGTACGGCACGCGCCCCTCCACGCCCTCGGGCACGGATTTTCCGCGCTCCGCTGTTTCCTGCGCGTAGCGGTCGGCCGAGCCCGCCTCCATGGCGCCGAGCGAACCCATGCCGCGATAGGACTTGAAGGTGCGCCCCTGATACAGAATGGTCTCGCCCGGCGATTCTTCGGTACCGGCAAATAGCCCGCCGATCATCACCACGGAGGCTCCGGCGGCGATCGCCTTGGTGATGTCGCCGGAGTATTTCATGCCGCCGTCGGCGATGATCGGAACGCCGGTGCCCTTGGCGGCTCGCGCGGCTTCCAAGATGGCGGTGATCTGCGGAACGCCGGCGCCGGTGACGACGCGCGTGGTGCAGATCGAGCCGGGACCGATGCCGACTTTGAGGCCGTCGATGCCCAGCGCGATCAGGTCGCGAGCGCCTTCGTAGGTGGCGACGTTTCCGGCCACCAGCTGCATATCCGGCAGCCGCTGTTTCACCGCGCGGATCGCGTCCATCACGCGCGTGGAGTGGCCGTGCGCGGTGTCCAGCGCCAGCACATCGACGTTGGCGCGCGCCAGTTCGACGGCGCGTTCCAGGAAGTCGCCGGTGGCGCCGATCGCGGCGCCCACGCGCAAGCGCCCATGCTCGTCTTTGGTGGCCCGCGGATATTCCAGCTTTTTCTGAATGTCCTTTACGGTGATCAGGCCCTTCAGGTTGAAGTTCTGGTCCACCACCAGAAGTTTTTCGATGCGATGCTGCTGCAGCAGCCGCTCGGCTGCTTCGAGCGTGGTGCCCACCGGCACGGTGACCAGATTGTCCTTGGTCATGATGCTGCTGACCGGCTGATCGAGATTTCTCTCGAAGCGCAGATCGCGATTGGTGAGAATGCCCACCAGCGTGAGCCCGCGCGTCACCGGCAGGCCCGACACACGGTACTTATTCATCAGGTCGAGCGCGTGGCGCACGGAGTGTTCGGGCGAAATGGTCACCGGATCGACGATCATGCCGCTTTCCGAGCGTTTGACGCGGTCTACTTCTTCGGCTTGGCGCTCGACGCTCATGTTGCGGTGAACGAAGCCGAGGCCGCCCTGGCGCGCCATGCCGATGGCCAGATGCGATTCGGTGACCGTATCCATGGCCGCCGAGACCATGGGGATATTCAGCGCGATGGTGCGAGTCAGGCAGGTACGCGTGTCGGCTTCGGTGGGAAGCACCGAAGATTTCCCGGGCAGCAGCAGCACATCGTCAAACGTCAGACCTTCTAAGATGGCGCCTTCCATATCTCTCCTAAAAAGGGGCCTAAAAGGGCTTCACGCAAAAGCGGCCGAAAACTTCACAGCCCAGCGGCAAGCCACTGGGCTGACGAATGATGGATTACGATTTGCCGTTTCCATGAATCTAAATCGATTGTATGGACCGCCGCCGCATTGGTCAAGCTCAGCAGCGGCATTTGTCGGAGCATGACCGCGGCCCGAGTGACGACGGTCCCAGGGCGAACGCTTGTGATCGCACCACGCAATAGCAGTACGATGCTGCTAAGGTATTACGCGTGAAGGGATTCGAGCCGCACCGCTTGCTTCGCAATGCGCACATGATGACCGTGGCGGGAGCTTTCCTGCCCAGGCGCACGCCGGGAATGCCGCGAGCCGAGGATCGCTTATTCGAAGTGGAGCCGGGTACGAAGTTGCTGGCGCGCTGCCATTGGCAGCGCGAGCCGCGCCAATCTCCTACTCTGGCGGTCGTGCATGGCCTGGAGGGTTCGAGTGAATCCGGGTACATGCGGGGCCTGGCGGGAGTGGCTTTTGGCGCCGGCTTCAACGTGCTGCGGATCAATCAACGAACTTGCGGCGGCACCGAACGGCTGACAGCCACGCTCTACAATTCGGGCCTGAGCGGCGATTTTCGAGCGATTCTCCTTGAACTCATCGAGCAAGACGCGTTGAAGCAGATCTTTTTCGCGGGCTATTCCATGGGCGGCAATGTGGTCCTGAAAATGGCTGGGGAGCTGGGTACGGCCGCGCCGCCCCAACTGCTCGGGGTTTGCGGAGTGTGTCCCACGCTCGACCTGGCGGCTTGCGTGGATGCGGTAGCACGACCGGAGAACCGGCATTACCAGCGGCATTTCGTTCGAAGTCTGAAGTCACGGATGCGCCGCAAAGAGAAGCTGTTCCCGACGCAATTCCAATTCAACGGTATGGGACAAATACGCACGGTGCGCGAATTCGACGACGCCATCACGGCTCCCATCTGCGGGTATGGCAATGCTCGCAACTATTACGAGCAGGCCAGCGCGAGGCGCGTCGCGCAGCGGATCGCCGTGCCCACGCTCATCATTACGTCTAGGGACGACCCGGTGGTGCCGTTTGAAGCTTTCGAGGCCCCGGAGATCGCAGCGAATCCACACATTCGAATCCTGGCGCCGGAATTCGGCGGGCATTGCGCGTTTATTTCGCGCTCAAGTGGGAAGGAGCGCTACTGGGCGGAGGCGCGGGTTCTGGACTTTTGCATCGCGCAGACGCAGGGCTTCATGGCGGAAATTTAGGAGATCCGGGAAACCAGACGACGTTGAACTCAGTACCAAGTCCCAATGTGACTTCGATGGGATTTAGGCTGAAAACCAGTTCCGATAAGCGACTAGCTAGGGGCTTTCATGTATGGCGACGGACTATCCCGACGCATACGATGAACGGTACTCTGGGTCGCCGAAAAACTTCGGCGCGGAGATGTTCTTTTACAGAAAAAACCGTGGATGCCGACGACGCCAAGCTAAACGCAGCGCTCACCGGAGAAGAACGCCTCCCAGAAGCATCCGAGGTGGAAAGCCGCGTCAAGAAGCGCTTTGGCGTCTTGCCTAACTTCTTCCTGCTCACCGCGGAAAATCCGGAGATCACCGCGAACTTATGGGGATTCGCCTGTTTTGCGTATTTGGATAATCCGCTTCCCTCGCTCTTCAAGGAGCGGCTATTCGTCTATCTCTCCCGCTTCTGTGAAGTGCGCTATTGCATCGCTCGACATGTAGGCTTCCTGGCCGGGCTTGGACGCGCATCCGGCGATCCGGAGTGCCCTTCCCAGACGGCTGAGGAAATCGTCAGACTCCTGCAGCTCCCCCTGCCGCACGCACAGGAGTTGGAGCGGTGTCTTTCACGCCTCGCTCAGGCGGAGCTTCTTGTGTGGCCGGACTCCGGTTCAGATACAGAAGCAGCCATTTTGGGGTTGCCAGCCACGTCTTTTTGCAAACGCCGGATGCTCCTGCCTGCCTCGATGCGCTGAGGTATGCTTTTGGCGAGTCGCGGTTTCAGTACCTGATGTTATTCCTGGCCTTCGTGCGCACCGCCCACTATTGGACCAAGGTCCATCCTGAGCTAACTCTGGAAGAGGATATAAAACAGTTTCTGGCCACGCACGAGGCCTTAGCGGAATGTGTTCTGGCGGATCGAGAGCCGGTCTTGGACGACGTGAGCAACAGGCTCGTGGACGAGTTGGCATTGTTGCGAAAACTGTGGAATAGCTTTCAGAAAACCCAGGATGAAGAGCGGCACCATATTGCGCGGGAGCTGCATGACAGTGTTGGCCAGTCTCTTGTTGGGTTAGGCATGGTGTTGGGGGCGGCCAAGAAAGAGGCTCCGGGCAATGGCAAGCTCGAGGAAGCCGCTCGATTGACGAAGACGTGTACCGAAGAGATTCGGATGCTCTCTCATCTTTTGCATCCGCCGTTGTTGGAAGAACTCGGTTTGGCCTCTGCAGTTGGTTGGTATGTAGAGGGTTTCGCCACGCGTAGCGGTATCACGACTCGAGTCGAAATCGCGGAACCACTTGGCCGGTTGGGAAAAGACATCGAGCTTGTGCTGTTCAGGGTTTTACAGGAATCTCTGACCAACGTTCAGCGGCATTCCGGAAGCAAAACCGTTGCGATCCGAATCGGCGTCGATTCCCAGCACGTTTGGATGGAGATTGAGGATCAAGGCAACGGGAATGCCAACGACTTGGTTCGGCCAGGGGTTGGTATCACGGGCATGCGCGAGCGAGTCGAAAACCTTGGCGGTGAATTCGGAATCAGTTCGTACGGAAGCGGTACTTATGTGCGCGTCGTTCTTCCGCTGACGCCTGCTCCCCTCCGTGCTATGGAGGGATCGCCATCATCGGCATCGGTCAGCTAGGCCACGGCTAGGCTAGCACCAAAGCCTGAGCTTCCAGATCAGAGTCTTGCCAATTTCCGGCAAGTTCAGAGAACCCGCTCTGCCTTCGTTTCCGTCAAACGTGACGCTGAGGTAAGCGGGGCCCGCCTCGCTGTCCTAATCGCTTTTGCGACACAGGACGCAACTCTTCGGCATGTTCGCGAAGATACGCCAGGAGGCGGCGCCTCTTTTCCTTCCCCCGTTCTGTTGCCCCTGCCCGAATAGAATCACGAATCGTTTCCGGCCGGCGATCCGTCACCCGGCGATAAACCGAAAGCCACATCTTCTTGATCGTCGGAAGCGAAACGCCCAGCGTCCTGGTCAATTCCTGATCGGTTCCGCTCTCCGCGACAAGGGCTGCCTGCAGAAGCCGCTGTTCGCTTCGGCTAAAGCCGAACAGGGGCGGCTGATAATTGAAAAGTGTGCCAACCCATGAGCCAAGCCGGCCGAACTCCAGTTCACGCGTGACACCCAGGATGTGGGGTTCCCGGATAAATTCCTCTGCGCTTCTCCCGGGGGATTTCACGTAATTCCTTTCTGCCGGATCCCAGGGCATCCCCCCTGCGTCAACGGCCCACTGCAACCGCTGCACGCTTTCTACCTGTGAGGTCATCATCTCCTTCAAAAGAAAGCCTCGGTGCAATTCGAGAAACGCCTCTACCATCAGTTGAAAAAGATCCGGCCGCGCGGCGAACTGCGGAGCCGGAACAGCTTCCCAAACCATCAGGTTGAGCCCCCCGGCCGAATTTGCTTCCCTGACCTCGCTGTCGGAAAGGATGGGCGAATTTCCAGCCGTGACTCGCCTCGCCAGTTCCGGGCCAAACCAGAATAAGGGCGGCGTTTTCAGCTCGCGAATAAACTCGTCGCGGACAAAAAGACCAACACCAAATCCGCATATCTTGATGGCCGCTCCGTTAACTTCCTCGTACACGGCCGTGGTCATCGCTTCACTACCGAGCAAGCCCAGCCAGGCGGCCCGCAAATCACGAATTGCGGGACCGTAGCGCGGCCCAATCACGGGATGCGCCCCGATGATCTCGGCGCATTCGCGAACATCCTTCGGTTGCATGGAACGAAACCGCAGCGTCATTGAGGCTCCTTGGCCGTTATGGTCCTTTTAGGATACTTGCGTAAAGCACGCTCTTCGCTAAGATGTCGCGGTGAAAAGCATTTAGTCCACCGCATATGAATATTTTCGCAGCGAATCCTAGCCCACAGAATGGCTCGTACCTTATTGGTAAACGGCCCTTTATCTTGCGGCCATGTGCCGCCGGCGAACGATTCCATGACGTCTGCCTCGGCTGCTGCTACTGTCATGTCGTCCATCACGTCTGGTTCGATCCCAACCGTCAGTCTCACGCCCGTTGGTAACTTGTCCCAAAGCGCGGACAGCTCTTATTTGCACAGCCCAAGGAGGCCACAATGTGGCCATTAAGCGGAAAAGTGGAAAACTCACTCTCGTACTTTGTTCGATGCACGAGCAAGATCGGCGGAAAGAAGCGTCTGGCGATCGTCCTGATTGGTTTTCTTCTCTTGGGAACTGGAGCCCTGCTTGCTGTTGAGGGCAATTCCGATGACGAAGACAGTTCCAAACAAGTCCTGCCTCGTTTTCAGGAGTTCTCTGATCCCGACGGGCGTTTTGCCAATCTGAATCTTGGCGGGCCTACAGACACCGCCACGAATCCCTTTTTCCAGGATATGGGCACCAACGGCCGGAGCTGCGTGACCTGCCACCAGCCCAGCGACGCCTTTACCGTGACGCCGCCGCATATTCGAGCGCGCTTCGAAGCAACGCAAGGCAAGGACCCCATCTTTCGTGTTGTGGACGGTGCGAACTGCCCGAGCGCGGGCGTTTCCACCGTGGGGGCACGGCGCAAGGCATACAGCCTGTTGCTGACCAAAGGCCTGATCCGCATCGGAATCGCCGTTCCCGCAAACGCCGATTTTCAAGTCGTTAGTGTTTACAATCCTTATGGATGCAATGAGCAGGATGTCATTTCGATGTATCGCCGGCCGCTGCCGACCACTAATCTTCCTTTCCTCAGCGCGGTGATGTTCGACGGCAGGGAGTCCTCGCCGGTTACGGGCACCACCAAAATCCTCTACAACAACTACCCAACTGCGCTTCTGAACGATTTAGCCCACCAGTCGGTCGACGCTACCGTCAACCACGCGCAAGGGGACGGCACGAGGCCGACCGTCAAGGAACAGCAGCAGATCGTAGATTTCGAAATGAAGCTCTTCACCGCACAGAGATTCGATCGCCACGCCGGCGATCTGGATGAAGATGGTGCTAACGGCGGTCCCGCCGCTCTTTCCGCCCAACCCTTTTTCATCAGTATCAATTCCAGCGTTAATTTTCTGCTGCCAGCCTTCGAACAGCCGGGTGGGATGGTGACTGAGGGCGACGGCCGGTTTACCTCGAACATCTTCAATATCTTTGACAAATGGGCTCAGATCAACGGTGAACACGACAGATACGCTGCTGCCCGGCAATCCGTCGCCCGTGGCGAGCAACTCTTCGACACGCTCCAAATTCCCATTACCGGTGTTGCCGGAATCAACGACGATGTGTCAGCCGGCGGCCTTGTGGCCGGCGGCATTTCGTCCCTTACGGGCACCTGCGGTACTTGCCATGACACGCCGAACGTCGGCAACCACTCTTTTCCCACGCCCTTGAATATTGGCACCGGCGACCGCAATCCAAGCAACACGTCCGTTAACTTGGGAGGCCTGGATATCAGCTACTTGCCGGAAATCACCGTCTGTAAAAAGGGAACGAACAACTGTGTGACCACGACCGATCTCGGACAGGGCCTGATCGATGGCCAGTTCGCACACATCGGCAAGATTAAAGGACCAGTACTGCGCGGCTTAGCGGGACGAGCGCCCTATTTCCATAACGGCTCGGCGGCGACGTTGCTGGATGCGGTCAACTTCTATAACACTCGGTTTAACCTAAAGCTTTCGCAACAAGACAAGGACGACCTGGTCGCGTTCTTGAAGACTTTGTAACGGAAAACACTTTGTAGCTGAAAACAAAAAGAGAGAGCCTTCGTTCCTCTACTCCACCATACGCTAAGACCGCGCAGAAAATCCAAGGCCCCGGCGGCAAGAAATGCGGCCGGGGCCTTGGCTGCAAGATGGCGGCGCGGCACATTCGCCGGCGACGCCGAGCCGCGAGATTCAGCGGCGCGAATTATTGTTATCGGGCGAATAGGTGAGACTGACGGTTTGCTGCAAGGTGAAATCGAGCTTAGTCTCCGCCTGGATGCGCACCTGCTGGCCTTTGGTGGCTGCTTCAGCCGCGGCGCCACCGCCTCCTCCGACGCCGGCTCCGATGGCAGCACCCTTACCGCCGCCAATGATGCCGCCGATGATGGCTCCGACGCCGGCACCGACGCCGACGGTCTCCGCCGTGCGCTTGCCGCGGGACTTGCCCGTCTCCTGAAAGTCGTCGCTCGCTAGAGAGTAAGACTTGCCCTGAAAATCCAGACGCGCGAGTTGCAGAGTCAGCTGGCTCCGCCCAGTCATGCGGCCGGCCGAACTGGAGTTGGTGAGTTTTACGAAAACGTCGGTGCCGGAGGGGACGATGGTCTCCCCATCCACCGCGATCGGCAACGCGAGAGAAGCTCGAAACATATCGCCGGCATGGTTGGTGGCGGAATCCACACTATCGATCATTTGAATGTGAATCGGTGTACCCGCCGGAATACTGACCTGGCGAACCGGCGGCGGCGCCGGAGCGGCAGGCGCCGGTGCGGGATCGGGAGCTGCGGCCGGGGCGGGAGTGTCGCTCACAGCTGGAGCGGGCTGCGACTGTGCTACCTGCTGCGATGAAGAGTTCTGCGCATCAGCAAGAGGGCGCACCGGGTAATCGGGAGCGGCGGACCCAGCAAGCTGGCGCCTCGGCAGCGATTCCTGCCTCGGTTCGCGTTCTCGAGGAACTCTGGCGGCGGGCTCGGCATTCGCGGCACGTTCGGAAGAGGCCCTTGCCCTTACCGGCGCTTGTGGAAGGGTCATTTGATCTTCGACGGTGACCACGCCGGAAGTCTGTTTCGCGATTTTGAAGGCTTCGTAGCGCGTGTTCTCGTCGGGAACCTCTCCAGTCAGTGTGGCCGTGCCATGGTTGACGGCGACGCGGATATCGGCGGATTTCGTCTGCGCATCGGAAAACATGCCGGCCTTGATGTCCGTGGCGATGGAATCATCGTTACGAGCCTTCGAACAGCCAAAGGTCAGGCCCATTACCCCAACTGCTGCTACTGCGATTACGAGCTTGCGCACGGTTCCTCCTACATGGCTCCCAGAGCGGCTGCGCTGCGGGAAGGTTGATTTTTGGGGTCCGGGAACATTCATTGTAACGGAAATTAGCACAATAAACCGCCGCGGCACAGGCCTCTCGATGCGAACGGGCGGCGATTCTAGTTCGATGCGGAGCGGACCGGAAAAGGCTGTGCCCGCGCGTCTAGGGATCGAGGCGCTAAGAGCAGGTGTCCCTGGGCCTCGGTTGTCACTTCGCCTCGAGGGCGCGAATGCCGGCCTGCGCGACGTCGACATCCTGGTCTTCGGTGCCATTGCTCACGCCGATAGCTCCCACGCAGATGCCGTCGACGAGCAGCGGGAGGCCGCCCCGCAAGGGGATCTGGTGTCCGTGACTGGCGACGGAGAGTCCCAGAGACAGCAGGACGTTAACTTCGTCTCCGGTGCGAGAGGGCCCGCTGGGCAGGCGGCGGATGGCGGCGCAGTGCGCTTTGGAAATAGCGATCTCGGCCGAAGAGATTTTCGCGCCATCCATGCGAGCGAACGCCAGCAGGTGGCCGCCGTCATCAACCACGGCAATATCCATGGGCATTTTGATCTCCGCGGCGCGCGCCTGCGCCGCGGCGAGGACGAGCTGGGCGCCTTCGAGAGTTAATTTAGGGTTGTTGCGAGTGACGGCTGGCATGGCAATCTCTCCGGTTAGGTCTGTTTCACGTCAGTTTGTTCGATACTTCTTTGTTCAATACGTCGGGATTGAGAATGTTTGGCGGGCGGCGGCCCTCAAAGAAAGCGACGGTATTCTCCACGGCCATCGCGGCCATTTGGGTGCGCGTTTCCGTGGAGGCCGACGCCAGATGCGGTGCCAGAACCACGTTGGGACGGAGCAAGCCGTGACCGATCTGCGGCTCGCGTTCGTAGACGTCCAACGCCGCGCCGGCGATCTGGTGGTGCTCCAGAGCCGCAATGAGAGCGGCCTCCTGCACCACGGGTCCGCGAGAAGTATTGATCAGGAAGGCGCTCGGTTTCATCAGCGCTAGCTCACGCGGGCCGATCAGGCCGCGCGTGTCTGGTAGCAGAGGGACGTGCAAGCTGAGGAAATCGGCTTGCGCGAGAACGGCGTCGCGCTCCATGTATTCGGCTCTCGATTCGTCTTCCACCTCACGCGGCGCCCGGGCCGCGTCATTGTAAATGACGCGCATGGCGAAGCCGGCAGCGCGCCGCGCAACGGCGCGCCCGATACGCCCGAAGCCAAGAATGCCGAGAGTCTTGCCCCAGATATCCGCGCCACAAAGCTGATCCAGGTTCCAGCCCTTCCACTCGCCGGAACGCGCGAGCGCGTCACCTTCGATCAGTCGCCGCGCGACGGCCATCAGCAAAGTCCAGGCGAAGTCGGCAGTGGTCTCGTCGAGCACGCCGGGCGTATTGCTGACGGCTACGTTGCGGCGCGTGCAGGCGTCCAGATCGATATTGTCGTAGCCCACGGCGATGTTGGCGACCATGCGCAACGATGGCGCGGCGGCGATCAGTTCGGCGTCAATTTTCTCGGTGAGCAGGCAGATGAGGCCGTCCTTATCCGCGACGCGACGCAGCACTTCCCCGCGGGGCGGACGGTCTGAATCATTCCAGAATTCCACTTCGAAGCGATCGGCGAGCTTCGCCCGCGGCTCTTCAAACAGGCGGTGAGTGGCGAGTATCTTAGGACGACCCATTCAGGCCTCGCTTCCAGCAAGAGACCGGAGATTAACACATCCGGCGGCCTGCAAAGGAGCCTGGCGGCCACGCGCCGGCCTGCACGCACAAGGCTCTGCAGCTCCTGCCAACATGCGTGCTTGTTATTGAGTGTCTCGGGAAGATATAACAGTGCCCGCCAGGATTGCCTTTCGGGCCCTTTTTGCACAGTGTCTCGGACTTACACGCAGCTGAAGGGAGATCGGCGACAACATGTTTCAGCAGACACTCAACCCGGCAGGGAATTTGTGGCTGACCGTATTGATTGCGATGGTCCCTTTCGCCGCCTTGCTTTTCATGCTGGCGGCCATGCGCCTCACGGCCTGGCTGGCTACGATCATCGGCGGGCTCATCACGATCCTTCTCGGCGTCCTGGTATGGCACGCGCCTGTCGCCGATACGCTGAAATCTTATTTTTACGGCGGGTTCACCGGCTTCTGGGCCATTGACTGGATTACGTTCTGGGGCCTGATCATCTTCAACACCCTGGTACTCACCGGCCTGTTTGAAAGGTTCAAGAAATGGATGATTCATCACGCCACCGGCGACATCCGCATCCAGACGATCATGCTGGCGTGGGCTTTCGGAGCGCTGCTGGAGGGATTGGTGGGCTTTGGGTATCCGTGGGCGGTCGTGGTGCCGATTCTGGTCGGGTTGGGAATTGCGGACCTGGATGCGATCCGTGTGGCCGCCTTGGCGAACAATGCGCCGGTTTCCTACGGCGCACTGGGAGCGCCGATTCTGGGACTGGCCGCCGTGACGGGGCTTCCCATGATGGCGCTTTCCGCTTCTATTGGAAGCATTGTCGCATTTCTGGCGCTGTTGCCTCCCTGGGTGCTCATCTATCTGGTGAGCGGCAGGGAAGGAATGATCGAGGCTTGGCCCCTGGCGATCGTGGGCTCGCTCTCTTATATCGCCGGCCAGTGGCCAGTGGCGCGTTATCTGGGTCCGTATCTGCCGGATCTCAGCGGGGCGCTGGTCTCTTTCTGGGTTCTTTTCCTGTTCGTGAAGGTTTGGCGTCCGAAAAAAATCCGCGCGTTTGGTGGAGCGCCTCTCGCGTCCGCGGAAAAGTCGCCTGAGCTCGTTTCATCGCAGTTGGGTTCAGCGACAGAAGCTCTCTGGGTCTGGCTCCCCTATATCGTGCTGATCGCCGTCGTGGTTTCCTGGACCGGTCCGTGGTCTCATCTGCCCGCCCTCAGCTGGTTCCGCCTGTCGGTGGCGGCCAGATCTTCGGTCACGCAAATGCCCATTCTGTCGGTTTTCAACTTCACCCCATTCTCCGGCGGCACCTCTACTTTAATCTCCTGGCTGGTGCTGCTGGCCATCTTGCGCCCTCCTTTGTCGATGATCCGGCAGGTCTTTTCCAAGACGTTCAAGCAGATGTGGGGCGCGCTGCTGGTGGCTTTTTTTATTTTCGCCCTCGCTTATATTTTCGTGTTCACGGGAATGGCCAACTCACTGGCCTATGGCCTCTCGAAGATTGGTGTGTTTTTCGTGGTGTTGGCGCCCATTCTCGGGTGGATTGGCGTCGCGCTGTCAGGGAGCAACACGGCTACCAACGCCATGTTTGGACCCGTGCAGTTGCTCACTGGCCGGCTTTTGAATTTGCCGGTGCTGCTGTTGCCCTCGTTCAACTCCGTGGGAGCGGAGGTGGGGAAGCCCATTGCTCCGCAAACGGCCAGCGTGGGCGTTTCCACCAGCAGATTGGTGCGCAGCGAAGGCCAGGTGATCCGCCACAATATGGGCTGGACGCTCGTGATGCTCGCCTACCTCATCGTGATCTCGGCGGTCTTCTACTTCTTCTTCCCAAATTGGATGTCGCTTTAGTTTCTTCGCGCGAAAGTCTCCGCCGCGACTCTTCGCGCGAAAGTCATGGACATCAGGAGCTTTCGCGCGTCAACAAAGCCGCCGGGTGCCCCACACGCCGATTCTGCGTGTGGGTCTCAAGCCCTCTGCCGCCTTCATTTCTAGCGCTGTCATCCCGAGTCCGCCGCAGACCGACGAGGGATCTGCTTTTGTTTTTCTCCTTTGCCGCGCCGCGTCATCCTTTCGCCTCTGCGGCGCGCCTTCGGGAGGCCGCTCCTTCAGGGTCGGTTTGGATATCGACCCACTTCGGGTCGGGCGAGGTCTCGGCGTCGTAGTTGTCGTGCCAGTTCCACCACTGGTACGGCGGGGTCTGGGGGTAACCCTCTGGCGAATCCTCCCAGCTCTCCTGACGGCCGAGCGGCGTGACGTCGAGATAGCTCCAGGTGGTCCCCATCGCCTCGTCGCCACGGTTGTTGATGAAGTATGTGCGGAACACCCGCTCGCCGTCGCGGAAGAACACGTTATGGCCGTGCCATTCATCGACGCCGAAGTCCACGCCGAAGCTGTCGGTAATCGTGTACCAGGGCATCTCCCAGCCCATCCGCGTCTTCAGGCGCGCGATGTCCGCCTGCGGCGCGCGTGAGGCATAGGCAAGGGTCGTGTCGCGAGCGTTCAGATGCGCCAGGTGGGCGACCTGGTCGGCGCCCAGGGAGCAGCCTCGGCACGCGTGCTCGGGCCAGCCGAACACCCCGGGCTCGAAGAAGGCCCGATAGACGATCAACTGCCTCCGGCCCTCGAACAGGTCGAGCAGGCCAACCTTACCCTTGGGCCCGTCGAACTCGTACTCCTTCTCCACCGCCATCCACGGCATCCGTCGCCGCTCGGCGGCCAGCGCGTCACGCGAGCGAGTGAAGGCCTTCTCCTTCACGAGGAGCTGCTGGCGCGCAGCCTCCCACTCCTGCTTCGGCACGAGCGGCGGTGTGTTCATTCCGAGATGTCCTTTCCCGTATTCCTTGTTTCTCTCTTTGCTTGTTGCCATTCTATTTCTCCTTTGTTTTCTGCTTCGGTTTTGAGGCCTGTAAACACTGACGGAAGTGGCTCGCGAGCCTTCAGTTTCCAAATCTTTTCCGCCCTTTCTTTCGGCTACACTTGGCCGTCATCCCACATTTGCGGCGTTCTGCGGCACGAAAGCTGCGAACTGGCGCTCAAGGCCCTTGCCTACGCCGGCGCGCCAACCCTCGGCGATGGACAGGGAAGCGGGATCGGGAAAGATCTCTTCTTCGCCTTTCTCCAGCCCATCAAAGATGTTCCGCGCCGCCGATTCGGGCGACGCCTTCGGTATGTTGAAGCCACGGTTCATATCGGTGTCGACCGGACCCAGAACGACGGCATGGACGGTCACGCCTTGGCTCGCCAGCAGCGCTCTCAGCGACTGCGTCATGTTGAACGCGGCCGCTTTTGAGATGGAATAAGCCGGGTATGATCGGCAAGGGCGCGAGGCCCACGAGGGAAAGGTTGTTGACGATCAGCGCCTTTCGAGTGTTTCAGCAGCGGCAAGAACGCGTGCGTCACTTTGAGCACTCCGAGGAGGTTGACAGCCAGGTGCTGCTCGATCACGTCCAGATTGCTCAGATCGTCGTAGATCGCGACGCCGGCGTTGTTGATGAGGACGTCGAGGCGTGTCCACTTCCTCGGCCGCGCGCTGGATCTGCGAAGCGTTGGTCACGTCGAGCGTCAGGGGAGTCACGCGTTTGTCGGCATGTTGCAATGCGCCGCGCGTACCCGCAAAGACCCTCTTCGCCCCCCGTCTGATGGCTTCATTGACGAGCGCCTGACCTATGCCGCGGTTCGCGCCCGTGATCAAGACTGACTTATTCGCAATGTTCATGACATTCTCCTTAATTGAGTCGCTTCTGAGTTGGAGACGCAAAAACTCAGACTTGGGATTGTCCTTCGTGTCGCCGGTTGGAACTCTTTCCATTTCTCGGGACCGCTTCACGGCCAGTGCCGTCAGCCCTCCGGCGGAAGTTGCGCCGGCGACAATCATCCCCACGCTTGCTAAACAGACTGGGCACATCGCATCACCTCTCGTGTCGGGCGGCGAAGCGTGACCGCTTAAGCCGCCTCTGTATGGATGACGGGGATGGTGGGGCGATTTCTACATCAGTCGGAGAAAAGGACGATCGAGAAGGAGACAGTTGGAAGAAATTAGCGGCGTTTCTGGAGCAGGAACTCTCTCACTGCGGGATCTTCGGCCAAACCGATTGCGCGGTCGTAGGCGTCTGCGGCCTCATGGGTCTTCCCAAGACGCTGTAGGAGGTGAGCGCGAACCGCCCAGTACGGCTGATAGTGAGACACAGCTTCCGGGTCGATCGACTCGAGAGCGGCGAGTCCTGCTTCTGGTCCGTTCGCTTCCGCAACTGCGGCCGCGTATCCAACTCGAGTGCCGAGCGCCGGCGATATCCTGAGGAGTTGTTCGTAGAACAGCACGATCGCCGCCCAGTCGGTTCGGCCGCTGCGCGCACGCTCCGCATGTACCGACTGGATGGCAGCTTCAAGCTGAAACCTGCCGGAGCGCCCGCGCTTGAAAGCCTCCGCCAAATGACGTTCGGCCTCCTCTATTAAGGGAAGCGACCATCGCTTCGGGTCCTGCTCGGAAAGAGGAACGTACCGGCCGTCAAACGCCCTGCGTGCCGGGCGTCGTGCTTCACAGTGCAGCATGAGAGCGAGCAGGCCTTGAACCTCGGCCTCGCTGGACATTAGCTGCAGAAGAACCCGCGCAAGCCAGATGGCTTCCTCGGCCAGGTCGCGGCCACGCTGGTCAGCGCCAGCCATGTCGTCCCAGCCGATGCCAAAGGCGGCATAAATCGCTTCCAGCACGGCATCAAGGCGCTCCGGAAGATCACTCTCTCGCGGGATTTCGAACGGAATGCCACCGCTGCGGATTTTGGTTTTCGCGCGGAACAGGCGCTGCCCCATGGTCTTCGGTGGGATGAGGAAGGCCTGGGCAATGCGTGCTGCGTCCAGGCCCAGGACCGTTTGCAGCATCAGGGGTGTGTGCATCGCAGGATCGATCGCCGGGTGAGCACACACGAAGAGCAATTTGAGCCGTTCATCGGGAAATCGGGTCGGCAACGTACTCTCCGTGGAACTCTCCGTGAGGAACTGCAGGGCTGGCTCGCTCTCGAGCACCACCCGCTGATGACGAATCACGTCGATGAGCGAATGGCGCGCCGTTGTCAGCAGCCAAGCCTCCGGGGTTCTTCGGCACGCCATCCTGCGGCCAATGACGCAGCGCCGACACTAACGCGTTGCTGAGCGCGTCCTCGGCGCTGGCCAAGTCGTGCGTGTGCGCGCAAAGATAGGCCACCAGACGGCCGTAGGACTCTCGGGCCACGCGCTCTATGGTTCGGTGCGTGTCTTCTTGATCGATTCCATTCACCCGGTGAACCCCCGCCGCATGGCTTCAGGCGCCAAGCGGCCGGACTTCCACTGCCCCGACGTGCCGTTCCCGGGCATCGCGCAGCCCATTCGAGGGCGGCGTCAACGGAAGGGAGTTCCAGGATGATGAATCCTGCCAATTGCTCCTTCGTATCGGCGTATGGACCATCTTGCACGCGGCGCTTTCCTTCCTTAAGACGCACCGTCGTTCCTGTCTCGGGCACTTCAAGTGCATTGGCGCCGACGTAGACGCCGGCCTCGACGAGCGCCTTGTAGTAAGCCCGCCAGGCGCCGAGATGAGGATCGGTATAGTCGTTCTTCCGCATGGCAAACTCTTCAGGCGAGTGGTAGATCATCAGAGCAAACTGCATCCGTGTTCTCCTTTGGCGCAACCTGGTCGTGTTACCGGCGCCTATCCGTATGACGGCCAGGAAGCGGCCCATTCGACAATCCTCACGAAATCTGCTGCGATTTCAGCTGCAGTAGAAGACTTGCCCTGTTCTTGACGGGTGTCAACGCGCGTTTTTCTGCCTAAAAAAGTCCCGCCGGGTGCCCCACACGCCGGTTCTGCGTGTGGGTCCGGAGCCCCCTTTTAATCCATCGAAAAAACCGACCTCGCTTGACAATCACTAACTACATGTATATACATATACTATGAAAGCGGAAACTCTGGAAGGACCGGCCCCCCACGCGCTTTTTGACCTGCCCTGCGCTTGTCAGAACCTGCGCCGGCTCACGCGGATCGTTACGCGGATCTATGACCAGGAAATTCGAAAGGCAGGACTGGAGATCACGCAGTTCGGCCTGCTCACGGCGCTGGCTACCGTAGGGGAGGCCAATCAAAAACGGCTGAGCACGGGTTTCGTTATGGATAGCACTACGCTGACGCGGACGTTAAGTCTGCTGGTTAAGGCGGGTTGGGTTCAGGTTAAGCGCGGAAAAGACAGACGGGAGCGACTGTTTAGTTTGACCGGGGCTGGGAAGCGGCAGCTTGCAGAGGCTCAACCATATTGGGAGTCGGCCGAACAGAGACTGCGGCGAAAACTTGGAGATGCCGGCTGGAAGAGCATGAAAGAATCGGTTTCGCGAAGCACGAAAGCAGCGGCGGCGTGATTTTTTGTGACCATATAGATGTATATACATCTAACGTGGCGGAGGGCAAAACTCAGCAAGGAGATGTTTATGAAACAGCCAAAGATTCTGGTGGCAGGCGCGACCTGCAAGACCGGACGCGTGGAACACGGTGCGCAACTTACGGAATGTCCGGCCACGGAACGTCGCGCGCGTGACGATATGTCTCTTCGCATTCAGGAAGGAACCCAATCGGTGAATCAACCCAGTCGAATCCAGGAACACTACACATTTCAAGAAATGCCAGGCCGAATTACCGCCGGAAAGGATTGACAATGTCATCGCCAGCTTTGTTCGGAATCAGCGTAGCAATCAGCTTTGTCGCGTGGGGAGCAGTCGCTTGGCACTATATTTGGCCGGCGCTGAAAGAACGCCCCAGCACTGAAGCCCTGCAATCCATTCTGTTGCTGCATGGATTCAGGTTTCTTGGATTAGCATTTGTTGTGCCGGGTGTTGTATCTGCTGACTTACCTGCTGCATTTGCTCGATCAGCTGCCTACGGTGACCTGACCACCGCAATTCTGGCGTTGCTCGCCCTCGCTGCTCTGGGAACCCGTACAGGAACAGTCCTGACCTGGGTATTCAGCACCATCGGAACCGCAGATCTGCTATTCGCCTTCTACCAGGGAAACCGCATATCGCTCGCAAATACGCCCGGCTTGTTAGGCGCTGCCTATTTCATCGTGATCGCCTTTGTGCCTCTTCTTCTCATAACGCATGGCTTGGCGTTCCGAATACTCCTGCGAACCAAGGCTGTGCTGCTGTCACCGCACAAAGTACGTACCGCTTGATTTCCCACACGCAGCTCTGAGCGCCGCAAGGGCATGGAGGAGGGCAAAATGGTTTTTCCTGCTGAGCTCGACCGTGCCGTCGGGTTTGCTGCCGCGTCGTGGAAGTGCGCCGGGTGCCGGGTGCGGGTGCCCCACACGCCGATTCTGCGTGTGGGTCTGGAGCCCTCGTAGCCCATCGAAAAAGCCAGCCCGCATGTCATTCTGAGCGGAGTGGCCGCTCCCTTCTTCATCGGACAGTATTCCGGTCCGCGCGGCCACGAAGTCGAAGAATCTCTCTTAGCCCTTGCTGTCAGCCCCTGCGATCCCGCCGACAGCGGACTACCGGAAGTTCGCAGCCGGGTGACCCACACGCCGATTCTGCGTGTGGGTCCGGAGCCAGTAGGTTAGCTGCCAGTTCTCATTGCGCGGCAGCCGCGGATGCTTTCTTCTGGTCTTCCGCCAACCTCTTCTTGAATGCCTGTTCCCACCCATCGATATCGGCCAGGCAGCCCTGTTGCCCGCCGATGAACGGGTTCGGCCCTTTCCCCAGCTTCGCGTACTTTTCTTGCATGTGATAGAAGGGCGTGTGCGACCCCAGCATCACATCGCACGGCAGAATGCGCAGATATTTATACGTAAACAGGCTGTCTTCCGCGATCTGCGGATAGGTTTTGTTATTGACCACGGCGGTCGCCCCGTTGGGAGCGATCGAGCCGGGAATCACCACGTCGTAACTCTTGCCACCCTCTGTGGCTTTCAGAGTCCACGTGGTATTGCCCTCGGTGTGGCCGGGAGTGAGATGAGCCGTCAGGACCACGTCGCCGAGCGTGACTCGATCAAGATGGTGAAGGACCCTGTCGATGGGGTGTGGTTTCCCGCCCGGCCGAATCGCCTGTGTCGCGGGAACATCCCGGTCCATGATCATCACTGTGGCGCCCGTCATTTCTTTGACCATGGCATCGCCCTCGCAATGGTCCACGTGCGCGTGGCTGGTCAGCAAGATTTTGATGTCCGTAAACTTGAACCCCAGTTTTTCCACCGAATCTCGAATCCACGGAACGTTGCTCTCATACGTGCTGTCGATCAGGATATTCCCCGCGGAAGTTGTTACCAGAAAAGAAGAATGCGTGTCCGTGCCCACGTAGTAGATGTTGCCGATCACTTTGTGCGGCGGAAACGGCTTGTCTTCGTTCCCTTGTGCCATCAGTAGCGCCGGAACACGCATGGCCACGAGAAGCCCAAACGCCAAACCAATCGTTCGCATATCCCCTCCTTTTCTTCTTCTTCGTGCGAAAGTCTTTGCCGCGAACGTGTCCCAACAGGAGCAGCTTCGCGGCGATCACAGTCATCAAGAGCTTTCGCGCGTCAACGTGCTCTTCGCGCGAAAGTCATGGACATCAAGAGCTTTCGCGCGTCAACAAAGTCCCCGCTGGCGTGCAACGGCGGGGAGTCTAGTTCCAGCGATGAATCGCTGTCAATGGATCACAGCATATGCGTCTACGCCCGCGAAAAAGGGACGAAAAGTATAAGCGGTAGGTGAGATACGCGTCTGCTGTTAGACGCAACGAAGAGATACGGCGCCACTGGACGCAAGTACAGGTTACGCTTAAGGCTCCGCAAAAGACGCGCCAGATCGCCGTCTGCGACACTGGACAAGATGTCGCGACGACTTTGGTTGGGAACCTTGTGGCTGCTTGGCGCCCCCGTCGCACTGGCCCAGGTAAGGGCGCCAGCGCAGGAGGCCCCATTTGCGTCTCGTCTGATATCGCTGCGAGAGGGC
This sequence comes from uncultured Acidobacteriota bacterium, assembly GCA_963810155.1. Lineage (GTDB taxonomy): Bacteria > Acidobacteriota > Terriglobia > Acidiferrales > UBA7541 > Palsa-189. The sequence continues at coordinate 145,263 of CAWEMN010000021.1, forward strand.
GAGACCATTGTCGCCGCAGCATGGGAACGCGAGCGGCAAACGGCCAGAAGACCGGACTGTTCGCATCTGGTCTACGAAGTGTACACGCTTGCTGGATATCCCTATCCGTATGCGGATTCTTTTGATCTTTACGCCGGGGCTGACGGTTTTGTTCGCGTAGCAAAGCCGCAACCTGGTGATTTGGTTGTTTGGCGCGGGCATGTGGGCATCGTGGTGAACCCTGGGGAACACTCCTTCTACAGCTCTGTTACGTCGGGGTTGCACACGGAATTTTATGATGCTCCGGCGTGGAGAGCGCGAGGCCCCGCACGGTTCTACCGCTATGCGGGCGCGACTCGTGGGAATATCACTCTGACGAATGGGCGATTGCCGCGAATGACGAAGGCGTCGGAGCAAATTGGTACCGCGCTGCCGGTCGAGGATTCGAGTGGAAACTCTTCGGACTCTGCCGAGCCGATGACGGGGAACGCCGACTCCATAAACGCAGAGGGGTCCGATCTCGAATTACCTCCGAGTGGTGAGATGTTTGAAATTCCGTCCAGCATCCTGGTGGCCGCCTCACGCGAAAGGCCCACACAAGCGGAAATCGCTGGAGCTATCTCTGAACTAAATAATGGAACCGGTAACATCCTGCGCGAGGAGGATCCTTCCCGCTTGGACAGGAAGGTGATCGTCTATGATCGTCTCGGCATTGCTCGTAGCGAATTTAAGGGAAACCGAGGTTCGGCACAGGCACGAATCAAATCGCGCGTAACGTGGTTAGGGAAAAGCATCGAGCGAAAGCAGCGCGACGAGGAGTTTCGATGGCAGCTTCTCAGGACGAAAGGCGGTTGGGAAGTGCTCGTACCGAAGGACCGCATCTATGTGCCTCGCGATGTCGCTGTTCGCATGCTGTCCGCGCGACTTGCGTCGCTGACTCAGGGTTCAGCGGTTTCTGGTTCGGATTCTTCCCTGCTTCAACAGGCCAAAATCGTCCACCTTCTGAACGCACTATTCCAAGAGGATCAATAGGATGGCGACGCGCGTGCACGAGGCAAGGAAGCAAAAAAGACAGTCCCACTTTTCCCGCAAAATGCTTCGGCAGGGGACGTGACAAGCCCTAATCTTTCGAGGCATCGCACCGCCATCGGTGCATTTTCGCCCGATGCCCGCTGAACCGATAGGAAGGTCATTGCTGCAGCGGGCGGGCCAGCTAACCGCCCGCTACGCGCGATTTGGCCTCTCCCTCTCCTCGATTTCACTCGTCGGCGGCTTTGTCTTCGACGCTGTCACCCTGAAACGCGTTGACATGTTCCGGGAGAACTTCTGGGTGGTCGTTCATCTCTTGGTCGTCGCATTCTGCATCCTTTGGGTGAATCGTGAGGCGGATGTCGATCACGAACGGGAAGTGAGGACCACGAAGCTCGACTCTTGGCTCATCAATCTCCTGCAATTCTTCTTCGGCGGGCTGTTGAGCACTTTTATGGTCTTTTACTTCCGGAGCGGCACCTTTTGGGTGAGCTGGCCTTTTTATCTGGTCCTCCTGGTGGCCTTCGTCGCAAATGAAAAATTGGAAAATAAGCACGCGCGTCTTGAGTTTCAGCTCAGCCTCCTCTTTCTTTCTCTGTTTTGTTTCATGATTTTCATCCTGCCCGTTGTGCTTCACACCATGGGGCGTCTGGTCTTCCTGCTCAGCGGAGCCTTGACTCTGGTGCTGTGGTGGCTCTTCGTCCGCATAATACGAAATCGCGCCAAAGAGAGCTTCTCTCATCGCGAAAAGGCAGTTGTCGCCTCTAGTGCAGGCATCTTCATCCTCGTTACGACCCTGTATTTCATGAATGTCATTCCTCCGCTTCCACTCTCGCTGCAGGACGCCAGTGTTCATAGCTCCATCATGCGAATGCCCAACGGGGCTTACCTGGTGGAATCCGAGAGGCAAGGCTGGCTGAGCTTCTTCCGGTTCGCCCCCAGAATTCATGTGGCCCCGGGAGCTCCGGTTTATTTCTACAGTGCCGTCTTCTCTCCGACTTCCTTGAATACCGAGATCATCCATGAGTGGCAGACATATGATAGGGCGCGCGGGTGGACCACTTCCGACCGTATCGCGCTTTCCGTTCGGGGAGGACGCGACGGCGGTTATCGCACCTACACGATGAAGAGCGGCATCCGCCCCGGTCCGTGGCGCGTCAATGTAGAAAGTTCGACCGGTGCCATCCTCGGCCGCTTCCGTTTCAACGTCCTGTCTCTGTCCGGTCTGCCAGCTCCTCTCAAAACCGAACTTAAAGACTGAAGCTCTGACAGAAAGAAACGTCTGCCCTCTTAGGTTCATTTGAACGCCACGCTTGCGCTGCTAAATCTCTTCCCGGTTCGGGCGGTAAAGAGATGCCCCTTCAGGGCGAGGGTCGCAGTGCGGAAATTCACGTGGGGACTGTCGTTAAGAGGAAAAACATAGTGCGCAGAAAACCAAACAAGTTCGCGCGAACGCCTTCTAATGCCGTGGATGTGAGACGGCGTCTCCCACTGGCTTGACGCTCGCGGTAAAATAGATATCTTGGTGCGGAAGCGACGAGTGTCGCGGCCTTCCTGATTTCGCCGGAGGAAGGAATCTGTCCCGTAGCAGCGTATGCGTCGCAAGCTCAGCGCTCGCGAAAAATTAAGCTTCCTGGACCAAGCGAAATCCCAGTTGCTCATATTTCGAACGCGGCGGCTGCTGCCTTTCGCTTCTTGTGCTCAGTTCAGCCCTCGAAAACAGCTCGAAACTATCTCTTGTGAAATCAACACTTGCAGAAGTGAGGTAGCTAAGGCTACTGAAATGAACACTTACGCAAACCGTGGAGGCGTAAGCCTCATAGAATGAACACTTACGCAGGCAATAATATACTTGGCTAACCTATCAATCTGTGTTAGTATCCCGCGCCATGGCCCTTGATTTGTCCATAGTCAAAGCAAAGCTAGCTAGGAGCCAAGAACACGCTCAAGCCCTTAAGAATGAAATCAGTTCCTGGATCGACAGACACCCGTACAGCATCATCCGAAAGGTCCAGCCGGACGGCTCCCGATACAGTCTTATCGCACGGATAAATGAAGCTGCCCCGCTTCAGCGTTGGCAAGTCATCACTGCGGATTGTGTCGGCAACATGCGCTCCGCCCTTGACCATTTTGTTTACGGTATCGCGGTCCATGAATCTGCGCCGAAGCCGCCCCGCTATGAAGGAAAACTCGCTTTCCCCATTACCGACAGTCGGGCGAATTTTGACAATGCCGTCATTTGCAACATGAAGCTCGGAGAAATTAGCGAGCCAATTCGAGCAGCTATCGAGGGGTTTCAGCCGTACAATCGCCCGCACCCAGAACTTCCCCCACTGTTGGCCGTCCTGCGTGAAATCAATAATGCCGACAAGCACCGGCTGCCCCCAGTTGTTTATAGTGCTGTGTCTCAAGGAGAGGTTGGCTTGGAAGGTGACTTTTCGTCCACGCCGCCACAAATCGATGCCATCGCGCGTTCCGGAGAAATCGAAGATGGCACAGAGATCTTCGCTTTGATTTGTAATCCCCCTACGCCGAATATGAAGTTCAATAAAACCGTCTTCGAAATTAGTGTAAGCCTTTGGCACGGTAAGCGTGCTCCAACCGACCCCAACGGGCATGACCGGAGCGACGTTATGGCTGTCCTTCCGCTTTTGCACCAAGAGGTGCGAACGATTGTTTGGAAGATTTCCGACCTGATCCCTACATGAAGATTTTCTTTTTGGGCGCACGACTGCTATCATCCCTTCTAGAGGGACTTCACAGTGCGCGATAGTCACCAGAGACCTTCCGGCAAGAATGAATCGGGTGAATATGCCAAGTTTTCCAACGCGCTAAAGAAGGTTCTCTCCGTGTCGCACGAAGAACTTAACACTGAGATTAAGAAGCGGAAGCGAACTAGGAAGCCTTCCGCTTCCCACGCTTAAGCCGCACTTTGTAGTTCCGCAGAGCATCAGTTACAACTACCTACTTTTCCGGTTACCTCAGCGAACGTAAGCCTCTTTCCTGAGATTTGCGACAGCGCCATTTGAAATCTATCGCCGTCATTGATTGGATTGTCTTTGGTGGCGCGATTGTTATATCTCCAAGATTGCTCATCCAAATATCGGAACAGGTGGAACGGCTCTACGGAGATGTATGTTCCTTTCAGCGCACGCTTTGTTAGCGACCAGAAGTTCTCTAGTCCGTTTGTGTGAACCTTGCCATCCACATACTTTTCAGCATGGTCAATCACCTTGTGCTCGTATCCCTTGTGCTCCAGTCCGTAGTAGGACAAGAGCGCATCAGTGTAAACCGCTCCGCCAGTCTCTACCTGCTGTCCGATATGAGTTTGCAAGTGATGCTTGCGACGATTCGGAACGACTGCCACCCTTACTTCTCCGCCGCGCTGCAACACCCCGACAACGGCCACCTTATCCTTGGTTCCCGTTTCAGTAATGCGGCGGCGATGCTTGTCACGGTGCATGAAACGCGCCGCTCCGCCGATGAAGGTCTCGTCCACTTCAACTTCCGTTCCTTTTCCGCCGAGCTTCACGAGTGAGCCTTTCTGCAATGCAAGGCGGAGCCGTTGCAGCACAAACCATGCTGACTTTTGAGTGATCCCCAAGTCTCGCGCCACTTCGTAAGATGAGATTCCATTCTTGCAATTAACCAGCATCCATAGCGCGACAAGCCACTTGTCGAGAGCGATTGGCGAATCCTCGAAAATGGTTCCCACCTTGACGGAGAATTGTTTCTTGCATCCCTTGCACTTCCAGCGGCGCTGCGTGGCAAGGTAATAATGCGGAGCCATCTGTCCGCACCAGTGGCACACTGGGCCATCGGGCCAGCGCAGGGCGGAAACGGTGTCGATACAGACTTGCTCATTAGAGAAGTAGCGAATAGCCTGTTGGAGCGTCTTTGGTTTGGTGTCCATGATGCGAGAATCATACCGGAACGCTCGTGGTTAGTCAAGTATATTATTGCCCTTACGCAAATAAGGCGGGGGGGCCTCCCTCTGGGGGCGCGCAAAAGTCTACCCACAGGACGAGCTTTTGCGCGTTAACAAAGTCGGGGCAAAGCAACGCGGCGTTTTCGGCCTGACAAAGCTCAGGCGGCCTCGAAGGTGATCAGCACGATTTCAGGTTGCGTTCCGACACGGAAGGGCGGGCCCCACGTGCCGGCGCCCCAGCGAAGTAAAGACGAGAAGGCTGCCGAGAGCATTCAGGCCATGGACGTAGCGACCATAGATGCGGGAGGTGACCCATGTTCCGGGAGGGAATTGGCCTCCGTGAGTATGGCCGCAAACCTGGAGCGAGATTCCCGCCTCCGCGGCGATGGCCAGGTTATGAGGGGCGTGCACGAGCAGGACACTGGGCTTTGCGGATTCGATACCGACACTTCGCAGGACCGAGCGGAATTGCGCGGGGTGAGTGGTTTCGCGCCAGTGCACGCCGATGATTTGCAGGCCGTCGAGGTCGAGTTTCTCGTTGTTCAAGACGCGAACATGGGCGCCGGCAACCGCCCGCAGATATTTCTCGCGGTTGGTGAACTCCTCGTGATTGCCGGTTACGAAAAACGCGCCGAGCGGCACGGAGAGCGCCAACCATGGTTGGGCCATAGCGTCGACATCGACGGAGGTGCCGTCATACATATCTCCAGCGATGAAGACAACCTCGGGGCGAAGCTGATTCAGTCTCGCGACGATCCGCCGCAGGAAGCGGAAATTGTGGACGTGTCCCAGATGCAGGTCGCTCACCAGCGCGGCAACGCGCCCCTGCCAATGCGCCGGCAGGTTCGGCAATTTTGCCGTTATTCGATGTACGCGAACGCTCGCGGCGTTCACCAGGCCGTACAACGCGACCACAAGGGCAGCGCCAAATAGTCCGTCGGCAATGAGATTTGGCGGTACTTGCAGATTGGCCAGCCGGACCAGGCCAAGCACGATCCAGGAGGAGCCAGCCGCAAAAAGACAGAAGGACATGCACCCGATCCAGACTGCGGCCGGGACGTAGAACGCTCGCACCAGCCAGTTGAAGGATCGCCAGGCGAGTAGTGAGGCGATCACAAAGCTGAAAGCGGCACACAGAAATACGATCCGCAAAATACTTTGCGTCGCCGGTTGGAGGGAAGGATGGAACGCCATCCAGGTTTCGTAGAGGAACCAGTTCGCCAGAAACAAGATGGTCTGAATGGTGAGAAGGAGCTTCCAGATCCGTCGCGGCTGGAGGACAGAATCCTCGGAATCGGGCTGCTCCGTTACGGGCTGCTGTGACGGCAGGAGGGGAGGCGGCGGCACATGGCTCATAAAGAGCTAGAATAACCGTACGGGAGAGTAAAGCAATGGGCGTGGCGGGCGCACAAAAACGAATTGTGGAAGCGGTAAATCGCTTGGAGGACGTGGAGGTGGCTCCTCACCGCTACGGCGGGTTGGAGTTTCGCCTGGGCCGGAGGGAGTTGGGACACATCCACGGCGACCGTCTGGTGGATATTCCGTTCCCCAAGGTTGTGCGTGATGAAATCGTGGCCGCAGGAGAAGCAGAGCCACATCACATATTACCGGATTCGGGGTGGGTGAGCCTGTTCCTGCGTGAAGATAAAGACGTGGAGACGGCCATTCGGCTGTTGAAGCGCTCTTTCCAGCTGGCGACGGCGCGCCGGCCGGCTAGCCTCTGAAAACTCAGTAAAGCGGCCCCGGCGGCAAGCCGCTGGGCCTAAAACGCGATTACTGTGGCTTCTTCTTATTCCCGAACAAGCCGCCAAGGGCTTGTCCGAGATCTTTCGTATTGGTTGGAATTTCGGACATAGCGCCGTTCGCAACGCCATTGCCGAGCCCGCCGGCAAGCCCACCGACAATCCCGGCCACGTCAGGAATAAATTGTGGATTCGAGGCGGTGCCCTGAATCTTGAAGGGAATGGCTCCGCTTGAACCAAGCTTCGCCAGGCCCGCTTGGGGCGATGAATTACTCTGGGAGCCCAGATGCGCCAGCATCTTGAAATCGAGTTTGTGATCGGCAGAGATCGTGCCGTTGCCCGTCATTGAGCCGATGGAAGTCACGACCAGGTTGAGATTGTCGCTGCGAATGCCTTCGGGAGCGACGCGAACGTCGGAACTAAAAGTCTGGATCTCGGTATCGGCAGTCTTGCTCACACCGGTGAAGGCAGCGAGCGCGGTCATCTTGGAGCCCAGGTCGAAGCCAGTCATCTTGGCGTTGGCCATGCTGACCGGGCCCGTGATCACCAGCTTGTCGACTGGGCCGTTGATCGCGAGATTCGCGTTCAACGTGCCTTGTTTCAGCGAGGCACCGGAGGGAAGCATGACGCCTAAAGCGGGCAACACGGATTCCAGATCGGATGCCGGCATGTTTTGGCCAGCCAGCTTCATTTGCACCGAGGGGGTACCTTCATTACTGAAGGAGCCGGTGAGGCCAGCGGTAGCTTTGCCGATGTGCACATCACCGCGCTTCAACTGGCCGGTCTGAGACTTCAACACATAGGAAGTCTCGTAATCTGCTTCGACGGGCTGCGTGGCGGGAGAGCCGCCAGCTACGACTTGCATGTGGGTGGCGACGACCTTGCCGCTCGACGTCATGGTGTGCCCATCGGAATTCAAGTTGCCGTTGAAATCCAGAAGACCCGCGAGGCCAGCGGATGGATCGATGAAACCAGTGGCCTTGAGATCGAGACTCTTTACATCGAGACTCGCGTTCAACGGAGTTGCAGCGGCGTCCTGGGAGTTCAGCGGCCCGGCCTTGCCCGTGAGCTTTAAGTTGCCATTACCGGGAGTATTGGCCGTGAGCTCGAAGGGGAACTGCGTCGTGTAGGAAAGATCGGACGCCTTGATGGCCACTTGTGTATAGGTGTGCGGCCTGGCATTGGCGCCGGTGTCGGCGATGACCAGAGTGCCATTTTTCAGAGAAAAAGTGCGCACCGAAAGATCGGGTGTAGCGCTATTGCTGGATGCAGATGCCGGGGTCGTCGCACCGGCATTACTGGTTTGGCCCGGGGCAGCGCCTAAGGTGGAGAAGTTCCAGTTGCCGGCCGGAGAGCGAAGGAGCGTTACACTCGGCTCATCGATGGTCAATCCCGTGACATGAATCGCGCGAGAAAAGATCAGAGGCAGCAACTCCAGATTTATGTTCAGCGATTTGGCCTTTAGAAAAGGCCCTTTGTTGAACGACGGATCGTCGGAAATAGAGATATTTTCAACCAAAACACCGCCGGCGAGGATCGACAGGCGGATATTTCCTATATCAACCTTACGATTCAAGGCGCTATTCAGCGCGGATTCGATCTCAGGGCGGAATCGATTGGCGTCGATCACAAACGGCAGGACGGCAGCGACTAGCAGCAGAGCTACGAGTAGCCCTCCAACAACGTAGATTACTTTACGAGCCATGTTCAGCCTCCCGGCTCAGACGGCCACAGGATACAGGATGAACCCCCCTAGATGAGGCGTCGATACTTGCTTCCATGCATTGTTAAGCACCGCAGACCGAGAATACCGTACCACATACACAATGACCCTGATATTTTGTTAGCACCAACCCTTTGTTAGCATTAACTCAACGATCGGAGGTCATAGACTTAATGCCATTGCCAACAAGGCTCTCGCTCTCCCGCTGGATTTGCGGAGTCGCTTTACTGGTTTCGTGGGGCTGCGGTTCCACGCAGAACAGCAACACTACGGGCAGCGCCGCAAACGGCGCCAGCCCCGCGAACACGGCCGAGCAAGCCGCCGCTCCAGAGCCGCTGCCTCCCATTGTTGTGAAGCCCGGAACGACGATCACCGTTACGGTGGATCAGTCCGTCAGCTCCAAGGACAGCAACGCCGGAGACCGCGTAGAAGCGTCGGTGGCGGCACCCGTCGTGGTGGATGGGAAGGAAGTGATTCGGCCAGGGGCGAAGGTTGCCGGCACCGTGACTGTTGCAAAATCGGCCGGCAGATTCAAAGGTAACGCCGAGCTTGGGATTACGCTGTCGTCCGTGGCAGTCGGTGGACACAGCTATGCGATTCATAGCAGCACCTACGATGAAGCCAGCAAGGGCCGAGGCAAGCGCACGGCCATCGGCGCAGGTGTAGGGGCCGGGGCTGGGGCACTGATCGGAGCGCTCGCGGGAGGCGGCAAGGGCGCGGCCATTGGGGCCGGGGCAGGCGGCGGGGCGGGCGTAGCCGGGGCTGCGTTGACCGGCGATCGGGATATCACCATTGCACCCGAGACCAAGCTTGATTTCAAACTGGTGAGGGCGCTCGAGATTCAGCAGAAATAAGGCGGACTTTCAGGTCACCGCGAAGAGTGCGGGTCGCAGGTTTTTCTTTGGCCCTACGCGCTAGCGACGTGGGATTTCAAACAGTTCCGAAATAGCATCCAGCGTCGCCTCGTCTACCGCGCGCCCGCGGCATCGGCCGAGGTATCGGTAGCGAAGCCGGCCGGGCGTGGCCGATATCCGTTTCGCGTACGGATGCGAAAATTCTTCGCTTTTTCACCCGCCAGCTTCACGGTAATGGCGCGCCAGCCGCGATTCGGATTCGGCTGAGGATAGTAGCTCAGCGAATAAAGGTGCGCGAGGTCTTCCCGGACCGAAGCAAAAGCCTGCTCCTGCTCCTTCCAATTTTTTGCAAAGTAAGCCTGGCCACCGGTGCTCGCGCTCATACGCTCGAATACGGCCGTATTGATAGGATCCTGTTTCGCCTCTCGAGTACTGATCATGTAGACAGGGATGCCCTCAGACTGCGCCAACTCTCCCACGCCTTCCGGGGGGACCATGCTGGCATTGTCGGGCCCATTGGAGAAAACCACGATCACCTTGCGGCCGGTGTACTTGCTGGCGTCCCTCAAAACGAGCAACAAAGCGTTATAGAGGGCGGCATCAGCTCCGGCGACTGTGGAGCGCACGCCATGCAGGACCTGCGACCGGTCCGCCGTCAGCAAAGCATCGCGGGAAACATCGCGACTGTAGGAATAGAAGGCGACCTTCTCGGCGTTGTCGAGCGTGCGAACGAAATCAGAGATAGCATCCTGCGCGAAAACAAAGCCGCGGTACATATAGTTGCTGGTGTCAAAAAGAATAAAGACATTAGCGCCTGAAATGGGCCCAACGGCGGGTGACGCAGCACCCGACCCCGGACGGGACTGAGGCGAATCGAGGAGCGTCTGGGGCCCCTGGTTGCCCTCTTCAAAGGTAGCCATTTTCTGCGGGATGGTATCTTCAACGATCTGGAAATCCGAGGGGCGCAAGCCCGTCACATAGTTGCCTTTTCGATCGATTACGGCCACGTTCAACTGCACCATATCGACGTTGACGCGAAAGACCGTATCGCTATCCGCATCGGGGGGCGGCGGGGGCGGAGCATTTTCCTGCGTGTACACCTTGGCAGTGATACCCAAGAGCAGGGATACAGCGACCGATGCAATGACCGCGTTTACTCTCGACATTATTCCTCCGACTGCGCCTACGGGCTGGCCTGGCGACCTTGAAATCAGTACCGCTCAGCTGCTAGAGACCGGAAGCTATCGCGCTCTTCGGAAGCGGTGCAACCTTTCCCTGGCGAAATTCTTCGCCCGTTTCCCGCATCGCGCGCAGGACCGCGGGCCAATCTTCAAAATGCGAAGCAAAAATCTTCTCGATCATTCGATGCGTCAATTCCGGGACCAGGCGATTGAGCATCACTGGAGCAAATCCCAGTTCGTCCGTCAGCCGTGCCCAATATAGATTGTTTGACTCCCAGGATTCGGCCAAAAGCCGGCTGGAGTATCCCATGATGGCTGGAAATGGTTTGACGTTCAGAAGTTCCCGGGAGTAGGTCTGCGCGAGGGCAGGATGGGGAGCCCCGAAATCCTGCGCGAGCCGCTCGGGACTGGTTTCATTCGGAAAGCGTGCGATCAGGGAGTCGAGCTCTTTCCCCGCCGCCCGCCAGTAACTGTCATCGCGAGGAAAGCGCCTGCGGAACTCCGCGGTAAGGTAAAAAGTTTCGGCAGGCGTAACCTGCGCGAGAGCACCGCGGGAATCGCCGGAGCGCAGTGCGCTCGTGACCAACTCCTGTTTTTGGGGCAACGTGCGATCGGAGAGTATGTCCAAGACCCGCTGGCGCAAGTCTGCATTGTCGGCTGCGTTGGCGAAGAGCTCTTCACCGGTGCGCTGGTAAAGCGTTACGGCATGCAGCTCGTTGGGAGTGACTCGCCACCAACGCGGAAGGATAGCTCCGGTCAGGAGGCTGGGGACGAGGTCTTCCCACACGAGAGCCTGAACATTCTCCGGGACGATAAAATCCTGTTCGGCCTGAGCCAGTACATAAGGCAGATCCGCGAGGGAACCTACCAGGTGAGCTCCACCTCCCGCGGCCCATCCGCGGCCAAATAACAGGGGTGTATGCCATGCCTGGTTGGTGGATACCACGCTCACCCCGGCGAAATCATGGAAGCGCACGAAGAGGGGATTATTGTGAAGCATCTGAGCCCCGGGCGGCTCATAGTAGGCGTAATTCAATCCCACCAAAGTGTCTCTTAGAAATGGAGCGAGCTGCCCGCGAGCATCGACCAGTTCCTGCGGCGAGTGCGGGGACTGAATGATCTGGATAAGGTCTCTGCCGGTCTTCAGCTCGGCCTGTCGATTATCGTAAAGGCCGCCTGCCCAGGCCGTTCTTTCGCGATTGGTAAAAATCGGCCGCGGCATTTCGAATTCTCGAAGTTCGCCGGCGAGGGGAGTCACGGTCTCCGCCGTTGCTTTCTTTTCCGACAAGCGCTTCAAGCCATCGGCCAGCGAAAACAAGGTGTCGAGAGAAGCCAGGCGCTGCGATTCCATGACTGCGCGCATACGATTCGCAAGGAGCTGCCGCACCTGCCTGCCGTCGGCGCTGGATTGCTCGGGCCCGGCAAGCATGGCGATGAGTTCATTTTGCGAAAAAGTCGTCGAGCCGGTTGCGTCGCGAAGAATTCCCGTGAGCGAGGTACGCCCCGCGTCGAAAATCTGCGTGGAGACAGCGACACGAGCGAACGGATCGAGCAAACCCTGCCAGGACTCATTAAGACTTGCACTGGGAATTTGTCCCTGGCGCGCCAGTATTTCCCAGAGGCCAATCGTGGCCTGGAGGGTTCCTATGGCATTCGCTCGAGCGGTGCGGTCGGAGAGATGGTCAATGGCGTCGGCAACGGTAAAAAATCGGGCGATGGATTGATCGTTGAGCTCGTGGAACTCAGAGAAAATCAGATATTGGTCGTTGAATTTCGTGAAATTATCAGCCAGCAAACGGACGGTTTGTGGACTGAGCCGATTGCCTCGAGGCCGCGTGCGATCGACCTCCGATATCAACAGGAAGATCTGCAGCGGGCCATCGCTGATCGAACGCGAGAGCCCAAACATGCCCTCGACGAGCTGCTCGGAATTGTTCCAACTTCGGGCCTTCCGCGCCCATTCGGAAGCCGTTTTGGAAGTGGCCTTGCGGCGCATGATGTCTTTCCAGACTTGCAGGTTACCGGGGACGAGCGGTTCGCCGTTAGGTTCGAGCTCAAGCCGCGTGACGAGCAATGAAAGCCCCGGATTGGGACGAAAGACGAGGAACTTAGCAGGACCCGGGTGAGGATCGGAACCTCGAAGCGCCTGATAAAAACGCGGTAGCCTGCGAGAGTCTACAAAGTAGGCCACCTGATTTGGCCTGGCCCGCGAAAGTGTATCGAAATAGGCCGCCAGCCAGCCCTCATCCCTGGTCCACAGCTTGGTTACGAATTCCTCGGGCGAGTCGGGGGATGCACCCACCAACTGCTTCCAGGCGGGTTCAGCGGCCGTGCCGCCGGGAACTACAACGCGGCCCGAACGGATGGAAAGTTCGCTGCCGTAGAAATCCAGCAAGGCGGCAAAGGGCACGAGCTTGGGCAGTCCCGGCGATCGATGGAGAAAATCGCGCGTTTCGCCGTCCATGCGGGCAAGAGCCCAGTAGAGGCGAGCCTCCATGGCGTCGCCTAGAAGCGAGCTGAGGAAGTCGCTATTTTCGCTGTTCTTATCACTCAGCTTCCAATCTTCCGGCTTGAAGAGCACCGGGACAGGCGAAGAAGGATACTGGTAAATAAATGGTTTGCCTTCGCGGAGCGCCTGCTCGAGATCAGCAGTAGGAAAGCCCGAGTCATTGGTGATGAATGCACGGTCGGGCTCAGCGGTCTCCAGTTCCGTATTGGGTCCGCAGCCCTGTTTCAGGCGATACCCAATGATGGCGAGCAGCGGGTCTGCTTCACGACAGTTTGTGACGTGCAGGACCTGTTCGCTTCCCGCGAGCGTCTGCAACTCCTTGGCCTGTTGCATATATCTTTTCACAAGGATGAGGTACTCGGTCTGCTTGGGATCCTTATCCGGGGCACCCTTATAGCCATTGATAAGGATGTTGCGGGCCAGCAACGGCAGCACTTCTTCTGGTCCGATCTGCTGGCTGATCGCCGCCATGCGCAGGAAGGGCCTGAGAGGGCCAGGAATGACAACGGTCGCTTCGCTGCCAGCCCGAGAGGGCTGAACCGAAGATGAAGTTTGCGCTTGTGGAGAATCCGCCGCGATCAAGACGCCAGCGGACAGGCAGACGCACACGCTTAAGAGAACCTTCTGAAGAAAAGCAGGTCGGCTAACCAAGACTCGCATGACCACAGCCCTCCGGGTCAGCGGGGCAGCTGTTGAAAAGATCTCGCCGACAAGCAGAGGAGAGCAATTCGTCGGCCACCCTTGGCAAAATCCCCGATCCGATTACAAGAACAAATAAACGTTAGACCTGCTGCTCGGATTCGGCTTGGTGGCTGTTGATCTACCTCCGCGGGCCGCGCGGCGCCCGTTGTGGTTGCAAAGATTAGATCAACTTGGGGATTGGGTCAATCCGGGCGAACCCTTATCGGCGGGGTGTCACGGGATGGCGAGGACCGCCTGGCAAGCTGTGCCGCAGGCCGGGGTTTGCCTGTCGATATTTAACGGCTTGCCATTGGAGCGAGGGGACGTGTCCCATAAGGGACACCCAGTAGAACAGAACGAGTGGTACAAGAGCTAAATCCAACGACCCCCTGGAAGCAGCGGCGGTGAGTGAGACACCAAGGCTGCTTCCTTATTTTCCGGGAACCGTACTAGCGTCTATCCGTTCTTCGGCTGTCCGGGATTCACGCGTAAGCCAAAACTACCGATCCGCTTAGAATCAGCAATCCTCCCAGCCAGTGATGCCAGGTCAGGTGCTCCCGCAAGAAAATCGCTGCCAGGGCGATCGCTACGACGACACTTAATTTATCCACCGGCGCGACTTGCGAAGCTTCTCCAAGCTGCAAAGCCCGAAAGTAGCAAAGCCAGGAGAGTCCTGTGGCGAGACCGGACAGGATGAGGAAGAGCCAAGTGCGATTTTCTATACTTGCGATCGGCTCGTGAGGAGTAGCGAGGGCTACCGCCCACGCGAATACCAGGATGACGATGGTGCGAATCGCCGTCGCGAGGTTGGAGGAAATATTCTCAACGCCAACTTTTGCCAGGATTGCCGTTATGCCCGCAAAAAAGGCCGAGAGCAGCGCCCAGAAAAACCAATTCATAGAAGAACCTCTCTGACGCGCTCAGGATTGCCAGGTACGAGCGCCAGCACTGACGGAGTAGACAATTGAAAGCAGGGCAGGAGGAATGGCGGAGAGGGTGGGATTTGAACCCACGAGCCCGGTTTTGCCAGGCTACCCGCTTTCGAGGCGGGCTCTTTCAACCGCTCAGACACCTCTCCTCCGGGTGAAGTTTAACGGAGGCTCAGTTTTTCGGCAATCCGCAGGGTTATCTACGGGCGGCAAAAAACGTCTGCATGGCCATCGCGCACTCTTCGGCCATGACGCCGGCCCGAATCTCCACGCGATGGTTGAGCGCAGGGTGGCTGAGAATTTGAAAACAAGTATGCACAGCGCCGCCTTTGGGATCGGCGCAACCGTAAATGAGGCGCGCAATCCGCGCCTGAATCATGGCTCCGGCGCACATCGCGCATGGCTCGACGGTGACGTAAACAGAGCAGCCATTCAAACGGTAATTTCCGAGGTTCTTCGCTGCGTCGCGCAAAGCCACGATTTCGGCGTGTGCGCTTGGATCGCAAGACGAAATCGTGGAGTTTCCAGCGCGCGACAACAGACGGTCTTCAAGAACGACAACACACCCGACGGGCACTTCACCTCTTTCCGCCGCGGTGCGGGCCTCCACGAGCGCGAGTTGCATGTATGCGACGTCGTCCATGGGGGCTGGCAAGTCACTCCGCGCGGGGAACCGCGGGCACCAGAAATTCGACCGCGCTGACGTCGCGGAAGCGATTGCCATGACGGGCGTGCTGTTCGTAACGTCCCACGATGCGCCAACCGGTAGCCTGGCACAGACGCAAGCTTTCTTCGTTTTCGGACAGCACATGCCCGATCAGCTTGCGATATCCGAGCCTGGCAGCCTCCGTTTGCGCAACACGCATCAGCTGACGCCCAATGCCATAACTGCGGAAAGAGCGCCGCACAAAAACGACAACCTCGCCGATGTCCTGAGACTGAACCCTTTGCGCGGACGGCTCAATCGAAACGAGACCACAGACCCAGTTCCGTACTTCGGCCACGAGCAGGGGACGCCGGGGATCCTTTTCGGCGTCGGCGATCAACTGCTTCTGTTCGTCGATCGAACGGAGGGTGCTTTCGAAGGTGGCGAGGCCGTCTTCGACAGCGTCGTTAAAGATTTCACGAAGGGCGGGCGCGTCATCGCCACGCGCGGGCCGGATGGTCAGACGAGGACGCTGTTCCGCAGTAGCCATCGCATAATTTTAGCATTCGGACCGAAGGAATGGAGATTTCGATTAAAGGGAAAAAAGGCTCGAATGCCGAGCCAGATTGCCGGGGGCGCCCCATGCGCGCTTAGGCGCTTCTGCCGAGGGTTTTGGAGCCGCGTGTCTTGACAAACCAGTGCCGGAGCCACAAACTGAAGCGCTTATGAGAGAGATACTTCGCCGCATGTTCATGGTGGATTTCTGGAAGGGCTTGTCGCTTACCTTCCGCTCGCAAAATCCGAAGTACATCTATACCGAGCAGTATCCGCTGGAGCGGCCCATGATCGCCGAGCGCTATCGCGGCGCCCCGCGGCTCAACATCAATCCGGAAACGGGCGAGACACTGTGCATCGCGTGCAATCTTTGCGCGCTGGCATGCCCCGAAAATCTGATTGTGGTTGGCTGGCAACGCGACGACGCGACGCGGCGGAAGGTTTTGACGACATTTACCTACGATACTTCACGCTGCATGTTTTGCGGGCTTTGCGAGGATGCCTGCCCCACCGATTGCCTGGAGCTGACACAGGATTTTGAGATGGCCACGTACACGCGCGAGGGAGCGATCTGGGATCGACATCGCCTGGAGGAAGGACCCACTCCGGCGAGGTACGTGCGGTAGTGTGGATTGATAGAATCGTCGCGCAAGGCATCTCACTCGGCTTCTAGCTTCAAGTATGGAGCTCCGTAAAGATCCGATCACCCGCAGTTGGGTACGTGTGGGACATCGTGAAGATCTCCCCATGCCTGCACAGGGTTGTCCGCTTTGTCCCGGCCAGGCGCAAGCCCCAAAACCGCTGTTGGAACTGCCGGCGGCCGGCCCCGTTCAAGTCCGCGTGATTCCTCACTTTCACCCTCTCTACCGCATCGAAGGC
Organism: uncultured Acidobacteriota bacterium; assembly: GCA_963810155.1. Taxonomy (GTDB): domain Bacteria; phylum Acidobacteriota; class Terriglobia; order Acidiferrales; family UBA7541; genus Palsa-189. The sequence goes on from CAWEMN010000021.1 coordinate 161,898, forward strand.
GAACCGGGCAGAATGCCCGATGGAATTTACGATCGCATGCGGCCGGTGGGAGCACACGAGATCATCGTTGAGTCGCCGGATCACTATCTGACTCTGGCACGGATGAGCGATGAACAGATCGAGCGGGTGCTGGAGGCTTACGCGCAGCGCATTGTGGATTTGAAGCGAGACTCGCGATTCAAATACGTGACGGTATTCGAGAACCGGGGCGCACTGTCCGGCGGGGAATGGGAACATCCCTATTCGCAGGTCACGGCGACGATGTTTGTGCCTCGACGCGTGCTTTATGAGCTGCGCTCCGCGATGGCCTGGTTTGAAGAGAAAGAGAGATGCGTTTTTTGCGACATCCTGCGCCAGGAGGAAAAACAGGGCAAACGAATTGTGGATTCGCAGGGCGACTACGTTGCTTTTTGCCCTTATGCGTCACGCGTGCCCTTTGAAATCTGGGTGATGTCGCGCAAGCATAGTCATTTATTCGAACAGCCGAAACCCGGCACAAACACCAAGCATCTGGCGGCACTCCTGGGCCGCGTGCTGCGACGGCTGACGCAGGTCTCCGGGTCGTATCATCTGGTTCTTCACACCGCGCCCAATACCATCCACCCCAAGGGTGAGCTTGCATCTTATTGGGGCACTCTGGCCGAGGACTTCCATTGGCATATTGAGATCCTTCCCATCGTAGAGCAGAGGAGCAAGTCCTATAGCATCAAGGAAGTGTATTTCAATGCGCTCTTGCCCGAGCAGGCCGCCGAACGGCTTCGCCAGCTTGATCCAAACGCATGAGTGAGCGCCAGCATGGCGGCATAATCGTCCGCCTGTTGGCTCTGCTCGTTCTTTGCGGGCTTGCAGGGGTGATCTACCTGGCACGCTATCCGCTGTTGCGGGAAGCAGCGAGATTTTGGATCGTCCAAGACCGCATCGAGCATGCCGACGTCATTATCGTGATCGGCGACGACGATTTTGCAGGGGATCGTGCTTCGGAGGCGGCGGCACTCTTTCGCGGGGGATGGGCTCCCCAGATTGTGGCAAGCGGGCGGATGCTGCGGCCTTATGTCTCCATGGCTGATTTTATTTCCCGAGATCTGGAGTTGCGTGGGGTACCTGCGGGCGCTATCAAACGCTTCACGCAGAGGGCGGAGGATACGCGAGAGGAAGCCGAAGCCTTGAAGGTCCTTGTGGCTCAGGAAGGCTGGCACCGGATTCTTGTGGTGACATCGAGTTATCACACGCGTCGCGCCCGATACATTTTCCGAAAAGTGATGCCGAGCAGTGTCAACGTAGATGTGGTCGGCGCTTCCGACCCGCAATTTGACTCCCCGACGTGGTGGGAATCGAGACAAGCGCAGAAGACATTCTTTCTGGAGACTGTGGGATACATCGTGGCGGTATGGGAGCTGCGGCACGAGGGCTCCGTCCCCTCTGCAAGAGGAGATGTCACCGGCGAATTCGGGCATTCTGTTGACTCCCAAGTCACCTAAGTCGGCGAATATCAAGCACTTTTCCGTTTACATAGGTAAAATCCTGTACTATAGTCGCCACCCCGGCTGAGAAGTGCAAATCCATGGTGACCGTGTTTAATCACCCGTAAGGAGGCGCTTATGTGGCGAAAGCAGGATGAGCCCAAAGCCCCTTCCCACCATCAGCACAAAGATTAGCTACACCCGCGGCTACCGCGCCGCAGAGCCCCGCAGAGAGCCGGATACCGCCTGCAACAGGGGTGGCGCTCAGCTCCCCTCCGGCAGGCCATCTCACCCGATTGCTTGTGGTCAAAGGTGAAATTACCGGCCACGAGGACCTTTTCATCGATGGCGAGGTACACGGCAAGATTCGACTCGATGGAGCCAAGTTAACCATTGGCCCCGATGGTCGCGTGATGGCCGAGATCGAAGCGCGCGAAGTGGTGGTGCGCGGAGAATTCAAGGGAAATATCAAGGGGCCAGAACGAGTGCAAATCGCCGCCAGCGGCCGTGCGACCGGCGAGATTAGCGCGCGTCTGATCTCCATCGAAGAAGGAGCCGAGGTACACCTCAAGGTGAACCTCGAGAAGCCAGAGAGTCCTCGTCCCGCGGCGCCGCTTGCGACCACCTCGAGACCGGAAAGTAACGCTCCCGCTTTGGCGACGGAAACAGTTTCCGGGGTGAGCCTATGAGTTTCATTAGCAAGCTTCGGCCGCTAAGCGCGGTCGCGAACCCCACTCCACAGACTGTGCGTCCGGCCTACACCCGCAGCCTGCGGACTCCAGCGGCCCCGCTGCATGCCCCGACGGGCACTTCAGGGCAGGCACAGGAATCGGGCCCGGGGCGATTTTCGAATGGATTGAAGGAATTCCTGTGGCAGATCGAAGACATTGGCAGAGGGAATCTGCTCGATCTGGGCGCGGTCTCACAGGCCACCGTCACCTACTTCATCGAGCGCAATTTCAAGGTGTACACCGAAGACCTGCTGGCTGCCTGGGGAGCCTTTCTCGATCACGAGGCGGCGGGAGCCCGGTCTGCCCCGGCGGGCGCTCAACAACCCGACGCATCGCCAGGGGCGCGAGCGGACCGCTTCTTCGCTTCCAATCTTCGCTACCCCGCCGATAGCTTCGATGCCGTCTTGCTCTGGGACGTCCTTGACTACATGGACAAAGAGGCGGTGCAGCGATTTTTGCCGAAGATTTCTTCGCTGATACGAGAGGGCGGAGCGGTTCTGGCGATTTTTCACACACGTCCCCCGGAGCAGTTCCAACGCTATCGGGTGCTAGATAAGCACAACCTCGAGCTCGTGCCTGCGCCGGCGCTGGTTCAGTCGCAGCACCTGTACCAGAACCGGGAGATACAGGAGCTATTCGAGAGGTTCCGGACGTCAAAAACCTTCGTGGGACGCGATCAACTGCGCGAAGGGGTCTTCGTAAAATAATTGGTAGTTGCGTTCCGCGGGAAACAGCGCTACAAAGAAATCAGGCTCTAGAGCAGGAGGAGCAATGAATCCACCGGCTTTAGAACATAAGCAAGATTAAACCAGCACCGCTGCTGCGGTGCTCAAGCCGGCGCCCTCGATGAGGTCGTCGAGCACAAAAAAAAGTAAAGCAACGGGAGCCGCCAGGCTCCCGTTGCCATTTCCATCCCGGATTTCAGTGCTGCAGGCCCTGCAAATTCACCTACAGGAAGAAAGCAAGAAGCTAGCCGACGTACTTCCAGCTCCAGAGCGAGCGGATGAGATCCTGCTGGAAGGCAATGACGCTGGATTGCCAGAGGAGTGCCATCAGCATGGCGGCCATGATTACCAACGAGAGGGCGAGCGTAAGGGCTAATTGAGATTCCGATACTGGAGCCTTAAGGTTTCCCGGAAATTTCACGTATGGTTCTCCTCCCCACTACCCATAAAGATGGCAATTTCGTGACCAACGGCCAATAAATCTACAGCGGCGCTAAATCCATCAATATATGGCCTTTAGGCGTAGTGTTTGTCGATTCGATCACCAGTGTCCGCAAAAAAGTGCCGTTTGTCCTAAGTTATAAGAAAGAGTTTTCCACCGCCCCTAGGTGTCGCTGAACAGGCTCAACACGGTTTGATTCCATCCCTGGTCGCCGGGGACACTCGTTTTTAATGCGTTCGGTAGTTTTGCCAAGAGGCTCTCATCGAACTTATTGCCGGTAAGGGGCAGCGCAATCGCCTGATCACTCGCACCAAGCAGCGAAGCATCCTCGACCGACGAGCCTATTCCTACGGACCGGATACGAGAGCGCAGGACCTGCCGATAGAGCCGCATCAGATAGCGAACTGCTTTGCCCTCGTCATTACCCGAGGAGAGCTCCCAAAAGGGTTCGCCTCGCCGAGCCTGCCAATTGTGTTGCTCGGCTATTTTTTCAAAGGAGCGGGCGCCAGGGCCGGCATTCCCGGCGAAGAAGAATCGCTCGCTGAACTCGCGGTCGCGAGATCTCTCGGCATCCCGTATGGTCATTCCGGTATTGCCGGCAATGTCGCGAGCGCTCATCTCGGCATACCGGACAACGTTCGCTTTTGCCTTTTTGGCGATCTCCTCGACGGCCTCGGTCACGTCCTGATACGAACGTCCGAACGAAACGGACAAATACCGGCCAACACGTTCGGCGCCATCGAGGCGCAACGAAAAGTAACCATCGGGAATGAAGAGGCCGCCTCCGCCCTCGGTAATGAAAGGATGAGCGTGCCCGATTTTCTTCCGGAGGGGCTCGATTTCCGCGCGAGTGTCGTGCGTGGCGAGTACAAAAGGAATCTTGCGCCTCTCGATCTCAAGGAGTGCTTCCCACGCAGGGCTAGCGGGATTTGTTGAGGAGGCGAGCAGTCTTGATGCAGTGAAAATGGCAACCCGGGGCGCTAGCATGGCGGCAACGGAGTTTAACGCGCTGCAGAAACAATCGCTTGGAAAAAAAGATGGCGGCGAGAAGATGTCGCCGCCATCACCTCTGGCACTTCTTAGATTTAGAAGCTCAGCTTCCCGCGTTAGCGGCCGTTGCCGGCACGTTCTTGGGCATGCTGATGTATCCCGAGATCTTGTCCTTGGAGACGGAGTTGACCACAAACTCATCGGCCTGATGCGTGCCACGAGGATAGAAGACCACGGGCTCGTTAACCGTGCGATCCTTCTTCTCGGTGCGAACATCATCGACCGTCAAAGCAACCGTATACTTGTTCTTCTTGGTATCAACCGAACGGAGCTCGACGGTCAGGTTGCCGATCTTCTGCGGTTTGTTTTTGCCGGTAACGTTGAACTCGACATAATCGCGCTCGCCCATGCGGCGGAGCGTGTCGATTTCCTCATGGTTACGGGCGATGAGAGTGCCGAGCTCACTGCGGGCCATCTTCACGTCATTCTTCGTATTTTCGAGATCAGACTTGACGTTGTTGACGGTGCCATTGACCGCGGTGAGGTCCTCGGAGCTGGCTTTGGTGGCGAGCTGAGTCTTTACGTCGGTGTCCATCTGAGCCAGTTTTTGCGCGTCTTCCTCGCGAATCTTAGCCTCTTCGTCGCGAGCCTTCTTGAGATCGCCCTGCGTAACGCGCAATCTCTTCTCCACGACTCCAAGGTCGCTCTGAAGTTCGGTGCTGGTGGCATTCGCTTGCGTCAGCTTCTGTTCGAACGCAGCGATCTGCTGAGTGCTGGTCTGTTCGGCCGTCTTCATCTGACCGCCGAAGGCCTGTTGCGCCTGCTGCAGCTCGGTGGAGTTATGCCAGGCCAAGCCGAGCCCGGCGATGGAAACGATGGCCAGAATCACAATGGCCGCCGTCACCCAACCTGGTGTCCCGTGAACGTCTTCTACCACTACTTGATCTGAATTATCGATCATATGTTCTCTCCCCTAATCCTCTTGCCTCACCCTGGGTCTGTGCCCACATTGGAATAAGCACGTGGAGCGCCAAGATGAGAGGGGCTGCGGGCGCGAGCCCAGTTATGGCCTACCCTTAGAAAACTTAGGGATTTGTGGCGATTGTCAGCAGGCGAGCCGCAGCGGAGGGGGGTACTAATACCAGAAATCTTTACGTGATTTCGTAGTTTTCACTTTGTTTTCGTGCGCCAGAGCCCTGTCCCACCTTGAAGCATTTACCCTAGGGGACAGCCGGGTCACCTGTACCTTGGAGCAACCCCCGGCGCCGAAGCTCAGCGGCGAGTAGGGCTGGATCTTCGAATCGAATGGCGTCCAGCCCCAGGCGGCGAGCCGCATCGACGAACTCCTGGATATCGTCGATATACAAGGCTTCGCGAGCGGGGACCCCTAAAGAGTCCAAGGCAGCCTGATAGATAGCGGGCGATGGCTTGCTCGCGCCTACGCCGCAGGAATAGATACGGGTAGGGAAGTAGCGTCCGAAGGTGAAACTCCGCTCCAGACATTCAACGTGAATGGGGTCGGTATTCGAAAGAAGGGCAAGCCGGCAGCGTGCGCCGAGCTGGGCGAAGAGCTCATCGCTGAGAATCGTTTGAGGATTGAGGACCCGATTCCAGGCGTCGCGAAATTCCTCGAAGGTGAGGGAAAGCTTGAGAACACCCATCAGGCGCCGGTGCCAATCGGAAGGGGAGATACGGCCTTCCTGCCATTTGTCCCAGCACTCGTCGGCTCGAATGAGTGCCCAGGTATCTTCCGAAGATAAGCATTTGCCCGACGGGGCCCCGGCACCCTGCATGGTTGCAGCAATCGGCTCGAACGCGCGCTCCATATCCAGGCGCACAATCACCCGGCCAATATCGAAAATGACGGCCGCAGGCGTCGGGAGCGTGTGCTGCCCGGCGGGCGAGGCTGGTGGCCGCAGCTTTCCGGGATTATTCCTGTGTCGAGGGTCCAAGCGGGAGAGCTTCCGGTTTTGAGATTCGGCGGGATCGCGCACGCATCGCCCCGATTATCGCAGGAAGCAGGGACAGTACAACGACCACCGCAATCACCCAATGAATTCGCTGGCCGATGTTCGGCACGATCGAGCCAAGGAAATAACCCCCCAGAACCAGGCCGGCGCCCCAACAGCATCCGCCCAAAACGTCATAGGCCAGATAGCGGACATAGCGCATCTGGGCGGCACCGGCGACCGGAGGGCAGAAGGTGCGCACGATGGGCATGAAGCGCGCGAGGATGACCGTCTTGCCGCCATATTTCTCGTAAAACTGGTGGGCGCGCTCCAAATGGCGGCGCTTGAAAAAAGTGGAATCCTCGCGCCTGTAGAGCGCCTGACCCGCACGCCGCCCGATCCAATAACCCAGTTGATCGCCGGCAATGGCGCAGAGAGTGACGAACAAGACGAGCGAACCGATTTTCAGAGTTCCGGCGGCTGCGAACACGCCTGCGGTGACGAGAAGCGAATCTCCGGGGAGGAAAAAGCCGACGAAAAGGCCGGTTTCGACAAAAACGATGGTGCAAACGAGCAGGGTTCCGCCCCACTGAATTAATCCCTGGACGTCGTACAAGTTGTGCAGAACGCTTCGGATCAGATCGAGCATGTCGGCTGTTGGGCACCGCCGCGGCGCGAGTGGCACATCGGAGCCAGCAGGTCCCAACCGACACGGTAGCAGAAAACGGCGGGGTTTTGGGCGCATTCAAGCCAGCAGAGATTCAACATGGCAACAAATGAGAGGAGACGCGCCGGAGAGATCATAAGACGATCCGGCGAGCAGCTTGAGATTTCGGGAACGGAGTGAATCGCTTCCGCATGAGCACATGGTGCGCGGTCGCGAAGGAGGGAACAATCCAACAAAGGTACCAGCGCGGTGGAGCAGTTGGAAAACGTGTGCCGGATGAACCAACAGTACCTTTGTAATGCCAAGATGGCGCGCACGTACCATAGGCGCGAACGACCTGCCCACAGAAAATGGCACTGCGATTGAGAACTGCGAAGGGGGCCACACGTGCAAAGCGCATACGCAGTTTGGGTTGGGCAACCGGTCGTCTTACAAGTAGCGGCAGGCGATTTGAAGGTTCCGTTGCGCGGGATGATTCTCGGCGAAACAGATGAAGTGATCCGTTTTCGGGTTGAGCAAGCCTGGGACATCGATATCTACAAAAACATGGTCCTGGCCGTCGAGCAGGATCAGTGGGCACGTATCCTCGTTAATTGAAGGCGCAATGGGGACACAAAGCGTGGAATCGCATAAGCAGATTCGTGGTGAGATTAACGAGAACCGAGCCGCCTTTCTGCTAGGTCTGAGCACGGAATGCTTGCGGCGGCTCTCGGTGCAAACCGGGCTAGGCCATCCTGACGCCGAAAGCGGCGGCGCGTGCCTGGTCTTCACGTATGCAGAATTGTACCGGCTCTGCCGCCTGGCGGCGGAAGGCGGGAGATAAAAGAGGCTTCGAGCGAAGAATCTCTGAGTTTATATACGAGTTTCCTCCGGCCCAGCTCAACCCCCCAAAGGCCCCGGATCCGGTTCCCCTGCCGGATTCGGGGCCTTCCTAATTTTGGGCCGAAAGCTTTGGCCGCTAATCGCGCCAGAGGACGTCGCCCTTGATGCCATCGATTCGCGGCACTCCGCACAAAGCCATTGCGGCGCAGAATTCGTCGCGCAGAATGCGCAGCACTTCAGCTACGCCGGCCGCGCCACCCACGGCCAAGCCCCAAAGATAAGGCCTCCCGATCAAGACGGCCTGAGCGCCGAGCGCCAGCGCCTTCAGGACGTCGGTGCCGCGACGGATTCCTCCATCGAGCAGAACCACCATTCTGCCGCCAACCGCTTGCACGATGCGCGGCAAGGCTTCGATCGTTGCAGGGGCGGTATCCAGATTTCTGCCGCCGTGATTGGAGACGATAATTCCGGCGATGCCGCGTTCCGCCGCCAGAGCGGCATCTTGCGGGCTCAGAACGCCCTTCAGGAGGATCGGCACGTTTGTCAGACTACGCAGCCAGTCGACCGTTTTCCAAGTCATCGAGGAGTCTGTCATCGTGCCATAGATGCCTTCGCTCAAGACATGGCCGGCTTTTGCGGCCTTCGGGTCAAGCGATCGAAAATGTTCGGCGTAGATTCCCCGGGGAAGACAGAAACGATCGCGCGCTTCGCGATTACGAGCGCCGAAAACAGGCGAATCCACGGTAAGACAGAAGGCTCGGCAGCCCGCCGCTTGGCCCCTCGATATGAGCTCACGGGTGACGCCCTGGTCTGGATGAGCGTAGATCTGAAACCAGAGAGGCTGCGTGGCGTTTTTTGCGATCTCTTCAATCGCGGTGCTCGCATAGCTGCTCACGACGAGCGTTGCCTGCGCCATGCTTGCGCCGCGCGCCGTAGCGTTCTCTCCCCCGGGGTGCGCGAGTTTGTGATACGCGGCTGGGGCCAAGAGGATGGGAAAGGGAAGCTTCTGATTCAGCAGATTAATTTGCGTATCGATATGGCTGGTGTCCACGAGCACTCGCGGATGCAGGCGGATGGAAGCAAAGGCTTCGCGATTGCGGCGCATGGTGTACTCGTCAGCAGCAGCACCGGCGATGTAGTTGTAAGCCATGGGTGAAAGAAGTCGTCGGGCGGCGACTTCAAAATCGTCCAGGTTCACGGGCCAAGGCCCGGTCCGCGGGCGGCTGGACTTGCGCTTGGGTCTTCGATTCACGCGCGAATTGTACCCTGCCTCGCGCTGAGGTCAATAATGCGCCGAGGTGATCGTTCCGGTGAGCGGCGTCAGCTTGCCGACTTTTGTTGACAGCTATTCGGTTGTCGCGCAAACTGAGCCGCCAAAATTCCCACATGTCTGTTGCACCGCAATCCGGCAGCAGAGGTCAATTCCACGCCGTCTCAGCGGGATTTCTCGGCTGGACGCTGGACGCATTCGATTTTTTTGTCGTGGTTTTCCTCTTTGACTCCCTGGCGGCGCAGTTCCACGTCACGAAGGCAGCGATCGTGGCGACCCTGTCGTGGACGTTGCTCATGCGTCCGGTAGGGGCGCTCATTTTTGGCCTGCTGGCGGATCGTTATGGACGCCGAATACCGCTGATGGCCAATGTTATTTTCTTCTCCGTGATCGAATTGCTGTGCGGGTTTGCGCCGAACTACGCGGTCTTTCTCGTTCTGCGCATTCTGTATGGCATCGGCATGGGAGGCGAATGGGGCGTGGGCGCATCGCTGGCGATGGAGGCGACCTCGACCCGCTGGCGCGGCGTGCTGAGCGGGATCCTGCAAAATGGATACGCGGTGGGATACCTGCTGGCAGCACTGGCGTATCGCTTTGCGTTCCCGGCCTGGGGCTGGAGGCCGATGTTCTGGCTCGGGGGAGTGCCGGCCTTACTCGCGCTTTACATTCGCGCAAAGGTGCCGGAATCGGAAGCGTGGCGACGCAATCGCGCGCCATCGACGTCAGGCGTGCTGCGGGCTGTGGCAGAGCAATGGAAGCTGTGCCTCTATCTTCTCCTGCTGATGACTTTCATGATGTTTCTTTCGCATGGCACGCAGGATCTTTATCCAGATTTTTTGCAATCGAAGCACCGCATCAGTGCGGCGATGGTCTCTTACATCGTGATTCTCGGAAATGTCGGGGCCATGGTGGGAGGAATTGTCTTCGGCGAGCTATCGAATCGAGCGGGACGGCGCCTCAGCCTGGTGGCCGCGCTGCTTCTCTCGTTGGCGGTGATTCCACTCTGGGCGTTCGGCGTTTCGCTCACGGCGCTGGCGGCGGGCGCCTTCCTGATGCAGGTGGGCGTGCAGGGCGCCTGGGGAATCATCCCGGCGCACCTCAGCGAACTTTCGGCCGACGCAACGCGAGGGCTGGTGCCGGGACTGGCTTATCAATTAGGAATCGTCCTCGCCGCGCGTACGCCCGTGGTTGAATTTAGTCTGCGTGATCGCGTTGGTTACAACTGGGCGCTTGCGGGTTTTGAGATCTTTACGATCGTGATATTGGGCATTGCCGTCGCCTTTGGCCCCGAACGCCGCGGCCGCAGTTTCGTTGAACCGGCTCCAGTGGAAACTACCGTCAGCCCGTGAGACGCGGCAGATCCGCAAACGGCCTAGCGTAGCGCTTTCATCGGGCCGGGCTTATCAGGAGGCGGTTCCTTGATTGGCTCGCGAGGTTCGGATTGGCCGGGCGGAGGTTCCTTAACCGGTGGCACGGGTACATGCTTACCAGGAGGCGGTTCGTTTGCCGGCTTCGGAGGTTCTGGTGAATCGGGATCTTCAGGTTGTCGCATAAAGGGTTTCCCTCCGAAGGTCACAATCCCATTGAAGACGAACAGGGCGCGACGTAAAGCGTAATAGCGAGCGTAATGGCGTCGAGAAAAACCCAATGTTTCGCATAGGCAGAAGCCCCGCCGAAGCGGGGCTTCCCGAGGTGGGCAATGGGGGTGAGAAACAAGAAGATCTATGGGTCAGTCGACGATTAAGTCGTGGCGATACCGCCAAAAATTCCTGATTAACATCTCCAGAGAAGAAACAGAGGGATCCCAGAGAATGACCGGTGCTGCGAGCACTCTACTTTGAGAGATCTTCTTCGAGTATCGTCTTCGTCTGCTTGTTCGGCTCGTCGTCATGTATCTCGTCGTTATGTATCTGGTCGTCATGTATCGCAGGGTACGCGACGAGCCGCCGCATGGCGATACGGCGAATGGGTCAAATCGGTACGGAAAAACCCTCCATCAAGGTGTGTCGAGCCACGTAATTGGGCTACCTCTTAGGACCTCATGAAAGGATCTTTGCTTAACTGGGCGTTCACGGAGCGTGTACAGAAACGGCCAGCATCGTGCAGCGTCAATCCGCGGAAGTACAGGAGGTGCGAGCTTACAGCGCGCTAGCCTGGTTTCTAGGCCATCTGAAACGATAGATCGGGGTGCGCATGGTATTTCCGATGACTGTGCGATGAGCTAACGTGACTTCGAAGAAGCGAGCAGGTGCCGCCGGAAGGGCCCGTAAAGGAGGGCGCATGTTTATCGCACTTTTCGTGATTCTCCTGCTTTTGTGGGCGGGAGGTTTCCTGGTGTTCCACGTTTCAGCGGGACTCATTCACTTGCTGTTGCTGTTCGCCATTATCTCCTTGTTCTTTCATCTGTTTCGAGGGAGAACGGCCTGAACTTGCTCCGTGTTTAGTGGGATAGCTCGCTGTGTGAGCCATGGGGGCACTACTGCGCGTAGTGCCCCCGACCAACCCGTTGTGACCCCTACAAGCAGTTGCGGCGCCAGACCTCGGCTGAAACGCCCGTTTTTCCCACTCCAGCGCCAAGACTGCTGGCCTTCCCTGTGAAGTTCCCTTTGTTTCCCCCTCTTGATCTGGCACCCGCCGGTCTGGCCTTACATGTAGCCTGTAGCCTCGAAAGGACATCGCGTTCCGCGGCGGCGTTCTTGTGGGTGTGGGCAACCTTAACAATGTAAAAGAGATAGAGCGGTTCCTTGGGTTGTACGCGCCTCGTTAGCTGTATCCAAGGTGCTAATAATGTGCTTGGCCGCCCAACCCCGAAACAGTACTGACGTTCCATTCTGGCTCACAAGCTAAAGCCATATAAATGTCACTACGCACGGAGAATACCCGTATGGCCCGACTTCGAGGGTCTGACGGAGACAATCCGCTTCCGGCCAGAGGAATTGAGGATGCTGAAGATTCTGTTAGTTGAAGACAATGAAATGAACAGGGACATGCTGAGCAGGCGGTTACAAAGCAGAGGCTATTCGGTGGTGACAGCCTCGGACGGCAAGCAAGGATACTCGCTTGCCCGCTCGGAAAATCCCGATCTCATTCTCATGGATATCAGCCTGCCGATCATGGACGGATGGGAAGTAAGCCGCCTGTTAAAGGCGAGCGATGATACTCGTCACATCCCGATCATTGCATTAACGGCCCACGCTTTGATCACCGATCGGGCGAAAGCATTCGAATCCGGTTGCGACGATTATGACACCAAGCCGATCGCCTTTGATCGACTGAGCGAAAAGATGGAGAGTTTGCTTCTCGATAAGAAAGTGAGCTAGCGCACTCGCCTTACGTGTTTTCTAGGTGCTAACTGTGCAACAGGAAACTGACCTTCGCAGCTCACTCGTGGCCAAGCTGGAGATGGCCGAGGAAGCCCTCGTTTATTCCAATTCCAATATCGAAATAACCATGCAGATGTTGATTCAGGTCCCGAGGGATATGGCTCCCCTGCTCGCTAAACGGGCCGAGAACGCGGCAAGAATTTCGAGCCTGGTGGAGCAGATTCGCGAACAAGTTCAGTCGGAGGACGAAAAGCAGCTGCTGGATGCGGCATGCCCCCGGTGGATCTGCATCGACAATTACGAGGGATCTCCTCGCCTGGTCGTTGACGGACAAGGGCGCACCGAGGAGGGAGCAGCCGCGGCGAACATGCTGCTGCCTCATCTGCTTGATAACACCTCCTGGAAAGCGTTCCTGGAGTTCTTACGCGCACAAATGGAGGTCGTAGAAGTCGAGGACGAGGCGAAGCAAGAGATGGCCACTCGGACTCGAGAACTGGTGCGAGCGAACCAAGAGTTGAAAAGCATCGTTGCCGAACGCAAGCGCGTGGAGGAGAGACTGTCGCAACTCGCCTCGATCATCGAATTGGCCAACGACGCCATCTTTATTCAGACTCTGGGTGGCACGATCGTCAGTTGGAACAAGGGTGCTGAGAACATATATGGGTATTCGGCGCGTGAAATAGTGGGGCGCTCCCGATATATGCTGGTGCCGCCCGACCAACTGGAAGACGATCCTAAAATTCTAGAAAGACTCAAACGAGAGGAACGAATTCAGCTCTGCGAGGCGGTCCATATCCGAAAGGACGGAAAGCGGATCAACGTTTCCATATCCGTGTCGCCCGTCAAAGACGCGGATGGGAAGATTGTGGGAGCTGCTGCGATCACCCGAGACATCAGCGACCGCAAAGAAGCCGAAGAGCGGTCGAATGAGGCGCTCCGCCTGTGGGAGGCGAGCGTTTTATCGCAGCCACGCGACTTGAAACCGGCTGCCGAGCTTCGTATTTGCCGCCCGCCTAAAATTGGCCGCAGAGGCAAAAAGCCCCGGTAGTAGGTCCTCTCGGCTCGACTTGCCTCCGCAGGTCGCGAAGCCTCAAGCGTGAGAGTCAGCGCCCGACAGCCGCGGGTTGCGGAGTTCATCCGCCCCGCTTTTGAAATTCCACAGTCCGCACTGCAGGTCACACCGAATCACCGAGAATTGCAGTTGAGCAATCGGAGGAAGTTTGCTGTAATCTATTGAACCAAGCAGAAAAGAACCGCGCGCCCGTGGCTCAGTTGGATAGAGCGTCTGGCTACAGAGATACAGAAAGGGCAAGCACCATACTCAAGACGGTGGCCTGGCGCCATCGAGCGAGAGCCTTTGCGTCGCCACGCCGTATACCTTCAGTTGCCGACGGAAGTAGCCGTCTCCGGAAGACAAGGCCGACGACCACCATCACGATGCACAATACCGAAAATGTCTCGACAAACAAAGGAGGCACAGCCTTAGTTGGCCGGAAAATAGTTTCTGCAATATAGGCGTACATCACGATTGCGACGCACAGAATGACATGAAGGATTCGCATGGACCGCATGGCGGAGTCTTTCATTGGTTTGGTCACTGGTGGTTTCTGCTCGTCGGGAACATTCCTGAGTTTCAAGTAGAAAAAAAGCACTCCGCCCATGAAGGCGAACCGGACAGTAAGGCCCAGCGCAATACCCCACCACGGTACCTTGCCAAAGGTTTCGCGCCAGTCGATGAGTTTGAAGAATAGGTCGACGGAATAGACGACGAGCAAGAACAGTGCCGCTCGCTTTTGCCATTTCCGCGAAATCATCTCTTACCCCACAGCGTTATACCGCCTGATATTCACATATTCAGTAACCCTTGCCACCGGCCCTCTCATTTCTTATGTGAATTCGCCAATACATAAAAGCGGTAACTGGCCGTGTTAGGTCGATGACGAGATTCAGGGCCTGATAAACGGTGTTCTCGGTAACTGCCCCGATCTCTTCGAGTCGAGCTGAACCGCGATGCCAGAAACGTAGCTCGATCACCTCATTCGGAATGTCACCGTAATCGTGGTATCAACTTCGGCGGGAACATCGTTCAGCTTGGTTGGTTGATATTGCCATTGCTTGACCGCGGTGATCGCTGCGTCCGCAAGGATTGGGTCGCCGCTAACCAAACTCAGCTCTTTAACGTGCCCGTCGGTTCCGACGATGGCATGGAGAACCACAGAGCCTTCGGTGCGCGATTTCCTTGCCTCGTCTGGATAGACGGGCTGCGGCTGGCGAACGAGTTTCGAAGCTACGACTTGACCTCCCAGTCGAATCCGCGGAGGTGGAGCGCTACTAAGTGCCTGCAGCACGCGGTCGTTAACGTATCGAAATCCACCCTGGACGTAGAAATAGCGGCCGAGAAAAAGCGCATACTGTTGATCCGTCGATCTTCCGTCTGCGCCATATAGCGTGATCGGTGCCTGCATGCTTTCCACAATCGCGCGCGCAAGACCTGCGATCTTCGGGTCCAAAGGCTTCTGCAGCGCGGTCACCGTTACATCTGTTCTCCTTTCCGACAGGGCAGAATTGAAAAGCTTCTCAATCTCAAACCTGGACTGTGGAACTAGCTCCATATATTTGAGAGCGAGTCTTTGCCCTTCGTCCGGGCCGAACTCTTTCACGAACCACCCCTGGTAATCCGGGACTGCGAGATTGTCGAGCAATTCGGACACACGCGCTTCGTTACCTGCTCGCAAGGCCGTAAAAATGTCGCCGATCAGGACCTTAAGCCCTTCGGGCGATTGTGGGTAACTGCTTACGGAATCAGTTGTGACACTGTTTGCCGACTGTTGTGCTCGTGCGGACGGCACAACCGAGATACAAAGCGCAGCCGCCAGCAGAGTCGCTAAGGCTGTCATCGCTGGGGAGCCCTCCCTAGAGAGTGGTATCAAGGATTTGCCGGATTTTACACGATTTGGGTTCCGCCAACGAGTCTCAGGTCTCGCCTACTCACGTCACTGCCGATACTGTAAACCACGCGCCTGGGATGGGGAATCTCAGGTCCTGATAAACGCTGTTCTCGGAAGGTGGCTTGCAGGGTGCCTGAAAGTGGCTCGTTTACGGCCGGTTTTCCAGGAAACATCATCTGTAGGGCTGTCAATGCACTTCCCAAGGCACGCCGTTCTTGCGCGTCCGGAGTTTCGCACAGCCGGGCAGTGATGGCATCTTGCGCTGCGGCGATTTTTTGTGGTTGACGATCAGGATTCATTTCCGTCAGCGCATCCGATACGGGCTGCTGCCACAGGTATTTTAGGCTGGGGTCCATTGCGGCGGCCTCTCCGAAAAGCGGTGCGATTATACATCGATGGGCGTCTATGCACGGATTGGAAGCACCTAGTGTGCCTGGCTCTCCGGTGAGAGAAGGCGGCTGATCGCCGGGACCAATTGTCTGCCGATTTCGGATTTCTGTATGAAATTGCCATCACCGTATAGATTTGCGATAAGCGAGGCTTCGTGTGGCGTGTAATGGCTGCTCATCAAGATGATTTTTGTTTCAGGTACGAGTCGGCGTATCTCATCAGCCGCTTGAAGTCCGTTCATCTCCGGCATGATGATATCGAGCACGACCACATCCGGTTTAACCTCGTGCATCCGATCGAGCGCCACTTTGCCGTTTTCAGCCTCATGGATTTTCCAGTGGGGCTGCTGAGCTAAAAGAGAACGCAACATCCAGCGCACCAACTCCTGATCATCGACTACAAGAATGCTAGCTGGCGTAGGCACGTTTTGGTTTCCGGGGGCTAGGGGCTAGGGCGAGGCTGGAGGTGCAACAGGACGGGACACTGGATTACATACGCTTCTTTACCGGTTTGTTCAATACTCGATATACCGTATGCGGACGTAGGGAGCAGGGCGCAGCACGTGTGAACTGACAAGAGGTCAGGTGTCGCCAGTCTGCAAACCACCCTCGTCGAATCGAGTCTCAAGTCCTGATAGACTCCATCATAAGCTTGCCAGTGGAGTCCAAAACCGCTACGGAGATCGTTGCTTGGTGAACGTCGAGCCCAAGAGGGTGGAAAGACCTTAAGACGATCATCGCCAGCATCTATCAGAACGCAGACGGTACGTTTGGGTTTAACCCGGCTAACAAATTCCGATAGCGACCTTCTATCGCCTTAATCTGATCATTCGTGAGGTCAAGGCCGAAGAACTTGTGATTGAAAACTCGGAACGGTTCACGCTTAGTTATTGTCGTAGGCTTTCCACCGATGGTTACAGGTTCGTGTCTTAAATAGGTTCCTAACGCATTTACAATGCAAAGCGACAGTAAGGCCGCTGGGTAGCGGTACAGGCGTTAGAGGGCATCGGTGGCGAGGATAGGCAGTGGGACGCCTTCAAAAAGGCTCTTACCGTGGTGTCTACCGGCAACCCCACAGTGGGGCCGCGTGGGGGGAGGGCGGGGGACGAACCAGAAGGTCGGGGGTTCGAATCCCTCCGGGCGCGCCACTCCTCATTTTCGGCCCGCGTAAAGATCAGATCGAACGGCTTTCTATATGTGGGATGGATACTTGCGGCATCCACGGCACAGTTCGAAAGGACCATTTTGAGTAAGTGCCGATGAGCACGATGACTACCTGAAGAAATATTGTTTGAGCTTCGCTTCATGATGTTTCTATCTAAAGTCCAGTTACCGGAAAGCCGACTTGTCGGGACTTGAAAGCCGAAAGAATAACGTCTAGTCCAAAGGCAACTCAGGGGACCGCCATCTTCGGTGAGCGGAACTCTCCTGGAGGCTAGACTAGAGGTTTGAGGTTTGAGGCCAACCAGCTGACGAACTCTACTTGGACGAGAGTGCGAATCTGATTCCGCGGCTGAGCGACACCGTTCCCACCGAGTTATGCGTCTCGCCGGGAAAGATCGTGCGTTCGACGACGATGTTTCGCGGATTCGCCACCGCGAGGCGTTCCGCAAGTTCCGACGCATTGTCGATCATGCGAGCCGCGACGTCGCTTTGGACGTTTGGGTTTTGCTCATCGCCTGCGGATGTCACGAGGATTCGCAAATGAAGCGCGCCGGTCTTGGCTTGGATGGTGAATGCCGGTTCATCGGCGAGCACCTTGCGGTCGTTCCACGTGATGACAGGGCTCGACAGAACGTAACTGGAAAAGGCTGTTGGATTCTTGAACATCTCATGGAGACCGAGGAGACCTCCCAACGAATATCCAAATAGAGTCTGCTTCGACGAGTCAACCTTGAAACGCGCGGCGACGAACGGCTTTACATCCTCTTCGATGAACCGAAGGAACGCGTCACCGCCTCCGGTCTTCGCTATGCCAGGCGCGACCAACGCCAGCATTGCCGGCTCAAGTGGCCACGGGGACAGGTCATCATAGCGACGGCGGCGAACTTCATCCCAGTTATCGGTGGGGTAGCCGATACCGACCACGACTGCCGGCGTTACATCCCCGTCGTGAGTTAGTTTGGCCTCAATATAAGCGGCGCTGCCGAAAAAGAAATTCCCGTCCAGAACGTAAAGCACCGGGTAAGCGACTTTGGGGTCAATCGTGAACGGCGCGGCGATTGAGAGGCGGTAGGTTTGCCCGTTCTGGCTGGATTTCAGATCATATTGCGCCGCATGAGGAACCGCAGCAGCGGCGGCGTCACGTGATTGTGCATTCGCCAGTCCGCACGTTACGAGCAGGACAGTCAGCGAGAACGCACACGCGAAAGCGGCCCGCGGCATAGAGCTTCCACACAGAAACGGAGTTCAGGAATAGGAAACCGCGGTAACTATAGGGTTCCCTGCTTAGCGCAGTCAAGGACGTGGAATGGAGGCACTCTTAGCAGCCCGAGGGGGGTTCTTTCCGCCCGGACGAGTGGCTATGCACGCGTGCTGAGTGAGGCCATCAAGCCTTTGTCGTCAGTGTCGTCAGTAATGAAAATCGTCAGAGGAACGATCGTCTGCGATACGAGCGCGCTCTGCCGAACTCCGCGCCAGAGGTGAAACCGAAAAGCGCGCAGCCTCGTTTCTAACGGTTTCTCTGTATTTGTGTATCGGGCGGACGGCCCTCTTTCTGCCATTCCTGGGGCTCTTCGTTATGCGTGCAGAAGAACTCTTCCAGATCATCATCGGCAACCACCGAGAGCGACCACTTTCGAGGCGCCGAATTCCAGGGTTTCGCCAGCACCACCGGATCCTCGATGGTGACTTGGTGGATGAGATAGTTTTTAGACGGGCGACTGATGCGCTCGATCACATGCTCCTGTTCGCTATGAAACCAACCTCCGAAATTCGCGATCCTGTTATCCAGGCCGATCGAGTCGATAACCAGCGTATCTCCCTCCCAGTGGGCCACCGAGTTGCCGTTGAACGTAGGATCGGGATCTTTCTCGCGCGGACGTCCGTCCGTGTGGATAACGCGAAAATCCATCGGGTACTCGATCAGCACCACCAGCCGTCCCGGAGTCTGAACCAGCTGCATTGGCCAGGTCAGGCTGTTTTCCTGCAATAAAGTGCGTGGAGTCGTGGGAATAGCGCATTCGCCATACGGGACAGCCTTCTTAAATTTGTCCTGCCCTCCGGGGACGAACACCGGTTTTTCCTCGGGCGTCACTTTGGGATCGAACTGCAGGCGCGCAGCCCGGTCGATGGGGTAAGCGGCCTGTATCTGCCTTCCAGCGCTGTTTGGGAACCACACTCCATTCAGGTCCGGATGCCCATCCGCCGTGCGAGGCGCGGGTCCACCCGCTGGCAGCGGATGCCAGGATTCGGACCCGGCCGATGTCCGTTCAGGAACTTTTACATCCTGGGCGATTGAGGCCGTTGTCATAGCGCACATGGCCACCAGAAGAATTCCGGCGCACCAAATTAAATAACCTGACCGTTTCATTCCGCTCATTTCAATTTCTCCTTTTCAGGCTCGCCGCAAAAGCTTCCTCAATCCGGGAGAGAAGCAGCATCTCGAAGGAAGCGCCCATCTTAGCTTATCTTCATTAGAATTTCCGTTTTTACCAGGGCGACGAACTTCATTCAAGAGTACACTCGGGATGCGCGCTTCTGATTGCACCTCGGTTTGCCAGACGGCATAATGCCGGCTGCTGTGAGTTCACAGCATTGTGAGGTCGCGGCATGAAAGTCGCTGGCTGCTCCGCCATTTTCAACTGTGAAGGTCGCCTCAGATTCTGGCTACTACCGTTGTTGATATCTGCCGCCTGGCATCTGGGCACGGCTCATTCGGTGGCGGCGCAGGCAAGAACGAAGGCCAATCCGCGGGACGGCCTCAGCTACGTTTGGATTCCGGCGGGGACATTCCAAATGGGCTGCTCGCCGAATGATTCCGAGTGCAATGGCAAAGAAACGCCGCATTCTGTGGCGCTGACTAAAGGCTTTTGGATTGGCCAGACGCCGGTAACACAAGCAGCTTACAAGAAAATTAAGGGCGGCAATCCAAGCGCTTTCAAGGGAGATCTGTTGCCGGTTGAGACTGTGTCATGGGATGAAGCCCAGGCGTATTGCAAGGCTGTGGAGATGAGGCTGCCCACCGAAGCGGAATGGGAATATGCGGCACGCGGAGGGAGTAAGGACGCACGCTATGGGCCGCTCGGGCAGATCGCCTGGTACAGCGCAAACAGCGACAACACAACTCATGAGGTCGGGAAGAAGCAGGCGAACGGTTACGGGCTGTACGACATGTTAGGCAATGTCTGGGAATGGGTTGCGGATTGGTACGGACCCTACGATGGCGCTAGCGCAGTGGACCCAAAGGGGCCGCGGACGGGACGGCTTCGCATACTGCGGGGCGCTTCGTTTGGCCTTGATGGTTCCTTCGTCCGCGTCTCGTACCGTAGTTGGTACGAACCCGGGTATAGGAGCTACGGCGACGGTTACGTCAACGGCTTTCGTTGTGCAGGGAATTGAATCTGGAGCCGTTTGGTCCCGCGAGGATCACGAAGAATCTTACCTGGGCGGCATTCTGAGATCCTGCCGGTTGCAAAATCAACTCCTCAGATACTTATTGAAGAAGTCGAGCGTGCGTTGCCAAGCCAGTTTTGCGGCGGGCTCGTCATAGCGCGGTGTCGTGTCGTTGTGAAAGCCGTGATTCGCGCCCTCGTAAACGTAGCCGGTGTACGTCACGCGGTTCGCCTTGAGCGCCTGTTCGTAGGCCGGCCATCCGCTGGTAATTCGAGTATCCAGGGACGCATAGTGAAGAAGCAGCGGCGCTTTTATCTTGGCAGCATCTTCGGCTGTAGGCTGTGTGCCGTAGAACGGCACCGCGGCGCTGAGATCCGGAAGCCTTGTAGCTAATGTATTGACCATTCTCCCACCAAAGCAGAATCCCACGGCGCCGAGTTTCCCGGTGCAATCGGGGCGAGATTTCAGCCATTCGGCGGAGGCCAGGAAATCCTGGATCATCTTATTCTCATCGACCTTGGTAAAAAGCACCGCTCCTTTCTCGTCGTCACGCGGATATTCTCCGACGGAGGTCAGGCCGTCGGGAGCGAAGGCCAAAAAATTGGCGACAGCGAGACGCCGCGCAACGTCTTCGATATATGGGTTTAGGCCTCGGTTTTCGTGGATGACGAGCACCGCGGGCAGCTTGCCTACCTTAGCGGGACGGGCGAGGTACGCCCGTATGCTGCCGTTGCCTTGTGGCGAAGGCACAGTCTCATAGCCCGTCTTGAGTCGCGGGTCATCCTTGGCGATTTGTTCGGCCCAGGCGTAATTCGGCCGGAGGCTCTCCCAGATGGCCATGGCCGTTGTGCCGCCTACGGCATACTTTGCCGCGGCGTCCAGAAAGGAGCGGCGGCTGATCTCGCCATGAACGTAACGGTCAAAGATCGTCAGCAGTTCCTGCGGATAGTCTGTCGCTTTTTTTCGGTCCATCCGAGTGACCCCTTCCGTTGTTGGCCAGGATTTCGGAATGCCCGCTTAACGGCCGCCGCCTATATTACTCTGGCTAGGCAGCGAATGCGGCATTCCTAATTGACCGTCTCGATGGCACGTATTCTCGTGGGAAGGACCCACGTTTCGGCAAAAGGGCGAAGTCCCGCTCGGAAGCGGCCCAAATGTCCGCTACGGCTTGTCCAAGGAGCGACTAGAAAGCCAACTTCAAGCCGAACTGGATATGGCGCGGACCACCCGATCCGAGCACAGGGTTGGCCGAATCCGGCGTAGCGTTAGCAAAACCAAACGTTGAGGGCTTC
Source organism: uncultured Acidobacteriota bacterium (assembly GCA_963810155.1). GTDB lineage: Bacteria > Acidobacteriota > Terriglobia > Acidiferrales > UBA7541 > Palsa-189. The sequence goes on from CAWEMN010000021.1 coordinate 183,460, forward strand.
GTCGGATCGAGACCGGGAGCTGCGAAATCAGCGCGGTTGAAGAGATTGAAGAATTCCGCGCGGAATTGGGCGCTATAACGTTCCCTGAACTTCCAGAGCTTGGAGACCGAAAAGTCCACGTTATAGTAGTGTTGGCCGCTGAAGAGGCCAGTAGTTGCGTCACCAAGCGTTCCGTAAGCCGGAGGAGTCAGATACCCTCCGCCTTGCGTGTAGCAGGCATTATTTGTTAACGCAACGAGGGCCAGTGCTTGGTTTTGGGCATTGCCGGCGTACGGAGCCTGTGCCGCAGCTTGGCAAGCCGACTGTATGGCGGGCGCGGAGGCAAAGGGAAGGCAGCCCGCCGTTTTGCCGTAACAGGGAATCGCGGTCGGACCGGTATTGCTAAAGGCGGAGCGGGGCCCGCTGTAATTCCAGAACTGCGTGGTGCCTGCGCCGATCCCGCTGTTGGTGTTCTCGCCGGTTCCGAGCCAGTCATTTGTGGTCAGGTCGGCGGGGTTCCAGGCCAACCCGCTCTGCAGAGTCAGGATGCCATTGACCGACCAGCCTTCGAGCATTTGTCCCGGAGACTTCATCCCGGGGATCAGGTAGGTCGGCGAAAACGTGAAGCGCTGGCGCTGGTCGGTCGGGATGTTTCCGTAAGTTAGCCGCAGGTTGCCCTTGTCGGGTATGAGAGCCGATCCATTGTTGGTGGAATTTCCGCTCGTCATGGCGAGGGCGTGGGAAAAGGTGTAACCGGCAAGGAAGGACAGCCCGTGGTAGCCCCGAGCTTGCATCGTTACCTGCAGGGCGTTGTAGCGAGAAAAACCTCCCCCGCCAGCCGTCGTCGCTAAGTCTATATTACTAAGGTACGGGAACGTCGCGCCGTATTTGCTAGCCGCAACTTCAGCTGCGGTGTTAGCAGAACAGAATGGCGAGGGCCCTTGTCCGAGGCACAATTGAGCGCTGGTCAGACCTGCGTCACCGGCCGCCCCTAGTTTCGCCGCTGTCAATTGGGCCGCCGTCCACGGCGTGTTCCACCCCGTGCCAATCGGCGGCTGGTTGAGGTCGACCAAGTACTCTTGTTGATAGCCGCGGTTTCCGACGTAGGCGATGTCCATCGTCAGGTTATTGGTGATGGCCCGCTGAATGTCCACATTCCACTCGACCGTATAGGCTTGTTTGAAATTGGGGTCGATCCCACCCGTCTGGCACGGCGGGGGAGCCGGCCCCGATGTGGTGGCGAAACCGGCAGGAGCGCATGCAACGCCGGTATAGGTCTGGCCATTCGAGACGAAAGTGCTATTTGCTGGAAAGATAGAAGTGCCTGTCTGGTTCCAGTTCCATTGGCCAGGGCATACGGATGTCGCGCAAAGTTGCAAGGCGACGCGCGTGGCGGTAAACGCGTTTATATCCGTGCCGGTATTATTGACGCCGATGCTGGGGAAGTTCGCCCCGTAGGGAGCCGTGGGAATCATCGTTCCCATGAAGAGGCCGTTCCTCAGAGCCGCCCCCGCGGCGCGGACCACGGTTTTACCGTTGCCCCTGACGTCCCAGGCCATGCCCAAGCGCGGCGAAAAATATCCCAAACCGGGGTCGTACGATTGAGAAATTGGCGCGCCCGGGCCAAACTGTTGGACCGCAGGAGTGGTCGCCGGGTTGACATTGGGGTCGAAGGTGCCGATGTGGTTGTGAATCTCTATCGGGGGCGTGTAGTACTCGTAGCGCAGCCCTGCGTTCAAGGTCAATCGAGGGGTTACACGCCAATCATCCTGAAGAAATCCGGAGTACCAGTGAGAGCGGTTAATCGCCAGAGGATTACCCAGGTAAATCGACCCGCTGTTAGGGGTGCCCTGCAGGAAGCTTTGCGTCGTTTTGAAAACGACCGTGCCTTCCGCCGCAGGATATACGTTTAGGTCAAAAACCATGTCCAAAAACTCGAACCCAACCTTGAAGGCGTGCTTACCGCGCAAGTACGAGACACTCTCCACGAGGTTGACGTCGCCTTGCGCACCACCGTGACTCGGCCGGCCGTTCAAGAACCCCAGCGGGCTGAAGCTGCCAATGGTAATTAATGGGAGCCCGGCGTATAGGGGGTTCGTCACGCCCGTATTCATGCCGTAGCCCGTGGGCCAGGGATTCGAAGGAATCGCCTGGTCCGGATCTATGGTGTTATTGATCACGTAGATGTAGCCCAACCTGAAGTCGTTCACCAATGTGGAAGCTGGAGTCCAAGTCCAGTCTCCGGAGATTTGTTTGGCAAGCTGGGTCGCGATCGTTCCTGACGAGAACACCACGGCACTGCCCGCAGCATATTGCGTTGACTTGGATTCGTAAAACGTGCCACTCAAATGGTGGTGAGTGCCGAGGACGTAGTCACCCTTAAAGATTCCGTTGTTCAGGGGGAGGTTGCTATCTATGCCCGGGGCAAACGTATTGCACGTTGTACTCGAGCCGCAGGAATTGAATGGGAATATATTCTCAACCGTAGCGGAAGCGGGCGTTACCACGCAGGTCGTCGGGTTGAGACCCACCAATTGCGCGCTGAGCGCATTGATCTTTGCAGGTCCCAGCGCCTGACACGCATTCACCAAGCTCAAATTGCTCGTTGGATCCACCGCCGCAGACATCGCGACATCCGAAGGGATCGTGGTGGTCGCTGTTTGTCCAACCTTGGAACGCAGGCCTTCGTAGGCAGCAAACCAGAAGAGTTTGTCCTTGAGAATCGGTCCGCCTGCCGTAGCCCCGAACTGCTCCAGAGTCGCCGGCGTGACCGAATTCGTGAAGAAGTTCGCAGCATCCGTTGCACTGGCGTCGCGCCCAAAGGCGTAGGCCGTGCCGTGAATGCTGTTAGTGCCCGACCTCAATCCAACGTTTACGACCGAGCCGTCCTTCCATCCATATTCCGCCTTGGGATTCTGCTCGGAACTGAATTCTTGAATGGCGTCGATGGGCACCAGGGAGCTTGTATCTCCGCCGCGGTAGGCATTGTTCAAAAGGCTCGAGCCCACGGTGTGGGCGATTCCGGCGATGCCCTCCAGCCGAAACATGTTTGCGGTCCCGCGCAGGCCGTTGGTAGTCGCGGTGCCTGTACCGGCTCCCACTTGGGCAACTACTCCCGGGCGCAGTTGCAGCAAGCGCTCGAAGTTCCGGCCATTCAAGGGCAGCGCATTGATCGACTGGTTGCTGACGGTCCCGCCCAAGGTGGCATCAGTGCTGTTGATCACGGGAACTTCGCCGGTGACGGTGACTGTCTGAGTTTGTTCACCAGGCTGCACGACCAGATCCACACGAACTTCTTGTCCGACCTCTACCAGGACGCCGCTGTGTTCTATTCTCCGGAAGCCCTTGGCTTCGGCACTCACGGTATACGTTCCCGGGTTCAGGTTGGTAGCCACGTATTGCCCGGCACCATCAGTGGTCAAAGCACGCGTGGTGCCTCGGGCCACATCGATTACGGTTACTGCGGCGCCCGCAACGGCTCCGCCGCTCTGGTCCAGCACCGCACCTTGGATGGCGCCTTGATTGGTTTGCGAAAACAGAGGGAGACAAACGAGGAACAGCGCAGTCGTCGCTAAGAACCGCATCCATGGGGATACAGCTCTCCCTGTGAACCTGTTAGAAATCAAATTACACCCCCGGTCGATATCGTGAACCCTGCGTGTGCTTTTAGCCCACGGCCGCCCGATTGTCAAGGAAAGACCCCATCGATCTGCAAGGCGGAAGAGAGAGGGAAAGATTCAATTCAGGTACGCGTTCTGAATATGTTGTGACGCTTCAATGCCAAAGCAGAATGACGAAAATCAGGCTGAACCGCTGACTACGTTCTGCCGCTCTATTTATTGACCGGCAGCGGACTAAAACGAATTTGCCGGACGGCCTTCTTTCTGCCATTCCTGTGGCTCTTCGTTGCGCGTGCAGAAGAATTCCTCCAGATCGTCATCGGCAACGACCGACAATGACCACTTCCGAGGCGCCGAATTCCAAGGTTTCGCCAACACTAGAGGGTCCTCAATGGTGACCTGGTGGATGATATAGTTCTTAGAAGGGCGGCTGAAGCGTTCGATCACATGCTCCTGCTCGCTATGAAACCAACCGCCAAAATTCGGTATTCGATTATCGAGGGCAATCGAGTCGATAACCAGCGTATCTCCCTCCCAGTGCGCCACCGAATTGCCATTAAAGGTGGGATCGGGATCTTTCTCATGCGGACGACCGTCCGTGTGGATGACACGAAAATCCATCGGATATTCGACCAGCATTACCAGCCGCCCCGGGGTCTGAATAAACTGAATAGGCCAGGTCAGGCTATTTTCCTGTAACAACGTGCCCGGAGTTCCGGGAATTACACATTCCCCGTAAGGCACCTGTTGCTTGAATTTCGCCTCCATCCCAGGTTTGAAGACCGGTTTGTCTTCTGGCGTCACCTTGGGATCGAATTGCCGGCGCGCAGCCGGGTCGATCGGGTATGCCCTTTGTACCTGCCTCCCAGCGCTATTTGGAAACCACACTCCGGTAAGGTCTGGGTGCCCATCCGCGGTGCGAGGAGCGGGTCCGCCAGCAGGGAGTTCGTGCCAGTTCTCTGACCCGGCCGAAGTCCGTTCAGGTGCTTTTCCCACCGATCCTGGAGGAGGCTCCTGGGCAAAGGCAGGGGTGATGACGATCCCCAGAGCAGCGAGAACGGCTCCAGCCATCATGTAGCACCCGAACCGCCTCTTTATCCCTGATCGTCTCATCTCTAAATTCTCCTTTTTGAGGCGCCCAAAAATCGCCAGACCACGCCTCGTTCTCGAGACGGCTGAGATCGCTCTTTCCATGATCGCAGAAGACTAAGTTCTCTTAGTTATTCGAAGTGAAGTTGCTCGGGCGTCAAATTTTCGATGTTCTGACCGACGATACGCAAGATGCCATCGCCCAGCTTGAAGTATTCGGCTGTGCCTTTGTAAGGTGTGCCGCCAGCCTTGGTCGGACATATTCTTGCCATGGCCGGCTTATCCATATTATTCATGACGTCTTCCCTAGTAGTTCCGGACCTTTTCAGGCTGTTTGGAGAGATCGTCTCAAGCCTCCAGGTATTCACCTTGCCGTCGGCATCCTTCACGTCTATGTGGAAAAATGCGTGCGGGTTCTCCCAATCGACACCGGAGAGGGTACCCTTCAAAACCATGCATTTACTGGCGTCAAACTCGGTGGCGTAGCCGTGATGGGCGAACGCGGGAACCGTCGCGGCGAAGAGAGTAACAACTCCCAACACAACGCCGCAAAGCTTATGTCCCATGGAGGTGTCTCCTAGAAGAATGGATGTTGTAATGAGAGACGTTTACGTAGGAAGTCATACGCGAGTCACCGTTTAATGTCAAGTCTAAAGGAAATAGCGACAGAGTCGGGGCGTTGCGATTCGCTCTCGCGGATTTCGCAGATTGTGTGGGCACATAAGCTCTTTGACGACTGGTTCGAGCCGATGAATTTGCTTCGATGCAGCTGGGCGGTTGCGAGCTTTCGTTGTTCGAATCGTATCGAAATAAGGCGCAACCGTGCGCCATACTTGAGGGCCCATCGGTGCGCCCGCACACGTGCACCGGTAGCGATGCACGGTCCCACCGCCAGATTACTAACTCATGCTAGGATATGCGTCCACGACGGAGGCTCTGGTGCAGCCGCGAGAATGCTGGCCTGTCAGCTCCAGGGGAGGGAACGTGGCTCGTGCACATCAAGCGAGGGAGACAACATTGAGCAGCTCGTCGAGACGAAAAGTCTTTGTTGCCATACAAATCGTGCTCGTATCTCTCCTGTCTGTCGCAGCGGCGAGCGCCCAAGCTGCGCAGACGGAAAAGCCGCCTATGGCGGACGAGGTGTTCAAAAATATCCAGGTTCTCCGGGGACTTACCGTCGACCAGTTCATGGGAACGATGGGGTTCATTGCTGCCTCTCTGAGCTTGAACTGCTCGGAATGCCACGACACAAGCAGCACGGCAGCTTATGCGTTGGATAACCCGAGGAAACAGATGGCGCGCCGGATGATCCTTATGGTGGATGCGTTCAATAAAGCTAATTTCGGCGGGAAACGCGAGGTGACCTGCTATTCGTGCCATCGCGGCGACACTCGCCCGAAGATTACGCCCAGTCTGGCCGAGCAGTATGGCACTCCCCCGCCAGATGACCCTGATGAAATCGAACTGCCCGAAACTCCCATTCCAAATGTGCCCTCTGCCGATCAGATTTTTGACAAGTATATCCAGGCGATCGGCGGCGCCCAGCGACTGGCCAGCGTCACTAGCTTTATCGCTAAAGGAACTTACGAAGGCTTTGACACGGAGGAGGAGAAGGTCCCAGTAGAGGTCTATGCCAAGGCTCCGAATCTGCGCACCACCATCGTGCACCTGCATTCCGGAGATAACATAAGGACCTCTGACGGCCGGAACGCCTGGACTACATCGGCAGGCACACTTTTGCCTTTGCCAGTACTCGTGCTGACAGGAGGGGAGAAAGAGGGCGCCGAGATGGACGCTGCTCTATCATTTCCGGGGCAGATCAAGCAGATCCTAAAAGGCTGGCGAACGGGTTTTCCAGGATCCAGCGTCGACGGTAATGAAGTCGACATTGTCCAGGGGACTAGCGCTACCAATACCCCGGTGAAGTTATATTTCGACAAAAAGTCGGGACTGCTGGTGCGGCTTGTGCGCTATTCGAATACGGTGCTCGGTATCAACCCCACGCAGGTTGATTACTCCGACTATCGAGACGTCTCCGGAGTGAAAATGCCGTTTCACTGGGTTGTGACCTGGACGGATGGCCGCTCAACTACGGAATTGACGTCTATACAACCGAACGTCACGATTGACGCAGCCAAGTTCAACAGACCGGTGCCGACGGCGAGCCAAAAGCCTTAGCCGACGGACGATTGCTTCCCACCGTTCCATAAAGAAGTAGTGTGAAGTACATTTGCAAAGCGGAGATCCCGCGCAAGACGTCAGCCAGCATGGCGGGGAAGCTCAGGTGTTCAGAGCCTCGATTTATGTGGTGGCTCTTGTGAGCCGACAACCGCGTCGCGCGGATCGGCAGGCCACTGGCGATTATTTATTTTCAGCTTTGGCGGCGGCCGGGGCAGGTTTTGCGAATTTCGCGGCGTCAATCGGGACGTTCGCACGCAACTCGCTCAACGAGACGGTTGAGCGGCCATCCGTCCAGGTCACAACCCAGTGAAACGGCATTTTCACTCCGGAGACGTCTCGATAGTCGGAGTAATCGATTTGTGTGGGAACGACGCCAACCAACGTGGTTGCATAGCGAACTAACCTCGAGCAGCAAACCTGAAGAAAGATCGAAGTAGAGTTTTACGGGTAGTCCCGCCCTGTGTCAGCCTTCCCTGCAAAACTTGTACTTCCTTATTGTCGATCGACGCGGAACCAACGCGCCAGTCGATGAGCGCCTGTTGGATTCGCGAAGGAAAAGATAGCTCCGCATCCAACTTAGCCCCATCCAGACTCCCTCCCGTAAGCTCCATAAGGGGCACCGGTCTCCCTGGCGCGGCCAGCCAGCCGAGGTGCCCATCGAAAGTAGTTGTGCCGTCTCCTTCGCGCATATGGACGATTGTGGCGCGCTGGTCCGGAGCCTTGGCGAGGACGTCAACAGGGACCTTCTCATAATCGGTATCGAACCCTTCGTAAGTTCCTTTGCCGGAGAGACTGGTGATCGTAGATACGCGCTGGGCCCCGCCGAGTGCCTGGATATACTTTCCCAAAACTTGATCGACCGAAGCCTTTCCGGATTCAACAATCTCATCCGGTTCCGCATCCCACATATCGCTGTACTGTACGGAGAAAAGGGGTATCGTCCTCGGCTTTGTGGTGCCCTGATGGCACGTCCAGCAGGTCACCATGCGCATACCCCCGAAATTGCCCTGATTAATCGCCCTTACCATCAAAATCATCTTGCGGGCAGTTTGCTTGAGCGGCGTGTCGTCCGCATATTTCGCCCAATCGCCACCACTCTCTTCGGTATGGCAGTCTGTACAGTTCATGCTTGTAGAGGCGGCGAAGAATCCCATCGTCTCCATGAACTCATCGACAGGGATTCCCTTCAGTAGCTGAACATTTTTGAAAACTTGTTCCGCCAAGACCGGTTTCTGGTCCGCGCCTCTCTGGGCAGGTGTCTGACTACTCGCGAAGACAGCGCTCAGCAGACACAAACACATTGTGGTCGCTGCACGGAGCACCGTTCGCCTCGACCCTAGCTTCATCTTTCCCCCTTTAGTGCTGTGCCCATTGGATGGCATTTCTCAAAAATTACCTGCTTCGCCCCACTGCGCGCGACCGGAACGCATGGAATCCAGAGGGAAGGCGAACTTATCAAGCTCCCGACTAACGGTCAAGCTGACCTTGACATCCAGAGGATGCCTGGCGTATTAGAGAGCATGTAAGAAGCAGAGGTGTGATCGTCTGTCAAATCCGACGTACCTGCAAAATCGATCATCCGAGGAGACATCCCGATGCAACGCAAGGTTGCAACCGTTCTGGCAGCAGTTTTTGCCCTGCTCTTGGTAAGGGCCGACGCGTATGCCCATCACGGCTTCGCCGTTGAGTTCGACGGGTCGAAGTGCACGGACATGACGGGAACCCTGACCGGAATCGATTGGCAGAACCCGCACGCATATTTCCATATGGATGTGAAGGATGCCAATGGCAATGTGTCGTCGTGGCGTTTCGAGACTCTTTCGGTAGTGTCGATGAAGAGGGGCGGAATCGACAGGCAGGATTTCCTGGACAACATGGGTAAAACGATCAGCACAAGGGCGTGTCCAGCCAAGAGCGGCACCCAGTTTAGAGCCGCCGCTGAGACACTCAAGCTGCCCGATGGCCGAATATTCATCGTTGGTCAGTATGTGGAAGGCAAGAGGCCCGGCGGCGCAGAGAACTAACGCTCTTTAAGTCTAAGGCGCAATCGGCCCAAGCAATAGTCCCGCCCCGGACCCGATATGAGCGCGCAGTACACGTGGGAGCGATAGCCAAAGGCAGCTCTGGGAGATTTTCTCATGAAAAATCGGACCATGGCCGGTGCTGCAGTTGCGCTTCTGGCATTTTCTCCGGCGCTATTTGCACAAAGGGGTGGCGGTGCTCCCGGTTCTGGACCCGCGCAAGCCCAGGGCGCCAAGTTTGATCCTCATGACCTGAATGGATCTTGGCTTGGTACCCAAACATTTTTTGGCGATGACAACCCAGTTCCCGAACCGCCTTTAACATCGTGGGCGAGGGAGCATTTACTGATGAAGAGCATCTCGCATACGGGATTGAATCTGACAGCGAAGGGCGAGTCGTCGACTAGCTCAAGCATGACAGGGATGAAAGATGCAAATGGAGTGCCCGCGAATATTCCAGAGGGTCATTATCCCGGGCGAGCATTGTGAGCCGCTGGGCGTGCCGGTGCAGTTTAACGGCACGCATTATTACCCATTTCACTTCATTGTCCTGCCTGATCGGATTTATCAGCTGTTTGAGAAGCAGCTCGAGCGGCGAACGATTTGGCTTAATCGCGATCATCGCAGCGATTTGTTTCCCAGCTATTTCGGAGATTCGGTTGGCAAGTGGGAGGGAAACACATTAGTGGTCGACACGATCGGTTTCAATGGCGAAGCGCTCGTGGATCAGCGAGAACGTCGGGCATTACTCAAGCGATGCGATTTCATCTGGTCGAGCGTTATCATCTCATCGATGCCACGCATCTGGATCTGGAGATGACGTATTACGACCCAAGGCATGGGGCGACAAGGCCTGGCCAGGTTGGAAGAAGGAATTCAAGTTGGATTCGAAGGGCGATTCTCTCGCAGGAAAATGTATGCGATCCAGCAACTGGCAGGAATATGATACCGTGATCCTGAATCCAATTACGGGAGCCAAGTAGGAATTTGGTAAGGCAGTAGGAACGTTAACGTTCTCTTTATCGTCAGATCAATTTCTCGGGTCCGCCTACGAGGTGCGTGTCACGTGAGTGTTTTAACCGAAGTTATGCAGGACCTAAATTGAAAAGATCGACGTTGACTAGAGCTCTTACCGAGAGAACCGCGGGCCCCAAAAGGTGAAGGGAGAGCAGGAATGAAAAATTGGACGATGCAGCGGTTTGCTTGCGTTCTGGCGTGTTCGCCGGCGCTATTTGCACAACGGGGGGCGCGCGCCCCAAGTTCGGCGACCCGCGGCAAAAGGAGGACGACCAATTTCGATCTCCATGACCTCAGTGGATCCTGGATTGGCACCGGGCGGATCTACGGTGATGACAACCCTGTCCCTGAGCCACCTTTAACACCGTGGGCGAAGGAACACTTACTGTTGAAAAATATTTCGCATGCGGGATTGAACGCAACCGCGAAAGGGGCCTCGTCGGCCGGATCGCTCCCAAGGGGCGCCGTTTCTGTAGATGAAAATGGAGTGCCTTCGAACGTTCCCGGCGGTCATTACCCTGGTGAGAAGTGCGAGTTACAGGGTACACCGGTAGCGTTTAATTACATAAATGAGTACCCGATGCTATTTATCAGTGCTGCCGGATCGGATTTATCAAATGTTCGAGTACCATCGCGAATGGCGAACGATCTGGCTCAATCGGGACCATCCCAAGGATTTGTTGCCCAGCTATTTTGGAGATTCGATTGGGAAGTGGGATGGAAATACGCTGGTGGTCGACACCACTCGGCTACAACGGAGAAGACAGGCCATCGCTGGATCAGCGAGAATGTCGGGCACTATTCAGAGCGACGCATTTCATCTGGTCGAGCGGTACCATCTCGCCGATGCTACACACCTGACTCTGGAAATGACGTATTACGACACGAAGGCGTGGGGCGATAAGCCGTGGACGGGATGGAAGAAAGAGTTCAAGCTGGATTCGAAAACCGACTCTCTTCAGGAAAATGTATGCGATACAGCGCGCGATTATGAATCGGTGATCGCGGCTCCAATCGGCGCTATCGCGGTAGGCGATAAGGATAAGAAGTAGGTTTCCGTTGGTGGGCGTGGAGCATTACGCTCTAACGTCGAAAGTCGTACTCTCGGTCCGCGACGGTCGAGAGTATGTTTAGAACTTTTTGTTGGTCGCTACCTTACTTTAGTTTAGCGGCTCCATTGTAAAGATCGGCCACGGAAATGGAGGACCGGATGTCCAGGACATCTGAAGCGAAGTGGGTTGGTTTTGGCGCTGTCACTTATTGGCTTTGCTTGTCTGCGGGACTGCTTCAGCGCAAGTAGATCCGACAGGACTCCCAATCATCGGGACGTGGAAAATCAATATCGCAAAATCGGGTCCTGGTGTGCGTAACCGCGCGGCTACGTGGACAGCCGTGTACTCCATAGAAAACGGCGGAATCCGACAGACAATGTATGACGTTTACCCTGCCCCTTACGCCGGCCTCCCAACAGCCGGGGTTGCACCGAAAGATCACACTTTCTTCTACAAGTTGGACGGCAAGCAAGAGTACAAGGATCCAGAAGGCCCCAACGGCGAAGATCAGACGATATCAACGTGGCTCGTCACTCGAAATATGATCTACAGACAGAGACAAACCAAGGGCATGGACGATGAGCGCGTGCTATACGTAGTTTCGGACGACGGAAAGACCTTGACGTGGTACGTTTGGAATGCGAATCCCAATCCCAAGGCGCCCCCGAACCCTAACCCCAGTCCAAGCATGGTATGGGATCGGGTTAATTAAAAGGTGATCCGGGCAAGGGCCAACTACGTAGCGATTTTCGAGGAGCATTCAGACTCGAGTTTGTCGTCACCAGCGGAGCTGACCAGGCCCAATTTGGAGGGTAATAACGAAGATGAAAGGCAATCTAGCAAAGTCTCTGATAATCATCTCGAGCCTTCTCGCATTTAGCAGCCCCATACTCGCGCATCACGGCTCGCGGGTATCGTACGATCTGACAAAGCAAGTCACGATGAAAGGCGTTGTAACCGAATATCAGTATCAGAATCCCCACATTTACATCATGTATGACGTGAAGGACGAAAGTGGCAACGTCGTACACTGGGGCGCAGAGACTAACTCTCCAGTCGTTCAGGCGCGCTTTGGCTGGGACAGACACACACTCAAACCCGGAGATGAGATCACGGTGACGGTGAATCCTGCTAAAGTCGGCGCCGCTCGCGGGTACCTTGCCAAGCTCGTGACCGCCGACGGAAAAGTAACAGAATTAGGCAGGCCGGAAAATTAGAATTCGTTCGGGCTGTCGGTGAATTAGCCCAGCGAGTCGTCCTCAGACGAAAGGGGCTTGAAAATGCGGAGTGGCTTGTTTGGTTTGATGCTTGCGCTTGTTGCGACTCTATTTTCTATGCCGGCCGCCAGCGCTCAGACGGGTCAGCAAACTGGAGCGGCGAAGACGGGTACGGCAAAAGCGCAGCCCTTTGACCCGCACGACTTGTCCGGAGTTTGGTGGCGCCGCGGGAAGTCCGGCTCGACGCTCAGTCGCAACGATGTTCCTCCCATGACCCCTTGGGCCCAGGCAAAGTACTCCGCAAACAAACCCGGAATCGGGCGTGCCGACAGGGTTGTACCGCTCGGCAACGATCCCATGATGGCTTGTGATCCGGTGGGCTTTCCGCGCATCTCGTTTTACGATGCCTATCCCAGTGAGATTATTCAAGTCCCTAGCAAAGTGCTCGTATTTTTCGACTACTTTTACGCTCATCGCACCATCTGGACCGATGGCCGAGAGCTTCCTAAAGACCCTGACCCTACCTGGTACGGAGTTTCCGTCGGCAAATGGGAGGGAGACACCCTTGTCGTTGAGACGGTCGGTTTCAACGACAGAACATGGATCGACGACGACGGTCACCCGCACAGCGAGGATATGCGCGTCGAAGAGCGCTACCGCCGCGTAGATCATGACACCATAGAGCTCAATATGACGATCATCGACCCGAAGGCATATACGAAACCGTGGGTGGGCGAGACAAAAACCTGGAGGCTCGATCCAAAAATGGAACTCCGAGAGGATGTTTGCGTTCCCTCAGACGAGGCAAAATACAAAGAAGAAATGAGGGTGCCTGCTGCGACCCCTGCCGGCAAGTAACCGGCGAAAAGCGAAAAGTTCCAGGAGCAATTTTCAGGCTCTTCACTTGACTGTGATCTTCAGCACCACCTGCATTCGCGAGGTCGTTCGCTGCCATCAGACATCAACTGCGGACCTCGATTGCCCATTCCCGCGAGAAGAAAGGTTATGATGCAGCGGTATCACACCCCAAAACCGATCATCCTTGCCGCATTGCGGATAGCGATAACGTGCCTGCTGGGTATTGCGTCCGCGAACTGCCAGACCAAACCTCCGATGTCAGAGGACGTATTCAAGAACGTTCAGGTGCTCAAGGGAATTCCGGTGGACGAATTCATGAACACAATGGGATTCTTTGCCGCTTCCCTAAGCTTGAATTGCACCAGTTGCCACGGGGTGGAAAGTGCCGGCGATGTTGCCAGATTCGCCGATGATATGCCGCTGAAGCAAACTGCCCGAAAGATGGTTCTGATGGTGAAAGCCATCAATCAGGGCAATTTTGCGGGTGTGCGCAGGGTGACTTGCTATACGTGTCATCGTGGTGGCGAGCGGCCTGAGGTCACGCCGAGCCTAGCTGAGCAGTATGGTGTACCAGCCCCGGATGATCCGGACCGATTCGAAATTTCCGAGGAGACAAACCAACGACTTTCCGCCGATCAAGTACTTGATAAATATATTCAAGCACTCGGCGGCGCTGAGCAAATCGCCAAGCTGACCAGCTTTGTCGGGAAGGGCACTTACGAAGGGTACGACACCGATCGTGACAAGGTCCCCGTCGAGGTGTTTGCCAAGGCTCCGGATCAGCGCGCCATGATCATCCATGTGCCGAGCGGAGACAAGATCACGACCTACGACGGCCGCGAAGGGTGGATCGCGGAGCCGGACACGCCAGTTCCGTTGATGGCGCTAACCGGGCAAGATCTCGACGGGGCGAGAGTCGATGCAATACTGAGCCTGCCTGTTCGGGTCAAACAGAGCCGCAGCCAGTGGAGGAGCGGCACGACAGTTATCGACGATCGCGCAGTGGAAGTTGTTGAGGGATTCGGTACCGGACAATCCCCGTTAAAGTTGTACTTCGACAAGAATTCAGGCCTGCTGGTGCGAATGGTGCGCTATGCCGATACGGTTGTCGGCCAGGTTACCACTCAGGTAGATTACAGCGACTACCGTGCGATAGCCGGTGTCATGTTACCGTTCAAATGGACCGTGACGTGGGTGGACGGGCAGTCCACCACCCAACTAAGCGAAGTGCAACCCAACGCCCCGATTGACACGGCGAAGTTCGCGATGCCAGCCGCGCCGGCCAAACCACGACCTGCGACGCAGTAGTGCTGACACCCAAGGCGGAACGAAGGCGATAAGTCGCCTCTGGGTTTTTCATATCTCTTCACTAAACAGATTGCAGTTTGCTTATCGAATAGCGGGCCTTAACCCCTGCAGCAGCTTCAGACTTACAGGTGAGGTTAAGCTTGTCTTAAGCTATGCACATGCTATATCACCACTACAATTCAGGGCACTAAGCTTGAAAGGATGGGGTATGTTCACTGTAAAATCCGCATCTACGCGGACGTGTGTGTAGCAGTGGAAAGAAAGCCGTGCAGCTGTTGCTGGCGACAACAGCGTTATTGCTGGCTTGGCTTCCTCTTTTTTCGCAGACAACTCAAGGCACGATTCAAGGAGCGATTACGGACCAGAGCGGCGGCGTCATTGCCGGCGCGACCGTTAGCGTAATCGACGTGGCCAGAGGCGTCACGCGAGCCTTGATCACGGATGGTGCCGGAGAGTACGTGGCTACCAACCTGACTCCAGGCACTTATACCGTGCGAGCCGAGGCTAAGGGGTTCCGAACGGTCGAGCACACCGGGGTGCTGGTTGAGGTGGGACAAAATATTCGTGTCGACATGGAAGTGCAGCCCGGCGAACAAACTCAGACGGTCACCGTCACTGGAGAAGTTCCGGCGATCGACACGACCGATGCCACCTTGGGCGGCACCGTCAGCAATGAGTCAATCAATGCGCTGCCCTTGAATGGCCGTAACTTCCAGCGTCTGGTGCAACTGCGACCAGGAGTAGTTACTCCGGTCGGAAGCGGCACAGGGGCCGGCCAGAGCACGAACGGGCGGCGCACGCAAAACGACATGCTGCGGCTGGAGGGGATCGCCGGGATTGCCGAGAGCACCGGCGCAAATGTTTTGAATACCTCGTACCGCGCAGGAGATACATCAAGCCTTGTGCCCATTGATGCCATCCAGGAATTCAGTACACAGCAAAATCCCAAGGCGGAATATGGGTTCAGGGATGGCTCCAACGTCAACGTTGGAGTGAAATCGGGCACCAACAGTATTCACGGCACAGCCTACGCATTTGGGCGCGATGCTAGCGCCACGGACGCGGCCAACTTCTTTCCTGGGAACAATCCTGGCGGGGTGACGCCCGCAACCATGGAGCAGTTTGGGGCGACGGCGGGCGGACGCATCATCAAGGACAAGCTGTTCTGGTTTGCGAGCTTCGAGGGCCTGCGCCTCAAGACTGGCGACGTAAACGTGCTCGCCATGCCGACATCGTCGCGGGCGCCGGAGTGGGTAGCAGTTTTGTGGACACGTGTAATGCCATGAAGAAGCTAATGGGCTCGCCATCAATCCCCTAAGCGCGCAATTGGCGGGCCTGAATCCGGCGACGTGTACGGTCTCACCTGCTTCATCCTCGTTTGAGAACGTCTTTCCGAGCAACCCCAATCCTACGTCGACCAGCTTTTGCCCCTGGTTTGACCAGTAGCGGACCACTCAACAATGGGCTTCTCAAGATCGACTACAACATCAGCTCGCACCACCATTTGAACGGCATGTATTACAGATCCAGTGCAACCCAAACGGTCAATACCATTGCACAGCAATCGGCGCCTCAATGGTTGGCTACGGTCCCTCAAAACGCCTATCAGTACGACGGGGATTGGACCTGGACGCCGGGTTCCAACTGGGTGAACGATTTCAGGTTGGGCTACGTCTACGTCAAGAATACGACTTTCCCTGGGGACATCAATCATGCCCGCGGGAGCTCCGTGGCCGGCCGGCTACGCTATGCCTACGGGCGTCACAAATCCGGACTATGGCGGGTTCCCACTTCTCACGATTAACGGCTTCAATATGCAGCTGGGGATCGGCAATCGGACAGGTACTCGAGGGCCGGAAGGCGACGTGGATCTGGTGGAGAGCGTCTCCTATTTGCACGGCAAACACACCTTCAAGTTTGGCTTCGAGTATCTCGACATCGTTTTTGACGGGACTTCGTTCAGCCTGTCCCAAGGCAACGTTGTCTTTTCGACCTTGCAAAATTACCTGCAGGGCTTCCCGAATAATTGGACGATTCTGTTGGGTTCCTCACAGGCGAATTCACAGAACGAGCGGGCTCATTGGTACGGAGGGTTTATTCAGGATGATTGGCGTATCAAACCCAGAGTAAGCTTGACCCTGGGCCTACGCTACGAGTACGCCGGACCTCCTCACGAAGTAAACAACAATCTCTCCACCTTCAATCCCAATGCCACGGGAAGCACTCCAGCGATAGAGCAGGTTGGCCCGGGCCTGCCGCTTTCTCGCATGTACAACGGCGATTACCGGAATTTCGCTCCGCGCCTGGGCGTGGCCTGGGACGTCACGGGGAATGGGAAGACGGTGGTCCGCGCCGCCGCAGCCATTCTGAGAAACCCCACTCCTGTAACGGCCTTCTCTCCGTCGAATCCTCTCGGGGCTAATTTCCCCAGCATCGGCGTCAATACGAGCGGCACGCCGATAAGCGCACTGACCTCCGTGCAGCCTGGTGCGAGTTGCTCAAATACGACGACCACGTGCGGTCTCTTTAATTGGAGCGGGAACCCGATTTTCCCCAGTAACGCCGTCGCGACCATTAACGGCGTTACTTACACCGGTTTTTCGTGCACCCCCGCCACCGGCCCTTTCTCCAGTCCTTTGTTTGGACCTTGCCCTGCCATTGCCGTAGACCCGAATTTCCATCAGCCTTTTTCCGGCTCAGTGGAATGTGGACATCCAGAGGGCCATCACCAATGCTTTGACCCTGGACGTGGCCTACGTCGGCAATCATGGCTATAGGGAAGAGGTCAACGTTGACCTAAACCAGGTGCCGCTTGGCGCTGGATGGGATCAAACTACGATTAACACTTGCCTGGCGAGTGGGCCGAACTTCGGCAGCTGCAAACCCAATAAAGCGGCTCTAGTCGGGCCGTACACTATTAAGTTTCCGTACATCAGCAACGTAGATTGGGTGCAGAACGGCGAGTTTTCCAATTACAACGCCCTGCAGGTAACGGCGCAAGCGCGCGCCTACCACGGGCTATCCTTCCTTGCCGGTTACACCTACAGCCATGCACTCGGCGAGGGAGCTGGAAGTTCCACACAAGGCGGCGGTGTTCTACCGACCGACAAGAATAACCTGCGTCTAAACTACGGAAACCTCAATATCGACCTACGGCATCGCTTTACATTTTCCCCGACCTACAACATCCCGGGAATAAAGTCTCCCGCGCAAATGCTGGAAGGCTGGTCGCTTAGTGGCATCCTGGTTCTGCAAAGCGGATTGGCCTGGAACCCGAGCGATACCAAGACAACTGATTGGCTTGGCGAAGGCGAAAATATCTCCAGCGGTAACGCGGCCGGCGTCACTCAGTACTGGAATTACGCTGGGCCCCGTTCTGCCTTCGACAACACCGGTCCAATTGCTATTCCGTGCTACAACGGCCCAGGCGGCAAGGAGGGGGGCTGCACTTCTGTTGCTTCGACCCCACCCGCCATACTGTCAGCTTGCCAGAGTGCAGCACAGTCCGCGTACGCGACACGCCCAACTTCAGCAACTGGCGCTCGCCGCACTTGCAAACGGCACTTGCTATACGCAGCGCGGAGGCTTTCTGACTCCTCCGGCTTATGGGACGAGCGGTAATGCGACGACGGGCCTCTTTACCGGACCCGTCTACAAAAACGTGGATTTCTCGATCGCAAAGCTCTGGAAGGTGAAGGAACGTTATAGCGCCCAGTTCCGCGTGGAGTTCTTCAATCTCTTCAACCGGGCGGATTTCGCAGCTCCCGGCCTTGATCCGTCAAAGGGCCTGAGTAATGGGTTCGGCTACTCGCTGAGCACGCCGGACACATCCAACCCAGTGCTCGGGTCGGGCGGTCCGCGTCACGTTCAGTTCGGCCTGAAGCTGGCTTTCTAACCATTACGAGCGGGCTTCTAACCAAGAGGGGACCGGACGATCTCCGGTTCCCTCTTTCTTTTTGTGGCGAAATAGCGCGTGTGTCGTTGGACCTTCTGCATCAGCGAAAGGACATGGTTTGAATCCGGCAGCCGGGCAAAGAGCAGGTCTTAGGTTTTGAATCGTGGAAAGAGTGCCAGTGCATTTTCTCGTTCGATTTGCTCCAGTTGCCGGTCATGGGGCCAAACAGCTGTGCTCCGACAGAAAAGCCTCAGAATGCAGCTATTTGAGAAGTATTAGAACGGGCGAGAGCTACTCGTTTGGCGTTGATTTGACAGGGAGCGGCTTGCCATCGCTGTAGGTAATCTTACCGACCAGAACACCTACACGAGCTCCATTCTTCGCAGGGTGGAGGGAGACCGTAATTCCATCGCCAGTCTTAAGCGTATCTTTTGTCCATCCCTGACCAATTAAACTTCGCAGGGTGCCGAACTCGATTGCCCAGCGATTGACATTGCCATTCTCATCTTTCACGTCAAAAGTAAGTGAAGAATGAGGATTGGCTAAAGACAAATCAGTAACATTTCCAGTCACGGTCACTGTTTTGGTCAAATCGTATGCTGCATAGCCATGGTGTGCGTAAGCCCAAGGCGTAAAACTAAATCCGAGCGCAAGAACAAGTAGTAGATAAAACGCCGATCTCATTTTTACCATAGTAATGTGCCTCTTCCACATTGCTTGTCTTAGCCCGCGAGCATACGAAAGGAGGTTGCTGATGTCAAGCTACGGGATAGCATCATATGAGGCTGTGGTATGATCTCGTGGCTGCCGAAGTGGATTCGGAAGAGCGGCCTCCCCTTATGTGCGCGTGGAAGAGTTGGTCTTCGCTGTGCAGTTCTCTCCTAACGGCACTCCTTATCGCTGTTCCATACGCCACATCGGTGACGAAAGAAGGAGGATTTGATCGCCGCGACCTCTCCGGCGTGTGGTGGGTCGATGATCCAGGGCCCGAAAAGCTATTCGACCGAGCGAAAAATGGGGACGCGGGAAAGTGTGAAACCTGCCATATCCCGGAGCACTCGGTACCCGAACCTCCTCTAACCGCATGGGCACGTGAGCACTTGATGGTTCAGGCGACCATGCAAGGCGATGGAAGATCAGCGAGCAACGAATGCAATCCGATCGGCCTGCCGATGCAATTTTGGTACACGCAACTATATCCGTTTGAGTTTGTCGTTACTCCAGACCGAATCTTTCAGTTTTTCGAAAAACAGAACGAGTGGCGGGTTATCGGGCTGAACCGAAGTCACCCAAAGGACCCGTTCCCAACACACATGGGAGATTCGGTGGGAAAGTGGGAGGGGAACGTCTTGGTTGTCGACACGATCGGCTATGACGGCAAGAATTTGATTGAGCCGGTCGGCGTTAATCACCGAATGAGCCCAGCCTTTCACATGATAGAGCGATGGGAACGCGTTAGCGCCAACGACTTAGAATTGAACGTCACCTACTACGATCAAATGGCATGGGGAAGCGAACCATGGGGCGGCCTGAAAAAGAGCTTCATATTGCAACCCAAAATGGAGCTTCATCAAACGCCTTGTTCGCCCGAGGACAACAAAAAGTTTGACGATCGGTTCGTGAATCCTCCTGCTCCCAAGCCTTAGTATTGCCACAATTGTTTTCTCTTCGGATGTGCTCAGGAGTTCTTTTTGCCTCGAGGGGCAGCCAAAGGTGCCAACCGAGCACTTCAATATCGGTACTTGATAATGAGATGCGCCTTGTTCGATGTGCCATTTCCCCACGGTTGGCCCGTATCGCGATTCAACGGCCACGGGTTTTTCACCACGAGATCAAACCACCCAGCTTCCTTCAACAGACTGGCATCAATGCTGATCTGTAGCTCGCCTGGGCTCACCACCTTGTAGGGAACGGGAACGTCCTTGAAGAGCACCTGTGACTTGCGCACGAAGTTGAAGCCGTTGAGAGTAACGGTCGTCGCCGGGCTTCCTTCGGTAAGCATAACGGGATCGATAGTTTCGATGGCGGGCTGGGGGGACTCGACAGGGTCGCCGAGGGCGGCGGGGCCTCGTCCCTGGCCGAACATTGCCTTTCTAAAGGCTTCGGCCCACTGCAGTCCCTCTACCGGAGGATTATAGCCAGATATTCTACGAAAAGGATCGGAGTACCATGCGTGATATCCGAGCTCCACGGTCTTGCCGTCGAAAATCACGCTGTCAATCGCGCGGAGATTGGTAATGTCCTGCAGCGGATCTTGCTTCACGATGATCACGTCGGCGAGCTTGCCCACCTCTACGGTGCCCAACTCCTTCCCCTTGTCAATCATCTCCGCCGACCATTTCGTTGCGCCCTGGATAATCTGCATGGGCTTAATACCCGCTTCCGCATCAATCATCATCTCGTGGTGTACGTTGATCCCTGGAACCTTGGTGGCATTCGTGTTGCCGCCCGGCGTTAGATGCCCGCCGGCGTCCGCGAACATTTTGTGAAACCGCAATGCGTTCTGAAAACCTCTCACCCTTCGCTCGTGCACATCAGGCAGTTCGGGCCCGGTGCCGTCGGCGCACACGGCGCCGCACCAGGGCGGTATCCGGATCGGATTGTAGGTCGCCAGTGCCGTGACGACTCTGTCCGCAGGGTAGTAGGCCGCAATGTTGGGATCGCTCAGCAGTTTGCGGTCTTCCTGCTCGAAGCGCGCCCAATCCTTTGGATAACCCGGATACTGCATTTTGAAAGTCGGGGTTAGAGCCGTTCCGTGTTCCACTAAGACCTGGATTAAATCCTTGGCCTTGGCCTCGTCCATATCGGCCCAGACATCCAGTTCATTGACACCATTCCGGCTTGGGGGAGGATTTTTCGCGACAGCCGCAGCGACGCCGACAGAATGAGGGAAGTTCTTAGAGCCCAGCATAGCCGCTTCGCGCGGACCCAAATTCGGCCCAGAGGCTCGGGTAAAGACGGGCTTACCCGCTTTGTGGGCCTCGTCGAAGCCCGCCTGGTAATACTCCAAGGGCAGGCCGCCATCCTGGAAGATGATCATGTCGGCGCCTCCCGCGATAAAAGCTTTCACTAAGTCGCGGGTCTCTTGAGTCGACCTGGGCGCGCGGCCAGGGGTCAATATCGTCTCCAGGCCAGTGTCCTTTGCCGACCGCGTCACGATTTGAGAAAGCGCGGTGAAAGGTCGCGGGCCTATGAGTTTTCCATGGATTATGGCGTCGCGGTGTGGGGCACCGATCTCGCCGGAATTTCCGATTCCGATCGTCGAAGTGACGCCATAGTTGAGCATCAACTCTCCGTAGTACCAGTTGTAGATTGTCTGCGCGTCCCATAACCCGGGAAGGATGAACTTTCCGTCCGCTTTTATTACCTGGGCATTGGCTGGGTAGGTCACTTGCCCTTTGCGAGATACGTTTGTGATTTTGTTGCCCTGGATAACGACGACGGCGTCGCGGATGGGCGTGCCTCCGTTGCCGTCAATCAGTGTGCCTCCCTCAATGACTAAGGCTGGCTGCTGCGCTTGAGCGGCCAGACGGACGGCAGATATTCCGCAAAGAAGAAAGACGACAATAACGCTGAGAACCTGACGGTTCGATGTCTTCACAATCCGCCTCCTCCGGGCACTTCGTATCGAGGAGTCGGCTGAGCACGACTCCTCGCCACGTCGCGGACTATCCCTTAAAGCGGTGCCCATCAGCAAGCGCGATTTTCTGTGCGCTCGTGGGCGTCCCAAGCATTGAAGCCCACCGTGTCGACCATGAACGTTATGGGTGCCTCCCAATCACCACGGAGAATCCTATCCACGTTGGATCCGGGTGGTCTTCAGCCAACTTCCGGCCATGTGTAAATGCGGCGGAGGGAATGGTCATATTCGAAGATCATGACCATGCACTTGGCACTCTGTGTAAACTCGAAAGGGTAGCGACGGACGTAAAACTCGCGGCGTGGCACGAGTATACCACCGGATCGGCAACCTCAATTAGCTTGCGGTTGCGTTATGGCCGCGACAGTTCGATTCTGTCCCACACGACGTGTCCGCTGTCGCCAGCTGAGTTGAAAGTCGTCCAGACGAGCGTCTTTCCATCAGGGGATACTCGATAGAGTACGCGCTCATCGATCACCCCTTTGGTTGCGCGTTCACGAAAGATGGTATTGCGATCGACGAGCCACATGCCAACGGTCTGCCCTAATCCATTCGGTCCCTGCGGATTCTCGTAAATATTCTTGCCATCGAGCTTGAACCAGAATTCGCGTCCATCGTCGGTAAAGACCGTCTTGTAGCTGTCGTCTTTAGGCGGATAGAAGAGGAAGACTTCATTCTTGATGCCACCGTTTACAGCAGTGTAGATGGCCGTTCCCGTTTCCTTAAACCGTCCCTGGGCTTTCATGGATGGATCGGACTTATCGAAATTGATTCGCCAGGCGCCGATGATCGGGAGCTTAGAAGGATCCATTTTCTCGGCGGCGACTCGATAGCTGCCAAAGAACCCAGTCGGAGGCGCCTCAGGCAATTTCGCTCGAGTTTCCGCGCCTTGACCTCCTCGACCGCCCCCGCTACCCTGACCGAGCAGGCGCACCTTTGGCGCAAGCATCAACGTCACACCAATAAAAACGAACCCAAGATAGCGTGCTGATCTGATCATACGGTTATCCCTCTCGCTGGCCGGTACACTATAACAATCTGGCGCGAAATCCAACTCTTGCAAGTCTTAGAAGAAGAGAAGAAGGGCAAGCAGCAAGGAAGTCGCCGTTGCGCTAGGGATCAGCGTCAAGACTGCAGAAACGCACCGGGTGCCGAAGGCAGCCCACCGTCAAGAGTCATTGCTTAATTGCGCTAAAGCAACGACGTCCGTGAGTTCAGGGCCCATTCTCAAGAGCCTGCGCGAGGGATTCGGTCAAATTGCCATATTGGTGGTTCTTCGCCGGTCCGGTGTAGGCAATCGCGCGAGGATGCGCGGTATGGGCGCCGGGGGCTTTTGAAAAGGGTCTTGAGGGGTCGCTGGCCAGGGCAAAGCAATGCGTTTTCAAGTAGCTGGCCTCGAAGAGGCCGTGCAGTATGGACAAGCATTCCAATCGCGCTACCGTACAGCTTAGAGCGTGGCGCCGCGAGGAGATTTTGAATGACACGAGTATCGCAGATTTGCCGGTATACGCGGTATTTGAAATACGGGCTATTCCTTTTTGCTATCTTCGTGGATATTGCTTCGGGTAAGGCGCAAGCTCCCCCGGTCACTTCCTATCAAATTGAAGTTTCGCCTACGGTTTCGGTCGCGTCGAACCTGGTCTTGCTTCCCGTTAATGTGACAGACAAACAGGGGAATTTCGTTTCAGGCCTCAAGGAAGAAAACTTTAGCGTATACGACGAAGAGCGACTGCAAAATCTAACTGTGTTTCAGCGCGAGGACGCTCCTGTCAGCGTC
This sequence comes from uncultured Acidobacteriota bacterium, assembly GCA_963810155.1. GTDB lineage: Bacteria > Acidobacteriota > Terriglobia > Acidiferrales > UBA7541 > Palsa-189. Next base: position 207,114 of record CAWEMN010000021.1, read on the forward strand.
GGCTTAATCGTCGACCACAGCGCCAGTATGGAATCGAAACTACCGAACGTCGTCGCGGCGATCTCGGCATTCGGAAGGTCAGGAAACGCCGAAGACGAGATGTTTGTGGTCGATTTTAACGACACAGTGGAGGTTGAACCTTTGGACGGCAAAGCCTTCACGAGCGTCCCTAGCGAACTTGAGGCGTCCGAGTCCCTTTCCGCGAGTGGACGTACCGCCCTCTACGATGCGCTGGCGCAAGGGTTGACCCATTTGCAGCTCAGTCACTTGGCAGAGAAGAGCCTTGATCGTCGTCAGCGATGGGGGAGATAACGCCAGCTTGTATAAGCGCTCTGAGATCCTAAAGCTCGCCCGTCAATCGAAGGTCACGATCTACTCCATCATCTTATTGCACGAGCACGATAAAGACGAAGACGCCAAGGCGCTGATGCAGCTTTCCAGGGAGACGGGCGGCGTCGCCTTCTTACCTCAGTCGCAGAGGTCTGTCATGGATTTCTCACTGCTCATTGCGAAGGACCTGCGAGAACAATACACGCTCGGATTTGTACCTGAAGAGAAAGGTATGGGCTCTTCGTTTCGGAAGATTCAAGTTCACGTGGCGGCTCCAGACCTCGGCAAGTTGAATGTCCGGACCCGTAGTGGTTATTTTGCTGAGAATAGAGGCGTAGCTCCCGCAGTATCGAATGGGCTTCGGGATAAGAGATAAGGATGAGGTTGTGTGCAGCAGCTTCGATCTGCGGAATTGTCCGGTTCTTCTCTTTCCTGCCTTCTTCGCCACCAGCGATCAGGATTTCTGAAGTTCTGAAACGAAGATCCGTCCCTCAAGGGTTTCGTTGATGGCGAGTGACAAATCAGATGTCATTCGCGACTTAAGCACATAACTGGCGCGGATCGTCTTGGCATGCTCGATGTAATCGGGATCTTCATGAATACTAAAGAAGACAATTTTAGTCAGCCGTCCCATATCCTTGATTTGCTGCGCTACCTCGAATCCATTCAGCAGTGGCATTTCAATATCCAGCACTACAACGTTCGGTTTGAGGTCAGCGACGGATTGAACCGCTGATACTCCGTCACCGACAGCCGCCACGATGTCGAATTCGTTTGCAGTAAATGTACGACTTCTGCAAGTACTTGCTGGTGGTCATCGGCAACTACGATTCTTCGCTGGCTTATCGGAGCACTCAAATTCCCTCCAGTAGGGACGTCGGGCGCGCGTTCGTATGAGCCAATCTTTAGAAGGCGAAATGCTATTTCTGTATGAACCTGGCTGCGGGGTGTCGTAGTATCTCGTTTTTAGGATGGATACGTCAAGAGTTCAGCAATGCGGCTTACTTGCAAAAGCGGGGAGTCTGGACTGGGGTTTACTGTCGAAAGAGCGGCGGGGGCGGCATTCCGATCACCTGAGAAATCGAACTAGGCCCAAGCTACGCGCCATCGGTCATGTCCTGTCGATTTTGCGCAGAGGGACAGAGGCTCGCACAAGTGTTCCTCGCTGGCTGGACAAAATTTCGAAAGTCCCGTTCAATTCTCTAAGACGCTCCTTCATTCCCGTTATGCCAACTCCGGGTTCGTTGGGTAAACCTCCAGAGGCGTCGCGCAGAGCTGCTATCCCGCTGCCGGAATCGCTGACCTCGACGAAAGCAGCCGCAGCATCGACGCCGATCCTGATGCGGGCGGTCTGACTTCCGGAATGACGATGGATGTTCGTTAATGACTCCTGGATGATGCGGAAAAATGCGGTCTCCACGTCAGGCTGGAGCCGACCCATATTCGCAGTGATGTCGACATCAACGAGAATGTTACTGCGTTTAACATAACCATTGACGTAACAACGAACTGCCGCTTCCAAACCTAGTGTGTCCAACAAAGGCGGATGAAGTAGGTACGACATCGTGCGGATTTCGGAGATGCAACGTTTTACAATTTCCTGGCATTCCTTGACCGTTTGATGCGGACTTCGACTGAGGGCGCGAGCATTTCTTCAAAAATCCGAGGTTAATTTGGAGGGCTACAAGATCTTGACCGGCACTATCGTGAAGCTCCCTTGCTAGCCGTCTGCGTTCCGCGTCCTGGGTACGCAACAGACTTGCAGAAAGGCGCCGGAGCGCTACCTCAGCCCTGGTACGCTCAATGAAAGATCCGAGGTGCATAGCGGTGCTTGACAGAAACGTCGTCAATGAATCGCTCGGGCTCATGTCTCCGTCCAAGAAGAACTCGAATACGGCGACGATCTCCGAGCCAACCCAAACCGGAAAGCCCAAGCCAGCACGAAAACCAACTTCCAGGGCAGGAACATGGCAACCGGTGCCCCATGACAGATCTGGGGTGTAGACAGGGCGCCTGTCCGCCAATACTTGGGCCAGCAAGGTTGTGAACTCGAACTTGCGAAACTCTTTACGGATCGAAGCGGTAAGACTTTCATCGCCCGCGGCAAAGTACCAGATGTTCCCTGCCTCCGTGCTCACCCCGTCGCTAATTAGGCGTGCGTGACCAACAGGCCACCGGGCGCAGTCACAGACCGTTTGAAGGCAAACCGTAATCGCATCGTCAATTGTCGTAGCGTCGTTGACTGAGCACATCAGCCTTTGCAATGAGCTCATGAGAGTTTGCTGCTCACCGGTTGTTTGCAGCACATCGTTTGATCGTTCTACAGCACCATACCCTAAGCCCATGGATGTGCCCTTTTGCTTATACAGCGCCTAGCGTCCAGAAACAGGAGGTACACCTCGTCGGCCGCACCGTTCATCACTCCTCCTTCCGGCTTATCCCTCGCACGGGCGATAACAGATTCGTATGGACGTAATAGGTTCAACTTCCAAGGCTGATTTAATTGCAGGCGTTTTTATCGAATGGCGATTGTTGAGGAAGTCTGCCAGAGCGGTACACTGTCAACTCTTACAGGTAGCACATTAGCTAACTGTTTTTATCAAGGCGATTGGGCGAAGCCGGTGATTCTATAGTGCGAACTCTCGGGCGCGCGGGGATTCTGGGGGGCGCACATATGCCTCGTGCCTCGGACATTTCGCCTGGCTCTAACGGCAAATACTACGAGAGTGGAACGGCTGGCCAAGCATTGCGGATCGAACGGCGGAGACCAGGTCAAACTGAAGATCGGACTTGTCAACGTAAGCTACCGCTCCCGCATGATTCCCGACCCCTGCACGATAGAAGACTGAACTGATCAAGACAAAGGGAATCGCCTTGCCGGCGGTGCTAAGTTCCCTGATGGCCTCGACTCCCCCGAGTAGGGGCATTGCGACGTCGCTGACGATAACGTCTGGATTTCGCGCCAGAGCTGCTTGGACAAGTTCTCGGCCGGAGCCAACGTCGCCGATCACCTCGAATTCATCGCGCAGTAATCGGACAATAACATGCCGCATGCGGATGTCATCGTCAGCGATCAGGACGCGTAATTTGTCGGAAGGCACAAACTCCCAGTCGAGAATGGACGCACAGGATACTGACAGGCGGTTCGCACGTCCTTGCTCTACAGCAAGCACTGCTTCCGTGGGCGTAATGGAGATCGGCGGGGAGCTTTGGAAGGGTGCGCTTTAGCTTTCTCGATAATTCAAGAGAATCATCCCAATTAACAAAAGACAAAGCGGCCAGAGCCATGCCGTCAGTGAACGTATGCGGTCTTCTGTTGGAAGGCGAAGTTCCAGCCAACGACAGGATCCGGCAAAGATGGCAATCACGGCTAGAGACGTATGACTAAGTTCAGCCAACACTTCCTCTTTGACGTTTCCAAGGTTATGGGAGTGAGTGAGGAGCAAAGCGCCGGCAAGCACGACAATAATGGGAAAAACGAGGCTTTCTCGTTGACGGAGAACGACGGTCGTTTGAACCTTCCTTTCGAAGGCGCCAAAAGCAACAATCAAAATGGCGAATACGCGATGCAGCAGAACTTCAGGGTCCATGAAACTGATCCAGAATCCATTGGGACCCATCGGCCAGTTTTCAGGGTCGGCTCTATAAATTACGAACACCCCCAAGCCCAGCAGTAATAGCGGCCAATTCTGTGCCCACTGCACCTTCCCGGCGCGTGCGAGGAATGCAAGGAGACCCATTGCCAGGACGATTAGTCCGGCCCAGTGATGATTGTACTCGGACCAAACCGGCCCTCCGAGTATAGGTCTCATCGCTGAACTTTGACGAGCAGACGAGTTGGATGGAGCACTCGAAGAGAACGGGGCGGTGTTCTGCGGTGAAGATGCTAATGCGACATAGCCATAAAAATGTGGCCATCGCGGCGCCAATCTAGCGGCTATTTCGTTGCGGGCGACGAGCCCGGTTGCCAGATCCGCCGCAGGAGGCAACGATGTCAACGATGCGGCCGCCAATATTACCGAGAAACCGACGGCTACTTCTACCTCACCGAGACGCTTCAGCCTGGTCAGAACCCAGCTACAGGAAGCGAGGCCCTTGCGCACGAGCCGCGAATTCAGAAAGCCCAGCATCAGCAGAAATCCTAATAGTGCCGCTTTAGCGGCAAGCATCAACCCATAGGAAGTTCCGTAAAGCGCTTTCCACGAACCCACATAAATAATCGCCAACATTGCCCCCGCTGTGATGAGAACGCCAACGCTAATTTGCGCAAGCTTCGAAAAGCGTGAGCACAGTTCCTGCGCCGCTTCAGGAGACGAGCGTTTCAAACAGAGTAGCAAGTAGGGCAGACCTCCAATCCAGGCCGCCGTAGCGGCTTGGTGTGCGGCCGTAAACAGCAGCAATGGGAACCGCGTTCCGAGTCGCGAAATCGCGTGGCTGGTCAGCATGCTAGCCATAAGAATGAATGCCGCTGGAATCAGCAGATGTACCTGTTTCCGACGAGGACCGGCGAACGCAATGATCAAAGCTGATGTAGTGGCAATAATGCCCGCTCGAACAAAATTTGCCCCCATGACCTCTGAGAGCTTCATGTCCCCGAGGCCCATAACAACTACGCCACTTACAAGCAAGGAGGTGACCTGAAATATCGCCACGAGCAGCGCCCAACGCTTTGTCCACTGCACAATCTTCTGCTTGCTAGCCTCCAAAGTGCATGATGAAGGCTCTAGAACGAGAGTAACGAATAAGAGTCCACCTATCGCGAAGGATTGCGAACTGAGCGTCGCAGCTCGAAGAAGAACCGATAGCAATCCATAGAGTTGGACGAAACGGTGCATCTGCAGTTCGGAACTACTTTACGGTAAACGGAATTTCGCCCGCTGTAACGTGTCCATCCGAAGCCAATACCTGCCATCTGATTCGATATTGGCCGGCACCCGGCACGGTTGCTTGCGCCGTCAGAATATCGGCGGAGGTCTGTTTCCCAATCGCCAGCGATTGTTCAGAGTTGTCTGGCCGTATCAAGTTGAGCCGCGAGCGAGGTTGATCGATCCGGACATTGAATCGAAGCCAAATCAGCAAGTGGGGTCCGGCCACGAGGCTTTTCGATGAAGGATTTGATTCCATCAGGATTGCATGCGCTAAAGCCGAGGGGACAACGATCAAAAGAACAAGAGAAGCTAGAATCGCCCATGTCCGTCGATGTCGTTCATCTTTTCGCAAGGTTTTCTCCTTCAGCGCCGCCGGATTTCACCGGCGCTGCTCTGCCTGAACTCAGTGTGTGAATTTAGCCAGGCCCAATTGTTTCATTGCGCCTGCGTCCCAGAAATGAGCCTGAATTGTGAGTCTTGCACGCCGCATCCGCGCCTTCACGGCGTCGGGCGAAAGACGCAGGACTCGAGCTGTCTCTTTTGTGGAGAGTTGCTGCACGGCTCGTAAGATGAAGACAACTCTATATCCAGGCTGCAGACTTGAAATGGCACTCATCAAGGCAAGTCGCAGCTCCTTTCTTAGGTACGCCGCTTCGGGTCCTTCGCGAGGTGCATAGAAATCCCCTCCAGCCTTTGACGTATCGGCGCGTTCTATTAGGTCTTCTACATCTTCCAAAGGGATCTGAAATGCCGAGCGCCGCTTTCGAAGGCACATGAGTGCTTCGTTGTGGGCGATCTTGGTGACCCAGGTGCTGAGGAGAGAACGCCCTTCAAATTGATTGAAGTTCCGCCATGCCTTTAGGAACGTCTCTTGCTGCACATCTTCCGCGTCTTGAGCGTTGCGGGTGATGTGGAAACCAACACGATAGACACGAGCCGCGAAAAGCTCGATCGGCTGACTGAACAGAGCTTCTCTTTGTTTTCCCGACCCAATAGCATGCTTTCCTAGTCCTTTTTTTGGGGGAACGGTCACGGAAGATTCACCTCGCCTTTTCACATCGCAAGCACTGTTGTTGATCGCGCATTGAGCGAATTGCCTTTTGCGGGAAAGAACAATCACCCGCCGCAGGTGCTTCGCAAATAACGACTCTCGCCCACCCCGCCATTAAATGCGCCGAAAGGATTCGTATCAAAGGGATGCGAGCAGCAGCTACTGTCAGATGTGACAGTTCTTTAGCGTTTTTTCTTTAGCGTTTTAAGGACTCGTTTTCTCTTCCGCGGGCGGTGCTTCCGACTGCAATATTTGACAGTTCCTTAGGTAATTCCGGCATGCGTAATCTCGTTTGCTGAAACTTGCTGCCGGAAGTAATTTCATGCCCAACGGAAAAGTCGTCACTGCGAGGGTTGCCGCCTCTAAGTCAGTGCTAACACATTGGAAGTGTGCTAAATGCGGTTCGTTTTTCTCGATCGAATCAAGCCAATCTATCAACGCGCTCGGATGTTTGATCTGTCGAGACACGCTGCTTGATTTCTGCGGAAGTTTCGACCCTTTTTCTGAGACCACATCTCAAGACGACAGTTGCAGCGACTATGACTGTGGCGAATGGTAAGGCTCTGGCCAGGCATTGTTGCTATTGCATGTGTCTCCTGCGCCTCGAACACAACTAAACAAACATTACGTTACACATGACTCTGGGCTTGCGCCCCATCGTACTGGGTTTAAAGCGAGCTTCTGCCTGTGGCTGAGAGTTCTGACAGTTCACGGCGAACAGGAACAGACCTTACCTTGCTTGAGCGGCCCCATCAGACGTGCGGTAGAGCTTTTCGGGAGAGCGGTAGACCAGTTTGGGCGTCGCGGCCGAGGTTGACTCTAGCAGTTGACTCTATTGGAAGGCGCATCAATGAAACTTTTGGCTGCCATCGTGTTGCTCTCAGTTCTTAACGCTGCCACCGCTTCGACCCAGACGAGCCCCTCCGACACAAACAAGGCAGGCTATCAGGCCTATCAAGAGGGACGCTACTCCGAAGCAGAGGATCATTTTCTGAAGGCAATATCAGGGGCCGAAGCAATCGGCGATCATGGGCCGACTCTTGGATCTGCATTGTCCAACCTGGCAGCACTTTATTTTCGACAAGGCAAGTACGCCGATGCTGAAGCGTTAGATCTACGTGCCCTGGAAATACCAGGAGGCATCATCGGTTCGGGAGATTTCGATACCACAACCGTCCGTAGCAACTTGGGGGCCCTCTACTTGCAGGAAGGAAAATACTCGCAGGCTGAGGTACTGGACAAAGATGTGCTAGCAACTCGGGAAAGGATCTTCGGACCAGACGACCCCAGAGTCGCCGGTACGCTTTGCGACCTGGGGGTGCTTTACTATGCGCAGGGCAGGTATTTCGAGGCGGAAGCGCTGGAGGAGCGGGCACTTTCCATCCAGGAAAAGGCATTTGGGCCCGAGCACCGAGCTGTAGCTACGACCCTTAACAATCTGGCATTGCTCTATCGCGAATTAGGAAAGTATGACGAGGCTGAATCGTCAGTACGACGCGCACTAGAGATTCGCCAGAGCGCACTTGGAGCGAACCATCCGGACGTAGCGAGTGTGCTTACGACCTGGGCAAGCTTGGATGTGTCGGAAGGCAAATACTCGGCTGCAGAGGGACTCTTTGAACGGGCGCTTTCGATTCAAGGAAGGACGCTGGGACCGGAGAGTCCGGTTAGGGCTGCAAGCCTCAATGATTTGGGCGCGCTTTACTATTTGGAGGGGAAATACACCAAGGCGCTTCAGCTCTTGACCGATGCTCTAACGATTCGGGAAAGGGTGTTGGGGCCAGAACACCCAGAGGTTGCCTCTACGCTCAACGATCTGGGCAATGTCTACTACCGGCAGGGAAAGTACGCGCAAGCGGAAGAATCATTGAAAGAGGCCCTCAGGATCTACGAAAAGACAGTTGGGACGGACAACCCCAGAGCTGCCCGAGTACGGGAGAATCTCGGCGTTGTGTACTACAACCAGCAAAAATTTGACGATGCTCAAGTTTTTCTCGAGCAGTCCGTCGAGACGTTAACTGCAGACCTTGGGCCCGAGAGCGTAGACGCCGCTCTTGCTTCAAGCAAATTGGGCGCCACTTACGTAGCCCGTGGTTTCTATTCCCAGGCGGAATCGAGTTGCGCACACGCCTTAGCGATTCTGGAAAAGGCTTCACCGCACGACTATCCTTCGCTTATACAGACGCTGAATACGTACGCTCTCCTGTTGGTGAAAACAAACCGAAAAGCTGAAGCAGAATTATTCGAAACGCGAGCGATGGTCTACAAGGCTAAGCTTCTTGAAAATATCAATAAGAAGTAAATAGGAAAAAGGATTTGCCAAGCCGTCTCCAAGGAGCCGCGACAGCGCATGTCAACATTACAAGAGCAAACAGGAACACTTTGGCGGTGCCGCAAGTGCGGTTCGACCGTCTGCATTTATTCTTCGCGGGACGTTCGGTCGGTTGTGTGCCCCTTTTGCCGTGGGCAGACGCTGAAGTACCGCGGCAGTTTCGAGAATGTTCTGGGGTTGCAATCAGGTGAGGCTGAACCGAATTGAAGTCAAGCTGAGGCGCCCAATTCCATTTCATGGGTACCTGCAACGACGGGAACAACAACCCTGATTTCGGTGCCCCGCGAGGGCCCCGATGTGATCGAGAGTGTGCCCTTCACGAGGGCAACTCGCTCCCTCATGCTGATCAGGCCCAGACCTCCGTGGCTCGAAACTTTCTCAACATCGAAACCTACCCCGAAATCGCGAATCGTCAGCTCGATTTTGCCGGACATACCGCGCAGCCGGACTTCGAAGTGCTGCTCGCCGCTGTATTTGACGGCATTGCGCAAGCCCTCTTGCAGGATCCGGAAAAGGCAAAGCGACGCCTCTGGGGGCACGGAATCGGGCACATTGCTGTGCTCAAAATCAATCGTTACTCTTTGCTTTTCGGCCAGCTCTCGGCAAAAACTTCTTAACGCAGCAAGTGTGCCCAAAGACTCCAGTTTCGAGGAATGCAGCTCATGCGATAGGGCGTGCACATCGCTGGATAGGTCCCAGGTTTGAGTCAGCAGCTGTTTGACTCGACTATGAAGCTCCGGCGAATCGGCTGGAATCTCGTCGAGAAATTGAAGTCCGTTGGCCAGCAAGGCAAGGCGTTGGTTTATATCGTCATGAAGTTCCCTGGCGATACGGTGTCGTTCCTGTTCTTGCGCCTCAATCAATCGACCGCTGACGCGCGACAGAGCTTCCTCCGCCTTCTTGCGATCGGTGACATCGACGCAGGAGCCGATGAAACCGCAAAAAGAGCCGTCAGATGTTGTCATAGGAACGCCAATGTCGAGGATCCATCGGTATTCCCCATCGTATCTGCGGAGTCTGTATTCCATCCTGAAGGGCTGGCGGCGATCAAAAGACTGCACATAGATCTCCAGACACTTCGCGAAGTCTTCTGGATGGATCCCTTCCGTCCAACCATTTCCCAGTTCCGCATCGAGCGGTCGCCCGGTAAAGTCGAGCCACGACTGATTGAAATAGGTGCACAGTTTATCGACTCCGGACATCCAGATCATCATGGGAGCAGAGTTTGCGACTACGCGAAAACGCTCCTCGCTCTCTCGGAGCGCCTGCTCTGCCCATTTTCGCTCAGTGATGTCTAACGTTATGAAAAGCGAGCAAGGCTCATTGTCTATTTCAATCAATTCCACCGAAGACAGCCCGATCCAGATCCGGCCGTCTTTCGCGCGAAACCGAGCTTCTATCTCACGAAGGCTGCCTTCCGTCAGGAGGCGCCTGGTGAGCTCCATTCTCTGGGACGGGTCCACCCACATCTCCATGTCGAAGGGGGTTTTTCCAATAACTTCCTCACGCGTATAACCTGTAAGACGCTCAAACGTATCGTTGACCTCGATGTAGCGATAATCCTTCATGCTTGTCAGCGATATTGTCAGCGGGCTTTCCCGGAACGTTTTGTAGAACTTCTCCTCCGATTTTCTCAGGGCCTCTTCGGCTCGTTTGGATGCCGTGATGTCACGGTAGATGGAGTAGCTGGCGATCCTCCCAACCCCGGCAGAAATGGGAACTCGCAGCAGAGCAATCTCTAGGTGCGAACCATCTTTCGATTGCCGAATCGTCTCCACATTGACAATTTCGCCGCGCGCGATGCGCTCGCTGTGCTCCTGGGCCTCGCGTACTCCGCCTTCCGGGACGATCAGGTCGTTCAACGAGCGGCCGGCCACTTCACCTGGGGCGTACCCGAACATGCGAGAGAACTCCTTATTCACCCGCACCACGCGGTCGTCCAAACTGATCATGGCAACCGCATCCGCTGTTGTATTCAAGAGCTCATCGAGATATGTCCTTTGTGTTTCCTCGGCTTCTCGTCGCGCGGATATGATCCAGGCGATCCCGGCGCCGGTGCCGACGAACAATCCGAAATAAGGCATCTCCTGACGACTAACGAACAGAGAGCCGAGTGGAGGAAAGAAGAAGTAAGCGGCGCCGAGGGAAGAGACAGCTACTGCAAAGAGGCCAGGCCATACTCCACCACACCAGGCGCTGGCCGCGACCGCGACCAGTAGGAAAATGGCAAATGAATGTGGAATCGTATTTCGAAGCAGGAGTGAGACAAAGAGTGCAACGGCAACGAAGAGAAGCGCCAAGGCGCAATTCAGGGCGACGGAATGAAGGGACAAGCGCTCTTTCAAACTCGTCGAATGAACTCCGGGTTGGTTCAATGACGTGCCCCAATCGCGTGTCTTTGCTGCGCTTCTATTTCGACCTGCCGCACCGTTCAGCGAATTGATTGCTGACGTGATGTGCCGGTCAATGCACCGCCCCGTGGTGCCGAAAGGAGTGCCCGCGACCCACCCGCCTGCAAATGGCGGGAGTCTACATATCTGAACGAGCGGGCACAGCTGTCAGTTGTTACAGTATCTCCTGTACTCCGGCCTTTGTTCCTCGGCCCAGCCACCTGACTACCTAGACCTACATGTTGAGGCCTACGGCGTTTGTAAGCCATACCCTCTAAGAGATTGCCGCCGTACAGATTAACCGATCCAAGTTTAGGTAACTGACAGTAGAGTTATAACGATACTGTCAATACTAACAGATGACGAAACTGATTTAACACAATAGATATCTGGTAAAACCGGTGTCTTCATTTTGGCATGGTAGGACGCCGGCTTTTCAGTTATTGGAGTTCCGGAGGATGCGTATGGTGCGTATTCTGGTGGTTGAGGATTCGGAGCCGTGGCGTCGTTACATTTCCTCGCTCGTTGAGAAAGACCCTCAATTGCGCGTAGTCTGCGAGGTCTCGGATGGACTGGAAGCGATTCGGAAAGCGGAAGAGTTGAAACCAGACATCATTCTTTTGGATATCGGGCTGCCAAAGCTAAACGGAATCGAGGCTGCTCGGCAAATCCGTGGCCTTGTCCCGAAGTCCAAAATTCTCTTCCTGAGTCAGGAATTCTGTTCCGACGTTGTGCAAGAAGCTTTGAGGTTCGGCCCTGGGTTCGTCTCCAAAGTGGATGCTGGAAGGGAGCTATTATCGGCCGTGAAAGCGCTCAATTCAGAAAAGGTATTTCTCAGCAGCAGCCTGGCACCCCAGATTGCGCGTGATATGCGCCACAGTATAATGTCCGGTATCGTACATGTCGGCCAAAGACAAAACGAGCATACCGGAGTGGTCGCGGCAGATCGAGACCTTTCGTCGTAGTCTGAAGTTGACTCAGGCGGATTTAGGTAAACTGCTGGGCGTGGCCACAATGTCTGTGTCTCGCTGGGAACGTGGAGTTTTGGAAGTACCCGCGAACTTCTACATCAGACTCGGCACCTTGGCAGGAGATCCGCTTTGCTGGTACTTCTGGGGTTGCGCTGGTCTGCGTTCGGAAGATGTGATGCGCGTGCTCCCCGCGGCGCGCGACCGCTTGCATGAGAGCAGAGTTGCGAGCGTGCTGGTTGTGCATGCGGGCGCCAAGAAAGGGTCGGCTGAGAAGGATGCTGACTTTGTTGCCGTTCCCCTCCTTCCGGTACATGCGGCGACTCCTGGAGAACGAGGCGACAAGGATGTGGACCTGGAACAAGTGCGACCGGAAATGCTACTGGCAGCTCCGCGCGAAATGGTGTCCTAACCCCAATTCGACAATTTGCCTCCGGGTAAAGGGTAATTCGATGGCGCCGTTGATTCTCGATGACTACATCATAACCGTCGATACTTCCGAGGTTCGTCGCGATACGCTAGTGGGAAGAATTGTGGTGGCTTCGAACCCTGAAAGAGGGTTGATCGTTTCACGAATGATACGATTTGATCATACGGATGCTTTGGTTTCCGACCACCGGGAGTATGAATCCATCTCCTTGGCCCCGGAATCCGCGTGGCGCATTATTGGTAGGGTTTTGTGGTGGATAGGTAGCTCGAGATAACCCCGCAGCACATCATCCTGCGTATCGACATTAGCGCCCAGCATTTGTGTTTTAAAGATTGGCGTTACGTGGAACCGAAGACCTAGGTTTGCTTTCGGAACTTTCATGTGATCCCCAAAGCAGACCTGGAAACTTCGGGCGCACCTGATAAATCTGCCAGTCGAAGCCGCGTTCAGCTAGCCGAATACTGCTGTGGGGTAAATGACCGGTTTTGAAAAGCTATGACATGGGCATTCCCCGGGGAACTAATGGTGCGTCGGCGTGGTGCCGCAAGTGATGGAAGGTCCTCGGGAGAAAAAGTTCTGAGCCCACGCAAAAAGCTGACGCTGTCTCTTAATCGCTTATCTATCTTCGTGATTCTTGGTGCACTTTTCCTATCTGTCACGACCACAGCCCACGCCGGCAGGCAAGCCCAAAGTACGAATCACTATTCTCTTTCTGACGGCGTTTCCATTGACCTTTCTTCGGACTGGCACAAAGTGGAGACTGCTCGGGGGCGGTTGCCGGCGGAATTGGCCAGCTACGCCCCCCCTTTCCATTTCTCAGCAACTCTGATCCTCGAAAATGTTCAGGAAAGCTCGATATTGCAGGTCGCGATTTCCGATAATCCTCTGCTCGGCTACGATAGCTTTGCGTTCGATAAACAAATGCACTCAAGGAATGAATCTGGTGTGAGCTTGCTCGACTTCCTGTTCTATTTGTTCCTTCCTCCCCCTCCTTCTTGCATGCAGGAAGTTCTGACAAATTATGCAGTCGCTTCTCGAGTCTCGATTCTCGATCCGGACTCGCCGTCGAACCTCCAGATTTTGTATTCTTGCGGATTCTCGACGACCTTGCTCGGATTCTATACAGCCCAACTAAGTTCTGGCATCACCTTTCGACGTGGAACAAATGGAGAGCCGCGGGCTTTTGCCAACTTCAGTGATTTCTACATCGCTCCAATGGAGCATGTAGATTTGTCGGGTATGACGTTCTTTGCTTTTGAGGCTCAGGGCCTGGGCCAGATCACTCCCGAAACGACAACACATTTTAATCTCCCGGGTGCTCTCGATGGAGCGCAGGCAGATTTCTTCTGGGCGACGGGCTCACAAACTCCATTTCCGTTTGTGTTTGATCCAGCCCGGCAGGATACCAGGATTATTCACTTGTCCTATGCATCTGCCGGGATTGGGAGCAGCAAGCGACCCGAATTTATGACGCTTCTACATCAGATCCACGTTCAGTAAAGGTGTAGATGCTGCGATTCATTGGAATCATGGCGCTACGATGAGCTGATTTGTTTAGTCGAAGGACACGCATGTTGTATGACCGTGACTGCAATCGCCAAGTTCAATTTCTTGTGCAACCACGTACTCGGAGACAAACAGTGAATACCTCAGAGATGTCGTCCGCTGCCAGGAGCGCATCGATTGGTCTTTTTAAAGGCCTCAAGAACCATGAAATAAGTGTGATCCTGGCCTCTGCGACGAGGCGATTCTTTAATTCTGGCGAGATCGTCGGTAGAGCTGAAGAGCCCGTCACCAGTTTGTTCTTGGTGGAGCTCGGCCGCGTTGACTATTACGTTATAACCGATGAAGGGCGAGAGGTTTTGTTGCGGCGACTCGTGCCCGGATGCATATTCGGTGTCGCTGCCTTTCTTTCTGACGCCAACGGCTATCTTGGAACAGCTAAAGCCGTGTCGGCGAGTGAGATTCTTGCGTGGGATCATCGCGTCATTCGTCAGCTTGCCAGGACCTATCCACAGTTAGCTGAAAATGCCCTCCGAACTGCTTTGCACTATGTCGCGCTATATATTCAACGGCACACCGCGCTTCTATCAAAGAGCGCGCGGGAGAGGCTTGCAGGTGCGTTAGCCGGCGTCGGTTCGCGCGCAGGACGCATGCTCCCCTCCGGCATGGAAATCGATATCAAGAATGAGGATCTCGCCTCTCTGGCCGACATTAGTTCCTTCACTGCCAGCCGTCTCTTGAAGCAATGGGAGCGAAAAGGAGTAGTGGAAAAGAGCCGCGGGAAAGTTCTGATTCGGCGCCCAGAAAAACTGCTTGTAGCATAAGCGGTTGAATCCAGCCTTTGTTATTTCCATATCTTGTTGTTCTGAAGCAACGACAGTCACTCCTCCACAAACTAAAGTGCAGTACCAGTTTTCGAAATCCGTTTCGTGAGGAGTGTCCTTGTGCATAAATTGAGAGTACTGATTGCTGATGATCATGAAGCAATGCGCCGCCTGCTCGTCAACATACTTAGTGCGCAGTGCACGGTTGTGAGCGCCGTGGCGGACGGCAAAAGTCTTGTCGAAGCTGCAGTCGCCTTGGCGCCTGACGTGATTGTCAGTGACGTATCGATGCCCCAGATGAGTGGGCCTCAATCCATGAAGGAATTGAGAGCTAAAGGGCACGACATCCCATTTGTCCTCGTTAGTATTGATTCCCGTGGCAGCGAGGAGTTCATCCGTCAGGGCGCAGCGGCGTTCGTCGATAAGATGGACATCCAGGATGAGTTGCTGTTCACCGTTCGTTCTGTCAGCAAAAGGAATCGCCAGAAGGACGGCCCGTGTTTCGCAGATCGCCGATTGCCAAGTGAAGGCTGCCTAGCAGTTTCAAGCGAAGACCGATCAGTATTAAAGCCCGCCAGCCTATAGCACTTGCATTTATTGGTGCTTAAAACCCCAGGGATGGGCGATTTCCAAGGAACGCCCTCCTGATTGACGATCTTCAGCCCCGATTGCGTGCGACCGATTTGCGTCCGATGAAGACAATTGACCTGGTGCGTAAAACGCGCGGGGGTAGGCTGACAGCGAGGCTCAGAAACATATCGAAGTGGTAGTGGACCAAGGCCGTAACAGGAAATACCCGCATCCAGAGTCGGGACAATAACTTCAACGATTGATGTGAGCGAAGGAGAAGTGCATAAATGGGGGGAGCCGGTGAGAAAAGGCTCCTACATCCGATTTCAGGAGCCTTCTCTCACCTTGTAGATCGATCATGGTTTCTGTGCAACAGCCGCGGCATCTGGCTTCGATCTCTGCCACAAAATGTCGACGTCTGGTGCCTCATTCGGGTAGAAGCGTACTGACGGTTCGTTCTTAGGGAGGAGACTAATGTCCGCCCTGCGATTGTAGGCTAGCCACGTTGTTTTGTCGTCCTTGACGTGCGCATCAGGTGCAGGATTTGGATTATTGGCTTGCAACTGTTCAACTGCATCCTTATCCAGCGGCTGAGTGCTGCCGGCGTCCGAAAACTCAATTTTATCTTCAGCTACTCCCTTACTAATCAGGAAGTCTTTGACACTTTGGGAGCGTCGCGCAGAGAGAGATTGGTTGTAATTATTGGGCCCACGTTCATCCGCATAGCCCGTAATCGAAAGCTTCGCAGTCGGATCGTACTCCAGGTATTTTGTGAAGCCGGCGGCAAGAATACCCAATGTGTCTTGCTGGCTTTGTAGCAATCCCAGAGATGGATCATCTTTCCCCGGATAGTCGGTTGGAAAATAGATGCTCTTGAGAAGTACCGCCGGGATCGGCTCGACAGAACCGGTCATGTGGACAGAAGCAGTTTTTACTTCTGAGCCGCCGCACGCATTAGTTGCTCGCAGATTATAGGTGAAGGTTTCGTTGACCGGCCCGTCGGTACTCTGCGTTGGTACCAATGGTACCTGGCGTGTTCCGCTGGCGTCCACCGATCCAAGCGGTTGCACCGCAATCGAATCCGCGTTGGAGGCCGACCAATTAAGGGTGGTTGTACCGGGCTCCATGATGACCTTGTCTCCTATGCGCCGATAGTGAACTTCAGTAGGAGAAGCTTCCAATTGCGCAACTACTGTAGGATTTACTTCCAGGGTCGTACTGGTCTTTACAACTCCTCCGGGCCCAGTCGCAGTAAGGTCGTACGTAGTTGTTTGTTTGGGCGAAACCGTTGCTTGGCCGTTCGTAGGTACGGGACTCATGTGTGAGACCTCACTATCGACCGTTTCTACGGATGCCCATTTCACCTCTGCGGGCTGCCCACAATTGATTCTTCCAGGATTGACCGAAATCGATCCGCTTACTGGCGCAACGACAACCGAAGTGTTTGCCGTCCCCGCTTCGAACCGATTCTTCGTGCCAAGCTCGGCCCCACGAAGCCAATCTTTTGTTCGCACCTTACCGTTAGAAATATCGACGATTACACGCTGATTTGCAGCTACAGGGACCGTGCCGGACCAAGCCGTTTTACCACGCCGCGTGACGGTCACGTCATAGCTTCCCGGCGGGACGATGAGCTCTTGCTTCCAATCGATCTCGTTATTGAACTCATCGACGTGGCCAACGAAGTACCCAGGGGTCTTGCCGTTCAACAAAACAGCGTAGTCGCCGGCACTCCAAAGCCCCACCTCGAACTGGAGCCTTCCCCGCGGCCCCGAAACCCCAGCCCCGTACGGGTCTAGCTTTGCGTCGACCGATGCGGTTTGACCGGCCTGAATGTCGACATCTTGCTGAAAAAACTTGAAGCCGTAGTTCGCGACCATCACGTTATGTTTGCCCGGTGCGACCTCGATGGACTGATCGCCGGGACCGATAGCCTTCAGATCTAGGAAGGTATAGGCCTCCGATGGGCTGACGGATATTTTCAGTTTCCCTGGTTTAGGTTCCTGTGCAAGAGCCGCCGAGCTGAAAAGGGCTGCTGTGCTCAGCAGCAAAACTGACGTCACGAAAGTTGAGTACCGCATGGTCCAAAATCTCCTTGATTGGATTGCACTGTCTGTACGCACACTAATTGCGCATTCTTGAAATGTAGACTGGCAAAACTGACAGCAAAATTGCTGCAAGTTGCGAAGTTATGAGGGCCTACGGAATTCGTCAGCCTGTGAGATAAAGGCGGGTCTTCAAAATCGTGACGAGCGGCGGTTTTTGCTCAGGCCAGTCCTGAAAACAAGTTGACCATGCGGAGGCATCACGTGCCCTGTGGCGGTCACGCTTGAGTCGATCCCGCTGATCTAGTTTGCAATCAAAAAACTGGAGGTCATACCAGCGGCTGGGAGGTTCTTCCCAGGAGAGGCCCTAGCTCCAAACGACCGAGCCACTGCAACCAACGCCAACAGCGGAGTCCTTTTCATTTTCCTCTTTCTTCCTGGTGCTCAGCTCGTTTCGAGAAGCACCCCACTTTGTAAAAAAGTCGAATAGAACTTTCTGAAGCTCCATGATTTTCTCGGAGGAAGGTAGAAGCAGGGAGCGGCAGCCCAACCTCTAAAAAGTAGCAGACAAGTGACGAGGCCGAGGCCGGCTTGGGCAATAAACGAAATTGCGACTCTAGTCTTGGGAAGACTTGCGCGCAGTGCGCCGTTGTAAAACAGAGCGAAGGGGTGAAGATCCCCAGTCCTTATCTATTTCACGAGAATATGATTTGCGATGGCGAACTGAATGAGATCAGCAGTCGTCTTCATCCTGAGGTCTTCCATCATGCGATACTTGTGAAAGGCTATGGTCCTCGGAGTGATCTTTAGAATGTCCGCAGCTTCTTTCATCGATCGACCTTCAGCCAATAAATGAAGAACCTCTCGCTGACGTTCTGTGAGGGCCTTGCTTCGATTCTTATGTTCAGGGTCTCGAATAAAGGCATCTTGCATTCCTCGGGCGATCTCCGGAGTTACATAAGAGTTTCCCTTCAATGCAGCGTCAATCGCCTGAAACAGTTCTGAGGCAGCGCATTTCTTTAGGACGTATGCGGAGGCGCCGTAATGCATCGCTTCCAATGCAAGCTCCGGATCTTCGATCATGGTCAGGAAGATCAATTTCGCGTCGGGCGCAATTTTTCTCAGTTGTAGCCCGGCTTGTAGACCGCTCAAGAGCGGCATCGCTATATCCAATACGATCAAATCGGGTTTGAGCGACCGTGCAGATTCCAATAATGTGAGTCCATCAGAAACCATGTCCACGATCTGGCAACGAGTTTCCAGGATTTTCTGAAAAGCTTCCATTAAGAGCTTATGGTCGTCGGCGAGCACCACAGTGGGTTGTTTCATTTACGTCTCCAGCTCCGAAACGTTATACAGATCTTCGCTGCCTGATCCATTCTCGCGCGTCCATCCACCGGAATATCATACGTCCTTCGCTCAGTCAAAGGGTCGGACAGGCAGTTTGTTCGCGAAGTAGCTTCACTAGATGCCAAATCGCGCGACTCGGTTACTGTCAACTCTGACAGTTAAGATTGTGGTAACCGGAAAAGGGTAATCACGAGGATGCACACTAGAGTTCACAAAGCTCAGATAACGCTGAACCTGCGTCATCCGTGAACCAGATCAATGAAGGAAGTACTAGTCATGCGTGCTCCACAATTTATCTGATAGCTCCGGATTTCAGCCGAAGTTACGAAGGACGTCTGGGCTCACTGTTATTTTTGACAGTGCTAATTATAAAGACTGATTTGTAGGATCGCAGTCGTCGGCGTCAATTCGCCGAAGTGTAAGAATGTAATTCGACGGGGCGCCTGTCAGGGATATGGCTGCCGGCTAGGATCTGAATTCACTTTAAATTCTGTTATCTAGTGACCGAATGTAACGATCACATTTGTCCAATGATGGTGATCAGCGTCGGCTCAGTTAGGTAGTGCGCTTACACGATAGCGACGCGAAGATTGCCGCCTTTGTGGGTAGCAAGCGATTTGGGCATGGTTGGAATCACAGATCAAAGAAAGGAGCACGACGCATCGATGGACGCTCGAGCCGAGGTCGTCACTGAGACTAAGATGAATGAGGGGAGATATTCGTACACGTTCGTCTGCGGGCTGTGTAAAAAGCATTTCACATTCTCCGACGGCAGACTCGACGGTGACCTTAATCCAGCCCCGCCAAAATACTGTCCGCTCTGCGGCAGCAAGGTAGTGAACTAAGACGCCGCCAGCATCCATCCAGGACGCGGTCTTCACGCACGGCTGTTAATACTGTCAGTACCTTTTGAGTATGCAGCTTTGTAGCATCACTCGGGGGTGTAGAAATGGCCGTCCGCAACAGCTCAATATCAACCAAGTTAATTGCGGTAACGTGCGCCATCCTTCTGGTCCCCAGCAGCAGTAGACCATCGGTGGCGACGGAGCTGGCTCAACCGCAGGCTAACGCCCCCAATGAAGTAGCTCCGAAGATTCCGAATGATCAACTAGATTCACTGGTTGCGCCTATCGCGCTCTACCCGGACCCGCTCCTTGCTCAGGTCCTCGTTGCTTCCACCTACCCGTTAGAACTCATCCAGCTTCAGCAATTTTTGGACAAACACAAGGATCTGAAAGACAAGGCCTTGACGGATGCCGTGATGAAGGAGGATTGGGATGCAAGCATCCAGGCGATGGCAGTGCTTCCAGAGGTCGTCAAACGACTGGCAACCGATATTAAGTGGACGACGGACTTAGGCAACGCCTTCCTGGCACAGCAATCAGACGTGATGGATGCTGTGCAGCGTATGCGCGTGAAAGCTAAGGATACCGGCAACCTGAAATCCACCGAACAGCAAAAAGTAGAAACAAAGGTAGTCGAAAATAAGAGCGTTGTAGTAATTGAGCCGGCCAATCCGCAAGTAGTCTACGTTCCGAGCTATAACCCTGTTGTCGTCTATGGCGCGCCGGTCTATCCCTATCCGCCGATTTATTACCCCCCGCCGGGGTATTACGCCGCGAGCATGGCGATTTCGTTCGGTGTCGGAATGGCTGTTGGGGCGGCTTGGGGCGGCGGATGGGGCTGGAATTCCGGATGGGGCGGAAACAATAACATCGTAATCAACAATAACAACAATTTCGTAAACAACTCCAATCGACAGAACATCAACGCAAATAGGCAGAACTTCAACAACGCCGGAAACCGAACCGGTGGCAACACCTGGCAACACAATCCGCAGCACCGTGGAGGCGCTCCGTACTCAAATCAAGCGACGGCAAACAGATTCAGCGGTACAGCTCAAGGGGCTTCCATCGACGCCCGGCAGGGAAGTGCGCGCCAAAACCAGGCGCCAGCGGCTGCACGGCAGCAGGGTGCGGTTCAACCAAACCAAAGCCAAGCAGCCACCAGGCAACAGCTAGGGAATAGTGGTGGTGCATCCAGCGGAGCAGGGAATATCAGCCCAAGCCGTGCGAGCACGGGAGCCGCAAACGTCGGAGCAAACCGCGCGAGCGGCACCGGAGGTGGCGGGGATCGCATCGGTAACCGCAGCGTTCCGACAAACGCCGGTGCCACGTCTGGGGGGAGCGCCTTTGGTGGCGCTTCGGGTGGAATGGGAGGAGGCGCCGCGCGGGCGAGCAGTTCGAGAGGCATGTCAAGCATGGGAGGTGCCCGCGGCGGCGGGAGACGGAGGTGACAAGCCTATGACCGAGGAAAAACCGATGAGTTCTAGAAGAATGAATTATCCAACGCTTCTACTAATTCTCGGGCTATGCTGCGCTCTTCCATTGCTCCTCTACGCAGCCTTTTCGTTAAGGCATAAAGGCGCAGAGGCTTCACGATCAACCCAGAAACAATTTACCACGCCCCAACAGGCGGTTGATGCGTTGATTCAAGCGACGGAAACCTTTGATGTCCCCGCTCTGAAGGAGATTCTCGGTCCGGGCAGTGGCGACATCGTGTCATCCGAAGATCCCGTGCAGGACAAAAACAATGCGGCTGCATTTGCAGCGAAGGCCCGCCAGAAAACTGAAGTTACTGTGGACTCTCAGAATTCCGAGCGCGCCACGCTGTTTGTGGGCGACGACGAGTGGCCACTGCCGATCCCAATCGTAAAAAATAGCGCGGGAGAATGGTCTTTCGATACTCAGGCCGGGCGGGAGGAGATTCTTTACCGCCGCATCGGCGCCAACGAGCTGGACGCCATCCAGGTTTGCCGTGGTTATGTGGAGGCGCAGAACGAATACGCTTTGGAAGAACACGACGCCGTGAGCCAATATGCACAACGCGTCATCAGCACTCCAGGCAAACGTGACGGTCTAGCGTGGCAAAATCCCGATGGTAGCTGGGGAGGACCTGTCGGCGAGGCGATCGCCGAGGCTCTGGCGGAAGGCTACACCGATCGAAGTCAACCCTATCACGGTTACTACTTTAAGGTCTTGAAAGGACAGGGTCCTGCGGCGCGGCTAGGGCAGATGGATTTTGTCATTAATGGGGCGATGATCGGAGGATTCGGTCTTGCCGCCGCGCCTGCTGATTATCGCGTCACGGGAGTGAAGACGTTTATCGTCAGCTATGAGGGAATCGTCTACGAAAAGGACTTAGGACCTGATACCCACAAGATATTTAAGAGCATGGAACTCTACAATCCCGACGAAACTTGGCGCCTAACTGACGACAGCTGGTGACACACCTCCTTCTGCACGAGCAGTCCGGCGGGCGCCGGTTCAAGAGAAGCGCGGGCCCGACATTGAATCAGTCGCATACCTCAGGAGAAACCAGAAATGAAAAAGCTAATTTGTGTTGCAATTGTTTCTCTCGTGTTCGGGGTAAGTGCTGCGGTTGCCCAGGATGTTCGATACGACTTCGACAAGGACAAGGATTTTGCCGCGTTCAAGACGTATAGGTGGGTTCCAATCAAGGGAACCGACCCTCCGGATGAGCTCACGGCAAAGCAGATCACGGCGGCAGTTGACGCGGAACTTACGAAGAAGGGACTAACAAGAACGGACGCCGATACTGCCGATTTGTACATTGGCTACCAGACTGCTGTCGGGACAGAGAAGCAGTACACGTCATATAACTCAGGCTGGGATTACGGTCCGGGCTGGGGGCGGGGTTGGTACGGCTATGGCGGCATGTCGAGTGGGACAACTTATGGTTCGACCTCTACGATCTATGTCGGCCAGTTGGATTTGAGCATTTACGATTCAGCGCACAAACAACTCGTCTGGCGCGGTGTGGCGTCGAAAACCCTTGACCCCAAAGCCAAACCGGACAAGAAGCAAAAGAACATCGACAAAGCTGTTCGGAAATTGCTCGAGAACTATCCGCCGAAGCGGAAATAAATAGGTAGACGCGACCATTGCGATATTGCCCGCAAGGAGTGTGACCTCTGTCAAAAGGGAAGGGAGTCCGATGATGCGCTCTGTGTTGGCATGGATTGGCATATTAGGGTTATCACTCGGCCTCGGAGCCTCTCAGCAGAAAACAACACTCGGACCTGCACGGTTTGCTCCGGCGGAGATCGTTAGCTCTGTCGACGCCATCTATCCGTTGCAGAGCGTAGCTTCGGGGACGGTAGTGTTGGAAATCGCACTCGATCGTACTGGCAAAATTACTGATGTCCGGGTCGTTCGTGGAATTCCGTCGCTCACCGAATCCGCCGAACGCTCCATCCGACAATGGAAGTTCCGACCAGCCCGCCTTGACGGACAGCCCGTGGATTCCAGAGTGCCGGTAGCTTTCTCGTTTGTCCCGCCCAACGTTGGTCCCCGTGTGTAACGATACAGACTACAAATCTGCGCATGCCCATAGCTCAAGGACGCCCGAAGGTGAGCCTCGTTTGGCCGCGACCCACCACCGGCGATACCGCCGTCGGGGCATTCCCGGAATCAATAGGCACAAAACAATTCACGGCGGCGGCAACGCATCTCAGCGGCAGCGTGCTGCCTGTAATTTTTGACAGGTGTCCGCACATCGCACAAGCATTAGTCTCCGCTCGTTTTGAAACTTGCGACCGGTTCGACGGTGGCAAGGCAAGAGTCCAAAACACGAACTTCAAATCGAAGATTAGCCTCAAAAAGGAGCCATTCTATGCCAGTAAAGAACCCCAAAGAGCTCTTCGTTCTGCTTCTGAGTCACGCACGACAAAGTACGGAGCGCACGGGTGAGATCCTTCAGGAGTTAAGCAAGGCCGCGCAGAACCAGGAAATAAAGGAAGCGTTGGAGGCTCGGACCTTTGTGTCGGACAAGATGGTCGGCACGATGGATGAGGCCTTCAGGCTCATCGGCGAGAAGCCCATGAATCTCACCGGGCGACTCCACGACGTCTTTGTCGAGGATTTCCGCAAGGAACTCGGTGAAATCCAGTCTCAAGAAGCGAAGCGTCTCTTCGTCTTGGCCAAGGCCAGCCAGCTCGTCCATCTTCGAATTGGTGAGTTGGTGGCTCTCGTCGCGGCAGCCGACATGACAGGCAATTATGGTGTCGGTGTGTTGCTTGAGAGCTGTCTTGGAGACGCCCTCGCCTTCGTTGAACGAACGCGGCGTCTGATCCGGAACATTATAGAAGTCAAGGTCGCAGCGAAAGTGGCCTAGCAGAGAAGATCGCTCCGCGGGCGAACGGAGTCCGCCAATAAGCGCAACGCGGAACACTCGGCAGGAAGGTTGAGAGCATAGGCCGCTCCGCCCGTTTGTGGGGCGGCCTGTGCGTCAGCGGTCATTGAATGCCGCAGGAATCTCGAATAACCGTCTCAGGCAAGCATTCTCAGCATGATACGCAATAAATGAAGTAGAGCGTTTCCGTTTGTTCAAGAAGATGTTCCGACACTAACCACGCCGGACATTATGTCCGTCCGTCACGCTTGAGTCCTGGCGAACATAGGGGGTGTACTCCATTAACTGAGAGTTTCCGGATCATCGGAATGAGATCAGATGCAAGACGCCTTTTGAAAACGTAGCCAGAGGCCCCGGCTGACAACGCGGCAGCGACGAAGTCAGCGTCTTCGTATATGGTCAGGAAGACTATTTTCCCCGTAAAACCCGAGTTTTTGATGCGGGAGGCCGCTTCTATTCCGTTGAAGATCGGCAGAGAGATGTCAAGCAAGACCACGTCCGGATCCAATTCAGCAACAGCTTCAACTGCCCGTTGGCCATCTTTGGCCACCGCGACCACGTCAAATTCACCCTCGAGCAGCTGTGTGACGGAGTCAAGGATCCCTTGGTGGTCTTCAGCCAGCAATATCCGCAAAAGCGCCATAACGGTTCGTTTCTTGAGCGGCGCAGCGTTTTGAGTATGTGGTGCCGAACGCCCGAGGAACGTCATTGCACGCGATGGTCCATATCAGAATCTCCGACGTTCAATCGAATCAATAGAATACAAATAGCGCCCACGGCTCGTTATGGGAATTACGCTCCAATATGGTTGAAATCCACCAGGGCTGGTGGTTTTTTTCCATCTGACAGCTTCCTAAGACAGAAAATATCAGTCGCGCTCCTGCGCAATTTGGAAAGCGTAGGATCGCCAGCGGATTCATTTGTCACAGCGCTGTAAATTTAGCGCAGACCGCTGGCACTACGTTTTCCCAGTAGCAAGTATCGCTGCCCGATGACGCTTTTGTGACAAAGGGTGGACGGAGCAGATGTGATCGCTTATTGCGATGAATGCGATTTGTCAAAAGTTGAGACGAATCGCCGACCAATCGGACGCGGGCTCCGCGATCCGTCAGTCGCAAGAGGCGGCCCCCATTCTCTCATCGGGAATAAAGCTTTGAGTGTGCTGCGCCGATGCTTTTGAGGGCACATTCGTCACCTTGAATGTGAAGGCTCAATGGGTAAGCACAAAGGATGTCGATGGTGTAGGTTCTCCCGAGATCGTTGCAAAGCTGCTCGACCTGCAGCGCCGCCTCCGTTTTACCCTCAGCCCACAAAAGGGCAACGCCTTCGCCGCAAATCGCAACGGAGGGATGTTCTGTCTTTGCTGCCTTCGCTGCTGCCTCGATGATGTTCCCGAAGCTATTAAGAAATCGAACCGAGTCAGGCCAGTCATTAACCATAAATGTGGAAAGCGTGTCGGAAGCATCCAACGAAACGTATGTTCCCTGCTGGATAGCGACTTCAATATCCACGCCTCGCGCCTTCAATGCCCGAAGAAGGCTATAGCTGTGTGGTTCCGTCGCGATCACGATAACGGGGTTATCAGCCTTTAAGGCGGTAGCGGCAAAGTCAGTGAAGCTCTTTAGAAAAACCGCATCGGTAGAATAGAGCTGAACTTCGTGTCGGCTCGGCGCCTGGGTGGCCGCGCTCTCGCTAAACGTGCCCTCCAGGCCGCCACCGACAAATTGCTTACCCCCGAGGACCACCTCGATAGCTGCCAGCAGTTCGCTTTGGATATGTAGCTTATGAAGGTAGCCCACCGCGCCTAGGTTGAGAGCTTCTCGTACGACGTCCGGAGAAGGCTCTTCGCTAAGGAACAGAATTTTCGCGCGAGGGACGAGCTTACGCAGCCGCCTGGCGGCGTCGATCCTATTTAGTCTCGGCAAGCCGATGTCAAGAAGAATCAGATCCGGCTGCAGTTCTTGGGCTTTCTGAACCGCTTCAAGCCCATCTGATGCTTCGCCAACGACCTCAAGTGTGTCGCTCTGTTTCAGCAAGGAACACACGAATTCGCGGAGCAGTCGATAATCCTCGACTACCAGTACTTTAGAGGCGGGCATTCTACGTTTGGCTCAAACTTCCAGACTCCGACCGACCTGGTTTGGTTGGTTGAGGAATCTCATAGACTCGCTCCGGTTGTCAATAATTGATGTCCGCATGGCCTGTGCAAACGTGTGGAAACGCTGTGAAAATCGTCAATTTGAGGAGCCTCGGCGCGTCGTAAGCACGAGAGTGCTTCATTCGTTGACAGGCTGGGATAGTTTCCGATTCAGCCGAACGAATCACGCCCCGGAGTATTTATCCGGATGTCCCTGCGGACTTCGCTTCGAGACGAAGAGGCACACGAGCGCGGATCGTTGTTCCACGCTGCAATTGTGAATCGATTGAAAGATCCCCGTGCACCATTCTGAGGCGCTCGGCCATGCTGGTGAGTGCTAGGCCGCGCCCCTTGATAGGGCCCTCGGGATCAAAGCCAATCCCTGAATCACGCACAATTACTTCAATCTCGTCCGATGCACCGAGGAGCGACACCTGGAAGTGCCGCTTACCGCTATGCTTAATCGCATTCTGTAGGGCTTCTTGGAGAACACGGAAGAGACAAACAGAGATCTCCTTAGGAAGTTCTTCTGGGATGTTGTCAGAGTGAAAGTTGATCTCTACGGTTTGCCGAGCGGACAGATCCCGGCAGAGGTTTTTGGCGGCCGCTGCAATGCCGACGTATTGGAGCTTCGAAGGGTGTAGCCGGTGCAATATCGCCTGGATGTCGGAGCCCATCTGACACACACGCTTCCATTCTTCATGGAGTTCGCTCCGGACCTGAACGGCCGAATCGGGGAGGGTTTGTTCCAACCGCTCAAGACCGATCCGCAGCATTCCGAGCTGTTGACTGATGTCGTCGTGAAGCTCCCGAGCGACGCGCTGGCGTTCCTCCTCCTGCACCTGGATGAGGTGGCCCGCCAGCCTCTGAAGATTGGCTTCAGATTGTTGCAGTTTTTCTTGCGCGAGTCTCTTCTCTGTAATGTCCTCCACCAGGGCGACGACCAGCGGAGATTCGCGATTATTCAACAGGGAAATACTCAAACGTCCCCAGATCAAGGAGCCATCTTTCCGAAAAAAGCGCTTCTCCAGGTGATATTCACCTATCAAGCCCGCACGTAACTGTTCGAAAAGGGTCCAATCCTTCTCAGCATCTTCAGGAGGGGAAAACTCAACGCAGTGTTTACTACGCATTTCCTCTTCGGTGAATCCGAGCATCGAGCAGAGCGCCGGGCTCACGAACAAAGGACGCCCTTCCAGATCCTCCAGCGCAATCCCGATGGGGCTTGCCTTGAAGGCACCGTAGAACAGCTGGTCGTCGGGTTTCAACTCCGGCGCATTCTCGTTTGGCATTGCATCGCCTATATCACTGTCTCCATCAACTGGGCAACTATTATTCTTGAACTGCCGTGGTGCGAAACAGAAGCCTTCTAGAAAACTGGACTCGAAAGGCGCAGAGGGTGGTTTTTTGGACTGCACCCTGTTCGTTTTTACAGATGCTCACAGTCTCGCCGACGGTATACGTTCTCGGAAAGAGTCTTTACAGAGCAGAGAGCAAGAACGATGGTACGGCGGAGAGACTTTCTTCGAACGGTGTTATCGGGCGCGGTCGTTGGCGTCGCGGGAGAAGACGGACTCAAATTAGCTCTTTCTCAGGATCTTTATGCCCAGACCAATCTGACACCCGAAGCAGCTATGAACGAATTACTGACAGGCAACCGCCGATTTGCAGGCAATCGGCTGACATCAATTGAGCAGGATCTTAGGATTCTGAAAGAGCATACCGTTGGCAAACAAGAGCCCTTTGCGGCGGTGCTTGCCTGTGCCGATTCACGCGTGCCCGTAGAACTTGTCTTTGACCAGACGATCGGCCACATATTTGTCACGCGTGTTGCCGGCAATATTGTGATACCGGAGATTATCGCTAGCCTCGAATATGGAGTTGCTGTCCTCGGGATTAAAGTTCTTCTCGTGCTTGGCCACAGTAACTGTGGAGCAGTAAAGGCGGCGATGAACGCGGGCACTGTTCCCGGGCAGATCAGTGCCCTATACCAATACCTACAGCCGGCAGTGGCAAAGTCTGACGGAAATATTGACAAAGCGACCGAAGTCAACGCGAGATTTCAGGCCGAACTGCTGCGCTCTTCCTCCACAGTGATTCGCGACGCGGCCAAGGCAAACCAACTTAGGATAACAGCGGGAGTTTACGATCTTGCTACCGGCAAAGTCAGATTAAGTGAGCCGCCTAATCTTGAATAAACTACTTCGGCAGGCTCAGTAAGTCTCCCAACACGTATTCACTCCCTGACGTCACCGAATTCCTGGTGCACCCTCACCGAGAAGAGCTGGTAATCCGCGTAGCTGTGCCGGCGATAGAAGCGATGGCCGCGAAAGTCCATGTACATTTCGGCGCTCGACGGTAGCCACATCACCGCGTCGGCGTTTGAAGGGTTCCCCGGAGAGTATTCAATGACTTGATGTTGAAGCCGAAGCCGGATCTCCGGTATGGCCTGAACAAGGTCCGTTTCCAAACGCGCCAATTGATATGAATCTGCCAGAATCCAGGCCCTGCCCCGCAGCCTCAAGCCATAGTTTTTTCCTTCCAGATTTAGGCCGGAGATACCGTGTATATTATCTGGCAGCTCTTCAAACCGAACCTGCCAGGCTGGCTGCCCCCGCAAGGTTCCTAGCCCCTCGCACGTCATCCTATAATCTTTGGCATAGTTTGGATGGAAAATTACCGCAAGAGAAAACATCCCTGCTGTTTCAATGTGATCCGAAGATAGACCCGAGTCATTCCCGTGATAACCACCGCGATATTCTTGGAGGCTCAGGTATCCTCCCGCTGCCGGCTTCACCGATGCCACGTATTCGATCTTTTGGATTTCAGGATAGTGCAAAGTGCCGGATCGGTTGACCGTCTGATGCTGAATGGTCTCAATTGCGGTGAGGCGGTTTAGATTATCGAAAAACTGTCCGATTCTCGTCCCAACTTTCGAGGCCACATCGTGCATCGAACAGGCTACCCCGTTCGCAACCGGAGGCTTAGCTGTGTCGATATCGGGCGGAACCCACTCATCCGACAGAGTTCTAACAAGCGGCTGCGGCAGTAACCGTTCTCGCCTGACGGCGCTCTGTGTTAGGGGCAGCTGGTCATTTATTGGTATTGGGCTCATCTCTTGGACGAACGCGTTATCCGCGAGAATGAGGCTCAGGCTAAATAATATCAGCCCCAATATTGCAGGACGCCGACCTTGTATCACGATTGTCATTTGCTAGCGCCGCCCGGTTTAAGAGATCTCCACCATCGACAAGAGCAAAAATGTGTGGCGGATGTTGAACGCAGCCTGCAACTAGCCAGGCTGGATCACTACCGTTGCGCAGCATCCATTCTTTTATCGGTCGACGAAACCTGCGACTGTCAAAAGCCCTAGCTTTCAGCTTGTGTTGAATTCGAAGCAGGTGTTGTGGGTAGGAACTTAGAAGCCCGGCGTGCTTGCCTTCGCGGTGGCAAAAGAAGAACTGTCGCAATGGCCATAAGATTGTCGATTGCGTACCGTGTGATTTTCTGTCTGGAGTGTTTGGGACCTACCAGCGCTAACACCGCGTGTCAGCGAGGCAGGGCCGGGATGTTAGCGGGCCTCCCCGATCAGAAACCCACTTGTCAAGGTCATCCTGGGGCAGGGGAGTACTCGTAATCTCCGGCGAACCGGAACCATTCACATTTTCGTGCAGCGTGTGACCGCCGCTGACAAGAGATGCCGCGCCAGAGTCGAAGTCCACCTGAACGCTTCCGCGCAACGCCGTCACCCAGATTTCTGAAGGAGACTCGTCCACGCGAAAGCGCCCATTGCGAGGAACCTTCATGGTAAGGTTGGCGGCGATAACCGACATCGTATCCTCCCGCCTTAGCTTGGCGTTGACAAGGATGACTCCCTGCGAAACGGCAAGCTGAGTGATCCGCCCTCCACCCTGCAGCGCCAAGACCGCAACATCCACCGTGGCATTGGTTCCCAGACGCATGGTCAGGGAGTTTTCAAATTCCACTTCGGCGTGTCCGCCCGCGGTCCTCAGTGCGAAGCCCTCCTGAATTGGCAGATTGAGGCTTGCGTTTTGCCAGTCTTCTCCCGGGCGACGGTATTGCACGGCCCCTTCCACGAAGCTGAGGCGCACGATCCGAATCTTGCTGTAATCCTGCGCCCTCGCCGCTTGTGCTGGCAGCACCAGTCCCACTGCCAGAAGCGCTAACCGACCAAACAATCGGCGTTTCATAACAGTCTTCCTCTTGTACGGCGGATCAACTTGATACGACACGCCAGTGCTCGCATCCAGGAAAATGCATACAGCCGAAGAGACTGTCAAAATTAACGGCGATGCGCTCCTGTATATTTCAATTCGAGTTGATCGACACCACCATCACATTCGAGTTCTTGTATTTATCGTAGGTTCCTTTGACTGTAACGAGGCTTCCCGCGAATTGCGCTGCTTGCTATTGATCGCTTAGATCGTAGGTGCCCTTATCCGTGAACAGAACGTATTTGCCGCCCGCTTCTACTAGCCTCTGGGCGCACTCGCTTTCCTGACGGCAATTGAGTTTTTTAATCCACATGCCAATACTGGAAGGCCCTCCGGTTGAGGCAATCTGGCTGGCTGTGATATCTCCTCGACGTTCTTGTGGAGGGGAATCGTTAGCTCGCAGCATGGGCATGACTGCCAGCAGTCGACAAGCTAAGATCGCCGCGGCAATGAGTCTCGGGGCCCCCCTAATCATGATATTCCTCCTCGTAATTACTCTCCTCGTGCGCGCCTTAGGGGTTGGAACCTTCAGTGTTTACAGAAACACCTTTATATCCGCGCGCCCGGAGCGGCGACACTGGGAGAACACACAGCTTCTTGGGGTTGCGCGCGAGCCCAGGCCCCAGGTCTGACGGAAACTTTATGTTCCGTTATTGAGTGGATCGAGTAGTTGTTGCTGAAGAGGAATGTTCACGTGCTTCTGAGGCGCAACGGAAGGCACGGGTTCAGCGTCACTTCGACTCCACAAATACATCCATTCTGGAGCAATCGCTCCTGGTAGCACCCCCCCGATCCGGTAACTCTGACACTTCTGACAGTTCATTGGGCGCACGAGTCGTCAGTCTAATCCGTGAAGGTGGGGGGGCGTCGCCTAGCCGGTCGAGTCTGCTAATCAAGCTCCCAAAGATTCAGGTCAATGAATGGAGAGAAACCAATGAAACTTAGAAATACGATTCTCACGGGGATTGCTTTGCTATTTGCCGGGACCGTGTCAGCTCAAGAGACGCAGAGGGTGGAGGTTTCGCTCAATTACTCCTATTTGCGTTTCAATCCCGAAATATCACAGTTGCCCAGTCGCAGCTTTAATGGTGGCGGCGGATCGATCAGTTTCAACTTCATGAAAAATTTCGCCATTAAGGCCGAATTCATGGGGTATGGAAGCACCGACTTCACCACAACCTTCACATCGCCGAGCGTCACGCCTCGCGGAACGATTCGACCAGGGACCTACAGCTCCCAGGGAAACATGTTCACCTATCTGTTCGGCCCCGTAATCAAGTTTCCCGTTTCGGGAGTAACTCCCTTTGGAGAAATTCTGTGGGGGGGATCCAACTCGAACGGATATGTAAATTTGAGCAACTCAATTGCTACCATCGGCGCGACTCCGACGCAGCACCCCTTCACGATGGCTGTCGGCGGAGGGCTGGACTTTAACGTAGGGACCCATTTGGCCCTCCGGCCGCTGGAAATCGATTACCTGCTAACTCGTTACAGCAACCCAATATCAGATATAAACAATCAAAACAACTTCCGTTACATAGCAGGCGTTATTTTCAAGTTTTAGTCGCGGACAACAGCATGAAGTTCTCGTTCGAATACGCGGACAGAAATGCTGGCAGATGTTCAAGCGTGCACACGGTGATGCCGACCGACTGACATGCCGGAAGCTTCGAGCTTCCGCCTGGTCCGGAGGTCGCCTCACTACGCGATTATGGATTCTTGGTCAGATTGTTTGACTTCAGCAGCCGACGAGCTCCCCGAACCGAAACTCGCGCCAGGTGCCAGGTCGTCGCGTGCATCGCGGTGGCTCCGGATGTGTCTAACAGAAATGCCCTCGTCTCCAAATTGTTCCAGGGCGATTGTGGCAGCGGTAACGGTTCATTGCGGATCGATCCAGAAGGCGGAGAAGGCTGATCTGGCAGACGAAATGGCTATCGCCTCGCCGCCCGGACCCGCGACTGCAACAGTACTTGGGTAAAGAGGAGGGACTGTTTTGTCGTGGGACTGAGCGATCGCCAATCCGCGTAGTCCAACAAACGCAGTTTCATATCATCGGTGAAAATCGTCAGCGCGGGAGCTGCTTACAAACTACACAGGACGCCGGCTGCCGCCAGTCAAAGCGTGATACACCACCAAGACAAGTACGGCTCCGATGATTGAGACCAGAATGCTGTAAAGATTCATTCCTGTCACGCCGGAATGGCCTATCGCGACAAAAATCCAGCCTCCCACCAGAGCACCGACGACTCCCAACACGATATCCAAAACGATGCCCTCGCCTTGTTTGTTGACGATCTTGCTAGCGATAAATCCCGAAACGAGTCCCAAGATTATCCACGTCAGGATTGACATTGATGACCTCCGTCAAGAATTCATTCATGTTTACCCTTTGCGATATCGATCCATTGAGAATAGCGGGTATCTGTCGCGGGGAAACGCAGTACGGATTGCAAAGTGGGCCAAAGTCTTGTAGACGTTCCGCTCTCTCGATGTCGGCTGATATTTGCGACGGCTCAGACGCGATCATTTCAGGCTCGCCGCGATAGATCCCTATCCGGCCGGTAACGCAGATGCTCTTATCTCGATAAGTAGTTTCGGGGGTTTTGAATTTCGCGCGATTTTGCCCCCAAATTATTACCGTGAAGGGTTGATTCGGATAGGGCTTGTCGAGATATAGAAAAGTTGGGTTGCCACGTGTGGTTGGGACATAACGTCCGCTCGCTACTCTGCCGCAAACTGTAGCTTGCTGGCCGATGTGATGTTTGGCCTCGCTTGCTCGGAGTTTCTTACCCTGGCCTAAGGTTGTGACGCTTATTCCAAGTAAGCTGATAGCGAAGAGCGCAATCAGACACGATGGTCTCGTAATTGAAGAGTTGGCCACTTTCCGCAAACCGACCTCTCACGCTCCTCGGTGCCCGGGATGAACATCTAACGGGATCAACATTCCGGGCGGAGGAAAAGGGGGACTCGCGCTTCCACGGGCACGCATCTCCCTCGGAGACTTAATGGAATGATCTTGTACGGATCTATTTTGATGCCGTGAGGAAAATGAACAACTGTCAGAGGTACCAGATACCTGTCCCCTACCAGACTTTGCGTGGCAGTAATGGTCATCGGCAACTATGGCTCGCGGACACCTCGAGCACACCTGCTTCCTTCGTGTCTCACAACCCGTGTGCACCCGACAGGACCTTCCTCCTCGGACCTGCCGACGTGCGTAGTCTCCAGAATTCCGTCCAACGCACCGGGACTTCGTCTGAAACCTGGTCGGCTGCTTCCCATGCAGGACGCCTGTGACTTTGGACAGTATTACGCCTCCTCTCCGGATGGTTAGTGTTGACTTAGCGGCTCTCTCCAGACGGTGAATTCAAATACAACCTTTGCCCAGAGATGGGCGCGTCTGGCCCGAAGGAGGAACGTCGTGCGTTTTCGATGGGCCGTTTATCTTGCAGTCGGCATGCTGGCGCTTGTGGTTGGAGGGGTCTTGCGGGCGCCCCTACCGGTCGGAGCGGTGGACCGCGAGATCGTTGACTTGCGGCAGCAGGTGGAGCAATTGATTCGGGGACAGACAGGGGTGCAAACCGCCATTTCACAGGACGGTGCGGTAGAGAAAACGCTCACCGAGCTCTCGCTTGATTCGATAAACAAGTTCAGCGGGACGATGGGCGACCTACAATCCTCCCTCCAGGGCGTGCCGGTCAACTCCGGGGCGCGGTTAGACACCATGTCTGTGCAGGTCCAGGGTATCTCCGAAGAATTACAGGAGATGCTGGTGC
This sequence comes from uncultured Acidobacteriota bacterium, assembly GCA_963810155.1. GTDB lineage: Bacteria > Acidobacteriota > Terriglobia > Acidiferrales > UBA7541 > Palsa-189. The sequence goes on from CAWEMN010000021.1 coordinate 241,137, forward strand.
TCATGCGTAATTTTGACCAACAGCTTGCCGACACACAGAACGCTCTACGGGGCATTGGCACCAAATTGGCCGACGCCCCGCCGGCGTCCAAGAGGGCCCCGCGCTCTGTGCCAAGAACGCCTCCGAAATCCCGGACCGACCATTAAGATGGCTACTCGTTCGGGTGTCATGTTGAGCTTCAACACCTACTGTTTGCGCCTAGGTAATCTCCTCAGTGCCACATTTTATTTCAGACTTTGGACTGCGTATCCAAGGGGAGCATCGGATCACGATTGAGCTGCCGAGATATCAAACCTTGTGAAACAGAAATTTTCTCGTGCGCCAGAAATCAGAAGATCGAGACCGAATTGTTCAAGGAAAGCATTGAGGGGAGATGAAGGGGACTTGCGCTTCCCAGGTCGCACGCAAATCCCCTGTCAGTTAATTGAGGTGACTTCAGCCTCGACCTTGATGCCACGAAGAAAAACGAACCACTGTCAAAACTACCGGAACTCCGCCCTCTTCCAGATCTCTCGCCCGTCGTGGCAGCCGGGATTTCAGACGAATGGTCAGGCGAGGCAGAAAGCCACCTTTAATCATGCCGTTTCTCAGAAGTTGACGAGGGGTGACGGTGCCGTCTTTACGATGGCCCGCTGTCAGCGGTCTGGCGGACTCGAAGATGCGCTGCTGGCTGGCGAATCAAGACCTGACAGGGTGTAAATGCCCAGAAAGTGTATGGTTGCGATGGCGTCCACAGAAACGGGTAACCACATGGCGTTTACGTCGGCGAATTGCACGGTGATATGAAGGTTCTCGATCCAGATAGAGGGATTCTTGAGAGGAACTCCAACGACCTGCCGGATGCGGTACGTATTGGTATCTACCCAAATGTCGCCTAGAAGTAGGCCCTTTTCCTTGCGCTTGGGAATGATGTGCAGCACATACTCTGGCACCGCACCAAAGCTTTGCTCTCGCAGAAAAGAGAAATCATAGTTGGATCGGTTGATGGCGCCCCGGTGACTCTTAGCAGAAGCTGTTTCCTGCTCTAAAATGGCGTTAACGATCCTTTTACCTCGAGGGCTGCCCTCCGTTTTGGTGATTTCGAATGTCTTGTTGTCAGGGGGAGTAAAGTTGATTTGGACGGTTACAACCGACACGGGCTTTGGATTGTCTTCCCGGAATACCTTATATTCCCGCATCACCTCGTAGGGCCGAGCGTGGGCTGAGTTTTGCTCTTCGGTTCGCTCCAAAGAATCGACAATCAAACTGAGATTTGGCGAGCCTGCTTTTGGTTCCTGTGCGTTTAATGAGCAGGGCAGCACCGTAGCCATCAGAAAGAGGAGAGCAGCGAGACTGCGTTGCTTCGCTGCGGTCCAGGCGATTATGTACCCTGGTCGCAACCTCCACTCCCACGCGAAACGAACCGCGGTTCTATTCTTTGATGTGGCGACCAACTTAAAAGAGACGCTCTGCCCTCGGTTCTGTTCTTCAGGTGGCTCCAAATTGACAGAAGGTTGAGCGGAGCCTTTGTCTCGGAGGTCCAACTGCTACTTTTGTCAGTCGCACGCCTTTAGGGCTGAGAGCTAGAAGATGTTTCGAGGCAGTTGCAGTTTCGCTCGCGAGGCTAGCTCAGCCGGCCGTGCTCCATTCGATGGCTCGTCGCGACTGGGCCACCCTTGCCGTCATTCCGGGCTTAATAATGCGGGGTGTTAAAACAAAAGTAAGCCACAAGATGGCGGTCTCTCCTCGCTTGCGGGCATCGATGGAGCGCTTGCTCCTCTCAGCATGCTTATTCTTTTGTGGGCTTCGTGCGTCCGCCAGTCCTCCTGGTGAAGACTCCGAAAGTTACGTGATATCCAGAGATGTAAGCCTCGTCATCCTGCCGGTTACAGTAATAGATCGCGAACGTCAATTCGTTTCAGGGCTCGATGCGTCAAACTTTCGCATCTACGAGCAAGGACGTCCGCAGGCCCTCACTTTGTTTGAACGTGAAGACATACCCGTCACCGCCGGACTTGTTGTCGACCATAGCGGCAGTATGTATGCGCGGAAAATGGAAGTGATTGAAGGCGCAGCGGCATTTGTGCAGGCGAGTAACCCACAGGATGAGGAATTCGTCGTAAACTTTAGTGATAGAGTTCGTCTGGGCCTTCCTCCAGACGCTCCGTTTACAAGCAACATTGAGGACCTGAAAGACGCCCTATCCGCCGCATCAGCTAGCGGTATGACAGCGCTGTATGACGCGGTCGCAACCGCACTGGACCATCTGCGAAATGCTCATAAGGCTAAGCAGACGCTGATCCTGATTACTGACGGCGAAGACAATGCCAGCAAGCACGACCTCAACCAGGTGTTACGAATGGCGCAGACTCTTAACGTGGTCATCTATACCGTAGGTTTATTCGACCAGTACAAGGCAAGTAAAACCTCCCTGGATCCTTACGTTGCGCAACGAAACAAACTCCTCTTTGATGAAGACAAGCGAGTGCTCACAATGTTTGCAAGAGAAACAGGGGGCGCAGCGTATTTCCCCAATAATTTCGATGAAGTCGTTCGCGTATGCGAGCAAATTGCCAGCGACATTCGCCATCAATATGTCCTAGGCTATTCTCCAATGGACGATGGCCGCGGCGGCTTCCGGAAGATCAACGTCAGAGTGGTTGGAAGCGGTCAGAAAAAGCTCGTTCGTGCGCACGCGTACGGGTTATCTCTTACCGGCAAAGCACCACTGAAGCTTTGATGGCGTAGTAACCTGATCTTCGACTGGCCGTCTGCTGTCTGGGTCGTACCGCGATTTCAAATTAGGTCACAGCGATCAACCCTTGCAGCCAAGTCTTGATAAGCCGGTACGCGTTATCGGAATATGGCTTTTCGGACCGACATCTCTCACTTGGGCCACGTTACGATGATGCCGTTTCGAAGCACTCCAATCGCAAGGACAAGGACTTGGCCCTCAATCACTGAATCGTCTGTTCGTTTCGTAAGGAGAGCCCAAGTTCGCCAACTTCTCGCGTTGTGTTGCCGCGGGGACTATGTTGTTGTGAGTGGCAAGCTATTGGTCTTTGTACTTCGTCACCATCGAATCCCGAACATGACCGGCACTACATGGGTTGAGACGCGGCCCCCTTGGGGCGAGTAATGATAGCGAGCTTCCATATACAGTCTTAAGCCCGAACTGGTCAACTTAAACGTCATACCTCCGCCAACGTTCCCGCCGCCGGAACTCTGGCCTTTGGTGGCCAGAACATTGCTGGTAGTAATAAATCCTGCTTGGCAACTATATCCCCACCAGTCCCACACCGGCTCGCAAACTGTGCCAGGCACCACCGTATAATTCTGCAATTCCAAGTGCCGATAGTACCAACCCCCACCGCCGATTACGTAGAAGCCGTAAAGATGACCTTCCCTGTGGTACATGTAATTTGCTGTAAGGGCATACAGATTACTGGAAGTACCAAAATTCTGAGCAATGTTAGCTACGGTGGTAATGTTGCCCGCGACGAGAGGATTCACGAGCGATGCCAACGCACTGCTGGTCGGTGGAAGGCCCTGCCACATGAACTCGCCCACGAGAGAGCTGTGCGCGGTCAGGTTAGGGCCGGCACCGATCTGAAAGGCCCCGCTAATCCCAGCGAAGTCTGCGGTCCTGTTCATTGGCACTCCAATGCCTCCCCCGATGTGAAGATTCACTTTCGAAAGATTCACTTCCTGAGCGTGCGCCGGAACGGCCCGAAATATACTGAGCAGTGCAACTACGATCAGAAGGTGCTTACACATGGGCTTTGTCCCTCCCTCTCGAGACATCCGTGATAGTGCCTCCGTGATCGCTTGCAACTGATCCGAAGAGTCAAACGGGAGGATGCTTACGAATTCGCGTGTTATAAACTGTCATTTGTAACAGTCCGCACAACACCGGCCGGAGAATCGGACCGCCTAGCACCTGTCAATCCTGCCAGTATTCCCAGTTCCGCGAAGTCCATTACAAGTGGCGATGAATGACCGGTTCGTTTTGGCGCCCAGAAACGTAAAGTTGGAAAGAGCATTTATTGCAAAGTTTTACTCTCAGGTGCGGGAAAGATCTCGGCCCTTTGTTCGGCCGGAAACTCATTCGGCCGCAGATAGCGCCGCGGTGTAAGGAACCGCATGAAGTCCCGGCAATCAATCAGCGTGTCTAGCAGTTATGAGTCGGCAGGTTGACCTCCCAGTCCTGAAGGATCCTGAAATGTTTACCCAGGAAGATCTTTACCTCGTTCGCGCAGGCAGGCACCTGCGCTGGATTGATGAGAGGTAGTGTGAATACCAAGCAAGCAAAAGACTTTCTGGTGCAGCAAGCTGCCAAACAGGCCGCTCTGGAAGGCGCGCCGCTCACTGACATTGAGAAGAGAATGATGTATTTCACGAATGATGAGTTGGAGGGCCGGTACGAAACATGGGAGTATGAAGTCAAGATTTCGCGGCTTCTTCATCATTCTTACAAGCGGTTGAGGGAGGAAGACACCGAAGGGGCGAGCGATTGGCGCCAAGCCATCGGCACACTTCGTAGGGGCGATCATTACCTCCTCGTCTTGTGGCATATAAAACCCCCGAGTGAACATCCGATATTTCACTTCTTCAAACTCTTCGGAGTCGGGCTGTTCATCGCGATGGGCATTGGAATAGCGGCTTTGTTGGCTGCGAAATTCGACATCAGCCCCGATCGTTACCGCAAGTATCTGACGCTTGCCATCATCGGAGTGGTTCTATTAACAGCGGGAGCAGTTCGTCTTCTTTATAGACTGGTATTCACGTGGTTCCACCGCGAAGCAAAGCAACACAAAGTTCCGAACTGACTCTCTACCTTGTTTTCCCAGGTCTTAGGGTGACCAAATCAGGAGCCAAGAGGGTGCTGGGGCGGGGATAGTCAATCACCAATTCATTGAGCCTGTATTGCTCTCGAGCATCGTGCTCAATATCGTCGACGCATTCCTCAGTGTTTCTTCGTCTTTCGACTTGTCCGCAGTCCAGCCGGGCGTAATGAATAGAAGCGAGGAAAAGAGACAAGGTAGCAATCTCCTGGTGATGGATTGAACCAATCCCGCACGTGGATTCGGGAACATGGCATCGCCTCCTTTCCTTAAGTGCTTTTCGAGGTCTGACCGTCCAGATTCACTGTGCACCCCCGCTGCATATGAATTGCACTGACTGACAAAACTGACAGTACCAAGTGAACTTCAGATGACCGAGCATCCAGCCATTCTTGGAAGAAAGAGCCGAATTTGGGGTGTTATGTCTGACTACTTTTTGGGGAGCGTCTTATTTCAGCCGACAGTCGAATGGTGGTTTGTCTTCTATTCGTACGGGCCCTTTTCAAACGAGCATGCACTCATGGGTTTCTGTTCGGCGTCTGACGTCAATTTCTGGAGGTGTACCCAATGAAGTTTCTCTGTTCCTTAGCTCACCGATCCTCTCGTTTCTTTTTTAGACAGGCGATCGCCGTGGCGTATTTGACCCTTGCTGTACTGGTGGCGTGTTCTCAGCTATCTGCGCAACGCAGCGCAGGCCGTATTGTCGGTTCCGTCACCGATCAAACTGGTGGAGCCTTGTCAGGGGCCACGGTCAAAGTTCTCGACACTCAAAGGAACATCACTCGCACTCTCGTCACTGACGCAGCGGGTGAATACAACGCACCTGACCTTTTGCCAGGAATGTATTCGGTTACGGCGGTATTTCAAGGCTTCAAGGCTGCGGAGCACTCTGGCATTATCCTTGAGGTCGGTCAAGAACTGCGCGTTGATCTAACCTTGCAGCCCGGTGAGCAGAGTGAAAAGATCACTGTGACCGGCGAACTGCCGCTCGTCGAGCCAACCAACGCAACGCTCGGCGGAACTTTGCAGAGTGCGATCATTGCGGAATTGCCCATGAACGGTCGCAATTTCGCTAACCTGATCCAGCTTCGCCCCGGCGTGACCATCTATCCCGGAGGTTCAGGCTGGACGCAGAGCAGTAACGGCATGCGCGCTACGGATAACGTTTATTTATTCGAAGGCGTCAACGGCAACGATCCCTGGATGTCGCAGCCGATTATTACTGCCGTTATGGCCTCGGGTGATGCAGGCACGTTAATCTCCATCGATGCGATTGACGAATTTAGGACTGAGGAAAATCCCCGCGCCGAATATGGTTGGAAACCGGGCGCGATTGTCAACGTGGGCTTGAAGTCGGGCACCAACAACTATCATGGTACGGCTTTTGCCTACGGCCGCGATGGCGCCTGGGACGCCAACAACTTCTTTACAAACGCCAATGATCAGCCAATACCATCGGTAGAGCTCGAGCAGTTCGGCGCTACTTTTGGCGGCCCCATCAAGAAGGATAAGCTGTTCTTCTTTTTGAGCTTCGAAGACCAGCGCTACCAGGTCGGCGCCGTCGGAACGATTACGACCCCTGTTACTGGCGCTGGTATCGGCGACGCCACAAATAACCTCATCGCTGCGTGCCGAGCTGCTCTGGCCACCGGAGCCCCGGGATCCGGGATACCGGGCGCTTTGACCGCCCGGAGCGCTCAGTTAGCGGGCCTGAGCAACACCTGCGTTCCGCTCAGCAACTTTCCGGGTCTATTCCCCTCCAACCCGGGTACCAATCCACTCGGCATAATCGATATTCCCAACACCTTGCCGAATTCCAACCGAGTTGATTCTGGCGTGGGTAAGGTTGACTATCAGGTGAATCAGAAGAACTCCTTGAGCTTCATGTACGAGATCAGCCCAGGTACGGGACAGCTGAATGACGCTCCAGGAACGCAAACCAATCCGGTGTGGGAGACAAACCAGTACGCGCGCTCTCAGGTTTTTGCCTCGAGCTGGACCTGGACACCAAATTCGACTTTGGTGAACGAAGCTCGCCTTGGCTATTCTCACTATTTCCAGCAATTCCTCAGCGAGGACAGTGGCCAAAATCCTGCCAGCTATAACTTCAATGGCAACACCTATATCTTCAGCACCGGCCAGACGAATCCCCTGTACTTCGGATTCCCGTCGATCGCCATCAACCCCTTTAGCGGAGCATTGGGCGCTGGCTGGCCCAAGGTCGTCGGGCCGAACGGCGTATTGCAGATCCTCGATCACATCTCGGTCTTGAGGGGCAAGCATGCCTTCAAGTTTGGCGGAGAGATTCTCAATAATCGCAGCACCTCCAACGTAACCGCCAATACAAAGGGACCGTTCACATTCGACAACCTGCAGGGTTTCTTCACCGGATTTCCAAATGGAGCCGGCTGCGCAAACCCAGCGCTCGGCTCATGCGCGACTGACGGCTCGGCCACAATCCTGGTTGGGAATCTCGTTCGGAACTTCGCCTTTTCAGGTTATGCCGCATTCCTGCAGGACGATTGGCGCGTCACTCCGAGACTAACCTTGAACCTCGGCGTGCGTTTTGAACTCGACACGGTTCCGGTGGAGCGGGACGGCTTGCAAGGTAACTTCCTACCGGGTACGCCAACTGGGCTCGCGCAGCAGAATGTTGGCGAGAGGCTCCCCTATCATGGCGACCACAATAACTTCTCCCCGCGCTTCGGCTTTGCCTGGGACATGTTCGGTAGTGGCAAAACAGTTCTTCGTGGCGGGGGCGGTATCCTTTATCAAATGATCGCGCTCGATGTTTTCAACGGTATCGGTAACTCTTTCGGCCTGCGAGCCACGCCGACCGGCGCTCTGCTCTGCGCCAACGGCACCTGTGCGCCAGGCCCCGGTAATATCGCAGTGGTGAACGTGGCCTACGCCAACACCGGTGTAATCAACAACTTTGCCCCCGGGGCCATCCCACTCAACTGGGCCACCGGTCCGTCGACTCCCCTCTACTCGTTCACCGCGGCTTGCGGCGATGGAAACACCGCCGTACCCGGGCCCACCGGTTTCAAGCCCACGCCGTGCAATGCCATGCTCGTTGACCCTAATCTGCGCACTCCGTACGTGGATAACTGGACTGTCGACCTTCAGCACTCCTTCACCAACAATCTATCTTTGGATATAGGCTATGTCGGCAACCACGGCACCAAGCTCGTCAGTGCTCTGGACATTAATCAACCCATCGCCACTACCGCCTTCGTCCCCGGCGTGGGCGTGACCACTTTCGGTCCTGGTTACACTTCGGCCGGCCTGGCCCTCTGCGCCGCGACTGCCATCAAGAGTAATTGCGGCGTCAATACAGTTGCCGAACAGGCCGCCCGGCCATACAACGGTCAATACCCTTACTTCAAGTTCGTCGACAACTACGGAAACATCGATAGCTCCAACTATAATGGCATGCAGGCCGTACTGACCGCCCGGAACTACCACGGTCTGACCCTGACTACCGGCTACACCTACTCTCATGCTCTCAGCATTAATTCCGGTCAGGGCACCGCGGGCAGCAACAGTATCCCGATAAACAGCTACGGAAATCTAAAGGCCCAGCTTTATGGGCCCAGCACCTTCGACATCCGTCATAAGCTGACCATCTCGGGCACCTACAGCATTCCCGGGAAGAAGGGCTTTGCCCAGTTGCTCGAAGGCTGGTCGGTGAATGGCGCGGCCATCTTCCAGACCGGCGCACCCTGGCATACCACCGACACCACCACGGACTTCGCCGGTACCGGCGCGCAAACCGGCAACTCGGCGGCCAGCCAAGGCGGACAGTGGAATTTCTTCGGAAACCCACACGACTTCACACCCAACAATAACTACGCTGGCGTGACACCCGGACCACCAGCTGGTGGGGAGCCAGGGCCGCCGGGCATTCCTTTCTTCCCTGGAGGCGGCGGTAGAGTTGCCCCGACTGCAAACGCGAGCTGCAACCAAAAGGCAGCCAGCATGGGACCGCTGGCCACGGCCTCCCTAAATGTGCTCGGTTGCTATGCTCTGGGCGGCTCTATATTGGTTCCCCCGCCATACGGTGGTTATGGCGGGTCGCAATATAACCTCTGGTATGACGGGGGCTTCGACAACGTGGACTTCTCGGTTACCAAGACGTTCAAGATAAAGGAAACCTTCAGCGCCCAGTTCCGTGTGGAGTTCTTCAATATTTTCAACTGGGTAAACTTCGTCAACCCGTTTGGGGGACCCGGCGGCAATGGCGGCAGCGCCAATACGATTAACCCATCCAGAGCATTTGCCGCTGGCGGACTCGCCTTCGTCGGAGCTACGCCTGACGAGGCCAGTTCCAACCCAGTTCTCGGTTCGGGCGGCGCTCGCGATCTGCAGCTCGGCTTGAAACTGATCTTCTAACCTCAGTTTTCCATCACAATGCAAACGAAGGGGCCAGTTGACTTCCGGCCCCTTTTGTTTTCTAGCGAGTCGCTTCGCTTCAGAAATGACTGTAGGTTTTGACAGTCGTTGCACTCCATATTTGACACACACAATGGTCGCAGGATTCGACCTGTGCGGTCACACAACTTAAATGAAATGGGGATGCCGCGATGTTTATAGGATGGCCGAGTGAGCTCGCAAAAGACATCGAGAAGGTCATTGCCGAGGAATGCCACTGCCCTGCGGTGTGGAACTACCGCACAGACGGTACCCAGCGTGGCCCTATAGAACCACATGAAGTGCTGGCAATTAAGCAGCGTGTCAACGAGTTGCTCCTTGGCCAAGTCGACCTCATGAATGAGCGCATGCGTCGCCTTGAAGGGCAATTGGAAGTGTATTTGAGCAAATCGGTTACTACGGTGGTGCCGGCAACAGCGCCTCGCGCAGAGGCGGTATCAATAAACGCTACTTCGGACTAGCGCGGGAACTCGCGATACCAAAAAAACTCGCTGGTTCCGCAAGCATTGTGCCTCGATCTCCAGCGCTGCCTTCCTTGTGAGTTCGACCCCGGACTATCGTCTTGATATCACGAAGCAGGGATCCACGCGGCTGCAAGAATCAAATCCAGGTTAAGAAAACCGGTTAGTTGGTAGCAAGGAATCTCACAGCTGAGAAAAAAGGTTAGTAGCGGAATCCAAACGTGAACGCCACTAGATTCGTGCTGATATTATTGGTTGGCGCGTAGTGGTACCGTGACTCCACGTAAAATCTATATGGGGCGTCGCCTACCCTGATTGTGAAACCGATGCCTCCATTTGCGCCAAACGCGCCAGAACTGGAGTTTGCAAGGGTCAGGCTCGTGGTTACCAGTCCCGACGAACAACTGTACCCCCACCAAAGCCAAACCGGCTCGCAAGTGATGCTTGTGCCTGATGGAACTTGCTTTGTAACGCTTGTGCTGCGGTGATACCAGCCACCACCGCCTATAAGATAAGCTCCGAGCAATTTCCCTCGCAGTTCGAATTTGTAGTTCGCCGTCAGCGCAAAAAGGTTGCCGTGCGCATCGACATTGGGCGTCTGTAAAGCTACGCGAAGGGGCTGAAGCGCCGCATCCGTAGGAAAAAGCCAGTTCCACATGAATTCGCCTATGATGGCATTGCGCCTATCGAAATTGTAGCCTGCACCGTAATCGAGCCCTAAGCCCCCGCTTACAAACTGTGAGGTGGGGTGTAGCGGCAGACTTGGAGTGATGCCGAGATTTGAGGCGAAACTCGGGTTATCCTCTCCACGCCCCAACTGTGCGTGAATTCGGCCGGGTATCAATAGCAGGCACATCCAGATCAGGAATAGCGTTGGGTGCTTCACGTGGTTCTCTCGAACCTCCTTCTCCGTCGCTGCCGGGACAGATTGTCGAAGCTTCACGAGACAGGCGAAACTGTCAAAGATGACAGCGTAGAAGGGCGCAACCTTCCGCTGAGCCGGCTTCCTGTGAGACCGCCCAGTACAGGGAGGCGAAGCGGACGATAAACTTGACTGACTAAAATCGCAACTGTGGACGTCGATTACGTGACTTGGTTACATTTTGACGACTTAGTTGCTCGGCACCTGAACCGACACTTCCACGCTCCGCGGCACTCGAGAATATGTGCGCCGTTGCACCTTGAACTCCGTGGGCGCATGACGAAGTTCCCTCGAGTTGCCATTCGGGAGGGCAAACGAGAAAAAAGCTCCCCATGTTGCGTCCGGTGCGTCCCCTGGAATCAGAACAGATAAGTCATACTTTTCTTGGTTTGCATTGATTATGGCGGAAGAGACCCTGGAAAACTGCGCTCCGCCGGAAGTGGGTGCGTCGGGAACGTTCTCCTCAATTGGGCAAACGAGCACCGCCACTCGCCCTCCAGGAAAGTCTGGGATCGCATCCATCCTGATGTTGAACGTGATTGTGTCTCCGGCCCTCACAACTTTCAATTCCTCTGAATGCTTTGGCGCCGCACTTAACTGAAGCAAGCAAGCGGCAAATAGAAGAGCTACTACTGCTGTTACGGGTGGCTTCATGCGTATTCTCCGTTTCTCTTTACGACGCCCGACCACCAGAGCGCAGTCGTGCGTATATTCTTGAAGCTAAAGACGTCCTGGTATCGTCGGAACTGTCAAATCTTCCAGCCGAGTATGCCAAGTGATTCTTAACGCGATAGGCCGCCGCCGTTTCTTAATGTCCTCGACGGCAAATTGCGCCAGACGATCAGCCTAGCCGTACTGGTGCCCTCGTTTGTGCCGGATTAGTTCAGTCGTACTGCGGATTAGCGCGCCGAACTCAATTAGGATTAGAGAGTCCTAACCCTATGAAACTGCGCATGGTGGTGGCCGATGACAACGGAAGCTTTTTGAGGGAGGTGACCTCACTCCTGCAGACTGAGTTCGACGTTGTGGGGACAGCCGTGGACGGCAAGTCAGCTTTGGAATGTATCCGCAGTTGCCGGCCAGATGTCGTCGTCCTGGATCTCGAGATGCCGGCGCCTAACGGCATTGAGGTCACCAAGGAATTGAAAAAGGATCATCTCGGTCCTGCTGTAGTGATCTGCTCTGTAGAGGATGATCCGGAAATTATCGAAGCAGCGCTGCAGGCTGGGGCGCTAGGCTACGTCATCAAGTTACGTTTCGCCAAAGACTTGATCGCAGCGGTGAAATCGGTCGTCCGTGGCGAGTCTTTTGTATCACTTAGGTGACATCTTCCCCCTCTTCCAAGGCTTAGCCCTGAGGTCGCCGTCAGGGAACTGCCAAGCCACGTCTTGAAGACAGTTTCTACGTCAACAGTCTATCAATCTTTTAATTTCTTCTGTAGCTAGCAAGAATCCCATTACGAGCTGTTTTTCGATTGTCTTCATCGAAAAAATATATTGGACATGCAGCAAACTTGACCTCAGAATTACACCTAACTTAACGCTGGCTTCGCCAACCCTGAAGTTGTGTTTGGGAGACTGGTTTCATACAGTCCGACTGCTTTTTCTCTTTGCAGGGGGACGCTTGGATATCGTGAACAATCTCCGGTTTTCTCCACAGTGGCGACTGTGGGGTTACGGCCAGCGAGGTTTAATCCGTGAGCACTCTGCCCATCCGGCCTCCCGTTTCGTCCGACCCCTTGCTCTACTGCTGGTCGCAATCAGCTACTACCTGGGAACGAAGATCGGCTTCCTTCTCACGCCCGTCCAGACTCCTATAGCAACCTTCTGGCCCCCGAACGCGATCTTGCTTGGCGCCTTCCTTCTATCTCCAAAGCGTATGTGGTGGGCTCTTGCGTTGGCTGTGCTTCCGGCCCATCTCCTCGTTCAGCTACAGGCCGGGGTGCCCGTGGCGCGTACCCTTGGGTGGTTTGTAGGAAATACAGGAGAGGCATTGCTCGGCGCCGCTTGCATCCGTTATTTCAACGAAGAAAACGATTCTCTACTGGAGAGTCCTCGGGGCGTTATCAGCTTCTTGGCTTTTGGCGTCCTCCTTGCGCCTTTGGTGACATCGTTTTGGGATGCCGCGACGGTGGTGCTGACCGACCGGAGTGGCGACTACTGGATGTTGTGGACGACGCGGCTCTCCTCGAACATGATCGCGACGCTGACGCTCGTCCCGACAATTGTGCTGTTTGGGCTTAATGGCTTTTCCTGGGTCCGGAAAGTAACTCTTGCACGGTGGGTTGAGGCATGCGTGTTGGCATTCGGGATTTTATTCGTCAGTATCCTGGTATTCGACACACACAACGCAGCTACGAACACCGCTGCGGTTTTGATCTTCGCTCCGCTGCCGCTGTTGCTTTGGGCCTCTCTGCGCTTTGGTCCGGCCGGGCTGAGTGCCTCCATTTTGGCCGTTTCCTTGATCTCCATCTGGAACGCGATGCGCGGCCGCGGGCCATTTGCTTGGTCGCCGATGGCCGAAGATGTGTTATTCCTTCATTTCTCCCAGGTAGCATTTGCGTTGCCGTTAATGGCGGTGGCGGCTCTCGTTGCTGAACGCTCCGTCACAAAAGCGTCGTTACGGAACACGCGTAGGAAATTGACCCACGCACAAGAGCAGGAACGTCAGCGCATTGCTCGAGAGTTGCATGACGACATCGTCCAGGAGCTAACGTTACTGAGTGTAGGTCTTGACCAGCTCAGAACTGAGGCTGACGTGTCCGTCAAACCACAGCTAGACAAGCTTTACGACCACGCATCCGGCGTTACGAAAGCTACTCGCGACCTATCGCACAAACTGCACCATTTTGGCCTTCAATACGTGGGTTTACCGCGGGCTATGAGAACGTTGTGCCGAAACACGAGCGTATGGTCTTCGATCGAAATTAGCTTTGTCGATGAAAATATGACACGTCCACTGGCTGCGGATGTTCAAGTATGTCTATATCGCGTCGCGCAAGAGGCGTTGCAGAACATAGTAAAACACAGCCGTGCTCGGACTGCCTCCGTGGGGTTGAGCATACGCAATGAACGAGTCCTTTTACAGATTGTCGATGACGGTGTTGGTCTGAGTCCCGAGCGGCAACCTGAAGGTATGGGGCTTGTCAGCATGCGCGAGCGCGTAATGGCCCTCGATGGGACGTTCAAGATTACGTCGGCACCCATGCAGGGCACAAGAATTGAAACATCCGTGCCGTTAAATGAGTCGCCGTAAGTCGCCGTAAGCTGTCTAACAAAGGTCTCTAGCGCGCGTTTCTTTCACTCACTGCGCGCGGTCAGGCGGCGGAATGAGTGGCAAAGCCTCTGTGTCGGACTTACGTCCCATGCACCGTCGATCTGAAGCAAATAGATGCACGTGCGTGAAGCGGAGGGAGGCGCCTGTTCTATGTCGCTCGACGTGCCTGCCAGGGCCAGGGAGTTGTGCTGTAGGCCTTGCGAATCGCTAGGGCCATCATCAGGCGACTAATGCCCGTGATTAGCATGCTTATGCCGACGAGCGTCCCGAGTACCCAAGAGGAACTCGAAGGCCAGCGATTCCAAATCAGAAAACCGAGAGCAAGAGTAATGATTCCGTCCAGGAGAATCCAACCAGAGCCGCCGATCGTTCCTCCCGAGAAATAGGAAATCAAGTCCGCCGCGCCTTTAACGAATAAGAATATTCCCAGCGCCAAAGTCAGACCCAAAACTCCCAGCATCGGATGCACAAGTAGATAGAATCCTGCCGCAAGGTAAAAACCCGCGACTGCGAGCTTCCAAGCGGTGTGGCCAATGCCTTTGGACTGAAAGGCATGAGCTACTTGCGCGAGGCCATCCAACAAGAGCAGCCATCCAACCACAAAGACGACTCCAAGCGACGTAGCGATTGGCACGGCGATCGCCAACAATCCGAACAGAATTAATAGAAGGGCCAAGAGCGCCGCGGACTGCCAGGCGTGTGTAATTCTCGTTCCCGGTATCGTGCTCATATCTCCTCCTAACGAACAGCCGGACACGCGCTGACCTTGTTTTTGTCGCCGTCGGCCCTTCCCGCACCGTAAGGGAACAAGGGGAAGGGGTGCGCCTGTCAAAACTCGCGGTTCTAGCTGTCGTGCGCGAATAGCATTCGCAGTTTTGCACGTTTTGGGAGCCCCGACGAGGCCTTGAGAGGGGCCCAACCTGCCTAGGTGGGCTCCCAGGTAGCTCTGGGTCCGACTGTTCCTTTTGTCAGCTGCGACGATTGGTGATGGATCTTAGAATCTCGATTCTGACCAGCGGGCCTGCGATTTGCTCGGCGTTTGACATATACATCCAGCTGACGATACCGCGGGCCCGGGTTTCCCACTGCAGATTCCGCAGGCCGCTTCGGACAACGTGCAAATCCTTCACGTATATCGGAGGGTGTCGCTGAATTCGGCAACTCACTTGAGATCTACGACGAGGACCCAGTCAAGCTGGCGGAGTTGTACCGCAGCTTGCTCGGTTAGGCGCTCGCTCAGGCGCCCGGGATCGATTACGCAGTCGTGCTGTCACTAATGCCAGTGTCCAACGCAGAGTGGTTCCTTCAGTGTTCATTACGGCTTAACCCGACATGGGCCTGATCAAAACAGGGGTACGGCTTTCATTTCTCCTCGCTGCAGCCACGTTGGCAGGATTCGCTGTCATCCCGGCGATCTCGCAAAGCCCTCAATTACAGGAACGTTTAGCCGACATCAACCAGGCCGCGCAGGCCAGTAAGGAAACGCTCGCAAAGTACACCTGGCAGGAGCAGCAGACCATCATCATAGAAAATGAGGAACGCGGTCAGAAACTTTTCCAGGTGCAAGTTGGAGCCGACGGAAAGTTGAAGAAGATCCTTTTGAGAGACCACGCCTCCGCATCGAGATACGGAATGGGAGGCAGCCTGAGGGAACGGATTATCAGAGCGGAGATTGAGGAGGCCTTTAACTATACTCAAGTGATCGCTGCCCTGGCGCAGAGCTACACGCAGCCTGAAACCGTGAAGTTGCGGCTGGCAGATGTGACGTTGGGATCTGTCGGAGTTCCCGGCGAAATTCAATTGATCATCACGAACTACATTAAACCCCACGATTCTGTCAGTTTGATCTTTGACAGCACCCTAAAAACAATTCAAAGCTTGCTCGTTTCATCCTATCTGAACAAACCGGGCGACGCGGTATTGATAACCGCCCAATTCAGTACGTTACCCGCCGGAATCAATCACGTTTCACAAATGACTGTTGACGACACACGCGAACACCTTACCCTCCAAGTCGAGAATTCAAACTACAAAAAGAAATAATCCTCAGACGAAGCTAAGTCGTTCGAGGGATTGACCTCCGGTCGACCTCTAGTTGCTCCAAAGCAACGACACGTCGTCAGCCACCGAGCTAACTTGCTCGGCCTAATCAGCAATCCGCCAGCCGCTGCAAAAGCATAATTGTTGAGGCGCCAAAAATGCGGAGCAACAGAGTAATATCAGCTCCAAGCCAGTTTGCCCTCGTGACCGCGGTGCCGTTGAAGGTTCTCTCCAATGATCAACGGACTCAAAGGCGCTGGATCCTGTTAGCGTTTGCCTTTTTGGCGGTCGTATCGTTTGCGTCTGTCACCTTCGCCCAAGCCACCGGTCCACAAATTCCTCACAATAATGGGTCATTGCCGCTCATTCAGGTTGATGTCGACCTGGTATTGGTTAATGTCACGGTGCTCGATCCAAACGATCGGCTGGTTTCGGGCCTGGAAAAAGAGAACTTCCAGGTGTTTGAGGATGACGTCGAGCAAGAGATCGTTACATTTTCGAACGAAGATTTTCCGATCTCCATAGGCCTCATTGTGGATATGAGCGGCAGCATGGCAGACAAAGTGGAGAGAGTGAACAAGGCCGTAACAGAATTTCTGAAGGTCGCCAGTCCGCGTGATGAGGTCTTCCTGGTCAGTTTCGGAGATCGAGCTAAGTTGATTCGTGGTTTCACGTCTGACATTGAAGAACTCCACAACCAGATGATGTACCTGAGGCCAAGGGGACAGACAGCCCTGCTTGATGCAATCGATCTGGGTCTAGGCGAGATGAAGGGCGCAGACAAAGCGAAGCGGGCTCTGGTGGTCATATCGGACGGAGGTGACAATCACAGCCGACACCACGAAGCCTCGGTGAGGGGCCTGCTTAAGGAGGCTGATTGCCAGCTTTACACCGTAGGTGTGTTCGACGTCAATGACATGAACCGATCAAAGGAAGAGCGATACGGTCCCACCTTGCTTTCAGAGCTCGCCGAAATGACGGGTGGACGTTTCTTCAAACTATCGAATGCGAGTGATCTGCCCGATACCGCCGCTAAGATTGGGATGGAGCTCCATAATCAGTATGTGCTCGGATACAAACCCAGCGATACGCGGCACGATGGTACGCGGCGGAGCATTAAGGTCAAGCTGCTTCCGCCCAAAGGTTTGCCGCCTCTCAAGATCCATGCCAAGTCTGGATATAACGCCCCTCGAGGGTAGAGATCGTAAGCATCCCTCCCACATATAGAAGATCCTCAGATTTTTGTCGTTCGCGCACGTCGCTAATCAGTCCGGCCTTCCGAGTCATGGATTGTCGGGTGACTTACCCGATGACAAAGATCGGTCGAGACTCAGGTAGTAGCCAGGCCGCGTGCGGACGGTAAGTCCCGGGTGGCCCACAACCTCCACTCTAATGTCGTGATAACCAACCTGATCGGCTCCGGTAGGACGGTAGCTGATCGTATATTGTGCGTGGAGCTCGCCCCCGATTTGGTCGAGCGCGGTCTCAATGGATTTGCCCCGGAAGGTGAACAGGTAAAGACCGCCTGTTGCCGCTGTAGCAATCGCGAGGGAATGTTCCTGTACAGCCTTAGTCGAGGCGATCATTCCACTGGTGACAGCGAGCAGGTCCATGTTGCCATTGCGCAGCTGTTCGGCTGTCGGCCCGTAGGCTGTGCCGGGTATCGGCGGCAGGCTTACCGTTCCGGGAGGCGTAGCGCGCAACGGAGCAGCTTGCTCCTCCGGACCGCGCGCCTTGGCCACCGTCGAGGATAGACCAACAAAATAGAACGTAATGTCGGCGAGTTGAGCGTCGTCGAGCACGCGCCCGAGCACTTCCTGGCTACCTGTATCGACTGCCTCACCTACCGTGACAATGACGCGTCGGTGTGAGGCAGGAACGTTGCGCAGCACATCCTCAGCCTCGGAAAGCGCAGAACAAAGATGCGCCCCGGACATGCCTGATTGGATGCCGGCGACGGTGCTTGCGATGACGTCGTGATCGTTCGTAGGTTCGAGCAGCCTGTGTACCTCATCGTCGTACCCGATGACGGCCGCGTCGCCATTCTCGCCGAGCACGGCTTGCGCGAGAATGATCCCCGTGCGGCGGACCTCAGGTAGCAAGGCCTCAATGCGCGAGCTGTTTTCGAGGACGATAACCAGCGAAAGAGGCGCTCCCCCCATTTCGAATCCCTCTATGGTTTGCTCGAGGCCATTGTCGAAAACTCGGAAGCTCTTCTCCGTAAGATCCAGGGCCAGTTCACCCTTCGCGTTTCGCACGACCACAGGTGTGTTCACGACGTTTACCTTCACCCGAATGGAGGACTCGTCTCGCGCTCCTTGCTTTTGCTCTTTTTTCGAAGCCGTTGGCCAGCAGGTCAACAGAAGACCAGGAACGCCGGTGCCAAGAACAATGAAGCACAACGCCACCAGGGCAAAGTGCCATCTGTTTTTCGTGTATACGATTGGCCTAACCATGACAACCTCGCTAATCGAGTGGCTAGCATCACGCATCCCGGTTGCTGATGCACGCAAACTGCCCCCTTGGTCCTTTGGATCTGGGGCGAACGCCGTTTCGCCAAATTGCGCATCCCCCGGCGCTTTGTATGACAGCTCATAATCGGCGCACGTTGCTCCTCAACCCACTGGAAGTTCTACCAGTTCATTCATTCTCTGGCGTGACCTTAAGTTGATCTGTGTCGCTGGCAATATCCGTGAGCAGTGTGTGTTGATGATCCGTGGAGTTAGCGTCACTTCGAGGAGTAGATAAATTCCTTTCGCTTGGCGCAATAAAGGAGACAACCATGACAGCGGTAGATGCTGACCTTCGCACGATCATTGTCAGGCTGGAGGTGTTGGAAAAGAAGTACCAACGCCTTAAGCGGGCCTGGGCAATTGTTGTAGCTCTGATTGTGGTGGGTTTAGGCGTCTCGACCAGCCCCGCCGCGTTAACTCAAGCTGCGCCGAGCGGGGACACGATCGAAACACAGCGGATCGTGCTCATGGATAAGGACGGAAAGCCGCATGGGGAGATAACGGCAAACGGCGGGCTCCCCAGGGTCGTCCTCTACGACGAGAAAGAGCACAACAAGATTTTTATCAGCCCTTATTTCGTAGAGCTGGACACGCCGCTGAGGACAATATCCTTTGATCCTTCTGGCCTCGCGATCGAGATGAAGGGGTACGGACGGATGGCGCTCGATTACGACAAGATGTCTTTCATTGATCCGGAGCGCAAGTTACGTATGGCACTTTTTCCTCATTCCATCTCCTTCTATGATCAAAATTCAATGCCTGCCGCGAGTTTAGCCGTTGGCGAGTCAGGACCAAGTCTTCAACTGGAAGATAGTCGAGGGCAATCCGCGATTCTGGGTGGCGCAACCGTGATCGCCGGCGAGCCGAACCAACGTTCGGCGGCATCACTCGTCCTGTTGGATGGACAAGGAAAGGCAATTTGGAAAGCGCCTGAGTGATGGCTGTAAGCCGGGGAGCCTCGATAGCGGCTCGGCCCCCATTTTGTGACGTTGATGGGCCAACTGTAACTTTTGACAGTTACACGGTGATAGTCCATCCGCTTAGTGTCGGCGCGAGGTGAGGAGAGGGCAGGGGGTGTTGCCCCGGCTTCAAAAGATTTCGGGCGACCCGTTACACATGGTTGTCCGGGCGTGCCGCTCAACATCGATCAAGGCCTCGAGCACTCTCTGTCTTTAACAATTAATTCTGGGAGATGGGGTCGATCAAGGCGCTTTTTTCGTTGCCGATCTACGAGCACTGCTCCCAAATACTAAAACTGATGCGCCGCCCAAACAGCGTGCTTTATAGCGGGAGTCTTCGGCGGCAATCGCCGCAGTTTACCGCGGCCCATCGAGGAGGTTTCGATGACTGAAGCACGTTTCCTGGTTGCGGACGACCACGAAGTCGTTCGGATAGGCATTCGCGCCCTCCTTGAAGAGCGAGATGGCTGGCAAGTTATTGCCGAAGCATGTGATGGTTTAGAAGCGTTTAAAAAAACGAACGAACTTGGGCCTGACGTCGCAATACTAGACGTTAGAATGCCCGTGATGAGTGGCCTGGAGGTAGCCAGGCTAGTTGCGAAGAGTAGTCCGAAGACGAGAGTGTTGATGGTGACCTCATACGACTGCGATCAGCTTATTCTGGAAAGTCTTGAGATCGGCGTTCGTGGATATCTTCTCAAGTCCGAAGTTGGTCAGGATCTTGTTGCTGCGGCAGAACAGGTGCTCCACAACCGGACCTTTTTTACACCGAGGGCTTGTGAAATGGTCCTTGGAAGGTACTTACGAGGATCTAAGAAACTATTGGAAGACGCCGGCGCTTTGCGTCTTACGGCCCGGCAGAGGGAAATCGTACAGCTCCTGGCTCAGGGGAAAACCAATAAGCAAGTAGCAAAAGCTTTGAGCCTGAGTGTCAGAACCGCGGACACGCATAGGGCCAATATCATGCGGAGACTTAATGTTCACTCGACGGCGGAACTGGTCCGTTACGCCGTTAGGAACCAAATCCTCGATCCTTAGCATTGAGCCGCAATCCGGCCTCGTGATTTATCTCATCGCCCAAGCCACGCTCCAAACGTGGATTTAGATCATGGGCCTTTTCGATCATCCAGTGGAGTTGTTTGCGCTCTCACTGTCATTGCTAGTACTCGTTTCAGTGATTGGGTTCCGATTGAGGTTGCAAGGCGCAGGAACCCCTCGCACCAAAGAGTGGATCACCACGGACAGGCTAATTCTATTATAATGATGGAGGTCGGGCCTGTTCAGCGCTTGCCGCTGGACCCACCACTCGGCTCAACCCTCGGCCGGGAATAGGCGGCCTGTTGGACGAAAATCTTTCTAGCAAGGCGATAAGAATTAGGAAACCGCACAAAACAATTCTGGGAAAGAAGGCGACGATCACCACGACAACAAGAATTATCCCCACAGTCATCCACATGAGGGCCACCTTTGGCGCGGAATGGAAGAGAGCAGGTTCTATCTCAAACATATCGAAGCCGGGGAACTGTCAATTCTTACAGGTCAGGTCTGACTTTAACTCGGCCATCTAGGCCCGGGTGAGCGCGGCCAATAATGGACAAGAATCGAGGATGTAAACAAGACGACCCGCTTACCTGCCACAGGCCCGCCTAGAAGCGGGCCGTCTTGTCCTGGAGGGATGCCTTGGCTGAAATCGCCGTGCGCTGCGACACGACTTTCGGATCTAGGCGCTGCGGCCTAGCCAGATTCAGCCAATGCTCCTGTCGCCGGGTGTCTGTAAAACACGTTTCCCCAGCGGAAAAAGATTGGCAACCGTCTTTATGGTTTTGCCCGCACCGCCTGGGAAGTCAGGGTGAACGCCGGAAGACATGTCCATCAGGGTCGGTGACCACTTGGCTACTTCGTAAATTAGGCTGACGCGATTCCGAACCTTGAACTTTCTAAACAGTGCTTTCACGGTGCGCTTGACGTTGCGTTCACAGATGTTGAGCTGCGCAGCGATCTCCTTGTTCGAAAGACAGGCTCGCACGCCGGCCAGCACTTCCTGCTCACGAGGACTCAGTCGCACATCACATTGAATGGATCGAGCCACATCGAGCAATTCCTGCGTGCGTTGTGCTAATGAGCCCAGCAGATTCTCTCGCGAAACCACAAGGACTTCGTAGTGGTTGAGGCTCTTGCCGGTCATCAGGCAATGTACGGCCAGAAGACCAGCAAGCTTTTCAACCGGCATCTTTCCTGCCGCGGTAGCTTCAACCCGAAACCGTATCTTGTCCGAACCACGTTCACAGACCGCGAACGCTACTGGAGAGGAAGAACGGCTTCCTTCTATGAAGGTGTTAGATGAGATCCAGGATCGTTCCATAGGATTTTCAGTTCGAAAAGCTGTCGATCCAATCAACCAAAACTACAGTGCTGGGTTCGTGAGGTCGTTGCTTTAGGGCAAACAGGGCCGAGCAATTCGTTTACGAGCAGCTACGGCTGCGTGAGGTCGCTGAAGTCGTAACCCGTCAATGCCTTGCTGAAAAAATGCTTGCCCAGAACGACCGCTTCGACCGCAGCCACTAGATCTCTTACGGCATCGTCCTTGACGACGTAACCTCGTGCGCCCACGCGGAGAGCAGCCCGCACAACATCGGGATCAGACACCTGACTCAGGAAAAGTATCTTCGATTTAGGAGCAACCGCGCGCATTTGCCGAGCGGCGTCAATTCCTTCCAGTTGGGGAAGGCTGATATCCAGCACAATCAAATCCGGTTGTAGCGCTTCCGCTTTTTGGACCGCTTCCAATCCATCGGACGCTACATCGACAATCTCTACGTTGGTTACCTGGAGAATCGAACGGACGAAATGCCTCCAAGGTTCAAAATCATCGACCACAAGAAGACGGACCACTGACAAGGTACAACCTCCCTCGCATTGAAGCTGGAAACTAAAGTTACTGTCTCGACCGCGTGCTGTACTGACGATGGTCAAGCTAAGTGATCTGGAAGTATTAAGTGCGAGAGCGGTTCTGTCGTTGCCCACGCGCAAACGCAAATAGGAGATTCCTCCTATGGGTTGCTCTGCCGCAACGACGCCTACTGCCCATCCGCGGAAACTTTCCGTTGAGTATCCAATCGTATTCCTGCCGGACATAGGAGGTGCAATTTGGTAGGACCGTGTGACGCATGCAGTCGCCTGACGGAGTTATTCCAGCTGCTAGGCCGTAAAGATAGCAATTGTGCTGAGTGCAACTCTGATATCGCAACACTGGTTTTGTTATACGGAGGCTTGACAATTGCGCAGCGTGGCGGCGAGAACGTGGCGGAGCTAGAGGCCAAACTTGTGTCGGCGCTTCATAGGTTCCTTGGGCGTTTAGAGGTTGCTTCCTGCCGCAGCACTTCAGCGCGTTTTCGGGGATACCTCGAAGCTTCACGAAAATTACACTTCGTAAACTGACTACCGCAGCGGGCAAATCCGAACTGGCAAAAGTTCGGGAGTCAGCTGGACATTTGGCAATAGGTGAACGCGAGCTTGGCAGTGTTTCGATCTGATGAGCGCAATTTTCTGCCGAGCATTCGAAGCCGGCTTCGCTTCAATGCCTCAGTTAGGCTTGCCCATCCAGGAATACTGCCATCCGATAGACAGGTTTTGGAAGTTTCCGCCGAACCTGACGTACGCGCCACGGCTGTAGCTGAACTTGAGAGTTTGACGTTTGCCCACCGGAATCGCGCATGTGGCTCCGATCCGCGAGTTCTTTTGAAGCGTGGCCGTATCTTTGATCCCACTCCTGCTGGTCGTGCCGCCGTACCAGAAGTTGCCGTCGATCGACGCCCAAAATCCGTTTTTCACGTCATAGCTCAGGTGCATCTCCGCGACTCCAATGGGTTGCTGCGATCGACTGACCGTACCTGGAAAGAATTCCTGGTTGGTGGTGAAGAACCACGCTCCGCCGTAAGCATCAAGGAGCCACGTGCGCCACCTGCGGGATAAACCGAGTTCCGGTTTGAAGGCCCAACGGTTGGTCCCTATGTTGACCAGCCGCGCGGGGTCGTACTGGCCCGTCGGAGCGACCACCGTCAGGCTAACGCCAACCAAGGTTTTCTGTCGCCACGACAAAAACTCCTTTGGAGTCATTGAAGGTCCGCCCTTCAGATTCACGGAGAATCGATAGGCGCTTCCCCCCAAGCCGGAGCGGTAAACCATAGTCTCGGCGCCCAGCACTTTTCCCTGCAGATGCCCAATCGTATAGGGTAACGCAGCGATGAAGTTGGCCGAGCGGCCAATAAAACTCAGCGCATGAAAATAGTTAAAGACAGGCGTGCTAAGTCTCGCCACGCCGTCCGTGATCGGCACTGTGCCATCAAGGAGAACAGTTCCGTCGCTGAACGAATAACCCAGGGTAACTGCATTCACTTGGATCGGAGTGATGGTATAGGCTCGCGGAGTGAGCGCCTGCGCGTAACCGGCGTTCGACGCAAGGCAAATCATGAAGAGCAAATTCGCCAGGCGCTCAATAACAAGGGAGCGTGCGGGTCGATGGTGGTCGAACTGCGTCGCCTCGTTCCCCGCCAGCAGCAACGTCCTCTTCCTCAGAGATTCAACCTGCAAGGAATGGCCCGGCATCCACTCTGCTTATACATTCGCTGTTGATCTTGCCGCTGTCATTCTTGACAGTTTCTGCGGGCACCTCGGCCACGCTTCAATAAGTCCCGCCTGTGTACTTGCTTAGATCGGAAATGGATGACGTAGGTAAGAGTGCAGCCTGATGGGTCGATCTCTCTGGCCGGCAAATTCCGGGCTGGTGATCCAACCGAGAGCGGCTAAATACGCCCCCCCGCTATCCCGGTTTACTTTGTTCGTCGGAATCTTAGTCTGCCTCCTCGAGTTTCTGCATCCCTCTCTCGCTCGGACGCAGGTTCACGTTCCTGGAAGTGTTCCGCCAGCTGCTCCAGTTACTCAGACCGAGGGTCCTAAAGACGCTCTTGGTCGCACGACGCCCCGAGGTACGGTTCTGGGCTTCTTGTATGCTGCCCGCAAGGGAGATAACGATCTCGCCGCTGAGTACCTGAACACTCGGTTGCGAGGCAAGGCTGCCGCCGATCTCGCCCACCAACTTTTCGTCGTCCTTGATCGTCGTCTACCCCCTCGTTTAAATGAACTCAGCGATAGTCCCGAGGGCTCACTGCCAGACCCCCGGAATGGCAATCAGGATCTTGTGGGACGCATCAGCAGCGAGAATGGCGACGTGGACGTGTTCGTCGAACGCGTAGACCGCGGGGAATCCGGATTCCTGTGGTTGTTCTCCCCCAAGACCCTCGACGCCATTCCAGACCTCTATCAAGAGGTCAACCTCGTGTCGGTAGACGAGGTTCTACCTGAATTCCTGGTGAACACTCGAATCGTAGACATAGCCCTGTTTGAATGGCTTGCCGTGTTCGTCGGTGTGCCGCTCTTCTATTTCCTGACGGTTCTGATGAACCGTATGTTCAGACGCCTGGCGGGCCTGTTGCGCCGCCGTCTTTACCGCAACCCGGATCTGCCCAATCCCGAGTTGTTGCCCCCTCCGGTTCGCCTCCTGCTGCTGGCATTTGCCATTCACTGGGTATCTTCCAAGCTTAGTCTCCCGCTATTGGCACGGCAGTTCTGGTCCGGCGTTGCCACTGCCATTGTCATCGCAGCCTCTGTGTGGTTGTTGATTCTCTTGAACAGACGTGCCGAAGAATATATCCGCCGACGCCTCCGAAGCGGCCACCTTTCGATCGCCCCTTCCATGACGCGCCTCATACGCAGCGGGATCGACCTGCTACTCATTTTTGTGGGTGTGCTCGTGGCTCTCCATCACTGGGGCATAAAAGCAACGGCCGCGCTGGCCGGACTGGGCGTCGGTGGAATTGCCGTTGCACTCGCCGCACAGAAGACGCTGGAAAACGTCATGGGCGGCATGTCCTTGATCTTCGACCAAGCCCTTCACATCGGCGATTTTCTAAAGGTGGGCGACGTTCTGGGCATCGTAGAGGATATTGGCCTTCGTTCGGTTCGTATCCGCACTCTTGATCGAAGCATGATCAGCATTCCCAACGGGCAGATCTCAAACATGAGCCTCGAGATTCTCTCGTCACGCGACAAGTTCTGGTTCCATCCTATCTTGGCCCTGAAATATGGGACCACTTCGCAGCAAATGCATAATGTTCTCGAGCGAATCCGTAACCTGCTCGTCGAAACTCTCTACATAGAGTCCAATTCGATTCGCGTACGTTTCCTTCACTTCGGCCCATCTTCTCTCGACGTCGAGGTCTTCGCCTACGTCTTAGCCCGTGATTGGACTCAATTCCTTGAGATTCAGGAAGGGCTCCTCCTCCGCATCATGGAGTCCATCGAGTCCGCCGGGGTCCAGATTGCGCTTCCATCGCAGAGGATTTTCCTGGCCGCTGCTTCTACCGCCGATGAAGCACGCGGCCACGAATTGGCGAACGCAACCTCATCGGACGAGAAACCCAGCGACGAGATCGCCGCAGTGAAGTCTGCCTGACCGCAAGAGTAAGCCATATAAGAAGTTAGGTTCGCGGTGGGATTCTTGCGTGAATGCCATAGCTGGCCGAGAAAAAAGCCTAACGCAAGAAAACTCGCTGTCCTCACCCCGAAGATAAACTCAGCCCTGTAGGTTTTGACAGTTGTGCTTCGTGGGCCAGCGCGGTGAGATACCGCGGTGGCGAGCCCGAAATCGATCTTTGGCTCGGATCAACTCATAGCTCTTTGCATGCAACGAGGCCGTCCGCTGTGCCACCCAACGAACTACGAAATGCCCGCACCCACCAGACCCTGTTTCGTCCTTATAACCGCAATCGTTTTAATCCAGCCCGCTTGGGGTGCGCAGAAGTCAAAAGACGAAGAGATGCCAACAAGCGCCTCTGCAGCGAGGCGGTCAGCGCCCGGGAAATCGTGGTGGGGAGCGCCGTTAGGACTCCCGGCTGGCGGCGAGCCTTTGATTTCGCCGCTTGACACCAAGGTCGCGAAACACAATTGAAAAGCGAAAGGAGATCAACGTGGCTAAATGCGCGGAGGAGAAGAGGCTTGAAGACGCTCATAGCGGGAAAGAGGAATGGAAAAAGTGGGGACCTTATCTGAGCGAGCGTCAATGGGGTACTGTCCGCGAGGACTACAGTGCGGATGGAAATGCGTGGGACTACTTCAGCCACGATCAAGCGCGATCCCGCGCATATCACTGGGGCGAGGATGGCCTCGCCGGTGTTAGCGACGATAAGCAGTTGCTCTGTTTTAGCGTGGCTCTATGGAACGGCAAGGATGCAATCCTCAAGGAACGCCTGTTTGGCTTGACCAACAGCGAGGGTAATCATGGAGAGGATGTCAAAGAATACTATTTCTATCTCGACAGCACCCCGACCCATTCGTACATGAAATACCTGTACAAATATCCGCAAGCCGCATTCCCTTACGAGGATTTAGTAGCGACGAACAAGCGGCGCAACCGGAGCGATATGGAATACGAGTTACTCGACACCGGCGTTTTCAACGACGATCGCTACTTTGATGTTTTTGTGGAATATGCGAAGCAGGCTCCGGATGACATCGTGATTCAGATCAGCGTGTTCAACCGGGGGCCGGAGCCGGCTACACTACACGTCCTGCCAACTCTTTGGTTCCGCAATACATGGACCTGGTGGCCAGGCAGACCCAAGCCTTCCTTGGTTCAGGTCAATGCTAAGAACGGTTCCCGAGCAATCGCTGCATCACACACAAAGTTGGGAGAGCGCTATTTATACTGCGAAGAAGACACTGCGCTGCTGTTCACCGAAAATGAGACGAACAACGAGAGGATATTCGGCACGCCCAACGCCTCCCCGTACGTGAAGGATGCGATCAACAACTGCGTAGTCAACGGAAAGCAAGACGCCGTCAACCCGGCGCTAATGGGAACAAAGGCCGCCGCCCACTATCACTTTTCAGTTGGCGCCTCGCAAGCGCACACCATCCGCCTGCGGCTAAATAACCTTGCGCCCGCGGCCATGGGGGATCCTTTCGAGGGCTTGGCTGCAATCACCAAGGCTTGCCAGGAAGAGGCGGACGAATTTTATCGCGCGATTACGCCAGAACGTGTTAGCGAAGACGAGGCGCGCGTCATGCGCCAGGCGCTTGCCGGGATGTTATGGACCAAGCAGTATTTCTTTTTCGACGTGGACGAATGGCTGACGGAGCACGGTTGCGATCCGATGAAGTCAGGTGCCCGGCAAATGCGGAATAGCGAGTGGTTCCACATGGTCAACGAGCATGTGATCTCGATGCCAGATAAGTGGGAGTATCCATGGTATGCAGCTTGGGACCTTGCGTTCCACACGATCGCACTCTCCGTAGTCGATCTGGATCTTGCCAAAGAACAGCTTGACCTGTTGCTGCAGGAGTTCTTCCAGCATCCGTCAGGGCAGATTCCCGCCTACGAGTGGAACTTTAGCGATGTCAACCCTCCGGTGAGCGCATGGGCCGCGATTTTTCTATACCGCTCGGAGCAGGCTCTCAAGGGCGAAGGCGACTTTAAATTCCTCAAGCGATGTTTTGCGAAGTTGATGCTGAACTTCAGCTGGTGGGTCAATCGCAAGGATCGTTACGGCAAGAACGTTTTTGAAGGAGGGTTTCTCGGACTGGATAACATTGGAGTCTTCGACCGCAGCGCAGCGCTGCCCACGGGTGGCCACCTGGAACAGGCTGACGGAACCGCGTGGATGTTATTTTTCTCCCAGAACATGCTCGAGATCAGCGTTGAGCTGGCATCTCGCGACCCATTTTTTGAAGACATGGCCGTCAAGTTTGCCGACCATTTCCTTCTTATCGCCCACGCGATGAATCAGACGGGCTCGGGTGGCATGTGGGACGAAGAGGATGGGTTCTATTACGACGTTCTGCATCTTCCCGATGGTGCCGCGATGCGGCTCAAGGTCCGGTCCATGGTCGGCTTGCTGCCCCTTTGCGCTACCACTGTCATCGAGCCGTGGCAACGCGAACAAGTTCCTCGGGTAAACAAAGTGTTGCACGAACGCCTCCAGCGCATGCCGGAGTTGCGCGAGAGCATTCACCCAACGGGACCCGGCCACTTGGGATATGGCGATCGCGGCATCGCTGCCGTGGTCAATCCCGAACGGTTGCGTCGAATTCTGTCGCGCATGCTGGATGAGAATGAATTCTTGAGCCCCTATGGCATTCGGTCGCTCTCTCGCTATCACGCTGAGCATCCCTACGTTTTCAACGCAGGCGGCCGCGAATACCGTGTGAACTACCTCCCGGCAGAGTCCGACACCGGCATGTTTGGCGGCAACTCCAATTGGCGTGGGCCGATGTGGATGCCCGTGAATGCATTGCTTATCCGTGGCTTAATGTCGTTCTATCTTTTTTACGGCGACAGTTTCAAAGTTGAGTGTCCCACTGGCTCTGGCAATTACATGAACCTCTTCGAGGTAGGCCGGGAGATTGCCAATCGGCTGACCCGGATCTTCCTGCAAGATGCGTCTGGGCGGCGTCCGGTCTACGGAGGGACACAAAAATTCCAGATGGACCCCTACTGGAAGGATTACCTCCTGTTTTACGAATATTTCCATGGAGATAACGGCGCCGGACTTGGGGCGAGCCACCAGACTGGCTGGACCGGTATTGTTGCGAAATTCGTTGAACTTTTCGGTAAGTTGGACGCAGATCACTTCCTTGCTGCTGGCAAAGAGGGTGCCTTTGACAGGAAGGAACTGACCAAGGCCATGCATGCCCGTGCCTAAATATCCCGTAGTCTACGAAATCAACACCTGGGTTTGGCTTTCTGATCTAAGCAAGAGATCCGGCACTTGCGTCAACTTGGGTTCCGTACCCTCGGCTGATTGGGACGCCATTGCAGAATTTGGATTCGATGCCGTGTGGTTGATGGGGGTTTGGGAACGAAGTCCTGCCGGCATCGCAATTGCCAATCAGAATGACAAGCTCCTGGAAGAGTTCCGCCGTGCCCTGCCTCACTTTCGGCCGGAAGATAACGTGGGATCTCCTTATTGCGTGCGACGATACCTGGTTGACCGCCACTTGGGAGGTTCCGATGGACTTGCCACCGCCCGTAAGGAGCTTGCTCGGCGCGGCCTTCGCCTGATTCTGGATTTTGTGCCCAACCACGTGGCACCAGACCATCCCTGGGTCACAGAGCACCCCGAGTATTTCATTCGAGGAAACGCCGCAGATGCGCGGAACGATCCGGCCTCGCACATTCAGGTGCGAGGAAACGTCTTTGCCTGCGGACGAGATCCTTATTTCCCGGAGTGGCCAGACGTTCTTCAATTGAATGCCTTTCGGCCAGAACTTCGTCACGCAGTGATTGAAACCATCTCCAGCATAGCCAACCAGTGCGACGGCATTCGCTGTGATATGGCCATGCTATTGCTGAACCCTATTTTCGAGCGTACGTGGGGCAATCGTGCAGGTCAGCGCCCCTCAACGGAGTATTGGTTCGATGTCATCTCCGCCATCAAAAACTCGCATCCGGAATTTCTCTTCATTGCGGAGGCTTACTGGGACCTGGAATGGGAGCTTCAGCAACAGGGATTCGACTTTTGCTATGACAAGAAGCTGTATGACCGGCTGGAACAGGACAATGCAGAGAGTATTCGGCTCCATCTGTGCGCCGATCTCGGCTATCAGGACAAGCTTCTTCGCTTCATTGAGAATCACGATGAACGCAGGGCTGCCGCCACATTTTCGCCGGCAAAGGAGCGAGCAGCCGCGGTGGTGATGGCCACACTGCCGGGAGCCAGACTCTTTCACGAAGGGCAGTTCGAGGGGCGGAAGATACGGCTACCCGTTTTTTTGGGCAGGCGTCCTAAGGAGCCGGTGGACGACCAGCTAAAGGACTTCTACCAGAGACTTTTGAAAGATCTCGACACGCCTTTATTTCGCAACGGTCAATGGAGTCTATGTGAGTGTAAGGGTTGGCCCGACAATTCAAGCTTCCGAAATCTCGTAGCCTGGAGTTGGCTAAAGGATGATGATCGATATCTCATCGTCGTCAATTTCAGCGATAGCATCGTTCAGGGTCGTGTAAAGGTGCCCTGGAGCGATTTGCGCGACGAAACGTTGCGTTTAAGCGACGCATTTTCGGGAGCAAGGTATGACCGCGACGGGAGCGAGATGCTGGACGCGGGGCTCTACGTGGAACTGTTGCCCTGGAACTACAATTTCTTTCGGTGCACTCGCTTGCAAACAAGCTTACGAGAAAGTCGGGTAGAGGCGAAATCCGCAGTTGAGCGATGATCGAACAAAGGGAGTTGCCTGCCTACTTCGTTATCGGCTCAGCAGCTAGCTGGTTTCAATCGCTGTCGTGCCGTGCCTAACCTGGCGCCACGGGACGAAGCCGAGCCTAGCTTCCCCCAAGGATGTTCACCAGTTGCCAGGGGTTCTGGTTAAGATCAAGCGTAAGTTCCTGGTTCTTGTCTAGGCGCAGCTTGGCTGCAGGATACAAGATGCCTGTGCTCTTGTCCTTGTCCTTGTCATTCAAGTCGAGTTCGCCGGCAGTCAAGTTGTAGTCGGTAGTGCGGGTGCTGTAGTACGTTTCACCGAAGCGAAGGAGTCGATTAGTGACGAATCGAATCTTGCGGCCCGTCGGAGTGGGAATTGAGCGAATGAAACTGACGTCATAACCTAGTGTGCCCTCAATCGCGATTCGACCCACCGCATTCATTTTCTCCAGCGCATTGACCAACCCTTGATTCTTGCCCTTCTCGAACGCCTCGATGAGGATCCGCCTGTCCTCGTCGGTGGAGTAGGCATTAATAAACAGTTTCACTTGAATTAGTCTTCCGGCCTGGGTGCTCGTACCCCTGGCCGTGGCTTGAATTATCTCTGGCTTTTGCCGGTCTTGAGATAGGCCGGGAATGGCTCCAGCGATCAGCAACCCCAGCACCAGCAAGCTGCTGAGCATGAGGACGCACATCTGTGGAACTGCATTTTTGATCTGCGACACTGGGTGTTCCTCTCGAGCGCTGTTCTTGCCAAGATCGACTATTCGCTGGACTGGGATATCTACGACACGCCTCGCTGTTACTAATTGACGCTATCAGCGGTCCTAAGGCCTGAACCACTGTCATTGTTGACAGGTCGCGCACTTCTAAACGTCCCCTCGCTTCAAAACCCTCGTTTCGAAGCTCGGAGAGCAATGATCGTTTATGACGACATCGAGAGCCCATCAGGAGGCAAGACGGTTAAGAATAAGTTGAGTCGACGGAAAGTCGGCGGCCTGGCCGTGGTTTGCGTTTTCCCCTACTTGCACCAGCGCAACGACAGCAGGTCGACCGCGTATTTCAATGGTGTATTCCTTGGCGTCTCTTTGAGGTCAGAACAGTGCGAACGGAAACCGAAATTCGGCCCGTCGCCCGCCTGCGCGCGGGCCGATGGGCAGATGTCCTCTGCTACCTGGTCTACGAAGTGAGTTGGATGTCGGAGCTCAGTGGTGAATACAAGTGGCGTTGGCGGCTGGTGCGCATCGAAGAACTGGCTGGTCACTGAGATTCGCTGAGTTTCGCGTGCTCGGGCCGAATGACCCGCGGCAGGCGCCAGCAGGGAACTGAGCGATCGAAGTTCCTCCTAGAAAAATCGTCGCTCATCCGGAATGAGCTTTCCGGATAGAGAACCTCTTTTGAAAGGAAGAAGCAGTACTTGCAATCCAGATTACAGATCGCCCCGGTTGGCTTTGCTAGAACGTGGAAGGAAGGTGGCGCGCCAGAAACGGTCGCCGTTGTATTTTGTCGTATTCATTCGCGTGTTGTGGCCGATCGACTCTAGGATTTGAATCCGTTTCGACGGGCAACCGACCAACCAGAGTTCCGCCCTTGGGCA
This sequence comes from uncultured Acidobacteriota bacterium, assembly GCA_963810155.1. Lineage (GTDB taxonomy): Bacteria > Acidobacteriota > Terriglobia > Acidiferrales > UBA7541 > Palsa-189. Next base: position 273,417 of record CAWEMN010000021.1, read on the forward strand.
GGGGCAAACAGTCGTTCCGGTGAGCGCAGCAGGACTTTTCCCCGAGTTTTTACCACGGCCCCTTGACGTTCCCACTGGCTCAAGAGGCGGCTTGCGGTGAACGAACTGACGTTTGCGGCATGCGCTAACTCTTCGTTCGTGACGTCCAACTCAACGCCACCTGGAACTTTTTCTCCAATTCCCCTGGCAAGGCTAACTAGCACTTGAGCAAATCTCTGTTGGGCGGGATGGCGGGTGAGAGCGACGTTCGCCGCAAGAAACCAGGCAATATAACTCGAGGCGATCAACAGTCCGTTGTCCAGCAACCTGGGATACCTTGCAGCAAAGCCTCGGATTGTGACGCGGTCCCACGCCAACACGGCGCTATCCTTCACTGTTTCCGTACCGACAAGATAACAAGCAGGTGTCGCCAACCCCGTATAACCGCCGAAAATGTCTCCTGGTACAAGCCAATTTAAGAGAATCTTGTGACCATCCTCTGTAATGAAGAAATGCCTCGCGCGTCCCGTCGTCAGCAGAAATATTCTGTTAGCGGGGTACCCTTGGTTGATGACAACAGAATTCGCGAGAAATCGATGTGGCGTTGCAGCTCTTAGAATCGAATCTCGCTCCGACGGCGCCAAACCCTCAAGAAATCGTGACTTAAGGTCAGCCATGTTGTGTTGATCGGCGAGATGGCTCTCTCTTTTCGCACTAGTTCCTGTACGCATTGCAATGTCGTATGAGCTTGTGGTGGCCGGCGCCGCAAGTTATCGTCGGTTCACGTCTGCCCCTCGTCTTTCTGTAAAGGACCGGGGAGGGTTAGTGAACTGGCAAAAGCACCAGTTCAACAGAGACCTCGCAGGCTCTCAGCGGCTTCGTTCTCGCATCCTCATAAGTCCTATAAAAGCGCGGCAAAACGGGAATGTCGCTCCACCAAGGGGACAATGTGACTGTTCCTGGTGCCGCCGAGGAGATGGTCCTCCCAATGACCGGGAATCGACGATTTGACCGCGGGACTGCCCGCCGCACGAGAGTGTTGTGACTGGCGTGTGCGGCGCTTACGCCGAAGATACGCATCAGCTCTTTCTCTAGCCCCCCCACGCCTGAATGAATAGGCTGCGGTGAGGTTTCGGTTCCGACAGGGTGAGTGAAAGCAACGCGCCGACGGTCTGCCGGAACAGTCCCGCCCTGATGGGACAACAGAATGCGAATGGAGCATGTCCATCGCCAAAAGCTCGCCCAATCGCGTGCAACAGACTGTCCCGCGTTCCAACGGCACCGCCTTTCTGCGTCGCAGAAATCCCTAATCGCTTCCTTGAAGTCATAACACCATCTTTAGAGAACAAATTTACCCTCGATGGTGTTGCATCGAGCTGTTGACGTCTCAGGAGTTGGCGAGCACCGAGTACACTGACGCACCCGCCTTATCTTGCTCAACTCACGCGCTGTGCTTCGGCACTTTTGAATTGAGTAGTGAAACAAAGCCTTGGCCGCCTGGCGTGGCCTGTACGGAACTCTCCGTGAGGATATCTTTGGCCGTGTCAGCTTTGTCATACAGCCGTTGATTGGCATCGTTATCCGCTTCAAGCGCACCCCCAGCCAGTGACGCTCCCGCGAACAGTCCCTTCGCCCGGCCATACGTAAGAATATCGGTACCTATGCTTGAGGTGGTGGCGCCGCTGGGTCCTGCCGCGGCAGAGGCGTTGCTGCCGAGCGTGGTCTTGCCTTGCAAGAGGGCGTCGACTCCTTTCTGCGTCATTACCAACAGCACAAAGTCGCTTGACGAGCCGCCGATTTGGAGTCCGACGCTGGCGCTACTGACCGAGTACATCGCCGGCGCAGACCACTTGCCTGTGAAATCCTTGCCCCCGCGGCAACTCATCGGACCGCGGCCACCGCTTCCGCCAACTCCAAAACCAAGCTTCTTCACGCCAGGCAGAACGACGATGCAGTCCGCCTTAGCCAATAAGTCAGATGGGACGCTGTTACTTTCGAGCATCGCGCTTAGTACCGTGGACGCATTCTTCAGTGTTTCTTCATCTTTCGACTTATCAGCGCCCCAGGCGAGCACCACGAATAGAAGCGAAGCGATGAGAGAAGTTAACAACCTCTTGGTGATACAGAGTACTGATCCTGCAGCTTGATTTCGAAACATGGATCTCCTTTCGGCACTCTTCGAAGGTTTAACCTCCATTGTCGGCAAGTGTGGGCGTCCTGCATGCTCGCAAAAGTTACAGTAGCATCTGCACGGCTGGCCATTTCAGAGAAGAAGGGCGAGGAGACGGCGCTGTCGTGTAAATCGTGATCATTTCTTATTCTTGTTCTTGCGAAGAAGCCCAACGAGTTCGGGCGCAAATTCGGCGATGAAATTGATTCCTATTCCCACAGGAACTTGGGTAATCACTGCCTGATAGCCTTTCACTTGCCAATTGGGATTGCCTGGTTCCCACAAAGCTGTTTGGACGCTTCCTGCAAACGCTCCCAGGTAGGGGAAGAGCTGAGGTCGCAACGATTTTTCTGTGCGGTCGTATGTGACAAAATTTCTGACGATAGCGTGGCGGGTGCGTAGCCAGAATCCATCGCAACGGCAACGGTCGTAGCGCGGCTCCCAGCCGAGTAGTCCGTCGCCAAACGAGATAACCGAGTTTTGAACTACGAATTCGGCCTGTCGCGTGCCAAGCCGCTTACCGAATCCTTCGAAACCGTCTCCCCACTCGGGATTGGTGTTGTGAGCTTGGTCTCCCAAGGCGAAAAGCATGGTTTTAATATAAATGCCTGGAGTTGTGTAGGTCTGCCGTATGTAGAGTTTGAACCGGCGGTCCGGGTTCAAAGATTGCAGGGGGACTTGCTTTGGAACATAGGAGCCGTACAACCAGTTCACATTGATCGAATTGTCTTCCTTTGGCTCGGGACCATTTGCGAGCGTCTGGGCGGAGGAAAAAGCTACAGAGAGGGAGACCTCCACGGCAAGGAGAAACGCGAGTCTCGCTACGCATGGTCCGCTGCTCTGTGCCAAGTGCCACCCGGGATTATCCCTAGCCGCGAAGGAAGTTCAGGGCAGTAGCGCTCGTCAGCTCAACCCGCGCGCAACTCCCGGTGAATTTCTGAAGTTCGATTTGGTAGTGCCCTTACGACTGGGCAGCATAGTGGAAACCAGGCAAGCCCAAAAACTATCAAAAGTGACAGTCGGCTGTTTTCCGCGAAACCTCAGACGTCCGCGAAGACACACCTCCGCTGAACGCCGGCTCCAGCTCCCGATAAATAAGGTGGTCTCAATCGGTTATCGCAACATCGGTTCGCCATCTACTAACCAGCCGATTGTATGGTCCTGCATGATCGATTGAGCTCGCAGGGATTTTCGGAAACTGGCCCCCTGCCGAGAAACGCAACTCAATGGTCGTACTCGTGCTATTGGCCGATGCTGTCTGTATTGACAGTCGCCGGGTAACGTGACTCCGCAATAGCTTCCGCATCACCTTCGCCAAAACGGGCTCAGTTTCATTAATGAAGGGGAACTGCGATGACAAATACGGGAAGAGGGATGTCTTGGAGATCAGCCACCTTGCTCGCGCTTTGTGCTATGGCTGTACCCCTGTTTGCACAGGATGAAGAGCAGCGCCTGGCAAATTCAGCAACTGCGCTGCGGCAAATCCTTTCCGAGCACAATGGGCTGCCCAAGAGGATTCTCGACAAGGGCTATTGTGTAATCGTCTTTCCCGGCGTCAAGAAAGTAGCACTCACCCCTGGCGGCAGCTATGGGAGCGGCGTGCTCATTTGCCGCAAGGGCGTCAAGATGGATGGCAGTTGGGGCGCGCCGGCGATGTATGCGCTCAACATGAGGAGCCTAAGCATGCAAATTGGTTCTACGGAAACCGATTTTGCGCTTGTCATCGCGAGCCAGAAAGGTGTGGATCAAATCCTGATTGGCAAGACCAAACTGGGTTCAAACGTGGCTGCTGCCACCGGCCCTAGGGGTGCTGAGGCTGCGTCTTACGATATCGAAGCAAATAATATAGACGTTTTGACCTATGCTCGCCTACATGCACCTGTTGCCGGAGTGTCCCTAAAGGGTGCCTCGATGGGCAGCGACGACGGAGCCAACGAAGCGATCTACGGAAAAGACAAACGGGCGAAAGACATCGTTCAAGGCAACCAGGCCGTCGTCCCGGCGGCCAAACCGTTGGTGGACCTGCTCGACGAAGCGTCACCGATGCGCCAGTAGCATCGCCGGGCGGACTCCACCCGGAATCCAACAGTCCCGTAGCCCGCCCCCCAGCTATGACTCTTGCCAGTTGCCTCCAAATACGTACGTCGCAACATTCGCAGATCTCATTCCGAGAGGAACTTATGCGAGAAAAAGCGATCTACGCAGGTGCGATATTAACGTTACTAACCGTCGCAACCATCTGGACGCTGTCCGTAGCGGCACAGCAAAACAGCACCCTTATTGTCAACGGCCAGCCATCCCAAGTGACCATCATCAAAATCAACGGCCACCCATACGCCGACCTCGAGGCTTTCTCGCGTGCCACCAATGGCTCACTCGCTTTCAACGGAGATCAAATCACGCTAACCCTCCCGCTTTCAGCCCACAGTTCACCCTCGGCATCGGTCGCCTCGGCCACAACTCCACGGCTTTCCCGCGCCTTCCTCGAAGCAGGAATTGAAGCTATGTCTAACGTACGCGAATGGCGCAGCGCTCTTGCCAACACTATCCGGAACGGCTACCCCATATCCGAGAGCGCACTTGCCACTTACAGAGACGAGGCAACCACCAACCTCAGGTTAGCGTCTGTCGCCGCTTCCACCGACTCCGATCGCAACGCCATGCGGCTGTTGAACAGCGAGTTCAACAACATGAAGCAGTTGAGCGATAAGTACGTTGCGAAGCGTGAATCCCTCTCCTACATCTCTCCAGACTCTCTCCAGAACGACGCTCTGGACCAGAAAATTGTGACATGCGGCCACTCCCTCGCCGCCATGGCCGCCAGCGGGCAATTTCTGGATGACGGGTCTTGCCAATGACTCGCCAGTGCTGCTTGCGACGGCCTAATTCAGCCCGTGTCGCTACATTCAGATAGCGCGACTTATCGGCAGGTATCCTGCTTTGGGTCATGTCACTCGAACCGCAGTATCTGTCACAGTTGACAGTGCCCAGTAAGGGGCAGTCAGAGTACATACGTTACGAACCGGACGATCTGATGAATTCGATGCACGATGGCCCGGCTTCTACCCGGTTTCTAATTGAGAGGGGCGCTTATGCGAGCGTTGTTCCTGCGAGTGATGGGGACTGCTGCCCTGGTTGTGGCCTCAGCCACGGTGTTGCCTGCGCAGAAACCTGAATTTTCTGCCGATATGAAACTCCTTGATGGTAATGGCCGAACCGAAATCGTGAAGTTATATCTGGGGAACCAGCGGGCACGCATTGATCGCACGGCCACGCCAGAGGAGACGAATGGGATCAGTTCGCTCATTCTTGATTTCGATAATCAATTCCTATATCTCCTTATTCCGAAATCCAAGGTGTATTTGAGGATTGCCGGATCAACCGGAGTGGCTTTCTACCAAGCCGCATGGATGTTCAGGCCCTCGTCTACAAAGTATCCCTGCGGGCAATGGATCTCGGAGGCGGATCGACGGGGAGTAACGCTAAGGTGTACACAAGCGGGAGAGGACCATGTGAACGCAAGAATCACGCAGAAGTGGGACGCCACAAGCCCAGAGGGGGCGCACGGGTCCCTTTGGTATGACGCAAGCCTCAATTTCGTCGTAAAGGTTCTGCGGACTTCCAAAGACGGGGTAGAGTCCGGCTATGAATTGCAAAACATCAATGAGGGTACTCAGCCGCAGAAGCTCTTTGATCCGTATACTGGCTATAAAGAATTCTCAATCAATAAACTTCTCGATGTACTGACCGGGGTCGGCCAATAGTTCCTCGGGAGTTCCGACGCTCATCGAAATAGACGTCGCCCCACATCGAACTTGAAACACCAACCGTTCACGATTTCCGTAGTACACGTGGCGATGCTTTCGATCGATGACCCCTTGAAGCCACCCCGTTGTCGGGAGTTAGTTCGGAGAGTATTTGATAGTGTCTGACTCGACCGTGGTCATTCACCAGCGAATCCCGAACGTGACCGGTATGACCTTCGTGGGAATCTGGCCACCTTGCGGCGAAACGGTTGGAACAGATTGATGCGCGAACCGAACGATTGCAACAGGACCTGTGGCCGGGTGTTGCTGAGCCGCGAGGCACGAGGGCGGGGCGGGGAGCCGACAGGATCTCCGCAATCTTGGCATGGCGCCACCGAAGATACAGTCCTCGACAGATGCGAACCTTGGCGGCGATTTGTTTTGTAGGCTACCTGTGTCTTGTTCTGGCCTAACTGCCGAACCCAGTGCTTACATTCATGCAGTCCCGGAGGGAAATCCATGACGAACGCGCCCTTTTCAAGAATTCTGCTGGTACTTATTGCATCAGTGGCTTTGGCGTGTACTCCGCACGAGGCGTTGGCTCAGCGCGGGGCCCGAGGATTCGGAGGGGGAGGCACGTTTCACGGCGGAGGTTTTCGCGGAGGATTTGTAGGCGTTAGTGGCGGATTTGGAGGCTTTCGCGGAGGTTTCGGGCGCTTTGGCGGCTTCCCACGACCATTTTTCGGTCCAGGTTTCCGGGGCAGCTTTGCGTTCCGGTTTGGGTTTGGCTTCGGACTGTGGCCCTATTATCCGTATTATTCCTACTATCCATACTCCTGGTGCGGTCCATACGGTTACTACTCGTGCGGCCGCGTCGGCTACGTTCCATACGTAAACTATTCCGTCGATCCCGTACATCGGCTCGCGGCACCCACGGGTTCCCAAGTCGTTGCTGCTCCTTCGACGGGGAATGCTTACGCCGCCGATGGCCTGTGGCACCGCTTCGGCGAAAGCCCGAGCGGTGGTGCGCCAGCAAGTTCCGCCATGGCTATCAACTATTCCCAAGCGGGGGACCCGCCCTTTGCGCGCAACGCCAGCGTCGCCGACGGCAGGTGGCACCGGTTCAGCGAAAGCAGATAGCCTTTATTGAAGGAATGCGGCTTTGGCCGTGAGCGTCTCCTGTTCTTGCCGATGACGCGAACTTCTTTTCCGTGGAGGCCGCGAACTCGAGCGCTTTCCCGAAGAGGGCGTATTCATCACCCTGGTAGTCTGCCGCGAACGAATCCTGATGGGTAATGAGCATGGTCCCCGTCGCTAAAACGTAGCTCCACAACCCGAAACGAGACGTACTGAGCTATTCGTGATGGCTGTTACTTTTTACAGTAACGCCCTAAGCGTAGCTTTGGTACCTGTGTTCAAGAACGATCTTCGCAGCGTCACCTTTCAAACAGAAGAATGGGCATGGCAAGGAATCGCAAATTCACCGAAACTGCAGTATTGATAGGGCTGATTGCCACGTTGAGTTTCGGTTGTGGAGCTGCGAGGCGGCCGGTAGCGCCGAGTCAGGTAAACGTCTCGTTCTATGGCGCACCTCAATTGATGCCGATAGTCGGGAGTCCGGTCTCCTATGTCGCGAATGCGACGAGGGAAGTCATTCGCGATGGGAATCTCTTCTACTTAAGAATCCTGGTTCCAGCCGGCGAGACCGAAGATGTCTACTATCACGACTTCTGGTTTTCGTCTGCAAATGTAGATGGTCCGTGGCAAGCCGTACCCACTGTGCCCGAAGAAGTAGCTCAGGTTGAATGCACTGAACTTGGCCCCTATAACCCGATCCTCACATATCAGCTTTGTGCGGTGCCCTTTCCCTAATTTCAGCTGGACGCCCCACAGGTAAAAGTTGATCTAAAAGAGGTCGTTACATTCCCATAATCCCGTCGGTACTAGGAAACGTTGTATACATGAACTCACGTATACCATCTTCTCTGTACACTTTGGTCTAATCTCCTCAATCGTTTTACTGATGGGAGGTCATGCCATGCGTCCTTTAGTTATGCTTTCGCTCCTTGCCGTCCTGTTTATCGGGCTCCTACCCAACGCAGCAGCTCAAGAAGTCCTCGTCCCTGCTGGAACACTCTTACATTGCACCATCGATGAGCCGAATTTCTCGTCGGCTACAGCCAGTATCGGTGACCCAGTGCTTTGTCGCCTGAATGGAATGCAGGAATTTGGCCAGGCTGCGTTTCCTCGCGGCAGCTACCTGCAAGGGCATTTGGAAGCAGACCGCGAACCAGGGCACTTTGTGGGCAAAGGTTATTTGAAGTTGGAGTTCGACCGCATTGGATTACCGAACACCGATGTGCCCGTCCCGAGCAAGGTCGTGGCCTTACGTGGATATCGTCTGGACCGTGAGGGAGACATCGTCGGAAAGGGACACGCCAAACGCGATGCTGCAGAATGGATATTCCCCCCTCTGTGGCCTTGGAAGGTGCTGGCCCTGCCTGCACGCGGTCCACGGCCTGCACTGAAGGGCGAATCCCAACTGACACTTCGTTTAATGGATGACATCGTGATTCCCAAATCGTCCACGCTAGAGCCGGGTTGGCATTATTTCGGAGAGACACGGCCCAAGTCGTCGAGCAAACTAACACCAAGTTCCTCAAATGGCGTTCAGCCTCCAACACAACGCAAAGTGACTCAGCCGTCCGAGCCCACAGTAGAGCTGGCCACACGCACATTGCCTCCGGTTGACAACTCGCCGCGTCAAACAGTTGATCCAAGCCGCGTGACTCTCATCGCGCTGAAGTCTGATCAGACCTATGGCGTGACTCGCTATCGCATCGACGGCGCCCGACTCAATTATGTGTTGGAAGACGGCAACGAGGGCGCGGTTAATGTACAGAATGTGGATTGGCTGAAAACTTCCCAACTGAATAGCGAACGCACATATGCTGTGGCCGCTCCCACGATGGCGCGGGTGCAGTAACTTTTACCCCTCCATCCTGTAGCAGCAAGTGGTCTAAAGCCCGGCCAATTGGCATTTCCGAGGCAGGCGGCAGCTTGATCAATTTTGGATTTGTCGGCTTGACTGTGGAGCCCTTGCGGTTGGAAACGGCTCATCTCTCGTGAACAAGACCCAAATTCTTTTCGAAAAGCGATCGCCGTTCATACACTCCTTGGTCTGATCTTCATAATCGGATAGTTCATCGACCTCAAGCGGCATGTTTTTCGATGAGCGTCGTTGAAGTCTGCTCAGTAAGGGCGTCTTCCCTGACGCCGCTCTCCCAACAATTGGCGTTCGTTAGCGAAGAAAAAGGCGAGAGCCCTCTCGCCTCAGATAGATCGGGGCTAGTAGAACTGACAGTTGGATCAAATCTAAATCCATCTTAGAAAGCAAATTACCACGGGATGTGCCCGGCCCCCGTCGGGGATTTCAGGATCGGCCATATCAAGAATAGAGATATTGCTGAGCGAATGAGGATTCCCCCGGGAAGTTCGGACCCGTTGTCGAGGCCGCAGCCGGCGAGAGTTCCGTGGTCGCTGCCACGTCGAGCTAGCGAGAACGATCAGTATAGCACCTATTTTTATTGCGACGGGACCAAAGGATTTCAAGTTCGTGCGGTGCTACACCGTTGAGCGAAGAAAAGGAGAGCGCATGGAACCAAATCACCAAACGACGTGGATCGGGCCGCTTCTCATGGCGATCGTTCTTCTGGCGACTGCGCCGCACTCCGTTGCAGCGCAAGCCCAAGCGCCCCAGAAAGCAACCTCAGAGCTCCAGCAACTAAAAGACCAGCTCCAGCAAGTGGACGAAGTCATGCAGGAGCTAAAAGGGCAGATTAATGCGCTGGAGCAGGCGCAGAACGCCGGCGGCTCAACCACAAATGTACCTACCCAAGCGAGCGCTTCGACAGCCACCGAGCAAAGGGGGCAGAGTCCAGATCCAAAAGCCATCGAGGCGACTTATTCTGCCAAAGCCGACCCTCCTCCTGGTCCAATTGCTGGATCGGCCACGTCCGCGAACCCTCGCCCACAGGGTACCAACATAAAGGAAAGCACATTTCAAGTTTATGGCTTTGCAATGCTCGACGCGGGCTATGACTTCGATACAAACGATCCGAATTGGTTCGACGTGGTAAGGCCCACAAAATTGCCGGCCTTCGCAGGTGAGTTTGCTCCGGACGGTAAGACATACCTCGGTGTTCGCCAGACTCGTTTCGGTGTTAAGTCAAGCACGCCGACAAAGTATGGCGACCTGAAGACGATATTTGAATTCGAACTATTTGGTGTTGGCGCCGAGGCGGGAGAGACTACTTTTCGACTGCGGCACGCCTACGGCGAGTTGGGACATTTCGGGGCCGGGCAAAACTGGAGCGTTTTTGTAGACCCCGATGCCTTTCCGAATACGGTCGAGTACTGGGGACCAAACGGATTGGTGTGGTTCCGCAACGTCCAGTTTCGCTGGATGCCGATCATGGGAAAGAACGCGCTAACGATCGGTGTCGAGCGTCCGGGCGCCACCGCGGACAATGGTGTGTTCGCCGACCGGATTGAGTTGCAGGGCGTCAAGGCGAAGTTCGACTTGCCCGATTTCACGGCGAACGCGCGGTTTAATCGAGACTGGGGATACATCCAGCTTAGTGGGCTGCTGAAGAGAGTCAAGTGGGTGGACACAACCAATGACGCAGTTGACCTCAGCGGAAGCGCCGTCGGCTGGGGCGTTTCCGTAAGCTCGTCTCCCCGCTTCAGCCAGAACAACGTAGGCCGCTTCCAAATCGTCTATGGTGCAGGCGAGGAAAACTATATGAACGACGCCCCCGTGGACGTCGGTATCGAGAGGACAAACTCGACGGATCCGCGGCGCCCCGTCGAAGGCATAGCTCTGCGGGCATTGGGCCTCTCAGCTTATCTGGATCACACCTGGAGCACGAGATTCACCAGCGCAATCGGATACTCGATGGTAAATATTCAGAACTCAGACTTACAGACGGACGACGCTTTCCATAGAGGTTATTACGGTTCGACCAATCTGCTTTTCACCCCGGTCACTAATGCGATGTTCGGAGCTGAGTTCTTATGGGGCCGCCGACAGAACTTCCGGGACGGCTTTCACGCCGACGACTACCGGATTCAATTCGCGTTCAAATACAACTTCTCAAAACTTTTCTCCACTTCCGACAAATGATGCGCACAGGGTAGTGCCACGGCCACCGCAATGATGAAAGTCAAATGATGAAAGTGAGTAGATGCACCGTATCTAGAAAGAAGAATTGAGGAGATCCACCATGTCTAAATACGAAAATAAGATTTCTGATGACAAGCTCAGCTCGATCGAGCAACCCTGCGAACCCGATCGGGATGATCCGCTCGGTCCTCCGGACCAGTTGGACTCGGCGGCGATTCCTCCGGGTGTGGATCGTCGCACCTTCCTGATGCGCAGCGCTGTGGTGGGCGCTACGGCCGTGATTACCGGCGCACAAATCTCTTGCCGAAGAGAGAACATCCAGGGCCACGGCACCTGCGCCGAACGGACCCGATGGCCCTCTGTCTGGCTGACCTGAACGTCGTCAAGGAGGAAAAAGGACCCGTGATGACGACGCTGGACGAATTCTACAAGGTTGGGCCGGGGCCATCGAGTTCTCACACAATCGGTCCGATGCGCATTACCTACGATTTCTACCAGCGATGCACCAAGCTGCCGGCGGACCAACTCGCCAAAGCGACCGCGCTCAAGGTTAATTTGTTCGGCAGCCTCAGCGCCACAGGCAAGGGACACGGCACAGAGCGAGCTTCCCTCGCGGGGTTGATCGGAAAGGAACCGGCAACCGTCGATCCCGCATTTCTCGACGGCTTGCGCGACAATCCCGACCAGTCTTTCCCAGTCAAGCTCGGCGCAAAGACTGTGAATGTGTCGCTCAAAGACGTTGTCTTCGATTCCGTCAAAGGTGACTTCCCTCACCCAAACACAATGACGTGCAAGCTCATGGCCGGGAACACCGTGCTGCTGGAGCAGGAATACTACTCGGTGGGCGGCGGATTCATCGAGTGGAAAGGTTACACGCCTCCGAAGAAGAATCCGCCAAAGTATCCGTTTTCGACAATGAAGGAGCTGCGCCAGCACGCGGATCAAAACAAGCTGACGATTGCACAAGTGATTCTCGCCAATGAGATGGCGATCCCGGGAAGAAGTGAGGCGGAGGTCTATGCCTTCGTCGACAAAATCACCAACGCGATGGTCGCCACTGTGAAGTCAGGACTTGCCGCACCGGAAGATAGTGTGTTGCCCGGTCCAATCAAGCTGCACAGCAAAGCGGCAACAGTCTACAAACGCGCCATGGATGATAAATACCAAACGGATCGCGGAATTGGCGTCGTTTCGGCATACGCTCTGGCGGGCTCTGAAGAGAACGGGCGGGGCCACCTTGTCATCACCGCGCCGACAGGCGGCTCCGCCGGAGTCATGCCGTCACTGGTCTATGCTCTGGGCGAAGGCGGTCGCAAGCTTCCACCAGAGAAGATTCGACAGGGCATGCTTGCTGCGGCGGCAATTGGTTACCTGTGCAAGCACAATGCAACGCTATCTGCTGCCGAGGGCGGTTGCCAGGCGGAAATCGGTGTGGCATCGGCAATGGCGGCGGCATTGGTCGCAACTGCATACGACGCGGAATCCCGAGTCGTCGAGAACGCCGCGGAGTCCGCACTGGAACATCACCTGGGAATGACCTGCGATCCGGTGGCCGGGTTTGTCCAGGTTCCGTGCATCGAGCGATGCGCATTCGGCGCGGTCAAGGCATGGACCGCTTATGCGATCGCCAGCAATGAGATCGCCAGCCGGCATCGGATCGATTTGGACGCCACGATCGCGGCGATGGCTCAGACCGCCAAGGACATGAACAGTAAGTACAAAGAAACCAGTGAAGCCGGACTTGCCTTGTCCGTAACGCTCTGCTGATCGGGGCTGGGGCACCGATGGATCTCCGAAGTGCCGTCGGTGTCCCGCCTCGCATCATCTGGACGTCGGCTGGTAATTCCATGATGTACGAAGAGGCTGAAACGGAGCCGCCTCGTTCGCATTCCACTCCGAACCATCACTTTCGTAGAAGGGGATCTAGCATGTTTATCCGAGGCGCATATATCAGGCTCTCAGTCGCATTGGCGTTGATGTCAGCAACATTGTTCATGACTTCTGCCTATGGACAGTCTCCAGCCAACCCTCCAGCCGGCAGCTTGGATAACGAAGTCGCGGCGGCTCAAGGGTCCCTGTTTAGCAAGCCGGAGAAAGTATTTCTTCCCGAGAAACCGCACCCCATCGACCTGGAGGACGAGGTCGCGAGCCGTGAGGGCCGATAACGCCGCTGTTCGAGAACAGCTGCGCAAGATGGAGGAGCAGCAGAAGGCAATGCTGGAACTGGTCGACCAGCTGCGGAGGCGGCTTGATGGTTCGACGGTCGCTGAGGTACCGCGCCCTGCGCAGCCCCCAGGCCCGGCGGAAATAGCGGAGACCCCAGTGCCGTCGACTACCGCAACAAAGGCTGTATTGCCTTTGGCGTCCGTCACCCCGTTAACGCAGCGATCGAGCCCGGCGGAAGCAGGGGAGGCTTCAGTGCCGTTGATGACGGCAGCGCAGCCGCAATCCTTTTCCGCACTACAGGCAATCGAGAATCGTTATCAAGATGGAATCATAATCTGGGAAACTCCCGAAAACGCTGAGGTGCCTTTCCTGCTGAGGCTCCAGGGCACTACCCAGGTGCGATATCTCAACACTCTTGATAGCAAGACACTTTCACCGACCACCTAGGCGTTACCTACGCTGTTGATAAGCGCAACGATATTACGGTAAATCGTTCAATGATGGTCTTCGGCGGCTACATCTTCGACAAGAGAGCGCCATATAGCTTCACCGTCTGGACATCCGCGGGGGCGTCGTCGATCGTCGTAGCCGGCAACATTGGCTGGCAATTCAGCAAGGCTTTCACGCTAACCGGAGGTTACATTGGCGTTCCGGGCAGCCGATCACTGATTGGCACTTTTCCATTTTTCACGGCAAATGATAGGACCATGGCTGACAACTTCTTCCGCCCCGGGTTCACTCAGGGCGTCTGGGTGAGCGGACAACTCGTGAAGGGACTGAATTATCTGGCGATGGTCGGCAACGGTCTCAATACACTGAGTATCACGGCAAACAAGATCGATACGAATCTGCTGGTTTCCGGCAGCCTCTGGTGGGAGCCGCTGGGAGACTACGGGCCACCCGGTAGATCACGCAACATGTACGATGATTATTTCTCCTCCAGGAAAGTTCGTATTCGACTAGGTACCTCGTTTACAAGGTCCCGGGAGAACCGTTTTTCAGATCTCGACCAATCCAGTCCCGAGAACACCTCAATATACAATTCCGACGGCGTGAAGGCCTTCGCGACCGGAGCGTTTGCGCCGGGTGTAACACTCCAGGATGCCACGTATAAGATGTCGGCAATTGACTACGGACTTAAATGGAATGGGCTTGCGGTCAACGGGCAATACTTCATGCGCTGGCTAAATGATTTCGTAGCCGACGGACCGCTTCCGCTCGCATCCACATTTGACCACGGCGGTGAGTTTTCGGCGAGTTACTTTGTCAAGCCGAAAAAATTGATGCCGTACGTCCGCGCATCATGGGTGCGCGGGCAGTTCGCGCAACCCTTATGAGTATGGGGCCGGACTAAGATGGTATTACCTTCCCACCGAGCGTCTGTGGCTCAACGTAGAGGTGTTCCATATCAACGGGGAGCTCCTTATAGCGGGGGCTTTACTCCCTATACCGCAGGGATGACGAGTTGGGTGCCGATGGTGCAGGGGTACATCGCTTTTTGACGATCATCAGTTTCTGACATTCGCGGACTTCGGAGGAGAGGACCGCAACGAGGTTGGGCCCAGCCATCTGGTTGATTTCGTCGACCAGTGCGACAGGATCGAGACTAAGTAACGCTTCGCCGATCAAGGCGGTTCGATGAAACTGGAAGTTACGAAGGTGTTCCCCACTTTCATCGGTCAGTTGCGCGTGCCGGACGCTGAAGCGATGAATCAAGACCTGCAGGCGCTCATCCTTGCGGAAGAGGCCAATTATTCGAGCCTGGGTCGTAGCAACATCGGAGGCTGGCACTCTCGGCCGGATTTCCTGAATCGTCCGGAAGCGGCGGTGGGGGCATTGACTACGTGGGTTACCTGGGTGGTAAGCCAAATGGTCGATGCCACGACTGGCCTTGGCGCATTCAAAGGCCAGCTGTCCGTTTGGGCGTGGGCGACGATCTGCCGCGAGGGCGCCTACCATGCGCCACACTCCCACCCGGACAGCGCCTGGTCCGGTGTCTATTACGTGGACTCCGGTAAGTCCGCCCCGAATCGCCCACTCAGCGGTATGCTGGAGTTTCTCGACCCGCGTGGCGGGGTGGAGGCCGTGAGCACGCCCGGCGACCCGTACGGGGAATCGGTCCGAGTTCGGCCCGAATCCGGGTTACTCGTTATCTTCCCGAGCTGGCTCTATCACTGGGTGCATCCGTACATGGGCCAATCTCCCCGAATCGCGATCTCGTTTAACGTGACTTTGGGCGCGCACGAGACGGTCAAAAACAGCATTATCGAACCCACCGTCGGCCGGGATATCTAACCAAACCCGGAACGGGCTACATACTCTAGCTCTAGCCATCGTTCAGGGCCTGTGCCGCATCATCACCGAGGTCCGCATGCGAACCAGCTTAGGTCGGTGCCGCAGCAATTGCCGGACATCTCTTCAGTGACCAGTTCGTCCAGATTTCCATTACTGCTCGTCCTGAACCGGTTTCCAGGAGCCATCCGGATTGAAGCGCTCCATCTTGATAAATTCAGTGAGACTAGCCGGCCCAAGATCTTTTTCGTAGACAACACCGTCCTGGCTGACGATGAAGCTCTTCACTCCGGTAACACCGTACTCAGCCGGCGCAGCTACTAGAGCGAAGCCTCCGATCATGATTCCTTTCACCACGAAGTCCATTTCGCGGAGCGGCGCAGCGGGCCCCTGGCCTTTCAGAACCTTAAAAAAGTAGCCATGGTACGGCTCTGTCTTGGTGGAGTAGCCCTGTTCAATCGCACGGGCAATCTCCTCGCCGATAGGACCACCCCAGTTCCCATCCGGGTTTCGCCAGGCCAGGCCATCCTGCTTGCCGGGAGTGCTGATAATGCGCTGGGCATACTGGTGCACGTCATAACCTTCGCGCTTCTGGAAGGCATATTCGTACTGGGCTTCCACATAGTTGCGGCAGATAGCGATGGCGTCCAGTTCATTGCTGCCAACGCGACGGTAGAGGAGTTCTTGTCGGCCGGCATTGGCATCAAATGACCATTTGCCGCCCTGCTTCACAAGCGGCACAGGAAATGGCCAATCCTCATTCCCCACCAAAAGGAATGCGCGGCTCGCGCTCTTCGGATCCACGGAAACACGCTTCTTTTCCCGGGCCTGCGCCGCGAAATCAAAGGCTCGCTGCCGGTCTTGTGGGTATTCACCGGTAAGAACGAGGTCGTCGCCATCGGGACCGAAAATCTCTTCGAGAGCTTGCGGATCAAACTTCTCGGCCGCATCGACTAGCGCATCGGCCGCCTGCTGCGGGGTGTCAAACGTCCTAGCAAGTACACGGGCAGAAACCGGAGCCGCTTTTGCGGTAGGTTGTTGTTGTGCGGCACGGAGCACGAGCGCTAACAGAAACACCCAGGCTACTGCGCCCGCTACACGGAGAAATTTGGAGAATCTTCGATTCGCAGATATTGACTTCATGTCAGTGCTCCCCTTATTCCTTTCCGCAATCTGCCTTATCATCTGCGCCGTCCACCACCACCCCTGCCTCCGCCTCCAGATCTCATGCTGGATGCACCGCGGCTGCCACTGGCCCGTGCGCTCGATCCGTTGTATCCCCTGGAGCCGCCGCCGAAGGCGTCTCGATTTCCGCCGCCGCGTGAGACATCCCGGCTTCCCGCACCAACTCCACCGCCAGTGCGATTGCTGCCCAGATTGCCCCCTTCCCGGCCAACCTGCTGCCGGGCCCCGGCCTGACGATTGGAAAGCGAGTCTCCGCGCGTCGTGCCGCCAAACCTGTCCGCGGTTCCTCGGTCGCTGTACGGAGCCCCGCCTCGATGTTCCGGTCGATGCTGCCAATTGTTGCCTGCGTTTCCGCCCCGATTCACGCCGCTAATGTTCGTGTTACGGTTAAAATTGTTATTGCGATTGACAGTGATGTTGTTATTGCCTCCCCAGCCACAGCCCCACCCCCAACCACCGCCCCAGAACGCCCCCATGGCCACACCTACGCCGAAAGAAATCGCCATCCCCGCAGCGTAGTATCCCGCCGGCGGATAGTAGATTGGTGGGTAAGGATAGAGCGGCGCGCCGTACACCGTATAAGGATCGTACGAAGGCACATAGACCACTTGCGGATTAGCCTGCTCAACCACGATCACGCTCTTGTTTTCGATGACTTTGGTTTCCACTTTCTGTTGTTCGGTCGACTTCAAATTGCCTTTCTCCTGGGCCTTCTTTCGCATGCGCTGCACGGCATCCATCACATCGCTTTGCTGCACAAGGAACGCATTCCCCAGATCCGTGGTCCACTGAATGTCGTCTGCCAGGCGCTTTACGACATCGGGCAGGCCGGCCATGGCTTGGATGCTAGGTTCCCAAGGCTGCTTCGCCACAGCATCGGCTAGGGTTTTGTCCTTCAGCTTCTTGTTCTTCTCCAGCCACTGCTGGAGCTGAACGATTTCGAGTGGATACGTGGATGCCGCAAGGGTTTGAGCCAGCAACGGGTCTGGATAGAGGGCAATTGGAGCCACCAGAGAATCCAGTTGGTCGGGCGCAATCTTCGGAGCTTGCTCTTTTGGCGAAGACGCCTGCGTCGCCTGAGAGGGTACATATGCGATGGTTTCGCCGGGCATGAGCGCCACGGTACAGAGCATTACCAACAGAGATCGGAAGGCGGCAGGCTTTCCTGTGGGCTTCATGGTAACGCTCCCCTGATTTCCGCACCTATGCTCGAACCGACACCAATCTAGTTGGGGGAATCCTCGGCAATGTAAACGTGCTAGCGGTCCACCCTCAAGTCATGCTCTTTCTTCTCGCGAGCTGGCAAAATGTACAGGAACAGGAACACGAAAACGCACCTACTTCCAAAATTTTGCCCGCAGCCTGCATCTGTTCTCTGGAAGCTAGGTCGGACTACTTGTTTGCGCTACTGGCAAAAAAAACAGTTGGGATTTCAGTAGGGTTCCTTGCGTTAGGAATATCCCTCGCGGACTATTTACGGTAGTCGGTTGGCGGGCACTCGCAAGAGTGCCCTCAGTTTGCATGGCCGATCAAGAAGGCCGCACGCCGCAGAACGGACCCGGGGATCCGACATCCGGTAGACGCTGCGGTCTAGGAGGTAGTGCACGAAACCGGTCGCGAAACCGACGGCTACTAATGCGGGAACCCAGGAAGAAGTACGCAATCCCTCCGCGACGGCGCCGAAGATCCGGTCTCCGTAGTATGTGCCCCCCTGCCGGTTAGCTTCTACCTCAAAGAAAGGCAGCAGGAGGACTGAAGAAACTACGAGAACGAGCAGGATGGCCCAGGGCCGGGCATTCAATGCGTGAAAGACGCGTCGGACAGTGCCGCTTGCTGGAGCTGGCTCTCCGCTAGGGGTTTGGGAAGCGAGACCCGTTGCGAGGATCCAATGCTGTGAAGTCCAGATCACAAGGAAGAGAAATAGGCTCCGAGGCTGAAGAGCGATGGCGACCATAGCTGCGAGCCCCAGGATGTAAAGCACGCGCGGCAGCGAGCGGCGCGGTGCGCGCGCCTCCGCAACTAGCATGAGGGCTGTCGCGACGAGCAACACCAGCATGGCGGCTTCGCGGATTCCTCCTTGCTTCGATGCAAGCCAGGCGGGGATGAGCCAACGGTCGATCCACAGATCCTGGTAGGCGACAGATCCGGCCAGGATGTCGGCAAGGAAGACGAGGGCGCCCCCCACCCCCAGAGCGAAGATCCGATCAAGACGTCTCGTGTGCGCGCAGCCTGCGCGTTCAGCCCGCGTCCGGTAGAGAGAAAGGGCGCCGAAATGCTGTGCCGCAAAGTGGTACGTCACCAGGGCATAGTCGAGTATCGCCATACCCACAACGCGCTCCTCGCGGGTCCACGGAAGTGCCGCGTCGGCCGGCAGGAAGACGGCAAAGCAAGCGACCGTCACCAGCAGCGGGAGTACGACGAACCGTACCGGCTCACTGCGAAGGAGCGGCCTGTACGCTTCTGTGCAGTAGGCAAGCCACGTACTGCACAAACGATGGCCGATCCAGAACAACGCAGTCAACCCGAGGTAAAGGATATCGAGCGGGCTTGACTCCGGATCGGAATATCCATGGGCCAGCCAGAGGACGAGCGGCACGAGCCAAAGCGCGTTGAGCATCCACACCCCGTCCCAAACTGGGCCACGCACCCAGGTAGATGAGGGCAGTGCCGCGGACTCGGCCGGGAACAAGGCGTCCATCGTGTCCGTGCTTCCTCAAGGTGGGAATCTCCGCATAATCTGTTCTTGACGAGCAGAACATTCTGCGCGAGTAACAGCGTTTTCCGGCCGCGATCCGCCAAAAACGCTACAACAATTCAATGAAGACCTGACCTGTCATTTTTGTCAGGGCAGGAAGAGCAAATCTATGTGCCTAGGGAGTGAAGTTCGATTGTTACGAAGCTAATTTGCGGAGACCCTCTGTCAGTTCTACTAGTATGTAAGTCGCCCTCAATGAAAGACAGTTGGCAGGACTGACACAGCAGGAACAGGAGCCGAGCACGTGAACAACGAAGAGAAGAAGCGCCGTTCGCATCTCCCAATGCCGAACACAGATCGGATCGGCCGGATCACCTACGACGCGAAGGACCCGGATACGCGAACCCCACCCATCGAGCAGTTGCGCCCGCCCAAAAGGTGCGCCCAACGTGCTGATCGTCCTCATTGATTGACGCTGGCTTCGGTTCTTCCAGCGCCTTCGGCGGTCCCTGCCAGACGCCGAACGCGGAAAAACTGGCGGCGGGCGGCTTAAAGTACAACCGTTTCCACACGACCGCCCTATGCTCACCGACGCGGCAAGCGTTGCTGACCGGACGCAACCACCACTCCGTCGGAATGGGCGACATCACCGAGATCGCAAGCGGCGTGCCGGGCTACAGTTCGGTGCTGCCAAACACGTGCTCCCCACTAGCGCGGACGCTGAAGCTGAATGGCTACTCCACGGCGCAATTCGGTAAGTGCCACGAAGTGCCGGTGTGGGAAACGAGCCCAGTGGGACCTACAACCACTACGCCGTGGGCTGGGCCCACGCTTTGGACACGCCTTACCAGTGGACCAAGCAGGTCGCTTCTCATTGGGGCGGAACGCGCAACGGCACGATCATTCACTGACCGAAGGGGATCAAGGCGAAGGGCGAGATGCGGTGGCAATTCCACCATGTCATCGACGTCGCGCCGACGATCCTCGAGGCGGCGGGGATCCCCCAGCCGGACTCGGTGAACGGTGTGGCGCAGCGACCCATCGAGGGTGTGAGCATGCTGTACTCATTCAGCGATGCCAAAGCGGCCGAACGGCATGAGACGCAGTACTTCGAGATGTTTGGAAATCGCGGTATCTACCACAAGGGCTGGACGGCGGTCACGAAGCACAAGACACCCTGGCTTCTCATCGGTGAAAAAACCCTGCCCTTTGACGACGACGTCTGGGAGCTCTACGACACCACCAAGGACTGGAGCCAGGCGAATGATCTGTCCAAGCAGATGCCGGAAAAGCTCCATGAGCTGCAGCGCCTGTGGTTGATTGAGGCGACGCGCTACAACGTCTTGCCGATCAATGACGACCTCGCTAAGGTCCTGAATCCGGACACCGCCGGCCGGCCGCAGCTTATCAAGGGGAATACCCAGCTCCTCTTCGGCGGCATGGGGCACCTGTCGGAGAATTGTGTCGTCAGCATTAAGAACAAGTCCCACTCCGTCACCGCCGAGATCGGTCATTCACCTCCTGCAGACGATTCCGCTCAACGATCTGAGGCGAGACTCACCGGTGCATGCTGTTTGCAAAGTGCTAGACGAAGACCGGTCTCTCTCACGCAGCCGAGTACGTGCTCCGCGAAATTCGGGCAGCCAGGCCAATCGCAGATATATTCCGTGAGCTCTTCTTCACGTCCGTCCGCACCCATAATCCCCGTCTTAACTGTCACCGAAGGCATTTCTTCCGACCCCGTTCCACTCCTAATCCTACGAACACAGACCGGTATCCGCAAGTAGCTTGCAGTCGAGGGGCACAGGAATCCTTGGATTCCCGCGGAGCCATGTGCGTCACTCTTCACAATTCCAGCGGCGAATCGATTCTAATTCAAATCGCGCGACGCGGGAAAATATATGGATAGGGACTAGCGCCGCAGAAGGGCCATCGGTATTTGAAACAAAAAGGGAGAGCCCGCAGGCCCTCCCTTCGACATTCTCCTCAGTTTGCGCAATTCAGAAGATGAATTTCAGTCCGAGTTCCATCTTTCGGCTGCCACCGTTGAATGCGGTGTTGTTGAGGAAAAGGTTTCCCGCTGTAACGAATGGATACGCGGTGCTGAGCGGGTTCGGGTTCTGGTTTTGATCGATGGTGCCGTTGTTGGTTGGCAAACCGATGCTCGGGTTGGGATGATTGAAGATGTCATATAGGGCAGCGCGGAACTGGAAGGAAAAGCGCTCTGTGATTTTGGTGTTCTTAATGAACGACATATTCCAAATGTTCAGGCCAGGAGTGCTGATGGTATCGCGTCCGACGTTCGCCTGGGCGCCTACGCCGGCCTGCACGTACCTCGCATTGGGGTTTGCCGCCACGTAGCCGACGATGTTGGCATCGTTACCGGTGCCGCACGTCGCCGCATCCGCGACGATGCTGGTCCTGCCGCCGACTCCAGCGTTACAAACGAAATTAACCACCGTGCCTGTCCTGTCGATCCCGTTCGGGTTCAGAATGGTGCGATCGCCTGCGCTATCGCCGTTACCGTTGGAGTCCACGCCGGAAAGAGCCGTGATCGGCTGGCCGGACTGCGCCAGGTAAGTCGTCACCCATTCCCATCCGTGCAAGACTCCTCGTGCAAAGGCGTTGCTCACATTGACGTTCGGGACATCGTAGACAACCGCCATCGCGAATTTATTGCGGAAGTCCAGCGCCGATCGTCCCCAGTCCGACCGGATATTGTAGCCATCTTGTGAGCGTCGGGGATTCACGCGACTGGTGAATAGCTCGTTGGTGGCGTCGTCGTTAACATGGGCGAATGTGTATGTACCTCTAAGGTAGATCCCGCGGCTGATTCGATGGGTTACGTCTACGCTGCCCGAATGATAAACGCTCGCGGCGGCCGGCGGGATAACGGTGAACGCGGAAACGAAACCATCGACGGAGAGCGGCGCGGAGTTGAAGTTATCGAAATTGAGAAGTGTGCTCTTCGGAGCGACCACCGCAGCGGGAACCTGGGAGGCCGTAAAATATGTGGGTAGAGGCGCAATTCCGCCGCCCGGGAAGTTCGGATCGAATGCGGAAGCGCTGTTCAACCGGATCTGCGCCGGCAAGTTTATGGCGTGGTTGCCCATGTAGCGCACTTCCACGCTGGTGTTGCGCGAGAGTTGATGTTGTACGCTAAGTGTCCAGGTGAGTATGTTCGGTTCGACCACGTCAACCATCAACCCTTGCGTTGCCGCGCGAGCATCCGCCTGAGTGACAGGAGGAACATTGATCTGAGGGAGGCCGCCAGCAAGCAGGAAGCCTTGCTGATTCGGACCGTTGGTGCAATAAGGCGCCGGTGCGACCGTGCAGGCTAGGGTGGGTGACTGCTCCGTCTGCAACTGAGGTGGCAGAGATAGCTGGGGGAAATTCACGGGCGTTATGTCATAGAAGTAGCCGATGCCACCACGCACCGACCACCGGCCCGTGCCGGAGGGGTCATAGGCGAAGCCGAACCGGGGCGCCCAGTTATTTTTGTCTGTTCTTGGCGTGCGGAAATCTAGGCCCAGGGCTGGGTCGTTGGAGATAGCGTTCAGATTCTGCAGAACTTCGTCTCGGGGAAGTGAGTTGTACTCGTAGCGGAGTCCCAGGTTTAGAGTCAGCCGGCGGGTGACTCTCCAGTCGTCCTGGAGAAAGCCGTAGTAGGACCTGAAATTAGCAGCAAAGAAGCCGGAACCCGCACCGCGAAGCGCTCCGTTGGCGCCGGCATTCCCGTTGGGGACGTCCTGGTTCGGCGTAAAATCGTTGATGAAACTTTCCAGGGTGGCATAGTCGTATTCGCCGCGTGCCCGAGGCAGGAAGTCGCTGGGACCAATGTTATTACGAATCTCGAAACCAGCTTTTATCGTGTGCTTCCCAAACGTCTTGGTTATATTCTCGGCCCATTGATAGGTATTGACGATCGTGCTTTGGGGTGAACAGCCATTCGGCCCGATGTTGACACCCAAGTTGTCGATTTCGACGTTCGGAAAGTTAGTAAAACGCTGAAGGAACCACCAGATCCGGCCCGACGGCACGCGAAAAGGAGAAACGGAACTCGTTGACCATGGTGGGGGATAGAGCCCAGACGTCACCCAGGATGACTTTCCTGGCGTCGGCTGTTGTTGGTGCCATTGAACTGGGGCTGCGGCTCAACACCATTGACTTCCGGTTGACGTATGCCGGTCCCAGAGGTAGCGGCCGCGGAGCGAATGCTTCCCGACGTTGCCGTTGAGGCTGATAATGAAGTCGTGCTGGTGAGTAAAGTCTGGAGCCAACCCCTGGAATACACCTATGGGTATCGGTACCCCATTGACGGTTTCTGTCCCGGTCACACCGGGCGCCGGCGGAAATTGCTCAAGGACTGATCCTGACAGCCGAATTGGCTGCCATGCCGTTTAGAATCGTCAGACCCGCTGCTGTGGGCGTATTCACTGTGGGTCCGGCAGAGGCTTTGTTCTCATTCTGATATTCGACGGCACCGAAGTAGAAGAGCCGGTCCTTCAAGATTGGGCCGCCGATACTTCCTCCCACGCGATTGTAGTCGTAGCGATTCTTGAAGCCCTGCGCGACCTCCTGCATGTCAGCGGCATTGTAGCTGCGGGTGCGATTATATTCGTGGACTTCACCGTGGATGTTATTCGTGCCCGACTTGGTCGTGATCGCGAATATACCGGCGGCGGAGTGCCCGTATTCCGCGTTGAATTGATTCGTCAGTACGGTAAAATCGGCCACGGAATCCTCAATCACCGGGGTCAGGCTCCCATTGACGTAGGCGCTGTTGTCATCGGCGCCGTCGATGGTGAAACTGTTATAACGAGGCCGCAACCCTCCAACAGAACCGCCGGACCCAGCAACACCACCAGGTTGGGTGGTGGTATTCGGGAGGACGACAGCCAACTCTTTAACATCTCCACCGATGGTATTGATCGGAAGCCGTTCGGCTATGGCACCCGAAAATCCCGATTGTAACTGCGACGAGGTGACTTGAACTTCCGCTTCGCCTGCTTTCACCTCGACAGTGGTCGCCTGGCTGCCAACTTCCAGCTCCGCCTTTGCGTCTACCGTTTGGTTGGGAAGCACGTTGACGTGCTCGCGCACGTATTTGTTGAAGCCTTCTTTGCTCACTTCGACCCTATAGGCACCCGGCAACAAGTTTGGGAACACATAAACAAAGTCGCCGCTGGTGGTTGCCTCGGTCACGACTTTGGTGTCCTCATTGGTCGCCGTCACTTTGGCGCCCGGAACCGAGCCGCCGGTCTTATCCGTCACGTCGACCTGCAATGTGCCGTCGAGTCTTTGCGCGAAACCCCTCGCGGGAACCAAGGCAATCATTGCGAACGCGCCCAGAATGACCAGGCTCGCTTTGAACAGCGAAAAACGTACACTGCTCATCCGTTTTGCATCCTGATTTTTAATTATCATTTTATCTACCCCCAAAGTGCTTGCTCGACGAGCGCGACACGCAGGCCGCCTTCGGCGAGTGCGTCGCACCACTCACATATGGACGGCTCCCCAGCTTCCGGCTCCATGCTCAGAGTGCCGACAGACCCGCACAACGAATGTCCACACTGCGGGGTTTGAATGTTCCACGTTTTCTGGAAGGCCATCTGCGTTAGGGCACCCATCGTCCTGAACTTTGAGAGTCGCCTGCGTGAAATGTCTCAGTTAGGGTGGCTTCGAGACTCCGAGAACGTCCACCCGTTGCAAAGAAACTAAGCGGTCACACCATGGGATGGGTACTGTCAAAAGTAGCAGACCCTGCGTGCCGACCGTGTTCTGTTAGTTTTGACAGCTGTTAATCTTCACAGTGAGTTCAACGTACATGTCAGGAGAGATGGACACAAACGATTTCGACATGTGCGAATCCTGGCTGCTTCGCTTCCTTCGATTGTTGCGGGGGCCGCTTCTTCCGTTTTCATCGACGTCATGCGCCAAAGCAAACACTACCCAATGCCATTTGTTCTCGCATTAAGAGGAGGAAAAAACGGAGACAGCATGCTGCGGACAGCGGATCGCCGTAGATCACGGAATATCCTGCCGCTGTATTCCGTGCTCGCTTCGCAGGAAGCGCCGAAAGGGCAGCGGCGTTCGTCACTGGCCGCATTTTTGGAAGGAGCCCCAGTCCATCATCCCCTGAAGCGTTCAGCCGCCTGACCTCATCTAATGGCGCATGGGAGCGGTCACCGATTTCCGCGAGATTGGTTCAAGGGAGCGCGCCGTCTGCGAGCTTTGTGGCGGGGTCATCGCAACCACGAATGGCGGGAGGCTTACCGACTTAGGATTTATCCCATTCGAGCGATTGTTAGACTTGCATATGAAAGAGCGGCACGCCAATGTCTGCGTATTGCCAGCATCGGATGCAAACGGGAAGGCCGTGGCTGCATAAGGTGCGTGTCCACAATTGGTGGATAAGTCCCAATCGCGCATAACGGCACCACTATCTGGTTATTCACGAGATTAATCGAGGAAACCTAAGCAAGATCTTCGGGGAGACGTTGGCACGCGCACACTCAGCTTCAGAAACCGGCGCCGACACGCCCGGTTTTGGCGCCAGCGGCCTGCGCGGGCAGGACCTCGTACCGCGCCATCATTCCCGCCTCCATGTGGTCGTCGATGTGGCAATGAAATAGCCAGAGGCCAGGGGCGTCGGGAACCATGTCGGCGGTTTCCGTTCCCAAAGGCAACAGAAAGATCGTGTCCCTGCGAGTGCCGTGGGAGAGCACCGTGTTGCCGTGCCAATGCGGGGTGTGGAAATTGAGCGCGCCCACGTCACCCATATCCAACAGATACCAGCGTACGCGCTGGCCCTGTTTCACGGTCATCACCGGCCCATCGCCGTAGAGGTATCCGTTGACGGAAAACTTGTAGTTGGTCTCGGCGAATCCGGTGCCCGCGAACGTGAAGTATCCTTGCGAATCGGAGAAGTTGGCGCCCTTCGCTCATCGAGCGTTTTCTGGTCGGCGGCGCTGATGTGGGCGTCAACGTTCTCTTGCACATACCAACTCTCGTTTTCGTTAAATGCGTTGAAGAGCGCGACGATTTCGCGGTCCACGTCTTTGGGAGTGCCGTCGGAGTTGGCCTGGCCTCGCCGGGCCACGATGATGGCGCCCGACCAGGCCGGAAGCCACGTCTTTGTATTCGTTGACGTGCGAGTGGTACGCCCAGACGATCGAGCTGGGATCGCCCGGTTGCGGCCCCGCCAGTTCCGCGTACGTCCCACTCGTAAGTGAACGTCGCCCCGGGCTGCACCGTATCCTCCGGCTCCTCGTCGATCAACGATTGCCCGTCGGCATCGAGAACCCTGCCGGTGCCAGCAGCGTGCCTCGGACGGAAGACGTCGTGGCACAGTCAATGCTGTAGGGCCGCGAGGCGTTGTTCTTGAAAACGACCTTGATCGTATCGCCGACCTCCGCGCGCAGGATTGGTCCCAGCAAACCGAGGTATTCGTCCTGCGGCGGCGCGCGGCTTCCGCGTTGCGAACGTACGCGTCGGTATATTCCCGGTAGACCGCCTTGCGATAGACGTGCCCGATGTGATTTGGGTCCCGGCTGCGTGTACGCCGCCGACGTTCCTTCAAAAGGTTTGCCGGTCATCATATCGATGCCGAGCGGCGCATAGTCCCATTCGGTCTCTTCGGCCGCAATGTAGTAGGTGCGCACGCGTCCGCCCGCCGTGGGGAGATCTTGCTGCGGCCGCAGTCTAGCGGAAGTCGCCGCGAGCTGGGCCAGACCTCCGACTCCGAAAAGGCAAACCGCCCATACCAGGCCTTTCATGGCAATCTCCTTGCGCTCTAGGGACGCTCGCTGGTCCCGCAGTGGCCTCCAGGGCCTTCACGGAACGCGCGAGCACGGACCCAACGTCAGAGCCGCGCCACGCTTTTTCGCCGGCGGCCTGCGCGGGCAGGACCTCATACCGCGCCATCATTCCCGCCTGCATATGGTCGTCCACCTGGCAACGAAGTACCCAGAGGCCAGGGGCGTCGGGAACCATGTCGGCGGTTTCCATTGCCGCCGGCAACAGATCGAACACATCCGTGCGACGTGCCGTGGAAGTTCACCGTGCCGCCGAGCCAATGCGGCGTGTGGAAATTGACCACATCACCCACATCCAAGAGATACCAGCGCACATGCTGGCCCTGCTTCATGGTCATCACCGGCCCATTGCCGTAGAGGTATCCGTTGATCGAAAACTTGAAGTTGGTCTCGGCAAATCCGTTGCCCGTGAACGTGACGTACATGTGCGGATCGGACAACTTGGCGTCTCGCTTATTGAGCGTTTTCTGGTCGGCGGCGCTGATGTGGGCGGCAATGTTCTCTTGCACATACCAACTCTGGTTTTCGTTAAATGCGGTGAAGAGAGCAAAGATTTCGCGGTCCACATCTTTGGGAGTGCCGTCGGAGTTCGTCTGGCCTCGCCGGGCCACGATGATGGGCCCCACCAGGCCGGAGGCCACGTCTTTGTATTCGTTGACGTGCGAGTGGTACACCCAGACGATCGAGCTGGGATCCTTTGGGCCTGGCCCCGCCCGTTCCGGTACCTCCCACTCGTAAGTGAACGTCGCCCCGGGCGGCACCATGGCCCCGGTCTTTTGCTCGTCGGGGACATTGTCGGCGTACATGGACCCCTCCGAGGCCTTCTCGTAGAAGACTCCATGCGGATGCATGCTGTAGGGACGCGAGGCGTTGTTCTTGAAAACAACCTTGATCGTATCGCCGACCTCCGCGCGCAGGATCGGTCCCAGCAAACCCAGGTATTCGTCCTGCGGCGCGCGCGGCTTCCGCGTTGCGAACGTCCGTCGGTATACTCCCGGTAGATCGCCTTGCGATAGACGTGCCCGATGTGATTGGGTCCCGGCTGGGTATACGCCGCCGCCGTTCCTTCAAAAGGTTTGCCGGTCGTCATGTCCATGCCGAGCGGGGCATAGTCCCATTCGACTTCTTCCGCCGCGACGTAGTAGGTGCGCACGGCCCGCTCGCCTGTGGGGCAGCGATCTTGCTGCGGCCGCGGTCGCTAGCGGAAGTCGCCGCGAGTTGGGCCAGACCTCCGACTCCGAAAAGGCAAACCGCCCATACCAGGCGCCTTCATGACAATCTCCTTGCCGCTTCTTGCGAAAAATCAGCTGTCAAAATCGGTGAACAATCTACATAGCTGATCGATGTGTAAATACAAGGGTGTGTAAATACAAGTCTCAAGCCTAAAGAAAAACCGGCGAGACTCGTTCAGGAGTCTCGCCGGTTTGTTTTGCAATTTGTCACGCGTGACGGCTGGTACTACTCGCCGCTACGCGTTTCTCCAGCCCACTAGTTCGCCAATGGATTGGGGCGGATTTGCATGTGATTCACGGTACCTGAGCGGTTTTCCGTGAATCGCGGAAGATACGAGCTGTAGGTCATCCAAAGGCCTCGGCCCTTCCAACCCGCGTTCGGATCGTCAATCCGACCATCCAAACCACGAGCATAATACGGCATCGGGTATGGGATTCGGAACACACTGAACTTTTCGGTCTTCGGATCAAAAATGAACTGTGCGTCCGAAGTGGTTCCAGTGACGAACACGGTGTCCTTGCCGAGCCCCGACGCGTTGAATTGATCTACCCACAGGTAGTAGGGGAAATCGGTCTGCCGGTTTCCTTGCCGGTGCCCTTGAATTTCAGCCCCGGCGTTGTCCCAGAACTTCCACTCGCCGGTCTTGACATCCAGGCGCCCGAGTTGACCGCTGCCCAATGAAACCCAAAGATTCCCGTCCGAGCTGAAGTCGATGCCGTGCGGGAAACGTCCTGGAGCAGGCAGTGGGTAGTCTTTGATTTTATCGGTCTTGGGATCAACCATGTACACTTTGTTCGCAGGGCCTCCAGCGACGGGAGACGAATACCAGACGGTGCCGTCGACCGGGCTGACAGCCTCTCCGTAGCCCGTCCCTGGAATCATTTTCTTCGTTGCCGGGTCGATCCGCACGAAGTTCTTCGAAGCACCGACCTCCGTCGCTTTTATCGTCTCGATATTCGTCAAATCCAGCTTTTTCGTGTCGAGTATCGCCCGCCGCGGAACCGCCGCCATCGGTCCAGATCCGGCCTTGCCAATCGAGCTGCAGGTGATGAGTGTTGTATCCAGTATCGACCATCACGAATTTATTGGTTTTCGTATCGTAGTAACCGAGCTCCATGTTGTTACCGCGCGCAGCCAGCATATTGTACGCGGCATCTACATCCGCTGGGTCGTTGGTGCCCGTGACGATCGTATTCTTCGTCCACGCTGGATAGTATTCCTTGCCGCCGGCGCGAATCTGCACGGTCATCCAGACTCTGCCGTTCTCATCGAACATAGGATTGTGGGGGCTGGCCATCCATTCCGTGTCTTCCCCAGCATACGCCTGGTTCTTCTTCCGCGCCGTGGTAGTAGTCCTTTGTCAGGGAGTACCCATGGCTCTTGTCTCGTGGTTCCACCTGGAGCCATGAGATGGTGTTCTTCACCGGGTCCAAAATCAACAATCTACCTCCGCCGGTTCGATCCACGCCGTAGACTTTCCCATTCGCGTACAACGTCGGATTGCGCTTGTCGGTAGAGATCAAATCGTGAACGAAGGACTCTGGGAAACCCCAATCCCACTGAGATACAACGACATTGCGTTCGATGCCGGTTGGCCGCGGCGGAGCGGGAGGAACTTCTCCGGCCGCAATCCGAGTGCCCCAATCCGCGAGCATCTTCTCGACGACGCGTCTGCCCAGCCCATCGAGTTCTTGATGCATCGACTTGGCGCGCAGGAACATCGCGTCCCAATCTTTAGCCGTGGTATAGATGCGCGTTTGCGGCATGCCGAGCTCATGGCAGTGGTTGCAGCCGTTCCTCAGGGTCGCAAGCCATTCATCTTGACTCTTGTACTTGGCTGGAAGATCGCTCATCGGGGGCGGCTGAATCAGCGACGTCCAATAACTGGCAGGATAGATCTTCGCCGCTTCCTGCGGAGTTGCGGCGTTGGCAACCTGCAGCTTCACGTTCTCGCCGCACGCCGCTTTGACGCGCTCCGAGTCCTTCAGCCCGTAGCCGCGCACCCATACCTCGTAGGCTCGCTTCCGGCAGGTCCGGAACCAGGAACCGTCCCTGATCATCGGTGACGACAATCTTGCGGAACGGCGCCGGCAAGGATTTTGTCTCAGCGATCACCCAGACGCCAGCTTCAGGCTTCCCGCCGTTGCTGTTCACGACGGTGCCGCCGATACTGCTCTTATCGACTTTCAATCCAGGTACATTCTGCGGGCCGCCGACAACCGGTCGAGCAGCCACAAACAATACTGCCGGAAGAACCACTGCCAGAAGAACCCAAGTCATTTTGCGCGTTACGGTTCGCATCTGCAGCCCTCCATTTGGATACTTCCCGTGGGCCCATAGAGCTCGTGAGTGGAAGCTAAGCTAGCATCAAAAGAATGTCAAGCCAAGGATATCCACGACCGTCAGGGATCGAAACCGGCTGCCATCCGCCAACTGATCGGCCACAAAGTCCATCGACCACACCTGGTTGGGTCCGGTGGGGTGAAACTGTTCCCGGCGATGCCACTCCACCCGGTCGAAAGCCGGTTTTGGAAGCGTTGCTTCGGAATGTCTGCGTGTTGCCAGCATCGGATGGAAGTGGGAAGGCCGTAGCTGCATAAAGTTCCGCTTGCATGATCGTGCAAGACACCGTCGAGATCTACGACGGAGACTTCTCGAACGCTGTTTCCGTAGGCTTGCGAGGGAGTGGGAATATTGAGCCCGGGGCCTCGGCAGGTGCCTATGCGTGGCCAAGAATGGAAACGCCGCCAGGCGGCGGCGTCCCTTCGCGGCTCACGCAGACCATGAACCGGAGGTAAGGGATTCTTTTTGCGATGAGGCGATCGCGCGTCCAGTGATGGCAACGCCAAATCAGCAGGGATGTTGCGGGCCGGCGGAGGAAAGCGGTCTTCGCCGGGCCCGGCGACTTATTGCAAGCCCGATGCGCTTCGTCGTCTTACTCCAACGGTTGCACTAGAACGATTTTTGCGCGGTGGTTTTCGCCAATTAACATGCTGGGTGGATTCGTGAAGTTATCCACGTATACCCTGCGAATATCGGTGTTCACGTTGGGAAGCAGGTAACTTACTATTTCTCCGCTCTTCGGATCCAACCGCGAAACGAAATCGGTTGGCTCTCCGCCTGTCCAGACGTGACCCGACTTGTCGAGTATAGCGTCGTACGGATCGACGGGGCGGGCCTCCCACTCTTTGAATTGCTTGGTCTTCGTGTCAAATACCGCAATCTTCTGGGCGCTCAGATTATTTTCTCCAAACCAAATCTGATCGTCCGGCGTGATATTTTCGCGCCGCGGACCGGAGTTGGGAGTGGGGGTCGGATACAAAGTTGTTTTTCCGGTCGCGGGGTCGATCTCTCCGATGTTGCGATTTGCCAGATCGCTCCAGTAGCACAATCCTTTCGAACTCACAGACACTCCGTACATGCTATGCCGCTCCGCACCGCCGCCTGCTGCTCCGCCCTCGTCCCCAGCCGCACCCAAATTCATGCCCGGATAGGCGTCGTGTCCGCTGATTTTCCCTGTTGCGGGATCCAGTAAATAGATCCTGCGATTCCCTGTATCGTCGAAGCACACCGTCCCGATGCCGTCCTTGCCACCCACGGCCACAAAGGTCGTGAGCGTATGCACGTTGACGTCTTGTGGCCCTAAACTATACGGGGTGATTTTTTCGGTCTTGCGGTCAAATTTCGCTACTCCCGCCTGATACTTCCTGGCGATCCAGAAATTGCCCTGACCATCCATGGCCAAATTGAGTGAACCCGTTGGAACATCGGGCCGCGTCACTGGCAAATTCCATTCCTTGGTCTCTCCGGTGCGAGGGTCCAACCGCCCAAAAATCGGCTGGTTGAACTCGGTGTACCAGATCATCCCGTCGGAGTCTATTACTGCGTCGTGGGGCTCCGCGTCCGGCCGGGGCATGTCAAACTCCGTGTAAATGACCTTCGTAGACTTTCCCGTAGGACGGGGGAACCCTTTCAGCTCAAAATCCCAGGGCTTCGCACTCATATTGATGGAGGCCAAATACTCTGCGAATTCCTGGTCTCTGGGGTTCGGCCCGTTGTGGAATGGCATCGTGTTAGGATGGGTGAACGTAGCCCCTCTTTCGTAATTCCTCATGCGCAGGAGCGTGGTCATCCACCCATCCTGGTCGTAGGTGCTCTTGAACACCACGTTCAAATTGTGACAACTTCCGCAGTCGGAAAGGGAAATGCCGGGCTTCGCAGGCTTCGGAGCGCTCATGATCCATTCGGCGGGGTTCAGCTGTTCGGCAAGCGCAAACGTGCTGGTCACTTTGGTGAGCTTCAGATCGGCGGTGGCCGTCTTCTCGCCTACCGTCGCCGTTGTCTTCGGAAGGTCGTAACCCCTGGCGCGGATCGCAAGCGCGTACTCGCCCGGCTTCAAACGGTCTGCCGGAAACGCGTACCGGCCGTGATCATCGCTGATCACCGATATCGTAATGGTTCCGCCAACTTTCTTGGCCTTGACCAACACGCCTTCCATCGGTCCTTCAGCTTCCGAGCTGACGATGCCAGTCAAGGCAGGCGGCTTAGCATTCGTGTCCGCCGCCCGCAAAGAGAACGAAGCAAAAGGAACTATTAGAAGAACAACGAGGACTACTATCGCGAATCCAATACCTTTCCGCGACGCGATGTTCATCTTGCCCCCTCCATGTGACATCCTGAGACTTGGTCTAGGCTTAATTGTGTGATGACGTTTGAGGCTTGCCCGCGCGGACCCAGCCCTCCTGTGCCTGAATGCACTCCACGCTGATCATCATGTAGCGAATGTAGGTGCCTCGGTCGATCCAGGGGCTCGGGTCGCCCGGCTTACGGGCTTGATTCCTGGTGATTTTGTCGTTCTTTCCATCGACGTAGCTTTGATCGCGGTAGGGGTGATTGGCGATGTAACCGTCAGCACCTGCATCTTCGCCGATCTTAAAAAATCGCTCGAAGGACTGCTTGTACGTCAGAATACCGGCGTCCATGCGGCCAACTTGCCCGCTGGGTTCGAGCGCCCGCGGAATGGCGCTGCCGCCCCAGAAAGAAAGCAAATGCGGGCGTCCGTTGTCCGTTACGGGAACAAGCATCGAGACCGTCCCCGGCGTGTGGCCAGGAGTGATATAGAACGTCAAGGTCGTATTGCCCAAAGTGAATTTCTGACCGTCGGTAATGTCCATGTCACGCGCGGGGGGCGGGCCGAACTTATCACCAGGCTTAGGCGGAGGCAGCTTCGCGACCATGTCCCAGTCCACGGCGGACATCAGAATGTGCGGGTGATAGGTGTCTTGCAGGTACTTGGCGCCGCCAAAATGATCGTTATGGCCGTGGGTGAGGATCAGATATTTCATCTGTGTCGGATCGAGGCCCAGTTTTTTGTAGCCGCCAACAATGATGCGTTCCGCTTCCTCGGGATTATCCAGGCTGTCGATTTGGATGATGCCCGCGCTGGTCACGATCGCCCATGAAGTGACGCTATTCATTCCGAGGTAATAGAGCTGATCAAATACTTTGGTAGGTGGGGCTACGATCGGCGTGCCCACCGATGCGGCAGCGTTTTCCGGCGGCAGACTGCAGTCTGCTAGGTTCCTGGCTGCAAGGTCGTCCGCGGCAAGAAGCTTGGCATTCGTCACGTGATCGAGGAACGCCATAGGGTCCGGCCCCTGATTGGGCGCAGATCCCTGTGCGCCCGCGCGAGGCGCGAGCGCGCCAGTTGCCAGCATGGCAATCGCCACCAAGATCATCCGAGTCTTCAACATCGATCCTCACTTTCTCCCGAAAAGACGACGATTTGAAACCCCAGTCATCTTCTCTCTGCTCCCGGTTGCACCGGAAGCCTTTGCGAAAAATGAATCAATCGATTTACTGTGTCAAGCCCGGCTCGCGCCGCTTGAAGGGAACCACTGTGGTGGGCATTTGGCCACCACAGTGGCGCTTCTCATCTGAGTTAGAACATCAGTTTAAGGCCCAGGGTAATCTGTCGCGGACCGCCATTCCCAAGAATGGGGTCGCCTGACCGATTCAACGCCGTTGAGAAGCCGAATGAGGTTGGACTACTCGGATTACTCTTCGGGCTTTGATAGATCACACTGTTAGTGACATTGAAGATGTCAGTTCGGAATTGCGCAGTTAGCAGTTCCCCTAGCTTCCAAGACTTACTTACCGACGCATCCCATTCGCGATAGGGCACGCCATTGGTCAGGGCATCGCGGGCCATATTACCAAATGTGCCTTGAGCGGGAGGAACGATCGCCGTTCCGTTCGCGGAGTAGCAGCCGTAGTCGGCGAGCGCGGCGAGTCCGTTGAAATCGGCAACTCCGGCAGCGACGACGGCTGGGTTTGACGCTTCGTTCGTAGCCGCGTCGATGCAGGCCTGAGGAAGAGCCGCGACGAACGACGCCGTCCCGGCAGAGCCTGTGCCCGTGTTGACCACAGTGCAGCCAGTGCCGGCCTTGGCGAACTTGCTCCCGGCTATGCCATAGCACGGCACGCCGAAGCCGGTTTTAATATTACCGGGGTTCCCCGCGATGCTCCAGCGGTCCAATTTTTGGCCGGTTCCGCTGAGATCGGTGGAGGTATCCGTCCCGGCCAGCGGTTGACCGCTGAGTACGGCGAGGGCGGAACTGATCTGCCACCCTTCCAGCAACTGTGCCGGCGCCCTCTTTGTGCCGGGAACGTTATACGCAAGCCTGAGGGTGAAGTTGTGGCGGAAATCGAAGCTGCTGTTGCCGTAGTCGCATTGAACACACTTGGAATTCATGATGGGGGTGCCAAAGTCACTGGAGGAAGTATCGAGGGAATGCGAAAAGGTGTAGGCGGCCGTAAAGAACAGGCCGCGAGTGACGCGCTGCTGCAGGCTCGTCTGCAGTCCGTGGTAGTTGGACCATCCGCTTTGCCCGTAAACATAGACTTTACCGAGATAGGGGAAGCACTGGCTGGGATTGAGGCCTAGCCCCCCAGGAACTGATGCTGGGCAATTTTGTGTGTATGGCCGTCGTAACTGCTCGTTTACATTTCCGGGGCTGGTCGAAGTGTTCTTCAAACCTGCGTCGGGCAGACTGCTATCCAGGAGGCCGTTCAAATCGACGCCACGCGTGCCAACGTAAGCCATCGTCCAGGCGAGATTCGCACCAAAAGCGTGCTGTACACTCAGATTCCACGATTCTACATAGCCTGCTTTGAGATGGGTGTTAACCACTTGGATGTCGCAAGCTTGTGGGTTACCGTTCAAACCATTGCCGCACGCCAGAAGGCCAGCGTTTTGATTGAAAATAGGCGTATCAGGCAGCCATGTCACCAGGGTTCCGTTGGCAGCAGTGAGATTGCCAGCATCCATGTTGCCGGGCTTAGGAAGAAGAGTGCCGTTCGCCGCGAAGATATTCCAGCCGTTCGGTACGGTGTTGGACGCAGCGCCCTGCGAGATTGACAAATATTCGTTGAAGTTATTGAAATTGTAGCCCATGCCGAAGCCGCCACGGACCACCGTGGTGCCCTTGCCGGTGACATCGTAAGCAAAACCAACCCGAGGCGCGAGCGCGTTGTACTTGGTGGGATAGAGCGCGGGAAGCTGGTTACCCACTTGAACGAGACCTAAGCTGGGATCAAAAGTGCCCAACTTGTTGTTTGCCTCGTTGGGGGCAGGGATGATCTCCCAGCGCACCCCAAAGTTCAGGGTAAGTTTCGGAGTAAGCCGCCAGTCATCCTGGCCAAAAACGGCGTACCGCGGCCAGTTTGTTTGGACTAACGCATTGCCGACAAGCAAGGCCGAACTGGCCACCGTCCCAGTCAGGAAATCTTCAAGGTCCGTGTCGTTTTTGAAGGCGTCGATACTCCCGAAACTAATTGTGCCGCTGCCGTTGGCTAGTTTCGATGCCCCGTACAGGTGATTTCTGTGGATTTCGAAGCCGAACTTGAATTGGTGGCTGCCGCGCGTATATGAAACGCTATCTAACGCCGCGATGTGATATATGGTGTTGTCCTGAGCCCCGCTGCCAATGTTGCCCCCCAAAACCGCAAAAGAGCCCACGGTGAACCCAGGGAATGCGCAGCCCGTCCCCAAGGGGACCAAAGGAGTAGTGACCCCGGTGACTAAGTGGAACTGGGTGGCGTAATTCGGTTGCCCCAAGTCTCCAAAGCAGTCCGCGGGTATTGACGATTTGTGTTGCCTGTCGTAGCCAATCCTGGCTTCGTTAACCCATGCGGAATTCGGAATCCATGACCAGACGCCTCTGATCGCTTGAGTCCTGGTCCATCGCGCCGTGGCCCAATACTCTTGCACTTCCTGACCAGCGGCTTGGATCATGGGACCTTCACCGAAAAAGAATTCGCCATTGATCAAGTGGTGATCGGTGAGGTGATAGTCCAGCTTGGCCAAGCCGTTTTGAGAGCCGCCATAGCTGGAGGGCGAGACGGTACCATTTACCGAACTGGTCGGGTTGTTGAATATCGAAGCGATTGATCCTGCCCCCCCGGGGTAGCAGAGACCCTCAATCGCCTTTGCGCCGGCTGCGGCATTCGCAGCGCCATTGGCCGCGGTTTGTATGGCCGCAGGAGTTGCCTGGCAGCCCATCAGGTTCAAACTGAGCTGACTCGCCGGCAAATTCGGTTTTCCCGCCCCGAAATTGTTCGCGTTCTTGTAGATATCATAGAGAGCATCCGGCACGTTGTCAGCCGGATCCGCTCCGGCAGCACTGGCGAGACTGGCGGGCAGTTGATCGGTGGACGAGGTCTGCAGGCGGAAGCTCTGCCCCTCATACGCCGAAAAGAAGAAGAGCTTGTCCTTCTTGATCGGCCCGCCCAGCGTTACGCCCTGCTGTATTATTCGGTCAGGGGCTGGTGCGCCAAGGCCAAAGGGATCCTTCGCCTCGAGAGAACTATTGCGGCCCATGGCGAACGCCGTTCCGTGCAGGCGGTTGGTGCCTGACTTGATTCCAATGTTGATCGCACCGCCCGGCTTCCAGCCATATTCCGCTTTGCCGTTGGTGGCCAGATGGACTTCCTGAATCGCATCCGCGGGGAGAATGGTGGCCTCGGTGAAGCCCGAGGTGCCGCCGATCATGGGCCCGGTATTGGCGTCATTTAGATCGTCAATACCGTCGAACATCCACTCGTTCTGGGTATAGCGAACTCCATTAAAGAAAGTGTCGTTTCCGTTGACGCTCACCGCGCCGGGAGTGAAGTTGAGCAACTTTGCGTACGAGTGGCCATTGATGGGCAGGTCGGCGAGATCTCTGCTTTCCACAGTCCCGCCGAGCTCGGAGCTTGTTGTATTCACCATCGGGAGCGACTCAGTGACCGTGATGGTCTGAGCTTGTTCGCCCGGCTGCATGGTCAAGTCGACGCGAAGCTCCTGGCCTACGCCCACCACCACGTTTTCTCGCTGTATGGTTCGGAAGCCTTTCAGTTCAGCGCGAACGGTGTACGTTCCGGGAGTAAGGCTTGGCGCATTGTACTCTCCGGCATCGTCGGTGGTCAGAGGCCGGTTGACTCCACGGTCCACGTCAATGACCGTCACCGTGGCGCCTGCCATGGCGCCACCGGTCTGGTCAGTGATGCCGCCATAAAGGCGGCCTAAATTCAATTGGGCAAAAACGGGAACACAAAAGAGCAAGAGCCCGAGACTCACACCCAGAGCCTTTATGAGCTTGCACAAACTATAGGATTCAGCCTTGGTAACCCTCGACAGGATAGTGTTCATGATCACCCTCCTGCGCTCGTTTAGAGCGCACAGCACACACAGCCAAATTGGGGGCTTCTGACCTGATGTCGGTTGGTACGGACACCTGTGGTACGGCTCTTACACCCGATGCGAATTCGAGTCAACCAATATTCGCTTCGAATTTGAAGGGTAGATGCCTTCGCCTATGTGGCTTGATCTGAGAACTCAAAATTGGGGTATGCAGTCAGGATGACGATATTGGCAGAAGCGAATCCGTCTCCCGATAAATACTGATCTTTCCAGTAGCTGACGCTCTGTCCTTAATCTGGTATATTCGGGCCCGTCTGCCGACCAAGCAAGGTTCCGTGCCAAGGAGGAGTGAGCTCATGCGACCAATTTCCGCGGTAGCTGTCGCTGTGGCAATGATGATGTCGGCGTCCATGGGAATGGCCCAGCATGGAGCCGCCGCCGGTCCCTACAAGGTGCTGAAAACAGCCAAAGTGGGCGGCGAAGGCGGATTTGATTATGTTTCCGCGGACGTGGAAGGCCGTCGTTTGTACATGCCCCGCAGCGGCGCGATGGGGCAGTTGGCCGTTTTCAACTTGGATACGCTGGAACCGCTGGGTACGATGGATATCCACGCCGGCGGCGCTGTGGTCGACCCCAAATCACACCACGGTTTTTCCACCACCAAGCCGATCACCATGTGGGACGCGAGTACTCTCAAAGTGATCAAGACCATCGACGTGGACGGGCGCCCCGACGGGATCATGTTCGATCCCTACAACGAGCGCGTTTGGGTGCTCAGCCACATGCCGCCGTATGCCACCGTGATCGATACGAAGGAAGGAACCGTCGTCGGGACGGTCGACCTGGTGGGAACAGCAGAGCAGGCGGTGAGCGATGGCAAAGGCACGGTCTATATAAACATATCGGATAAAGGCGGCGTCGCGGTAGTAAACGCGAATAAACTGACGGTAACGGCGAATTATGACTTCAGCGCGAAGGGCGTTCACGGCAGCGGGATGGCAGTGGATGCAAAGAATCACGTCGTCTTCGCGTATTACCGCGATCCGAAACCCGTCGTGGTGATTTTGAACGCGGACAACGGCAACATCCTTGGCGACTTTCCCGACCGGTGAGGGTGTGGATACTGTGGCGTTCAATCCTGCAACGATGGAAGCCATCAGCGCGGAAGCCGCGGGCTCGATGACATTCATCAAGGAAAATAGTCCCACCAGCTTCGCAGTAGAGCAGACGTTGCAAACCAAGCCGGGTGCCAAGACTCTGACCCTCGATACAAAGACAAATCACCTGCTGACCATGACGGCAGACTACGAAGCAGCTCCGGCTAACGCTCCGGCAGGGCCTGGAGGACGCGCTGCCCGTGGTCCCATGGTATCGGGTTCATTTTCAATCCTGATGATCGGCAAGTAGTAAATCCGCGACCGCATCGCAGGGGATAACGGACGCTGTGGATTGGAAGGCTATTACGACTGTTGCGCAACGGGGTTGGCGGTGACCCCGTCCAAAGGAGGATCCCATGAAAACTAAGCTGATAACTGTTTTTGCCACGCTTGCAGGCCTTCTGGCGGTTTGCAGTCCGATGTTCGCACATCACGGGAGTGCGTCATACGACGACAGCAAGGCAGTGGTCCTGAAGAACGTCACGGTAACGAAAGTCAATTGGGGCAATCCCCACACTTTGCTTCTCTTCGACGCAAAGGATGACCAGGGCAACGTTAGACATTGGGTTGCAGAAGCAAACGCGGGCTCCGCAATTAGTGCGTCGGGCTGGACGCGGACCGCAATTCAACCCGGCGATACCGTCACCGTCGTCTTGTATGCAGCCAGGAACGGCCAGCCTATCGGGCGCGTGGGTAAGGTGGTCCTCGCCAACGGCAAAGAATTCGGCGATGGGTCGTTGATTGGCGATCGACCGTCCGTGTGCGATCAGGACTTTGGCAACGGCGGAAATGAGTCGGCGGCGTGCCGTCCGGACGGGCGAAAGACAAACAACAAGGAGTAGATCCAGCGGCATTGGATTTTCCAAGGCGAAGGAGGAGTGTCGAGATGCGAATTCCGTCCAAGTATTCAATGCTCGGCCTGGGGGCAGTGCTGGCCTTTTCGTCTTTCGCGCGAGCCCAAAACCCACCGCCTGCAAATCAGAATCGGAACGCCGGGACGGCGCGGAATCCTTCGGGTAAAGCAGGCGATAACGGCGGGGGACCGGCGCCTGTTCACGATCTCAATGGGATTTGGCGAGGGCCGGGAGAGGCGCTGCTGAGCAATCGTGTTCCTGCCTTGACGCCGGCCGGGCAGGCGGAATTGAAGCTCAATATTCCGGACCCGTTTAGCGCGAGCTCGAATGATCCGTGGAAGACGTGCGATCCATTCGGAATGCCACGTGCCGCCAACAATCAAATCGGACAGATCGGGTTTGCTCAGATGCCTGGGCGGATCATCATACTGGAAGGCTTCAGGACATGGCGCGAAGTCTGGATGGACGGGCGGGAACTCCCCAAGAAGATTGGCCACGAGGGCGGACCCTCGACCACATGGTTCGGATATTCGAAGGGCCACTGGGAGGGAGACAACACACTGGTCGTGGATACGATTGGCATGTACGAGAAGACCTGGGTCGACCGCCGCGGCTATCCACACAGCACCGACGCACACGTGGTGGAGCGCTACACCCGATCCGACCACAACAATTTGAGTTTCACCGAAACCGTGGAGGATCCGGCGTACTACACGGAACCTTTTCTAATCGCGAAGGGCTCACTCACGTGGGTTCGCGGGCAGGAAGACCCAAGCGTCGCGGCAATCCCGTTTTCGGTGGAGAATCTCTGCGTCCCGTCCGAAGCAATCGAATATATGAAACTGATCGGCGAGCCTGCCGATGAGGATGCGGTGACCGGCGCCAAGAAAAATAAGACAGACGATAAGAAATAAGCGCCTTCAGCAATTCGTTACTCTTCCGCAGGTGAAACCCACTACGTGCCCGCGGCAACGCGGGTCAGTGTCGCACCCGCGCGTGCGCCGATCGATTTCAGAAAATTCGCTTCAGCTTACGCTCCGCAAAATTGTTTTAGAAACAACGAGCTGCTTAGCTCTTTTTCGCCACTTCCTTGTAGATCACTTCGGTTAAGGTCGCCGCGGGTGGTGCGCCATTCGGGTTTGCCGGAGGCGCGGCGGTAGGCTCGCCGAAGGAGGTCTTGATTTCGTCCAGTGACTTGCCTTGCGCGGCCATGGACTTCACTTTGTTGTACTTGTCCTGAATGAGATCGAGTTTTTTCTGCACGTCAGCCTTGGTCATCATATCGCCGTGGCCAGTCAGGTAAGTATCCGCATTGAGGGCGATCATGCCCTTGGCATTTTCGATCCAGCCCGCGGCGGAGCCATTTTTTTCCATGTGAATCCCCGTGTCGGGACGATTGGTCACCAACAGATCGCCGCCAAAAACAATTTTCTCGTCAGGAAGATAGACGACGGTATCGCCGCTGGTGTGCCCGGCGGCCCAGTGGTAAAGCCGAATATGAATGCCGTCGACAGTCATTTTATCCGTCTTGGCATAGGTCTTCGTCGGAAGGCGATCCTGAGGCGCCGGGTTGCGGCTGCCCGCGGAAGCTTCCATCTCTTTTTTGCAGTTTTCCTGTGCGACGATTGTCAAGCCCGCAGGAAAAGCGGCGAGGCCGTTGACGTGGTCGTTGTCGCTGTGCGTGATGATGGCGGTGTTCACGTTTTTTGGAGTAATTTTGGCGATTTCAGCGATTACTCCCTTTTCTGAATCCGCCGTGCTCTTCGTATCCACGACAATGACGCCGGTGGTGCCCACGACGACGCCGTCGTTAGAACCCACGCCCCCCTGAACCCAATAAACATTGTCTTTGATCTTGGTCACTTTTAGGGGCGCGGGCTGCTGTTGCGCGACCGCCAGCGTGTCAAACGAGAGAAATGCCGCAACTGTCGCCAGCCCCAAAACCAGCGTCTTTACATTCATATTCTTCATGGTTATCTCCTCTTGAATTGTTTCAGGCACGGCGGCCACTTGGGGTACGATCTGCCAGGCTGGAACTCCCCGTGGCTTTCCAAATGTATCTGAACTCTTTGCCGGGATCCGTTATACACCCGAGGCGCCCGCAACTGAACGGGATTTCACGTGCACCGTTGTTATGTTCTGTCCAGGCCACAAAAGCGTCTTGCCAACCGGCATGCGCGCGAATCGCATTCACCTATCTTGCCGTGATACACTGCTGTTTCTCTCGACCCTTAAAATTTAAGAGATTTCAATTGGAGGTTTTGATGAATCGGATTGCTTTGTTTCTACTTGTGGCATGGCAGTTTCAGCCAGCGCGTTGGCGCAGGACGACGCCATCGCCACAGCTTCGCTGGCCGCACCCGCCAATATGCGCGATGGGGCTACGGTCATCAAGTGGAAGCCCGACTTTACCTACGACACGTTGAAGAAGGGCACGAACCGGCTGGTCTGCTACGACCGGTCGGGGTTTCCCGAACAGCAGCCGTTTTCGATTGAGTGCACCAGCATTGCGAACGTGGACCGCGTCGCGCAGAACCTGAAGGCCGAGGCGTTGGGCGACAAGGCCAAGACAGCCGCGATGCTCGATGCCGAGGAAAAGGATGGAAGCCGGGTGAAGCCCGAGTACGGATCGGTGTGGTACCACGTGATGGGGGCCGATCGGGAGCACGCTCGCACGCATATGACCATCGCTGTGCCAGGCGCCACGATGCAGACAACCGGACTGCCCGACAATCCCAAGGCGGGCACGGTGTGGATTATGAATGCGGGTACGACAACCGCACACCTCATGACTCCTGGCGAATAGACGGCACCAGCGGGGAAGGGTAAGTCACATCCAAGTGCGTTTCAGCGCGGTTGTCGCCCGGGGCAACCGCCGCAACATTGGCCGACAGGGGGCTCACAGGGGCCTCCAAGGTCCCAGGGGCTATCTCACAGATTGGGTCGAACGAGCCTCTATGAAGCATCTCGTCTTATATCTGCCCGGGGTTCTTCTCGTATCTGGAGCCCTGTTTGCAGCTGCGGGTCCTCAAACATTTACCGGCACCATTACGGACGATATGTGCGCAAAAGCAGGCCATTCTCAAATGCGAATGGGGCCGACGGATGCCGAGTGCACTCTCGCTTGCGTCGATGTCCATGGCGCGTCATACGTTTTGTATGACGGCAAGGATGTCTACATGCTGAGCGACCAGCGGATGCCGGAGAAGTTCGCGGGGCAGAAAGTAAAGGTCACCGGCACTCTGGATGCAAAGACGAAAACCATTCAGGTGAATTCGATTATCGGGGCGAAATGAGCCACACATCGGGTCTTGGTGTCCCGGATCTGAAAAGCGTAGAACCGTCCGCTAGCACGAGCGGCTTTTCTTCTTAGGCCGCGCGCCGTTTTCTGATTTTCATGATTTCGTGCAGGCAAAAAAAAGGAAGCAGCTTTGGTACAACCGCCGCTGCTTCCCGGGGTGTGTTCTATGAGTGTCTGCAGTTTATCATACCTGCCTAATAAATGTATCCGTGAGAAACTGTATAGATCAGAAGAGCAAGCCTGAGCCCGCCTGAGCCCGTGATATACTGACCTTCGTTCCATTCAAGAGCTACTAAGTCCTTGGAGGCAGGGAACATACCCAAGACTTACCGTCAACAGGAGGGGCTATGTCGGACATTTCGCGACGCCAATTTACTGCCCGCTTAGCTTTGGCAGGGGGGATGGCTCTGATCAGCCGGAGTGCCCGGTCAGCCGATTTTAAATTGAGGCAGTTTCACAATCAGCCAGCTGACAGCCCGTTGCACAAGCGGCTGGTGGAGATGTGGGCGGCAGTAAAATCGGAGACTGGCGGCCGCGTCGACGTCGCAACATTCGCCGATAACAATCAGCTCCCCGGCAGCGATCCCGCAGCATTGAAGATGTTAGTCGATGGTGAACTGGATTTCTTCACCTTAAATGGCGGTTTGATTGGCACGGTGGTGCCCGCGGTCAACGTGCAAGGATTGCCTTTCGCATTCCACGATGAGGCGCAAGTCTATCGCGCAATCGACGGCGACCTCGGGGATTATCTCGCGAAAGAGATGGCTACCAAAGGCATCTACGCCGTCCCGAAGGGCTGTTTCGAAAATGGGTTCCGGCAAATCACTTGCTCGCTTCGGCCCATACGCAAGGTCGAAGACCTCAGCGGTGTGAAGATGCGCACCCCGGACAGCCCTATCTATGTGGAGTGCTGGCGGGCGCTCGGCGCCACTCCCGTGGTGGTCAACTTCAATAAGATTTATGAGGCGCTGAAGACAGGGGAAGCCGATGCACAAGACAATCCGCTGAACGTGGCGGAATTGCTAAAGCTCTATGAGGTGCAGAAATATGTGAGCCTCACCAATCACATATGGTCTGGCTTTAATTTGATCGCCAACCTGAAAATGTGGCGAGGCTTGCCGGGTGACGTGCAACGAATCATCGAGCGCAATGCCGAGAAGTACGTGAAACTACAGCGAACCGACACGGACACCATGAATCATGATCTCGGCCCTCAGCTTGAGAAACGCGGGATGATGATCAACCAGCCGGACGCTGCCAGCTTCCGGTCACGCCTCGGTCCCTACTACGCGCACTGGAAAGAGACCATCGGATCGAAGACGTGGACGCTGCTCGAGTCTCACGTGGGCAAGCTTGCGTGAATTCCGCCGAAGGCAGGAACCCCGCTTGAGGCAGAGGTTCATATAGCAGATGCCTTTCCGATAGCGCCCACCCTGAACTGCTGGAAG
The DNA here is from genome assembly GCA_963810155.1 of uncultured Acidobacteriota bacterium. GTDB lineage: Bacteria > Acidobacteriota > Terriglobia > Acidiferrales > UBA7541 > Palsa-189. The sequence continues at coordinate 318,327 of CAWEMN010000021.1, forward strand.
TAGCGCGGTCAAGCTTACGCCAGGTAGCCATTCGCCGGATCCTCCAGAAGGGATTGTTCCGAGAATGAGAGGGCAACTCTCAACTCAGAGGCAAGGCGGGCAATGGCCGGCCTGGTTGAATCGAAACGTTTTTGCAATGGGCCTGACGAGTCTGCTGGGCGATGCCGGATACGAGATGGCCACGGCGCTGCTCCCCGGCTTTTTTGCCGTGCTCGGATTGCCAGCCGCCGCCCTGGGAGCCATTGAAGGCATCGCGGACGCTACCTCCAGCTTTGTGAAACTTGGCGCGGGTTGGTTCTCCGATCGCATAGGGCACCGGAAGACGATCGCGGTCGCTGGATATTTTCTGAGTGGCGCGTCAAAGGCCCTGTTTGCGTTTGCCTACCACTGGCCGCTGATCTTTGTCGGAAGGGTGGTTGCCTGGTTCGGCCGAGGCATTCGCGGTCCGCTGCGCGACGCGATGCTCGCGGAATCTGTGCCGGCCGAATCGCGGGGAAGGGCCTTTGGCTTTCACCGGGCCGGCGACACCATCGGCGCCGTGATCGGCCCGTTGATGGCGGTGGGTGTATTGTCCTATTTGAGCCCGCACGCAACCGATCCTTCGCATCCCTTCCGAATTGCATTTCTATTGACGCTCATTCCGGGGCTAGGGTCGGCTATAACCTTTGCCACACTGGTGCGCGAGACTCGAAGGCAGGGCTCGAGAACCAGTCTCCTGGCGTCGATGCGGACTCTTCCGCGGCCATTTTTTCGGTTTCTCTTTGGCGTAGGAGTGTTTGGTGCGGGAGATTATTCACATACATTGATGATTCTCGCTGCCACACAGCTTTTAGCTTCGCGGCATGGAGTGATTCGCTCAGCCGAGATTGCGGCGCTCCTCTATGTTTTGCACAACGTCCTGTATGCGGTGGCGTCTTACCCGGCGGGCGCTCTATCCGACATCTGGGGCCGCAGGGGTCTACTCACATTGGCATATGCGTTGGGCGCAATGGTCGCAGCAGGATTCGCAATCGCTTTTTTGTTGAAGAGCGCCGATGTCGTTTTCATCGCGCTGCTGTTTGGACTTGGCGGGATTTTTGTAGCGATCCAGGACTCCCTGGAAGGGGCAATGACAGCGGATCTTGTTCCTGAAAACGAACGGCGCGGAGTCGCGTACGGCGTTACCGGAACCGTGAATGGAATTGGCGACTTCCTCTCGAGCACAATTGTAGGGATCGTTTGGACGATCTATTCGCCCGTAGCTGCGTTCATCTATGCAGCTGTGATGATGATGGCGGGCGCCATTGCTATTCAGCGGGTTCGTTAGAAGACGTTCCTTTCTCGCTACCTCGATTTGGCTGGCTCACACCAGGATTGAATTTCACTTTACAGGCATCGACTGAGGCGCGAGGGGGGTGAACGGCGGGTCGGCCATATTAAATCACAAATTCTGTAGTGGTCGGGGCGCGCGGATTTGAACCGCGGGCCTCCTGCGCCCAAGGCAGCAGGCCTAGCTTCAGCAAGTCTATAGGTTCCAATCCCAGGACTGAAAATGCTGACTTTAGCTGTGCTCGGACCTTGTGTCCGGGTGTATCCGGATGTGCTCGTGTGATCGTAGGGTCCCTGCAAAAGTCACTACATCAATTCGCGAAGACCATGTGCTCAAGAATCGAGGCTTGTCATGCGGCTCACTGAAGCGCAGAGCCGCGAGCTCTTGAGGATACACGGCGCCTACGTCACCGCCGCGTGTGACAAGTGCGGAAAGATCATTGGGCCAGTCTGCATCACTAAATATGGCCAGACCGGCGAATGGTGCTCCAAGCGGTGCCGCGATGGATTCGAACGCAAGCCGGGGACCTGCTTGGGTTGTGGCGTGCCCCTTATTGGTATGCGAAAGGGTGCGGTATTTTGCTCTGATGTTTGCCGGAAGCGTTGGCGCGTCGAGGCTCTCCGAATTATCGCGGAAACAAGCATACAAAACACAGGGCTTACGGAGGGAATTTCGGGCTCGTGCTGTGCACATGGCCTGAATCCCGAAAAATCAACTGGCGAGGCTCTAATTGCGAAATAGGAACTCCAGCTGTTGGAGTTGGGTTTTCCGAAGCCTTTCTCGATAGGTCGAGTCTGTGCCTCAGAGGAGGAGTGAGCGATGTTCTCAGAAAAGCAACCAAAGAAGCGATATACAACAACTCCCTTGACCGCGAGGGAAGTTAAATTCCTCAAAGCTTTTGTCCGAGACGGCAAGACGCAATCTGAAGCTGCACTGACTGCTGGCTACTCGCCTTTGAACCCCGCCCAAAGTGCTGCAGTGGTAATGCGGCAGCTACATAGAAAACTACCGGAACTGTTTGAACGGATAGGCCTCAACGTCGATGAGGTCTTTAAGAAAACCTTAATCCCGGGCCTCGAAGCAACGAAGGTAGAACATTTCACTCATATGGGCATCGTGATGGAAGTACGGGAGGTAATTGACCATGAACAACGCGGCAAATACCTTGATCGCCTCTGCAAGCTCCTTAGACTGTACCCGAGTGGGCACGAGGAGGACGATGGAGGTGCGCCAGGAACTCCTACTGTTGTTGTCAATCTGGGATTCCTTGGGCCCGGAGAAGCAGCGCAAGTTCTTGAAAATGCCCGGAAACGAATTGGCCTCGGCAATAGTGGACAGTCTGACGTGGATGTACGGATGGACGAAGACTCGGGACGATCAGGACCAAAAGAATCCCTATAAGCCATTCCCTCAAAAGCCATATTTCGAGGTGTTGCACAAAGTCTGGTTGCGGGAACCGATCCTTTTCATCGAGAAGAGCCGCACCATGATGGTCTCCTGGTGGGCGGCGGCAGAAGCGCTTCACTACATCATGACCCACCAGCCTTCCAAGGCGATTTTCTGGGCGCAAGATGAAGACCGGTCTCTGGCCATTCTCAATTACGCGTGGATACTTTATGAACATCAGGACCCGCGGCTACAGGCGATCTATCCGCTAAGTCGCCCGCGGGATCGCCAATCGTACAGACAATTGGAGCTCAAAGACGGTGGGCTAATCGTCGCGCTGCCGGGCAAAGACCCCAACAAGATCAGGAGTGAGCATCCCACCATCGTAGTGATGGACGAAGCGTGCTTCATCGAGAACGGTGGCGAGGCCTTCGACATTGCACTGGCCAGCCGAGTACCACGGGTGCTCCTTGTCTCGAGCGCGGCGCCTGGTTGGCTGAGGAGATTGACGAAGAACGCAGTGCCCGAGCCGTTGGATCCGTATCTGTAACTAGTGCGAACTCTGAAGTGCCGACCCGACATGCAGGTTTCACAGGATTCTCCTATTAAGTGAAAACAAGGGTGGCCCAGGGCGAAAAGCCACATTTCCGATAATCCCGTTTATCAGGACTTGGGCGCTGCGAGTTCGGAGCGCTGCGAGTTCGGAACCGAGTCCCTTCAGCCGAGATGCGTGAAACTCGATCCCGTCGCAATTTTGGGGGTGTGACACGACTTTTCTTCGGGCTAGTACCATTCCGAAGATAAGAAGGAGCAGAACATATCTATCTGAGCCGCTGACCGCTTAGCGGTATGTGCATCAACTGGCAAACATCTTGCTTCCTCGCTTGGTGAGTTGAGCAGGTATTGTGATGAAGTTATGGAGGCTCGTGGGAGGTACGCTATGGTCGCTTACGTCCTAATCGGGGTATTCGCGCTCCTAATCTTTCTGTCTATTTCCGACGTCGTCATAGCGGTGGCAGATTGGTCCCCTAAAAAGGTTTTGAAGCCAAAAGGGGGAACCATGTTCACAAAGAAACGGATCGGGTTCCCCATCGTTGCCTTGGTGCTCACTTCTCTGTCCTTTGTGCCCGCCCGCGCGCGAGCCGCGCAAAACCAGGTGATGGGGGAGCTTCAATTCTCGAGCGCCACCAAGGTAGAGAGAAACTCGGGCGTGTGGATCGACGGGGGGTATGTGGGCTATTTGAAGGAACTCAGAGGAAACAAAAAGATATTGCTTTTGCCGGGCGACCACGAGATCTCTGTTCGGCAAGCAGGATACAAGGATTTCACGAAGAAAATTGTTGCTGAACCCGGCCACGTCCAGCCTTTCCCGGTCAAGATGGAGAAGCAGCCCCACGCAGTACCCGGCCGCAAACGCCGCGACATTGAAGCTCAACATAACGCCCGAACGAGCGGCCGTCTTTGTGGATGATGGTTACATCGGACACGCCAGCGATTTTGGAGGGGCGTTCCATTCCATGCTGGTTATCCCTGGAAAGCATAGGATCAAGATTGAGCTGCCGGGGTATCAAACCTTTGAAACAGAAATCAATCTTCTCGCACGCCAGAAATCCGAACTGAAGACCGAGTTGGTGAGGGGTAGCATCGAGCAAGCCGGAGCTTTGGTCAAACAGCCATAGCGGTGGCTGTCTTGGCCCCGCTACCAAGCACGATCGCCTCCAAAAACAGAATCGTTGCTAGGGAAGCATGTCGCACCGGGGACTCCTAATGACCTGCCTTGAAGAAAACGCTTTCTTACAGTACCTCCACTGCGCCTGAAGCCCGTGACCCCAGGCGTTTTACGAAAGTACAAGATCAGCCTAGGCTCACAACCCTGCCGCCACATTTCGATAATCCCGTTTCTCAGATGGGATGAGAAGTCCGGTTCTCGGAATGTGGCCCGAACTGCCGCCATCTACCGTCGGGTGGGTAGAGCAAACATACGCTTAAAGCGACTCCGGGCGCTGAGGAGCGCACCGGCTCTAGTGATGAGATCGGATGCGTTTTCTTTCGAGACTATCGCGGCCACTCCTGCCGCCAACGCTTCTTTTTCCAGAACACGACAATCATGAACAGTAAACAAGAGCAGAGGAACTCGGGGCATTAATTGCTTCAGCGACTTGGCGGCACGAATGCCATCCATCACCGGCATAGAGTAATCCAGCACGATAATGTCTGGCCGCGTCTGCCTTGCCTTCTCGATAGCTTGAGCGCCATTCTCGGCTTCTCCGCAGATGGAATATCCATTCGACGCGAACAGAAGAGAACCATTTTTCTGACTAAAGGGCTGTCGTCTACGATGAGGACACGTTTGGGCATCCGATGGACTCCCAACACCAGGGGTTGGGAACTGGTGGATGCGCGATGGCAAGTAAACCGAGGCTTGAACGGAGGGCGCGTTCCTCATGTATAAAGCACGAAAGCGCGTGTCCGTAAAATACGGGGAATACCCTAAACACCTTAGGAGGACTTACGTAGTTGGCCGGAGATTTGCGGGCTAGATGCCAATTTTACACGAACTAGTACCACCCCGACGGCGGGTAGGAAGCAGTACCTATCTGTCTGAACCACTGTCTACTTAGCAACTTGTGCAACGATTGGTAGGCATATTGCACCCTTGGACAGGGTTGAAACGGATGCGAAAAGAATCGGAAGCCACTTCAGGAGGTTTAGCCATGAAGCGATCGATTCTCATTGTGCTGACAGTTCTCGCGCTTTCTCCGCTCACGTTCGCTAAGGAAGCGGACAAGCAGAAACGCGAGCAAGACCGTCTTCAAAATGCCGACCTAGTCATGCAGGAAATTCTCAAAGTTCCCGACAACATTCCGCACGATCTGCTCGATAAGGCCCGCTGCGTGATCGTGATGCCATCGGTGCTCAAGGCCGCGTTCGTTGTTGGCGGGAGTTATGGACGCGGGACTATGGTCTGCCGAACAGGCAAGAATTTCGAGGGTCCATGGGGCGCACCGGCGATGTACGCGCTCGAAGGCGGAAGCGTCGGCTTCCAGATTGGTGGCGAAGCAACGGACTTCGTATTTCTAGTGATGAACGATCGTGGGGCGAAGAGCCTCTTGCATAGCAAGGTAAGACTCGGTGCCGATGCATCGGCCGCGGCTGGTCCGGTAGGACGCTTGGCCTCCGCGGACACGGATGCTTATATGCGGACGGAGATTCTGAGTTACTCACGTGCGCGAGGAGCTTTCGCAGGCATCTCGCTCGAAGGATCAACACTGCGGCCGGATAATGGTGCCAACCGCAACCTCTATGGCCGTTCCGTGAGTGCCGCGGAGATTATCAACGGATCGGAAGCGCAGGCACCCACCGCTGCGGACGGTCTCATCGCAGTGCTGCAAAAGGCATCCCCACAACTGAAATCCTGATAGGACACTACACGTGGCAGAAGGTACATCTTGCGGAGGACGAACATGATGAGAGTGCTCGGTAAGAGGAAATTTATAGCAACCTGCTTATCGCTCTTGTTTTGCGTTGTCGTGACAGGCTGCGCCCAGAATCCACAGGCTGCGAAGCAAACGGATCAGACAAAGGACCAGCCTGGGTTCCTCAGTAGGATTTTAGGATCGAATAGAACGATCACTGTTCCCGAAGGAACGGATTTAACCGTCGTCCTCGATCAGAGCCTCTCAACTATGGAGAATCGCCCCGGCGATATATTTCAGGCCAGTGTCGCGATTCCGATTGTTATTGATGGCAAGACCATCATCCCAAAGGATGCTCGCGTGAAGGGGCACCTGGTTGACGCTCAAGCGTCCGGCCGGCTTAGCGGCATTGCGCGGCTTGTTCTCACGCTCGACTCGGTCGAGGTGGACGGAGAATCATTCGGGATCACCACCGACGACGAGGGCCGCACCGGGACAAACCACAACAAGCGCAACGGCGTCCTCATCGGTGGGGGCGCAGGTCTGGGTGCGTTGATTGGCGGAATCGCAGGCGGCGGCAAAGGTGCTCTCATCGGCAGTGCGGCCGGCGCTGGCGCGGGAACCGCGGGCGCAGCATACACCGGCAAGAAGGACATCCGCGTGCCGGCGGAGACAAGACTGAGTTTTCGACTGGCTCGGTCGGCGCCGATTTCCGTAAAGGGTTGATCAATCCAGTAGCCCAAGCTGGTTCGGAACGGACCTCAACGGCAATACAGCCGAAGACTCTGGAGGTTTGAAAATGAAAACTTTCATTGGCACAGCATTGTTCGCCTCACTGCTCTTAGTTGGCGGATCCGCATTCGCAGCTCAGGTTTCGATTGGGATCAGAATTGGTCCGCCACCGCCACCCCGTGTGGTTCGCGTTCTGCCGTCAAGACCAAACCCCGAGTTCGTATGGGTAGAGGGCTATTGGTATCCGGTGGGAAAACATTACAGGTGGCATGAAGGTTATTGGACTCGACCACCGTATCCCGGGGCTCACTGGGTGGTGCCTCATCATGATGGAGAGCGGTTCTTCGAGGGTCACTGGGAGGGTGATCGCGGTCGATTCGAACATGACCACCGCTGGGACCGGGACCGAGACCGGGATTTTGATCGAGACCAAGACCGGGACCGCCACTAGCAAATGCGCCATGACAATCTCAGGTCCCGATAGGTCCTGAGAAGTCCGTTTATCGGAAACTGGCTTTCCCACATTCCGATAATCCCGGTGGTCTCAAGGGGTCGATGCAACACTGGCTCGAAGTCTACTCGCAGGAGTTTCAAAACCCAAGGTCTGTCGTGGCCGGGTATTGAGTCGCAGAGCGATCTCGTCCAGCTCCGATTGCGAGAACCTGGACAGGTCGGCGTTCTTTGGCAGGTATTGCCGCAGTAGGCCGTTTGTGTTTTCGTTGCTGCCGCGTTGCCAGGGACTCTGCGGATCGCAGAAGTAAACCTGCATATCCGTCGCCATTGGTTTTGTGTTGGGCCATCTCCAGTCCGCGGTCCCAGGTCAGCGAGCGACGCAACTCCGCCGGGAGTTGGCCCACGTGCTGGCTCAGAACGGCCACCACCGTGGTTTGCCCGTGCCGCGGTCGAAAAAACGCCGCGACTACTGCGCACCACAATCGAATTCCTGACTCAGTACGCTAGAAACGCAACGAGTAGTTCAGGGTGATGGTTTGAGTGCCCACACGGACGATGCTGTTGTTATATTCGCCGGAAAGAAGCGTGCTTTGCTGAACCTGAGCTTGCGCGGTCGGATCGTAGGAGTAAGCAAGCTCGAAGTTGGAGCGTCCGGGGTGATAAATCAGTCCCGTCGAAATCTGATTCGACATGATCGCAGCGGTCAACGGCGAGAGGGTGGAGCTGGGCACCGGGTCATTCGCGTGGGCATAACCGAATCGGAGTGAAGTGCGTTCGGTGAGCAGGCGCTCCGCGCCAACATGGAACGAATATTGGTCTTTCCAATCGAGAGGAACGCCATCCTGCAGCGCCGTGGAATTCACCAGGCCATTAATTACGGCATTGGCGCCATTGGTAAGCGTGACGGGCAGCGTCCCAAAGGCGCCATGCCAGTGGATCCAATCGGTCTGGAAAGCAACCAGCCAGCGTGGATTGACGCGCCAAGCGACATTCGCCAGGACCGATTGCGGAAGCACGTTTCGCACCTGCGCCGTATAGGCGAAGCTGGAGTGGACACCAGCCAGGCCAAGCGCGGCGAATTGCGCATAGGCGTCACCGCTGGCCGCACCATGACTGACGATTGTCGTGCTGGATTTCCAAGCAAGTCCGAATTCCATAGTTCGGGTGGGACGGACCAATGCGCCCACACTCCCATTCCAGCCGTAACCCGTGGTATGCAGATCCAGCAGCGTCTTTAGGCCCTGCAGCACAGGCTGCTGCTGAAAAATGTACGGTGCATCAAGCGTGTTCGAATTGTAATCAGCCCCTAGGCTGACGCCGATCGAAATCTTAGGATTGAGGACCACGCCCAACCCAGCCATTGCGCGTCCCGCAAGGATGGCCGACTTCTGCTCCTGCAGTCCATAGCTTGCTCCCGCTACGCCTGGAGCATCTACGTAATGCCAGTTGCCGACCGACATGAGGTCAGGCGTGAAGCCGACTCCAAAGCTGAACCGAGAGTGGCGAATGGGCATTCCGAATGCGCCGTACGGAAGCGCGCCCGGAGTCTGGCTAAGCTGGGCCGAATTGTTTGCGGAATTGCTGAACGAGCCGCGAGGAAGCACAAGGCTGGCGCTCAAGTCGAGCGTGCGACCGCTCAGGGCTGTGAGACCCGCGGGGTTTGCCGCCAGCGCATCGATGGCATCGTCTGTCGATGGCACGTAGATGCCACCCAGGGCTTGCGACCGGGCGCTCGCGCTATTCCAATAGAAGCTCTGAGCGAACGCGGAAGATGCCAGGAAAGTGCATACAGAAAGTCCCAAGGCCAACCGCAATTGTAGTTTCATCAAGTGCTACTCCTTTTTTTGAATTGTCGCTGCGGCGGTTGGAACTTTTGGTTGTTCCAGAACTGAGTCCTCAGAACTCGTCTTCGCGGCGATCAATGCTTCGAGACAGGGCAAATCGAGCGCATGAGGAGATTCTCCTCGCATGATGGCAAAGGCTTTTTCCAGAGGCAGGGAATCTCGGTAGGGCCGCTTGGCCCGCAATGCGTCGAATATGTCGGCCACCGCCAGGATACGAGCGAAGGTGGAGAGTTGCTCGGCAACCAGGCCCCGCCAATAGCCGGACCCGTCGAGCTTTTCATGGTGCGCGGCGGCTTCCTCGCCCAAAGCCTCAAAGCCCGGAATTCGCCTGAGAATTTCCAATGTGTAGTACGGGTGCTTCTTGACGACGTTCCATTCCCCATCTGTCAATTTGCCGGGCTTTTCGAGAATTGAATTGGGTACGCTGAGCTTCCCCAGGTCATGTAAGAGTGCGGCGCGACGCAGCAGTTTCACGTCCCGAGGTTTCATGCCAAACCAGCGCGCGATCTCCATGGCGGCTTCGGCGACACCGCTCGAATGACGATAGGTGAAAGGCGATTTCGCGTCGATCACCTCGGCAAACGCCTGGCAGATGTTGTCGATGGCATCTTCGTTTGCCGTAATTCGGCGTTGCTCTGGTTCGAGAGCGATCACCTTATCAAGTAAGGCCGGGCCTTCGAGGCTGCTAAACAACGTTCCTTCTTTGGACATGCACACGGCGGCATTCACAAGCTCGGGATCAAACCAGCGTCCGCTGCGCCGGCGCGCGGCGTCGATTCCTGCCGATGGGCCGCGCTCCGTGTGAAACACCTCCAAGGTTTGTGATAAGTTCGCGATTCGCGAGAAAAGGGGGATTTCGTCCTTGCGGAGCCCGTCCGGATATCCGTGCCCGTTCCAATGCTCGTCCAGGCTGTAAATGCCGGATACAACGCTATCGGAGAAGCCAAGTTGTTTGGCGATATCGGCGCCGCGCTCGCATCGGATCTTGACCAGCGCGCAGGAATCCTGCTGCTGTGTGGCGGCCACCTGAAAGAGCCGCCTCATTCGCTGCAAGAAAGGCAGGCCTGTTGCGACATGTGTCAGTGCATACTGCAGGCTTTCCCAGCCAACGCGAGTCCAGTCCGTCAATTTAACGTCGCGCTTGGCTCGGATCTCGTCCGCCGTCACGATATGAAACAGCCGAGAGGAATTGCTGCTGCAACCGGCGTCCTTCAGGAGCAGGGAATAGTACAGGTCGCCCCGCT
>CAWEMN010000022.1:0-24799 GCA_963810155.1 uncultured Acidobacteriota bacterium
GAACGGAACAATCAGAAGCAGCATCAACGATTCGAGTACAGTCAGGCAGATGCCGACGCGCAGCAAATCCCTTGCTTCGAAGTAACCATACGAGTAGCCGGTCACCAGCACACCGGATTGATACGCGAAGAGCTTGCCCCCGGCCGCAAATGCCCAGACCATGGCGATCGGGAGGGGATGAATTCCGCTGGACGGGCAAAGTTGAGCAACGGAGGCATCGACGTAGCCAGCATGGAGATTTCGCTTCCCAGAAAAAAGTGATAGAAAAAGGCAGTCCAGTAGGGGACGAGCGCAACGGAATATGCGTTGTTAATCAACGGCCGCATCCAGCCAAACATGATTGCAGTCATGGCGTCGAGAGCCTTGGTCTGAACCAGGACGTTGCCCATGCTGATCGCGGCGGCCGTGAAGAACACCGGGAGGTAGTTCACACGCTTCAAATCCTCCTGGTTCAAGACTCCGATTCCCGGCACAGCGGCCAGCAAACCGATGCCGATCCCGATAATTGCCGGGGAAATGTGGTGAATTAAATCCGTGGCCCAGAACGCGGTACCGATCAGCATGAGCAGCAGCGATCGTTTCTCATCGCGACTCCAGGGCCCCATCTTCGCAAGCGAGTCCTTCAGGAACTTTGCTCCGCCTTCGAGCGCTTCTTTTTCCGGGGGGAACATCCAAACGATCAGGCGCCAGGTAAAGAAAATCGTGACCATGGCGCAGGGCACGAAGGCCAGCAGCCACTGGCTCCAGTAAACTTGAATATTTGCGCCTTTTTCGATCAGGCCGCGCCCCAGGATCGAGGAAGCGCCGGCGATCACCATCTTGTCGAACGTGCCCGCCGTGTAGGTTAACGTGACAAAGATGCCGCGGCCGACGTTGCTGCCTCGGCCGAGCCCAAAAACATCCATTACCCCAACGGCTATCGCCGCCATGATGATGACGCACGCGATTCCCGAAGGCACCAGGAACGTCAATAAAAAGGACGACAGAATGAGGCCGAGCAGAAGGCGCGAATAGCCGGCTCCTACATTCGCCATGACCAGGTACGCCAGACGTCGCGCCAGACCTGACTTCGTTGCCATCATTCCAATCAGGCCGGCGCCAAATAGAAACCATGGCGTTTGGTCCGCAAAACCGCTGAACGCAGACTCAAACCCGACCACCTTCAGCACCCAAAAAAGATAGCACCCGATGATTCCCGTCAGGGCGTGCGGAAGCGCCTCCGTGATCCACGCGACAGTGCGACGCGAGGGCTGGCGGGGAGTCCAGGAGCTGGTTGGTGGTACTCACTCAGTTACTGTGTCTTTGCCGGAAAAAACTCCGGCATATAGTAGGAGTACATACCGTTGGTGACGCTATCGATGGTGTAGACCTCCCGGTCCTTACTACTGAACGCAACGCCAGCGGGCCACGTGATCCCGCTCGCGGGTCCTTTGATAATGCCGCGGGGAGGAACGTCTCCGTTATCGTCAATGTTCCAGACGCCGATAAAGCCCGGTTTCTCCGGATTCCAGGGCGACGGAGCCGCGCCGTCAAATTTGTACGACTCGAGATTGTTCTTCACGGCCACGTAGATTTTCCCGCGTTCGGGATCGACGTCCACCTGACGCACTCTCAGGATTCCAGACCGGGGGCCGGCAATTACCGCACGGGGCGCGACATTCCCGTCATCCGTTCGGTTGAAGATGAATATACCGGTCGGTCCTTTGTTGTCGCTGCGACTCGAGACCACCAGAAGATTGCGAACCGGGTCGACAGCCACTCCCCGCACCTCGTCTAACAGGGTGTTCGATCCACGAATGGTTCGCAGAGGGGCCACATCTCCGTTCGCTGCCCTTGGGAAAACCATCACGTCCTTGCCGCCATCTTCGCCAATGATCAGTTCGTCGTTCTTCAAGTCCAGTGTGACCGTCTCAGGCCGCAAGATCCGGGTGTGGGGTCCCTGGATCACGCGGATCGGCGCTTCTTCTCCGCTGGCGCCTGCGCGAAAGGTGAGAATAGCTCCGGCCAAGTGAACGGGAACTACCATTTCGTCATGCACAGGATCGTAGACGATCCCATGCATGGTTCGGCTCAGCTTGGTTGTTTGTCCCTCGATGACTCTTACCGGTCCCGCGTTTCCGTCTGCCAACCTGGCAAACACCAGTATCCTGGGTACGCTTACTCAATTGGGAACGAGAATCTCGCCCCTTTTCGTGTCGAAGGCTACCGCGCCGGGATTACCGAATCCAACGCTGGGAGTGCCCATGGGCGCATTGCGAATGACGCGCTTGGGGGCTGTGTTGCCGTCAGCGGTGCGCGCAAAGACGACGGCGCTGTGGTCGCGGTAGTTCGTCACCCATAGCTCGTCGTTTTTTGCATCGATCGCGACGCCCATGGGCCCCAGAATCCCGGTTTTGTTACCACGAAGTATCCTAACGGGCGCGACATTGCCGGCGCCGTCCGTCCGAAATATCAGGATTGAATTGTTGCCGTAATTTGCCACGGCGATCTCATGGTGAGTTGCGTCCAGGCCGAGCCCCATGGGCCAGTCGAGCTGCGTTTGCGCACCCTGAATGGTCCGCTTGGGTTTGGCATCGCCATTCGCTTCTGCTGAATATGCGGTGATGGACGGAAGCTGAAAATGTCCCCCTTGCAGCTGGCCTCCAGCCTCTTCTTCCTCGCGCGTCAGGGGAGCCCAATTGCCGTGATTGGCGACGAACATTTCGCTATTTGTCGCGTCGATCGCGATTCCGTGAGGGTCTGCCAGGCCAGTGGCCGTACCCCGGAGCACGCGCAGGGGCGCTTCCGCGGACTTAGCCTGGCGGCGAAAAACCACCACGCTATTCATGTGCTCGATCGAGACAGCGACCTCGTCGCGCGTGCGGTTCAGGGCGACACCCCAGGCGCCGTGCGGTACCGACAAGACGCGCTTCGGCTTGACGTTGCCTTCGACACCGTAGGGAAAAACCTCCATGCGATCCCCGATGTCGTTGTTCACGGCGAAGACTTCATGCTCTACCGGGTCGAGCGCAATTCCGGCAACAAACATCATGCCGGTCGCAGGCCCGCGAACTACTGTTTTGGGATCGACAACCTGCGATGAGCCACCTCCACTGGCGCGGTCGTAAAAAAAGATCGCGCCGCGGTTGGAGTCGCTCATCACGACCTGGTTGGTTTCCGGATCGACGGCCACGCTATGAAGGCTGGGGTAGGCATCCCAGACGGCGCGGGAGGGAGCGATGTCACCACCCACTGGAGCCTCTACAGCTCCTGTCGAGGCTGCCGGCGCAACCGTTCTATTCTGTTGGCCGCCCTGCGTAACCATGGCCATCAACTGCTCCGTTTGAGCGGGGTCACTGCAGGTGTCATCTTCATCGGAATCAAACATGCTGGCCTGCGCAATGCTGGTGAGGGCGGTGGGGCGATAGTGCACAAACGAGAAAAACAAGTTGGGCGTCCCGGCAAAGAGCAGCAAGCCGGCGCTCGCCGTCCCAAGAATTGCCCAACGCTTCTTACTTCTGTCCATGCCATTAACCCCACATACCCGAGGCTTTTGACGGCTGGGTCAAATAACCAGCGAAGCGGCGTACACGCCAAGTCCTAAGAATCATAATCCTCGGGTCATGTCAAATGTACTTCCATTTCATGGATCGGCCGATCGCACAGATCCGGCAACGTATCAGGACTTGGGCATATAATCGGCCGAGTCACCGGAAACACAGCGGCCTTCGAAACATCTTGCAACGCTCTGGAAAACTCCGAAGGAGGGACAAGAACATGAAACGTGCATGGTTATTGGGTGTGGTCGCGCTGGCGGTGGTTTCCGGAGCCGTCCGGGCACAGGATGCACACTATCCCATCACCATCACTCCGCCGGGCAAGGGCCCCTACACCTTTCCGGAGGGCTACAAGATGCCCTGGGACAAGATCACGATTCAGGTCACAGAAAAGCTCGCGCCGAATCTCTATATCCTTCACGGCAACGCCGGTGTTGACGCGGCACATCCGGACGCATCCGGCGGCCGCGTCGCGGTGTTATTCGGATCGGAAGGCGTGCTGATGGTGGATACCGAGAACGCTCCGGTGGCCGACAAGACGCTGGCGGCGATTCGGACATTCTCCGACGCGCCGATCAAGATCGTGGTCAACAGCCACGCCCATAGCGACCACGTCGGCGGCAACGCTTTCTTCGCCAAGCAGGGGGCAGTGATTCTCGCGCAGGAAAATCTGCGCGATGAAATGATGCCGAACCCGAATGCGCCGCCACGACCGGCCGGCGCTCCGGCCGTCCCGCCCGTCGATCCAGCCAGCCTTCCGGTGGTGACGTATCGGTACGACCCGGCCACCGAAGGCAAGCCCGCGATGACCATCCATATGGATGGCGAGACGGTGGACTTGATTCCGATGATGCCGTCGCATATGGCCGGCGATACCGTCGTCCGTTTCGAGAAGGCGAACGTGATCTATGTCGAGGATTTCTATCGCAACTTCGGTTATCCCTTCGCCGACCAGGCCAACGGCGGCTCCATCAAGGGCATGCTGCAGGCGATTGACCTGCTCGAGAAACTGGCCGACGACAACACGATTCTGGTCCCCGGCCATGGCACGCTGATTTACAGGAAGGACATGCTGCCCTACCGCAAGATGCTGGTGGAGATCCTGGCCAAGGTGAAGGTCCTGCGCGATCAGGGCAAGTCGCTTAAGGATGTGCTGGCAATGAACCTCACCCAGCCCTATGACGCCGTCACGCTTGGCGACGTGCAGTCGAGCAAGGACCGTTTCATCACCGAAGCCTATAACGAGGTTGCCCCAGGGGGCCTGCCGCCCGTCGTGGATGGCAGACGCAAAATGCCGGCCTCGTTCTAAAGTACGGTCTTTAACATGGTTGTGAGTTCAGATTAAAACAACGTATCATCCTTAGATTCCGCGGGACCCCGCACTTGGTTTCTGCCGAAACCGAACTTGGAGGAGCCCATGAGCTTGCGGACAAGGTTTTTGTCAGGTCTCTTTCTCGGATGTTTCGGTTCCATCCTTCTCCTATCTCTCCATACTGCGCGTTCTGCCACTCTGGCCCCGGATTTACAAAAATTCGTCGGTACTTGGCAAGGACAATTCAAAGGCCAGACATTTATGCTTCTCAAACTCGGAGAACAGAACACCAAACTTGGCGGTACTGTGGTTCACACCACCCACATCGACTCAGATTCGAATGGAAACATCCTGAACGTCGATATAACGAATATTGAGGATCGGATTGTCGAAGCACACACCTCGGGAAATAGGCTGATCTTGAAGATCGCGGACCACGGGGATCGAGACAACCCAGCCCAGTGCGAACTGACGCTCACTGCAAAAGACAAGGGCGTATTCCAAATGGTTGTTGCTCCACCGCATAAGTTGAATCCGTGGAACGTCCAACGCATTTCTGCGGCTTCACGGTGACAACTCAAATCAACGACCTAAAGCACGAAGGCCAATCCCGATAAACTGGGCAGGCAATGAGAGACCTAAGAACCACTGTTCGCACAGTGCTCGTCGCATCGCTGATGCTTGGCGCTCCAGCATACAGCCAGAAGGTTCCAAGTGGACCCCTTCAACCGGAGCCGGGCGCGCAGGTGGAGAAAAAGGCGACGACGGAAGAACAAGAACATGCGATCAAAGTACGTGTGAACGAAGTGATCGTGCCGGTGACAGTTCTGGACTCCAAAGGCGACATGATCTTTGACCTGACGAAGGAACAGTTTCACATCTTTGATGATGGTGTGGAACAGACCATCGAACAATTCGATCTTGGCGGTGACTCGCTGGCCGTCGCATTGGTAATGGAGACAAGCTCACACATTCAAATGATGGCACCTGCGATTCACAGAATGGGCAGCCTCTTCACTGAAACTGTGATGGCACTCGAAGGCAGGGCCGCAGTGATTACATATGACAGTACTGTGGGTGTGCGACAACCATTCACCCAGAATCACGATGCAATCGAGCGTTCCATCAGCAAAGTGGAATTCAATGCCCCAGAAATGCGGCTTTACGATGCGATGTCCGAGGCAGCGGGGCTACTGAAAGCGCAGCCGTCGAATTTTCGGCGCGTAATGTTAATTATTGGTGAGTCACAGGATCATTCAAGTGATTCGAAACTTGGCCTTGTCCTGCGCGAAGTACAGCTAGCGAACATCATCATTTACGCGGTCGGTCCTAGCAGCACTTCCGCTGATCTTCGTTACGGCACAAACGGTTCCAGCAGGGTACCACTTCCGAAGTCTTTCCCTTCTACCTCAACTCAGCAACCAGGCCGCAATTTCTTGGGAGAGACACCCTTCGATGTTCTTACGCCGGCCATCTGGCTCCTTACGCGAGGAACAAATGAAATTAAGAATCACCAACTCGAAGTCGCAGCAGCCTCAACCGGAGGCGTTCACTACCGCGCCCTCAGTGATCGAACTATTGAATCGGCAATAGACAAAATCGGTGGCGAAATCCACGCGCAGTACATCCTCACCTACAGACCAAGTGCCGAAGACTCGCCCGGCTTCCACAAGATCAATGTAACTGTTACGCCATCCAAGGCCATCGTGAGAGCCCGTCCCGGCTACTTCATCGACAATGCGCTCGATTCGTCTCAGGCGCCGCGTACAGACCAATAATCATCATTTGAATATTCCGCCTGATAAACGGCAGCATCGGAAACTGAGATTCGGGGCCCAGCCTCATTCCGAGAAACCGACTTATCTGGACCTATTCACCACTGGATGTAGGCGGCCGACTCGGATTGGCCCATTACCTGGAGCCATAGGTTGTTGGCTACCGGGGCGGTGAGGTGTACATTACTTGCGCGGCCTCGGTGACGGGCACCGCGAGCACGATTGCTCGGCATAGGAGTCGCTGCTAACATCAACGATTCGAAAGGACGCCTTCATGAACCGCCGCGATTTCCTGCGTTCCGTCGGGGTGGCATCCGCCAGTCTCGCCCTGCCAAAGACGGCGCGCTTGTTTGCAGAGAGTGCTGCGCCGAGCCGCTGGCGCACGTTTGATGTGACGACACGCGTCGAAGTCCTCACGTCCTCCGGAACGACGCGCGTGTGGCTGCCCGCCGCCCTCATGGAGGAGACCCCCTTCCAGCGGACTCTGGCAAATCATTTCAGCGCAGAGCACGGCACCGCAAGAATGGTCCAAGGCAAAGCCGACGCGCTCGGAATCATCGCCGCGGAATTTCCCGCCGGCGTGAAACCGGTCCTTACGCTCACGAGCCGCGTCGCGACACGAGACTACGCGGTTGACCTCTCGGCGCCGGCAAAGAGGCAGAACCTGAGCCCAGCGGAGTCGCGTCATTTCCTTCGGCCCACAAAGCTCCTTCCCACCGATGGCATTGTGAAGGCGACGGCGGCGGAGATCACCAGCGGCGCTCACAGCGACGTCGAGAAGGCCCGCGCGATCTACGAGTGGATCGTCGAGAATACGTTTCGCGACCCGAAGACGCGCGGCTGCGGCATCGGCGACATTCGGTTCATGCTGGAGTCCAGGGATCTGGGCGGCAAGTGCGCCGATCTCAACGCGCTCTACGTCGGCCTCGCACGCGCCGCAGGCCTGCCGGCGCGCGATGTCTACGGCGTGCGCATCGCAAAGTCGGAACTTGGATATACCAGCCTCGGCGCGGGATCTGCGAACGTCACGAAAGCGCAGCACTGCCGCGCGGAGGTGCACCTCGCCGAGTACGGCTGGGTGCCCGTCGATCCGGCGGACGTGCGCAAGGTGGTGCTCGAAGAGCCGCCCGGAAATCGTGCGCTGGATGACACGAGGGTGAAGCAGGCGCGAGCGCGGCTGTTTGGTTCGTGGGAGATGAACTGGATGGCTTACAACTTCGCGCACGATGTGACGTTGCCGGGCTCGAATGGCGTTCCCGTCGGCTTTCTGATGTATCCGCAGGCGGAAAGCGCTGCCGGCCGGCTGGACTGTCTCGATCCCGACAATTTCAAATACGAGATCACCTCGAAAGAGATCACCTCTTCGGGCGGTGCAGGCGGGCTGCAATCTCGCTCCGGATTTGGCAACGCCAACTCCAAAGCATGAACAAGCTGGCCGCGGCGTGCGTGTTCGCGTTCGCATTGCTTGCGGCAGTAGCCGTTCTTCCCCGCGCTTCCTCCCAGGAGAGCAATCCAACCAAGCCGGCTCCCGAAGACATCCCGCCGGTGCGCACGATCGCGGACCCTTATCCCGCCTTCAACGGAGTGGCTGTGGATGCCGCGAATGGCCTTGTGGCCATGAGCGATCCGAATCGCAAAAGCCTGCTGCTCTACGATCGCGTAAACGGAGCGAGCCAGGGCGCCGGTGCGAGCGTTCCCCTGCGGCAGATCGTGGGGCCGGATACTTTTCTCGGGATGATCGCGGGAATCCTGCTTGATTCCCAGCATCGCGAGGTCTACACCGCAAATAACGACATCGAAGATACGGTCGTTGTCATGCCTTACGAGGCTTCAGGCAACGCCAAGCCTGCGCGCGTATTTTCCGTCCCGCATCAGTCGTGGGGTTTGGCCCTGGGCCAGGCCAGGGAAGAGATTGCGGTCACCGTCGAGGTTCAAAACACGGTCGTTTTTTATCGCCGGCAGGTAAAGGGCGTCGAAGCTCCGATGCGTATCATCCGGGGCCCTGCGACGGGCTTGGCCGATCCCCACGGAATCTATTGGGACGAATCGCACGATGAGATCGGCGTCGCGAACCACGGTAATTTCAGGGGCGTGGTGCAAAACACGGGAGGCGGATGCTCTCCTGTCGGCCGTGGTGGAAGACGGAGCGGAAGCCGGAGAGTCGCGGCCTCCCTCGATTACCATTTTTTCGGCCGGCGCCAAAGGCGATACCAAGCCGCTGCGCGTGATTCAAGGACCGCGAACGGGGCTTGATTGGCCGATGGGCGTCGCCTACGACCCGAAGCACGACACCATCGCCGTGGCCAATAACGGCGATAGCTCCATTCTGATCTTCGGCCGCGCCAGTAATGGCGATGTAGCCCCGATGCGTACCCTTCGCGGCAATCACACGGGCATCAATCATCCCATGGGAGTCGCGATCGATCCGCAGAACGGCGAGATGTGGGTCTCCAACTGGGGCGATCACTCCGCCCTCGCGTTTGATAGCGGGGCCAACGGCAACGCAACGCCAAAGCGTATCGTCCGCAGCGCTCCCGAGGGAACACCCACGCCCGGCTTTGGGAATCCCATGGCGCTGGCCTACGATTCCAAGCGCGACGCCCTGCTCGTTCCCAATTGAGTGACGCAGCCGCGCATCGCGGTGTTTGCCAGGCTGGCAAACGGAAATGCGGCGCCCACGCGAGTGATCTCCGGGCAGAAGTCCATGCTGGGCCGGACCATCCACGGACTGGCTTACGATTCCGTGCACGACGAAATCGTAGCGCCCAATGCTTTGGCGGATGCGGTGCTGGTGTTTCGCGCTGCCGCGGAGGGCTCCGAGCGCCCGGTGCGTGTGATTCAGGGATCGCAAACGCACATGGTGACGCCGCACGCCGTCAGCCTGGATTTGCGCAACGGAGAGATCCTTGTCGCCAGTCTCACGGGACGTCGCATTAATGTTTTCCGCTGGGATGCGAACGGAAACGTGGCGCCGGTTCGGGTGATCGAAGGGCCGAAGACAGGCCTTGGTCACGTCGTCGGACTCGCAGTCGATCCGGAAAGGAATCTGCTCGCCGTCGCGAATTCACAGGAGATCCTCATCTTTAATCGCACCGACAATGGCGACGTTGCGCCGCGCGCTCGAATCGCCGGGCCGAAAACCGGCATCACCGACGAACCGTGGCAGATGGAGTTCTACAAGGGCAGGATCTTTGTCGCGGCTTCCAATCACTTCCACGACAATCTATATAACGGGGTGACGCTGCGAACCGATGCGAAGGAAGTACCCGACGACCCGTGGCTCAATCCGACACTAGGTTTTGTGGGCGTGTGGAACATTACCGACAGTGGCGACGTGGCCTCCGCGCGCCATGATTCGAGGCCCGTACAGCAACCTGCTGCATCCCGTCGGCCTGGCATTGAATCCGAAGACCGGAGAGATTTACGTATCCGATAGCGTGCGCAACGGAGTGCTGAGCTTTTTGGTTCCACAGTTCTTTCCGTAGGGCATGCCGAAGCCTCGCGGAACGCTACTTGCCCGCGGCCGGGTTCCTCAATCGTTGGTTAAAAGACTCTTCCTCGGACCCGACGCAGAAATCTTCCTCGAGTCCCTCTTGCGACTGCAACTTCAGGATTTGTCGATCGCTCACCCATGGCTTGGCATAGATCGTGGGGTCCTCGAGCGTTATGGTGCGCTCCAGAGTGTCATGGTCGAGGCGCCGGTATTGCTCCCGCAAATGCATCGCCTCGCTGTGCGGATCGCCGAGTGAATCCACCCAACTTCTCTTGTCAAAGCCGATCGAGTCGACGACGAAGGTTTCACCCTGCCATTTGCCAACCGAGTAGCCATACCACCTTGGATCCGGATCCTGAGGAAGCGCCCGGCCGTCCGTCCAGATATCGCGCCAGGTGTGATACGACTCGAGGAACTGCAGCATTTTGCCCGCGACCTGAACGAACTGAATGGGCCGCTCAGACATCAGGCTACGCGGCAAACCCGGCGGATCGCAATGCCCGATGGGATCATTGCCGCCGGGCACGGCCCTGGGTCCGAAACCGGGCTTGTTGGCATTGAACATCTCTTGCCCTAACGGCGTCATGGGAGGAGCTTGTTTGCTGAGCGATCGGATTCTGGCCCCGGTAGTCAGCAGCCAAATCCCAGACAGATCCCGTGTAGCGGAGGGGGCCGCAGTGCTGGCTTTAGCTCCTCCGGATTGCTGAGTCCGAGCAGGCGCGACGCACCAGAAGGCCGAGAGCAGTGACACGGCAGCGATCAAAGCGATGTTTTGACTTCGCATCTTGAAGCTCCTTCGATTCAACTCCGCGTTTCGCTACTGCTCGCCATCGGTGCGCGTAGACGCCGTCTCCGGGGAGACCGGGACGAACTTTTGGCCATCGGCAAGGACAACACTGGAGACAAGCCCGAAAGACGAGCCGGCCTTGGAGGGGAAGACGGTGATTGTGATTTCGTCGCCAGGCTTCAGGGTTTTTTTGGTCCAGCCGGTCCTGGTCAGAGTGCTCGGTGCAAACGTTTCGCCGCCCCAATGCCTGACGTTGCCCTGAGCATCCTTGGCGTCAAAGTAAATTTGTGCATGGGGATTGGACCACACGAATTCCGTGACGGTCCCCTTCAAGACGATGGTTTTCTTCAAATCGTACGAGATGGAAGATCCGTGGTGAGCGAACGCCGGGCCGCAAACCGCCAGAAGGCCAGCAACCAAGACAAACGACGTACTTAGTCTGCTCTTCATGCGATGCCTCCCTATTACATCTCCCAGTGGTCGGCCCATTCCAGATACGTCGAGGTCAGGAGTCTTTTACCGAGACGATACGCTTCTTCGTCCTATCAATTCAAGCTCCATGCGACAGCGGCGGAGAGCGATCAGGGCGCGGGTTTAGCGGGCACTGCTCCTTTGATCTGGCGCGCGGCGCGCACATCTTCGGCGTACGCTGTTATGGCGTCCAAGGTAATTTTGGCGACATTGGCATAGCTCTCGGCGTGGGAGTCCAGATTGCTTGCGGCGTATCCGATGGCGGCGTGAACCATCCGCATCCGGCCGTCCAGCCACGGTCCGCCCCCGAACCCGCCGAGCACCGGAATGGAGACAGCGGACGTCACTGCGGCGCCCGCGACGGGGCCGGAGTTGGTAAAGTCGAGCAGGGAAGCGCCCGCATCTTCCATGCGCCTGGCCTCATCCACAAGCCTCGTGGTCATCTCCGTGGCTGTCTTCGCACCGAGCTGGGCGGCGGCGCTGTATGGGATGCCATATTGCAGAGCGGTCTGAGGAGTGATTCCGAACTGCGCAAATACCGGGATACCCGCCCGCGTGATGCCCCGCACAGCATCAGGGAAGGCTGCGGCGCCATCCAGCTTGATCATGTCCGCGCCGCCCTCCTTGACCAGCCGAATGGCCGCGCGCACCGCGCTATCCGTGCCTTCCTGAAGCGGCCCGAAAGGGAAGTCGCAGCTGACGAGCGCCCGCTTCACCCCACGGCGAACGGCTTTGCAGACCACGACCATCTCGTCCATGGTCACCTCCAGGGGAGTGGCATGGCCCCACAAGTTGATTCCCACGGTGTCTCCCACGGAGACGATCTCCACTCCGGCGCGGTCGACGATCTGCGCGATCTGGTAATCCCAGGCCACCACTCCTACTATTTTTTTGCCGGCGCGCTTCATCTGCTGCAGCGTGGGAATGGTGACGGCGGAACCCTGTGGCTCCATGTTGCTCCTTTTTGTTCTGCCTTTATTTCGTCAGCCGCGCCTCGGCGCGACCCGCCGCGGGGCCTCTAGTGTAATCCTGGCCTTTGAAAGCGCGTGCAGAGTTGCGCGGCACGAGGTTAGCCTCCTCCCGAAAACCTGCGATGCCTTGCCCCGGCGAAATTGCAGCGGCAACTGCCCGCCGCCTTGTCACCCCGGGCGGAAGCAAGTATTCTATCCGCCTTCCGGCGGAATCACTCGAGTGCCTCCCCTCACCATCGCCATCGGCAACTACGGGCTCACGAAGCCATTAAAAGAGGGAAGTGCGCAGCCGGATGGCCTGGAACTCCAGTACATCAGCGTCGATCCGATCATTGCGGCGATGCGACGCATGGCGAGAGGGCTCGAATTTGACATCTGCGAGATGGCCTTCACGACCTATCTTTGCGCGAAGGCCTATGGCAAGCCGATAACCGCCATCCCTGTTTTCCTCACCCGGAATTTTCACCACGGGGCAATTTTCTACAATGTGAACTCCGGAATTAACAAACCGAAGGACCTGGAGGGCCGAACCGTCGCCGTGAATCGCGGCTACACCGTCACGACGGGTCTCTGGGCCAGGGGCATCCTGAAGACCGAATACGGCGTGGACCTGAACTCGATCACCTGGGCTCCCACCGGCGATGAGCACGTCGCGGAATATAAGGCTCCCGCGAATGTCGATTATTCGCATAGCGGGCGAGCCGATCGCGGATTTATTGCTTTCCGGCATTCCCGCAGCCGTGGGCGATATACGCACGGAGGTGCCCGGAGATCCAGCGTCTCATCCCCAACGCTCGCGAAGCAGGCTTCGCATACTTTCGAAAAACGGGCATCTACCCGATCAATCATACTTTGGTGGTGAAAGATTCCCTGCTGAAAGCCGATCCCGCGTTGGCGCCCAAACTCTTCGGCGCGTTCAAAGCGGCGAAGGCAATTTATCTGGCCCATTTAGAGGCTGGCGAAGAATCTTTCCCCGCGGACGAAACTGCGATTGCCATCCAGAAAGTGGTCGGCGATCCGTTTCCATTTGGCGTCAGCGCCAATCGAAAAGCGGTCGAGACCCTCGTCGAGTTTGCCGTGGACCAGCAGATTATTCCGCAAAAGTTCAGCCCTGAAGAGCTCTTCGCTTCGAACACGCTGGATTTGACCTAAGCGACGGTTCCGCGGCGGCGCTATTGGGGCCAAAGCCTTCGATCGACGCGAGGATCGATCGTATTCATCCAACGACGTCCGATGATCCTCGCGTCGTAGCAGAAGGGTCGCTGAGGCTAACAATCGGCTGAACCGCGTTGAATTTGACAACTCCCAGCTCACTTCATAGCATGCGCGGTAGGTCGCGCGTTTCGTTCAGAGAGTCGTACCGAGGCGACAGGAGACGCAACAGTGGAAAAAGTGCAGGCGGCGGTCCGAGTCGGCCCGAGCAAAACCGAAATCCGCGAATTTCCCATGCCGGCAATTCCGGACGACAGCGCTCTGCTGAAGATGGAGGTCGCCGGCATATGCGGAACCGACGTCAAGTTCTACAAAACGCCGCCGTCAAATATCCCTGTGATCATGGGCCACGAAAACATCGGCTACATCGCCAAGGCAGGCCGCGAGTTCACCCGGCGCAAGGGCTTTAAGGAAGGGGACCTCGTCTTCGTGGAGCACTACGTCATGTGCGGAAAATGCGAGTGGTGTCACCAGGGGCAATATCGGCTCTGCGAAAATACCGACTGGCGCAGCAATCCCGACGCCATCCGCTACGGCTACACTTCGGCGGAGAAGCCGCCGCATTTGTGGGGCGGCTTTGCGCAATACGTCTACCTCCCGTGGAATGCAGTCCTGCACCACGTTCCGCCGGGCGTTACGCCGGAGCTGGCGGGGCTGGTGACCCCGATGGCAAACGGCGTCGAATGGTCCCTGTTCGACGGCGGCGTCGGCTACAACTCCACGGTTCTCATTCAAGGGCCGGGTCAGCAGGGGTTGTCCCAGACGGTGATTTGTAAGCAGGCGGGGGCCTCTCTCATCATCGTCACGGGCACCTCCAAAGACGCCGCGCGCATGGAAGTGGCCAAGGCTCTCGGCGCCGACCACGTGATCAATGTGCAGAAAGAAGATCCTCTCGCGCGCATCATGGAGATCACCGGCGGCAGGGGAGTGGACGTCGTGCTCGACTGCACTGCGGGAGCCGGAACCCTGCCCGTGTTGCTCGGCGTGGACGCGCTGAAGCGCAAGGGCGGGACAATCGTGGTCCAGGGCGAAATGGCGGAATTCCCGAATTTTCCGATGGGTAAGGTCACCGTGAAGTTCATCACCATCAAGAGCGCACGCGGCCACAGCTATAAGGCGTGCGAGCTGGCGCTGCAGCAGCTTGCCTCGCATCGCTTCCCGCTGGAGAAGGTAACGACCCACACCTTCGGGCTGAAGGATGTGGATCTCGCCATCCGCTCGGTCGGCGGTCAGGGCGTGCCGGACGTGATCCACGCCTCGCTGATGCCGTGGAGGCCATGAGTGCAAGAACGCTCGCCGGGCTGACTTCCGTTATTTCTTGGGAGCTGTTACGGGGTCCACGACGCTCTGGCGGAAGTGCTCGTATTCCGACATCGAGCAGCTATAGGCGTCGTCGAAACCAGAGTGCTGCAACGAAAAAACTCTCTTTCCCGTCCACGTTTTTGTGTAGGCTTTCGGGTCGTCGAATGTCAGGTCCATCTGCAGAGTGTCATGATCGATGCGCCGAAACCGTTCCACAAGGTGCAGTCTCTTCGCTATGCGGGCGGCCCACGTGATCGATCCAGGTTTTATCGTTAAAGCCGATCGTGTCCACGACGAACGTATCGCCTTCATATCTCCCGATGGACTCGCCCCACCAGGTTGGATCAGGGTCCTTGCGGTGGCCGCGATTCATGGCGATCGGGCGCCAGGTCGGACCGTATTGATAGAGGATGTAAACGATGTCGGGAGTTTGAACGAAACGGAATTGCGTGGGGACGAGGTAGATCCGCGGGACACCGACCGGATCGCAGTACTTCAGGCGCGGGTCCGTCGTATTTTCGAAAGTTGCGCGCGGCCCGTTTTCGGGTCTCTCGGCAATTAGCTTGGCCAGTGCCCAGGGCTGATACGGCGTGTCGTCTTGCGGTGTTCCCGTCTTTTTCTCGGTCGGGTCGGAGACGACAAAGCCTGCCGCCCCTGCGCCGACGGGACTGCCCCAATCTCCAGAGAGATCGGGTATCTGTCCTTGAGCCGCGGCCTTTGGTTTTGCCGGCGGCGCCGTTTGAGCTGCCGAAGCTGCGGATAAGGCGGTCATTCCCAGCAGCAGAGCGGCGGAATGCAGGAAGAGGCTTCGCATGAAAAATCCCTCACTCAGACTTCGAATCCTTACTCCAGAAAAGCGTCGCAAACAAAATCAAAAGCAGTTTTCAGCGGTCCGGATAGGCGTGCAGCACCTTGCCATCCGGGAAGGACACCTTCTGCACGATTCCGAAAGCCGAGCCGTTTTTCGCGGCGTGAAATTCGATCGTCACCACGTCACCCGCTTGCAGCGACTTCCTGACCCATTCTCGCGGCCCCAACATGCTCGGAGGCGGAGCCTCGAGGGTCCAGTGTTCCGCGACGCCCTTATCGCTGGTCACGTCGAAATGAATCTGGCAATGCGGATTGCTCCATTCGATCTCGGTGATGGTGGCCTTCTTGAAGGTTGTCATGTTGGCCATGTCGTATCCCGCGGTTCCGTGGTGCGCCAGGGCAGCGCTCGCCATTAACAAAAGACCAACCGCCAATAAACCGGCTCGCTTCATGTAAGCACCCTCCGATCTAGTCATCATTCCGGGTTCGACTCTTTAGGCCCGTCATTTTAACGGTAGATTATACATCCAGCGGCCCCCTGTCGAGTGTCCACGCTTGCCTGTTCGCACCCTCACTAACGGTATGGCCGTGGACGCCTCCGGTGTGATAGAACCGGCAGCCAGCGCCCTGCATTCAGACTCGAGAATGATCTCTCGCCACAGGCCGCCGGGGAGACTATGGCAGGCGGCACTGCGGAAACCAGAAGCAAAGAGATGACCTCACCCGCGACGCAGGGCTTATCGGAAGAGGCACACCGCATCCAACTCCGCCGCGCCGTGATCGCGGGCACGGTGGGAACCGCGATTGAGTGGTACGACTTCTTTCTCTACAGCACCGTCACCGGCCTCGTCTTCGCGAACCTCTATTTCCCGCGCTCGAACCCTCTCGTCGGAACCCTGGAAGCGTTCACGATTTATGCTGTCGGCTTTGTCGCGCGGCCGGTGGGAGCGGCGATCTTCGGCCATTACGGCGACCGAATCGGCCGCAAATCGACGCTGATCGCGACGTTGCTGCTCATGGGCATCGCGACATTCCTGGTCGGCCTGGTGCCGGCGTATCAACGGATCGGGATCTGGGGAGCGGTCATTCTGACGGTTCTGCGGTTTGTGCAAGGCGTCGGCGTGGGAGGAGAGTGGGGCGGTTCGGTCCTGCTGGCGATGGAATGGGCGCGATCGACGAAGCATCGTGGCTTCATCGCCTCATGGCCGCAGTTCGGGGTGCCGGCGGGCCTGTTCCTGGCAAATCTCGCGGTGCTGGCGTTCAGCGCGTTATCGGGCGACCAGTTTCGCCAATGGGGCTGGCGCATTCCATTTTTGCTCAGCATCGTCCTGGTCGGGGTGGGTCTCTACATACGTCTCGGCATTCTGGAGACGCCTGTGTTCACGCGTCTCGTGGCGGAGAACAAAGTCGAGCGCACGCCGATTGTCGAGGTCATCAAACGGCAGCCGAAGGAGATCGCCTTGACGGCTCTGTGCCGCATGGGCGAGCAGGCGCCCTTCTACCTGTTTACGGCTTTCATTTTTGCCTACGGCACCGTCACCCTGAAGATCAGCCGTGACTTTCTCCTCGTCGGCGTGCTGACGGCCTCGGTCTTATCGTTTGTGATGATTCCTTTCTTCGGCCACCTCTCGGATCGGTGGGGGCGCAAGCGCGTTTATATTCTGGGCGCGGGCGTGACGGCAGTTTTTGGGTTTGTCTACTTCGCGCTGCTGAATACGCGAGTTCCCAGCCTGGTTTTTCTTGCCGTGGCGCTATCTCTGATCCCGCACGACATGATGTACGGCCCACAGGCAGCTTTGATCGCGGAGTGTTTTACGGGGCGGCTGCGCTACAGTGGCGCATCGCTCGGTTACCAGCTTGCATCGGTGATTGCCGGCGGCCCGTCGCCCCTGATCGCTACATGGCTATTCAGCAGGTACGCATCCGGCTATGCGATCGCGATTTTCATTTTCGTCTGCGCCATGATCAGCATTGCCTCAGCGTCGATGCTGAAGGATTACACGGGTCGGGACATCTCCGAGGAGTACCAGCGGTAACCGCGGATCCAGGCGATGCGATCCCTCAGCCTGCCTTTAAAAGGCTTCGGCAAGCATTTTCGCCGGTTCAGAAAGGTGGCGGGCGATCCGCTCCTGGGTTACTTGCTTTCAGCGGCGCCGGGCCGGCTTCCCGGCAGGCCGACGGCGAACCATGCAGCTTCGCGCCATTTGCCTTGTTGCTTCGTCCATACGGTCATGACCAGGTTGTGGACGTCCGCGATATTGCCGCTATTATTCGCCCGGAGGTGCATGTGCTCGTCAACAATGGCTGTCGCGCCATACGGAACGAACATGAACTTCGGACAGATCCAGCGCCAGGAACTTGTGCGCGCCGCTTCCCACGCCCTTCAGAAACTCGGCTTTGTGCTCCACCATGCCGTTGGCGTGCGTGTGCGTGAAATCGTCGGTTTCGCAGGCGTCCATGGCCGGTACATCGGCTCGTAACTCAGCGTCGTTGCATTGTGCGTTGATCTTGAGCACTTCTTGATCGGCACCAGCCTTGGCGTCGTCAGGCAGGCTCGCGGCGAGGGTGCGGACGGCCCGCCCGGCAAAAGAAAATCCAGTCGCAAATACGAACGCAAATCCGAAAGCAAAGAGCAGAACACGGTTCAGACGCATTGTCTTTCTCCTTTTACAAATTACGAAGAGCGAAGCCGGGGCCCCCAATACTTCTCGATTTTTCCGGATCCTAAATTTGCGAGTAAGCCGTCGGCGTCAGGATCAGGTTGGTAATGTTGGAAACAATCGGCTCAAATGCCCACCGCGGCTGCGTCGAGTAGCTCTTCCAGTCATCGGACGCCCGGAAGGCGGCCCACTTTTTGTCCCGGTCGGCCAGGCTGTCGAATGCGAGCATATAGGTCAGGTTCGGGAGCCGCGTTCCGATCAGCGTGTCGCTGTAAAACACCTGTTCGAATCCGTTTTTGGTGAAGATTTCCGATTCACCCGACTGCATCATCTCCACTTTGCGCTTGTGATCCTGGTCGGTGGCGCCTTCGTAAATTCGAAGCTCGAAGATTCGCGGGCTGCGCGTTTTGGCCGCCGCGGGAGGTACGAGCTTAGGCCACTTCTCGAACGCCTGCAGGAATGAGCTCTCCATCCGGTCGAACGCCGGCTCCTTGGCGGGAGCGTTCAAAAACGCCGCCCCGGCCTTCATATACTCGGCGTCCTGTGCCAGATGCGTTTCCACCGTGGCCAGGGCTTCGGCGGAGGTGCTCGGCATCAGGATGTAAATCGACGGCGTCTCCGGCCCAATCGAAAGATCGAACACACCGACCGGGCCGATGCCCAGGCGCGACACCGCGGGGATCAGCACGTCGCGGAAGAAATCATCGCACAACTTCCTTTGCGGTCCGGTGATGACGTGATACCGCCTGAGCTGATAGAACTCTCGGCCGTCTTTATGCGCGGCTCCTTGAGCGGCCTGCAAAGAGGAGCGCCGCGTGAGAGTCAGCGCTGACGCTGCGAGCGACGATGCCATGAAGTTTCGTCTTTTCACCGGGGCCTTCTGTGTTGCCAGCGAATTGTGTTGCTCACGAACCTGCGCGGTATCCTCGCACAAAGCCATCCGCGCGTCTATCGCTGAGGGGTAAGGTTGCGGGAAGAGGATTGAGGGAGTGGGGCCAAAACGAAAAGCCGCTTCCGAAGCTCCAGTGACAGTACTTTCTGGAGAACGAAAGCGGCTTTGTCGAAAACGTCCGTTTCTACGTCAGATTCGAAGCTGCGCGGCCTAGCGCCCTACTTCGGTGTCTGCGCGTCCGCCGTTATCAGCCCCGGTCTGCGTATCGCGCATTACCTTGCCATCGGGGAGAACGACCTTATTGAAGCGCCCAACCGGCAGGCCGGTCTTGGCGCGCCATAGGTAGATGGTGACGATGTCTCCGGGCTTCAGCGTCGTCCTGGTCCAGCCAATCAGCTGAGACGCCGGCGTGCTGCCCATCTCCATGGTCCAATGCTCGACGGTGCCCTTGTCGTCCTTGGCGTCGACCTTAATCAGGGGGTGGGGATTAATCCAGGAGAACTGCGTCACGACAGCGTCCTTCAGCACCAGTGGCTTGCTCATGTCGTACGCCGCGCCGCCGTGATGTGCGAACACGGGACCGCAAACCATCAAAACTCCTGCGATGAGTGCAATAAACGTTAGCGTCTTCATTTTCATCTTCCACCTCCTAAAGTTTGTCCGACCATCACTCCAGCAGCCCTTCGAGCTACCTCCGCGCCGGTGCGGCATTCGGGCGCTGTTGAGAAACGTTGGGATCGGAGCCGGCCGGGTCGCCCATCTCTTTCAAGTACTCCTGAACCTGCGACGGGATGCAAGTAAAGTCATCGAGTTGCTGGTTCGGAATCCACCGGAAATGCTCCTCCCCGAGGGCGAACTGCTTGGTATAAAGCGTCGGGTCGTCCATCGTGAAGGTCAGCGTCAGATCGTTCTTGGAGTCCCGGTGAAACCGCTCCTGCACATGCGCTTTGACGGTATGAGGATATCCGTTCTTGGTGGTCCAGAAGCTATCGTCAATCCCGGTCGTATCCACCACGAATGTGTAGTCGTCCTCCCAGTGGCCGATGGAATACCCGTTGACCTTTGGATCGAGCCCCCCGGGATCGCCCACATCGGTCGGCAGCGCCCGCCCGTCCGTCCAGACCTCGCGCCAGACGTCCATATACTGAATCATTATGAACGTTCGGGTTGGCGTCGACATTACGGTCATTCCGCGAATTTCGTTGGTCATGTTCTGCGGAAATCCAAAAGGATCGCAATACCGCGTGTGAGGATCGTTGGTGCCCGCGGGGCTATATTTACCGATGGGCTTGTTCTGGTCCATGAGCTGTTTCCCCAGCGCAGTGAGAGGGGGCCCCGTGGGGTCTTGCGCATTAATACCCTTTGGAACCGCAGCCCCGGACGAAGGTCCCGCCCATGTGCCGCTCAGATCGCGCTTCGGAGCCGGCCCGCCATCCCCAACGGCTCTGTCCATCGGATAGTATTTCCAGGGAGAACGTGCCTGTTTATTCGGAGCTGTTTGGGCTGTAGCAACCGCGGAACAAACCAGCAGTACCGCCAGGCCCGCAAGGGCGCCCGCGAACGGGTTTCGCATTTCCATCCCTCTCATCATGGTTTTATCGAGTTTTTAGAGTCCGGATTCCAACCGTTTGCCGCGCTGAGGATACGCTCCGCCGCACGGGCGGTCAAGACGCGTGATTCCTGGGCCATCCGCCGGTTCATTTGGCGGAGCCGCCGGTACCCGCGGGCCTGCCTAGCGACTGCATATACTCATTGCTCTCCGACGGCACACAGAACGTCTCCTCAAAATCCTGCTTAACCATCCAGTAGTAAGACGCTTTCAACCACTCAAACGGTTTCGTATAGAATTTTGGATCGTCGACCGTGACGGTCAATTGCACGTTGTACTGGTCGAGGCGCGTATAGCGCTCCTGCACATGCATGTCGGTGCTATGCGGATGTCCGGTATCGTCCAGCCAGGTGCGGTCGTCCACGCCGGTTGTGTCGATCACGAGTGTGTTATCCCCGTCCCAGTGGCCCACGGAGTATCCGTAAAACCTTGAATCGGGCGCTCCCCTGGCGTCTACCTTCTTGGGAAGCTCCCGGGCCGTCCATCCATATATCGCGCCACACCCGTTGATACTGATACATCATGGCAATCCTGTTGGGTAACTGCGCAAACCACATTCCGCCATTGATGACCGGGTGGTTCAGAATGTTGCGCGGAATGCCAAGCGGATCGCAACTCTGGAACGGGTCGTTGGTGGCCGCGAGAGTGTACTCCCTCTCGGGCTTATTGAGCTTGAATCGCGCCTGCCCGGCAGGCGTCATGGGAGGAATCTCGCCCGCGACAGCCTTGAGGGGCCCTACCCAGGCGCCATTCAAATCGCGCTTGGGAGCAGGACCGGGCGGATTCGGCATCTTCGGCACTTCACGATTTTGGGCAAATGCAACGGAAGAAAAAGCCAGCACGGCCAACAGCAGCTTGGCTCGCAGCGCAACCGGACTTCGCATTTGGGAGTTCTCCTTTACCATCGGGCACGAGCCAGGCCGCCCGCGCAGAGCGGTGCGGACGATTTCTTCACGGATGGAGGTCTTTCTCAGGGTGCTTGTTTCCCCCAAGCACCGTATCGTTCACAACGGTGCCTTGCACACCACACCTCGGGAGCCGTAATTTGCGGACTTATCCAAAGATGGAGCTGAGAATATAGCGCTCAAACTTTGGTGTCAAGCAGCCCTCGGACGGCACTTCAAGGCCTCAGCGGGCTTTAATTCGAGCGGCCGTCGAGGTTTAGCCGTATTTCAGGCTTGGGCAGCGGCTTGGTCCGCAGTCGTACTTTAGGGCGGAGGCATTCCAGCAGGATAAGGGCGAACGTAACAAACATAAACGCGTACGCAATGATCTCAAAGGCCCGGCCCTGCCGGGCGAGCACAAACAGGGGTGCCATGAGCGGGCCCAACAAAAAAGAGCGCGGCGGTATCATTTCCAGCCTGGCCTGGCATTGAGGGCACGCAAGATGCGACCATCCGTCCAGGTTGCAGAAAAATGGGGTGCGAACGTCGTGACTGCAAGCAGGGCACTTGGCCATGGATCAAACACCTCCCCGTCTTGAGCCCAGTGTGTCGCGGGCGTTTTACCCTGTCAATGGAACCAAAGGATAGGCTATGTTCTTCAGGACACGCAGATTCTGCGCGATCGGAAGAGCCTCGAAGTGATACGCTCTGCGGAGGATTTCGATGCCTGACAACCAAGCCATCAGCCGCCGCAGCCTGTTGCGCAATGCCGCCGCCGGCACACTTGCGCTGGCTTCAGGGATCGAAGATCTATTTGGGCAGGCGGCTCCAAAGCCTCCCAACATTGTTTTCTTCCTCGCCGACGATCTCGGCTACGCCGACGTTTCCTGCTACGGCCGTCCCGGATCTCGAGCACGCCCAATATCGATCGCATGGCCGCAAGGGGCGTGCGCTTTCTTGCAAGCCTACGCAAATTCCGCCGTCTGCTACCGCCACGCGCGTGGCCCTCATCACGGGCCGCTATCAGTACCGGCTGCGGGTCGGCCTGGAGGAGCCTCTGGCCGGTGACTTCCCGGATGTCGGTTTGCCGCCCGAACACCCCACCTTGCCTTCGCTGCTGAAGAAGGCGGGATATGGCACCACCTTGATCGGCAAGTGGCACCTGGGGACGCTGCCGAAATTCGGGCCGCTGAAAAGCGGCTACGATCATTTCTACGGCTTTCGCGGCGGCGCGCTCGATTATTACTCCCACAACGGCACCGATCACCGGGACGATCTCTGGGACGACGACGTTCCCGTCGATCAGACGGGCTACTCTGACGGATCTGCTCGGCAGCCGGGCGGTGGATGTGGTCAATGGCTACGCGAAATCGGGTCAGCCTTTCCTCATCAGCCTCCATTTCAATGCGCCGCACTGGCCCTGGGAAGCGCCCGGAGACGAAGCCGAGTCCGAGCCGCCTGCGCTATTCGGATTTGAACGATTTCGACGGCGGCACGCAAAAGACCTACCAACGCATGATCGAAGCGATGGACGTGCAGATCGGCCGCGTCCTGCAGGCGCTGGATGCCAACGGCCTGACCGAGAACACCATCGTGATTTTCACCAGCGACAATGGCGGCGAGCGATTTGCCGATACCTGGCCTTTCACCGGCAGGAAGACGGAGCTGCTGGAAGGCGGCCTGCGCATTCCCGCGGTGATCCGTTGGCCGGCTCGCATTCCGCAAGGCCGCACCAGCGATCAGGTGGCGATCAGCATGGACTGGCTGCCGACGCTGCTCGCCGCGGCGGGAACATCGCCCGATCCGGACTTTCCACCCGATGGCATGAACCTGCTGCCGGTGTTGACGAGGGAATGCGGCGCCCATCCCGCGCACGCTGTTCTGGCGCTACAAAGCGAATGCGCAGCGGGCCGTGCGCGACGGTGATTTCAAGTATCTGAAAATCCTCGAAAACAGCTTCTTGTTCAATGTCGTCGACGATCCCATGGAGCGCGCCAACCTGAAGCAGCGCCGCAAGGGCATCTACGACCGATTGCTGGCGGAATGGAACGCAATGGAACGCGACCATGTTGCCGGAAATCGACGAGAGCTTCACCGGCGGCTTCACCGGCGGCGAACTCGCGGATCATATTGGTGCGCCGAAGGCGAGCGGTAAAGCGGACAATCCATCTGCGTCGAAAGCCCCTCCCGACAAATCGCGCTAGCGGCAACGTCCCCTGCGTTTTTCTCCGCCGCCATCTCCGCGCGCTGCAGACTATTTTGCCATCCTGCGTTAAGCTTGAAATCCACAGCCCACACGGATCGGGATGAGTCTGGGAGGAGTTATGAAAATCAACGTGACCTGGTCAGATATCTGGAATGGGAAGTCCGGGAAGACAGCCGAATGCATGGTCGCTCTGGCGTTGCAGAGGCAGTTGCAGATCAGCTTCGCGAGCGTTGGCCTCATGGATGCAACGATTGTAGCCGAAGGCCAATATGTGAAGGTCTACCTACCCAACAAAGTGGCCGGCAGGATCAGGTTTTGGGACCGCTTTCACTTTGTTTTGCCTTTCAGCTTTGAACTGGTTTGTTCCGGATTTCTGGTCGGGGCGGAACCCGTTCGAAGATACGACTCCGGACACAAGCAAAGCCTGCGGTTATATCCTGTAGCGGCCTAGGCACAGCCCAGGCACACAAAGTCCGGCAGGTCCGGCATAAGTTGCGTTGAGCCGGATCGTATCGAGGGGAGACACAAGAATGCTCTCACGCCGTGGTGCGTGTTCACGATTCCTGTTTCGCCGGCGCAGTTGCCCTTATGTTTCTGGCCGAGCCGCTGGCCGCGAAAGTTCTGGACAAAGTCAAAGAGATCGCCGGAACGGAAGTTGAGTACAAAGTCGTGCTTCCGGCGGCTTAGGATCCGGCAAAAGCCTATCCCGCGATCCTCGCCTTTCCGGGAGGGCCGCAGACGATGGATACGGTCGAAGGCACGATGCAGGGTAACTGGCGCGAGCAGGCCGAAAGTCTGGGTTACATCGTCATCGTGCCGCCGCGCCGAACGAGCAGCTGTTTTTCGAAGAAGGCGCGCGAGTGTTTCCGGAATTTATCG
>CAWEMN010000023.1:0-35880 GCA_963810155.1 uncultured Acidobacteriota bacterium
ACATTGAGCGCAGCACCGTTCTGCAAGGTGGTAGCTCCGCTCACGTCCATCTTTCCGCTCATCGATCCATTGCCGGCGATGGTCGCCGCTTCCACCTTATTGTTCACGCTGTTGTCGCCGGGGGCTTCCGTCCCAAAGAAATAGGTGCCCGCGACAGATGCGGTGCTGTACGCCTGGCTGGGCTGGGATTCGGCAACGCCCATCTGCGCATCGGTGCCAACACCAATGAGAAACGCAGAAATCCCGTCCGTCGCGGTGGTCAAGTAAAGCACCGGCAGGTTATCGCTGGGGTTCCCCAGCGTCGTTCGGCCTGAAGCTGAATCGACGTTGTAGGTGACGCCGCTTAACGTAGTGGTTTGCGCGCCGTTCCCACCGCCGTAAGAGTTAACGGTGCCGGCCAAAGTCCCGGCCTGGGCGCCCCCGGGTGTCATGGTCAGCAATTCCAGATCGACGCTGGCACTGCCGTTGGAATTACCACTCGTGCGCACGACGTAGTTGCCGGAGAGCGACGATGCCGTGAATGAGCTGCCGGTAGCGATCGCCCTGCCCACAGAGAAAGTAAGCGTGCTTACCGGATCGGTTCCGATGACAAAAAATTCCGACGAATTAACGATATAGATCGCCCAATCGAAAATATCGAAGACGCCGGACGTCCTGCCGCAGGTCGGGGAAATAGGATTAATCCTCCGCCGGTTATCGCAGTATCGCGAGAGACGTGATGCCTCCGAAATTGAGGTCGTCCACGCCGCTGGTCAGGTTCCCGCTGAATGGCCCCTGCCGCACTAAAACGAACCAGTTGATTGTTGCCTGGTGTCCATCCATCTACGCCGAAGGCATACTGATTCTGAAGCGCGCTCAGAACGAATGAGTTTGGGTCTTGCAACCTGAGAATTCCCGAGCCACGGCTGCCGCTTCCGTTGCCTGAATTATCGTCAAACTCAATGACGCTGCCCTTGGATGCAACGCCCGAATTGATTCCGCCCAGTGCGAAACGGAAAATGGTCGTGGTTCCGCCTGCATTCGTGAGCTGCAGGCAGCCGCGATGATCGGAGCCGACGGTATAGAGACTGCCGCTGGATGTGAAGCTCACATGCTGCGGTGAAATGGTGTCATTGATATCTTCCTCTCCGCTGGTGACGCCGCCGCTGCCATTCGCGAGGAAACTTGCCGCCCTGAGAATCGGCGTACCTGTGCCGCTGCCCGCGAACCCCTCCATGAGCAGAGCGTAATGACCCTGTAGCAGGGACTCCTGGCCCCCCGGCGCGCCGCAACTATTCGCCACGGTCGAGGTGATCGTGAAAGTATCAGCGCCCGATTTCGAGGCGTCCGCGACAGAGGTTGCCGTCAGGGTAGGCTGATCGTTGGGAGGTGATGGCACAGACGCCGGAGGTATATAGGTCACGCTTGTCGCGGTGACTATTCGTGAGAGAACCGCAACCTGAGCATGGCGAGCCGCCCGCGGTTAGCGCCCATGTTACGCCCTTGGGTGGACTGTTGAAGTCATTCTGCACGTTGGCGCTGAAATTGACGCCGCTTGCCCCTGCCAGGACAGAACCGACTTGAGTTACGGTGACTGAGACTGGAGGCGCCGCGGTGATCGTGAATATATCGGAATCGGATTTCGTGGAATCAAAGTTCGACGTCACGCTAAGTGTGGGCCTGTTGTTGGGCGCTGTGGGCACCGAAGCCGGCGGGGTGTACAAGGGTTGCGGGCTGGTGTAGCTACTAAGCGTGCCACACGTACTACTCTGGCAAGCGATGCCGTTGGCGGTGAGGGTCCAGGTTACTCCCGACGGGTCGTTTTGCACATTAGCCGAAAAGAAGATGCTCGAGCTTCCTGCGACGACGCTACTGATCTTGTCCTGGATGACCACGGAGATCGGAGGCTTGCTGATGGTAAAGCTATCGGAATCGGACCTGGAGCCGTCGTGCACGGACGTGGCCGTGAGCGTGGCTTGAGTGTTCCCCGGAAGGATGAGGGCGGCGTATACGTTACGCTCGTCGTTGTGGCGCCGGAAAGAGTGCCGCACTGGGGTGAACAGGCCGCACCAGCGGCCGTCAATGTCCAACTCACGCCGCTATTGGTGGAATCATTTTGCACCGTGGCGTTGACCACAAACGCGTTGGTGCCGGTTTTGACCGAAGCAAACTTATTCGTGATCGTTACCACAATAGCGGGATTGATCGTAAAGTAGTCGGAGTCCGACTTGGATCCGTCGCGCACGGACGTGGCCGTGAGCGTGGCTTGAGTGTTCGCAGGAAGAGACGCGGGCGGTGTATACGTGACGCTTGTCGCTGTGGCGCCGGAAAGGCTGCCGCAGGCGGGTGAGCAGGAGGTACCCCCGGCCGTCAGCGTCCAAGTGACACCGCTATTGGTGGAGTCGTTTTGCACCGCGGCATTGACCACAATTCCGCTGGCTCCGGTGGTCACGGACGTGAATTTGTTTGAGATGCTTACGGCAACCGCCGAGGGGCTGATCGTAAAGGAATCGGAGTCGGATTTAGTCGTCTGGTCCACAGACGTGGCAGTGATCGTCGGCTGATTGTTGGGAGCTGATGGCACCGAGGCAGGTGGCGTGTACGTCACCCTGGTGCTGCTGGCGCTGGAAAGGCTACCGCAGGTGGGTGAGCAGGAGGTTCCGTTTGCCGTAAGCGTCCAGGTAACTCCACTATTGCCATTTTGCACCGTCGCATTGAACGCAACGGCGGCGCCCCCCGCGGTGACGGAAGTGATCTTGTTGGTGATCGTGACAGAAACCGAGTTTCCATTACCGCCGCTCCCCTGGCCGGCGCTGCACCCTGCCATAGCCAGAAGCGGGATCAATACCAGGAACTTAAGCGTGTGCCGAGGCTTTGCCGCTCCGCCAGCATTCTGGGATGTAAGCACCGCGGCTCCTTTGGGTTGATGGATGGATGTCTGGGAAAAACGACGGAAGCCCAGGCGTTGCTCTGAGAGATGTTTCCCACTTGTTATATTACCGCCGACGTTACCTACCGCGTGGTAGACAGGCGAGGCAAGTTGCTTGTTAGTAATTTACTTTTAAGAACTTGCGG
This sequence comes from uncultured Acidobacteriota bacterium, assembly GCA_963810155.1. Lineage (GTDB taxonomy): Bacteria > Acidobacteriota > Terriglobia > Acidiferrales > UBA7541 > Palsa-189. Next base: position 3,055 of record CAWEMN010000023.1, read on the forward strand.
GAGACGCATGAACTGGTAGTTCTATAGGACAGCGTTCTCGGACTCTGGTACGCCTTATTTCGGTTGCTCGAATCGGAACTCGTCCCGCCTCCCGATGCGCCTGGAATCGCTCTGCTATACTCGCTCCGATGGCGCCAAAATCCCCGAAAAAGCTCTTCCTTGTGGACGCCATGGGCTTCATTTTTCGCGCTTTTTTCGCGCCCATGGACCGATTGCAGAATAAGGGTGTCCCCACCAAAGTTCCTTATCTCTTCTCCAATATGCTCCGGCGCGTCACCAAGGATCTCCAGCCGGACTATGTGGCTGTCGTGTTTGACCCCGCCGGCCCGACCTTTCGCGACAAACTTTTCTCCGACTACAAAGCGCAGCGGCCCCCAATGCCCGACGATCTCTCCATACAGATTCCGTTCGTTCGGCGCATGTGCGAAGCCATGCGACTGCCCATCATCGAAGTGCCCGGATACGAGGCCGATGACGTGATTGGCGCGCTCGCCCGGCAATCGGCGAGCCGCGACGTGGACGTTTACATCGTCACCAGCGACAAAGACATGATGCAACTGGTAGGAGGCAGAGTTCGCGTGCTGCGGCCGGGCCAGGGAGCGGGCAAACCCGATGTCATCCTCGATGCGGCCAAAGTAGAAGAGGCCATGGGCGTTCCCCCCGAGAAAGTCGCCGATGTGATGGCCCTGATGGGAGACTCCATCGATAACATCCCTGGCGCGAAAGGAATCGGCGACAAGGGCGCGCGCGAATTGATCCGGCGATTTGGGTCGGTGGAGTCTGCGCTCGAACATGCCGCCGAGGTCGAGAACAAACGCTATCGCGAAGCGCTGATCAATTGCCGCGAACAGGTGATTCTCTCCAAGCAGCTTGCCCGCATCGCGTGCGACGCCCCGATCGAACTGGACTGGGATGCTCTCGCCCGGCGCGAGCCAGACTTTGCGTTACTGCGTGACCTCTATGCCGATCTGGGTTTCACCTCGCTCCTGAAAGATTTGCCGGCCGTCACCACGACCTCAACCGTCGTCACTGACTATGCGGCGCTCGATTCCGCTGCCGCAGTTCGCGAATTCCTGAACGCGCAGCCTCAGGATCGTCCGATGGCCGTTTGGCTCACTCTTGATTCCGGTGCGCGGGAGATCGAGGGCTACGGGGCGCGCGTAGCGGGCTTCGAGCTATCTCCGGGACCCGGCGTCGCGCGTTCGGCTTGGTGTGACCCTAAGGGCGAATTACTTGCGCCCCTGCGCGCATTTCTCACCGATCCCACGAAGCACAAAATCGTGCATGACCCCAAGCTTATCGAGTTACTGGCGGGCCCCCTCCGCGGCGTAAGCCATGCCGTGATGCTCTACTCCTACTTGCTGCGGCCCACCACGGCCCAGCACGATCTGGGCGAAATCGTCCTTCGCCACCTGAATCTGACGCTTTCGGGCGCCGCCGGCGAGCACGCCGACTACTTGCAGCGTTTGGCTCCCGTGCTTCGGCAGGAACTGGAGAGTCAGGAACTCGCCGGCGTTTTCGACACGATTGATCTGCCCCTTGCCTCCGTGCTGGCGGCCATGGAGCGACATGGCATCCGTGTCGATCCCACGGCGCTGGCGTCGATGTCAGCATCAATGGAAAACGAAATTCGCTCTCTCGAGCGGCAGATCTGGGAATTGGCTGGCGGTGAATTCAATATAAATTCCCCTGGGCAGCTGGCGGAAATCCTGTTTGACAAACTGAATCTTGTGCCGGCAACCAGGCGCAGCCGGGCCCGTTCGCGGTCGACCGCCGCCGACATTCTCACGGAGCTGGCCTTGCTGCACGAACTTCCCCGCAAAGTGCTGGAATATCGCGAGCTCGCGAAGCTTAAATCGACATACGTGGACGCATTGCCGCCCCTGATCGAGCCTGAAACCAGCCGCGTGCACACGCGATTCAGCCAGACGGGCGCGGCAACCGGGCGGCTCAGCTCTTCCGACCCAAATCTGCAGAATATCCCGGTGCGTACCGAACTGAGCCGGCAGATTCGCGCGGCTTTCATCGCCGAGCCGGGCTGGGCTCTTCTCTCGGCAGACTATTCGCAGATCGAGCTTCGTATCCTGGCGCATTTCTCGGGAGACCCAGTGCTCGTCGAGGCTTTCAGCACCGGCCAGGATATTCATTCGCGCACGGCGCAGGAGGTATTCGGCGTCGGCCCGTTGGCGCAGACCGGCGAACACCGTCGAGCCGCCAAAGTGATCAACTTCGGCATCATCTACGGGTTGTCGCCATTCGGCCTGGCGCAGAACCTGCAAATCGATCAAAAGGAAGCTGCACGCTTCATCAGCGCTTATTTCGAGCGCTATCGGGGCGTGAAGGAGTATCTCGATCGCTCGCTTGAGGAAGTTCGCCGCGTGGGTTTCACGCGCACTCTTTTCGGCCGCCGCCGGCCCATTCCGGAGATCTCATCGCCGCAATTCAATTTACGAGGCCTCGCCGAGCGGACGGCCCTGAATACCCCTCTGCAAGGCACAGCTGCAGATCTGATCAAACTGGCCATGATCAAGATCCAGCACGAACTGCAGGCATGCAATTTGCGATCCAGGATGATTCTGCAGGTACATGACGAGCTGCTTTTTGAAGCGCCTCCGGACGAACTGGACCGGCTGCGAGCGATCGTGCGACCCGCAATGGAGCAGGTCTATCCGCTTCGCGTTCCTCTTGTCGTGGATATGAAGTCTGGTGCAAACTGGAGAGACATGAAGTAGCGGGCCTTTGCTCGGCTCGTCGATTTTTGGGCCGTACTTTTTGGTTACCGCAGGAGGAGAACTCCGTTGAAGCACGCTCCCGGATTCTTGAAATTGGTTGAAGACGCCAAGTCGCGAGTCAAAGAAGCTGACTTTCGTGAGATCAAGAAGCGTCTGGATGCGCGGGAGAAGTTGACCCTCATCGACGTACGAGAAGATAACGAATGGGCGCGCGGGCATTTGCCCGGAGCCGTGCACTTTGGCAAGGGCGTCATCGAGCGGGATATCGAGCAGGCCTTTCCCGATAAGGAAGCGACGCTGGTGCTCTACTGCGGAGGCGGATTTCGATCTGCCCTAGCGGCGGATAATTTGCAGAAAATGGGGTACACCGACGTTATTTCTATGGACGGCGGCTGGCGCGGCTGGACCGAAGCCGGCTATCCCGTGGAGCGGCCCGGTGAAACGGGCACCGAGTAAGTGGCTGGGGCGGAAGGATTCGAACCTTCACCGTCCGCATTAACAGTGCGGTGCCCTACCGGTTGGACCACGCCCCAGCGGCGCCCCTATTGTACCTATCGCTGCGCCCTTGTGAAGTCTCGACTCTTTGGTTTCGCCTCTTGGGGAATGGAATCACGAACAAACGGACATCAGCCCGTAGGTAATCTCTCCACAATTTTTCTGTTTTGAACTTCCTTCGGCGGGAGGCCTTAGCAGATCTACGAAAAGGTCGGGGGGAAGATCGCGCCGGCCCAGCCCTCAATCCCCTAAAGGGATCCTCGGCTCGTCTTCCCCCTTCAGTAATCATTAGGGCACGCGGCGCGCCAAAGTTAACCTCCTGAAACTGCGTGCCTTTCCGAAGTGGGTGCCTGGTAAAAAGGAATACGTGTCGGGAAAAAATTCTGAGGGTCAAGAATTATGAAATTAGTTGATCGAATGGCTTCTTAGATGCTAGGCACGATCGTAGTTTATTTTCCGGCTAGCACTAGAGACGGAAGTCTCCATTAAGGACCTCCATACAAGATTAAGGGCCTCCACACAAGCTGTCCCGCGTTACCCCCCAAGAAAATGGATCGAATTAGCTTCGGCTCCTGCGGCGAGATTGCACTCACGATGGCTATGCGTGCCTTGACCCCGACCGATCAGCTTGTTAACTTTGAGGATTATTCTGGCCGTACTCTACCCGCTGTGCGCTTGCATCGCCTGTATTCATGCTCAGCGGCATGGCTGCCTCCACATGGGACTGAAGAACATTACGATTCGCGGCGCTCGCCAGCACAACCTGAAAAATATCAGCCTGGAGATTCCCCGTAACTCCCTCTCCGTAATCACCGGGTTATCCGGTTCGGGAAAGTCCTCTCTCGCATTCGACACCATATATGCGGAGGGGCAGCGTCGTTACGTCGAGTCTCTCTCCGCCTATGCCCGTCAGTTTCTCGACCAGATGGAGCGTCCCGATGTCGATTCCATCGACGGCCTGTCGCCCTCCATTGCCATTGAGCAGAAGACGACCACGCGGTCGCCCCGCTCCACCGTAGGCACCATTACCGAGATCTACGACTATCTGCGCGTCGTCTACAGCTCCATCGGAGCCCCGCATTGTCCAAACTGCGGCCGCGCCATTACGCGGCAGTCTACCGAGCAAATCGTCCAGTCTGTCTTGAGCGGCGAATTGGCGCACGAGGGCGATCGCCTCATGGTGCTTGCGCCCATCGTGCGCGGTCGGAAGGGTGAATATCGGCAGGAGTTCGACAAACTGGCGCGGGCAGGATTCACTCGGGTGCGCATCGATCATGTCCTTTATCCCCTCGACGAGCCGCCACGCCTGGACCGCCGCAAGAATCACGATATCGAAGTCGTCGTCGATCGCCTGCTCGTAAAACCCGGCATCGCCGAGCGGCTGGCGCAGTCCCTGAATACCGCGCTCAAGTTGGCCCAGGGTCTCGTGACTGTTTCGGTGGTTGACGGCACGGAGCAGGTTTTCTCCGAAAAGCTGGCTTGCAGTGAGTGCGGCATTTCGGTGCCGCAACTCGAGCCGCGCTCATTCAGCTTCAATTCACCGTACGGGGCTTGTCCCGCTTGCAATGGGCTGGGCTCAAAATACGATTTCGATCCCGCTAAAGTCATCGTGGATTGGTCCCGGCCGATTTTTGAGGGCGGACTGGGACCGGGCTCGGGCTCCGCCAATCTGAGGCGCACGCTGGAGATCGCCGCCCTTGCCCACGGATTCGATCTCACCACGCCCTTTGAAAAGTTAGGCCGGCGCGAACAAAACCTGATCCTCTACGGGAATCCGCCCGCGAAGAACCGCTTGGCCGGTAACGGCAACAATGGAGACGAAGCGGCGCCGGCCCCGGCCGCCCGCGACAAAAAGAGTATTCCTGGATTGCGATTTCCGGGCATCTTCGGGTTTCTCGAGGACAATCTCAACGAAACCAATTCGGACGGATATCGCGAATGGCTGACGCAGTATATGTCTGCGGTTCCCTGCGTGGTGTGCGGCGGAAGCCGCCTGCGGCCCGAAAGTCTGGCGGTAAAGGTGGGCGGTCTTTCCATCTCCGATTTCACCGCGCTGCCTCTGATTGAGGCGCATCCTGCGGTGGATCGTATTCGCGAGGGGCTCACCATTCGTCAACGCAAGGTCGCCGGGCGCCCGCTGGCGGAGGTTGCCGAGCGGCTGGACTTCCTGCTGGCCGTCGGCCTCGGATATCTGAGTCTCGACCGTTCGGCGGCGACGCTTTCCGGCGGCGAGGCGCAGCGCATTCGTCTGGCTACGCAGATTGGTTCGCGCTTGCGAGGCGTGCTCTACGTGCTGGACGAGCCGTCGATCGGCTTGCATGCGCGCGATAACCATCGATTGATTGCTTCTCTCGAGCAGCTTCGCAATCTCGGCAACACGGTATTGGTCGTGGAGCATGACGAAGAGACCATCCGGCGCGCCGATTTCGTGGTCGACCTTGGTCCCGGCGCAGGCAATGCCGGCGGACATCTCGTCGCCATCGGAACACCCGCGGCGATTGCCTCAAACGAAGCCTCCCTCACCGGCCGTTATCTTTCCGGCGCGATGCAGATCCGGGTGCCGCAGACGCGCCGGAGTCCCACCGGCAAGACGCTTTCGCTGCTGGGATGCGAAGCCAACAATTTGAAAGATCTCGACGTCAATTTTCCACTCGGCTCGCTGATCGTAGTCACGGGCGTATCAGGATCAGGAAAGTCCACGCTGGTGAATGACATCCTCTATCGCGCCCTGGCTCAAAAGCTTTACCGTTCGATGGAGCAGCCGGGAAAATTCCGCGAAATCCGCGGTGCGGAGCACGTCGATAAAGTCATCGAAATCGATCAGGCCCCCATCGGGCGTTCGCCGCGGTCGAATCCAGCTACCTACACTGGCGTCTTCGCGCCCATCCGGGAGATCTTCGCCATGCTGCCGGAGTCGCGCGAGCGGGGATATCGTCCCGGCCGATTCAGCTTCAACGTCAAAGGCGGCCGCTGCGAAGCCTGCCAGGGTGACGGTCTGAAAAGAATCGAGATGAATTTCCTTCCCGATGTCTACGTTACCTGTGACGTCTGCCGTGGGCGCCGTTACAACTCCGAAACGCTGGCGGTGCGGTACAAGACATTTTCCATTTCCGATCTGCTGGACATGCCCATTGAAGAAGCGCTGAAGGTGCTCGAAAACATTCCGCAGGTCTATCAGAAATTGCAAACCCTGGTGGACGTGGGTCTCGGCTATGTCGAGCTGGGCCAATCCTCGACCACGCTATCCGGCGGCGAAGCGCAAAGAATCAAGCTGGCCCGTGAGCTATCCCGCCGCCAAACCGGCCGCACTCTGTATATCCTGGACGAACCCACCACCGGCCTGCACTTTGACGACGTGAAAAAGCTCATGCACGTCCTCAATCGCCTGGTGGAGCTCGGTAATACCGTGCTGATCATTGAGCACCACATGGACGTGATCAAACAAGCCGACTGGATTATCGACCTGGGTCCCGAGGGTGGCGACGCCGGAGGCCGCATCGTTGCGCAGGGCACGCCGGAGCACGTGGCGCGCAACAAGAAGTCGTACACCGGCCAGGCCCTCGCCCGAATTCTCGACCTCGACCGAACATACAAAGAACTCGCTCCATTGGAGTTGACCGGCGATTCACCAGGCATTCACAGCGCCGGTTCCGCGACCAAGTAGCCTGGCGTGAGCGCTCGCGCGGACTCCTGAGAGCCTCACCCGTGGAAGACTTGCACCGGACAGTCAAATCCGTTTACAGTTCTGTAAGTGGAAGAATGCACCATCCGCCGCTGGCTGATCATCCAACGAGTGGTATACCCGGAATGAACTCTCCCTACCCCGATAACGTGCCTGCGGCACCCGAAGATGAACGAGACCGGCTTGCCGTGACAACGCCGCCCGAGCCCACTCCGGCAGAGCATGTGCCCATATTCATCTCTCGGTCGGAATTTGAGACGGGCCCTTTTCAGGACCGGTCGCCTTCTCCGGATTCGCGCACGCCTTTTCGCTGGATGGATTTGGCTTATCTGGTCCTCTTTTATTTCGTATGCGGCGGTTTGCTTACCCTGATTGTTGCTGCAGGCGCCTTCGTGTTCTTTGGAATCTCGCCATCCGCCCTGCAAAACTCCACCGCCGCGCGCTCGTCCGTGCTGATTATCAGCCAGGCTCTGCTTTCCGGCGCTACCCTGGCATTTCTGTATGCCGTGGTTCGGGGGCGCAGCTCCGCGCCGTTTTGGCAGGCCATGGGTTGGCGTGCTTTCCGCAACATGGCCTCGAGCGCGACGATCGTGCGCTATATTTTGGGCGGTTTCGCTTTGGCCGTGGTGGTGGGATGGCTTGGAAACTTTGTTGGCCGCGACTCCGGGATTCCCATGGAAGAGCTCTTCCACAGCCGCCAAAGCGTATTGATGCTGATGGGACTCGGAATTCTTGTGGCTCCGGTCGTCGAAGAGACGATCTTCCGAGGCTGCATCTATCCCGTGATCGCCCGGAAGTTTGGCATCACCACGGGCATTGTGGCTACGGGCGCCCTTTTTGGACTTGCACACGCCCAGCAGCTCGGCGGCGCCTGGGGACAGATCGGCCTGCTGATTTGCGTCGGCATCATCCTCACGTACGTCCGCGCCCGCGCCGGCACGGTGGCCGCCAGCTATTTCGTGCACCTCGGCTATAACACGATTCTCTTCGCCGGCTTTTACGTCGCCACTGGCGGCCTGCGTCACCTCCCTGGAGCCTGAGCGGTCACCCCTTGCAGATATGGCCAATGAGCGGAGTCAGCCACTCGTGCGCGTAGCACAGCCCATTACCTGGACCGCCGACGGCGTGGTCATGATCGACCAGCGCCGCCTGCCGGGCGAAGTGGTGCGCCACACCTACACCGACTACAAAGACGTTGCGGCGGCGATCCGGGACATGGTCATCCGCGGCGCGCCCGCAATCGGGGTTGCCGCAGCCATGGGTGTCGCCCTTGGCGTGCAGCATTCGAAGGCGCGCTCCGTTGCCGATCTTCGCGCCGAATTTCCGCTGATTTGCGAGACGATCGCCCGAACTCGCCCGACGGCTGTCGATCTATTCTGGGCCATCGCTCGGATGAAGCGCCGCTTCGAGGAACTCGCCGCGACTGCCGACCTGCAGTCTATGCGCGATGGCCTTGTCGCTGAAGCCCGCCGCATACATGAAGAAAAGCGCGCGATTGACGAAGCGATTGGCCGATTCGGCGCCGCGCTCATGCCCGAAAGCGGCGAAGTCATGACTCAGTGTAATGCGGGCGCGCTGGCCACCGCGGGCATCGGCACCGCCCTGGGCGTAATTCGCGTGGCGGTCGAGCAGGGGCATAAGTTGCGCGTTTTTGTTCCGGAGACACGCCCTTACCTGCAGGGCGCGCGCCTGACCGCCTGGGAACTAGCGGAAGGCGGCATACCCCTCACCCTCATCACCGACAATATGGTGGGGCACTTTCTGAAGACTGGAAAAATCGGGGCTGTCGTCGTGGGTGCGGACCGCATAGCCGCCAACGGCGATACCGCAAATAAGATCGGGACCTATCAGATTGCCGTGCTGGCGCGCGAAAATGGCGTTCCCTTTTATGTCGCCGCCCCCATCTCCACGTTGGATCTTGCTATTCCTTCAGGAGAGAGCATACCGATCGAGGAGCGGCCCGCTCACGAGGTGACGCACATTCGCGGCATTCAAATCGCGCCCGATGTTGAAGCCGCAAACCCCGCCTTCGATGTGACGCCTGCGCGCCTGATCACGGCCATCATTACCGAACGCGGCGTGGCCTCAGCGCCTTACCGCGATTCGCTGGCCCGCCTGTTCTCTGAATCGTCGTCATTGGAGAAGGCTTCGCCGATCGCGCACGAGCGCCCTGCGCCCGGCCGCTGAACGACCGTTGCAAATAACCATCCTTGCGAGCGGGAAGGTCGCAGTTCCGTTGCCCTGCGTCGGATTATTTTTGGGGTGCCGGCTGCGTCTGCGTCGGACTCGAAGGAGCTTCCTTCGATGGGCCCAGTTTGATGGTGGACCCAAAGCGCTTGTAGTTCTTGTATCTCACCGTCATCCGCATACGCACGTCCCCGCTCTTGAAATGAAGGGTGTCATCGGCGCGCGTGTACGTGGGGAACCAGAACGTGCCCTCGATATTCTCGCGATAAGTGACGAACCGTGGAAAGAGGTTCTGGTTATCCCCCTTCACGATGTCCGGCACGGCCTTTCCGTCGGTCTTCACTACGGCTAAATCGCGGGCGTCTACCCAGATTGTGCCCTGAAAATAACGCTGGTTCTTTTCAATGCGTTTGGGCGCTACATGAAAAACGTAGGTATTGAGCTCATCGAGCTTCTCTTGGTTCGAAAACTGCACGTCGTACTTCGGCAGATCCTCGGCGTTGAGGACAAAGGGTTGGATGTTTTCCAGGTCCTTCATGTCCTCGGGTGAAAGCGTGAAATCGTGCAGCGACGGCTGCGGGGCATAGGTAATCTGTTCGTATCGGCGGCCTTGCGGCGTGAACACGATCTCGCTCTCCAGCCGATATTCGCCGGGAGTCGGCGCCACGTCCTCCACAAGGACCTCTTGCGAATAGGTGTAGTTATCGCGCGCCAGCTTGAAATCCGACTCGTGCTGGGCGAACTTGCGAATGATTTCGTCGACGGGTATTGGCAGCGAGTCGGTCTTCGCGGCTCCGCCCGCCGCCGCAGCCGGGGATTGCGCGGAAGAGGACGGACTTTGCGTCGCCTGGCCTGCCGCGCGCACCGGGCGAATCGCCAGCGCCAGTCCGGCAAAGGCAAATCCGGTAGCCAGAAGCCACGCAAGTTTTGCCGGATAGCTCTTATTGCGCATCAACTTAGTATTGCGCGTCATTGTCGTCTGCGTCCTATCCGTCATGTGCCTTTATCTAGCATAAGAGACCTTGTCATTTAACGAGGTTGCCTCCTGCTAGAACTTGTCCTGCCCCTCAGTATATCCCCAGAGCCCGGCGCTCGCTCCTACTATGGCTTCAGACTGGCGCTCTTGACTCCGCATGGCAGCATAAGTCTTTACAATTCCAGCCTTGCCGGTTCATTGACAGCAGCCGCCAAGGCGCGTATGATCGCCGCGATAAGTTCTTATTGCGGATTGGTTTTTTCCTTCCTTGCTCTAGGCTCCACGAGCGGGATTTCGAGGAAGTTCGCCGCACGAGCAGGGTAATCTATTCCCCGGGGAGGCCTGTAGGATGGGTTCCGACTATGAGACGTTAGGCCGCGAGCCTTCTGGCACGCCGGCATCTTTTGCCGCCGCTCGCGCACCTGAGTCGGAAGTAGGTGCGGTGTCGGAGCCCGGTCCGGAATCCCGATCGGACAGCCCTGATCAGGCGAATCATGTTCCGTCGGGGAGTGATGGGTCTTCAGTGACAAGCGGCTCTGCCAACTCTCTGGACGCTAATGCATCTGCAGAGGATAAGGGATCCTCTTTGTCCCCGGAACCTGCCGTCTGAAACACCCGCCGCGGTCGATGAATCGGCCTCGCCATCCAACGAAGAACTCAATCAGCTGATGGATCAGTACGCGGCACCGCAGCAGGCGCCGACGGAAGGCGAAATCGTCGAGGGCAGAGTTGTCGCGGTCGCGGATGTCGGCGTCGTTGTCGACATTGGTGGCAAAACGGAAGCATTGATTCCGGCCGGCGAATTCATGGAAGCCGACCAGCCGATACAGCTGGATCCCGGACAGAACATCGAAGTTCAACTTACCGGTGAACACAAGGACGGCTACGTTATCGTTTCTTACCAGCGCGCGCGCCGGCGTCGCGTCTGGGCCAATCTGGATAAGGCCTATCACGACAAGACGACGTTGACCGGGACGCATCGTAGACCGCGTCAAGGGCGGCCTGGTGGTAGACGTCGGCGTACGGGCTTTCCTGCCCGCCTCGCAGGTCGACCTTCGGCCGGTTCACGATCTGGAAGAGTGGAAGGACCGCGAAATCGAGGTTCGCGTCCTCAAGCTGAATCGCAAGCGCGGCAATGTAGTGGTCAGCCGGCGTGCAATCTTGGAAGAAGACCAGAAATCGCAGCGGCAGAAATTGATGGACTCGATCACCGAGGGCCAGGTCTTCCATGGCACGGTAAAGAGCATCACCAGCTACGGCGTGTTCGTGGACCTTGGCGGACTCGACGGCCTTGTTGCACGTCTCCGATCTTTCCTGGGGCCGCGTTACCAACCCGGTCGACGTGGTTCGGCCCGGCGACGAGCTGGACGTTCAGGTTCTCAAGTTTGACGCGAGAAAAAGCCGCGTATCCCTGGGACGGCGCCAGTTGTTGCCCGATCCCTGGGCCACGGTCGCGGAGCGATTTCCGGTAGGTGCTCGCGTGCAGGGTAGGATTGTTGGCATGGCCGATTACGGCGTGTTTGTGGAGCTTGACGCCGGCGTCGAAGGCCTGGTGCACGTTTCTGAAATGAGCTGGTCAAAGCGGAAACAGCACCCGTCGAAACTGGTGCAGGTTGGCGATGCCGTCGAGGTTGTGGTGCTGGAGTTGCGCCCTGACCAGCGGCGAATCTCCCTGGGCATCAAACAAGCTCAGACCGATCCGTGGGTCGAACTTGCGGCGAAGTATCCCGTTGGCTCCCAAGTTACGGGCCGCGTTCGCAATCTCACTGAATTCGGCGCATTTGTGGAAATCGAAGAGGGCTTCGACGGGCTGATCCACGTCAGCGATATCAGCTGGACCGGAAGGATAAAGAGCCCCTCGCGATGCGCTGAAGAAGGGCGACACGGTTCAGGCCAAGGTGCTGAAGATCGATCGCCGTGAACCGGCGCGTCTCTCTGGGCATCAAGCAGCTGAACGATATCTGGTCCAACTGGTTTGCGGCTCACAAGGTCAATGATGTCGTTCACGGCAAGGTTTCCAGGCTGACGACATTCGGCGCTTTCGTGGAGTTGGCAGAGGGAATCGAGGGCTTGTGCCACATCTCGGAAATTGAGGAGCGCCGCTCCCGGGATAAGCAGCCCGACAAGGGCGCCTCGGCGTCTGTGCTTGCGCCAGGCCGCGAATATGATTTCAAGATCGTAAAGATCAGTCCCGACCAGCACAAGATCGGATTGAGCTATCGAGCGGCCGTCCGTCATGCCGAGCGCCGCGAGATGGAGGACTACCGATCGTCAAAGTCCTCCCCCACGGCAACAATTGGCGATGCAATTATGGCCAAACGTGAGAACCTGTAGGCGTTCCGCGGTATGATGGTCCCGGCTGCGGGCCCGTCTGATGAGTTATCGCGTGAGTTAACCGGGCCAAGAAGAGCAGCCTGCTGCAGCGTCAGGTAACGGCCTCGAATTTTTCGATGATGGTGAGAGTTGAACGCGATGAATGACACGACCATGACCAAGGCCGATCTGGTCGAAGAGGTCATACGGGCCACGGAGTTGCCTCGCAAGGAATCGGAAGCGATTGTGGAGACCATCTTCGATTCCATCATTCAAGCGTTGCAGACCGGGGACAAGATCGAAATCCGTGGATTTGGGAGCTTCCGCACCCGCCAGCGTCGCGGCCGCATCGGTCGCAATCCGAAGACCGGCGCTAAAGTGGATGTTCCTCCCAAGCGAATCCCCTTCTTCAAACCCAGCAAAGAGCTTAAGGATTTTGTGAATGGCGAAGCGACCGCCGCTGCCGCTGCGCTGCCGCCCCAAGCGCCTCATCAGTAAATTCCATCATCATGGATTATCTCTGGACGCCTTGGCGCTATCGTTACATCGCCAGCGGCATCAAAGAGCGACCGCTGTATTTTTTGCGATGCCGCCGCGGCCGGCGATGATGCCAAGTCCTTGATCGTACTGCGTGCCGAAAAAAACTTTGTGATCTTGAACCGCTACCCATACACGTCAGGCCACGTCATGGTGGTTCCTTATGCGCATAAGGCCACCCTGGCCGCTTCGGAGCCCGAAACACTGGCGGAGATGATGGTCCTGGCACAACGGCTCGAACGCACTCTCGAAGGCCTTTATCACCCGGACGGTTACAATCTTGGGATCAATCTCGGACGGGCCGGCGGAGCCGGCGTTCCCGGCCATTTGCACATGCACGTGCTGCCGCAGGTGGATCGGCGACACGAATTTCATGACCGCCGTCGGTGAAACGCGAGTTCAACCGCGAGGAGCTCACGACCACCTACGAGCGGTTGCGCGGCGCCCTCGGCGCCTAATGGCGAGGGTCGGGGCATCCCTCATGGATCTGGAACTTAGCGAAGAACAGAAGCTCTTGCAGCAGACCGTTCGCGAGTTTGCCGAGTCGGAGGTGAAGCCCCTGGCTCGCGAGATCGATGAGACGGGTCGACTTCCCGCGCGAAACGTTTCGCAAAGCAGCCGAACTCGGACTGACAGGTGTGTCCCTGCCCGAATCCTGCGGCGGCGCCGGATTCGACCACACCAGCTACGCCATCGTCATCGAGGAGATCTCCCGGGTCTGCGCCTCGACCGGGGTCATCCTTTCCGTACAGAACTCGCTTTACTGCGATCCGCTCTACCGGTTTGGCAGCGAAGAGCAAAAGAAGAAGTTTCTCGCGCCTTTTGCGCGCGGCGAGCGCATTGGATGCTACGCCCTCACCGAGCCTCAGGCGGGGTCGAATGCCGCTGCCCTGCGCACCTCCGCGGTAAGGAAAAACGGCGAATACATTGTCAACGGAACGAAAGCCTGGATCACAAATGGCGGCGTCGCGGATGCCGCTCTCGTCTATGTGAATACGGACCCTGCGAAGGGCGAGAAAGGCATCACGGCGCTGATCGTGGAGCGGGGCACGCCGGGTTTTCGCGTTGGCAAGGAAGAGAAAAAGCTCGGCATTCATGCCACCGCTTGCACCGAACTTTCGTTCAGCGATTGCCGCGTGCCCGTTGAAAATCGGATTGGAGCGGAAGGCGATGGCTATAAGATCGCGCTTTCCACCCTGGACGGCGGTCGCATCGGCATCGCCGCCCAGGCAACCGGTATATCGCAGGGAGCTTTTGAGTATGCGCTCGCCTATGCGCGAGAGCGTCAGGCCTTTGGGCATCCCATTGCGGAATTCCAGGCGATCCAATTCATGCTTGCGGACATGGCCACGGAAATCGATGCCGCACGCCTCCTGGTGCGCCGGGCGGCATGGAAACAGGATACTGGCGGCCGATTTTCCATGGAGGCCTCCATTGCCAAACTTTTTGCTTCTGAAATGGCCACGCGGGTCACTCACAAAGCCATCCAGATTCATGGAGGATACGGTTACAGCCGCGAATATCCTGTCGAGCGAATGTATCGTGACGCGCGGATTACGGAAATCTACGAAGGTACCAGCGAGATTCAGCGCTTGATTATCGCATCCTGGGTGCTTCGCAACCTCTAAACAGCATTCAGGCCGGGACGACCCGCCTGTATTCTTGTGTTGTCCCTATATTCCCGCCCCACTCGCCGTGCGTGTATGCTGAGTCCGTAATGGAGCTGGAGCGCGAAATTAAGTTTGAGCCGGCCAGGGCAGCCGAATTCTTCGATGCCCTGCCATCGCGGCCCGCTGTCGTCCTGATCGAACCGCGTCAGGGATTGGCAGGTGCTCGGCCTATTCTTCTGCGCACCGCTGACCTGAAGCGGCGAATGCGTCTGCTCCTGGGAGCGCCGGAAGTAAACTCCAAGCGTTTGAATCTGAGGGAATATGCCGTCGGTATCCGGTTTCGACTCACGGGCTCGGCGTTTGAGCAGGCGCTCCTGCATTGGCAACAGGCGCGAGTTCTGTGGCCCGATGGCTATCGGAAAAGGCTGCGCCTGCATCCCGCGGCTTTCGTCAAGCTAAGTCTGGCAAACGCCTATCCGCGCGCCTATGTCACCCGCCGCCTGAGCGCAAGTGGATTGTATGTGGGTCCGTTTGCAACACGCCGAGCGGCCTCGAGCTTTCTCGAACCCTCGCTCGATCTATTCCGCGTTCGCCGCTGCCAGATCAAAATCCGCCCCGATCCGGAATTTCCCGGATGCATCTATTCGGAGATGAAGATGTGCCTGGCGCCCTGCTTCGGGGGATGCACGCCGGCGGAATACCGGGACGAAGTGGGCCGCGCGGCTGCCTTTTTGCGAACGGGCGGGACCTCGCTCGCGGATGCCCTTACGCAGGAACGCGAAGCTGCCAGTGCGCATCTCGATTTCGAGCATGCCTCGGCGTTGCATCGCCGGCTGGAGAAGGTTCAGGAGGTGCAACGCGGCCTGCCGGAATTGGTCCGCCCAATCGACGAGCTCTATGCCGTAATCGTCACGCGCGCGGAGGCGGAGAATTCAATAGCTTTGTTTATCCTGCGCGGCGGAGAGATCTCCGAGCCTTTCGTGCTTCAATTTGATGAGTTGGCCAGCCAGCCCCGTTCCGTGGAGCAAATCTTGCGCGAGTTGATCGAGCCCACGGCGATTGAATCGCCCGCAACGGTCAAGTCGCCCACATCAATCGAGCCGCCCGCAACGGTCAAGTCCATCGATCAAGCAAGTCCCACACGCTCGATCGGAGTATCGGCAACAGCCGATCTGGAAGATCACCTGGCATTGCTCGCGCGCTGGTTTTATGGTCGCCCCCGCGAAGGTGAAATCTTTTTTCGGGAGCCTCGGCCGGTGGGCTGGCCGTACCGGCGCATCCTTCGTGCTTGCAGGCGCCTGCTCGCACCGCAGGGAAGCGAAAAACGCGAATAGCGGCCGGATCCTTCACGGCTGCTTCGGTCTGATCGTGGGTTGGCCAAGCACGGCATTTTTCGTTGCGGTTTCGGCCCTTAGGTGTTAGTTTTCTGGCGCGAATTTGGACTTCCTTCCGGTGAAAAAATGGCCGAACCGATTGAACGCCGCACTTCACGGCGTTTCACGATGGCGCTTCCGCTCACCATACGCCTGCTTCGTTCGTCAGGTGCCCTGGAAAGGCGTGGAGAAACCAGGGACGTCAGCTTTCGCGGCCTCTATTTTTGGACAAATGAAGAATTTGAGGCCGATATTCCCATCGAATTTGTGCTGACTTTGCCGAAGGAGATTACCAGGGCAGGCGATGTCAATATTCGCTGCTTCGGCAGAGTCATCCGCGTCGAACCCGGGCAGAAAACCCGTGGAGTTGCCGCGCGGATCGATCGTTACGAATTCCTGCCGGCAACCCTCTAAGCATCTCTCTGGTTTCCGCGAACCGCAGTACAATAGTCCTTGAGAACCTCTGATAAATGCGTATCCGGACCATTCCGCGGCAGCTTTTCCGCGACTCACAGGCGCGGACATGCGTCGGCTAACCTTACTGATCAATGCCGACGATACTCTTTGGGAGAGCAACGTCTTTTTTGAGCATACCCTGGAGCGGTTTTTCTCCCTGGTTGAGCCTTTCGGATACGCTCGCGCCTACGCACGCCACATCCTGAACGAGACGGAGCGGCAGAATATCCAGCAGCACGGGTATGGCGTGCACAGCTTTGCCCGTTCCCTGGGGCAAAGCTACTTGAAGCTTGCCGGAGGGCTGGCGCAGAAGAGCGCCCTCCAGGAAATTGCCGACATGGTCGCCGACCTCGAGCATACGCCGCCCCGCGTGCTCGATGGAGTGCCGGAAACGCTTGCCTATCTCTCCAGCCGCCACAGGATGATCCTCTTCACCAAAGGCGAACCCGCCGAAGAAGCTGCGAAGGTTGAGCGGTCCGGACTGCAGGGATTCTTCGATTCCATCGAGATCGTTGCCGAGAAAAGCATTCCCGTCTACGAGGGTCTGATCGATAAGCATCACGTCGTCAAATTGCACTCCTGGCTGGTGGGCAGCAGCGCACAACAGGAAATCAATCCCGCGCTGCAAGCCGGCCTCAATGCCGCCTTCGTCCCCCACGGCCCAAGCTGGAATGGAGAGGGCGCTGAACTACAGAGCGGCACCGGAAAGCTTCTGATCGTCTCCACGTTTCGCGGGCTACGCGATCATTTCTAATTTTCCGTTCATTTCGCGTACCTAAGGGGCGCTAGGCCGCGATTACGCAACTGTAGAAGCTCAAGGCTGTGTCACCTTGCTCGACAATCCGTGTCCGTTCCAGGTGTCCCGCAACTTTTAGGAGGGGGTTGGCCTTTCGATGTTCGATAATGAGCCGCCCGCTTCGCCCGAGCATTTCCGACTTGCCCAAAAATGCGAGTATGTCCTCATAGGCCTGAGCATTTGCGTAGGGTGGGTCGGCAAAGATGAAGTCGGCGCTCGCGCCGCGCTCGCTCAGCCCTTTAAGCGCATCCAGCGCATTGATCCGCAGGACCTCCGCTGTCCCCCCAAATGTCTTGAGGCCCGCAACGTTGGAAGCGGTCGCAATTTCCAGAGAAGCGAGGTTTCGGGAGATCAAGGCGGCGCCCGCGGCGTGGTTCTCAACGAAAATGCATGCGTGCGCGCCGCGGCTGAGCGCCTCGATGCCTACGGCGCCTGATCCCGCAAAGAGGTCGATGAAAAGAGCTCCGTCGACCGCCTCGCCCAAAATATTGAACAAAGTTTCGCGGAGTCGGTCGCTGGAGGGCCGCAACGCCATTCCGTGCAAGGTTTGAAGCCGGCGACTCCGATATTTTCCCGCGATCACGCGCATCGCACGGCAACCTCTCTTACCCCGTGTAGGCTACCTGACTCCTGTGATTGTCGCTTAGCCCACGGAAGCGAGCTGATATCGCCGCTGCCAGCCGGGATCGAGCGCTCTGAGGAGCCTGAGACGCTCTTCTTCTCCGTCAGGATTGTCGAGCAGCGAAAAGGCCTCGCGTCGCGCCAGTTCAAGTATTTCCCGGTCGCGAAGCGGATTGGCGATATGAAAACCCACCGAGCCGTGTTGCCGCGTGCCGAAGAATTCTCCCGGCCCACGGAGCCTCAAATCGGCTTCGGCGATGGCGAATCCGTCGTTTGTCGCCACCATGGTCTCCAGGCGTTCGCGCGCATCCTCGGAGACCCTTTTGGGGGCGATCAGAAGACAGGTGCTCTTCTCGCCTCCGCGACCGATGCGTCCGCGTAACTGATGCAGTTGCGCCAGGCCAAAACGCTCCGCGTGCTCGATGACCATGACAGTGGCATTGGGAACGTCCACGCCGACTTCGATGACCGTGGTGGAAACAAGGATCTGTACGTCGCCCTGCCGGAAGGCTCCCATCGTTTGTTCTTTCTCTTCGCTGGTCATCCGGCCGTGCAGCAACCCTACACGCATCCGCGGGAAGACGGTCTTCTGCAGCCGTTCGTATTCCACCATTGCCGCCTTGAGCGAGAGTTGAGCCTCGCTGGTTTTCGATTGCTCGATCACCGGATACACGACATAAGCCTGGCGGCCTTTCTTCACTTCACGCGCGACGAAATCCCATACGCCTGGCAGATGTTCCGGCGAGGACCGCCGCGTCTCGATGGGCGTCCTCCCGGGGGGCATCTGGTCGATGATGGAAACGTCCAGGTCGCCGTAAAGCGTGAGCGACAACGTTCGCGGAATCGGCGTTGCGGTCATCACGAGCACATCCGGCGCCGCCCCTTTTTCCATCAGACGCTTGCGCTGCAGCACTCCGAAGCGGTGCTGCTCATCCACGATCACCAAACCAAGGCGGGCAAATCCTGATGGGTCCTCAACTAATGCGTGCGTTCCCACGACAAACTGTGTTTTCCCCGTGCGCATGCGTTCGGTAACCGCTTGTTTCTCGCGCGCCTTCAGGCCGCCGATCAATAAGTCGACGCTGTAACCCGAGGCCGCAAAGATGCGGCGTGCTGAAAGAAAGTGCTGCACGGCCAGGATTTCGGTCGGCGCCATCAGAGTAGCCTGATAGCCATTCTCGATTACGATCGCAGCGGCTTCCAAAGCGACGATTGTCTTCCCACTGCCCACATCGCCTTGCAAAAGGCGATGCATGGGAGTCGGTTTTTCGAGGTCGGCGGCGATCTCCGCAAGCACCCGCTTCTGGGCATCGGTCGGTTTGAAAGGCAGAATGCGTTTCAGCGCTTCGCGCACGCGCGGCTCGCGGACACGGAAGGCGATCCCAGCATGCTGTTTCGCTTCTTTCCTGCGCAACGCGATGCTCAGCTGATAAAGGAAAAGCTCCTCGAAGATCAGGCGCCGGTGCGCGGGCGACTGAAATTGATTGAGCACATCCACAGGCACATCGGGCGGAGGGAAATGAACGTAGCGAATGGCATCGCCGCGCGTGGGGAAGTTGTAACGCGCGAGCAAGTCGTCATGCAAAGGGTCGGGCGGGACTGCGGCGAGGTTCTGCAAAGCGCCATAGATCATGCGGCGAAGCGTGCGGGACCCCACGTTGCCAACGGCTTCGTAAATCGGCACGATACGGCCCATCTCGGTGGAATCGGCGGCATCCGCTCCCAATATCTCGTGCTGCGGATTGATCATTTCGATTCTGCCGGGGCGGCGGGGATCGACATCGGCTTTGCCGTGCAGGACGATTTTTTGGCCGGCACGGAAGCGCCCTTGCAGATAGGCGCCGTGAAAGAATTTGCAGGCCAAAGTTCCGGTGGGGTCGTGAACCAGCAGGTGGAAGATGGCTCCTCGGCCGCGAGTAAAGCGCGCTATCCCCGCATCGGCGACGGTGCCATGAATCGTGTACGTACCGCCGGGAGCGATCTCTGCAATCTGGCTGAAGCGGATGCGATCCTCGTAGCGAAATGGCAGATACAGGAGCAGATCGCCTACGGAATGAATCGCGCGGCCCGCGAGCACGGCGGCGCGTTGGGGGCCCACCCCTTTGAGGTATTTCACTTCGGTCGCGGAAGTTACATTCATGCCGGCTTTATATATATCATCGCAAAGGTGGAGCGCCCCTGCTTGCATTCATGGCAACCTATGCATAGATTGGCGTGCGCAATGATCCGGCACCCGCACCCGAGCCCTTGTCTGGAGAAATCTCGTTGTCGTCCCCACAGATAACTCAGCCATCTCCAAGGGTTTTGACGCGGACCGACTTCCGTGTCCTTCTGCTTTGGCTGCTTGCCGCCATTCTCGGCGGTTTCGTAGCTTACCGTTACTTCTTTCGCGCATTTCCGGAAGCCTCGGTCGATTTCAAGGTTACGCGAAGCGCGGCCGTTGATCGCGCACGCAAGTTCGTGGAGGATCAGGGGCTATCGCTTCAGGGCTACCAATCTTCGGTGGTTTTTAGTGTGGATGACGATACGAAGACCTATCTCGAGCGTGAGGTTGGCCTCGAACAAGCCAATCGCCTGATGGCCTCCGAGGTCAGCGTCTGGTATTGGGATGTACGCTTCTTTCGCCGCGACAGAAGGAAGAGGTTCGCGTTCGCGTCGATCCGTCTGGCCGCGCGGTCGGTTACGAACACGTTCTCGAAGAGGCCACCCCAGGCGCTCGCCTGGACCGGGCCGAAGCATTGAGTCGCGCGGAGCAGTTCCTCACTCAAACACTGCGCATCGACCTTGCAACTTTCTCCTTTCTGCCCGAGGAGGCCAACTCCGCTGACCGTCCGAATCGGACGGACTGGAGTTTCACGTGGGAGCGCACCGGATTTCGCGTCAAGGAGGCGCCCTATCGCCTGCACGTCACGATCGAGGGTGGCAACGTCGGAGGCTATCTCGAATTCCTGAAGGTGCCGGAGGCTTGGCAGCGAACATATGCGCGGCTGCGCTCGTCGAACAATTTCATCGAAACGATTGCCTTGATTCCCTACGCGATCCTGATCGGCGCGGCGCTTTCGGTGTTGATTACGCTGGGCCGCCGCGGTCTGCTTCACTGGAAGTGGGTGTTAGCGCTGGGATTGTTTATTACCGGCCTCTACTTCGCGATGCAGCTGAACCAATGGCCGCTCGTCCGCGCCGGATACGACACCAATGATTCTTACGCGAGCTTCGTCGCCGCGGAACTCGTCAAGGCGCTGGTCGAAAGCGTGTCGCTGGCGTTGCTGGTCATCATCGCCGTTGCACCCGGTGAGCCACTCTATCGGGCAGGCCAGCCGGAGCAACTCCGCCTGGGAAGCCTATTCACCTTCAGCGGCCTGCGCACCAAGCAGTTCTTTTGCTCAGGCGTTATCGGCCTGTGTCTAGCCGCCGCGCACATTGGATTTGTGGTCTTGTTTTATGTCGTGGGAAGGCGCTTCGGCGTCTGGGCGCCTCAAGACCTGCAGTATTCCGATACGCTCAGCACTGCCCTGCCGTGGATCTACCCCCTGACCATCGGTATCTATGCGGCGGCCAGCGAAGAGTTCTTGTTTCGCCTGTTCTCTATCCGCTTTTTGATGGGCGTGACGCGGTCGAGAACTTTGGCCATCGTGCTCCCGGCGTTCGCCTGGGGCTTTTTGCACTCCAATTATCCGCAGGAGCCGCCCTATATCAGGGGGCTGGAGGTCGGAGCCATCGGCATCGTGGCCGGATGGGTGATGCTGCGCTGGGGAATACTGGCGACGCTCACGTGGCATTACACCGTGGATGCATTTTTGACCAGTCTCTCGCTGATGCGCTCGCAGGAGTTTTATGCGCGTATCTCGGGAGTGCTGGTCGGCTTCGCCGCTTTCATCCCGGTGGCTATCGCCGGGATTTTCTACCTGAGGCGCGGAGGGTTCGCGGACGAAGCGCCGCTCCTGAATCGCGCTCAGCCACTTGTCGAGGCCCCGGTTGTGGCGGAAGAGCCTCTTCCGGCAGTGCAGCCGGCGGCTCGTTATGAGGCGCTGAGTAAGCGTGCCATGATAACGGTCGCGGCCGCGGCCATTTTGGGAATTGCCTTGCTTTGGACGGTCAAATCCCAGGGCATCGGCGATTTCGTCAGATTCCCGCTGGATAGCCGGGAAGCAGCGGCTCGAGCGGATGATGCGCTTCGGCAACTCCGCGAGAATCCCTGCCTCCTACCATCGCGCTGTCAGCATCCAGTACACGTTTGATCCTCTCGTCAACGAATATCTTCGGCGCAGCATCGGTCTTGAGGCCACGAATCGAATTTACCGGGACGAAGTGCCTGCTGCGTTCTGGACAGCGCGTTATTTTCGAGCTTCCCAGAAGGAGGAGTATTTCATTGTGCTCCTCCCCAATGGAGCCCTGCACTCCGTCCATCACACGCTGGCCGAAGCGACCCCCGGCGCAAATCTCACGAAGGAGCAGGCTCAAGCCCGCGCGGAGGCCTTCCTGCACGACGCCAAAGGAGTCGATCTCGCTCAATGGAAACTCGTGGAGGCTCAATCCAACGCGCTGCCCTCCCGCACGGACCACACCTTCATCTGGGAGGAAACACGCCCACTCAACCCGTCTCCGCCCGGCATCGAGTCAGCGCACGTGCGCATCTCGCTTGCCGTCCAGGGAGATGAAGTCTCGGGTTATCGCACGTTCATCCATCTGCCCGAAGATTGGGTTCGCACGCAGAGTCAGAATACTCTCGCGAATACCGCCCAAACGGTGCTGCTCCTGTCGCTCGTGGGCGCCTTCGGAATCGCCATCCTGACAGTCTTCTTGCGCAATCTGAAAAATCCTCAGATCACGGCGGTGCCGTGGCGGCGTATCGCACTGTGGTCGCTGGCCGTATTGGCTGCATCGCTGGTGAGGTTCATTGCACTCGAGCCCCAATACATGCTCACATATCGCACCGATCAGCCCTTCACCACATTTGTTGGAACCCTGCTCATTAGTCAGGCTCTCGGCGCGGCGCTTTTCTATTCCAGCGCGATATTGCTTTTTGGATTGGCCTGGTTTTTTCTGGCACGCGCGTACGGCTCCGATCGCCTGCCCTTCTCCCGCAAAATGGCCAGTGCGTATTATCGTGACGCGGCGCTGGTCGGTTTTTGCGGCTGGGCGATTTTCATCGGGCTGCACCGCCTTCGCGATCTTGCAGCCGCAATTTGGCCCGTCGCGCGCTTCGCCTTCCCGGCGAATGTTCCAGCTGGTTTGGACTCGAATTGGCCCGCTGTCAACGCGCTCGCCAGCGCGATGGCGTATAGCTTTTTGGCGGTCGGGATCGTCGTTCTGGCCCTGGGATTCGTTTCCGGTTATTTGCGTTCGTCGTGGATGCAACTGATTCTGCTCGCGGCCTTGCGCGATTTTGTCCGTGCCGCGCTGGGGCAGCCGCGGCGATTTTATTCAAAGCGCGGCTCTGGTTTTTTTGCAATTCGCGGTAATCTGGTGGGGCGCGAAGCGCGTGGTGCGGCTCAATTTCTTGGGATATTTCCTGTTGGCGATGCTGCTGTCATTATCGCAGCCAATTGACGCGCTTATCCGGCAGCCGAATCCGTACTTTCGGACTAATGCGGTGGTATTGATGGCGGCGGTTGCAATATTGCTGCTTGGGCCGCTTGCTTTGTGGCGCCGGGCAGCGCGTCGCGAAACGCTTTCCAGTAAACTTGTTGTGCCTGTATAGCGAGAGGCTCGAATATGCCCGGGCGGGAAGAGACGAATTCGGGAACTTCGCGCGGCATCTCCACGGCCCGCCGCTGGGCGGAGTACCTGGTGGCCGTGCTCGGCGGGAATGTAATCTATCTGGGTATTGAACCGCAGCTACCGGGTCCCTTGCGTCACCGCATGTTCCAGGTCGATTTGGGATTAGCCTTGGATTTCCTCATTTGCGTCTCCTTGTATGGCCTCGTCCGCCTGGTGCGCGGATGGGGCGACGCCGGCGAATAGCCCGCTTCGCATTTCCCTCCATAGGGTGTCAACGAGTTCCCTTTTTTCGGCGCGAGCCCGGACTTGCGAAATAAAGCATGACACCCAGCAGAACGATTCCCACGCCGATCACCAACTCGTTTGTTGCGCCCACCTCTTCACTTCGGTTTCGGAGAAGACTCAGAACGAGCAGAGCGCTTGGAGGCACACTGATGCCAATCGCTGCGAACAGCCCTCCCGGAATCCGGTAAGGCCGCGGCAACTGCGGTTCCCGAATTCTCAGGGCGATCAGAGCACCGAATTCCAGGAGAATGCTCAGGCCTGTCAGCAGCACGTCAAGAATGAGCAACCGAAAAAACCCCAGCGGCAGACAGGCTGCCCAGGCAACCGCACAGGCGATGATCGCCACCCATGGCGCGCCGGTTATTTTCTGATGGCGCGTGAATATTCGCGGGAGGTATCCGTCCGTGGCCATCACCGCCGGCAATCTTGTGAACGAAAGCATTAGGCTCGCGAACGTCCCCAACGCGCCGATCATTCCGGCAACCGCAATCGCCAGTGCCAGGCCCGAGCCGCCAAGCGCTTGGCCGGCGTCCACCCAGCTGCCCGTGCTCCATATCCCGGGGTCGAGTCTCGCCGCGGCAACGGCCATGACCGGTAATAGATAACTGGCGATCACCAAAATGACCGAGCTGAACATCGCCAGTGGGTAAGTCCTCTGCGGCCGATCCACCTCATCTGCGATCGTGGAAAGATTGTCCCACCCCATGTAGTTCCACATCGCGATGAGAATGCCGCCCTCCAAATCGAGCGGATGCAGCGGACCCCCTAACGAATTGGCCGCGGGCCTGCGCATCACCGCGATCAAGATCATGGCAACAAACGGAGAAAACAGCAGTGCATTCAACCACACCGAGCCTTCTCCCACCGCGCGCGCGCCCAGGATATTCCATCCGGCGCACAGGGCGATCAGGCCTAATTCCAGCGCAATGGCTCGATAACCGGAAGCGAATTGCGGCGCGAAGCGGCCCAGGTATGCGACGAAAAGAGTGGGATAAAGAGCCATCTCAAAGACACTGCCCGTGAGCGTCAGCCAGGTCTCCTGAAAGCCCCAGAAAGGGCCTAGGCCGCGCCGCACCCAGATGTAGAAGCCGCCTTCACAAGGCAGAGCGGTGGCGAGTTCGCTGACCATCAGCGCTGTGGGTATGCTCCAGAGAAAAGGAGTGAGCACGAGAATGACGAGCGTCGCACGATAGCCCGTCCGGCCGATTACATCCTCCAGGCCATAGGGTCCGCCCGCCACCATGAAATAGGTTGCGGCGATAAGCGGCAGCAGAGTGAGTTTACGTGACCGGCGCGCGGTCGTTCGGTCATCAGCCAAAGCAGGAGAAACCCGGTTCACGTCACCGGGGGTTATACCACAATGCCTGCCCTTATTCGCTCATCATCTAACGTAAGCCTCATGGATTCAGCAAGAAACACATGCTCACGTTTTCCCTGTCTCCCGCGTCTAAGTTAATGGAGTTGGCAGGGTGTGAGAAGCAGCCAACCCTGAAGATTTCAGAGAGAATCCAAACTTCTATGTCCTCGGAAGTCATACCTGTCGGCGCGCCCCAGCTGAACGCATTAGATCGTCCCGCCACTATTGCCCCTAGTCATCAATCTGTCTTTTCAATGGTGGATGATCGCAAGCTGATCGAGCGTGCGCAGGCAGGCGACGCAGCGGCGTTCGAAGCCCTCGTCGGGCGATATGACCGGCAAGTCTTGCGCCTCGCTCTCAATGTGGTGGGCGGCGCCGAAGACGCGAAAGATGTCTACCAGGAGTCGTTCCTTAAGATCTATCGCAACCTGCATCGCTTCCGGTTTGAATGCTCCTTCTATACCTGGATCTACCGGATCGTCACGAATGTTTGCCTCGATCACCTCCGTCGCCGTCGAAGTCGCCCCGAAGACCAGCCGCCCGTTGTGCGCGTAACTTCCTCCGGGGAGTCCTGCGGCGCCGATTTTTTTGATCACGTGGAAGGGACGGGAGCACAGCCAAATCCCGAACGCCATCTGCTAGGTCAGGAGATCGCAAGTAAGATTGAAGCGGCGCTCGAAACACTTTCGCCGCGGGAGCGAATGGTTTTTGAGATGAAGCACTACCAGGGCATGCGATTGCGGACCATTGGCGAAGCGTTAGGCACGACCGAAGAGACCGTAAAGAATTCGTTGTTTCGCGCCACGCGTAAGATGCGAACTCACCTCGAGGGATTGCGGTAGGCAGGATCATGATGGAAGCGCTCAGCTGCTCAAATTTTGAGGATCGCGCGATCCTCTATGCTGCGGGGGAACTTGCCGAGCCAGACCGCGCGGCGGTTGAGTCCCATGCGCAGCAATGTGCTGGCTGCGCGGCATTACTTGGGAATGAGCTTGCTGTACGACAGGCGCTGGCTTCACGCGTGCTGCCCGCGGATACGTTGGATCGCTCTGAACTGCTGCTGGCACAGTGTCGCAGCGACCTCTTCGAAGCGTTAGATGACGCCCGTGCGCAGGCAAAGCCGGGTTGGCGCGTCCTTGTGAATCCGCGGCGCTGGGTTGCAGGGCTTCGCCACGGTCTTGCCTTTCATCCCGCCTGGAGTGCGGCAGCTCTGGTTCTTGTGGGAGCTCTCGCAGGCACGGCGGCTCGCCAGTGGTATCGTCAGGGTTCGTTGCCTGTCGCGGGAAATCCTGTGATCACGGTTTCCGCGCCCGCCCCACTAACCCAGCAAGAGCTTGAAGCCATCGACGCGGACGGCATCCGTCTGGAGCCACAAACCGGGTCGCTCAGTCCTAAGGTCGAATTGCAATTGCGCTCGCCGCAGGCGCGCGTGGTGCAGGGAACGCCCGATGATGCGGAGATCCGCCGCGTGCTGGCTTACGTTATCGGACACGGCCAGCAATTTGGCGATGGCGTGCGTCTGGACTCCATCGATGCGCTGCGACCGAGGGCCGACGATCCTCAGGTGCGGGCGGTCATGAGCGAAGCTCTCCGCCACGACCCCAACCCAGCCGTGCGGTTGAGAGCCATTGAGGCCCTTCACGGGGTTGATTCAGAGCCGGACGTTCAAAGCGCGATTCTCGAAGCGCTTTCCGGTGACGACAATTCCGGTGTGCGTATTCGAGCTCTGAACACGCTGATCGAGGGCATGAGAGCCCATGAATTTTCCAGCGCGCCCCTCGACGATCATGCCGTCAGCGTTCTGCGCGACCGCATGCACAACGATTCCAATGGTTACATTCGCTCGCGCAGCGCCAACGCACTCGGGCAGCTTGCCTCAATGGACGGCGACTCTATACCCACAGGGGGGCGTCATCGTTGAGATTAATGAGAGACGCAAGATTGCGCCGCGCGACCCGCAGGCGCTGGGCTCCGCTCCTCGGACCCATCCTGCTTGCTGCGTTTTTTTCTATGCGAGCCGGTGCCGCCGCTCCCCAGACTTCATCCTCTGAGGTCACAGAAAAAGGTGTGCCTGCCCGCTCGGGTAGGATGCCCACGCGACCCGGCCTTCAACTCACCCTCCGAGCCGATTGCGGCAAAATCAAGATCCTGACCGATGGTTCGGATGAGGTGCGCTACGTCGTGCGCTCGGGCCCGGACTCACGCATCAATGGCACTGCCGCCCTCGCTCTGCGGGATCTTGCGCTCACGGCCAATAGCACGCCGCGAGGCGCCGTACTCACAAGCCGCGCACGTACAGAAGCGGATTGCCGCGCCGATCTGATTTACGAAATTCATGTGCCCCGCAGGTACGACCTCGATGTGGCACTTCAGTCCGGCGACATCATCGCTCAGGACATCGACGGCATGGTTGTGCTCTCCACGGGAGGCGGAGATATTCGGGCTGCCCGAGTGGGGGCCAGTTCTGGCGGCAAAAAAGGATCTGCGGGTGTGCCGTTCGCTGCGCGACTCGCGACGGCTGGTGGCAATATTTTCGTTGGGGATGTTGCGGGCGGGCTGCGCGCCTCCACCGGCGGCGGACTGATCTCCGCGGGCGATGTGCGCGGCTCGGCAGTGCTGCGCACCGGCGGCGGCGACATTCGCCTGGGTCACGTCTTCGGTTCAGTCCGTCTTGCCAGTGCGGGAGGCAACATCACTGCCAAAAAAGTCGACGATGGCGTGTGGGCTGACACCGTAGGCGGGCGGGTCGAGATCGGCGATTCCGTAAAAAGCCCCGCTGCCCTCAAGGCTTATCCGGAAGACCCTACGCAGGAAAGCGACGCTGAGATCAGAGGCATTCTCTTCGAGCCCCGGGAAACGATGCCTGCGCTCGGTGATCTTGTTGGCTTCACCGATTTCGCCCGTGTTCTCGATGCCTTCCTTTGGGGAGGGATTCGAGTAGACCCTGTGGAACAGCAGAAGCGACTGCTTATTTCCGTCGCGCCGGTCTACCCGGACGTCGCGCAGCTTGCGGGCATTGAGGGAGACGTCACGTTGCGTATTCTCGTGATCCGGGACGGAACCGTAGGCGACGTCAGCCCGATTGCCGGTCCGCCGGTCCTGGCTCGCGCCGGAATGCGCGCCGTAGAGCAGTGGCGCTACCTGCCGGCTCGCGTTCAAGGATACCCCGTCGATGTGGTCACGACGGTCACTCTCGCGTTCCGCTTGCGCTAGTGCGTTTTCAATGGTTTTCGGCTTGCTCACCTGCTGCGCTTTTTGGCTCGTTTTGTTCCGAGAGGGCGAGTGGAGCGGGATTACTGCCGGACGATGACAACTTTCGCTGCCGGCACCTCAAGCCGGATGAGATGGAATTTCGCGTCGAGATAGAGCTGAATCTCGAGGTCTGTTGAATGCACGCGCAAGGCCTGTAGATTTACGCCGTCGACGGTCTTCGGGCCAAGAGATTCCACCTCGACGCTACCCGGAGTGGCATCTTGCGGGATCAGAACAGCAATCGTTTGGCTTGGCTTACCGTTCCAGTCGTATATCCGTCCCAGGATGGCATATTGCTCATACAAATTGTTGTCGAGCACGGCGACCCGGGATGAGTTGAACTTGAAATCCTGGTGAATCGGCTCCTTGGCCGCGGCAACGCTGACGGATGTCTTCGCCGTGCCATTATCGAACTCCACGGCGCCGGAAACTTTCTTATCGCCCTGCGTATTCCAGTCGTAATGTAACGGCGCGCCGTCCGCGGACAGGCGAAGCTGGCCCGTCGTGCGCACTTCCGCGCTGCCCGGAACCCGGATGACGGTTTCGTCGTGCATTACCCAGGCATTTCCGGCCGGCTCAAGGTCAAATTCCTCAATACCCGCCTCATTGCCTTGCTGAAGAATGCGAAATCTTCCCTTGTCAGCCGTGAAACCGGAATCCCCCGCGGGACCGGGGTACGGAAGCGCGGGGTTTGGTCCGACAGTCAGCAGCAAAGCTCCAATTCCTAACGGGACACACCACAACAGAATGCGAGATTTCATCGATTCACCCGTCGCGATCAGAGTTGTTCACCAAAGTTCGGCAGCAGCTTGGCAAACGGCGGCAGCGCCAGAATCCGCTCGACGACTCGGGCCGGATCGTCGTCGCCGGCGATGCGATAGTCGGCCTGTTCGTAAAAAGGCAATCGTGCAGCCAGCAGCGCTCGAAAGCTGGCCTCATCGCGAAAAAGAGGCCGGTTGCTCATGGTAGCACAGCGCTTGAAGAGCAAGTCCACGGGGCAATCCAACCAGATAACAAGTGCTCCGAAAGCACGTAGACCCTGCACGATTCCTGGCTGGGCGTACGTGCCCCCACCGAGCGCCAGCACGATGGGCTCTCCGGACTCGGCTACCCGGCCCAGCGCCTTTTCAAATTGCTCTCGCTCGATCTCGCGGAAGGCGGCTTCTCCCTGCCGCTCGAAAAACGCGGAGATGCTCAGGCCGGCGTTCTGCTCGATGCGCGCATCGAGATCCTCAAACCGCCACGCGAGTTGGCGTGCGAGTAAAACTCCGACGGTGGTCTTGCCGGAGCCCATGAACCCTGCCAGGCAAACCAGGCGGCTCTCAGATCCGTGCCCTGGCGTTGTGTTGAATTGTGGGGAGGAGGCTTGCTGCACCGGCGCGACGTCTTACTCCCGTTTCGAAATTTTAATCGTGCCGTTAAAAGAAGACAGTTCTACTTTGGCTCGTCCGTCGTTCATCGTGCCGAAAAGGCTCTTGGCCACGCTGTTGCGCGGCGCGCGCATATTGTGGCGGTCTGGGACCACGGGCGCTTGATTGATGACATTCCCATAAAGCGAAGTGGCCCTGACGTCAAAGGAGTCATTGCTGGAAAACCGCACTTCAATCGTGCCGCTATAGTTCTTCAGCACATAAATGCCGCGATTCACGAAGCTGCCGTCGAACAGGATGTTGCCGGAGGAAGTTTGCACCCGCACGTTATCCATCGTCGGCTGCAGAAGCTGGAAATTGCCGCTGATTGAAGTGGCGTCGAACCGCCCCGAACATCGCGTGCAAACAGTGGATCCACCGATGCTTTTGACGACGACATAACCATCAACGTCCTGCAGCGAAAGATCGGCAGCCACAGTATCGAAGGACATATCCCCGTGTACGCTATCCACCGTCACATTCCCGGAATCGCTGCGAATCTGAAGCTCCGATTCCACCGGCACGGTGATCTCATAGTCTGTGCGGAGTGCATCGGGATTCCCATTGTCGGACGTGGCGCGTGAGGCGATCTCGATGCGATTGCCTACCTGTTCGGTGTCGACCTCCACTCCCGTTCCGGCCCGCTGCCCGACGATCATGACCTCTTGCTTATCCCAAGCCTTTACCTGGATCCGCCCCGTGGCGTTTTGAACCGTTATCACGGGCTTGCCCTGTACGGGAAAGTGCCGTTCGAAGCGTCGCGATTGCGCGCCCGCCGAAGTGGCCAGCAGTAGTGCAACGAACATCGTGCCCGCAGCCCGAAAATTCACTCCAGTGACGATGCGGCCTTTCATTGCCCCTCCAGGGCGCTGCGGTCGGTTGCCGTCGCAAGCAAAACAGCCTTCTGCTCGTAAGCCCCGTACAGATACTCTCGGGCCATCGGATCGTCAGGTTGCTCGCGGACGGATTTTTCACACACAGCGATGAGATTGTCAACAATACCGAGATTTTCGCGGAACGAACTTGCCAGCAACGCGCTGCCCTCGGGGAACGAGTCCAGAACTCGCTTCAAGTCGCCATCCAGCGTTTTTCCCAGTTCCGATACTTCCACCCTAGGGGCGGCGGCGATGCTCAAGCGCATCGGAAGACCAGCTCTTATATCAGATTCCGTCGTTTGAAAGCTTGCCAGCATCCCTGCGATAAGCAGCACGGAAACGAACGCACCCGCAAGGGCCAAGCGCGGCGCCGCGCCAAACCAGCCTGCGAGCCAACCCTGCTGCGCTGACCTTTGCCGGATCAGACCTTCGGATTCCAATTGCGCCCGCAAGGCAGTCCAAAGGTGTGCCGGTGGCGAAACCTCCTCGGCGCCCCATTCGACTCCCGCTGAGCGGATCGCCTCCAGATCGCTCCAAAGAAGCTGGCAGCGGACGCACGAGTTCATGTGCGCGCCGGCCGCTCCGGATAGCGGATCGTCGGGCTGTGCTTCCAGTATCTGTTCGAATTGCGCGCATTGGATCGGGCTCATGGCTTTATCCTTCCGCGTCGCGACCTGTTTCGCTAAGCGTCCTGTCTCTCTCCGTGCTCAGTCCCCGGTGCCTGAACTACCCTTGGCGGCCTGGCGATCTTCGCGCGCACGGCTGCGTTCAAACTCCTGTAATAGCTCACGCAATCGCATGCGAGCCTTGTGAAGCTGTGATTTCGAATTGCCGATCGAGCAGTTCATGATCACGGCAATCTCGTTATGCTCGTAACCCTGAACGTCGTGGAGCACGAAAACCGAACGGTAACCTGGTGGAAGTTGCTCGACAGCACGTTCAAGATTCACCCGGTCTACGGACCCTGAAAGCCGCAGATCGGGTCCTCCGATATCTTTACGGGGTCCACCGGTATCTTCGTCCGGCTCGGTGGTCTCCTCTAGGGAGCTCACCGCAAGCGTCTTCTTCCGAAGACGCATCAGCACCACGTTAACAGCCAGGCGGTGCAGCCAGGTGGAAAACGCCGACTCACCCCGAAAGGTCGCGATTTTCCGAAAAAGCTGTAAGAAAGCTTCCTGAGTGAGGTCTTCGGCTTCCGCCGTGTTCCCCACCATCCTCAAGCATAGGGCGTACACCCGCCGATTATGCAATCTGTAGATGCGCTCAAAGGCATCGGCGTCGCCCTGCTGTGCCCGTCGGATTGCCTCCGCTTCACCTAGTTCTTGGCCTTCAGTTGGTCTCGTTCGGGCCACGTATCCCGTCGGGACGCATCACCTACTGTCGATGCCATCCCTGCTCCACAGGGTTGTCTGCTCATTACTTATTGTTGTCTATCCAGGCTCGCTTACCCTCGCCCCTCGTATGGCCTGCGGGACGAGTGGGCAGTTCCGGTGCCGGTAGCGCTGCCCTTCGACAGGCAGGCTCCATCTTGGCAGGGGTTTGCGCGGAACGCCGGGCGCGATTCAGCGACGATTTGGGGGTCAGCGACATCAGTCTCCGCCGAAACAGAGCCAGTTCCTCGGTAGGCAGCGCGCACAAAAACGACTTCAGCACAATCGTCGTTTCCCGAAAGCTGGTATTCAGGTCGTAGTCAAGAATCTCCAGCCGTGTCCACTGGTTCCGCCAGGATACCGCCACGCCCTCCGCGATATCCCGAGCTGTATCCCGCGCGTCTCGCTGCAGGCCGGCAACGATTTCTTCCAGGGCGCCAAGCTTGCGGAAAAAGCGTGTTCGCGCCCGGAATCGCACCAGCGACAGCAGATTATTTGCTCGCGCCACCTGCTGCGCACGCTCGCTTCGAAAGTAGCGCGGGCGTAACGGCGCGATATTGGGGAAGGTACCGAATTGACGGCTATGCTCATAAAGAGAGCGCAGAATGCCCCTCAGGCGACCGGCCAGGCGGTCGAACAATTCAGCAAACATGCGGGCCTGCTCCCTGGCAGGCGCAAGTTTGCCCTGGCGGCAGAGATTGAAGGCGTCATCAAGCGTAACGCTCAGGATCGAGTAGGAGACCTCGAGCTCGCCCAGCGCGGCGCCGAAAAGCCGGTCC
>CAWEMN010000024.1:0-386439 GCA_963810155.1 uncultured Acidobacteriota bacterium
TCTCGATGATGAAAACAACGCCGTTGAAATAAAGATTGAGTTGGTCATCGTAGATTTGATTTCAGAGCAACCCAGTCCCTTGCTTGCTATATGTAAAATTTGAATGGCAGTGGAGGCATATCCGTCCCAATCGGACCGGCTGTAAGTATTTCTCCGACTCGGTCTGCAAACTTCAAAGTCACAGGTGCTCCATCAGGCGAAAATACATGCGTTGTAGTTCAGCTTCGTCAAAGCGAGCACGTCCTGCATCACGCGAGTTATCGACGCTCTTCCGTGCGTGATCTGGACAAATAGAGGGTTGGGAACTTCCTTACCTAGATACGTCTGAAGTCTAGGTACAAAGCCAATTGTCCAGAGATATCCCTGCCGCTCAGTTTGGAAGTAGACTGTTCCGCGCGGGACTGGATAGTCAAGCCTTGAGAACAAGTTTCAGGTCAAATTCCTGTCGAATTCGCACACCCACAATGTTCGTATCCTTACCGGCTCCTCTTTGAAACCTTCCCACTCGTTATCGTTCATTCGTATCTTGCCGTGGACAAATAGCTCTCGGGGAGCCTTCCTTCGAGGCGGTCCAGCTTTGTAGGTGTTAATCGCAATGGAAGCTACTTCTTTCGCAGCGTCCTTTGTAAGATGAAATTCACCCCTCTTGCCGGTGTACCACGGGCCTACAGCGCCTTTGAACACCACACCATCTCCTGAATCCAAGAACATCTGCGCAGCACAGCAGGCGTTCAAGGGGTCACCAGATCGGTCGTCTTGTTTGAACACAAGGCCGAGATAGCAGACTCCATCACGGACCTTGGATAGTTTCCACGGACGACCGCTAGACTTGTAATACACGGTGCTGCATAGATTCCATGCAATCGTGGACGGTGCGTCCACACGTCTGATCGGCATACCGTTGCTCTTAAGGAAGTCTTCGGGAGCGATCACGTCTTCGTTAATGATTTGCAGTGGAGCATTGTGAAGCAGCAATCGAGCCTTCAACTGATTGTGGAAGTCAGGCTCGAATTGAAACGGCACTGTCTGTGCATTTGCGTCTTCGAACATGGACGGATCACGTATGAATCTACGTGCTTCTGCTTCACCCATGAGAGTTTCATCATGTGTTCTGACCGCGACCTCGACCGTGGACATTGGACGACAGTATTTCTTCACTTCAGGCGGAACTATCACGAACCATAGATCGACCGCAATGTCTTCTTCTCTCTTAGCTTTCAGTATTCGATCTGCGAATAAATCGACGGTTTTATAAACCCGCTGATGTCGGTCGCTCTCTTTGAGAGTTGCCGCTAGTTCTCCGGCGTCCACAATAAGTTTCGAGTACCCGGGTCTGGATTCCACTTCACGTTGAAGCGAAAGGCCCCGAGATCCCGGAAATACGGGCCGGAACAAAGCATCTCTAGGTTTCACGGGATAGAGTGGAGTTTGAATGCTTTCAACCCACTTCTTGTATCTTCTAATGCCGTCCGTAGTTCCTATGACGCCGTGCCGTATTCCATGAATTCTTCCGCCGTCTAGCGGCCCGAATAGCGTTAACCCGTCATGTGGGTCTTCGACACTTTGACCGTAACGAAACTTCAAAGACGGTTCCGGGATTAGCATTAGCTTCGTCAAAATGTTTCACCTGTGGCATTGTTGGAATCGTCTTCGTCGTCATCGTCGTCATCTTCTGTCGGACGATACACTTGCTCTGTGGGCGTGCAGGTAATCTTGCTCTCGAATTCGATAGGAGACGTGGAGACAGCGATGCAAGTACTCTCTGAGAGTGGAATGTCGATCTGCGCTGACCCGTTAGCTAGGTACGTCATGGCTCCGACTAGCCTGTCTCGCCATTCATCGTTATACCAACTCTTGCAGTTGCTTCTCCGGGCCGAGTGAAGACGCGGCTTGCTTTCCCATATGTGCTGTCCGTCGTCGCTGAATAGAACGTGAGCCGATATATGAAACATTAGTTGCGGCCAGAGAAACACCTTGGCGGATATCCCGTAATGCCAGCAATGCTGTGTGCGAAGTTCTGGTACCTTCGTCGTTCGGCGCGAGAATGTCCCAGTAAGATTTCTGTACGCAGGTTTCCCATCAACTCCAATAAAGTTAGCTCGGAGAGGCTCTCGTTCTTTTTCAGGTTTGAAAAACGTACACCTACGCCCGTTCGCCATGCTGTAAATTCCAAGGCAAACGCGGGTATCAATCCACGAATCCCATGCCGTTCTGAGAAGCTCGATCAGCAGATGCTTAAAGTTCGGGTCAGATTGTTCGGCTGGCAGAGTGTTCATGACAGCCTGTACGTTAAGTGATTCGCTAGATGCTATTCGTAAGTTGCGTCCAATCTTCGCAGAAATCTCAGATTCGGTCGCAAACGTAAAAACACGATCACTCTTCTGTATGAACTTGAAAGGCATTTCAAAATCTAGAACTGGCGCCGTGCCATCAGTAGTTTCGAGGCGATGCCAGAAAACTGTTTGCGGAATAGCCGTAATCGGAAACCAGTTTGAAAGATATTTGTCCGGCTTGCGCGTAACGCCTGCCCTAGCGCTGCGATAGCGACGCCACCAATCGCTTATCACGCTAGGGTTGAACTGGTTTTCGAACCTAGGAACCTTGTCGGTGCGTAGTCGCTTCAGCAGATTACGCAAACCTTGTGACCACTCTCGTGACTGTATGCAG
Source organism: uncultured Acidobacteriota bacterium (assembly GCA_963810155.1). Lineage (GTDB taxonomy): Bacteria > Acidobacteriota > Terriglobia > Acidiferrales > UBA7541 > Palsa-189. The sequence continues at coordinate 2,668 of CAWEMN010000024.1, forward strand.
TTCAAGTGGTGGAGATAAATGTTGTAATCAGACGAAGGCAAGGTATCGATGGCAATTGGAAGAATAAAGCGTGGGTACTGGGCAGCAATCCTCCTAGCCTCAACGTCGGCTACATCCAGTTCCTTTCTAAAGCCGCGACTCGATGATTCATTGGAGACGCGGGAGAGAACGTAGATGAACTTGATGGCATGATTTCTGATGGCGTACTCGATATCGGTCCAGAACGCTTCGCCGCCTATTAAGTTTGTGACATCGCTCCACACCTTGTATCCGTCTTTTGTGAGTTGGAGAGCTAGCCACAAGGCGAATTCATTATCTTCAGGGTTTGCGTGGCTAATCATTACGGTGTCGCGCACCACCGAAGGCTTGGCTGGAACGACTTTAGGTCGCATTGCCGCAAATTCTAGCATTGCCGAGGCTTCTCTTCGTTACGGTAATGTCGAACAGGCACGTGCCGGGTATGTATCCAAGACCTCGTTGAGCGCATCAGCGGTCGTGCTCTCGTCCCAGCCCTGCCCGGAGCGCAGCCTACGCTTTGCACGTTGTATCAGTAGCACTCGTCCACAAGCTCTGGATAGCAGCGCTGGACCTCGCGGAACAGGTCGCGGGCCGTCTCCAGCCCAAGCGGCTCGCCTGAGAGAACGATGTCTATCGCAAGGAGCATCACCCGCGCCAACATGATCTCCCGCGCCTTCGCTCCTGCGGCTGATGGCAGCGGCACGACGGCGAGGACTTCGGGGTTATTTGCGTTGTCCATGTTCGCCCTCAACGATAAACGTCCGACTCTCGGAAATGATGCTGCTGTGCCAAGCGTTTTGTGCTTCCGTCACAAGGAAGAGGTAGTTCTTCCTCCCGCGCCGTTTCGAACAGTTGTCAATGGGGCCGTATTTTCCGCGTATTCGCCAGTGGCTTCATTCGCTGGACGAGCAAGGCGTCCCTGATGTCCGGTCTTGCGTTCACGTTTTGCTAACTCCTCCACGAAGGCATTCGCGCCCCAGTTTTGAGCGAAAATCGAGGAACGGCTCACTGAAAGCAAAGCACTTGGCGTCCGTGCCGCGCCGAAATTGCCGTCCTACAGTTGACTTTGAAAGTCGGCGAACATGCGATGAATGTCGATGAGCGACGATGAAACTGCGCTCATCAGGGGCGGGCTGCATCTCCGGGCAGGAAGATGCCATGAAAAAGAGAGACTGCGAGTCCCTGTCGCTAGGCAGCACGCGCCGTCCAAACAGCAGACCAAATCTCGACATATGAACTGCTGGACTTCTGGACTGCCGGACTCCTCTCACCGGACTGTAGACCAGAAGACCAGAAAACCAGAAAACCAGAAAACCCTCTTTATATATTTGGTCTCCTGTCCTTACAATGCCTCCCCGGCTGCTAGGCTCATAGTCTCTTCCGCCTCTCCCGATGAAAACGAAGGGTTCGGCTCCAAGCTCATCCAGTAACCCTCGTGCTGCGCCCTGCGGTCAATGTGGTGACCGCCGATAGCTCTTCAGCGCACGCTTGACGCGTCGTGTCCCCGAAGCCAATCTGCTTGGCGGCGTTGTAAACGTCTGGGCTGCGCTGCGGACCGTCTTTGAGGAAAGTCATCAGAAACGCCTCGCACTTGTCCGCCTGCCTGTCCCGCTGCTCGGGCTTCGCGTTCTGCTTGACCAGCACGTCGTCGGCGATCTCCGTCACGACTTCACCCCATTCGATGGCGACCGTGTTGGTGGTCTTGCCCTTCCAGCTTGCATGGGCGGGCACTGTCTTGTACTTGATGCCGTCGCAGTTGCTCGCATAGTTCCATTTGACCATTGTCAACAGGTGCTCGTGCTTGTCCTCGGAGTCGGGGTCCCGGCTGAGCATCATCGCCGATTTCGCCGAGCCTGCTACCGCCGTGCCGCCCGCGATCTTCTCAATGGCGCTGTTGGTCGTGCGCTTGGGAACGTGCAGCACGCCGAGGAACGCGATGCCCGACGCCTCGCAGAAGTCGATCAGCTTCTCGAAGATGGGGTTCGCCTCCTCGTTCTTGTTGATGTTCTTGTTCCCGAACACGCCGGTGATGGGGTCTACCACCAGCAGCTTGATGTCGGGATGCAGCTTCACAAGGTCGAGGAGCACGTCGCAATCCTGCGAGAGGTCAAGGGCACGCTTCTCGGGATCGTTGTCCCCCGCTATCGTGCGGAAGCTGCGTCGGTCGAGGAACATCACCTTGGAGAGGTCGGCCCCCATCGCGAGGAGCCTCGGTCTGACGACCTTGGAGATGCTGTCCTCGCCACAGTACATAAGCACTTTGGACGGGGGCAGCGTGTTCTTGGAGCCGTCGGGGAATTCCTTGCCCGTGGTGACGCACGCCACGATGGCGATGGTCATTAAAGACTTGGCGTTGCCGGGCTGCCCGATGATCCACGTCGCCGTGCCCAGCGGTATCTTGTTGAACCACGCCCACTCCACATCCTCAATGTCCCCGTCAGCAGCGTTGACGACCACCACCTGCTGGACGATCTTGTCGGAGGGATCGCCGAGGTGACCACGGTAGAGTTCCATCTCCCCCGGCTTGAGAGCGAGGCTCTTCTCGGCTTTCGCCGTCCTGCATTCCCCGCACACGTACTCACCCGAGTTGAACTTGCCGCAGCCGCCCTTGCAGGGGCCGTTCCAGTTCTCCTCGGCGGTCACGGCTATTTTCGTTTTCGACTTGCGGTTCTGCTGCTTGGCGCGGAACTTCGTATACGTGTCCTCCATTACGCACTTCCTGCACCAGTTTTTCCGGTCGGAGAAGAACTTCTCGGTGTGGTCTCCGCAGTTTTCACAGTGCAGCGGCATAAGGCACCTCCGCTGTGAGGGAGTTATTTGGCTGGGTTGGGTTCATATCTCAGTCCTATTGTTTGTTCCACAGGTTGCGAGCCTGCATCACTTGCGCGGGATTGATTTGAGGGAGCCGGGTGAGATGAGACGGCTCCCTCGGTACCCTTGGGCACCCGCACCTATGAAATCGGTAGTCACTTCTTCGCCGCTTTGCGGTAGGAGCGCTTCGGCAGCCCCATCTGGTCGCACCAGCGGTATCCGGTCGCCCGGTGGATGCGCACAGCCTTGGCTGCTGCTTCCACAGTCCAGCCTGCCTCCACAAGCTCCGCGAACTTCTCACGGAAGAACGTCGTCAGCCTTGGTCTTCCAGTCTCCACGTGTCCTCTCCTAGAGGTAGAAAGTCGCAAAAGTAAATACTGGCAAACCGCCAAATGTCGCAAAAGTTCGCTACCGCCCTCCCTTATAGAAGGTCGGCGCGGAAGCCGACCCGACAACGGAGGCTTTATGGAAAGACCGAAATGTGAATGGAATGGCGTTGGCAAGTGCCAGCGCCCGGCGACCCGCATGGTGGGCTTCGTACACTCTGACAAGTTCCGCCTAAGCTGCAAGGAACACGCGGAGAACTGGGTACGGCACGGACGGGGCTACTGGGTGAGCAAACTCGAAGGGTTCGTCGGCAACTGGGACAATGTCATCGAGGACATCCTGCATGACAACCAGTGCATCGGCGCAGCGAAAGAGGCTGGTGCTCTGCGCGTTGCGGAAGGTTACCGAGAGCAGCTTGCTTACGTGAAGAAGATGGCAGGCGCGGCATGAGGACGATCCCGGCCCGCAGATGGAAGCCCCGACGCGGATGATCGCGCCAGCCGGATGTCGATGTTTCCGACGCGGGTGCGCTATTTGTACTGCTGGTATGTGATGACCACACGGTCCTGCCAGACGACCTGCCCGGCTTCGATCATGCGCCGGAGCTTGTCCTGCCGGACGTGCGGGAACACCTCCTTGCGCTTCTGGAAGTGCCCGTAGATTTCCTTGAGGTCGGATAGCCGCGCATGCTTCATGACTTTTTCCTAAAAATGAAGATCGGCTCGTACTTGTACTTGTGCTCCGAGCACTTCTTCCACTTGCCGTTAAAAGTAGGGGGGACAGGCTCGGTGTTGTTCGCTTCTCCGGTGAGGCGCTGGCACTCTCGGCAACTCTTGTACTCCGTGCTGCCGATCATGCCGCTGAGGCGAAGCTGAAGCTTCTCGAAGAGGACGAACCCGTTCTTGACAGCCTGATCGGTCACAGACTCGGCAATCGCGTCGCTCACATTGAGCGTCAAAATCCCGCCCGGTTTGAACGCCACATAGCAGTTGCGGACGGTCTGACCAATGAAGCCTTCGAGCCACTGATCTAGCTGCGGAAACCTGACGTGGCTCTGCGTCTTCTCGGTGGAATACTCCTCGACCACGCCGTCACCCTCGAAGTACGGAGGCGACCACACCGCGCAGTCCACGGTGCCCGGCGCCGGCGTGAAGTCTTCGCTGCCGACCCTGTGTATCTCGACTTGCAAGCCGCGCTGCGGCACTAACCGATTCAGATCGGCTTTCATCCGCTTCAGCCCCACGAACGTCTTGGTCGCGGGTTCGCAGGCGATGTACTTGCGGATTTTCTTGCAGGCGAGAGCGCCAACCATCCTGCCGCCCCAGCCCGCGCTCGGATCGTACACTGTGGCGTTGTCGGGACAATAAAGATCGTAAATCGCCCACGCGGCGCTCGGTCGAAATCCGCTGACGCCCTGCGCCCCGGTGGCTGACTTCAAACCCTTGCGCACCTCGGAGTCGGTGAGCGAACGCACGCTTCCGTACAACGCACGCTCCTCCAAGACCTCCCACAGCTTGTCGTCGTCGCGGAAAACCTCCATCGGCGTCATTTTGCCGTTACACCGACTTCCCACGAATGTGGGTGGTAAGACCAGCAGAATCCCTGCGCGTCCATCGTCTGGGTGACCTCGCCGTCCACGATGGGTGCGGGGCCGTTGCGGAGCAATTCGCGAAGCTCCTCCAGCTTTTCCTTCTTGCTCAGCTTGTAGTAAGGAAAACCGTTCTTGCGGAGACGCGAGTGCGACTTCAGAAATATCGATAACGGTTTGAACGCCCCCGTGCCAGCCCCACGCCCAATCGTTCCAGACTTTGAGGCTCGCGCCGATTGGCGGCTCTGGGTAGTCGAGGAGGTCGAGGTATTCGAACTCGCGCTCCTGCACCTGAATGATGTCGTCCAACCGCTTCGCATCCATCACCGCCTTAAAATCGGTGATTTCTTTCTTCCCGTCGCGGCCGGCTTCGAGTACGGCAATAAGCTCGTTTGCGCGATGGCTGGCTTCAACGAGTCTCTTGCGGTCAGCTTTGGTCAGGCGCGGAATTGGGTCGGTGTCGCGATTCGGCTTCGGCTGCAGTGGGATCACTGCGGTACTTCGCGATGCGCCGCTCCATCGTTCTTAGCGATTCCCACAAGCGGTCGCGGTGGGACTCGTAGTAGTCCGTCCACCAAGGGATTTCGTGGCCCTGTTTCCGCGCCGCGATAACAAGGTGGTGGTTCGCACCGTTCTTCGACAAGAGCGACTGCATGTGGGCGAGGTGCGGGATGATGTCGTCCTGTGCCCGCTTCGCCTCCCCCACCTTGTCCACGAACCTATCCGTGAGGTCATCAATGGTCTTCTTCTTGTCGCTGTACGCGGACACGAAGTCGGCGACCGACTGAAAGGCAGGTACCGCGACTAGGGGAGCGACAAGGTTTCGCGACAATTGTCGCGTAACATTGCCTGCGCTTGTGTTCGGAGGCATCACCGCCTTGAATAGCAAGCCCGTATCTTTCTTGAAACTCAGGTTTTTCATTGAGCCTTCACCAGTCGCTCGAACGCCTTCTTGCTAAGCCGGGCGTTTGGTCGGTCGAAATGCACATCCATGGCGAATGCGAACCGCGCCGCTTCTCTTTCTTGCCGTATTCCTTAGCGATGGTCTTGATCATCGCGTTTTCAAGGTCCGTCAGAATTTCTGCCTCTTGGTTCATTTGCGTCTCCTCGGGCTGCCCGGCTTGCGCTCGGGTCTTGCGCCCCTTGTCCCTTTGGTGCAGCAAACTCGGCTCACGATGTTTTTTGTGCCAAATAAAAAAGCCCGCCGACCTCAAGGTTTCCCTTGGGATCGGCGGGCTTCTTCGTTATCGCTCGCCTAGTGCCGGGGTGAGCACTGATCCAAAACCGAATCGCAATACCCGGTAGCTATTTTAACTTTGACAAGGGTACGAGCCTTGCCAGCGGGGCTTACTCACCGCTACCTCTACGATGCACCCTGCGGGTAGAAAGTCGCAACCCATTTTAAGCCGAAGCCGCCTCGCCAGCCTGCGGTCGTGGTTCATGATCGCGACGTGGGTCTTCAAAGGACCACCGTGCGATAAACAGAGATAAGGTTAGTCGCCGTGAATGGCTGTTTTGGGCTTGACGACCCTCGGCTTGAGGACGAAGTCCGCATCCGCCACAGCCTTCTTGGTCTCCTCTTTCTTCACATCCACAAGGTAGTCCTGCGTGACCGCGAGCGATTCGTGACCGAGTTCCTGCATGAGAGTAACTAGCGGGACCCCTGCCAAGTAGCGGCGGCTCGCTCCAGTCTTGCGTAATTTGTGCAACTCGCAGTGGAACTGCGCCCGGACTTTCTTGGCAAGTCGCTGCAAGTCCCGGAGCAAATGTTGGTTCGGATGCCCTTTGCCGTTGGGGAATAGGTATTCGGATTTGCTGCGCTTCCTGCGCTCGATGATGGCCTCGGCGAGGCGTGGGCTGATTTCCACAGTGCGGGTCTTGTGCTGCTTCCCGTAGAGCGTGAGCGTCGTCCCTGTGAGGTCGGCGTAGCGACAGCCGTATGCCTCGTGGTCCCGTGCCATGCTGCCAATGAAGAAGTCGAGCAGGAAAACCTCTTCGGCGTCGGCGGGCCAATACAGCAGCGCCAGTTCTTCGTCCGTGTGGGCGACGACCTTCTTCTTATGGTATTTGGGTTCTTCGTTCTTCTTGAGCAGCTTGGTAACGCCGAACTCCTTCAAGAAAATCCTCACATGCCCGACCTTGTTGTTCATCGTCCGAGCGGGGTTCCCGTGCTTCCTCTCGGGCACGGGCTGTTTGCGAAGCCATCCAATGAAATCGATCAAGTCCTGCCTGCTCACGTCCTCGACAAACGTTTTCTTGCACTGCGCTACGAACGGGCTAACCGCCGAGCGGTATGCCCGGATTGACTTGGGGTCCAAGCCGCGAGCTTCGGCGTTCGAGAAATACTTCTCCTCTGCGGCGGCAAGCGGCGTGCGCCCTGTGACCGTCGCCGGGGCAGGAGCCTTGCCGCTCAGACGTTCGTATTCAAGCCGATTGAGCCTTAGCGACCGCCCGCGTTGTGCATCGAGTGCATCGTCGCCAGCCGCAATCCATTGATTGCGGTGGTTAAGGAAGTAGCTGCCTTCGGTGTGCCTTTCTTCCTTTCCCTTTACCAGCACGACGTTTGGTTTGATCTTGCCGTTCGGATAAAACGCAGCCTTGCGGTAGCGCCAGTCCGCGCCTGTCTTGCAGTACTTGTATATCGAGAATTTGCCAGCCATGAGAATCCCTCTTCTTCTCAATACTGAGTTGCGAGAGTTGAGGAATTCTTAGGAAATGTTTTAGGAAGGAATCCAACCCACTGAAAACAAAGCTATGGCGGAGAGGGTGGGATTCGAACCCACGGTTGAGTTTCCCCAACACACGCTTTCCAAGCGTGCTCCTTAAACCGCTCGGACACCTCTCCGTAGCCTTGCCTCAGCAGGTGTAAGGATCAAACGGCTGCGGAGGCGTTATCGGACTTATTTTTTACCTCTGCCACCTTAACCATACGCGCCGCTTGCGCTCGTCAGCATGCAAATAAGGGCGGTTCGCCCGCAGAGACACGGTGAATAACCCCGCTGCTAACATGAATTCTGCTTTGGCGGCCTTGTCTTGAATCTGTCTGGCAATTAATGCAAGCAGGCAGACGATCGTTCCGAGGGCGCTACCAACCATTCGGCTCGATCCCAACTCCCCGATGCCTCCCCCGCTTGCAATGCAACAGTGAAGAGGTCGAGAGCCCGGCAATCGTTACAATATACATGTGCAGCCTTTCGCAGGCAATTCATTCGGCGATTGAATCTGCGTGTATCGGCCCTTAACGCGGATTTTACTGCGCCCGGATTGAAAACTGGAGCCGAGCATTGTATTCTCGGTCGCTCACTTTCAAGCTGCCGGTCAGCCAAAACGGGGCTTCCCGGCATAGACATACGATCCGGCTGAATTGATGGGCCGCCGAAAGCGCAAATTCATACCTGCCTCGCTTTGCGGGTTCGCGCATATCGTTCTTGCAGGCAAAGGAAGGGAGACACCATCAACATGAGAGTTGGATCCAAACCAGGCATTCTTAGCGTTGTAATGATAATCGTCGCCGGCACTCTGGGCGTCGCCTCAGCGAATGGCCAAGCTGTGCCAACGCCAAAACAGCCTCTGGCCGAAGAGGCGTTCAAAAACGTCCAAGTACTCCGTGGGCTGCCCGCCAGCGAATTTATCGAGACGATGGGGTTCTTTGCCGTCTCCTTGACCGCAAACTGCACGACTTGCCACGGTGATGCCAGCGCCGGCAGTTGGGAGCACTATGCCGACGACACTTACCTCAAGCAGATGACGCGCAAGATGGTTCTTATGGTGAACCTTATCAATCAATCCAACTTTGGCGGAAAACGCGAGGTCACCTGCTACACCTGCCATCGCGGCGACCGCATCCCCAGAATCACGCCGACGATCGCTGACGTGTACAATTCGACCTTCGTTCCGATCGAGCCTGACAAACTCACTCCGGCATTCCCCAACGCACCCTCCGCGGACCAGGTTCTGGATAAATATATCCAGGCAATCGGCGGGATGCAGCAATTGGCCAAGCTTACGAGCTTCGTCGGCAAGGGCACTACCCAGGCGTACGCCGAAGACAAGTACCCGGCGGAAGTCTACGTCAAGGTCCCATATCAGTTCGCCACGATCACGCATACCGAAGCGGGGGACAGGACGACGAACTTCGATGGACGCAACGGCTGGGTGGCCATGCCCAGCGACGATAAGCCGATCCCGGTCCTTCCCCTTATCGAGGGGGACCTCCTCGGTGCCAAGCTGGACGCAACTCTGTATCTTCCCTCGGGGATCAAGCAGGCTCTCACGCAGTTGCGCGTCCTGCCCTCCATTACCATTGATGACAAAGATGTCGAGGTTGTCCAGGGAACGGCCGACGGACGCACTCCGGTCAATCTGTACTTCGACGCCATGTCCGGCCTGCTGGTGCGATCGGTGCGCTACACCGATACAAAGGTCGGGCTCTCCGCGACGCAAGTGGATTACTCCGATTATCGAAACGTCGCTGGCGTGAAGGTGCCCTATAAGTGGACCGTTAGCTGGCTGGACGGCCAGACCATGTACGAGATGAGCGAAATTCAACCTAACGTCCCGATTGACGCGGCCAAATTCGGTAAACCGGCCGTGCCAAAGCCCGTGGCCAAGTAGCCCTGGCCGGGTACGCCCGCCGATAGGATTTCGCGGGCTAAGATCGTCACTCCTTTCTTTTCGGGGCAACACTCTTGCCTCGCATACATCTTTTCGCGCTTGGAAGGCAGCCTGATCGGCTCGAAATGAGCCGCTCGCATGGAAGGAAGGCTACGCCATTGGGCTGCTTACATCCGCTCAGCCTTGACTCGATAAAGCTGCGGACGTACTGTCTGGGGAACAAATCGCTGCTGGGGAGGCCGCTTATGCGCGAAATCGGAATCTATCTTCGTGGATTGACGCTCTTTGTCGCGGGAATCGTTGTCGGAACGTTGTTGATGCAGCCCATTTCGGCTCAAGAGAATCGGGGCACCGGCCTGCGCCTCAATCATGTGGGAATTGCCGTGAAGGACTTTGATCAGTCACTGAACTTCTATACGAAGGTCATGGGCTTTCGGGTAGCATTCCGATTCCCAAGCCCGGATGGCAAACCTACGACCACGTACTTCCAAATCAATCGTGATACGTTTTTGGAAATGGCGCCCGCCAGCGCAACCGTGCCTGCCGGGATCACTCATATCGGCATTGAATCTCCAGACGTCAAGAGCACGATCACGCAGCTGCGGCAAGCGGGTGCTACGGTGGCCGACTTTCGCGTCAGCGGCCCTACAAAGGCATTGCTGTCAGATACCAACGATCCCAATGGCATACGGTTGGAGTTGATTGAACTTACGCCCGATTCCCTCCACAAAAAAGCCGAAGAGTCATGGAAATAGCTGTCTAGACCGACGGCTGCTGCATGGGCTGAAACTCTTCTGACCGAAGACCACTCGGGTGGGAATATCTATCGTTGTGAGGCTCGACCTGAGGCCACTCTGCTTGTGAAATCTTCAGACTTGCCTTTCGGAATGGTAAGCGAATTCCAATTGGCGCCGGCGAAATGCTTCGTCACGTAGACGATTTGACCAATGTGGTAGGCGTAATGTGCAAGCTGCCGGCTGATGGCTTGCATGACCGAATGAGCCTCCGACCGGATATAGACCTTATCATTGAGCTGTGGGTCTGTTAATGGCGTGATCGCGTCAAAGACGCGCCGCCAACCCGCTTCCCACATCTCCATCAGTTCCGCTCGCGTCGTCGGGGGCGCTTCAAATTCGGAGTCGCGCTTCCGATCTGGTTTTTCGCCATCGCTGGTGAGGAAATCGGTGAATCGCGAACGCATGTTGCCGGCGAGATGTTTGACGATGATGGCAACTGAATTGGATTGGCTGTCGTCAGCCGCAAAGAGCGCTTCGTCCGGAATCTGCGCCATGGCGCGCTCCGCGAGCCTCTTGTAATAACGCAAGACTTCGATTGAGTCCTTCAGGTAGGAAGTTGTGAATTCGAGGGCCATGCAGTAATTCTCCAGCCAAACGCGCCGAAAACGCAAGCAATCTTCACCCGTTTGCAAAGCATCGCCCGAACCGATAGAATCGTTTTCCCTCACAATAATGGACTCTTCTCGGAAATCGTTGGCGGAGAAACCGCGCATTGCGCTCGGCGCCGACCATGCCGGCTTTCAGGCCAAAGAGAGCGTAAAGAAATATCTCGAATCCGCTGGATACGTTGTCGACGACGCCGGTACAGGGTCTGAAGAATCGGTCGACTATCCTGATTTTGCGGCAAAGGTCGCGCGTCGCGTGGAGCAAGGCCAGAACGATCTCGGGATTCTGGTTTGCGGCACCGGAATCGGCATGGCCATGGCGGCAAATAAGATCGGCGGCGTTCGCGCTGCGGTTGCGCATGACACCGTGACGGCGCGCATGAGTCGCGAGCATAACGATGCCAACGTGCTCGCCCTGGGAGCGCGGGTGCTGAACGAGCAGCAAATCATAGAGGTGACCAAAAGCTTTCTCGGGGCGCAATTTGCCGGCGGACGGCATCAGCGCCGCGTCGATAAGATTTCGGAACTCGACCAGTGTCGTTCTACCTGATTTCCTGATCGGTTGGAAATCGCGCCAACAGACAGGAGCGGCACGAGGAGCCAGGCAAGCGAATGAGCACCACAAAACAGACGACCGGACACTCCCGCATGGACCCCGCCACACTTGAGCGAATGAATCGCCCGCTGCGCGAGGTCGATCCGGAGATCGCCGAGATTCTCGAGCTCGAGGCGCGCCGCCAGGCCACCGGCCTCGAGTTGATTCCTTCGGAAAATCTCGTCTCCGAAGCCGTGCTGGAAGCGGTGGGCTCGGTGCTCACGAACAAATATGCCGAGGGCTATCCCGGCAAACGCTACTACGGCGGCTGCGAATTCGTGGATCGCGCCGAGCAATTGGCCATCGACCGCGCCAAGCAGCTTTTTGGCGCCGAGCATGCCAACGTGCAGGCGCATTCCGGTACCCAGGCCAATATCTCGGTCTACATGGCGGCGCTGCAGCCGGGCGACACCGTGCTCGGGCATGAATCTGGCGCACGGCGGCCACCTGACGCACGGCCATCCGCTGAATTTTTCGGGCAAGACGTACAAGTTCATCGCCTACGGCGTGCGCAAAGACACCGAAACGATCGACTACGACGAAATCGAGCGCCTGGCCGCGGAGCACAAACCGAAGATGATCGTCGCGGGCGCCAGCGCCTATTCGCGCATCATCGATTTCGAGCGCATGGCGCGCATCGCCGCATCGGCGGGCGCGGTCCTCTTCGTGGACATGGCGCACATCGCGGGCTGGTGGCCGCGGGCGTGCACCCCAGCCCGGTGCCGCACGCCGACTTCGTCTCCACCACCACGCACAAGACGCTGCGCGGACCGCGCGGCGGGCTGGTGCTCTGCCGACAGAAATGGGCCAAGGAACTCGACCGCATCACCTTCCCCGGCACGCAGGGCGGTCCGCTGATGCACACGATTGCGGCCAAGGCCGTGTGCCTGAAGGAAGCGATGCAGCCGGAGTTTCGCGAATACCAAAAGCAGGTGGTGGCCAATGCCAAGGCGCTGGCCGCTGGCATGGCGCGCCGCGGCTTCCGCATCGTCAGCGGCGGCACCGATAATCACCTTTTCCTCGTGGATCTCTATTCGCGCGGCTTGACCGGCAAGGACGCGCAGGCTTCGCTCGACCGCGCCACCATCACCGTCAACAAGAATGCGATTCCCTTCGATCCAACGCCGCCGATGACCGCAGGCGGCATCCGCCTGGGTAGCCCAGCGGTAACCACGCGCGGAATGCGCGAACCGGAGATGGAGCGGATCGCGGGCTGGATCTGCGACGTGCTCGCGCACGTGGGCGATGCCGGCACCGAGCAGCGCGTGCGCGCGCGAAGTGGCGGAGCTGCACGGCGGAATTTCCCGCTGTATATGCGGCGCTGGCACGCCAGCGGGGATCGCTTAGCTTGTTGCCAGCTCGCACAGTCCTGACGCGAAACAACCATGCGCGTGGCCATTGATATTCGTCGCGCCGGCGACTACGGCCTGGGCACCTACATCCGCAACATCGTCAATCAGCTCGCGCGCATCGATGACGATTCGCGTTACCTGCTGATTGGCGAGCGGCGCCACCTCGCGGAATTCGATCCGCTCTCCCGACAATTTCGAGCTGCTCGAATACGCCGCACCAGCCCGGCACGCTTCGCACGCATCTGCATCTGCCTTGGCTGCTGCGCCAGCGCCGCGTGGACATTCTGCACATGCCCTGGTTTTACGCGCCGGCCATCGTGCCCTCGCGGCTGGTGATTACGGTGCACGACCTGAGCGACGTGCTGACGCCGCCGGTCGGCGCGAGCCCCCCGGTGCAGACCGGGCGGCTTTTCTTCGCGCGCCGCGCGCTGACCCGCGCCGATCATATTTTCGCGGTCTCGCAATCGTCCAAGCGCGATCTGGCGCGCACCTTTCGCATTCCGGAATCGAAAATCACGCGTGGTCTATAACGCCGTGGACGAGCGTTTCCTGACCGAGCCGCTGCCGGCCGACGCCGACCGCATTCTCGAGCGCCATGCCGTCAACTCTCCCTACGTGCTCTACGCCGGAAATATCAAGCCGCAGAAAAATCTGCCTCGCCTGATCGAGGCCTTTGCCGTGGCCAAAGCCGAACTGCGCGGAAATCCCGAATTCGCTCAGCTGAAGCTGCTGGTGATCGGCGAAGCGCTCACTCGCCACGCCGATTTGCGCCGCGCCGTGGTGCGCGCGCGGGTGCGCGAAGACGTGCGCTTTCTTGGTTTTGTGCCCCGCCCGGTGCTGCGTGTTTTTTATTCGCGCGCTCTGGCGTTCCTCTTTCCTTCGCTCTACGAAGGCTTCGGGCTGCCGCCGCTCGAGGCCATGGCGCACGGCACGCCGGTGCTGACCTCGAACGTCTCGTCGCTGCCCGAGGTATTCCACGACGCGGCCTTGCTGGTGAATCCGGAGAATGTCTTTGATATCGCGCGCGGAATTCGGCAGATTCTGACCGAGAACGTCCTGCGCGCAAACGCTCAGGCGCAGCGGCTACGAGCGCGCGCGAATGTACTCCTGGGAAAGCGCGGCGCAATTGGTTCACGCCGCGTATCATTCGGTTCTGGATCGCACCGACGCCGCATGACGCGCTCCAGCGGCGCTTCGCAAAATCCACAAGACTCAAATGAATCTGCAGAGAGACCTCGCGGGCTTGACCCTGCGACGATGCGAAAAGCCCGAATCGGCTGAAGCCGCATCGGTCGCGGGCAGATAATCAGTAAGCAGCCTCAGGATAGAACGCGCGCTCGATATCGAGCGGAGAAGGGAGCGTTGTCGCCGCTGCGGGTGGGAATGATAAATCCCCAGATGTTCTAGCCCTTCGGCACGCATACGGCGAAAGAGCTCAAAGAGTTCTGCGGGAGCGATCTCATAAGCCTTCGCGCTTTCCAGCGCATTCTTCGCCGGCAGAATCGTGGAGATGACGCCGTCGCGGCCGGCCAGCAAACCACAGCATCTCGATATTCGGCATTCGCGCGGGCTTCGGCGAGCAGACATCGAAAACGCCGCGTTCGATTCGACCGACATCCATCGCCATTGTCTCATCATAGCGCGCAAGACCGAGACGTATCCAGTCGTCATTGCGCAACGAGGGGGTTATCGCAGCCTCGGCGGACATGAGGCCGTCCTGACGAACCGGATCACTCGTCGCAAGCTGCGGCCGAGCTGGCTGCGCAGCCGCGAGCCTGTGCTAGGCCTTCTGGGCTTGCCGCCGCAGGAAGGTCGGCACGTCAAGGTCTAGCGCGTCGCTGCCGATTCCTGAATGACCGGCGACACCGGACGAGTCGGAGGCATGACCACCTCTTCTTCCTGCACGATCTTCGGCCTGCACGGGTTCCGGTTCGGGCCTGCGGCCGCCTTCCAGGTCTTGGGCATATAAGGAGGGGCGCTGCTGCTGCTTCTTGCCCACTTCGCGGAAACCCGCGGCGATCACGGTAATCTTGACCGATTCCTTCATGGCATCGTCCATGACCGCGCCGAAGATGATGTTGGCATTTTCGTGCGCGGCCTTTTGAATGATCGAAGACGCTTCGTGGACTTCATGCAGCGAGAGGCTCGATGAGCCCGGTGACGTTGATCAGAATGCCCTGCGCGCCGTTGATGGAATTGTCTTCGAGCAACGGGCTGGAGATGGCGCGATTGGCGGCATCCACGGCGCGATTCGACGCCGGATGCAACGGCCGTGCCCATGACGGCATAGCCCTGCCCCTGCATGATGGTTTTCACGTCGGCGAAGTCGCGGTTGATGATGCCGGGAATGGTGATGATGTCGCTGATGCCCTGCACGGCCTGGCGCAGGATGTCGTCGGCGATGCGGAACGCTTCGAAGAAGCTGGTGCCGCGCTCGACCGTCTCCATCAGGCGCTCGTTGGGGATGACGATGACGGTGTCGACGCAGCCGACGAGTTCGGAGAGCGCGTGTTCGGCCTGCGTCAGGCGGCGCTTGCCTTCAAAGGCAAAGGGCTTGGTGACCACGGCCACGGTGAGCGCGCCGAGTTCGCTCGCGAGCGAAGCCACGACGGGCGCCGCGCCGCTGCCGGTGCCGCCGCCGAGGCCGGCGGTGATGAAGATCATGTCGGAGCCTTCGAGCGCCTCGATGATCTTCTCGGTGTCTTCGAGAGCGGCCTTGCGGCCGACCTCGGGATTGGCGCCGGCGCCCAGTCCCTTGGTGAGTTTGGTGCCGATCTGCAGCTTCACGGGCGCCTGCGACAATTTGAGCGCCTGCAGATCGGTGTTGGCGGCGATGAATTCGACGCCCTCCACCTTGGCGCGGATCATGCGGTTGACGGCGTTGGATCCGCCACCGCCCGACGCCGATCACCTTGATCTTCGCGCCCTCCAGGCGTTCCTCGCTAAACGATATTCTGATGCCCGACTCCTTTGGCGTCATCCTGCTCCCCCATTATGCCCGCCAGCCGGCGCGCTTCCGCTCACTGGCCGGCGAACATGCTTTTCAATTTCGCCACCAATGTAGCGGGACGCTGCGCCGCCATGCGGCGGGCGTGCGCTCCGTACAGCAGCAGCCCTACTACGGTTGCGTACTCGGGCTGGGAAAGCTCTTCCGGCATATCTTCAAGCCCGCGCGGCACGGCGCAGCGCACCGGCAGCGAGAACATGCGCTCGGCCAGTTCGACCAGGCCCGTGCAAGCGCGCACCGCCTCCGGCAAGCACCAGGCCCGCGGGAATCTGCGCGTCGAGGCCGGCGCGTTTCAGTTCGTCGCGCACCAGCGTAAGAAGTTCCTGCGCGCGCGGCTCGATGATTTCGTTGAGCATGCGTGCAAAGACGGTGCGCGGCGGACGGTCGCCCACGCTGGCGATCTCGATCGCCTGATCTTCGGCGAGCAGTTCGTGCCAGGCGCAGCCGTATTCGCGCTTGATTCGTTCCGCTTCGGGAATCGGCGTGCGCAGACCGACGGCCAGATCGTTGGTGAAGTGATCGCCGCCGACGGCAACGGCGCCGGTATGACGCACCACTCCGCCGGAATAAACGATCAACTCCGTCGTGCCGCCGCCGATGTCGAGCAGGCAGCAGCCCAGTTCGCGCTCATCCTGCGTGAGCACGGCTTCGGCCGAGGCCAGAGGCTCGAGCGCGGTGTCGCTGACGACGACGCCGGCGCGATTGACGGCGGTCACGATGTTTTGCGTGGCGGCAGCCGAGGCCGTCACGATGTGAACATTCACTTCCAGCTTCTGCCCCACCATGCCGATCGGATCGCGGATGTTGTCCTGGTGATCGACCAGAAAATCCTGCGGGAGCACGTGCAGGATTTCGCGATCTTCGGGCAAGCGTGATGGCGCGAGCGGCATCCACGGCGCGGCGCACGTCTTCGCGCTCGATATCGCGCGGGCGGGATCCCAGCGAAATGCCGCCGCGGCTATTCACACCGCGAACGTGGCTGCCGGCAACTCCCGACCACGGCGGATTCCACCGGAACGTCGGCGACGCTCTCGGCTTCTTCGAGCGCGCGGCGGATGGAGCTGACCGCGGCGTCCAGATTGACGATCAGGCCCTTGCGCGAACCCTTTGGATTCGGCCGCGCCCATGGCGAGAAATCTGGCGCTTCCGTCCTCGATATCGGCGATCAACGCGCACGTCTTGGTGCTGCCGATATCCAGCGCGACCAGATAGCGATCCTTCTTTGCCCACTAATTGCTCCTGCGGCATTCGACAAGCGGTGCGCTCCGGCGGCGCCCGACGAACGATCAGCCGGCCTACAACGGGCTGCGCCTGCGCCGGCTCGCGCTCCGGATTGACCACCACCTGCCGCGAAAATCGCAGATCCACCGATTCCACGCGCCCCGCGCTGGCCCGCCATTGCGTCGATATTTTCCGACGAGCAAGCGATACTTGTTCACAAAATCGCAATCTCCGAAATGCACCCAAATCGGATATTGCCCTTCGAGGCCGGGCAGGCCCGCCAACATGGCGCGCACGTCCTGCGCGTCGGAAAGATCCACTTCGCTGACCTGCTCGCTCGCGCCGGGGTGCGCCAGATCAATTTCCTTCATGAAAGTAGACGAAAAGAGCCATGCGCTCTTTCGCGCTCGGCGAGCGGCATCGTCTCGTCAAAGCCGCTGACCACCGGAAAATGAAAGCCGGCCTCCAAGCGGCCGTTCGAGAATGACTCCGCGTGCCGTCCACGAGCTGCCAGTTGATTGCCCGGTGCGCAAGAAATGCGACCGGGGTTCGTTCGGTCGAGCTCGACGCGAATGCGATTGGGCAGCGCGCGCTCGCACGGTGGCCTGCTGCCACCCAGGGAATGGATTCGAGCTGTCTGCGGCGAGCATCGAGCGGCACGCGCAGGATGCTTTTGCCCAAATCGCCGACGAAATACTCGGTCACGGCGGCGCGGCTCACGAAATGATTGCCGGTGATCTCAATCTGGTCGAGATCCGGCGAACTCAACGCTGGGCGAGAACAGAAGAAAACGGAAGCCCTGTAATAGCCGATGAAGCCGGCGGCCAGGATGCCACAGCCCGACGAGCGTCCAGCGGCGATAGGCCGGCCAGCTTTTCCGGCCGAATTTCCGCCGCCGAATCTCCAGAGGCTTCTGCCGCCGAAGATAACGCGGCTCGTCGTCGGCCAGAGCTTCGGGCGGATAAAGCTTCGGGCCCGTGCGTCATTTGTCGAGACCGTTCACTGACGTCCACAGAATGACTTCGTTCTCCAGCTCGACGCCATACGCCGCATGCACGCGTTCGCGCACCTGCGCGATGAGACTAAGCATGTCGGCACAGGTGGCGTGTCCCGCATTCACGAAAAAATTGGCGTGACGGTCGCTCACGCGGGCGTCGCCCACGGAAAAACCCTTGAGCCCCAGTTCATCGATCATCCGGCCGGCGGACCCTCCCGGAGGATTCTTGAAGATGCATCCGGCGCTTTTTTGATTGAGTGGCTGGCTGGCGCGGCGTTTTTCGTTGCAGATGCGAATCCCTTGGAGAATTTCGCGGTACGGCTTGGAGGGGAGCTCCAGTTTCACCGCGAGCATAATATCATCGGGCGCAAATGAAGTGTGACGATATTCGAAGGAAATTTCATTTTCCTGCAGCGTTTCGATTCGCGCGTCGGCCGCGCGGTAAAGTTCCACCTCTCGGACGTAGGATGCCGATCTGCATGCCGTAGGCGCCGGCGTTCATGCGCAACGCGCCGCCGATGGTCCCGGGGACACCGATCAGCCCCTCCATGCCGCCGAGATCGTGCTTGGCGCAGAAGGTGACCGTGCGGCCAAGGTCGGCGGCCGCATCGACGCAGCGCCAAATTCCCCTCCAGGCGCACGTCGGGCTCTTGCCGCGCCAATTGCAGAACCACCCAGGGCAGTTCGCCGTCTTGGACCAGCAGATTCGTGCCGCCGCCAAGGAATCGATAGGGGACACCCGCCTCGCGAAGCAGTGCGATCAGGTCGGGCAGCGCGGCGTGCCGGCGAATCAGCAGCAGATCGGTGGTGCCGCCGATGCCCAGCGAGGTGCGCTCGGCGAGCGAGGCTCCCGCCGACGCGCTCGACGCCGAGTTCGGGCAGAGCCGAAAGGATGCGCGGATCGCTAATTTCATGGCTCAGGTTCATCGCTCAAGTTCTTCGCTAATTCGCGGCGGCTCGGCATGAAATGCTGCGAGCCGAGCAGCAAGGCGAGTTCTCCCAGGGCGCGGTTGACGTTCCCCGCTCCAATCGCGAGCACGGCGTCGCCTGGCCGGACTTCGCGCAAGCAGATGTTCGATGCTCTCCTGCAGCGTGGCGCAATAGAGCAACGTTCTTGTGACCGGCGGCACGAATCGCTTCCGCCAATGCCGCGCCGGTGATGCCCCGAATGGGCGCTTCGCTCGCGGCGTAGATGTCCGTCACGACCAGCATGTCCGCCTGATTGAAGGCGCGGCAGAAGTCGTCCCACAGGTGCTGCGTGCGCGAATAGCGGTGCGGCTGAAAGAGCACCAACAGGCGGTCGTAGCCGCAGCCACGCGCGGCCTCGAGCGTGGCGCGAATTTCCACAGGATGGTGGCCATAGTCGTCGATCAAAGTAATGCCGCCGCATCGTGCCTTTAACCTCAAAACGCCGTCCTACTCCCGTGAAGGTCTCGAGACCCTCGCGAATCAGATCGGCAGGGATGTTGAGATAAAGGGCAACCGCTGCGGCGGCAGCGGCATTTCGGACGTTGTGAATGCCGGGAGGACTGGGCAGGCGAAACCTCCCCAGATCATCGCCGCGATAGGTGAGACGGAATTCGCTGGCCAAGCCGCGCAGGTCCACTTCGCTGATTACCAGGTCGGCCTGGCTCGAGGTGCCGTAGGTAATGACCGGGCGGGTGACTCGCGGAATGATCGCCTGCACGTTCGGTTCATCGAGGCACAGGACCGCCGCGCCGTAAAACGGGATGCGATTTACGAATTGCGCAAAAACCGACTGTATCTCCTCGAGCGAGGAGTAGTGGTCGAGATGTTCGCGATCGATCGTGGTGACCACGGCGACCACCGGAGCGAGCAGCAGGAAGGAGCGGTCGCTCTCGTCCGCTTCGACGACCATGTATTCGCCGCGGCCGAGCCGCGCGGTCGTGCCGGCGTGGTTTACGCGGCCGCCGACAACGAAAGTCGGGTCCAGGCCGGCGGCTCCCAGGATGGCGGCGACCATGGAGGTGGTCGTCGTTTTGCCGTGCGCGCCGGCGACGGCGATGCCATATTTCAGGCGCATCAATTCGGCCAGCATCTCGGCGCGAGGAATTACGGGAATTTTCAGGCGCGTAGCTTCCACAAGTTCGGGATTGTCGCGGCGAATGGCGGAGCTGGCGACCACCACGTGCGCACCTTGAACCTGCTCGGCATGATGGCCTTGATAGATTTGCGCGCCGAGATTCGTCAGCCGGTCTGTAACCGGCGAGAGGCGCGCATCCGAACCGGATACGGCGTATCCCAGCGTAAGCAGCACCTCGGCGATGCCGCTCATGCCGATGCCGCCGATGCCGACCAGATGAATACGCTTGAAATTGTGAAAGGGTCCGGTCATGGACGTGCCACCTCTTCGATCAAATCCACTATTTTCTCGGCGGCGCGGGGGCGGGCCAGTTGCCGCGCGCGAGTACCGAGTTCCACCAGACTGGCCGGATGGTCGATGAGCGCAAGAATCTCGCGGGCAAGGCGGTCTCCGCTTAACTCCGGCTCCGGAATTAACCGGGCGGCACCGGCGCGCACCAGTTCCTCGGCATTGCGCATCTGGTGGCTATCCGTCGCAGCGCCGAAGGGGATGAAGATGGCGGCGCGGCCGGCGGCGGCAACTTCGGAGACGGTGATGGCGCCGGAACGGCAGATGATCAGGTCGGCCTCGGCGAAACGTTCGGCCATGTGGGAGAAAAACGGGGCTACTTCCGCTTCGATATTCGTCGCTGCGTAAGCTTGGCGCACGGAGTCGTAGTCACGCTCGCCGGTTTGGTGAACGATTCGCAAGCGCCTGTTGTCGGAAGAAAGAATCTTCAGTGCGTCGACGACTGCGCGGTTCACAGCGCGCGAGCCCTGACTTCCACCGGTAATCAGAATTCGGTAAGGCAGCGCGGGATGCGGCGGCGGAGCATCGAAAAACTCGGCGCGCACCGGACATCCGGTCATTACGGCGCGGCGCCCCAGGCGTTCGGCAACGGAGGGAAATCCGGCCGCGATTCGCGTGGCCATATCGGCGAGGACGCGATTGGTAAAACCGGCTTCCGCGTTCGGTTCGAAAATAACGCTGGGCAATCCGGAAATTATCGCCGAGAGCATCACCGGCCCCGCGGCATAGCCGCCGACGCCAAAAGCTGCCGCGAAATGATGCCGGCGCAGGATGGCCAGCGAATCCCAAAATGCCAGACGCAGCAGCAAAATGTTGTGAATAAATTGCGCCGTACGCATACCCTTGAGTCCCGCCGAGCGAATCAGTTCCAGTTTGAGTCCGGCTTCGGGCACAAGCCGCGATTCGATTCCTCGCTGCGTGCCCACGAAAACGACATCTCTTGTTCTCATCCCGTCTGAGCCATTCCCGCGCGACAGCGATCGCGGGAATCACATGGCCTCCCGTGCCGCCGCCCGCAATCAGCAATTTCAAGCCGCCACTACCCCGGCCTATCCACGCACTCCTTCACCAGTCTGCTGGCTGATATTCAAAAGCACGCCCGTGCCCACGAGCATCACAAAAAGGCTTGAACCACCGTAGCTCATAAACGGCAGCGGAATTCCTTTAGTCGGCATCATGCCCAGCACAACGCCCAAGTTGATCAGCGCCTGGCTCGCGACCATGACCGTGATTCCCAGAGCCAGGAAACGGCCGAAATTGTCGGAAGCGCGAAAGCAGGCTTCGCAAGCCCGCGCCAGGCATACACCGCGAAGAGGCGCCAGCACCAGCGCACCGCCGATAAAGCCGAGTTCCTCGCACAAGACCGCGTAGATGAAATCGGTGTGCGCCTCGGGAAGATAAAAAAGCTTCTGGCGGCTCTCCATCAGGCCCACGCCCGTTAGACCGCCGGAGCCGACGGCGATGAGTGACTGCATGAGTTGAAAGCCGTGGCCGAGCGGGTCGGCATCGGGATGCAGAAAAGCCATCACGCGTTCGTAGCGATAAGAAACGTGCACAACTGCGAAATAGATCGCCGGAACGGCGGCCACCGTAGCGGCCCCGATGTATTTCCCCGAAAGCCCCGCCACAAACAGCATGGCCATGGCTATGATCACAATTTCGAGCGATGTGCCGAGATCAGGCTCCAACACGACCAAGCCCGCCATCATCAGCACGAGGCCCAACGCCGGGGCGAGTGTGTGCGTAACGTCGTTTACCCCAAAGCTGCGCGGGCGGCAGCGCAATTCCAGAAACCAGGCGAGATAGAGAATCACAGCCAGCTTGGCCAATTCCGAAGGCTGCAAGCTGATCGGACCCACACGAAACCAACGGTGCGTGGCGTGCGATTTATCGAGAAAGAAAACACCAATCAGCATGATCAACACAAGAAAAAAATAAGTCAGCACGAATTTCGGCTGGCGCAGGCGACGGTAGTCCAAATTGATCATGGCGAACATCGCGAACAAGCCCAAGCCCCAGCCAAAGCAGCTGACGAAGCAGAAAATGGTAGCTGTTACCGTATTGCTCGCGCGCGGTGAGCGCCGAGGCGCTGAAAACCATGACGGCTCCGGCCAGGCAAAGGGTGATCGTGGCGACGAACAACCAGCGGTCGGTTTCAGCTCTTCGTAGCATCGATCAGACCTCACGCCCGCGCGCATGCAAGGCACGCGGCGCTTGCTCGAGTGCGCGCACGAGTTCCTTGAAAGCGCTACCGCGATGCTCGTAATTTTCAAACTGATCGAAGCTGGCGCAGGCCGGCGCGAGCAATACGGTATCGCCTGGTCGTGCGCGCTCGTGGGCCAGCTCGACGGCCCTATCCAACGTGCCGGCGTGCTACGAAATGCACAGCGCCTTCCAGTTGCGTGGCGATTTTTTCCGCTGCCGCGCCGATGAGCAAAACTGCCTTGGCGCGTTCGCGTAGTAGCGGAACTAGTGGAGCGTAGTCGCTGCCCTTATCTTTGCCTCCGAGAATCACGAATAGCCCCCCGGAAAAAGCCTCCAGAGCCTTTATCGTGGCATCCACGTTGGTGGCCTTGGAATCATTGAAGAAACTCACGCCGGCAATCTCAGCCACAAATTCCAGCCGATGCTCCACGCCAGGGAAGCTGCGAACACCGGCAGCGATCTCCGCCGGCGCGACGCCCGCGAGGAACGCAGCCGAGGCTGCCGCCAGTACGTTTTCGACGTTGTGTTCGCCGCGCAAACCAATGTCGGCTCGATCGAGCAGCGCGGTGTCTTCTCCATCGCGCCGAAAGACGATCATCGCCGTTCAGCAAGTAAGCGCCACTCACGACGCGCTTTTGTCGGCTGAACCAAAATACCTGCGGCCGCGAAGGCGGCGCGTTCTGCGCTTGCCGGATCGTCCGCGTTAATCACGGCGGCATCGCGCTCGGTTTGGTTCTCAAAGATTCGCGTCTTGGCCCGCGCGTACTCTTCAAACGAAGGCGTGCCGGTCGAGGTGATCGGGAGTCAGGTTCAGTAAGACGGAAATGTCCGGCCGAAATGAATCGATCAGCTCAAGCTGGAAACTGCTGAGTTCCGCGACGGTGATGCCGTCGTCGCTCGATTCATCGACGTGAGCGATTAAAGGCGTGCCGATATTTCCCGCGACGCATGACCGATTTGCCCGAAGTAGCCAAAATGTGGCCGATCAGCGAGGTGGTCGTCGTCTTGCCGTTAGATCCGGTCACGCCGACGAGGCGCCCGCGCAGAAAACCGCCACGCCAGTTCGATTTCGCTCCACACGGGTATGCCGCGCCGCGCGCGCAGCAATCAATCCAGGGTGATTGGAGGGAACACCAGGACTGGGCACGATCAGATCTTGTTGCCCGAAAGATCGGACTCTGATCCCCGCCGAAATCGAGTGTGCAGCCAATCTCTCGCAATTCGCCGCACCGCTTCGCCCAGCTGATCCGCACCGCGGTCATCGATCGCGGTAACGCGCGCTCCGCGCGCAGCGCAGAAGCGCGCGGTGGCGATGCCCAGTTCGCGCCAGTCCCACGACCAGCACGCGCTTGCCTTTCAGTTCGATTCCCGGACGCACAGCTACCTCAACTTCAGCGTGGTCAGCGAAAATAGCGCGAACACCAGCGCCACGATCCAAAAGCGCACGATAATTTTCGATTCGCTCCAGCCCGCCAGCTCGAAATGATGATGCAGCGGCGCCATGCGGAAGATGCGCTTGCCCGTCAGCCGGAACGACGCCACCTGCAAGATCACCGAAATCGCTTCGAGCACAAAGACGCCGCCAACGGAAAACAGCAGAATCTCCTGCTTGATGGCCACGGCAACCACGCCGATCGAACCGCCAATCGCCAGCGAACCCGACGTCGCCCATAAACACATCGGCCGGGATGCGCGTTGTACCAAAGAAACGCCAGCGCCGCGCCGACCAGCGCGCCGCAGAAAATCGTCAGCTCGCCCACTTGCGGCAATGCTGAATATCGAGGTAGGCGCTGAATCCCGCGTGGCTGGTGACATAGGTGAGGATCGTCAACGCGCCCGCGGCCACGACCACGCAGCCAATCGCCAGCCCGTCCAGGCCGTCGGTCAGATTCACGGCGTTCGATGAGCCCACCATCACCAGAACCACGAAAGCCAAAAACGGCAAAAACGCCGCCGGCCAGAAATAACGGCTTCGCAGCAGCGAATGCACTACCAGGTCGGGACGAAAATTCTTGAAAAACGGCACGATCAGTTGCGTCGAATAGACGCCGATTGATCGTCATCAACAGCAAGTGAGAGTGCCGCGGCAAAGCTGACGAGCACCTGGAGGATAAGTTTCGAGCGGCCGGTTAGTCCCAGATTGCGATGCGCACCACCTTGCTGTAATCATCGGCAAAGCCAATGGCGCCGAACGCCAGCATGGCAAAAATCGCGAGCAGCACGTAGGGATTCGAGAGATCGGCCCAAAATAACGTCGGGACCATCGTGGCCGTCACAATCAGAATGCCGCCCATCGTCGGGCGTGCCGGCTTTTGCCTGATGCGAACGTGGCCCCTCTTCGCGAATGAATTGGCCGATCTGCAATTCGCGCAAACGCCGAATCATCCATGGCCCCAGGATCAAGCCCGAGAAAAAGGACGAGAGGCTGGCCAGCGCAGTGCGCACGGTGATGTAGCGAAAGACGTTGAGGACGTGAGCGGCTCGCGGGGGAACGTGATAGACAAGGTAGTAGAGCATTTCAGTCGTGGCCCTGCCGCAGAGACCGGATCGGAGCCGCCTCTTCATCCGCGAGCGGATATTTCGCGCGCAGCGCCTCGACAATCCGTTCCATCTTCACTCCTCGCGATCCTTTCACCAGCAGGAGATCGCCCGGCTCGCATCGAAATCGGCAAGAAACGCGGCGGCCGCGGCCGAATCGTCGAAGAAATGGGCCTGTCGACGCTGGCATTCCCGCTTCGATCGCGCCATTGACGATTTCCACGGCGTTGCCCTGGACGGCCACGACGCAATCGAGCTTTCTGCGACGCAGCGCAGCGTCCCGCCTCGCGATGCAGTTTTGCGCGAATCCGGGACCCAGCTCCAGCATCTCGCCAGCGGCCAGAATGCGTCGGCGGTAATTCCCAGTCTTGGCATCCCCCGTGTTGCGCCAGCAGTTCGATCATGGCCGCGAGCGCCACCGGATTCGAGTTGTAGCTGTCGTTGATCAAGGCAAAGCCCGCGGCAAACTGGAGCAGCCTGCCGCGCATTTCTCCCAACTTTGATATTGCGGAAAACGTCCGCCGCGTCCGCCGCGCCGATGCCCCAGACACTCGCCGCCGCCAGTGCCGCGAGCGCATTTTCGACGCTGTGGCGGCCGGGAAGCGGCAAGCGCCAGGCGCGCGCGCTCGCCGGGACCGACGAATTCAAACTCCGAGCCGGCGGCGCCGCGATCCTGAATCTTCTCCGCGCGAAACTGTGCCGCTGCGCTACATCCGAAGGTCAGCACGCGTCCGCGCGCGACTTCGGCAAAGCGCGCGACGCGCGGATCGTCCGCGTTCAAGACCGCAACGGGATCCGGACCTGCCAGCCCTTCGATCAATTCGCGTTTGGCCAGAGCAATCTCGTCGATCGAAGAAAAAAACTCCAGATGCACGGGCGCCACGCGCGTGACGACGCCCACTTCGGGCTCGGCAATCTCCGCCAGACGCCGCAATTCGCCGCGGTGCGACATGCCCAATTCCACCACGGCGGCTTCATCTTCGGCTTCGAGCCGCAGCAGCGTGAGCGGCAGACCATATTCGTTGTTCAGATTGCCCTTCGGATTTCAGCACGCGGAATTTCGCGCCCAGCAGCGCCGCCAGAATCTCTTTCGTGGTTGTCTTTCCCACCGAACCGGTGACCGCCGCAATCCGCCTTCCCCAGGCGCGCCGAACCGCTCGCGCCAATTCCTGCAGCGCGCAAGCGTGTCGGGGACGGCGAAGAGCCGGCCGCGAATCTCCTCGGGATAACCGGAAATGCGATCGCGGCGCGACGACCGCAGCTTCTGCCCCGGCCTCCAGAGCAGCGGCGACGAAATCGTGTCCATCGTGCCGCGGGCCGCGGATGGCGACAAACAACTGGCCTCGACCCACCGCGCGAGAATCAATCGAGACGCCGGCCAGCCGGTCCACGGGGGAGAGCCCCGCGGGAACCGCGACACCCAAAGCGCGAGCCATCTCTTGAACTGTCCACCGCATATCGTCCTCAGCGGTCTGGGCCTCACCGCGTCTCCGGCTTCATTCGCTTAGCTCGCCATAACCGCGCTGGCGCAAAACGCGCCGCGCGACTTCGCGGTCGTCAAATTCTATGGTGCGATCTTTCAGCACTTGAGTTGTCTCGTGCCCTTTGCCGGCGAGCAGCACGATGTCACCGGGCCGGGCTTGATCGAGCGCCAACTCCATCGCGCGTTCGCGATCGGGCTCGACCAGCACTTTTGCCGGAAGTGCGCTGCAGGCCCACCGAGCGCGTCGTTGATAATCTTGAGCGGATCTTCGCTGCGCGGATTGTCGCTCGAAAGAACGACCACATCGCTCAATCGCCCAGCGGCCTCGCCCATCAGCGGACGCTTGCTGCGGTCACGTTCACCTCCGCAGCCGAAACAGCGTGATCACGCGGCCGGTCGGATGCAGCTCGCGCGCCGTCTCCAGCAGCTTTTGCAGCGCATCGTCTGTGTGCGCGTAATCCACGATGACCATGAAAGGCTGACCCAGATCGATGCGCTCAAAGCGGCCCGGCACCGCGCCGAGCGCCGAAAGACCCCCTTCGATGGCTTCGCGCGGGAAACCTAAGCGCAACACCGGCCGCGATCGCGGCAAGCATGTTGTAAACATTATTGCGGCCGACCAGCTGCGACCGAACTGTCGATTTTGCCTGTCGGAGTCTCAGCGGTGAAATCGAGCCCCCGCAGCGCCAGCGGAATTTTTTTCGCCGTGACTTCGGCTCCCGAACCCAAACCATATGTGATCGTCTGCTCCGCCAAGTTGCGAAGCTGCTGGCCATAAGGATCGTCGACGTTCACGATGCCATGAAGCGGGCGTCCGGCGCCGGTGCCTTCGAACAGACGGCGCTTGGCGGCGAAGTAATTCTCCATGGTGCTGTGGAAGTCGAGATGGTCGCGCGTCAGATTCGTGAATACGGCGGCGGCAAAGCGGCAGCCCCACAGGCGATCGAGCGCCAACGCATGTGAGCTGCCTTCCAGCACCGCGTGGGTGCCGCCTGCCCGAACGATTTCGGAAAAGAATCGATGCAGGTCGAGAGATTCCGGTGTGGTGGTCTTTGGCCGGGTAAGTTTCGACGCGGAGTGCGATATTCGATGGTGCCGAAAAGACCGCTGCGGAAACCGGCTGCGCGGATGATGGAATCGAGTAGAAAGCTTGTCGTCGTTTTGCCGTTCGTGCCGGTGATGCCGACCAGGTTGCAGCTTGTCGGCGGGGTGTCCGAAGAAATTCGCCGCAATGATAGCCAGCGCCTTGCGCGCATCCGGCACTTGCAGCCATGCCACATTGGCTGGCATCAGCTTCCGCGGTTATCTGCGCTTTGGGAATAGCCGTTCGGACTTGGCGGCGGACGGGGGGCAATTCGCTGACGACCGCTGCGGCACCGCGCTCTATGGCCGTCTGGCAATGAATCGATTGCCGTCGGTCTTCTCGCCGTGAATGGCAACGAAAAGCGAGCCCGGCTTGGCCTGGCGACTATCGTAAACGACCGAGGAGATTTGCACCTCGGCGTTCAGCCAAAGGTCCTTGCGCCCCCGCACCCGCTAGCAAGTTCCTGCAGTTTCATTCCCGCGCTTGTCAGTATAGGCCGCGCACGGGGTGGCTCAATTTTCCAGCGACTTCTGATGTTCCGAAGAGACCACTCGGCGGTCTTCGGCGAGGACCTTCGACGCGACCGGCGGCATTATCGGGCCGCCACCTTGCGGACCTGCTTTTGTGCCCTGAGTTGCGCTTTTTTCGACACCGGTCGCCCGAATCGGAAAGTTACCGAAGTGCCAGCGGCGAACTGGCGCATCGGCTGGCGGCGACTGCTCCTGAACTGTGCCCGCGCCGACCAGCACCGGGTTGACGCCGAGCTGCACGCAAATCTCCGTCACCTGGCGCACCGTTTTGCCGGTCAAGTCCGGAACCGATATGCCCGCGCCTTCCGCCAACTCTACAGTGGG
This sequence comes from uncultured Acidobacteriota bacterium, assembly GCA_963810155.1. GTDB lineage: Bacteria > Acidobacteriota > Terriglobia > Acidiferrales > UBA7541 > Palsa-189. The sequence goes on from CAWEMN010000024.1 coordinate 31,156, forward strand.
CGCGGTGAGCGGAAACCGGCAGCACTGCGGCGGACATCGGTTCGGCTTGGGCCGAATCGCTAAACGTCGACTGAACTCGATTTGGGCCGGATCGAAATCGGAAACGTCGCTGGCACCGCTCGGTTGCGAACGGCGAGCGGCTCTGAGCGTCGCTCGCGACACCGGAATGTCGTGCGGCACATTCGAGATACGCGAAGCACCTGCTCGGCGATGCGCTTGAAGACCGGAGCCGCCACCGATCCGCCCTCGTGCAGTCCCACCGGGGAATCGAGCTGCACAAGAATCGTGACAGCCGGATTGTTGATCGGCGCAAAACCCACAAATGACGCGATCAGCTGGGTGGCCGAATAGCGACCCGTGGCGGGATCGATTTTCTGCGCGGTGCCCGTCTTGCCTGCTGAGGTGTAGCCATCGAGTTGCGCCTTCGTGCCTGTGCCGTTGCAGGACGACGCCTTCGAGCATGGCGCGCATCGCTGCCGCCGTGGTTTCGCGAATGACGCGCCGCGGCTCGGGCTGCGATTCCTGCTCAACCTGCGCATCCCTTGCGCAGCGCCAGCACCACGTGAGGGTGATAGAGCAATCCACCGTTGGCGATTGCGGACACGGCGTTGATCATCTGCAAAGGCGTGACGCCGACTTCCTGGCCCATGGAAATCGATCCCACCGAGACTGGCGTCCAATTCTCCACGTGCCGCAGCAGTCCGCGATTTTCCCCGGGAAGATCGACACCGGTCGGCATGCCAAAACCGTAGGCGCGAATGTATTCATAGAATTTCGGCGCGCCGAGGCGCAGCCCGATCTTGATCGCGCCTACATCGCTCGAGTGCGCCAGGATTTGCGACACGGTGAGCAGGCCATAGGCTTTGTGGTCGCGGATGCGATGTCCCGCGATGTAGATCGCGCCCATCTGGCAATCCACGACTTCGTCCGGCGTGGTGATGCCCTGATCGATGGCGGCTGAGAGCGTCACAATTTTGAAAACCGAGCCGGGCTCGTAGAGCGCGCCGACGGCGCGATTCATGCGCGCTTCGGCAGGGCTGCCGCCCGGAGCATTGGGATTGAACGTCGGCCAACTCGCCATGGCCAGGATTTCGCCATTCGACGGATCCTGCACGATCACGGTACCGGCCTTGGCGTGCGTCTGCTCTATGGCGGCGGCCAGCTCTTTTTCGGCGATGAACTGGATATTTTCGTCGATCGTCAGAACGACGCTGGTGCCGGCTTCGGGCGTCTTGTCGCGTGCTGTCATACCAGCGATTGTGCGCGTCGGTAAGAATCAGCATGCGGCGCGGCCTTGCTGCGGATGCGGTTATCGAGCTCGTATTCGATTCCGCCGATGCCCTTTTCGTCGATATCCACGTAGCCCAGAACGGCCGCGGCCAGATCGCGCTTGGGATAAAAGCGCTGATTTTCTTTCTGAAAGTAGATTCCCCGCAGATTGAGCTGCCGAATGCGCGCCGCGGTGTCCGGCGGCAGCTTGCGCGCAATCCACACGAAGGAGCGCGAAGACGCCAGCCGCGTCGCCATCTCGTCCGGCGGAGACGCTCAACACGGGCGCCAGCAGCCGCGCCACCAGGTCGTTGATCGGCGATTTCCGCCGGCACCGCGAAGCAGGAGTCCAGCGAGGTGCTCATGGCCAGCTCGTGCAGATTGCGGTCGAGAATGTCGGCGCGCTTGGGGCTGATTTCGACGATGTGCTGCTGCTGGCGTTCGGCGCGGGCCAGAAAATCGCCGTAGCGGAAAAGCTGCAGATAGCGCCAGCCGCGCCAGCGCCGCCGCAGTCCACAGCGCGAGGACCGCGGCCACGATCAACAACCGGGTCGAGGGACTGCGCAGATTCATGCCGGTACCGGGAGCTCCCATCTCATGAAATTGATATCTTCGGCGGATCGATTCGCTGCGCGCTGCAAGCGCGAATTCACTGCGCGCCGGTTCTGGACCTGACGGGCGCATCTCGGCGCAACCACCGGCTCAGCCGGGCCTTCGAGCGGCGCGACCTGGCCCGGCACCGGCGCGGTCAGTCCGAGCTGCCGCCGGGCAATCTCGATCGATGCGCGAAGGCGCACGCAGCCCGGCCACTTCCAGCTTCAATTCCTGATTCAGTTCGGCCGCCTGCGACGCGCTGCGACTTCAGCGATTCCAGCTGGTAGCGCAACTGAATGTACTCGAAGTGCTGCCAGGCGTAAAGAAGAGCCACGAGCGGCAAGCAAGCCGCCCAGCGCCAATCAGTCGCGCCATCTCGCGCATGCGATCCGGCGCCATCGGGCGCACCAGCCGCGAATTATCGATCGCGCTTGACTGTGTGAAACTCGGTCATGACCGCCAACTTTTCCGCCGGCTCCTGCCGGACCGGCATCAAGTTTCTCAGCGACGCGCATCTTTGCGCTTCGCGCTCGCGGATTCGCCGCAACTTCGGCATCGGACGGGCGCACCACTTTGCGCGTCAGCACCTTCAGCACGCCTTCGCGTCGACAAGCCGCCGAAATTGCTGCTTGACCATGCGGTCTTCGAGCGAGTGATAACTCAAGCACCACCCAACGTCCCTCCGGGAGCTAATGTGGCAGGGACACGATCAAGAAACTGCCCGAGTGCCTCCAACTCTCGATTCACCGCAATCCGCAGCGCCAGAAACGTTTTTGTCGCGGGATGCAGTTTCTGCCTTCCCCTTGAAGTACGAGCCCCTGCCACAACCGTTGCCAGATGTTCGGTGCTGCGAATCGGCCGCGCACGCACGATGGCCCTGGCGATTCTTCTGGAGTCCCGCTCTTCGCCCAAGCTGATAGAGCAGGTCGGCGAGTTCTCCTTCGGCGGTTTCGTTCACGATCTCCGCCGCCGTCGTCGCCGCCTCCGAATCCATTCGCATATCGAGCGGACCCGCGAACCGAAAGGAAAAGCCGCGCTCCGCCGTGTCCAGTTGCATACTCGAAACGCCCAGGTCTGCCAGCACGCCTTGCACCGGCGGCAAGCTCCAGCTCCTGAACCACCTCGTCGATCCTCGAGAAATCCGCTTGCACCAGAAGTCACCTGTCCCTCGAAATCCTTCAGCCGCTCGCGCGCGATTTCCAGTGCCCGCGCGTCGCGATCCAGTCCCAATCAGCCGCCCCGTCGTCAGCTGCTCCGCGATCTCCACGCGCGTGGCCGCCCAGCCCTACCGTCGCATCCACGTACGTGCCACCCGGCTCGATTCGCAGCCAGCGCACAGCCTCTTCGGCCAGTCACCGGCGTAGTGCTCCAGGCGCTGCCGAGCCACATGCTAAATGCCCAGCTCGTCCAGCGTCTTTTCATCCTCGTCCGTAATCGGGCTCGCCTTCAGGTTGTCCAGGAACCGCGCATGATTCCAAATCTCCAGATAATTCAGATTGCCCAGCACGTCCACGTCGCCGCTGCATCTGCGCCGCTTCGCGCAAGATCGGCGGAACCAGAATGCGCCCCTGCCCGTCGAGCTCCACCACCTGCCCGTAATAGTTCGTCCGCGTCAGAAACTTCTGTTTCGTCCGGTTGTGCGACGAAAGCCGCGCGAGCTTCTCTTCGATCTCGTTCCAGATCTTCATCGGATACACGCGCACGTAATCGCCGTTTTCGCTCGTCACATAGAACTTGTTGCCGTATTCGCGCAGTGCTTCCAGGAAGGCAGCCGGAATCTTCACTCTGCCCTTCTCGTCCACCCTCGCCGGATAGTTGCCACGAAGCATTCGGAGAACTCGCCACGCAACCGAGAATTCAGTTCGCTTCTCACCACTTCACTTCACTGTATCGCCACTTTCTCCCACTTTTGCCCACGATCTTAGACGGCTCTTTATCTTGTCAACAGGAAAACGAAGGCTTTCCAAACAATTTGTGGAAACTTGCGCGGCTGTGTTCGCCGTGAGGAAAAAGCACCAGCGATTGTACCCGAGTGAAACGAGGAACACATATGTAGGCTGGCCGTTGCTAAATCGGAGCACTTGTTTCGTGTCCAAAAAGTAAACTTGCGGGCTGAAACCGGGGTGAAAGTTCAAAGTTTAGGAAGGAATGGCCTGGGAACTACGCCGGCGGGGGACCGACACGAAGATTCGAGAGGTCTCGCAGCATCTGGCGCTCATCGGGCCCGAGGCCGCCTACGAAGGATTCATCATTCAACTTGGCGGCGCGTTCGGATTCACTCAGGCCGCGCAGGTCGCGAAGCTTCCCCAGCACCACCTGGCGCCGCGCGGGCCGCATGTTTTGCCACTGCGGCATCAGCGTCTCGCGCACGTATCGTCGTTGCTCCGGGGTCATTGCGCCAGAACGCGTTCCCGCTCCACCAGGGTTTGGCGCTGCTCGGGCGAGAGGCCGTTCCAGACCTGCAGCCGCTGGCGAATCTGCGCCTGTCGTTCCGGCGGAAGTCTGCGAAAACGCTCGTTGTTGTTGAGGAATTTCTCCTGTTCGGTCGGCGTCATGGCCTGCAGCCGGTCAATCCACCGGGGCGGCAAACTCAGGCCTGGCCTGCGGCGGCTGCATGGGCCGCTGAATCGGCGGTTGGACGGGCCGCTGGATGGCGGCGGGCTTGGCCGTGCCATGCGAGGGCGTCGCTCTTTGGGCAAAGAGATTCGCGCCTGGCAGCCACAGCGCCGATGCCAGAGCGTACGATCCCGAGTTGGCTGAGTCTACGCACGGGCTGGGTTTCTTTCTTCTCCTTCCCCAGAGCCTCCTTACATCTGGTGCGAAGGCTGCGGCGGTGCGGACGGCTGCACAGGCAATTCCGACAACGCATCGAAATTCGGTAAGCACGTCGTAATCTTCCAGCACCGGCAAATCTGTTGATCATTCCGAATTCAGCCTCGGCATTCTGCACTGCGGCTCCTGCAGGCAGGTGCGTCATGGCAGGCGAGCTGGCTGAAAGGACGAGAGCCAGATCGAAGCGATCAGCAGTGCAGTCACGGCGAAAGCCAGTGCGCGGCGATGGCACAAGCCAGTTCCAGAAGCCGCTCGCGATGCGGCTCTTGCCGCACGCGCGCCCTCACGACGCTGTCGAAAGCCGGTGATGGCGACAGCACCGGCAATTCGTCGAGCACTTCCCAAACCGCAGCGGAACTCGGCGGCGCGCTCCTGGCATGCCGCGCACACGGCCAGATGCGTCTCGCATCTGACGGCGCTCCGCGGGCTCAAGTTTGCCATCCAGGTAGGCGACCAGATTGCTTTTCGCATGTGTTCGCAGTTCATGTTGACGACCTCATTTCCCGGCGGCTTGCCTGAGCTTGCACGCGCGCCGGTTCCACCAGCGGCGCCAACTCCACCCGCAGCGTCTCATACGCGCGGAAGAGCAGCGACTTCAGCGCGCTCTCCGAACACCCCAAAATTCTGGCGATTTCATCGTAGTCCATCTCCTGATACTTATGCAGCAGCACCGCCGCGCGCTGCTTCTCCGGCAGCGACTCGACGGCGCGACGTATCAGATGCGGCGCGGTCGCGCGCATCAATTCCACTTCGATGCTCGGCTGCCGGTCGGCAACTTCCAGCGCCGGCTGCTCAGTTTCGCCTCGCCCGTTTCCACCTGCCGGCTCGGTCGATGGAGACTTCAAGCTGCCGGTGACGGCCATCGCGCAGAGGAATTCAGCGCCAGGTTCGTCGCGATGCGGAACATCCACGTGGTGAACTTGGCGGTCGGCACGTACTGGCCCCGCGCGCGATAGACGCGCAGAAACACCTCTTGCGCAAGATCCTCCGCCGCGCCGAGTCCCGCACCATGCGATAGAGGAAATTGACCAGAGGCGTCCGATACTTGCGCAGCAGAAGCTCGAAGGACGAGTCATCTCCGGACTTCACGTCCAGCATCAGTTGGACGTCGGACCTGGCCATAGCCTCCACATTGTATCGAACCCTTGAGCCGTCAAAAAGTTGCGGTCCGCAGGGCTGACCCTTATTCGCTAACTGCTTGGAATTGTGCGCCTAATGGCTCAATTTGACCTAATCTTTTCCGCGCAAGTGCCCTTGTGGCAGGCACGTTTTGTGCCCAATGGCAGGCTCGGTTCCGTCGAAGGCGGAATCCAATGATCAGCCAATGGATTTGTCGCTTCGGTCGGAGCCCTTTGCCCCCTGCGCTGCATGAGCATCTAACTTTCGTGAGGAACTTCTCGCGCAGGTCAATACCCGAGCGGGCTTTTTGCCTCATCGTTGCATTTCTCCTATTGCTGAGCGGATGCGGCGGCAATGCCGGAACGAACTCGCAAACTTCGCCCACTGTACCCACCTCGCCTGGCTCGCCCGGCACTTCCACATTTTCCGCTTTGGTCAGGGGCCTCCGCTCTCCAATCGGTCTCGAATCGCCAAACGATGGCACGAACAGACTGTTCGTGATTGAACAGGGAGGCACGATCCGCATTATTGAGAACGGTTCGATCGTGTCCACGCCATTTCTCGATATCACATCCAAAATCGAATCGGGAGGCGAAGAGGGGCTGCTTGGGCTGACCTTTCACCCCAATTTCACGATGGATAAGCGCTTTTACGTCAATTACACCCACCGGGTGTCCAGCTCGCGCCTGGAATCGATCATCGCGGAGTACAGAGTGTCGACCACGAATGCCGATCTTGCCGATGCCAGTAGCGAACGCCAATTGCTCGTAGTGCCGCAACAAAACGATTCCAGCGGGCAGCCTTTCCCCAACCACAAGGGCGGGCAACTCGCCTTCGGACCCGATGACGGTCTCCTCTACATCGGGCTTGGCGACGGTGGCGGAGCGGGCGACCCTTTTGGCAACGGTCAGAATACGAACACCCGCCTCGGAAAAATTCTGCGAATCGGCGTCGATACCGTGAGTGGGCAGCTGTATACCTTGCCTGCTGACAATCCCTTCCTCAACGGTCAGGCGCCTGAGATCTTCGCGTTTGGATTGCGAAATCCCTGGCGCTTCTCCTTTGACCGTGGCGGCTCCCATCAGCTTTTTGTGGGCGATGTGGGCCAATCCAATTGGGAAGAGGTCAACATTGTCACCAGGGGCGGAAACTACGGCTGGAACGTCATGGAGGGTGATCAGTGTTTCAATCCCCCCAACGGGTGTCCCATGGTCACCTTGATGCTGCCGATCACCGAATACGATCACAGCGTGAATCGCACTGCGATTATTGGCGGCTTCGTCTATCGCGGCTTGGCGTTTCCGAACCTCGTGGGAACTTACATTTTCGGTGACTTAACGAGCGGCGAGGTCTGGGGACTCAAACAAGATACTTCAGGAGCTTGGCAACGAACTCTCCTTTTGAAACACAACCTGACGGTTAGTTCGTTCGGCCAGGACGCCGCCGGCGAGCTCTACCTGCTCGACTATGGCAACGGCATCGTCTATCGCCTTTTTGGCTAGCAGTCGGTCTAAACCGCACGGTTCTCGAATTATGTCGCTATTCATCGTTGTTCCCTGCTGAAACATCCAAGCGCACGCTGAAACACTTTCGCTACTCGCTGACCGAGCACCCGCCTCTATCCCGTTTAGTTGCGAGCGCCCGCCCCCCGAAACTGGGCATCGGCTTGCCTATCTCACGGAGGTACGAGAACCAACTCTGGGGGAAAGAAGATGGAGACCTTTGAGCGGGAGATCGCAACTGCGCAAGAAACCGTGGGCGAAGTGCGGTTATGGCAGGCCGTGATTGTGAGAACGATTGAAGCATGGATGTCGGGGTCGCTCCGCCAAAAGCGTCAGGCGGAAAGCTATCTCTTCGATGACAACAATGATTTTCGTCGGGTCTGCCAGGCTGCGGGATTGGACCCGGATGACATGAGAGCGCGATTGTCAAAGATTCGTAAACGGGAGAATGCTCTCGAGGCCGCGCTAATCTAGCGGCTTGACCGATTCCATTAAGCCGAAGAAGCCCTCGGCCAGCGTCGAGTGGATGAAAACGGCGCCTTGAGCACCGTTTATGGCGCGTGGGCCAGCATCAAGGCGCCAAGAATTTGCACAATTTCTTCGCCCTCGATACCCAGGATCGCGGCGCCGAGAATTTGATCCGTATCTGCGCTGACAATCACCCTTCATCATCCCAGCGGTTTTCGTCTCGTTCGATGGCGCGAGCCACGCGCGACATCGCGTAACTGCCTTTCGCAGGACCTCTCACGGCAGCGAGCCGAACATCATAGCTTGCCTGGCAGTTTCCACACCGCGCCCATCTCGCCGTATACTCGCCCCAGTCGCAAGGAATGGCGCAAAGGACGCCACGCAAGAGAGCATGAGCAAAGAGTCAGCCGGAGCAACGCTGTTCCGCGCCGCGAGCGATCAATCCCTTCTCATCTCTTTTGGCCGGCAGATCAATCTTGAAGCTCATCAGCACGTGCTGAAGCTGCTTCGCCTGTTGCAGGCTGAGCCTATAGACGCGATCCGCAACCTTCATCCCGCGTACTGTTCCCTGCTGATCAAATTCGATCCGCGCGCGCTCGATCATGAGCAATTACAAGCGGCGTTGCTTCCCTACCTTGACCGCATGGCAGAAGCGCTAATTCCGGAGCCGCGGCAAATCGAGGTTCCCGTATGCTACGGCGGAGAGTTCGGCCCTGATCTAACCGAACTGGCGGCAATGCACGGAATGACTCCCGAGCGGGCTATCGAGCTGCACTCTTCATCGAACTACATTGTCTATTTTTTGGGATTCGTTCCGGGTTTTGCTTACCTCGGCGGATTGCACCCTGCGCTGGCATCTCCGCGACTTGAGACGCCCCGGGCGACTGTGCCGCCGCGGCAGCGTGGGAATTGGCGGCAATCAAACTGGAGTCTATCCAATGGCCACGCCGGGCGGGTGGAGACTCGTAGGCCGCACGCCTATGGCCATGTTTCGCCCCGACCGGCCGCAGATGAACGTTTTGCAGATCGGCGACCGCGTCCGCTTTCGGCCCGATTTCGACAGATCAGTTCGCGGAACTCGATAGCCGATGAGCGCAATTCTCGTTCAGGCGCCGGGCATGTTCACCACGGTGCAGGACCTGGGGCGCGAAGGCTTCGGCCCAATGGGTGTCTCAGCTTCTGGAGCGGCTGATCCCATTTCGTTGCGGATTGGCAATCGGCTGGTGGGCAATCCGGAGGGTGCGGCAGCGCTCGAAATGACTCTGATTGGCGGCTCGTTTTCGTTTGACCGGCCCGCGACGGTTGCTTTGACAGGAGCAGATTTCGGCGCGTCTCTCGGAGGCATGCCCGGTGCCCACGTGGACTTCCATTGAAGTGCAGTCCGGGCAAACGCTCGCGCTTGGCGCTTCGCGCTCCAGTGCACGCGCTTACTTCTGCATTCAGGGTGGAATCGCGGTAAAGCCCTTCTTGGGCAGCGCTTCAACTCATGTCCTCAGCGCCCTCGGCGGCTTCGAAGGCAGGCCGTTACGCAAGGGCGACCTGGTCGGGGTCGGCGCGGCCAATTCGTCGTTTCAGAAAAGGTCCCTCTCTCCGCAGGCGCTCGAATACTTGCGGCCTCGCAAGCTCCTTCGAGTGACAGACGGGCCACAGAGCGATTGGTTCGCGCCGTCTTCCTGGAAGCTATTTTGCGAAGGCTCTTTTCGTGTAACCGAGCAATCCAATCGCATGGGCATCCGTCTCGAAGGCGCTGCAATTTCCATGAACTGTTCCCAGGAGATGGTCACCGAGGGCGTCTCGCTCGGCGCCATTCAGGTGCCGCCCTCGGGCCAACCCATCATTCTCTTCGTCGAGCAGCAAACCACCGGCGGCTATCCCAAAATCGCCAATATCGTCTCCGCCGACCTGCACTCTCTCGGTCAACTGCGTCCCCGCGACGAGATTCGTTTCGAACGGATTGAGTTGAGCGAGGCGCGCTCTCTGCTCATTCAGCAAGAGGCTTTGCTCACGTCAAAGGAGCTCATTCTCGAGTGAACTCCATCGACTTGAATTGCGATATGGGCGAGATGCCCTCGGCCATCGCTGACGGCACCCAGGAATCCCTCATGCCGTTCCTGACCTCCGTAAACATTGCCTGCGGCGGTCACGCGGGTGATGAACACATGATGAGAACAACGGTCGAGCAGGCACTTCGCTGGAAGCTGGCGATCGGTGCTCATCCCGGCTATCCCGATCGCGCCAATTTCGGCCGCGTGGAACTCGAGCTGCCGCCTAAAGAAATCGCCGAGAGCGTCTTCGAACAGGTTTCGAGGCTAGCCGAAATAGCCGCGAATTGCGGCGCTCGTCTGTCTCACGTTAAAGCGCACGGCGCGCTTTACAATCAGGCTGCGCGAGAATCGGCGGTGGCCGAGGCCATCGCGCGAGGCGTCGCTCGATGGCGGCGCGACGTCGTACTGGTGGGTCTGGCGGGATCGGCTATGCTCGACGTTTTTCGCGCTGCAGGTTTCGCCGTCGCTGCCGAGGCCTTTGCCGACCGGCGATACGAACCGCAGGGCGGATTGCGCTCGCGCAAATTCGCGGACGCTTTGATCCTTGATCCCTCCGCCGCGGCCGAGCAGGCATTGCGCATCGCCGAGCGTGGCAGTGTCATTGCCTTGGACAACACGGAAATTCCCGTCGCGGCTCAGACCATCTGCGTTCACGGCGATACTCCCGGGGCCACACAGATCGTCGCCGCGGTAGCAGCGCGCCTGCGAAACGCCGGTATTGCGCTTCGCCCACTTTCAAGCACGCTCCCGTAGATCGCCCTGATTTTGCGATCCTCTACTGCAGCTCCCGGCCTCGCGTCTCCGGAACCCACAGTGCGCTGAGCGCCGCGGCCCCATAGGCCACGCCACAGGCCAGAAATGCCCACGAAAGCCCTCGCGTTTCGCCCAACCGGCCCACCACCCACGGGGCAAGCGCACTGATTCCGCGCGCCAGGTTATAGGACAATCCCAATGCCGCGGCGCGAATGGGAGTGGGAAACAGTTCGCTCCCAAGAATCCCCGATCCAGCGAAAAAGCCAGTACCAAAAAAGGCAGTCAGGCAGCCTGCAACAACAATAGCGATAGGTTGCCGTGCAGCCGCAAAAAACGGCACCAGCAGAGCGGCTGCGGCTAGATAGAAAATGATCGAGCGTTTTCTCCCCAGGCGATCGGCAAATACGCCGAAGAACAAATACCCGGGCAATATGCCTGCAAGGTTGATCACAATCAGCAAGCTTGCCATTCCCAGCATCTGAAAATTTCGGCCGCCTTGCGATCCCGGCAGCACCAGATAAGCCGGAATCCAGCTGAACAGTCCCCACCACGCGAACATCCCGAACGTATTCATGGTCAGCAGCGCGATCAAACGCGGCCGCGCCGCTCGCCAGAGCGCTCTCTTTTCTGCCGGCGAATCCGGCTTTTGGCGCGTCTTTTCCCAAATCGCGGGCTCTGGAACTCGCCGCCGGATCCACATCGTCAGCAGAACCGGCGCGAGTCCGACAAAAAATACCCAGCGCCAGCCTGCGCGCGGCAAAATCGAGCTTGAGACCACGGCCGCTAGCGCGTAGCCCACGGCCCAACCGCTGAGCACCATCCCCATGGCGCGGCCACGCCATCGCGTCGGCCAGGTTTCTGCGACCAGAGCCGCTCCGCAATTCCATTCGCCGCCCATCCCCAGTCCCACCAGAAATCTTAAGAGGCCGAGAATCACTACTGAATTAGCCAGGCCGCACGCGAAGGTAAAGACGGAGTAAGTGAGAATGCTGTAATTCAGCATCCGCCGCCGGCCGAAGCGATCGGCCAGCATGCCAAAAAGAAAACTGCCAATGGCGGAGGCCACCAGCGTTAGAGCATTCAACAAGCCGGCGGTGGCTTGGTCCATGCCGAAGACGCTCATCAACCGCGTGATGATGAGCGAGTACAGCATCACGTCGAAGGCATTAAGCGTCCAGCCGAGAAAAGCGGCGAGCAGCGTATCTCTTTGTGCGACGCTGCTGTCGCGCCAACGAAAAACATCTGTCGTTGTGTTCGTCGCGCTCGCCAGCGAGCTCATACAGCCTCACATCGGGTACCACAAGTCGGCGTGGCTCTGTTCGTGGCGTGATTATCGCATGTTAGGAGTTCTGAGGCTCACCGCAAGCCGTCCCGTCCGGATCGACGGCTCTCACGGGGTGATGGTGACGAGCAAATCTTTGGCTTCCACCTGCTGCCCTGGAGCAACATGGATCTTGCTGACGCGCCCGGCAATCGGCGCGTAGATATTCGATTGCATCTTCATGGCTTCGACGGTGAGGAGCTTCGCCTCTCGCGCCACCTCCTGGTTGAGCTCCACCGCAACAGAGGTAACCATACCCGCGGTCGGCGCCGGCACCTGTCCCGGGTCCGCCGAATCCGCCTTGGGATGCGCCGGAGCGACGATCCTCAAAGTTCGATCGCGCACGTTGATCTCGCGAGGCTGGCCGTTGAGCTCGAAAAATAACGTTCGCGTGCCGTCGGGATGAGGTTCGCCGATGGCCAGAAATTTTACGACCAGGGTCTTCCCTGCTTCGATCGAAATCGTTATTTCCTGATCCGGGTGCAACCCATAGAAAAACGGGGGCGTGGGAAGCACGCTTACATCCGAGTAAGCCTGACGAAAGGTATCGAGCTTTAAGAAAACTTCGGGATAGAGCAGATAGCTGAGCAGTTCGTCGCGTCGAACCGTTCGTCCCACTTCCCTCTCCAATCGCTTTTGTGCATCCTCCAGGTCGAGGGCTTTGAGTTTTGCTCCGGGGCGCCCCTGCTGCGGCTTCGCTCCACGCAAAATGATCTCTTGCACTTTTGCCGGCCAGCCATCGGGAGGATTTCCCAGGCCTCCGGCCAGCATCTCCACCACCGAGTTGGGGAATGCAAGGTCGTGTCCGACATCCAGCTTGAGCAGGTCCTGCGGGCGCATCTCCTTGGCCATCAGGAATAGCGTCATATCGCCGACAGCTTTGCTGGATGGAGTGACCTTGACGATATCGCCGAAGAGGCGATTGACCTCCGCATAGGTACGCTCGACCTCGTGCCAGGAGTGGCTCAATCCCATGGCCGCTGCCTGTTCCCGCAGATTCGTGTATTGGCCCCCCGGAATTTCATGTTGGTAAAGACGCGCTGACCCGGCGCGCGGCCCGGAATCGAAGGGCAAGTAGTAGTCCCGCACCGTTTCCCAATAATCGGAGCATTGATTGAGCGTTTCCACGTCCAGGCCCGCATCCCTTGGCGTATGACGCAAAGCCTCTACGATCGAATTCAAGTTCGGCTGGCTCGTTCCCCCGCTCATGGCCGCAACCGCCGCGTCGGCCACGTCCACGCCGGCATCGGCCGCCTTCAAAACAGACGCCGCATTGACTCCGCTCGTGTCGTGGGTGTGAAAATGGATTGGGAGCCCGATCTCCTCCCGCAGCGTCTTCACCAGATGGTAAGCGGCGTATGGCTTGCAAAGCCCGGCCATGTCCTTGATGCACAAAAAATGCGCGCCCAGCTTTTCGAGCTGCTTGGCAAGAGCGATGTAGTAATTCAACCCGTACTTGGGGCGCCCGGGATCGAGCAAATCTCCGGTGTAGCAGATGGCCGCCTCGCAAACGGCTCCCGTCTCGAGAATGGCTTCGATGGAAACTCGCATATTCTCGACGGAATTCAGGGAATCGAATACACGGAAGATATCGATGCCCTGCGCATGCGCTTCGCGAATGAATTCCATAATCACGTTGTCCGGATACGATGTGTAGCCCACCGCATTCGCGCCGCGAAAAAGCATTTGGAAGCAGATATTCGGAATGCGCTCGCGCAGCTCCCGCAGCCGTTGCCACGGATCTTCGTGCAGGAAACGCAGCGAAGTATCAAAGGTGGCGCCGCCCCATACTTCCAGGCTGAAAAGTTGCGGCAGCCGGTGCGCGATGGCGTCGGCGGTCGCCAGTAAATCGTGTGTCCGCACTCGTGTCGCCAGCAAGGACTGATGCGCATCGCGAAACGTCGTATCCGTCAGCAGCAGCCGCTGCTCGCGGCGAGCCCACTCCGCGAAGCCGCGCGGCCCCATTTTGCTCAATAGCTGTCGTGTCCCGTCGGGAATCGGCCCCTTCTCGGCCTGTGGAATCACAGGATTGCCCAGCATCTCCGGAACCCTCTTGCCTTTGACCTCGGCATTGCCGTTCAAGATGACGTCGCCGAGATAGCGCAAAAGCTTTGTCGCGCGGTCGCCGCGCCGCGGGAGCCGGAAAAGTTCAGGTGATTCGTCCAGGAATGAAGTCGTAACCTCGCCCGCCTGAAAGCGCGGATGATTGATTACATTCTCGAGAAACGGAATATTCGTCTTCACTCCGCGAATTCGAAACTCCCGCAGCGCCCGGTCCATGCGATGGCAGGCCCCGTCGAGCGTCAGGTCCCAGGCTGTGGTCTTCACCAGGAGCGAATCGTAATAAGGTGAAAGCGAAGCGCCGGCGTAGGCGGTCCCTCCGTCCAGCCGGATCCCGAAACCCGCAGGCGAGCGATACGTCGTGATCTTGCCGTAATCGGGCGCGAAATGATTCTCCGCGTCTTCGGTCGTGACGCGGCACTGGATGGCAAAGCCGTTCAGCGGAACGGCTTTTTGTTTCGGCAGCGAGAGCGGTTCATCGTGCAGCGAATAGCCCTGGGCGATTCGAATCTGCGACGCGTACCAGGTCGATCCCGGTGATCATTTCGGTCACCGTATGCTCCACCTGGATCCGTGGATTGACTTCGATGAAATACCACTTGTGCGTGTCGGCGTCGAAAAGAAATTCCACGGTTCCGGCGTTTCGGTAGCCCGCTTTCTTGCCCAATTGGACCGCCGCCGAGCAAAGCTCTACCCGCAGGGAATGGGGCAACTTCGCCGCCGGCGCCATCTCCACCACCTTCTGGTGGCGCCGTTGCACCGAGCAATCGCGCTCCCACAGGTGCAGTAGATTGCCGAAACTATCCCCCAGGATCTGCACTTCCAGGTGGCGTGCCCGGCGTAAATATTTCTCCAGAAATACCGCTGGATCCCCGAAGGCGGACCGCGCCTCGTTCTGCGCCTCCTCGAGTTTGTTGTCCAGGTCTCCCGCCTGCTGCACCACCCGCATGCCGCGGCCGCCGCCGCCCATGGCCGCCTTTACGATGAGCGGGAAACCAATCTGCTTGGCGACCTTGCGTGCCTCTTCCGGAGAGTGCACCGGCTCTTCGGTTCCCGGCAGGACGGGCACGCCGGCCGACTTGGCCAGCCGCCGAGCCGCTGTCTTGTCTCCCAGCAACTCCAGAAGCTCTGGAGGGGGACCGATGAACGTAATGCCGGCCTCATCACACGCCCTGGCAAAGGCGGGGTTTTCGGATAGAAAGCCATATCCGGGATGGATGGCATCGACTTGCTTCTCGCGTGCCAGCGCCACGATGCCGGGGATATCCAGGTAGGCCTCGACAGGCCCCTTCCCGGCTCCGATTTCATAGGCTTCGTCCGCTTTGAAGCGATGCAGGCTAAGGCGGTCTGCGGCAGAGTAAAGGCCGATGGTGCGGAGGTTGAGTTCGTTAGCGGCGCGAAAGATACGAATCGCGATTTCGCTGCGGTTCGCCGCCAGCAATCGCTGCATGGGGCGCAGTTCAGGCACCGCGCTACGCGCTGTTTTAGTCCGCCTCACAAGGGGAACTATTGTAGCGCGTGTGGGTGCCTGAACGGTGCGCCCGCGTGAAACGCTAAATGGTTAGAACTTGAAGCCGAAGCTCACCGACATGACGGGATAAAACCGCAAAATCGATACGTCGTGTTTTATTGTCTGCTGCTCCGTTTGAACGTCCGCCTGCACTCCCGGAAGACTATTCACGCTGCCGCAGTTGTTGAATGCGTCGCAGGCGTTGCCACTGAGTGCCAGCGACACGCGCGGCTGACCCTGGATAGACCACGCCGACTTCGGTGTTTACGCTGATATGCCGGTGGCTGCGCGGGACAAGGTTTCCCCAGCCAATCAGAAACATGGGCGCAACCCTGCGAAAATCCATCTTGCCCGCTCCCCCCAGGGGATTTGCCGCGTCGCTTGTGAAATTCGCTCCGCCCAGGCTGAAACTCTGCCCCCCGGCGGCAGACACATTCGCGCTGATCGAGTTGCCGTTGTAGAGCAGCACCCCCGGACTCAGGTGGAATCCCCCCAACGGAAATATATCGTATGTGGCTTGCACCGAGCGGAAGGCCAGATTCCCTCCGTACGTGATGCCGTCCCTACCGAAACTTGTGCCGTAACTGAAGGCGTTGAATCCCACCCGCACGTTGGTCCGGTGAGTAACGGCAATGGCCGCCTCCCCGCCCACTCCCAGCAAGGATAGCTTCACGCCGACGCCGATTCTCGAGGGAATGTCCGGACCTTCTTGGGCACGCAGAATGGGTGTTGTAAGAACGGCAAGGAATGCTGTAGCAGCGAACAGCGACGCTTTTCGCACTTCGTCCTCCGCAAAATGGATGCAAGCCAGCTGATTTGTCAGACCCGAAGATACGTGAGCTTGTGCGACAATACTGCTGCGCGAAACGTCGTCGCGTTTTAACTGTTACTCGGGACCATAAAGAAACAAAAATGAAAAAGGTCTATTGCGCCCGCCTGCTTGCCATGCTTGCGGTTTCGGCCATGTGGCCGCTCTTCGCCCAAGGCCAGCAGAGCCAGCCCGGCGACTCGCCGTGGACCGTTCAGATCGATCAGATACGCCAGGTGGCCGGGATGATCCCGGGCAGGCGCGCCTTGCGAATCAACGTATTGAAGTTTGCGGAAAGCCTCCGCTCCAAGAAGTTTTCAGTGCAGGGTGCTGCGGACGAGCCCAGCATCCAGGCCCGCACGGTGTTTCAGGTTGTCTACGCCGATGGCAAGGTGATGATCGACTCCGGTATGGACGAGCAGGTACATCGTTTCTTCGGACGCGGAGTTATGGAACCGTACGATCACGACGCTGCGAAGCAAGTTGAACAGGCGCTTCGCGCCGCGAGAGCCATTATCATCACCCACGAACATGGCGACCATGTCGCAGGCGTGATCCGCACTCCGTTCCTGGCCGAACTCGCCCCGAAGACGCTGGTCACCCGCGCTCAGGTCGAGGCCCTCGAAACAGATCCCCAGATGCCGGAAATCAAGATCACTCCGGCTATGGCCAGTCGCTATAACGTCGTGGATTACGAGAAGTATCTTCCTTTTGGGCCGGGCGTGGCGCTCATCAAGGCCCCCGGACACACTCCGGGCTCGCAAATGGTGTACGTCGCATTGGAATCCGGCAGGGAGTACCTCTTTATCGGCGATTCCGCCTGGCATATGGACAGCGTGCGTTTGATCAAAGGCAAAGACGCGCCCTGGGTGCAGGAAGATGCTCCCGCTCTGCTGGCTCAATTGAAATGGCTCAACCAGCTCTCTCGCACCGAAAAGAACCTTTTCATTATCGCCAGTCACGACGACGACGAGCGCAAGGAGCTGATCGGTAAAGGCATTCTGGGTAATGGGTTGGAATAGCCCATATGGCTGCGCAAATTGAAGTCGAAAAGCTGAAAGAAAACGAATTTCGGGTCCGCGTGATCGAGGGCCAAAGCGAATCGGCACATAACGTCACCCTCAGCCAGGCGGACTACCACAGGCTCACCGGCGGAAAAACGGAACCTTCCGAACTGATAAGACGGTCGTTTGAATTCCTGCTGGCGCGCGAGCCCAAAGAATCCATTCTGCCCCGCTTTGATCTGCCTTTGATCGGCCGCTACTTCCCTGAGTTCGAACGCGAACTCAAACGCAGGATTTGATCCGCGGCCTGGCGAACCGCGTTGGTACGTCGCCAGTCGATTCGCCACCTTCCTCCAGGCATCGGTACCCAGAATAACTTTTTCACCGGCGTTCCGCGCGCGTGGTGATAGAGCACCGCGCACCGCTCGTAAAATCCTCGCGTATGCGGCGATCGGCTGAACGCAAACTTCTGGCAGTCGAGGTGATGGCAGAATTCGTGGCAAAGCGTGCTGAGGAATGTGCCGAAGGATGTGACCTGTTTTCGCACCGCGGTCCGAGTCCATATGCGAATCAGGGCCGAGTCCAGGGAGTAGTCACCGAAGAGTTCCGTCGCCCAGCCGCCCTCCCGCACTCGAAGCGGCCGGGCCGCCAGCGCTCGAACCTCCGGCGGTCGCACACGATAAAACGCGGACGCTGCGCTTAGAAACTCCGCGCACGCTTGCCGCACGTCGCCTCGTGTGCCTTCTTTCATTACGGCTTCAATGGATTGGGCTAACTTCGGGAGTTCGGGAGGCAATTCGACGCTGATCAGCTGCTCGCTCTCCTGGAACTGCTCGAGCAGTTTGCGATTACGGGGCGGCCGGTCCGTCAGCATGCAAGGGTCATGTGCCACGGCAAGCCATCGAAGCACCGTGGCATCTCTGCCGATGTTCAGTATACGACGTTCAGTATAGCGAACTTTTTTTACTGGGATTGGTTACAGCTACGCTGTCTTAGCCTGCGTTTTCTTGCGTATCTCGGAAGCTCTTCGAACGCGCGCTCCATTGCCGCTGTTTCAGTCCCTCGCGTAGTGGCCGGCCGATGCGCAGGCTCGCGCCCAGCATCCGGGCTACCCCTGCATGCACCCAGTTCCGGCGACGCTTACAGAGGTGCAGAACATCGTTCACGGAGATAATCTGGTGCCTGAATCGCTTCACGTCTTCTCGAAATTGCACCAGATCCTCGGTAGTCCACTGGTTGAAGTGGAAACATACCGTCCATATGCCCACAGGCAGTTTTCGAAACCGCCCCACTTGCTGCGGAATCCACACTGCGCCCTGCTTGTCTACGTAGGGATAAAGAGCATACCCGTCGTTGATGACACCTACACCGAGCTTCAAAAGGATGTCGACAGTATTGGCATCAAAGGAATGTGCCGGCGCCACCCAGACTTCCGGCTTCACCCCGTGCTCCTGAAAAATTCTGACCGCATTTTGCAGCTTGATCTCTTGCACTTCGTAGGGCAGCCCGGCGAACTCGCTGCGGGCTGCGCGGCCGTACATTCCCGCCTCCTTGGTCAGGTAGCAGTGCTGATATCCGTGGAGACCGATGGTCCATCCTCGCTCCTGCCACGATCGCACTCGGCCCCAGAAGTCTTCTCCCGGATCGCTAAGGAGCAGCTCCTTGTCGCGGTTGTCCGGAATAACGGAGAGAATCGGTTTGATCCCGCACTCGATAAGCAGCTCTTCGAGAGGCTCCCAAATCTGCCAATTCACGGTGGGACAGAGGTCGTCGAAGCGAAGGATCATTCCACTGTTCATGCCGCCAATGTTCAAGTCTGTTTTTGAAGCCATATGCAGAGAGGTCCCTTGTGCTGATCTGCCTTTACCCTCTTGAGAATAGTCTGTTGTGTCCGCAGACTCGATACCCTAAGCAGGTTATGCGGCCCGTCAGGAAGCCCCTAAGGGTAAGACCTTATGGTTTAGTTGGGAAATTTCCGCCGAATGGCGACCGTGCGGTCGAGTTCGTCAACCACCTGAAGAATCTTCAATCTCATGTCCGTGTCCATCCGCGCCGACCTCAAGTAGCCGTAGACCTGCGCCTGCGCTGCCGCGGACTGTTGCCCCTCGATGAATGCCGAGAGCCAGTCTACGAGGAAAAAAATCTTCCGGTCGCGCTTGATCTGTGGCAGCGCCTCCAGCGCCATCTTCAGATAAGGGGCGTTGAGCTGCGATTGGTTCCAATAATTGAACGCATAGAGGCTCTGTTCGATCCAATCTTCTTCACGCGACGGATTGTGCAAAAAATCGTTGAAGTATCGTTGCTTGATGGCTGCGTCGGGTCGTGCCGCCTCGGCAAAATACGCGTATTTCTGCCCATCGCCGCTCGGGTCTCGCTGTTTTTCCGCGGCAAAAATTGTCTGCGCCTCCGGATCGCCATGGGCCAGGAGCGCCGCCACCAGATTCCAGCGATCCAGTGGACGGAGTTCCACTCCCGGCACCGTGAGCTGGCCATTGAGCATCGCCTTCAGCTTTCCAAGTCCCTCCGGCGTTTCGGCCATCGCTTCGAGACTCCGAAACCACACAATGCGCAGATCCTGCTCCTTGGAATGCTCCATCCGGTCTGCCGCAAGGGCCTCGAATCGGCCCACGTATTCGCTCCGAACTGCGGGGCTCACATAACGGTGCAGCGCCGTCGCGGAATGCGAAAGCAGGCTGCGCGTGAGTGCTTCGTCGCTTTCGGCGGGCAGTAGCTTGAGCGCTAAGTCCAGATACCCTCGCGGAGCAAGGTCCGCGTTACGCACAGAATCCCACAGTGAACCCCACAGCAGGGTGCGGCGGAAGAGATCCTGGACTCCTCCCAGCCCGCCGATCACGCTCTCACGGCTGCGCGCATCCAGCAGAAACCGGCCATAGGCATAATCCTGCTCATTCGCGAAAATGAAGCTCGGGCACTCTGCTCCCTTCAAATCCCGCAGGTCGAGGCTTTTGCCGTTCAAGTCCACGCGCTTCACCACCGGATCTCGATTCGCGTAATTCAATCCGAGATTCATCGCCTCCGGCCAAACTTCGGCCGAGCCCAGCACATCGTGTTGTGAAAGCGAAACCTTACTCAAACGGTCAGCTTCGCACGCCCAGAAAATGTCCACCTCGGGCATCCCGCGATGCTGGATCCACGTCGCTGCCCACCCACCCAGCGGCCGGCCGGACACACGTTCGAATGCGTGGACCAGATCGTTCCATCCGGCGTTGCCGTAAGCATGCTCTTTCAAGTAGAGCTCCAGCCCCTGTTGAAAAGTTTCCGCGCCCAGCACGAATGCCAGCTGCTTGAGCACCGCGGGCGCCTTCGAGTAGACAATCGCGCCATAAGCGGACTTGGCATCTTCGAGATTGGGGATCTGCTGATAGATCGGTGTCGTGCCCTTTGTCGAATCGATTGCGTAGGCCTCCGGCTTGATCGATTCGTAAAAACGCTTCCAGACGTTTTCCTTCGGCTCGAGCGCCGCCAGCGTCTCGTAGGCCATGTATTGCGCGAATCCCTCCTTCAGCCAGAGGTCGTCGAACCATCGCATCGTGACCAGATTTCCAAACCATTGATGGGTCAATTCATGCAAAACCAGGATATCCCGGTTCAGCAGGTCGCTATGCGTCGGTGCGGTTCGAAACAACACCGACTCTTCCCGCAAAAATGTCGCTCCCGCGTGTTCCATGCCCCCATAGGCCAGGCCCGGGATCAGCACCATGTCGTACTTCGGAAATGGAAACGGTTGCGCGAAGAACTTCGAAAGATATTCGACTCCCCGAGCGGCGATCTGCTGCACCTCGGGTGCTTCCGCCTGAGCCCGGTCGAACTTAGATTTCCGCACATAAAGTCCCGGCGTCCCCGGCAATTCGCGCAATTTTCGAAATGGCCCGGCCGCAAAAGCGAAAAGGTAGGTGCTGATCGGCCGAGTTTCCGCAAACCAGGTCCGTTTTTGTCCCGCGCCCGCGGCCGCATCACGTTCCACCGCGGTATTCGAAATCACCGTCCAGTTTTCCGGCGCGGTCAACTCCAACGTGAATCGCGCCTTTAGGTCCGGCTGATCGAAGCATGGAAACGCCATGCTCGCGTCCATGGGCACGAATAAGCTGTAGATGTATTCGCTGTCGTCGTCGTGATCTTCAAACCGAGTTAGCGGTTTCCCCGCCGCCGCAATCGCCGCGGCGAATCGCAGCGCGATCGTGTTCTGGCCGGTGCGGAGCAGGTTCGCCGGAATTTCCAAATGCCCATTTTCAGCTTTCAACGTGATAGCGGCTCCGTTCACCGCAGCGTCCTTCACTTCGCCATCCCGAAAATCCAAAAGCAGCGGCTGAGGCTCTTTTAGATTGAAATGGATCTCTTCTTCGCCCGCCGTCGCGGCGGCTTTTGGCGTCAGCACAAAGGCAACGTGGTATCGCACCTCGGAAATTTGTGCCGCCCTTTGCCGTGCCAGCTCTCGCGGAATCCCTCGCGGAGCTTGAGCAAAGCCCGAGGCCTCCATCGCGCAAAGACCCATCACGCAAAGAAAGGATGCTACCCAAAGAATGCGTACGAGCATTTCATGCGGGAGTATAGCGCAGCCTGCCGTTAGGCCTTGCCGCGGTCCGGACAAAAAAAGGGGGCGGACCCTGGCACATTCAGGGTCCGCCCCGCTTTCTGCCGGTGCGTCGCTTTTGTTCTCTCTACGGTACTGTGATGGACAGCGTGCTCAAGTTCGTGGTGGCGCCGCCCGACTGCCCCTGCACGACAACCTGGCCGTTGAAGGGGTTTGTTCCGCCGCCGGTGCGCCACCGCCGGTGCCGCCACCGCCGGTCCCGCCCCCAGTTGAAGTGCTGCTCGTTGACCCGCCGCAGGAGATCAAGCCGACAGCGAGGACCATGACCAGAGCCATGACTGCGAGGCCCCGAGCCAGGGGCAAGGGCTTTTGTCGGCGGCTGGCGGCGATCATTCCACAGAGAATCAACGCCAGTGCCACAAAGGCCATGCTCAAGGCTGTATTACGCTGCAGACCGAGTGGCCCATCCAAATTCCGCGGGCCATTCTGAATCAATGAACCCGTCGGTTTGGAGCCCACGCTGACTGTGAGGGTCGCGCTTCCTGGCACAGCCGCAGCCTGCGATGTGCAACTGATTCCCGTCGGCGCTCCCGGGCACGAGAGATTCACGTTACCGGTGAAACCGTTGCTCGAGCTGAGATTGAGCGTGAAGTTGGCCGAAGCTCCCACCGCGATCGTGGCCGAAGTTGGCGATGCCGCAGCGGTGATGGTCCCGACAACGAACGTCGCCGATTTCGAGGCCGGCGTCGTATTTGGGCTCGTACCTGTGACCGTAACCTGAGAACGTGCCGGCTGCCGTAGTGCCTTGCGTGGTCACGGTCAGCGTTGCAGTAGTAGTTCGTTGCCGCCGGGTTGACCGTGCAGCTTGCTCCGTCGGCAGGCCACTGCAACTCAGGTTGACCATCCCAGCGAAACCGTTCCCTGGGGTGACTTGAACGTTATACGTAGCTGTTCCTCCCGCGAGCACGCTTGCTGAAGTCGGCCCAACCGTGAGGCTGAAGACCGGCGCCGGCGTCGCCGCAAAATCGATCTTTGCCGCTGTGGCCGCGTTGGGCTTGTTCACCCAGGACATCACCGGGCTGGCGTTGACGTCCAGCCCCAACTGAACGGTTCCGCAGGTTGTGGTGTCGGGGTAGTTGGAGGCGCAGGAGGGTGCCGTCGGGCGGAATACACAGCAGCGACGAATTGGTGGACACTTTCGCCACTGTCGGAAACGAGACGCCCTTATTCGGCGAGCTGGCCAGGAACACGTCAAACGTATCAGTGCCGTTGGCTGCAACTACGGCATGTTGGCTGCTCCCATGCCACGCTCACGTTGCCTTTTGAATCGACGGCAATCTGAGGATAGGCTGGTCGCGACCGCGGTCGTCGAAGCAATATCTGGATCACAGTTGGTGGAAAGTGCTGAGCCGTCGTCATCGGAACGGCTGACGAATATTCCCTGTGAATTCGTCGCACCTTGCGGGGCCCGCCCCTCGGCCCTCCCGACCAGGCCACATAAATACTGCTTGCGTCCGTTGCGACGCTTGGCGAGGATGCCGCATGGTTCGCCAGATTGATGGGAAATGAGAACGTGATGTGCCGGCTACCGCGATGGTCACCGTGCGTCCGTTTGGCTGGTAAGTATGTCCTCGCCGGGCTGGTCATCTGACCAGAGGAGATGGACAAGGCCGGTACTTGTCCGGTGAATAAAGTGAGGTTGTTAAACGAGCAACCAAAGAAACCATTCGGAAACTCCGGGTTGGGAGGCGGCACGCCCAACGCCGCCGCGTTCCAGTCTGTCGTTGAAAGATTGCGCGTATTGCTAGCGCGTAACACGGTCGGGCTTCCATTGACGCAGGGAGTGTTTCATTAACGTAGATGTTCCCGCCGAACGTGTTCGTACACGTGCCAGGTGGCGTCCTCTTGGATTGTGCAGAAATTTCCCGGTTTAGCTTCGATCTCCGCCTCTTCGTCGGTCCAGGCTACGAAGAGATGATTCGCGGCTGAGGCGATGACCCGTGGACCTCCTGTATGCAGCACAGGCTGTGGAATAGCCGCTGGAACGAGGCTGACGGGTCGCGCCAAAGTTCACGGCAGCTCGGAGCTCGGCTGATCCAAACATTACTCATGCCCCAAACGACGTTCACCCCTCCGGAGAAGTCAAACGCCACCCGCGGGGAACCAGCGAGCGCCACCGGACCTAAGAGCAGTGAAAGATTCGTGCTCGTAACGAAATTGACGCCATTGTCGTCCGAGCGGGCGGCGAAGACGTCATACGTCGGCGCCGTCGGCAGTAGATGTCGCATCGGGTGTCGCCCACACAATCTCGACGATGCTCGTTTGCGTCGGATAGACCGCCATCTGCGGCGGGAAAGCTGGCAGAACCGGCGGGGGCTGGCCTGCACGTGACTGCGCGTCGAGGAAGGTCTTGCCATCGGCAGACCGGGAGAACATGATTCCCTTGGCGTTGTCAATCCAGGCCAGATTGACGTTGCCCTTGGCGTCGGTAACCATCGTCGGATACGAAGTCAGTGCCCGTCGAAGGCAGATTGGTTATCGAAAAAGTTTGGGCGTGCGCGGCCGCCGCGGTTAGCGCCAAAGCTATAAATAGTTTCGCAATCCTGCTGAATCGGCGCAACCCTTTAACTACATTACACATATCGCCTCCCTGAGAGTGTTAATCGCCGCAGACTCACGTCTTCGGTACAATCGTGCATCGGACCTCAGGACCATACCCGGATCAGCATACGAGCGGAATACGGAGCACGCCCGAGAACGGTAGCGTTTACTCACGAGAATTGAGGCGTTTTTCCCTTAGGAGCCCCTAATTGGTTTCCCGTAGCTGCCTCGCTTCCCTTCTGAAAGCAAGCCATTAAAGCTGCGGGAAATTCGCTGCGCCCTGGACGCCGGCTCGCGTCCTCTTTTTCAACAACCTTCGTGCCAGTTTCTTGGCGGAGAGTCGATTTCCTCGTGGCGAGTCGATTCGAAACGATGGGAATGACAGCTGCCGCGAGGTGGCCCTATTGCGGCAAAACGAAGGTGTGGAAAGGGTTACGCGGTGCGGGAAGAATCGCAGCCGGCTGCGGGAGCCGGCCTGCGTCTTGCAGTTACGACTCGGAGGCCGCCGGAAATCGTTTCCGGCGGCCTCCTGAACTTTACGCGCTGGTGGCCTGTCCGCCCACGAGCCGCGCCGTCATGGTTATTTCCGCCTTCAGCAGCCGCGAAATCGGGCAGCCCGCTTTTGCTGCCTCCGCCGCTTTATCAAACGCGGCTTTATCCGCGCCCGGTATCTGCGCCGTGACCTCCAGATGAATTTTTGTCACCGTCCAGCCCGCGTCTAACTTATCCAGGCTCAGCGAAGCCGTGGTTTCCAGGCTTTCCGGCGTAATCCCCGCATTTCCCAACTGAGCGGAAAGTGCCATCGTGAAGCATCCCGCGTGCGCTGCCGCAATTAGCTCCTCGGGATTGGTTCCCTTTGCGTTTTCAAAACGCGTCGAGAACGAGTACGGCGTATTGGAAAGCACGCCGCTGTCGCTTGATATCGTCCCCTTGCCTTCCTTGAGTGACCCTTTCCACACTGCCGACGCTTTTCGTATCATGAAGACATTCCTCCTTGTATTGGATCTGTTTGGCGCTACCTATTTGCCATCGAGATCCCCATCTAGATCCTACGACTCGAAATTCTGATCCGCTCTGGAACTAATTCTACTCAATCGGCCCGCGAACGCCGAACTTCTTTCGCACGCTCGGCCCAGCTCCGTCTTGCCGTTCGGGCTTGGCGGATGAGCAGATGCTGCGCTCTTCTGATCCGCTTGACGGGCCTGGGTTACTGGCGTATGGTCGTGCGCAAAGACAGAACCTTCGGAGAGAAGTCAACAAAAGGAGCGGATAACCAACCATGGCTTCAAAATTGAAAATTAGTAGGAGAGCTTTGGTCAAGTGCGGGCTCGCCTCGGCGGGGATTCCTGTGGTCTCGAAGCTGTTGGGTTCCCCCTCCGTCGCCCAAGCCCAGGGCCAGTCAAAATCGGAAGTCTCGTTCGCGGCAGTCCCCGGACAAAAGGGGGTCCAGGACGTTTTTGGAGCCT
Organism: uncultured Acidobacteriota bacterium; assembly: GCA_963810155.1. GTDB lineage: Bacteria > Acidobacteriota > Terriglobia > Acidiferrales > UBA7541 > Palsa-189. Next base: position 57,061 of record CAWEMN010000024.1, read on the forward strand.
ATGACGTAGACCCCAACTGGCCGCAGCCCCTCTCGTCATTGCCCGGCAACGAAATGTGGAATTGGGGATCGGGCGAAGGCGTTTTCGCCGAGAACCCCGACCGTGTCTTTATCCTGCAACGCGGCGAACTGCCGAACATCAAGCGACCCAAGGAAATTGATCTTCCCCAACTCGCGCCCAGTATCGGCTTTCCCATCGGTCGTCTGCCTTGGCGCGACGCCACGTCGGCCAGTCCGCCAGGCCCGCTGGATGGTCCTAACCACGGCACGGAAAACGTGGACTGGCGTTGGAGTCACTGCATCGTTGGCGTAAATGCCAAAGGAGAGATCAAGGAGACTTGGCCGGAGTGGGATAGCATGCTGCGGCGGCCTCATGCGATCTACATCAACCCCTACGACAAAGACAAATATATCTGGCTCGTGGACGATTACCGGCACTCCATCTTCAAGTTCACTCACGACCTGAAAAAGCTGGTGCTGACCATCGGGACGCCCAATGTGCCCGGTGCCGACGGCACGCACTTCTATCGGCCGACCTACCTCGCCTGGCTGCCCGACAGCACCATGTTCGTGGCGGACGGGTACGTGGGTACGCGGGTGGCCAAGTTCGACAAGGATGGCAAGTTCCTGATGGACTGGGGACAAAAAGGCACGCCTCCCAACGAAACGCGTCCCGGCTTCTTCAATGGCGTCCATGGCGTCGCCGTTCACGTCCCGTCCGGTCGAGTGTTCGTCAACGACCGGAATAACCACCGCGTCCAGGTGTTCGACACCAACGGCAAATTCCTGAACATGTGGCGCGTTGGCGATCCGCCGTCCGATGTGCATTGCCTGCACCTCTCCGCGGCCGACGGGCATCTCTGGCTCTTCGATCGCGGAACAAACAAGATGATCAAGTACGACCTGGAAGGAAACTTCCTCTACTCCTGGGGCACCTTTGGCGATTTCCCGGGTGGTTTCTGGGGCGTCCACGGGATGCACGTGGACCAGGAAAACAACCTGTATGTCGCCGAAGTCGATAACGGGCGCGCGCAAAAGTACATTCCTCGCAAAGGCGCAAACCCGGCGATGTTGATCGGCCCGGGTGTCAAACCCATCTGGTCGTAAAAACCGAGCCGCCTCGGCGATAAATCGTCGACTGCGGAAGTAGCTTACGCATAGAAGAACCTGAGGCCGTTTGGGGGGCCCGCAGCCCAAAGCTGCGGTATAAAAGCCCACTGCGGCCTCAAGTTTTTTCGCTCTCGAGAACGATCTTCCGAAGACGCGATTCTCCCGGAAACCCAGCCTCAGCTTGGCGCGTCAAAAATCTAAGTGGATTAAGAGGTGTCGAAGATGAGAACGAAGATGAGAACGAAGATGAGAACCAGGTTGCTCGCTGTCGCAGCTTTTGCTGTCGGTCTGCTGGCGGTTGCTGCTCCTGCATTCGCGCATCATGCGTGGAGCGGCTACGACATGAAAAACATGACCACCTTGAAAGGCACCGTGACCGGATTCGATTTTGGCAATCCCCATGTGTGGATGTATGTCGACATCAAGGACGATCAAGGCAACATCCAGAAATGGACTGCGGGAGGTCCTAGCCCCAGCCGCATGGCCAATACCGGCTGGAGCAAAGATACCCTCCATGCCGGCGATGAGATTACTCTGGTTGGAAATCGCAGCACCGACGGCACCTATAAGTTACGTCTCTCCAAGGTAGTGCTCTCGAATGGCCGCCAGTTGATCTGCTACGGCAATCAGGCTGGTGCCTGAGAGCTTCACTGCACCGGCTGGCACGTTTATAATCCCCGGCGGAGGTTCCATGAAAGTCTGCACCCCAGCTCTGTTCAAATGCGCTTTTGCTGCTGCTGTCGTCCTCGGTTCTCCACTGTTCGCTCAGGGCCCCTCCAATGCGAATCAGGCGCCGGGACCTCAGGTTAGCGTTGCCGGGCATACGTACACCCAGCAGGAGCTCTTCCAGCGCAACGTCGGCGCGCCGCAGGATCAGAGCACGCAATTTCCTCCGCACAAAATCATTGGCAATATCTACTACGTTGGCACGGTGAGCCTGGCCTCATTTCTGATCGTCACGCCCCAGGGAAATATTCTCGTGAACAGCACGTACGAGCGGAATGTGCCCGTGATTCAAAAGTCTGTCGAGCAATTGGGCTTCAAATTCTCCGATATCAAGATTCTGTTGGGCAGCCACGCTCACGGCGACCATATGGAGGGCGATGCCCTGGTAAAGCAATTGACGGGCGCCCAGGTAATGGCCATGGCGGAGGATGTTCCCGCTCTTCAGGCGATGATGCCCGGAGGAAAGCCGCATCCAGTCGACAAGATCTTGCATGACGGCGAGCAAGTGACGCTCGGCGGCACCACGCTCGTGGCTCACCTGACTCCAGGCCACACGCGGGGCGATACTACCTGGACACTGAAAGCCCAGGACGACGGAAAATCCTATGACGTCGTGATCATCGGGAGTTTGGGAGTCAACCCTGGGATCAAGCTGGTAAACAACCCCGCCGATCCTCAGATCGTGGAAGAGTTCACTCGTGCCTTCCAGGTGAGTCGATCCTTGCCCTGTGACGTGCCGCTCGGATCTCATCCCGGCATGTACAACATGAAGGAGAAGTACGCGAAGCTCAAGACCGGTGGCGCGAATCCTTATATTGATCCGGCTGGATATAAGACTGAGCTCGATATCGATGAAGCGATGTTTCACGCCGTATTGACCCAGCAGAACGCCGCATCCTCCAGCGCTGCACCCGCGACCGCTTCACCTGCCGGCGCACCCGCCGCTGCGGCAGCCCCCGCCGGAAACCCTGCCGGAAACAATGACGCCGCGCTCGTTGCCCAGGGAAAGGCCCGCTTCAAGGCTTACATGTGCTTCGATTGTCACGGCGATAATGGCGAGGGTACGCCGGACGCGCCGGATCTGATTCACACGCGTCTCAACGCTGAGCAGATAGCAAAGTTTCTCCAGAAGCCCAGCGTCGACGCGACCAATAAGGGTATGCCGGATTTTGCCGCGGATAGCCCGGACCTCAAGCCGCTCGTCGCTTTTGTACTCAGCCTGAAGCAGCCGTAGCCGGTCGGCGAAGCTTTGGCCTGGATCGCCGGGACACACATCTCTCGGCGGCCGAATTGCTTCGCGCCGAATCCATCGAACGACAACTCGACTTTATTTTGACGTATTGACTGCGGTCTGCTCGAAAGCGCTCGCGCGTTTCTCCAGCAGCTCGGCCGCCTGCTGAAGTGTCAGACTATCGGGCACTTGCCAGTAATCGCCGTACTCTTTTTGTTCCCGCACTGCGAATGTCTTGAAAAGTAGGGCCTTTCCGTCCATCTTCACGTCGAGATCGGCCATCTCCCAGTGACCTGAACCCACGTCTCTCAATGTGACCGAAAAAGTGCCCCCTTTATCCAAATATCCAAGTACGCCACCTAGAAATCTCACTTCACTGGTGAGGCGGCCGTCGATTCGCGCCAATTGCTTTTGTTCCGGCTCAATCCACATGGTGCCCTCCATGTGGTGGAAAACCTCCTCCTGGCGATTGGCGGGTTCGAACTGGGGATCGGGCTCGAACTTAAGCTGAACCAGATCTCCGTCATTGCCGGCATATTCGTACCGGAACGCCCTAGGGAAGATCTCGAACATTCGGTGTTCCTTATCGGAATCTTCCCGCTGTCTCTGCTTCTCTTTGCGGATCTCGCTGGGATCGGCCAGTATCTTTTGTATGCGCTGGTCTTCTCTTCTCCGTTGCTCCGGGGAAAGAGGTTGGTTCTCAAGGGCCACCAGCCGGTCAACGTCGCCCCCATCGGTCTGGCAGATCTCGTGCGTTTCTGATCGACCGTCCTTCCGCACAACTTCCCGGAAGCTCCAGTGGAGATGCGCCCCGTTTGCCCGCCACAGCGCGCTTTCGACCATCTCCTGTACCAATTGTTGCGCGGTAGGCTGTTGCGGGGTAGGCTCACTTTTAGGCTCTTGGATCGCTTGGGGCGCGGACCAGCCTGGATGGGGCCCGATGAGACAAAACACGACTAAAACCGATGTCCATCTGTACGGCATTGACCCCACATTACGACGTTTACCCCGTCAGAGCAATACTGCCGAAAATGTAAAGGAAACCGGATGATCCTGTGCACCCTTTAGACTCCGAGCGCATCTAACCATAAGCTAACTAGGCACTTCAGGGTCGGCTGGCGTTTAGGGCCACCGCATCTTATTGATTTTGCTAAGTATATCTGGCTCCGTCCCCGCGACGTTTTTCCGCTAACGGCGGCCTTGTCTGAAATTGAAATGTGAGGCAATCTGGACCTATGGGATTGATTGACAACATGCAGCATTTGAGAGAGGACGAACACGACGGCCTCCTCAAGCCTGAGGAGATCTTGGCGTCCGAGAATCGCGTGCCCCAGGACACCCCCCTCGACCATGGTGAGGTTGAGTATGCGCCGGGCCCGGAGGATACCTACGACCCTGTCCGCACGTACCTGGCTGCCTTGGGGGCCGTACCTCTCCTCAAGCGCGAAGAGGAAGTAGTCATCGCCAAGCAGATTGAGCGCGGGGAGAAGATGGTCATGACCACGGTCTCGCGGTCGCCCGTCGGCATTGAGGCCTTCCTCCGCACCGCGGATGAACTCCGCGCGGGCACTCGGCCGATCAAGAATGTCGTGCAGATCGACAGCGAAGCGCCCTCAGCGGAAAAGAATGAGCTCAGGCGGGTTCTGAAGCTCGCAGCCAAGGTTTCGCGACTCTATACCCTGGCGCTTCGCGAGAGCCAGCAGCTAAGCCGCAGGGCGAATCGCCAATCGCCCTCTTTTCGACGCCGCGCGTTTGCTTTGGCCAAGGTGCGCGTGGAAATGTCTCAACTGGTGAGGTCGCCTAAGTTCACCCCCTTTGAGAGAGCTCGTCTGATCGAGCTCACGCAGGCTTCGCTGCAAAAATCGGCCTTGCTGCAAAAGCAGGCTCGCTCGCGCCGCTCGGAGCCCCACGCGGGTAGCGGCTTGCTGACCGTGAGTGAAGAGAAGCGGTTGCTGCAGCGCATGCGCAGGGGCGATGCGATCTCCGAACAAGCTAAGAAGCAAATGACCGAGGCCAATCTTCGCCTGGTGGTCTCCATCGCCAAGCGATACCTCAACCGGGGCATGAGCTTCCTCGACCTGATTCAAGAGGGCAACATCGGCTTGATGAGGGCCGTAGAGAAATTTGAATGGCGCCGCGGCTTCAAGTTTTCCACCTACGCGACCTGGTGGATTCGGCAGGCGATTACTCGCGCCATCGCCGATCAGGCCCGTACCATTCGTGTGCCCGTACACATGATCGAGCACATCAACAAGTTCATGCAGGCCAATCGCGAGCTACTCAAGGAACTCGGCCATCAACCCACTTCGCATGAGATTGCCCAGCGTCTCGGCCTCCCGATCGAAAAGGTTCGCGAATTGATGAAGATCGCCCAGGAGCCGCTCTCTTTGGAAACGCGCATCGGGACCGACGGAGAGTCGCATCTTGGCGACTTCATCGAGGACAAGCACGCCGCGTCTCCTTCCGACGCCGTGATCGATCGCAATCTCAAGGAACATGCCATCGATATGTTGAATGATCTGACGCCTCGTGAGGCCAAGGTCATCCGCATGCGCTTCGGGCTGGAAGACGGAGACGAACATACCCTCGAGGAGGTCGGCCGCTGCCTGGGAGTTACCCGGGAGCGTACGCGGCAGATCGAAGCTCAGGCCCTGAGAACTTTGCGGCAGGCTCCGCGCACCCGGCGTCTTCGGTCATTTCTGCAGCGCTCCGCCTGAGAAAACATCTCTCGGAAGCAATCGGGCATCGCGCTTCAGGGTCGCGCTAATAAGATGGCAAGGCCCTGCCCCACGCCAACGCACATCGAAGCCAGCGCGTAGCGCCCGTTTACCCGCTGCAGTTGTCGCGCCGCGGTGAGCACCAGGCGCGAGCCGCTCATGCCCAGCGGATGTCCCAACGCGATGGCCCCGTCGTTTGGATTCACCTTGTCGCAATCATCGGGCAGCTCAAAGGCCCGCGTCACGGCCAGGACCTGGGCGGCAAATGCCTCATTCACTTCCACCACGTCCACATCGCTGATCGTCAAACTCCGTCGCCCCAGCAGTTTCTTGATGGCGGGAATGGGACCGATGCCCATTACATCGGGCAAAACGCCGGCTGCGGCCGTTCCCATCACGCGAGCGATTGGAGTCAATCCAAAACGCGAAGCGCCGGCTTCCGAAGCCACAAACATGGCGCAGGCTCCGTCGTTTATTCCCGAAGCATTCCCAGCGGTTACCGTGCCGCCTTCGCGGAAGGGCGTAGGCAGCTTCGCCAGTGCCTCGAGTGTCGTATCCGGCCGCAAATGCTCGTCTTGTGAAATCGTCTTGCAAGCCCCCTTCGCTTGCGGCGCCTCCACCGGCGCTATCTCCTCGGCGAAGATTCCCGCCTTCTGAGCTGCGGACGCCCGCTGTTGCGAGCGAAATGCGAATTGATCCTGCGAGCATCGGTCGATCTTGTAAGCGGCCGCCACGTTTTCGGCAGTCTCCGGCATCGACGCCGTGCCATACCTCTTCGCCATCTCCGGATTTACGAATCGCCACCCGATCGTCGTGTCGTAAATCTCGGCGCCCCTGGAAAACGCGGAGTACGCCTTCGGCATGACCAGCGGTGCGCGGCTCATGCTTTCCACGCCGCCGGCGATGGCCAGGGAGATTTCGTCCGCGGCAATCGCTCGGGCTGCCAGGGCGATCGCTTCCATCCCCGAACCGCAAAGCCGATTGACCGTCATCCCTGGAACGCTGTGAGGAACGCCGGCCAGCAGCCCCGCCATCCGCGCCACGTTGCGATTATCTTCGCCCGCCTGATTCGTACAGCCGAGTACGATTTCGTCGATTGCCTCCCAATCGCTCCGATCAAATCGTTGGCGCAGCGCCTTCAATGGCACGGCAGCCAGATCGTCGGTCCGAACCTGGGCCAGTGCGCCGCCATAACGGCCAATCGGCGTGCGAACTCCCTCGCAGATGTAGGCTACGGATTTTGCGCTGCTCATCTTTTGGTGGGTGTTTTGCCTCGGCGTCGCCAGCCTGCGCCCCGCTTGTGAACCGGCGTGTTTCGCTTTTTGTCGGGAATCGGCTCGATGCCGCGCCTCGTTACCGGCTGCTTCGCGCGCTCGTCCACCTGCAACTGAAAAATATCCGGCCTGGCGTAATGCCCCACCACGTCCAGGTCGTACTTCCCGCGAGTAATCTGTACGCGATCGATTTCCGCCACTAAAATCGCCTCGCCCGTGGTGTTTGGACCCGCCAGGAAATTGCCAAAGGGATCGACGATGCAACTGCCGCCGTGCGACACAATCTCCTCCGGCTTCTGGCCCTTAAAGCTGCCGTAATCCGCCGGGAAATCGCCACGCCGGTTAAACTGATTGCAGGAGAGCACGAAGCAGCGCCCTTCCACGGCGATGTGGCGCATCGACGCGATCCACGACTCCCGGCAATCCGCCGTGGGTGCGCAATAGATCTCGATCCCTTTGGCGTACATGGCCGCGCGCATCAGCGGCAAATAATTTTCCCAGCAGATCACCGCGCCCAATTTGCCGAGCGGCGTATCGAACACCGGCATCGTTGAACCGTCGCCGAATCCCCACACCAGCCGTTCCGATCCGGTGGGCATGATTTTACGGTGCTTGCCGATCAAGCCTCCGTCCGGTGCAAAGAAAAGAACCGTGCAATAAAGTGTTCCCCCGTCGCGCTCGACGACACCGATCACCAGATAGATGCTGTGCTCGCGAGCCGTCTTTCCAAGCTGTTCCACCGCCGCCCCGGGCACATCGACGCTGCTTTCCCAATAGCGTCGAAACTCCTCGCGGCCCGCATCGCTTCGCGCCCCCACGACAGCTCCGAAATCCAGGCCGCGCGGATAGGCGGAAACGAACGCCTCCGGAAACAGCACCAGCTCCGCGCCTTTCCGCGCCGCTTCACCCGCCAGGACGCGCACCTTCTCGAGCGTGCGCTCCCGGTCAAACACCACCGGGGACGCCTGAACAACCGCGACCTTCGCGCGCCGCGCCGAAGACGATCCTTTGCTCCCGCCGTTCTGATCTCCGCCGGTCATAGGTCGCTGTCCGATAACACCTCGGCGAAATGATATAACGCGCGATGCGCGCTTGCACCTTGCGGGGATACTCCCCGGAGGTTCATACGTACGGCTGGTTTATGGCCGGGAGGGCCAGTGAGGCAAGCGGCAAAGACAGGATGGCCGAAATCGTTCTCGGCCTACGAGAGGTGATAATACTGAATTCGCTTCTGAAGCGCTGATTCCGCCATGCCCAGGATTCTCGCGGCGCTCGATTTGTCGCCTTGGGATTCCTGCAGCGCGTGGAGAATAGACTGCCGTTCCTTTTCGTCGAGATAAAGCGTCACATCCGTCGCCCATTCACGGTCGTCGGGCAGTTTCGACTTCAGCGCACAATCGCCGACCTCGATGGTTTGTCCCGAACGGACAGAAATTGCTTGTCGGACCGTGTCCTCCAATTCTCGAACGTTTCCCGGCCAATCGAGCCCGCTGAGATGTGCTACTGCGGCGCCGGAAACTTTCGTTCCCGCTCCGTCCTTGCACGTATACTTCTCCAGGAAATAATCGATCAAGAGCGGAATATCGTCTCTTCGCTCGCGAAGCGGCACGAGATGGATTTGCGCCGTATTCAGCCGCAGAAACAGATCTTCTCGAAACGCTCCGCGCTTCACCTCGGCTTCCAGATCGCGCGAGGTTGCCGCAAGGACTCTCGCCTTGAAAGGCAGAGGCTGAGTGGAGCCGATGGGCTTGAACTCCTTCTCCTGGAGCATCTGTACAAATCTGCTCTGAACGTGCATCGGTAGGTTCCCGACTTCCTTCAGAAAGATCGTCCCTTCGCGCGCAAATGCCAGCAGCCCCCACTGAGTCTCGTTTGCCCCGGCAAAAGTGCCCTTCTCATAGCCAAAGAGTTCCGATTCCGCCAGGGTAGGTGCCAGCGTGGAAAAATCTGCGACCACAAAAGATTTTTCTTTTCGTTGGCTGAGCGAGTGGATCGTTTGGGCTGCCAGCCTCTTCCCCGTACCTCGTTCGCCTGTGATCAACGCGGGGTAGGGATAAGCACTGGCCTGATGGATCAAACCGTAGACACGCTGCATGGCAGCGGAAATGCCGATCATCCGATCCGCCTTGGCCCGAAAAGAGGGGTCTGATTCACAGCGCACTATTCGTACCGGCAGCTAGATTTCAGATTTCATTGACAAGCATGGCCGATCGAGCCAACGGCCTAAGCCGCGCTGTTGGCCCAACTGCGCTCGATCTCCGCCCATCCAGCCGCTGGAATGCGGCCCAGGACCACAGCCGCACCCTTGGACATGCTGTCCACCAGCTGTCCGGCTTGTCGCGTGGCGCGCGGCAGCGCAAACGGGCCCACTGTGCGAATAGAGAGCTTTATGAAAACCAGCAGCGCTAATGACATCGCGAGAGCCTGCGCAGTGCTCAGCTCTTCCTTCAGGCTCGAAGGCACTCCCCGCTGGATCAGGAAGCGGCGAAACTGCCACAGGGTAATGAGATCGCTTTGCAGCATTGAAATCCACATCAGCACGAGCTGCTTGCGCTCGCTGCGAAGCTTTTCAGCCAGCTTCCGCAGATCCGGATTCGAGCATAAAGTCTGGTAGTCGGTGTCATCAAGCAAACGTCTCCCGGTGGCAAACGAGCTGCCTTCCAGATTGATGATCTGAGTCACGGCTCGCACTGCGGAAGAATCCGGCAAGCCCTTCTTCCGGCCGCCCTGCAGCGCAATGAAAATAAAGCTGCCGAACAGCACCAATCCCAATATCGCGAAAAGAGTCACATTGATCATGGGCGTATTATTGTCCGCGCAGTCGAAATCGTGCGGTTCCACTCCTCCGTCCACTGGTCCAGTTCTGCTGCTTCGCTTTCCACGATCGGTGGATTCGGCTCGTCGACCCACAGAGCCCATATCCACACCGCCATCATGAAGACAAAGCTTAGTGGCCGTAAATAGTACCAATAGGGTAAGAAAGAATTGGTCAGATCCGCCATGGCGTTATTGGCCGTTGAAAGCGATACCCAGCCGCCGAAAGCAAGAGCTATCCCTCGGACGTTTCGTCCATAGTTCACGCCATAGTAACGAGCCATGAGAAGCGTGCCGAGAAGCATCACGGCTTGCACAAAGCCGAAACTGCGATCCAGCGCTAGATGGACAGAACGGACGCTCGCATAGTTCTGATAGCCCCAAAACGTGGCGCAGGCAAAGACGAGAAGGCCAAAGGCAACGATTCCCAGCCCCTTCGACAAGCTCTTGTTCAGGCCCGACCCTCTGGGAAACGTGTGATGAAACACTTCCCAAATCAAAAGAAATCGGAGCACGACATCGACACTGTCGATGTCCCAGTACAAGGTCGCATAGATAGGGTGACTGTCGATCTGCTGGTGGAAATGAAGAAAGGTGATAAGAATCGCGGAGTTACCAATCAACAGCCATAAATTGTAAGTTAAGAGAAACTTATATCTCCGCCAGAGGCCGTTGCGCAGCAAAAGCAGCAGTACGCCCAATTCGAGAATCGGACCTGTGACGCCGATGGCGAAAAATGTGTCCACAACAGCCCAGAGTATACAATAACTTGGGCTGCTGGAGGGGACTGAAGCGTCCCCCCTGTTGTGCAAGCCTTAACGTACTAATGTACTACTCTTCTGGGAAGATTGGCGGTTTGCCACTCATGTGCATCACCTCGAGCGAGCGTTAAAAACAGGCACACACTACAGGGTTTCCGGGATAGCTAGTAATCTTTTCGTAATTTGTTCAGTGGACTGAATGCGAAAGAAATTGCGTCGGGTGGTCGTTTTGTCCTAGAATTCTTCGACTCGCCATGCTGCAGGAAAAGCCCATTTCGCGGTATTTGCAGAATGTCCTGGAGGCCCTCCCGAGCGCCTTCGCGCAACTCGTCTTTCTTTCGTCGTTACGAGATCCCTACACGGGGCGTTATTTGCATGAAGGCTGGGCGAGCGTCTCCACCCCTGAGGAAGTAAATCTGGCCCTCCGCCAGACCCACTGCTCCGTTTTTGAGGCGGTCGTTAATCTGCCCCTGCTGGGTCTGTCGAGGGAGCTGCGCAGGCACTTCAATTCGCTGGGGCAGGTTGAACTTCGCGTGGCAAACCTGTGGTTGGAAACCGAGCCTTATTACGAGATGATTCCGGAGGGATGCTCCCTGCTGGCGCGAAGGTTTTTCATCTCACAATTTCGGTCGGCCCTGGAAGTTTTGATCCAGGCTCCTGGCTGGACGTATTTGGAGGAGCCAGTCTCATCGCCACCCCCACTACCTGACCCAGGATCTCGGCCTCAGTGGTTAAACTGAAGCTCTGGACGGGCACATTCGACACAGGGTGCGGTATTAGCGTTAATCGCGATCCTTCCACTTGGCACCATCCGCAGCGGTATCCGTTGCGCAATTCCACGAAGTAAACCGGCCGTTCGTAGTCGTTCTTCCAGCCATCCTGCACGACGCGCTTCCGCTCCGGATCGATCATCACCAGCGAACCCGGCCGCAGCAGCGGAAACATGCTCTTGTCTGTCAGGCCGACATACCCATACGTGTGGCGCCGCGGGTTGCAGCTGAGTAGAAAAGCAGCGGGTATCTCTCCCCACATCGCCACCACCCGATTCACGAGTTGCGTGGTCTCCCACCGAAACGTCGGATCGATGCGCACCGGCACCAAAACCTTGTCTTCCAATCCGTGAATCTCCGAGGAAGTGGTGCGCGTGATATCCGGCAGAAAACGAGTCTGGTAAGATCGCGTCCGGTTTGCGTTGACGCCGTACTTGCTCAGAACATCATTTAGGTCGAGCCCGTAGATCGAGCAAAGGCTGAAGAGCTTGAAGAAACTGGGGATCGATTCCTCGTTCTCAATCTGGGTCAGTCGGGCGGCGGAGACGTAAAAATTCTCGTTTCCCTCCTCCGTCGCAATCACTTCACTCGCGTCCTGCACCTCGCGCATCCCAATTTGCAGACGGTCTCGCACCGCTTTAAGGTATTGTCCTGGTGAGACTTGAGGCGCCGCCAACTGCACCGAGGGAACGTCCTTCGGCAGTGGCTTCGGCACACTCTCGATCTCTTGCTTTATCTTGAGCGGGCTGTTCAGTTTACTGAACATGGTAGGAGAGTCTACCCCCGACCCGGCTTTCCCACAACTAAAAGCTGCTGGCGGACCCCTCCCCACCCAGGCGTGCTAGACTCCGCTGTGTGTTGCTGAAATTTGGCGCATTTTCGGTGCGGACTTGAGCTTCTACCCGTGGATGTGATGACGTCGCTGGATTTAGGAGCGGAACATGCATGAGGAAATCGGCACGACGGCCGGAGTCATCTGGCAGGCTCTGAACGCCAATGGTGAGCTCGCCTTACCTGAACTGAAGAAGCAAGTGGACGCTAAAGCTCCCGTTTTCGATTGGGCTCTTGGCTGGCTCGCGCGGGAGGGCAAAATCGTGATCACACGCCATCAGAGGAGCTATCGCGTGCGGCTCACTGAAGCGCAAGCCCGCGCAACAGGCGCCTAGCCCGTCGAGCCTGTCGCTCGACCGCCGCCCCAATCTCGCCAAGGACTGCGATCGCATCTCTTATGGAAATTCGTGCCTGGAATGAGCGTTATCGGTCGCGGGAGCGCCCCGCAGAAGATCTCGACGCTGCTCCCACGCCACTCTTGATCGAAATCGCCCAAAACCTTCCGCCAGGAAAAGCCCTGGACCTTGCCTGTGGCGCCGGCCGCAACGCCCTGTGGCTCGCCGCGCACGGCTGGTCGGTTACAGCCGTCGACGGCGCCTCCAGCGCCATTCGCATCCTGCGCGATCGCGCTTCCGAGCGCCATTTCAAGATCGACGCACAGGTCGCTGACCTCGAGAAGGGCGAATATGAAATCGCTGCGGCGGCCTGGGATCTTGTGGTCATCGGTTATTACTTGCAGCGCGACCTCTTTGCCCCGGCGAAACGAGGCGTCGCGCCCGGCGGAATGCTCCTCGCCATCGTTCATATCACCGAACCCGGCGAGGAGCCGACATCGCATCGCCTGCGTCCAGGCGAGCTAAAGCAATATTTTCAGGGATGGGAAATCCTGCACGACCACGAAGGCAGTCCCGGCGACCCCGCCCATAAGCGTCTCGTCGCTGAAATCGCCGCGCGTAAGCCCGTCTCCCGGTCCGACTCTCGCGTTCCCCGACCTTGAGGCCGGCGAATACACACGGCTTGGGACCGAAAGATGGACATTAGCTGACGAATAAGTGTAGAAGTGATTTTTTGGAGGTGGTGCATGAAACTGAAGCTGCTCGTGTCCTGTGCCTTGGTGGTGGGCCTTGTGATGGTTTGCGTACCGGTCTTCGCGCACCACGGATCTCGGGTGTCCTACGACTTGGATAAACCGGTCACCATGAAAGCCACCGTCACGTCGCTCTCGTGGCAGAATCCCCATGTCTTTTTGAGTTGCCACGTGAAGGACGACGCGGGCACCGTCACAGACTGGGGTGTCGAAATGGCCGAGACTCCCCATCAGATGACCCTGCGCGGATGGACCAAAGATACCCTGAAATCGGGAGACGAAATCACCCTCACCGTTTTCCCCTCCAAGGCAGGCGCGCCTCGGGGACTTCTCTCGAAGCTCGTGCTCAACGACAAAATGATTTACGAAATCAACATGCGCACCGCGGAATGAGTACGAGAGACATTTACGAGGATGTAAGGAGTTCCCGAATGCGGAAGATCGTCGGTCTTGTCGTCATTCTATCGACTCTACTGCCCTTATCCTTCACCGCGGCGCAAACTCGGCAATCTCAAACCGCATCGCCGGCCAAGGCGCAGCCCTTTGACCCGCACGACCTCTCCGGAGTCTGGCTGTTGAGGACTCCTTATCCTGGCATCAGCAATCAGGCTCCTCCCATGACGGCGTGGGGACAGGCCAAGTTCGATGCCAATAAGCCCAGCTTCGGACCCAGGGCGGTCCCCCCGGCTCCTGGGAAATGACGTCATAGGCAATTGCGATCCCACGGGTTTCCCGCGCAACATGTTTTCCCCGTCTAGACCGGTTCAATTCGTCCAGTTGCCGAACCAGTTGGTGCAACTGTTTCAGTACCATTCGGTGCGCCGGACAATCTGGACGGATGGAAGGGCGCTCCCTCAAGATCCGGACCCGGCGTGGTATGGATACTCGGTCGGCAAGTGGGACGGCGACACATTCGTCGTAAACACGATCGGCCTTAGGGAGAAAACCTGGCTCGATCATTTTGGTTATCCGCATAGCGGCGATATGAAAGTCGAGGAGCGCTATCACCGGATCGACCACGACACCTTTGAACTCGTCTTGACCGTTGACGACCCGAAGACGTACACGAAACCTTGGGTGAGCGACAAAAAGACCTTCAAGTTGAATTCCCCGCAGGAACTCGAAGAGGAATACTGCGTGCCTTCGGAAGAGGGATTTTATAACGACTTCATGAGGAATCCTGCTGCCGGCAAGTAGCCAAAACGAAATGTCTGTCTGCCCACTCTGAATCGGTCGGCCGGCTTTTGCCGCTATAGCGATTTCGACAGTGGCCCCTCCTTCGCTCCAAAACGCATCGCCGTGCGGCTTCCTCACCGATCTCGTCCTCATTGCCTTTTGTTCTCTGTCACTTCGACCGCCTGATTTATACTCTGCTAGCTTTAAGGGCGGTTAGCGCATCAAGATTGCGATCCGAGATTGAAGATCGGCCCGCCCGGAGTTCCGGCGGTTCCCGAGGCCGTGCAGCTCGATTAGCAGTCAAGAAAGAGAAGGTGTATATGCCGAGATTGATTCGAGCCGTATCCCTGTTGGCGCTCTTTGGTCTGTGTTTGGCCGGATCTAATTGGTTGGCGGGCGAGCCCGCCCGGGCCGCGGCTCAGGTGGGGGCGCCCCCGCCCACGAGACCCCAGCCGCAGAGGTCGCTGCGTGTCCAATACCCTCCCTTATTTTTCCGGGAAGACTGGAAGCTGGACACCACTGTGCCCAATATGAATACCGCGGACGAGCCGGAACATACGATTGGCCAGGGGGACGTCGCGAACCCCAATCTGGAAGTGCACCTGTACGGCGATAAGGCTGGCACCAGGATCTCCGACCAGACCTACAACAATCACACCACGTACGCGATGACGCTGCTTTGCACTTCAAACTGCGCGATCACTCTCAGGGATAAGAACAACGATGTCGATTTGACCGGAGTGGCCACCATCCGCTGGCGCACCAGGATCAGTGGGTTTCACTATCTCCATCCCATCATCAAGCTCGCCGACGGAACCTGGCTCATTGGCGACAAGGCGGCCAGCCTCTCGACGAACTGGGTCGAGTCGGAAATCCAGATGGTTGACGTGCGCTGGCGGAATCTCGACATCACAAATGTTGTCGAAGGCCGCGACGGCTACTGGGTCGACTATCCGGACCTCAGCAGGGTCGAGGAGATTGGCTTCACCGACTTGATGAGGGGAGCCGGCCACGGATCTGGCGGAGGTTCGCGGATCGACTGGATCGAAGTTTACGGTAAGCCGGTCCCGCGAGTGGCATCGGGCACCAAGAGCAGCAGCCGGTAGAGTCAGGTCGGCGGGCGGCAGGAATTACGATCGTACGGAGAGCCTATGAGCGCATCACGTCACATCTTGCAAACCGCTTTCTGGGTTGTGGCGACCGGCATCATCGTCACGGCTGTGATGGCCGGTTCCGCTCGCGACAAGGATGATCCCTCGCAAGCTCCTCTCTCGCCCGAAGTCCGGGTCGATCCGGATGCCACCGTGCATTGGGGACCTCGCACCATCCCCTTTCCGCGCTTCGCCACCCGGGAGTCGAGAGAAGCCTATATGGCGCTCATCAACTCCGATGTGCACGCCGACCAGCCGGCGGATCCAAAGCTGTACCCCGCCTGGGCTGCCAGGCACGTGGAAAATCTGTTTGCTCGTGAGAAGGCCATGGCGCTGAAGCTTTATCCCGTGGATGAGCAGGACGGGAAAGTCGGTGGCGTCGACGCGGCCACTTACACGCCCAAAACCATGCCCGCAAAAAATCGCGACAAGGTGATGCTGGAATTTGAGGTTGATTCCACGGCCGTCGCGGTTGCGGCTCTCGCGCAAGTGAAGGTCATCGCCCTGCACTATGGTCTCAACCCATCGGCTGAGCCTCACCGCGAACTCCTCGCCGCGTACCGCGAACTGCTGAAGACCTACAAACCCCGGAACATCGCCATGTTCGGAACCTCGGGCGGCTGTTCTTTGCTGCAAACCACTTTGACGTGGATGCCGGAACAAAAGCTGCCGTTTCCCGCCGCAGCGGGGCTGCTCACTTGCGGAGGTGCGGCCGACGGTGGCGATAGCTGGACGCTCAACGATGGCGTCGACCCCATACAATCCGTCTTTCTTTTTCCGGCGCGGCCGCCGCGGCGTCCCATGGACCTTTCCGTTCCCCGCAAACCGGGCGAGCCGCCGAGAACTCCTCTCGAGGGCGATATCCCCAGGGGATATCCGCCCACATACCTTCTTGCGGGCACGCGTGACATGTCTCTGAGCGAAATCGTGATGCTTCACCGCAAGCTTCGCAATGCGGGTGTCGCTGCCGACTTGAACGTATTTGAGGGCATGTGGCACGGATTTGACGACGACACCGAAACTCCGGAAAGCCGTGAAGCCTTGACCGACTTGGCCCATTTCCTCGCCGCGCATCTGGGGACTGCTTGACGCAAAGCCAAGACGCCTATATCTTGCCGCCGACAACACCAGCCCTTTTAGCCCAGGGAGCGGCGTCTTTTTCGCCGGCCTGAGGTTTTTCTACGCTGGATCTTGCGCGCGCTCGAAGTTTCATCGAGCGGCTGGCCGGCGAGTAATGAAGTCAAAGAGGAGAGCCCTGATGCAAAATTTCGTTGCCCGAATGGTCGTGGCGGTGATGGCTACCCTGGTGCTTTCGTCGGCTGGAGTGGCCCAGACCGAGGGGCAGCGGCCGGCACCGAAGGACGGCTTCATCAAAGCGGGAGTTCCGAAGATGCCCAATCCGCCAGGCCCCGCGCCCAAACGCGAACTGACCGGCGCTTGGGTGGGTCCGCAAAATCTGTCGCGCGACCCGGTTCCTCCTATGACGCCTGCGGGAGAGGCTCGCTTCAAGCTCCATAAGCCCAAGACCGTGGAGCAGCCGTGGAGCGGAAACGATCCCTTCCAGGTCTGTGATCCGCTCGGGCTTCCGCGCAATCTTTTTGCGCAGGCAGTGACGGCTCGAGGAGAGATGTGGTTTGAGCCGGTACCAAACCGCATGGTCATTCTGTATGGCCAGCAGCGGGTGTGGCGCGACATCTGGATGGACGACCGGCAACTCCCCGCGAAGGTCGACGCTGCGGGATTCCCTGACTCCAGGTTTTATGGATATTCCGTGGGCCATTGGGAGGGGGATAACGTTTTCGTGATCGATACCACCGGGTTGGATGATCGAACCTGGCTCGATGAGGCTGCGGATCCGCATAGCACCAGCGCCCACATCCAGGAGCGCTACACGCGCGTGGACCAATACAACATGCAGTTCACGGTCACGGTAGACGATCCGAAGTTCTATACCAAGCCTTGGCAATTGCTGAAAGCAAATCTCTACTGGATAAAAGACCAGGATTTCGACGAAACGTTCTGCCTGCCCTCTGACGCCATCGAGTACCGGGACAAAGTGATCAACCCGTCGGGGAACGCGACCGGCGTAAAATAAGCACGGCAATTTTCCACCCGGCCGGCGCACTCGTGGCACGCTTGTGGGCAAGTGCGCTTTAGCTTCAATCACTTCTAGAGCTTACGAACCCAACTAACGTCTCTCCCGCACGTCCGTCTAACTGAACCGAGCCACCACCTCGGAGCAGATCGGAGCCGTGGCCAATCGAATTCCTAATCGGGAGATTACATGCGCAATCAAAGCTTTTGGAAGAGTTCTAAGGCCTTGCTCGGTTCGGCGGCCTTGGCGTCGGCGTTAGCTGGCGGCGTTGGCTATGCGGGCGCTACGCATCTGGAACACGTTCGCGCCGCGCTGGCATTGAAACTGGCAAGCCCCAGCGAGGGCTACAGCCAGACCGGCTTCGCGCCTGTCGTGAAAAAGGTGCTGCCCGCGGTTGTGAATATCGCGTCATCGAAAGTGTCCAAGGTCCCCACCGAATTCCAGGGACAATTACCCGATGACCCGATGTTTCGTCAGTTTTTTGGCAACGATCTCAACCGCGGTTTCAGATCCCCTCGTCAGGCGCCGCAACAGCGCGAACAGGGCCTCGGTTCTGGCGTCGTTATGACGCCGGACGGCTATATTCTGACGAATAATCACGTGGTGGACGGCGCGAGCAGTGTCACCGTCACACTGGCCGATAAGCGCGAGTTCAAGGCTAAGGTCGTCGGAACCGATCAGAAAAGCGATGTTGCCGTGCTGAAGATTGACGCGAACGACCTGTCCCCCATTACCGTCGCCGATTCTTCGAAAGTTCAGGTGGGCGACTACGCTCTGGCTGTTGGCGATCCGTTCGGCGTTGGCCAGACGGTCACCATGGGCATCGTGAGCGCCACCGGACGGTCTCACCTCGGGATCGAACAATACGAAGATTTCATTCAGACCGACGCTCCCATCAATCCCGGAAATTCCGGCGGAGCGCTGGTGAATGACCGCGGCGAGCTGATCGGCATTAACACCGCCATCATCGCTCACGGCTCAGAAGGCAATCAGGGCATCGGGTTTGCCATCCCCGCCAATATGGCACGCAACGTCATGGAGCAGATCGTCGACCACGGGAAGGTGACCCGAGCTTATCTGGGAATTGTCCCGCAAGACGTCACCCCGGAGATGGCTAAGGAGTTCGGGGCAAAGGACGCGCGTGGCGCGCTTGTCGCTGATGTGAGCTCCGGCAGCCCGGCGCAGAAGAGCGGCATCGAGAGAGGCGACATCATCCTGGACGTCAATGGAAAGCCGGTCACGAATAGCAACGACCTGCGCATGACGATCTCCATGATGCCGCCGGATAGCGAAGCGAACCTCAAGGTGTTCCGCAACGGCTCTGAGAGGCAAATTGCCGTAACGCTCAGCACTTTGCCCACCGAAGAAGCTGCTGCGCGCTCCGAAGACAATGGCAACAGTTCCGCGAAGAGCGCGCTGGCGGGGGTATCGGTCGAAAACCTCGATGCCGAGTCGGCCGGCGATCTCGGAATATCGCCCAACACAAAAGGCGTGGTGGTGACCAACGTGGATCCTTCCAGCGAAGCCGCCGAAGCCGGCCTTCGCCGCGGAGATGTGATTCGCGAAGTCAACCGCCAGCCGGTCAAGAACACCGCTGACTTCGAGCGCGCCGTCCGTAGCTCGAGCAAGAAGCCCCTTCTGCTCGTGGACCGCAACGGCAGCACGATGTACCTCGCTGTTTAACGGCGCACTGCCACGATCCGGCCCGGCGCGACCCGCGTCGGGCCGGATTTTATTTGTGACGGTCCGCGCAGTTCCTGCGTGCGCACCTCAAACGGCCCACGAACTGAGTCAGCAGGCTTTATCCGTTACGATTTTCAGTCGTGCTCGTCTTCGTTCTCGAACTCCAGACTCGATTGTGCCTTCGCGCGGCGAGACTCAAACCGGACAGGCAACTTGGTACAATCCTGGTAGCATCAGTCCAGTCACGAAGCCCAGGTCTCTGGCGAAAACAGGTCTCTACCAAAAGCAGCGGGCAATTTCCGATTATCCAGCAAAACGGAAATATCTTTCCTGCATGGAGATTAATGATTTACAGGCGCGTCAAATTTCGGTGTCTATCCGCCATGATCTTGGTTGTGACGGTTCTACTTTCCGTTCAACCGCGTAACATCTCCGCGCAGGACTCGGGCGGGACATCACCACTGTCCGACGCTTCGCGCGATGCGTCTTTGCCCGGCACCCAGGGCAACCTCCCGCAGGAGCCGCAGCCTCAATCAGGCCCGCTGAGTGTAACGGCGCAACCATCCCCCGCAGAGGCGTCGGCCAGCATCTCCGGCATCGTGCAGGATGTCACCGGAGCAACCGTTGCCGGAGCGGAACTCAGCCTTGCCGATTCGAACGGATCGCAGCAGAGCACGCTGGTCTCAGGCGCGAACGGTGAATTCACGTTCAGCCAAATTCCCGCCGGCTCCTATCGCGTCACAGTCAACGCCAGGGATCTTGAGCCGTTTCAGTCTGCGGAGATTGTCGTCACGGCGCAACAGGCTTATGAAATGCCCGCAGTATTACTGCGCGTCGCGACGGCCAACATCCAGCTGACCGTGCGTCCCACCGAAGAGGTGGCCGCCGTGCAGGTAAAGGCGCAGGAGCAGCAGCGGATACTTGGGATGGTTCCGAATTTCTATACGAGCTTCATCTACGACGCCGCTCCACTCACGACCGGGCAAAAGTTCTCGCTCGTTTCTCATAATGTCTTCGATCCGATTGAGTTCATCAGCGCCGGCATCACTGCCGGCATCGGACAAAGGACCAACAGGTTTCCGGGATACGGGCAGGGCGCCGCAGGCTACGGCAAGCGCTACGGCGCCGCTTTTGGCGATGCTCTTACCAGAAATTACTTGAGCTACGCGGTTCTGCCCTCGCTCTTCCACCAGGATCCCCGCTATTTCTACCACGGCTCGGGATCGGCCAAGTCCCGCCTGGTGCACGCGCTGGGCTTCGCCTTCGTGTTACGCGGCGACAATGGACACGCGATGCCGAATTACTCTTTCCTTCTTGGTGTCGTGGGCTCAGGTCTCCTGTCCAACCTTTACTATCCTCGCGAGGATCGGGGAGCTCGCTTGGTCTTCACCAACGCTGCCATTGGCATTGCGGTACGCGCAGGCGGAGGCGTGCTTCGCGAGTTCCTCTCCAAGCAGTTTACGAATAACGTGCCCGGTAACGGCAAGCCTGAGCCAACCCGCGCACCCGATCCTCCACCTGCCCTGAGTTTCGAACGTGCTTGCCTTCCCTGCCGTGAGCTATAGCTGTGGGCGGATCCAATCACCTGGTGGAAACGCGATGCGCCAAAAACTGGGTGCAGGCTGCCTGAACTCGACTCCAACTTCTGTAGGACCGATCGTGCTATTCCCATGGGTGAACACGACGCGGCATTCCTGCTCTTCACCACTGAGCGCGTGCTTCAGAAAAAACTTCTGATTCGCCGCTACTTTCGACGTTAGATTGATCAATGCGCCATGAGCGTTGACCACTAGCGTGTGGGTTCCCTCAGAAAACGACGGACCCAGTGTCGGGGGTCTGTAAGCGACAACGGGCACTCTTAGGATAAGCCTCTGGCTGCGTCGCCTCTTTTTCCGCTCCTTTGGCGGAGTAAATTGTTTGCTGTACATGAATGCTCAGCATAACTGTGTCGGGCTCCAGGCTGAAGACGAAAGCTCTCGGTGCTTCGCGGATTAGGCACCCCTGCTTCGGAATAACGGAAATCAGTTGTGGCACTCGTACTTCGGGAGATGGATGTAAATGGATGTAAAGAGATAGCTGATTGCCTGGAAGATACGGCAATCATCAAAACAACGCGTTTCCCCCTAAGTAATTTCACGTATTCCCAGACAGAATTGCCCTGACGTATTCTCCCCGCCGCACGGATCTCTCCCGCGCTCAATTCCTGCGCCGCAGAGATTCGGCGACCCCGATCAGGCCCCCTTTTCTGGCTGCAGGACGCACTTTCGTCCGCAACCAAACATGCTGATGAATGGCCGGACCTCACGTTCGGTCAGCGGAGCCACATATGCATGCTCATCTGGCGTTTCTCGTTCGGCTGGGTCGTGCCGCTGTACTAACTCTTTTGCTTGTTATCGTTGCTTTGGGATTGCTCTCATGCGGGGGAAGCGCCGGCGGCGGAAGGGGGGGCGGCGGGGAAGTGTCAGCGGAGGAAACGTCAGCGGGGGCGGAGGCAATCAATCGCGCGACGTTCCGGATATCCGTGTCGCATACGGGCAATTTCCTGCAGAACCAGCACGCGACCTACACAGTCACGGTAACCAATACCGGGACTGCCGCGAGCAGCGGAAACGTGCAGGTGAACCTCACCATCCCGTCCGGCGAAGCTCTTGTGTCCATGACCGGAACGGGTTGGTCTGTTTCCGGGCGGAACCGTGGCCACGCGGAGCGACGCCCTGGCGACAGGCCAGAGTTGGCCATCGATTACCGTGACGGTCAACGTGGCCTCGAACGCCACATCGCCGCAAGTGATCGTGGCGAGCGTCTCGGGTGGCGGTGGGGGAACTGTAAATGCCCAGGACTCCGCCATCATCCTGAGCGGCATCGTCGTCGTCGGCATATCAACAGGATCGGTAGCCAATTTGCTCCCTTTTACCGACCCCAGTGGCTCCGTGGAAACCTTCACGACGGATTCGAGCGGACAAATCGATACCACCGGGCCTTTCTTCCAAAGCCTGGGCACGAATGGTCGTAGTTGCGGCTCCTGCCATCAGCCGGCCGACGGCTGGACCATTTCGGCGGCTGATGTCAAGACGCGGTTCAACCAGGCGACATTCGACGCTAACGGCGTCGCCTCCGATCCGATCTTTCAGACGGTCGACGGCTCGACTTGCGATCAAGGCGTGGATCTCACGACGCCAGCGGGGCGCGCGCAGGCATTCACCCTGCTCACCAGCAGAGGTTTGATCCGCATTGCCCTTCCGGTTCCGGCCAACGCGGAGTTCACCGTGGACAGCGTCGTCAATCAATATGGTTGTAGCGACAAGAGTACGCTTTCGATGTACCGCCGGCCTTTGCCCACCGCGAATATGCGCTTCCTGAGCCAGTTATGTGGGACGGCCGCGAGTCCTCCGCGCTCAACGGAACCCAGGACATTACGCAGAAGACGAATCCCGCCGATTCGCTCGCCGATCTGGCTCATCAATCGGTCAGCGCGACGCGTATCCACGCGCAAGGGGCATCCGACCCCACATCCGCTCAGCAACAAGCGATCGTGAATTTTGAGATGCAACTGTCGGTGGCTCAGGCAATCGATTCGGTTGCGGGATCGCTGCAGGCCGACGGTGCCACTGGCGGGCCGTCCGCCATCGCCAGCCAGCAGTTTTCCATCGGCGTCAACGATCCGTTGAGCACTACCCCGCCGCCGTTCGATCCGAACGTCTTTACGCCCTTTAGCCCGTGGGTGAATTTCCCCACCAATACGAGCGCCGGCAGCCGAAAGGCCAGCATTGCGCGCGGCGAGATCGTTTTTAACACCAAATCGTTCACCGTCTCGGTGTCGCCGGCCTGAATGATGTGTTTTTCAACAATGGTCCGGCGGTCGTGACGTGCAGTTTCTGTCACAACGACCCCAATTTGGGAAACCATTCCTTATCGCTTCCCTTGGACATTGGGGTAGCGGAGTCGAGCACCAATTTTCTGGGACTAAGCTATCTGCCCACGATTACGCTGCGCAACAAGGTCACCGGCGCCACCATGCAAACCACCGATCCCGGCGTGGCGCTCGTCACCGGCAAGTGGGCGGACATTGGGAAGATCAAGATTCCGATCCTGCGCGGACTCGCCGCCCGGGCGCCTTATTTCCACAACGGCTCGGCGCAATCGCTTTCGGACGTCGTTAACTTCTACGACGTCGATTCGGCGTGCCCTTCATCGGGACAGAACTCAATGATTTGGTCGCATTCCTGTCCTCGTTGTGATTGGTTGTGCTGGCCGCACCGCCTTCGCCTTAAGTTTGTTTTTATCGAGCGGAAGTGCTACGGGCCTTGCGATCGAGACACTGCTGCAGCAAGGGCTTGGTGTCCGGCTCTGCGAACACAATTAACGGGTTTTCGGCATCATGCATAATCTGCCGATTGAGTTCGTTCGCAGTGGAAGATACGCCCTCAGGAATCCCTGCCACCACATCTCGACGCTGCAATTCCGCCACGTACTCGCGATCCGAAATAACGTCAGCAGGTATGGACTCGTTGAGCGCTAAATCCTGAGGGCCGAGGTAAAGAAAAGCATCCACGAGTTCTCCCATTGGTTTTTGGAGGTCTTTCGGCAACTCCCTATGCACATTGCAGTCCTCGTCCACGCTCACTTCTCGTGGGTAAAGTGAGTTCCCTCCAAAGCGCCCAGCCACGTCCCCTTCGCAAGGACGAGCGACGGAGCCGGCCACTTCGCGAACGGGCTAAAGGATGGAGCAGGCGAGTCCAAATCCATTTTGAAGTAGCTCAGCCCCTCAATGACAAAGATCACGTTGGGATAACTTTTTTCGACTAGGTTCACGGCGCGGGTCACGCCTAACGCGTCACCTCCGTGCATCAGATGGCGTGTGCCAATAAGCATCAAAGCCTTGCGTCGCTTCGAGAGCACCTCCTTTTCCAGCACCGAGGCCATGGTAGCGTCGCGCCGAGCGCCGTAAAAGGGCGTGAGGTCCGAAGCGCTCTTGATTCCGTCCCAGTCAATCGGAGAGTCACCCGCCAGCACGCGCAAGCGTTTCCACGCCGGTAGCTTCTGATTGATCGCACGTACCAAAGGAAACAATTGCTCGGACAAGCCCGCCAAATCGCACGCCCGCTGCGTAGTGTTGCGCCAAACGTTCCGGACTTCTGCGAACGGCACATCCTCTCCGGCGATGTATCGGTCCAGGATCGGCTGGTACAGCGAATTGCCGCACTCCACTTCAATGTCGTTCACCTTTTCCGGGAATGAAGGGTTGCGAATCAATGAAAGAATGAAGTTATCTACATCCTTCTCTCTATGGCCCTGCGGCAATCCGACGACCTCGTATTTGTCGAAGACGGCGAGGATGGCTGGAATAGCAGGCTTAGGAATTGGGTCTGCCCTCGCCGGTTTCGCTGTCTGAGCCCGATTCACTGCTGGAGTCAATACGATGAAGCACAGCAGTACCCCGCAGGTTACGCAACTTCTCCGACACATAGAAGGCTCCTTCCTAGGCACACAACTAAAGACGCTGGGACATCACAGGGAGTTTCCCCACAGGGTAGAGGTTCCCTCGCGCTCGAAGGGCCACAATCCCGATAATCCCGTTTTTCGGGAGTTGGCCCCGGCGTGTGGCGCGGTCCGTTTCTTACGCGTCAGTGTACTTGGTGCCGCTGGCTTGTGGCGTCGCACCCACTCCACGCCGCCTCCACAGCCGTGCGCCAATCGCGATAGCCACGGCCAGGACAAGAACGATTTGCTCCGCGGGCGTTGTTTCGATCGCCAGCGCAATCGTGAAGGCGACGGCCGCCGTCGAGACGATCAGCCCTGCCGGAACCCGGAACGCACGAACCTGAGGATTTTTGCGCCTCAGAACCGGCAGCGCCGCACAGGTAAAGCCGAAGACGACTAGCCTCGTGGCCGATGACACGTACACGTTCCATCGGAAGCTGCCGGCCGCGGCGAGGCACCATACGAATGCCGCGAACGTCAGAATGGCCACGTAAGGCGTACGAGTTTTGGGGTGGACACGCGCAAACACGCGCGGGAAGTCCCGGTTCTCGCCGAGCGCGAAAAGCACGCGCGGGGAATGGAGCAGCATCGCCGTCAAATAGCCGTAGACCGAAATCATCGCTCCAGTAGACATCAGCACCGCGCCGGCGCCTCCCCAGAAGAGCCGCGCGGCGGCAGCCAGCGGCCGTGTCGTCGAAGCTGCGTCTGGGAGCAACGCCACCACGACGTATTGCACCGTTGAGTAGACGAGAGTGACCGCGGCCAGAGCTCCGAACAAGGCAAACGGAGCATCGCGCCGCGGCTCTTTGGCTTCCGCCATTGGAACCACGGCGCCTTCGAAGCCGCTATACGCGTACGTCACGATCAGCACGCCTTGCAACCAGACGCGCGCCGTTGATGGGACCGTTGTGAGAGCTGCACTTGCGGGGTGCTTCGTGAAAATGAAGA
This sequence comes from uncultured Acidobacteriota bacterium, assembly GCA_963810155.1. Taxonomy (GTDB): domain Bacteria; phylum Acidobacteriota; class Terriglobia; order Acidiferrales; family UBA7541; genus Palsa-189. The sequence goes on from CAWEMN010000024.1 coordinate 82,915, forward strand.
TCGACCCAGCGGCCCCAAAGAGAATCAAAGGGACGAGCTTCGCAACCGTCAACGCATTGTTTGCCGCGGCGCCGGACTTGATACCGCGAACGTTCACGGCCGCAAGCAATCCGATGAGGACCGTGAGAACGGCAAGCCGGGGCAAACGACTGCCGGCCGCCGGCCAAATCTCAATCAGATAATCAACAAACAAATCGGCCGCGGCTGCAGCGACCGAAATTTTAACTGCCAGCAAGAAGACGCCGACTTGGACGCCCGTGATGCGCCCGAATGCCTCGCGCGCATAAAGGTAGGGCCCGCCGGACTCGCCAAACTGCGAGGCGATTTCCGCGAAACACGCAATCACGAAACCCATTCCTACCGCGGCGATTAGGTATGCGAGCGGACTCTTGCTGCCAAGAAGCCCCGCGACAACCGACGGCAGGCCAAAAATCCCACTGCCGATAATCGAGTTGATCACGAGCGCCGTGAGCGTCGAGCGCCCCATTGCACGGAAGAGCCCGTGAGATTGTGGATCGCTCATCGGTCCTCGCCCCCTGCGTCGGTTCTCGTCGCGTTTGATGCCGCCCTACTGCCGTCCCAGGGACCAGCCGGACACTCGGACCACAGCGAATACTTGAAGTTTCGTCCCCACGTGTTCCTCCCCCGTAATTTGAACTATGTCAATTCTCGGAGCATATCTTCATAGGGGCATTGGAGCAAAGAGCGGGTTGCGGCCCAAGTCCTGATAAGTCCTCTTAACGGAACATGGCTTTTCACCCCCGGTAGGCCCTCAGAGGCCAGTATCCGAGGTGTGTTTATCGGAGTTATCGGATTAGCATGGCGTAGTACGGAGGTGTCACATGCAGTCGGTAGGAGTGCTCTCCCAGCTCGGGCGGTATCCGGTCAAGTCTATGCGTGGTGAGTCCGTACTCGCCGCTACTTTGACTCTGCAAGGTCTGCTGGCGGACCGGCGCTACGCCTTCGTCCAGACGGCCTCGCGCACCTCTTTTCCCTGGCTTACTGCTCGGGAGCTACCCGAATTACTTTGCTACAGCACTTGCGTGGAGGCCGCCGGTCCGCAGGAAGCCGACGTGACGGTCACTACTCCTGGTGGCGAGCAGTTCCCTATTACGAGCGACGAGCTCCGCCGGGGCCTCGAAGCGCGTTCCGGCCGAGAGCTCTTCTTGCTGCAGGACCACCGAGGATCGTTCGATGTCGCACCCGTCTCGCTCATCAGCCGCCAGACGATTACTCGCATCGCAGAGGAAAGCGAAACTCAGGCCGACCCTTTGCGGTTTCGTCCGAACTTGCTCCTCGATCTGGAGCGTGGCGCGCCCTTCGATGAGTTGAACTGGGTCGGCCGGATTCTTCGCGTCGGAAATGCCGCGCGGATCGCGATCACGCAAGTCGACCGGCGTTGCATGATCATCACGCTCGATCCGGCGAGCGCCAAGCCGAGCCCCGCGGTTCTTCGCTGCGTTGCGCAGTTGCACAAACAGTGTGCCGGCGTCTATGCGACGGTTCTTACTCCCGGGGAAGTGCGCGTCGGTGACATCGTGTCGCTGGAGGCCTGAACCTGGGGTGTAGGCTAACCGCAGAAGTCGTCGGGCACTCGAAAGTTAGAGCCGCACACCATCGCCTTCTATTGCATCTCCTGAGCGTGTTCGCGTACTGCATGCTCCTCGAATTCACGCGTGAGCTTGCCGGCATCGTTTGGATCGGGACAGAAGTGCAAACCGCAAATCGAACATTCGTACTCTCCACTCCAGCAGGGTTTGCCACTGCGAATGACCATGACGGCCCTCAGGCACACCTTTTTGACGGTCACGTCGGCAGTGTACGACCGCAACTCCCAAACGAGAAGCGGCTCGGAGATCCGCTGAGGCGAGCGCAAGAGCTCGTGAACAGTTGATCCTCAAATGGCTCTGGGTTCCCTCCCCTTATGAGAATGAGAATTGAGTTACTGGGGAAAGTGTCTTCGATTCTGAAGGCGAGTCGAATTTCTTTGCCTTTGAACTCACAGACTTAGGGCTTGGCAATTGTTTATCCGGAACTCCGCATTTCTTAAAGTTGCCTTTGGCACAGGCTGTGCACAGATATCTCCCGGAACAATAAAGAAATCAGTTTGCGCATAATTGAATAACGAAAATTCCCGGGCCTTCCAGCATTCACGTCCTGCGCCGTGAAAGCGAGAGTTTTGTCGCCAAAGTCGAGAGAACCGCAGGTTAACGTCATTCCAACGATTGAAGAGGAGATGCCCATGCGTCAGGTAACCGTAGGAAAGATGTGTATGCTGGCGTTGCTCATGGCAGGTTTTGTCGCCGGATGCGGCCCGGCGACAACTTCGAGCGCCACCACCACCGCCGACGGAAAACAGGTGAGTCCGCCTCTTGGCGTCACCGTGACTTTCGGATCTTTTGGAGGCGGCTCCGGCGCGACCAATCAGGGAATCAACACGGTAATAAACGGAGATCTCGGAACGACTGCTGCTTCGACCTTGGTCACCGGATTTCACGATGCGGGGGTCGGCTGCACGTACACGGAAACGGGAAGCAATATAGGACTGGTCAATGGAAAGATATTTACCGCCGCCCCGCCCCCGACGGTTGGATGTCCGTCGGAAGGCACCGCGACCACTTCCGCAAGTGCTATGCAGGCCGCAACCGACGCGACCGCCATCTTTAACAATCTTTCACCCGCTTTGCGGCCCGGAGGTACCGACCCAGGCGCCGGACAGCTCGGCGGGCTGGTCCTCGCTCCGGGCATATATAAAGCCGCAGGCGGTTCATTCTTGATTACCGGAACGGATCTGACTCTGGATGCCAAAGGCGATGCGAATGCAGTGTGGGTATTCCAGATGGCCAGCAGTCTTACTGTCGGTGACGCTGGAGCACCCCGCAGCGTCATCCTCGTCAACGGCGCGCTGGCCAAGAACGTGTTCTGGTACGTGGGCAGCGCGGCCACGATCAATGCGGCGGGTGGCGGCACCATGGTGGGCACCATCATGGCTTCCGCTGGTGTCACCTTCTCCACCTCCGGCGTTACCGCAATCACCACACTCAACGGTAGAGCGTTGTCTCTCAATGCGTCGGTAACCATGGTCAACACCGTCATTAACGTGCCGGCTCCGTAAACGAACGCCTGGTTGAGCGCTGCTGTTAAATCATCCAGAGACACACCTGAGCTGTAGCGTTCTGGGCTTCTTGCCTTGGCGAGGCACCGGAGTTTGAGGTACCGGAGTTTGGTACACTAGCGCGCACCCTGCCGCCCGGCAGGTTCAGGAGGGCGATCATGCTGTTCCTCTTACTCCTCGCGCTGCTGCTCGTTCCGTCCGGCAATCTCCACGCGCAGTCCCGGCCTCTCGATATCTATTGGGTTGACGTCGAGGGCGGTGCGGCGACATTGATTGTCTCCCCGTCCGGAGAATCATTCCTGATCGATACGGGATGGACGGTGGGCGACCGTGACGCCAAACGCATCTATGCTGCAGCTCAGCTCGCAGGGTTGAAGCAGATCGATTATCTGCTGATCAGCCATTTCCACGCAGACCACGTGGGCGGGCTCGCCGCGCTCTCCAATATGATTCCCATCGGCAGGTTCTTCGATCATGGCGATACCATCGAGAAAGAAAACCAGCAATGGCTGGACAGCTATACGACAGCTGCCGCAGGCAAGCGCACCATCGTGAAGCCGGGAGATGTGATCCCGGTCAAGGGACTCCGTGTCCTCGTGGTCGCTTCGGATCAAAAGGTTCTCGCCAAGCCCGTCAACGGCGGCGGCCCTAATCCGCTTTGCGCCTCGGCGGAACAAAAGGCTCCCATAGGGCTCGAAAATCAGCGTGTCGCCGGCGTGCTGGTGAGTTACGGCAAGTTCAAATACCTGAATCTGATCGATCTCGATTGGGAAAAAGAGATGGAGCTCGCGTGCCCGGTAAACAAGCTCGGCACGGTCACCGTCTATCAGACCAGCCGTCACGGTGCATTCGACGGCGCTGGAGCGCCCGCATTTCTCGGCGCCATCAAACCCCAGGTCGTGGTCGTCAACAACGGGCCGCGCAAGGGTATGGGGCAGGTTGACAGTGGCGTCAAATCGACCACGCCTCCGGGCACCCAGGCGGCTCCGTATCAAAAAGTTGCCTATCTGCGGCTCGCCGGGATACCCGGGATCGAAGGCATCTGGCAGGAACACCTGTCACTGCTCGATCCCGACCCCAGCCACAACACCTCGCAGGACATGATCGCAAACCTCGAGGAAACCGAGGACAAGGGAAATTGGATCAAAGCGTCGATCCAGCCGGACGGCAAATTCACCGTCACCAACAGCCGCAACGGTTTCAGCAAGATCTACATCTCCCGCTGATCCTTCACTGCCATGGGGTCGGACGTTCGGATTCGTCGTTTACTATGCTGAGGATGATCAGGACGTCAAGAGCCTCTCGAACGGCAGCCCGTTCGTTTGCAGAACCCTTACCGTCGTGCAGTTCGTGAACGCGGCGGTTAATCACGGCCAGCGCCGCTCTGATGCGTTCTGGCAGTTTCGAGCGATCCGTTTTCAAGCGCCGCGGCTCTGTAGCTTTCTTCCCATGCGTACATGAATCGACCCTGAAGGCATCGATAGCACGACTTCGGGAAGTTTGTCAGTACGCTGGCGTACTGCCCGCTGGCCGCGCTGGATAGCTGCCGAAGCCCGGTAGAACAAAAGAAATCTCATTCGATTCGGTCTCATTGAGGTTTAATTGCGTAGGGCTCGTAAACATAGGAGGTCGTCCGTATGAAGCTTCCCCTCAGGACCAGCCGGGCGACGGTAGTTGCACTCGCACTTTTGTGTGTAGCTCCGCTGCCGGCGACATGCCAGCAAACGCCCGCTGCGCCGAACGCGAATAAAGCTGCGATCGTCCGCTCAATCAGTACCGCGGCTCGCGGATGGCCACCCGGATTTGAATGGTTTTTGGGCCAGCGGCAGCGGGCCTGACACACCCGTGGGTTCCAGTTTCGGTCCCCGTCGCGATCCGAACATCAAGCGGGGCGACTGGCCAGGGGCTAAAGAGCAAGCGGCTGATCCGAATCAGCCTCCTTACAAGCCCGAGCTGATGGCCAAGGTCAAGGAACTCGCGCGGACGGAGAGTAAGTCAGACCCGGCCTTCTTTTGCAAACCGGGAGGCGTTCCGCGCATCGGTCCTCCGCACGCGATCATTCAAGCCCCTGGTATGCCGATCGTATTTCTGTACCAGGTTATCTCCGGTAATACGTTTCGCCTCGTGCCGACCGATGGTCGCCCCCATGACCCGGAAGCGGACGAGTCCTACTACGGAGACTCAGTCGGACATTGGGAGGGAGATACGCTGGTTGTCGACACGACTGAATTCAACGACGATACCTGGCTTGGACTATATGGATGGTTTCACAGTACGGCGCTGCATGTAACCGAACGTATTTCCCGCCAGGGAGATACCCTCCATTATCAGGCTACCGTCGAAGATCCGGAGATATTCACGCGCCCGTGGACAATGAATCCCTGGATATCGAAATCAACCAAGGAATTGCTGGTGGAAAATGCTCCGTGCGTCGAGTCGGATATCGGTCATATCATCACCTTCGACGAGAAAACGAAGATCCAATAAGGCAGCTCTCCTCGAAATCCCCATCAAAAGGGAAACGTCTTCAAGTCCGTCAAAACGGACTGCGGGTGCGCCGCATTTTGGCTCCCGACTGAATATCGAACTTGGGCGAGTACCGTAATTTGCTTCATCCCATTTGAGCCTGGGGGCACAGTGATCTGCCATACGCGGATATATTCCCAAGCCGCCGTGCTGGCCACCAGGTTGCCGCTCGCATCGAGATAGTCGACGTAGCCCGGCGCCGGCGATGTAATACTCAGGCTGCCGCCAGATAACGCAGTCGGGGGATTGCCGCCAGCGTTGTTACACCCTGCGAGTCCAGTGCCTGCCGCGCTGACGACAGACGGAAACACCGTCGTGTCCGTCCCATTCGTAGGTCCATCGCAAAATTTCAGCGCCAGGAGCTGCTCCATCTTGTCCTGTGCATATTCAGTGGTGCGCGCAGCCAGGTGACCCTGGGTTTCAGTCGTAGAAGTGGCGATCGTAGCCAGGCCCATTAGGGCGCCCGTGACCACCAACAAGATGGAGAGGGAAATCATGCATTCGAGCAGGAGAAAACCTGCTTCGGACTTCCGGCTGCGCGACGCGAACATGTTACTTTGTGGGCTCATGAGCATCCTCATTGGGCGCACCGACAATGTAATTCTCACGCGGACTCCTGTGGCCGTGCGCTCTGAGACTTTGGAGCACACCGCTCACCATACGCGGAGACGTTCAGCTTCGTGGAATCAGCCGGTTATGAGGTGCCCATGTGCGGAAGAAATAGAATGGTGCCAGTGTGGTGCGCCCTGTTCCAAAAACGATCAAAACACAGTTAAAGCTCTTCTCTGCCTAATCGAATGAGCAGCTAGCGAAAAGCAAGCTTCGGCCCAACAAGCCGCCACCATCGACATCAGCGGAGATGTTCAGAAGCCGATGACTGTTACTGCTGCTGATCTCGCGACCATGCCGCGAATCACCGTGACCGTGGCCGACGTCACATAGGGGGAGTATTACCGGACGACGTTTTGAAACGGGCGGGCATGCCAACCAGTTCAAGCCTGCGCGGCAAGGCCCTCACGACCTATATCCTGGCGGAAGCCCAGGACGGTTATCAGGTGGTCTTCTCCCTCGGAGAGCTCGATCCCTCCGTGACCGATAATCAAATCCTCTTGGCGGATTCCAGCGACGGCAAGCCGTTGGCGGAAACGGAAGGCCCACTCCGGCTGGCGATACCCTAAGATAAGCTCGGCGCTCGCTCCGTCAGAATGGTTCGCCGACTCGGGATCGTTCAAGTAGTAAAATAGTTTTTACGCGGTGAGGATGGATGTTCATCGCGCCTGCTCAGCGCTCGAACCCCGCGGTCTCATCTCGTCGCATCGGGGGCAGTCGCCATCAAACTGCTCGATGGTGTAGTTCTCATGTGGGCGCTTGGGTTCTCTTGCTTGCCGCTCGGCCGTCTTGGCTGTGCCGCCCTTCCCTGCCAACTCCTGAAAAGTCCTCCTCTAAGAAACTGGCTTTCCCGAATCCCACATTCCGATCATCCCGTTTATCAGGACTTGGCTTTGTCACCTCAGACCTTTCTCGCGCGGCCCTTGACCAAAGGAATGTACGGACAGAGAAGGCAGTTAAGCCCAAGCCAATCACCAAAGCCGCTATCAAACCGCTCCACCTGTTAGTTCTAACAGGTGCCTGATGCAGTAATCGCTGCCTTTACTAGCTGAGATATGTTTTGCAAATCGTTCGGATCAGATAACCAAAAACAGTTCAACGGGGAAATAGCCATCCATTTTTCCGGAGTGGAAAATCTCGACAAACCGGTCGTCTGGATTTTTCCCAAGCTCCTGATCTGCATGGATTGTGGCACTGCGGTGTTTGCCTTCCGGAGGTGGATTTGTGCGTACTTGCGACCGGGAAGGCCGCTGGCGCCGGCCAATAGCCGGTCATAGTTAGTGGAGCCAGAGACTCCGGGCCAGGATGGATAGTCACATGAGGCTTAGACTGAGTTTGCCTCCTCGAATGCGCGGTGAATTAGAGTCGACGACCCCGAGAAATCCGTTGGAATTCCTTGTTCGCATGCCTAGGTTACACGCTCGCGAGGTGAATCCAAATGGCCACTGTAGCAAAGTTCCGCATCGATGTTGCAATCCACGATCTGTTGATGAATTCGAGCCAGCGCCCTCCGGAGCCAGCTGAACCTAAAGGGCTGACCCTGCCAGAGCCGGTCTTCCCTCAATATCCGGATCGCCTGACAGATCCGGGACCCGAGACTCCGCCTGAGAAGCGCCAGTGGGGTCGGAAGGATGTGTACCGCTATTCACGCGGATGGTTGGTTCCCTATATTGCGTTCGCGGGTGTTGCCGGGCGAGTTTCATCCGATCACCGCATATCTATTTCGTCGAGTACAAATGCAATCTGGATTGCTGGTACTGCTGGGCTTACGACAACAAGGTCAAAGGAATGACCGAAGACGTGGCCCGGCGTTCCATCGACTGGCTCCATGACAACGGCTGCCGAGTCTCGCGCTGATGGGCGGGGAGCCTCTTCTGCGGCCGGATTTCGTGCACAAAGTGGTTTACTACGCCGCGAAGAAAGGATTCTGGATTTATATCGCGCACGAATGGACGTTTGCTTCGTCCCGATGTGGCGGATCGTCTTGGCGACGCAGGCGTGTCGGTCTTCAACTTTGCGATGGACTCATGGGAGCTCAAACCCAGCCTTCCCAAGGCTTTTGTCCCCGCGCAGAAGAATCTGGAGCATATCCTGCGCAAGCAATATGTGGACGGCTACCTGGTCTTCTTCAACATCAATATCTGCCGCAATAATACAGAAGACGTCCGAAAGCTGACTGAATACGCGCACGATCATCGCGTGGCCACCGATTACCACATCAATGAGACGCCGATGCTCGAACAGGACGACCACTTCAAGCATCTCTACGACAATCCCACCTACATCCGCCCGGAAGACTGGCGTGAAGTCGACGCTCTGGTCGACTGGCTCATCGAGAAAAACAAGGCAGGCTACCAGATGGTGAACTCGGTTCAACGGCTGCAAGAGATGAAGGCATTTATGCGCATGTCTTCTGGACTCGATCTGAAGGGAATACGGCTGGAACGGCGACGGAATCGAATGGAAATGGCCACCAGGCGGAGCTGCTCGCATCGATGCCAGGGATTGTCCAGGACCCGAGCGGCGAGTTGCATTTCGCCGAATGGAACTGCCGTGCCGGTCAGAATAACGTGATCATTCGTACCGACGGCACCGTCGCGCCCTGCTTTCCGATGTATGCGTCAACTTTCGACTGGGGGAACATCGATCACCCAAAGTTCGATCAGTCGCAGCTCTCCTCCATGAAGACGACCTGTCAACGCCATTGCTTCTCAACTCTGAACCATAACTTGGCGTACTGCTACAATGACGCCCGTGTGATCAAGTGGCTCTGGTCTAACATGATCAAGAACAAATTCCAGGGTGGTGTGCGCAGCTTCGAGGATTGAGACGGTGCGCAAGCGTCTCCCAATGGCGCGGAGGTGGTCTGAAGACTAGAGCATTTCTCAGAAGTCAACTCCTGATAAGTCCTGCCAGCTCAACCGGTCGATGCAACACCATTTAACCAGTTGATCCGACAATAGTTCCTCTAGGGGAACCGATCTATAAGGCAGTGCTCAATCGACCTAAACAAGGCTGCGTTCCGTTACTCGACACTGACGGAGGTTTTCTCGCAAGGCACTGGCAATATTTACAGTAGTCAGCCCCAAACTACGGTGCAAAGTTGGCGAATCTCGTTCTGTGGAACGCAGTCCGGCAACCTGAACCGTAGATGTTCAGTAGCTCAAGCCGTGATTATCGTTGGGCCACAAGCCGAGGAAGAAGGTAGCCTGTGAGCTTTGAAATTCCAGAATGCGATTGCCTGAATTGCCAAGACGTCCGGATGTTCGCCAGGATAGACGAATTGAAGCGAAATACGAATCTGTTTGACTGCCTCAAGCGCCTCGATGATCACTTGAAGCGCGAATCCCTCTTGAGTATTGAGGCATTCGATTAATGAAAGCGAGAGTGATCGATCTAATCGCAGTTTCCGACAAAATAAAGAGGACCCTGCTTCTTACGCTTTTGTCATTCCAGGTACTTTGAATACGAGACGCCTTTATGCTGGATGGAACGAATGAGTGCTTTCCCAGTGCATAGTGAATCATCTCGAAATCTGGCGTTTAGGCTGGGGGTTATTCTCGGAGTTTGTTTTTCAGGGGTAGGCCTAACTTGGCTGCTGTTGGCAAACCGCGTCCCGTATCTAGGTCAGTATGCATTTGAGCGGAACCTATCGCTGGCTATCGCGTTATCGTTTTGGGGCTGGTACCGACCTCTCGGTTCATGAAATCTCCGAGGAACAGTTTTCTCTGCGGTATTACCGCTTGGGCAATTTTCACGGCGACGTACTTCGCAATGGAACTTCACTTCCCGGGACTTGCGACACGTCTGAGCGCTTTTCACCTGTTCGTTCTCGGCGGTGTGGTCCTTGGCCTTTTGGCCGCTTTGTCCTGGGTCATGAATCTCGTAATCGTACTTCGCCGAGTGCGGATCAGCCACCTAAGTCCGGGCCAAGCCCGATAAGTCGGGTTCTCGGAAACTGGCCGTGCCACGAAATCCCACATTCCGAGAATCCCGTTTATCAGGAGTTAGCCACAACCTCACAGGAGCCGCTGAGATGCGAAGATTCTTCCCGGACCGCGTCGAGGAATCTGTTTTTTGTGAGCGCCAGATCCCTTATAGCACGGTCACGGAAAGGTTGCAGGTTCGCGGTGGCCGAATTCAACTGCGCCTGCAACGTTAGCGGGAAAGTGATCGAACCGCCCCTCCACCCCACCGCTGCGCGTTGAGTTACCAATTCAGACCTCGGGGCTCGCTTCTATCTCCGGCTCTCTGGATCTGCGCCGGAAACTTCTTACGAAACGCAAGCGAGAAACTTTCAGCGGCCTCTTCGCCCGCGAGGCGGTGAAAAATGCAAACCCACAATCGCCACAAGGCGTATACCGGAAGCAAAAACGAAAAATATGAACTGAGGTAGTAGAAGTGCTCTTCGACCATTGATCCGTTGTACTCGCCAATCAGAGCACGGAACTGGTGGAGTACAGCAATCGTAATATGCCGGAAAGCCTTGATCACGCGCCGCCTCCCGAGCAATATCGAAGAGAATACTTTCTCTTAAGCTGCTGAGGAAGAATGAGGTTCAGCCTCGCATAGCAAGCATTACGGCAAGGGACAAAAACTAACGCCAAGCCGCCTGGTTTGAGCACACTGAAGATGCCTTCGAGGGCAGCCCGCAGCGAACGAACGTGCTCCAGCAGCGCCTGGCAGATGACCAGATCGGCATCGCCCATGCCACGGTAAGCCTGAATATCGGCACATACGATCTGGTCATAGGCTCCATCCGGAGCGCGAGCAAGCTCGTTCGCATCGATGTCAAGGCCGACTACTGTCAAGCCAAGTTCCTGCTTATTCTCGACGGGGATGAGCGGTTGCTTGCCGCCTCCTATGTCATAGACGACAGCGCCTGGGCGGAAGTATCCCCCCACGAACTGCGCGACGAAGTGCTGATTGCCATCTAGGCGGAAAGTCTCGCTGACGAATCGTCGGTCGAAACTACGGCACAGTGCTTTTTGACGCGCGATGATCGACTGGACAAAGCTCACAGCCTTCTTGTCCCAGCTAGAAGCTACGGATGCGGTGGGAGCAATGGAACTGACAATTCCTACAGGGGTCTGAGCCGCAGGAAGGAGGCTCCCCGCGAAGGCGACACGGTAATCCTATCTTTAAGCGCTTGTCCGCGCTGATGTGGAAGAGTACGGCTGTGCCGAAGGCAAGCGCAGGCCGCTCTAACGGGTATAAGTCCTGATAAGTCCTTATCGGAAAGTGGGTTTTTCCGCCAAAATCCCACTTACCCATAATCCCGTTTCTCAGGAGTTGGTATTCGCGAGCGCCATGTAACCTGCTTTGGGCAGAGCAGCCGGTCATTCGTCCGCGATTTGAATGATGGCGCTTCGCCGGGCGACAAGAGCTTCATGGCCGACAAGCTCGGAGTGAGCGTCGAATTTTGCGATCTCCACCTGGTAATAGTGAAAATCTCAAGCGTTAACCGTACTTGAGCGTGGTGCTCTGTCCGACCTCGATAATATAACCGTCAGGATCGCGGATGTAGCAGCGGATCTCGCCGTACTTGGGTATCGGCGCCGTGATGAACTCGGCTCCTCGACTTTTCCACAATTCGTAGCACGCTTGAATATCCGCAACGCGGAAATTCATAAAGCTGTTGATGTGATTCGGGTCGGGGACGCTGAGCGTTACCGTCGGCTTGTCCGGGGTCGGCCCGCCCCCAACGTTCAGAATCATCCAGATATTCGCAAGCTGAAGGTACGGAGGCGCGTTGCCGTCACCCATGGTCAGAATGCGGGCGCCGAAGACCTTTTCGTAGTAGCGAGCCGATCGCTCGATGTCGGCGACGGTGAGAAAATGCGCGATGCTGATCCCCTCTCGCGGGGGCATCTCATAGCTCTTCTGTTCGACTTGTACGGCGTTCATTGATGGCTCCTTTCGATACGGTGCTCATTACAAATACGGTGTCCCGAGTCCCGCTCCCATTCATAAAAAATCGATCGACGCCAGCTAGTGCAGCAGCGATTCCCAATTGGCTGGAACCCTTCCTGCCGGTCCAGGTGACTGGTTGATCCTCCGGATGCGAATGTGGCGGAAGCAACTCCACACCCTTGATCATCCCCTGCTTCTCGTAATCGTAGAACCAATCCTCACCCGGCTCGAAGCTGGCAATGATCGGATGCCCTGTTGTCGCCGCATGCTTGGACGCATGCTGGCTCGGAGAACTGTCGCAGCAACCGATGTGCCCACACTCCGCACACCGGCGGAGATGAAACCACCAACCTTTCGGTGACGCCAGGCATTCGACACACCCATCGCCACTCGGCTTCGAAGCGGGGTTGATTCCGCGCTGATCTTTTTTCATTTCCGATTTTCCTTCCGTGTCCCGGCAAGCAAGCTTGGCTTCGAGCGCGTCCCATCCGCAACGTCCTGAGTTCGGAACCGCGTCGAGCGCCGGCCTAGCGCGCGATTTAGCCCAGGTGGTATCCGAGCCGACTTTCGAAATCCCCCGGCTCGTGGAAGCCGCGCGCCATCAGCGCTTGATCCTTAGCTGCAGAGTCTCGACCCGCACTAACGGCCCTTCCTATTTTGTCATTATGACATACGCCCTCCTCGTCAACTCAAGCAGCGCATGAGCTATTGAAATGTCAGGCTATGGTACCGCCGCGCACGGCGGACAGGGTGCCCGCCTTGTGCGCGCCGCCCTGCCGCTCCAATTAACGCAGTGACCGGAACGATCCTCGGAGTTCTTCAGTGAACAGCTGCGGCTGCTCCCACGCGGCGAAGTGACCGCCTTTCGGGAGTCGGTTGTAGTAAATCAGTTTGGGATACGCCCGCTCTTCGGGGCCGCATAGATTTCGTCGGGGAAGGCGCTCACGGCGACCGGGATCGTGACGCCCCTGACGTCGAAGAAGGGCCGCCCTGCGCGTTCGATTCTTTTGAAAAAAGTGGCTCTTTTTGAAACAAGCCCGGTTTTCATGGTTTTGATAGAGCTTTTGAGAACTTGGAATGTCACCGGAAACGAAAGGAAAACCGGTAAACCCGCCTACCAACCGTCGGGAGGACCAAGTTGGAGAAAGGGAGTCGCTGAGTTCTTCGCGATCAAAAGACGGCCGAAACGCGCCCAGCCTGAAGACTGGAGGCGATTGTTGAATGCGCGCCGCATGGTAGTCGCGTCTCTTGCGACTGCGCGGCTTGCAGCTCCGATTCCCGCCGTTTCCCGAGGACATAAAGTGAATTGACCCAAGCGGTGGAGTTCTCTGCGTACTCCTACCGTTGTGAAATGGAGCCGCCCCGGTCAAACTGGGGAGGTTTCCTTTTGCTGGACATTGAAAGCCAATTCAAGTACTTTCCCTTAATCATGAAAACTCTGACGAAGCGCCGTTCGAAGTACCTTGCCTTTGCGGTTTTGCTCGTTGCGGTGATTGCGGCAGGGTCGATGGTTTACGGACAGACGCAGACGTCGTCCGGCGGAAGCGGCCAACTAATAGTATATGGTGACACCGTGTTCTTTATCGGACCGGGCATTCCGGGAAGCTGCTCGCACAGCAGCCAATTCAAGCACGGCGACAATATCGGTTTCCGCATGACGGCGATTAATCCGGAAACGGGCAAGAGAGATCGGGCGACGCAGCTGGTCGTTCACATCACTTATGGCGGGAAGACTGTTGACCTGCCTATGCACGATCGCCAGAATGACCGGCAACCGGAGCGCGAGTTCTGGATTGCAAAGTGGCCGGTTCCGGATGATGCGACGACTGGGATTGTCCGCTACACGGTGACGGCCAAAGATTCGCGGGGACGGACAGGCGAGTACAAGCCATTCGACGTGAACGAGTCGCAGATTACGATCGTCGCCGAGCGCACGCAGATCACCCAGGCCCCGGTCAAATAGAACACCGAACCATTTGGCTCAGCCGAATCATGGGTAGTTGTTCTGTCAATTCACGTGAGCGGCCCGGCGGATGGTTCCTTCGCCAAGACCCATGGCATCGCCAATCTTTGCCCAGAGAGGGCCCTGATTTCGGAGAATAGCTATTCTGGTCTTCAGGGATCTCTGCGCTGTTAACATTTTCTCCGGGTTTGGAATATCACCAGAAACCAAAGAAAAACCGGTAAACCGCCTTCTGATAGATCAACTTGAGGTTTGCAAAATCCGTTCCATCAGGTTGAGCTGGTGGATACCATCAAGGATCGCGACCGAAGTGGAGCAGGTCTGTCGGATCCCTGAAACGCGTCTCAAATTGTGTAGACTGCACGACAGGCAGGAGCCTTAGCTTACGTTTTCAAACTGCGAGTCCAAAAAGACTTGATCTTGGCTGTGAAATCAGCACTTCAGGGCAAACCCTTTGTGTCACCAGCACTGCAATGAACGACTCGTCTCTAAGTCATCTGCCGCAGCTTCTTCCTGGGCAAATACTCAACTCTAAATCACCATTTTTCGCAGTTTTGTCGCGTTGTACAAGTTGGCGCAATTCGGGTTCTGGGACTTCGAATGCCGCCGTGCAACATTCCAAGCAGACGAAGATCTGAGGGAATAGCACAACGGGGCGCGTGTCGATATTTTTCAACCCCGGAGGACGGATAGTCATCTCCCCGATCACAAACCTTTGTGACGCTTGGGAGTTAGGCTGTGAAGCACAACTGACGACCTGCGCCAAGTCCCGAGAAGTCCTCTTCTCGGAGGGTGGCCCCCCGCGCCCTACACAGACGCAGGGGCCGTCAATGTCTGCGCCACCTCATCGGTACTGCAATTGGTTGCTGGGTGGAATTTCGCCCACTGACAAGTGGTGGTGTTGGTAACCTTGCTCTTCCAGGGATATTCCTTTCCCTGTGCTTTAGCATCGGCCCTCACGGATCAACTAGGCTACACCTTTGGGCATGGCCGCTTTGTAACGGCGTTGCCTATGTTGGCCCTTTTGCTCTTGCGTTCTGGTTACGCTCCAAAATTTCGAGCCGACACACGACCACCTAGAACACATGGTTCTGACTCTCTAAAGAGCCACATTCCGATAATCCCGTTTATCAGGCACTGGAGTTTCTGACGCACTGACCAGTACAAGCCGGGTGATAACTTCCGGATTGCCCGTCGCGCGGGACTTTGGTCCCCTGTAGTTGGTTCTGGGATGTTCCTGCGACAACCCCGCATTCATGGCGCTACTACTGCTCCTGGACAAGGGGCAATTGCGAAGCCAGTTGCAAGTCAATCAGCTCTTGGATCCGGCGGTCGAGCTGGAAGAATGTGGCGACCTTGGTGCCAGGCACAACCTGGTTGAAGGTGGGCAGATACATTGTGCGCAATTGTGCGATCTGCTCATCAAGCGCACCGGAACGCTTGGCCAGACTCAATGCCTGATCGTTGGTCATCGTACCCCAGTGGTCGGCGTACTCCTTGATGAGCGTGTACCTCTGGTCGTTGATCTTGACTCGATCAGCCGTATATCGGTCGTAGACCGGCCAAAACTTCGTAGCCTCTGTATCGGTAAGTTTCAAATTCGCGGCAATAAGTTGCTTGACCTGGGAGCGAATGTCTCCTCTGAGCAACTGGACATATTGGTCAAGCGCTGACTCAGACTTGGTAGCCGCTTGGGTTGGTGGAGTCGCTCGGACAAGCGTCCAGGTGGAACCGAGGCCGACGGCTGTCAAAACCAGCACGGATAGCACCTTAGCTCTCACGGGTATTCTCCTTGGGCAAGTCGTCCATGGTCTCTATAGTGCGCACGAGCCATGGTCGACCTCGGCCTACCGACAGTCCACTGGCAAAATTACCCGCTCCTGGCACCCGGATCCGGCCGCCCAACCTCAACTCCAGATAAGTCCTCTTATCGGAAGGTGGCCCACGCGAGGCCGGTGGCCCTAGGGCGAACGCGGGCCGCTTCCACCCAACACGGCTGCGGCTGCTTCCGCGTCCGACTGTTTGACGTAGAGCCTGACGCCACCCAGATTCGACAACATCATGCGGACCGCGTTTTCGTCAGCCAAGAAGGACTCGATGCCCAAAGCGTCCAGCACGCTTTTTGCCGCGAGAGCTTCCGGGAGATCTCCGAAGCTCCGCAGAACGATGTATCGATTGAGGTCAGGGGAAGGCACGGCAAAAATATACGCTCGGAAATAGGCGACGGAGTTATGACACAAATTAGGGGGGCTAGACCCGTTTGCTCCCCGAAGGATGAGCCAAGTCCTGATAAGTCGGCTTCTCGGTAACTGGCTTTTGTCCGATTCCCTCATTCCGATAAGCCCGTTTCACCGGACTTGGAACGCTAGTATGCCGGTTCAACGCAACGGAAGTGTGACTTCACGCGTCTATCACCCCGCAGTTCGGGCGAGGTAGACAAATGGCTCTCAGCATCGCGAGACGATGATGTTCAATCGGTGGCGCACTGAAAACTGCGATACTGTGAGAGATTGCCGGGAGGAGCGAGAATGCGCGCGATTCGATTTGGGCTGGCGGTAGTTCTCGTTTTCGTCGCCGGGAGCAGTTGCTTTGCACAGCAGCAAGACCCTTACGCTCAGCCGCAACAGCGACAACAGGGGCAGGCATTAGCAGAAAAGCAACTTCAGGAAGCGCAACGGCAAATTCGCGAAGGCCAGCCCGGACGTGGGGGCCCAGGTCGGGGCCAAGCGCAGGGTGGAAGCGCGGCGCGGAGCGCCGCGGAGACCGCCGACGCGAACGCCGATGACTATGTCAACAAGGACGACCTTTTTTCAGTGAGTGTCCCCTGCAAATTCACGGTCAAGGACATTGTCTGGACAACTGAATATGAGAGCAAGGTGCCAGGGCACGTCTATAGTTGCAAGGACGGCGACAACGAATACGAGATGTCGGTGATTAACTACACCGATATCGAGAAGATCCGCGCCGCGCAGGAGCACACCGAGGCGGCGAGTGGCGGAATGTACGCGAAGATCGATTTGTTTGCCTCGGTCGACTACGCCTGCACCCGGTTGCGCGATGAGGCCGCCAAAGTGACTTACGACGCGTGGCGCTACATGAACCTGATTCCGGGACATGAACTCCAGTACACTTTGCCCAATGGCAGGCGCGTATACGCCGACGCCTACTTGCACGAGTACCGCCTGTACATTATGAGGGCCACGGTGCCCGCGAAAGGAATACCGCCGTTGCTGTACACGCAATCCTTCGCCGCCGTCCGGCCAGACGGCACCGCGATTCGTTACCAGACGATTTACCGGCATCCCTGGTAGCAGACAGATTTCCGATGAACAATCAATCTCTGGAGGAAAAGAGAGCAATGAAGATCAACTCCCTGGGCATCGTCGCACTGTTTGCTATTGCGGTCGCGGTGGCGCTGCCGGTGTGGGCGCACCATTCCCACGGCAACTACAATATGGAAGTTTATACAAGTCTGACGGGTACGATCAGAGAGGCGCATTTCATAAACCCGCACAGCTGGATATATCTCGACGTGAAGGAAAAGGACGGCAGTGTCACGACCTGGGCCATGGAAGGCACCGCCCCCGCTGGACTCAAGAAATCAGGATGGGACCTCGACTCGTTCAAACCTGGGATTACGCTCTCCGCACGGTGCCATCAACTCAAGGACGGTTCGCCAGGCTGCCTGCTCGGCTTCATCACCAAGGACGGCGTCGAGAAAAGCTTCGACTGACGAGGCTGCGGTCACACACCCCAGTTAGAAAGTTCGGGGAAAAAGGGCCGACGTCGCAAGATGCCGGCCCTTTTCTTTGTTGAGCCGACTGTCGCGGCCGCTCTTAGTTCGCTGGCTGTACAGCCGAGGGAATGCACTTATCTGTTCGAACAGCTCCTTCCGTGGCCGCGTCGCGGTAGACGCGATGGCAATTGGCGCAAGCCATATCGAGCTTCTCAGACATGTCGGCGACTGCCTGAGCGTCGCGGGTTTGTGCAGTCTTATAAAACTCCCGGGCCAGTGCGATCAGCTCGCCCGTGTACTGCTTGAAATCGGTGCGCTCCACGGGGACGGGCTGGCCGTTTTCGCAACGGCGGCCGGGCACCAGGAAAAGCGGCGTGGTTTCCACTAAGGCCAGTGCTGCCTGGTCCACCGACTGCCAGCCGTAGTAGTTCCACTGCCCCCACAAAACATAGTCGAATGGTATGGGCGGGCCTCCCTTCTTCGCGCCTGGGTCCTTGACTTGAACATTTAACAACACGTTGGCGTTATAAAAGGTGACGCCGCGCATCAACTGGGCCAGGTTGGCCGTCGGCGCTAGGGCCACGCTCACGGCCGCGGCGCCCGCCAGCCGAGCCGTCCCCGGAAACGAAATCCCGGCAAGGTTCGCGGCGCTCAAATCCTCCTGCCCCTCTTTGAATTTCCCGAATTGGAGAATAAATGCCGCGACCTCCAGCGCCTGCGCCTGGGTCGTGCTTCCGGGCGCCTGCGGGGGCATGGTCTTTTCGATCTTGTCCACAAGGTCGGACAATGGCCGCCCAGCCCATGCAGTAGTAAAGCTGTCGCCAGTCAGCATCGGACCCACAGCACCTTTCAATTCGGCGCCGTGGCAAACGGCGCAGTTGGCCCTGAAGAGCGCCTGCCCTCGCCCGGCCTGTGCGGCGGAATAAACGCCTTGGTTAACTGTCCGCGCCTCCTGGGCGTACCCAGTGAGCGAGAGCGCTGCGGCGGCTGCGCAAAGGACCACTGTGGCCAAGTTGGGCATGGCAGCCCGGCCGATTGGAACAACACGGTTCATAAAGCCTCCACCGTACGGAAAGAAGTGACCTGCGAACGACGTTGAACACCTTCATATCGCCCGCATCCGACCGGCGTGGCTCCTCAAGGTGCTCCACCAAATCCACATCGCAATCAGAGCAGTGGGCAAAACCCGGACGGTATTCGACTTTACACTTGGGGCAAAACATCGCAGATCGCGAGTCTACTACACTCTAGGGACTGAGAAAAACTTGAGGGAAGGTGCTGGCGGCGCGTAGCCGGTGGAATCTTTGAGGTGATTCTGCTCAACTAGCGACAAGGCCCAAAAGCCACATTCCGATAATCCCGTTTCTCAGATGGGATGAGAAGGCCGGTCTCCGGCGGGATGCTATACGCTCCCAATGGTCGACGCGCTCGAAGGGCAACGGAAAGGAGACCGGCTTATGAAAAAGAGTAGCACTGTGGCGAGCAGTCGGAAGCAAATTGTCCAGGGGCGAAAGCTGACGATCGGGTTGGATCTGGGAGATCGCTGGTCGTTCTACTGCGTTGTGGATGAAGCAGGCCAAGTGATTTTGGAACAAAAGCTGCCGACAACATCGGAAGCGTTGAAGCAGACCTTTGGAAAAATACCGCGAAGTCTCATCGCACTGGAGACAGGAACTCATTCCCCCTGGGTAAGCCGGCTGCTCAGCGAGTTGGGACACGAAGTGATCGTGGCGCACGCACAAAAGGTGCAATGGATCACCAAGAGCAGCCGGAAAGATGATCGGCACGATGCTCGGACGCTGGCGCGACTGGCGCGCGTCGATCCCGAGTTGCTGGGGCCAGTGCGGCATCGTAGTGTGAAAGCGCAACTGCACCTGACGGTGATTCGCGTGCGAGCGGAACTCGTGAGTGCTCGAACCGCCTTGGTGAATGCAGCACGCGGGTTGGTGAAGTCGTATGGCCAACGACTGCCCAAGTGTGGCACCTATCAGGTGAGCCGGGAGCTGGCCACTGCATTGAGCGCAGAATTGCGGGATGTTCTGGAGCCTCTGCTCAAAGAAATCGAATCGTTGAACGAGCGCATCAAGGAATACGACGGACGGATGGATAAAATCGCCAAGGAAGTGTACCCGGAAGTGTCCTTGCTGAAGCAGGTGAAGGGTGTAGGAACACAGATCGCTCTGACCTACGTTCTGACGATCGAGGACCCCTATCGGTTTGCGAAGAGTCGCGAGGTAGGCTGTTTTCTGGGATTACGGCCTGGCCGCAGGAACTCCGGGGAGAGCGAACCACAGAAAGGCATCAGCAAAGAAGGAGACCGCTATCTGCGCACGATGATGGTGCAGGGAGCGCACTACATTCTGGGACCTTTTAGAGCAGACAGTGATCTGCGGAGATGGGGACTAAAGCTTGCGGAGCGAGGAGGGAAAAATGCCAAGAAGCGAGCCGTGGTAGCAGTGGCTCGAAAGCTGGCGATACTGCTGCATCGGTTGTGGGTAGGCGGAGAGGTGTACGAACCACTGCGCAACAGCCAGAAAGCGATGCGGGCAGTGGCCTAGAGAGTTGCGATCCGGACAGCCGAGCTCAACCGCCGAGTCCAGGTGACTGCGACTAAGTCCTGGGGCCCGGCTCTCACCGAAAGGTGGGAGGAGAGGTCGATTCTCAGGTAGCAGCACCTACTGAAACGAGAACACCCAACTGGCACCGAGCGAACATTCGCTCACCAAAGAGTGCGGATGGAAGGATGGCGACAGAGGCGGCTTGGCTGAATTAGAAAACAGACCCACGGAAAGAAGAAAGAGAAAGTGTGCCTTGACATCAACCGGCCTTCTCATGGAAGGAGTTAGAGTCCTGCCTGCGGTCTTTCGCTAGAATATTCTGATGATGTGCCTAGAGTGGACTGGAACTGTAAAGTTCAGCGAAGAAGTTGACTCGGCGGCTCTACCCGCCCATCTCGCAAATTGCTTACGCGACGTAATACACGCTCGTGACGTTGCGATTGAAACTAATCGCGTGGCATTCACAGGTGGTTTGCAGTCTGAAAACAGATGGAATGTTCTCGCGCCTTTCGGATTTGGAGAGGTCACCGTGGACCCTGGCACTCGCCAGATCTTGTATCGACTAAGCTTTCGTCAGATGGTCGTGTTTGTGACGCTTAGTCTTGCCCTTGTTGGCATATTCTCTCTGCTCTGGCAGTCGCAACCACCCCTCGCGTTCCTCGCTTTCGGCTGGACGTGGCTAATCGGTGGAAATCTTGCGCTTGGCGTTCCACGTTTCAGGAGCTTCATTCGTAAGACAATCGCCACGGCCCCACGCCGTCCATAGCCTTCTGGAACGCTGTCTTCGCTTCGTCAACTCCTGATAAGTCCTCTTTTCGGAGACTGGACCACCGGGCACGCCACACTAGAAATTCAAGACTTTCCCAACTTTCTTTGCATCCGCAAGTGCCTGACGAGCGTCCTCTAGCCGTGAAGCGGGAACCTGAATCTCAACATACGATCCTTGATGGGCCAGATATCTATCCACCAAAACGAATGGGACATTCCTGCTGGCGAGGACCCCTGGAATAATGGCTTGTTCGACTCCCCGCGGCAGAGTCATAAAGACCACGAGTTCCTTTGAGTCAGTCATTATCCGCGCCGGATAGCTGGGCCGTCATTTCTTCCGATCTGAATTCGTGGGTTTCGGCGGCTTGCCAGTTACTTTCGCGAACACTACATCCTCGTGCTTCGGACAGAAGTAGTGAAGCGCAGCACCAAAGGCGAAACTCTCGTCGGTGGATACACCGCATTCTTCGCATTTCGTCGTCACGTTCACGTTCACGTTTGTCATTTGAGCTCCTCCTCTTAAACGATAGAACGAAGCGAGGAGCGCGGGCAAAGTACGATGCCCTTGTCGCTAATGATGGATAGAGGTCGAGTCGAGGAGGGGTGGCTCGGGCAGTCTTCGGAAGTGTTCCGTTAGCGGGATCAGGCCATGTCTTGATAAGTCCTCTTATCGGAAACTGGCCCCACCAGCGAAAAGCCATCTTCCGACAATGCCGTTTGTCAGGAGATATATGCCGGAGCACGATCCGGCATAGCTGGCGGCTGCCTCTTCTACGGATCGCCACTTTTCTTCCTTTACAGTCATCTAGCTGCCGCAGTAGCCTCCCGGCAGTCTCGAACCGTCAGTGAAAGCTACCGCTGCAAGGTTGAAGAGCGGCAACTCGGCATCCTTGCAAATTAGGCCACCTGTTGATGCGTCGCCGCCACGTGTGGCGACGAGACGACCAGGAGGAATTATGAATATATGGGAAGTGCTATTGCTGGTGGCGTTCGTGATTGGAGGAATCTATTACTTACGAAAAGAAAATAGCGTGGTCTTGAGGAAGGTCAGTGATTATTAATGCCACGTCCCGAAAAGTCGTCTTCTCGGAATATGTCCAGGCCTGAAATCCCACCGTCCGAGAATGCCGTTTATCGGGAGTTGCGAAACCCGTCGTTAGCTCTCTAAGAAGCGGCCGCAGAGGCGTTGTGATAGGGCAGTGTCGCTCTTACAGTAGTCCCCTCTGGTCCCGAAGTCAGTTCCAGTTTGCCCTTAAGCTCTTTCGCGCGTTCCATCATGCTACGCAGCCCCACCCCGCACGTTGCATCTCCGGTGCCTTTGCCGTTGTCCTGAATCTGTAATACGACCGCACCCTCCGTGAACTTGAGACCAACATAAGCGGACCGGCTTCCGGAATGGCGATGAACGTTCGTCAGCGACTCCTGAAGAATTCGGAAAAGGGCCAATTCTAATTCTTCCGGCAGTCTGCTTAAACTCTGTGGCATTTCGAGCTTAATCTGAACTTCGCTTCGTTGCTCAAAACCCCGCACGTACTCGGGGATCGCGAATTTCAGACCCAGAGTTTGGAGTACCGGCGGGTACATAAGATGTGAGAGCGTCCTCACTTGCAACAGCGCATCGTCGGTAAACTCGCGGCATTCTGCAACGTATTTCCTGGCAGATTCCTCGGCTGTCGAGATTGCCTGATCCAGAAAGTGCAGGCTTAACTTCAATCCCACGAGGCATTGCCCCAGGCCGTCATGAAGCTCCTGGCCGAGAAGACGGCGCTCCTGATCTTGTGCGCGGAGCAACTCAAGCGAAAGCTCACGCAGAGAGGTCTCCGATTCGCGCAATTGATTCTCTACTTGAATTCTGCTTGCGTTTTCGTTGCGTAACTCTTCGATAACGACAGCGAGAGCCGATGTACGCTCTTCCACGCGCTTTTCGAGTAGCGCATGACTCTCTTGCAGCGCCCGCTCCGCTCGCTCCTGCTCGGCAAGACTTCGTTCAACCTCCATAACGGCACGCAACCGACGGTCTACGGGGATGGCCACAACGGCAAGAGCCAACGCAGTCACGCTTCGATTCAACCAATCGACCCAAATTAACTGGGTATCGATCGGTGGTGTCCCCAGGGCTATACCGCCAAACGTCAGAAGTATGAAAATGATTGTGGAAATCCAAAGCCATTTGAACGATATCGTCCATCCAGCTAGCACAATCAAGACAAGGTAGAAGGCAGCGATGTTGATATTGGCGGGTAGCGCTATGTCAACCGCTGCAACCAGGGCTCCCAATAGGCACAAAGCAATCTTCGCGTGCCTTGGAGAAAGCTGGACGCCGTGGCTCTCTGGTTTCGATGCCATGCGGGAGTAGTCCAAACCTTTCCTGTAGAAAAGAGGAGAGCGCCAGCGCGATACGGCGGATTCCACAGTAACGCCGCGCAGAGAATCAACGTGTTTTCGCGCTCTTCCTAAATCGTTATGAACAGCAGATTAAACCCCAAATACATCAGAACGCAAGATCGTAAGGACTTTCTCTCCAGCGGATAATCGGCGGCGGACCCCAAGTCCTGATAAGTCCTCTTATCGGAATGTGGCCCGGCCTGAAAATCCCACATTCCGATAATCCCGTTTATCGGGAGTTGGACCAAGAGAAGTGAATCGCTTAGAGATTACGGCTGTCGTCGGGTCCGCAGCCAGGCTCCGGAATGGGATTACCTAAAATTTGTCCAATTCAGCGAGTCGTCCAAGTCTCTTTTGCCAGGTAGGGCAGGTCATGTGATAAATCCTCCGCCTTCACACCGACCGGGTAAATCACATGAGCCAGATTGTCTTTTGTGTAAGCGAAGACAAATGCTGCGTGACCAACCTCATATGCTCCATCCGAGCGGACCGCTGATTTTTTCGCTGGACTGATATTCGCAGCGATCTGGGCAGCCTCGATCGCCGCCTCGCTTCCTGTGAGTCCTATAAATCGCTTATCAAAGTGATCGAGCCACGAGCGCAGTACCTGGGCGGTATCTCGGTCAGGATCGGTGGTCACAAACACGATCCTGAATTGATTGGCCAAGTCCGGAGGTATTTTCTTGAAAGCCTGAGCAATAACGGACATTTGAAGCGGGCACATATCGGGGCAATGTGTGTACCCAAAAAAAAGGAGTGTGACATAGCCCTGCGTTTTCGCGCCAAAATCAAACGGTGCGCCGCCAGTGTCGGTCAGGGTAAATTTCGGTTTGGGCAGCGACGGAGAAACCAACCCACCGCGATAATCCGTCGCGGGAGTCAGCTCCGAGACTTTGCCGGGCCTCTGAACGGAGTTCCCGCGAGCTATCCCGAGCACGGACAACATGACCACCAGCGCGCTACAACACAGCAGGCGCCTCATTTCAGGGTCCCTCATCCCACCACCGACTTCATTTGACGATGACGGTGCCCACCATACCGTTCACGTCATGCAAGGCGCAGATGTAATGGTACGTCCCGGCATGGTTGAACTTGATGCGGATGCGCGTCGTCCCGGGAGCCGTTTGTCCGCGGCCGGCGGCGTCCTCTCGGCGCGCCTGCAGAAACCCGGAGCTCACGCTGTCTGAGATAGAATTGATGGTTCCCTGCAGCGCCCCATCCGCGGCGGCGGTTATTCCGACAGTGGCCATCGGATTGGCAGGTTCCGTCCCGAACGTTACCGTATGCGGCTCAGTGGGATCCAGGTTGGTCCATTCGACCGTGTCGCCGACGTGGACGTAAGTGGTCCCATTGAAAAAGCGGCTTATGGACAAGTACTGCCGTCCGCCTCCCGTGGCGACGACCTCTCCGGTCATAATGACCTCGTTCTGTGAGCGACGGAAGTCGCGTTGCTCCTCCTTTGGGTTGTCGGCGTCCCTAAGGATGTCTTCCGCCTGATCCCGTGCTTGCCGGTCATAGTCAAACTGCACGTAGGGAAGAGGCGCATTCTTATCGAGAACGTGGACGGTTCCGTTCATGTTGGTGTGAATCAAGCATACAAGCTTGTAATTGCCCGGATTTGGGAACGTCACTGTAAAGGTTGAGGGGGCGGCGCCGCTTGTCAATGCGGCGCTGGAGACACAGGCGCTCCCGTCATAGGTTGCAGTGCCTCCGTTGTAGGGATTCGGGCTAGGGCATTCTACGAATGGTGGAGTCGAACTCCCGAAATAGAACGGTGGCCCGACGGGCGGCCCTGATGGCGGCCCGATCGGTGGCGGCGGGGTCGGGCGGGTTTGTCCGGCCTTCAGGAAAGTGACGGTGTGAGGCTCATTCCGGGGCTGCCAGGTCCACTGGATTTTGTCACCAGCGTTAATCCAAACCTCATTCGGCAAGAAGGCATTGGCCTGACCGGCTTCGTTTTTGGTTTCCGCGCCGACGTTTGCATTCCAAATTCGCTGAGCCGTGGCTGCTTGCGGAACAGAGAAGAACGACAGCATCATCAGGATGCCGCTGAGCACTAACTGGAAGTGGGCCAAATTAGCATGCCTACGAAGAATGCTTTTGCAGAGCTCGGGCACGGAAAGCCTCCTCGGCTAGAAACTAATATTGAGTCACGAAATCAACGGGGTAGGGCGAGAAGGTACTGCCCTTCTGTATCTTTGTCAAGGCGAGTCGGGATACTTGCGGCAATCAAAATATCGGTTGATGTGGCTGGCAGCGCGGTGACTTCCGGCCCAGTTGTGGGCCGACAGTATATACATGCACACGCGGCTTCACAGATACATGCGATCCAGCCGGTTCGTCAAAACACTCCAACACCTGTCGCCAGGTCATGCTAGAGTTCTCTTATCGGAATGTGGCCGCGCGCCCTATCCCTCGCATTCCCTGAGTTTCGAAAACGCTGCCCGTTTGGCTGACCTTCGATGGGGGTTTCGAAGGAAGAGTCGAAGAAACGAACCCATTCGAACGGCTTACCTCCAATTCCCCATTTCTATTCGAATACCATGTAAGTAAACTATGTACAGATGTGTACTTATATGGTAACATGTCGTATGAATACGATACAGGAATCTGCTTCCGCACGCCGCTCCTCACCCTCCTTCTCCCCCGATCGACAACCCCGATGATCGCGATCGGGCCGGGCTCCGCTTTGCGGCCGTCGATGGAGTCCACGGGACTCCTGGGACAGGAGATTCAACCAACAACTCCAACGAGAATGACGCCTCGCGCTGCCAGTTCTCTTTTTCGGATGGTCGCCGCTGCCGGATGCCGCGGGCCTCTTCCGGCGAAAGTCATGAAAAACTCCATCCTTATTTCTGTCTCTACCACGCCACGAAAGAAGAAGAGCTGTACGGCCTTCTCTATCCCAGGGAAGCGAGTGCCGACTCCGCCGAACTCGAGCCGATGTGTGGCGATCTTTCCACGGCTACCGACGTCAACCGCGCCCTTGGCCAGGTGTTCCGCCTCCTCGCTCGAGGACGCATCTCGCGCCGCGATGCAGTCGCCTTTGGCTATCTCGGCCAGCTGATGCTGCAATCCGTTCCCGGAGTCCGCGCCGAATACGTCGCTGCCTTCGGCTATCGCGCCTGGCAGGAGAACCTGACAATCCGATTAGGATCGTCAGGTTCGGCGGCGAAAAGCTACCAACAGGATGCGCTTTCGCCGCTTAACAAAGTCAACGAGAGCCAAGGATCTCAGCACGAGTGCGGGGTCTCCGCCGCCTCTCCTTCAGCAAGCCCCGCCGCTGTTCCGGTCGATTCGGTCGCCGCGTCTCCTGAACCTCCGGCGATCAACGAAATTCCTATTGCAGCCGAGCCGATGCCAGAAATCCTCGCTCAGCATTCGGTGGAGTCGGTCGCTGATACACCTGCGGACTCCGGCCCGGACTTCGCGAGTCTCTTGTCTCGCTCTCTTGACGCCTTCGACGGAAAGTTCGATACCACCCCCGAAGGCCGCCGGGAACTGCACCGGTTGATGTTCGATCTCGAAGAGCTTGCGCCCACCGCCATGCCCCGCAGTAGCATGGAAGCGCGCGTCAGTGCAACCTTGAGCCATATTCGCAGGAATCAGGAAAATGACTCTGCTGCCGAAGTCGGCGTCGAAAGCGCGCAGTCGTACGCTGATTACTAACCGACTCACAATGAACACTTACAGGATGATTAGACTTAAAGTCGCCTGGAATGAACACTTGCAGAAAATGGGGAGGGGGTAGGCGCCGTCTGCTGGCTAAAGTGACGACGCAACGAGCATCGTCATCCTGAGCGCCTGTGCCTTTTTATGCGAGGGAGTTGGTTTGCTGGGTGCCCCACACGCCGATTCTGCGTGTGGGTCTGGAGCCTTTCGTATTCACCTGCGCTCGGATTTAGCAGATCGGCGGATTTAGGAGATAATGGAACTATGCAGGTATCCATCTTCGCGGCGTTTCTGGCGGGACTGATTTCGTTTCTCTCTCCGTGTGTTCTTCCGCTGGTGCCCGGCTATATCTCCATGCTTTCCGGCATCGGTGTCGAACAGTTGCGGCAGGGAGAAAAGCCGCGCGGAAGCCTTCTGACCTCATCGCTGGCCTTTGTGATCGGCTTTTCCGTGGTCTTTATCACCTTCGGCGCATCGGCCAGCGCCGTGGGCCAGTTCCTGGTGCGGAATCGCAGCTTGCTCGCGCCTTTTGCCGGAGCGATTATCGTTCTGTTTGGCCTGCACCTGATCGGCTGGCTGGGACGCATCCCGGTGCGCAGCGGCCTGGCGATCGGTGCGGTGCTTCTCGCGCTCGCGGCCGTGGCATGGATCTGGCTTGGCGACAACGAGATTTGGGGATTTGGCCCCGCGCAGTTGATTTCCGTCTCGCTGATTTTCCTCGCCGGCCCGCTGCTCACGCGATGGCTCAATCGCGACGTCCATTTCCGCAATCTCGGAGGACAGGCCGCAGGATCGGGCTCGGGCACTTTTGCCAGCGTCGCCAGCTGCTTTTTTCTCGGGTTTGCCTTCGCTTTCGGCTGGACTCCCTGCATCGGACCCATACTCGCCGGAGTTCTCGCCATGGCCGCTACCTCGGACACGGTTTCTCGCGGCGTTTTGCTTTTCGCGTTTTATTCCGCCGGCCTGGCGATTCCCTTTCTGCTAACGGCGCTGGGCATCAATCAATTTCTCCGTTTTTACCAGCGGTTTCGGCGTCACCTGCATGCCGTGGAAGTGGGCAGCGGCGCGTTGCTGCTTGCAGTCGGCTACCTGATCTTCTTTAATCGGCTCACGTGGCTTTCGGGTAAACTGAGTTTCCTGAATGTGTTCGTGAAATGAGGAGCGTCTAATGCGTGGAAAGTATCTGACGGCCCTTTTGGTTACCGCCGTTTTGGCTTTGCTTCCATCGTGGGCTGCCAGCAGAAGTCCAGCCAAAGTCCAAACGCAAGCGAGAATAGCGCTCCCTCCGCGGCGGCAGCCGCGCCGGAAGCCAGCGTGGCGATCCCCAACCTCGATGGCTCCACCACCAGCATCGATCAGTACAAAGGTAAAGTCGTGCTCGTCAATTTCTGGGCCACCTGGTGCGACCCCTGCAAGGCGGAGATTCCCTGGCTGATCGACTTCAACCACAAATACGGCCCCAAGGGACTCGTCATCGTCGGCGTCGCCATGGATGATGGCGGCCAAAAAGTTGTCGAACCGTGGGTTAAGAGCAAGCGCTTCGACGTCAATGGCTCGCAGGAGGCGATGGACTATCGCATTCTCCTGGGCAACGACAAGATCGCGGACAAGTTTGGCGGCATCCTGGGCTTCCCGACGAGCATGCTCTATGCCCGCGACGGCCGAAAAATCAAGACCGTGGTCGGGCTGATCAATTACCAGGATTTGACCAAGGTTCTGGACAGCCAGCTCTGAGTTGTTACCAAATCTGGACGATAGCCAAAGGTTACCGGCTGTTAAGTAATTTGTGAGCTGAGGAGTAAGGTATTGACGACGTCCTTACCACGGGCCGGTAACATCAACTGGGCAGCCCCTTGGGACGAAGTATGCCCCCGCCAAGTGCCCCTGAACTCGCTGGCGGGGGCTTTTCTTTGGAGCGGGAATTCGCTTTGTGTTCGTACTATGACTTCCTACATTGTTCAGTGTATATAAAAACTAGGGTCTTTTCTTTATGATGCCCAAACCCATCCTGCGGAGGCGACATGTCTAAATTGGACGTTCTGATCGCGGACGATCACGACATCGTGCGCCGAGGCCTTCGTGACCTTCTGGAAAAACAGCCCGGATGGAAAGTTGTGGCCGAAGCCACCAACGGAAAAGAAGCGGTAGAGAAAGCCATTCAATTCAAGCCGGACGTGAGCATCCTCGACGTCAGCATGCCCTCTCTCGACGGATTGGAAGCCGCGCGGCAAATCGTTCGCAGCGGCTCTCCAACGAAGGTGCTGATTCTGACCATGCACCATTCCGATCCGCTGATCCAGCAGATGCTGAAGGCTGGAGTGAAAGGCTATGTGCTGAAGTCCGACGCGGCCACGGAACTGGTCCAGGCCGTGGAAGCGCTGCGCCGCAACAAAACCTTCTTCACTTCAAAAGTCGCGCAGATTTTTCTGGATAAGCGGGAAAAGCCGTCAAAACCAAACGAAGACGAGAAGGCTCTCAGGCTCACGCCGCGCCAGCGCGAAATCGTGCAGCTCCTCGCGGAGGGCAAAAACAGCCGCGAAATAGCGGCGGCATTGGGAACCACCTTCAAAACCGTCGAAACACACCGCGCTAATATTATGCGGCGGCTCGAGTGCCATTCCGTAACCGAACTCGTCCGCTACGCCATCCGCAACGACATCATCCAGGCTTAAGGCACCGTCTTTTATCGGTTACTTCCGGGATTGCTTGCTTGAATCGGGGTAATTTGCCAATTGTCGCGCCGCGCCCGTCAGCTCCAGGATATGCATCCCCGTGTTGGCGCGATCCACGATGTAGATATAACCGCGATCGTCGACTTCGACGTTATTTGTCTGAATCGCGATTTTGCAGCGCTGATCCGCTCCTGTGCCGATGCAGCGCTTGTCCGTCTTGTCGGTGATCGCCGGAATGTAATAAGCGACCTCTTTGGGATGAAGAGGATCGCGAATATCGAGAGCGCGAACTCCGGCATTGAAGTGGGCGATGAAAACGATTCGCTTGTAGAAAGTGGCGGTGAAATTCTCGTTGGTCGAATGGGTGCCAAAACGCCCGCCGCGATCGCAGAAGTTTCCGCTGGCCTCGGGAACCGTCCAGGAGGCTACGCCGAAAGGCCTTGATTCAACGGTGATATCCAGAACCCGCAGCATCTGCCTGTTTTCGAGGCATTCGTTGCCGGTGGTTTCACCGACCGAGAGAATGTAATTTCGGTGTTCCTGCGTGGTCTTGCCGGCAGAGTCATCCATGCCATGCTCCATGCCGGCCGCAGCCGCGGGCACGCGAGGCTTCTGCTTGGCGAATTCGGGCAGATCCATTCCAATCAACGGATAAACCGAATGCGAGCCGGCTTCGGGCGGCAAGTCGAGCCTGGCAACCTGCGGATAGAGCAGATTTGCGTCGGTCGGCTCCTTGGGTCCATTCAAGAGCTTATCGCGATCCACAATTTGCACGATGCCGTAGCCATTGGTGCCGTAGCCGAAGTAAACGCGATTCCCGCTCGGGCCGGTGGACATGGCTCCGTGGACCTCGGTCGGAATCACAGGCCCAGTCGATCCGGGCTGCTGCCCTCCCAAGCCGAAGTTGCGAATGAAAACGGGATGAGCGGGATCACTGAGATCGTAAATCTGGGTCATGCGTCGAACGCGCCATCCGGGCACGCCGGAGACGAGATAGGCGATTCCGGTGTCGCATTCCCACCAGCTTTTATGCGTATCGACGAGACCGTCCACCACAATCGTCAGACGGCTGGGCTTCGCGGGGTCCGATACGTCCCAGATTTCGTGGCGCGAGCCGCCATAAGTGCGCAACATGTAGGTCTTGCTTTTGTCAGCATGCGGGAGCGAGCTGCCGTCGCAGACGCGCACCATTTGCGCTCCACCCGTTTCCGCGACGCCATTCTTAGCCGGCTCGCCCACAATGTGAGCGAGATAGCGGGGATGGGCGGCATCGGTAACGTCGACGATGGAGGTGCCATTGTCTTCTTGCTTGCCCGTGAGCGGATTGAGCTGCGAGCCGCCGTGATGACCGATGTAGGCGATCCAGCGTGAACCCTGCTGGTGAATCGTGGGCTGATAAGAGCTGCGCGCCTGCAGGTCGTTATAGCCGACCAGCCGCATATCGTTCTTCTCTTCTTTCTGAGGCTGAGCTCCCGCAGCGATACAGAGAAAAACAGCCAGGGCCGCGAACAACGAGCAGCGGAGCAGCGGAATCACATGGCCGGAGAGTAAAGGACGGTTTAACATTGCCCCTCCCTATTCAATTAGAACGAAGGCCGGTTGCCCTATAGGTGCGCAGGATATCACTGACGCCCCGCGCGGAGAAGAAGAGAAGATACCGACCCGGCCAGGGCCCGGCTGGCGGCGCGCTCACGTGGTTACAAGGCTTATTTCCGGGAACGCGCCGGGGTCGCACCAAGCTGTTCAACGGCTGCTTCAATTCTTTGACGGCTTTTCCAGAAATCAGCCCACAAATCGCCTTTCTCCTTGAGCCGCTTGAAGAAGTTTTCAGATTGAATTTCTCCGGTCTCAGGGTAGGCCGTAATTCTCGTATCTCCACAGGAGCCGATACAGGCGCCTTAGGAAAAGCGCGAATCGTGTAGGCCGCGGCAAGCGGCCTTCCCAGCGAGTTTTGCGTGACGTCGATCAACACGCTGCCGGGCCGTCGCTTCGCCACGATGCGCTCGTGGGTCACGAGTTCCGGATGTTCCGCGGAAATCGAGTTGCGAAAAGATTTCTCCAAACATGCGCAACTGCTCGAAGGTGTAGACACGCTCGACCGGCAAGTAGATGTGAAACCCAGTGGCTCCGGATGTCTTCATGAATATTTTCAGGCCGAGCCTGCGTTAGCTTTTCGTGAGTGCGCGAGCAATGGTCAGGACATTCGAAAATTCGGTGCCGTCGGCAGGATCGAGATCGAAGAAAAAGTAGTCCGGATGTTCCTGGTCGTCGCGACGGCTGGACCATGGATTATGGTCGATGCAACCC
This sequence comes from uncultured Acidobacteriota bacterium, assembly GCA_963810155.1. GTDB lineage: Bacteria > Acidobacteriota > Terriglobia > Acidiferrales > UBA7541 > Palsa-189. Next base: position 115,139 of record CAWEMN010000024.1, read on the forward strand.
AGTCCGGTGAGATAGAGCAGCGACGCAAGATCGTTCGCGATTACGTACTGGACGTCTTCGCGTTTCACTTCGGATGGGACTGCCTACGGTTTCGATCCACTTAGGCAGCGCCCTCAGGCATATTCTTCTGAAAAAAAGCCTGCCCTTTGATTCCATCCGGATAGCGGCGCAGCACCAGAGGCCGATCCTTGAGGAATGGAAGAAGATAGTCCGCGATCCGATAGTAGTAGGACGACAAGATCGCGCTTGGTGTAGCCGGATTCAGGAAAGAAGACCTTGTTCAGATTGAGTGAGCCGGAAACGCTTTCCGTCAAAATCAAGCGTTACCGACTCCTGCTTGCCGGAGAAGAGCTCCGCTTCGATCTCTTCCTTTTTACTTAATACCGTGCCCACAATTTCGGCGCGCGGATGAGCGCTGGCGCAGGCGCGGGGCGTGCGGCGCGACCTCGCTTTCCCAGCGGCACTCTTCCAGCCGGACGTCCTTGCGCAGAGCGAGGAACACCGGAGCGCGCAGACGCGGCTCCTGGGTCCAGCCGATAAAACGCACGTGCGCCACCAGCTCGGGCTTCGACCCAGAAAGGCCTGCTCATTGGTTTCAGGAATTTTATCGAAGGGACATTTGTCGATCTCGAGTTCCGCAACTCTTTCATGAGCGAATGCGCGCATCTTCTCGTCCATGCCCGTTCCGGCATGCCCCACGAACCGCAGCGTTCTTGCCCTGGTAGAGGCCGAGAAGCAGAGAGCCGAAGTGAGTGCGGCTGCCGCGGGGAGCGGTCCAGCCTCCCACGACCACATCCAGGGTTTTCGTGGCCTTCAACTTGACCCAATTCTGACTGCGGGCGCTGTACGTAGACGCTATCGACGCGCTTTCCGACAACGCCTTCGAGATTATTTTGCCGCGCCAATTCAAACAACTCTTTGCCGCGTTCCAACTGATGATCGGAGAAGCGAATCTCGCGGCCGGGATCGAGGAGGCGCCGGAGGAACTTCTTGCGCTCGAGCAGGGGCACTTGGCGCAAGTCGTAATCCATCGCAATAGACCAGATCAAAAAGATAGTAGGTCACCGGAAAACGCGCGCACAGATCAGGCGAGGGGCGGTGTACATTCATGCGCTGCTGCATGCGCTCGAAATCGCTGCGCCCGTCTTCATCGAGGACGACGATTTCGCCATCCAGAAGCGCCCGTTTGGCGCTCAGGTGCCGCGATAAAGAAGACCAGCTCGGGATATTGCGTGCGTAACTTCGTTGCCCGCACGCGAACGCAACCGGACCTCGCCATCCTCGATCCAGGCCAGCGTGCGAGCGCCATCCCATTTAATCTCGAAGAGCCAGCCGGGATCTGAAAAGGGCGGTCGATCAGCGTGGCCAGCATCGGCGAAAGAGAGGCAGGCAGCGCAGCCTTCTTGCGCTCCTTCCAGCTCAGCCAGGCTGGAGCGGCTGGGCTTTCGCTTTGGGGCCACTTCGCGGGCAATTTCGTCGGAGCGTTCGGCCGGTCAGGACGGAGCCGTCGTGCTCGTCGATGTTCCAGGCGGAAGTCGACCGCGTCATCCTGATGCTTGATCATCAGCCATTCGGGTTGCTTCTCGCCTCGCTTGGTACGCACCAGAACAAAGCCACCCGAAGCTTTTCACCGCTGAGCCTAAACTTGATTTCACCGCGTTCCCATTGTTGGCTTGCGCGCCACGCTGTCCCTCGACGCGAAACCTGCCGCGGTCCCAAACCATCACCGTACCCGCGCCATAATTGCCCGCGGGAATGATTCCCTCGAAATTGGCGTAGCTCATCGGGTGATCTTCGGTCTGCACCGCCATACGTTTGTCGGCGGGGTTCAGCGAAGGCCCTTTCGGCACTGCCCACGACTTGAGCACGCCATCGATCGCCAACCGAAAATCGTAATGCAGCCGGCGCGCGGCGTGCTTCTGCACGACGAATGTGCCATCGAGTTGCGGCACAGTTTTGGGTGAGCAAGGCTCAGGAGTGCGATCGAATCGCCGTTTGCGGCGATACTCGTCGAGGCGGGCCATAGCTCATTCTAACTGACGGTATTCGAAAGCGAACGGCAGCGGAAGGGAATCCGGAAGGCTTTGGGTAAGCGGCGGACAATTAACACGGTTAAAGCGTACTTAAACCGCTTCCATAGCTGATTTCAACGCAAGGAAACACGACCTCAACCGCCGTGCCCCAATCCCCGCTGCGGATTTGCATAAGGCCGCCGAGATTCGGCGACGCGTTCGCGAATTCCGCTCAGACCTACGCCCGCCGTTCTACCCTCGATCGCCGCTTTCCTTTGCCGTCGTGGCCATGCCCTTGCCTTGATCTTCCACCTTCAGCCGGACCTGCTTATTGGCAACAGACAAGAGATGTTGGCCGTGGAGCAATTGGAATGGCTATGTACGTTCGTGAGGCATTCCTGCACAATGCGAAACAGCCCGAGCTCCAGTCTCGTGGAAGCCGGCCCATCTCTTTGGGCGCATCGAGAGTGAACTTTGATCCGGCTGCGCTCAGCGAATCCCGCCACATACCACGGCAGAACGCCCACCAAACCAAGTTCCTCAAGCAACGGCGGATGGAAAAGATATGAGATCGTGCGGACCTCAGCCAAAGCCTGATCGATGAGGTTCGAGCATTCCTCGAGGTAAGCAGCGGCGCGCGGGTGACAGTTCCGAGATGTTCGTCGGCGAGCGAAAGGTTCAACTTGGCCATGGAAAGCAACTGGCCGGCGCTATCGTGCAGATCGCGGCCGAGTCTGCGGCGCTCTTCATCTCGCAAATTCAGGAGATGACCGGAGACAACGCGCAGTTGCTGTTCGGCGCGCCTGAATTTGGTGACGTCGGTATCCAGATGCAGGCGTCCGAGAGACTGCTCCCTGCACTATTCCTCCAGACCGTCCATCGGCTCGCAACCGTGATCTGATTTCCCTGCCGTACTGGTTCTCCTTGAGTTCGTATTCCCAGTAGCCTTCGCGGCGCAGAATATTTTCGATCTGACCGAGCGGCCGGGGCAGTTCCGCTTTGATTAACTCCAGAAAAGGCTTGCCAATGAACCTCGACTTCCTTCCATCCGTAAAGGCGTTCGGCTGCGGGATTCCAGGTAAGAATGGCCGGCGGAGTCGACGAGAGTTATGGCGTCGCGGCAGGCGAGGAACAGTTGCCCAGCGCATTCGCTTCCATTCCTCTACGGATTTCTCGTTGTTCCACCGGATTTAGGGAGCTGGCCGAGGCGGAAGTCTCAAATACGGAAGACGCGCTCATTTGGGCATCCGGCGACATGGCTATTCAAAAGGCGACTATACGGGGCACCTTTTTTGGCACTCCCCACGAAGCTCTGAAGCGATTGTTCCATCAGCAAATTCAATGCCGACGCCCAATCGCCTCAAGTCGGAGATCAGGGGAAGCAGATCCGTGACGTTCAGACTCTTTTGAATCAGTTGATACGCAGCTTCCTCGACAATCGCGAAAATCTCTGGCAATGATCGCGGCAGAGGCGCCGCCCCGGGCTCTCCATTGGCCGTACTGGGAAGCAGAACGCAAGGCATCGGCCTTGGGCTTATCGGTCTCCTGTTCCATGAATTCAATCACGGCTTTCAGAAATCCAGAGAGAAAACCGGCGAGTTCGTTAAAGGAGTTGGAGGATGTTTTGGCCTCACGTTTCACGGCCGCGAGGATCCCGGCATCGATTTCCGGACTCTTTTCCTTGAGAAGCGCGGCGATGCGCTTCAAGGCGCCTTTGCCGCGGAGGAGGTTTCCGAGCTTTCCCTGCAGGGCACCCACCAGGGATTCGATTTCGACCGGCTTAACGAGGTAATCGTCGACCTGGGTATGGATGGCCTGCAACGCCGTCTCAAAGGCGGGATAACCCGTCAGAATGAATATGAAGCACTCCGGCTGAATGTGGCGCATGCCACTGGCCACCAGGAAACCGTCACCCTCTTCGCCGATGTTCAAGTCCGTGACCAAGGCGTCAAACTGAAAGGAGTTGATCTCAAAGAGCGCATCGGCAACGCTTTCGGCAACATGCACTTCAAAGCCGGCTTTTTCCAGGATGGGCGGCAAGGTGATGCGGATGCTGGCTTCATCGTCCACGAAAAGCAGGCGCTTCGGTTTGGTTTCGGCCATCATGCTTCTCCCGTCCCGCCCTAGGCGTGGCAATAGCTTGGAGTTTCTACCCTTCCATCTCCTCGTTCGGACTTTCCGATCGCGTTTCTTCAAGCGTCAAAGCTCTGTCGGCAAGGTCCAGATAGTGCTCCAAGCGCGAGGGTTCGCGCGCACGATCCCCCAGTGGGATCAGGCGCGGTCCCTCATCGCGCGCGGCCTCGTCGCTGGGCGGCAAAAGCTCAACGCTTTTTTTCATCGCGCTTTCTCCGGGGCCGGGACGCCGTATTGTGGCGAGTGGTCATGACCTAGAGCCGACTGGATCTCCAATTGCGGCACGGCAGGAGCCTCTTCAGGCGCCGCTCCCACCATCCTGCGCTTGCGATTCTCGATTTCGCGAAGCTCCAGGAAGATCTCCGCCTCCTGGCGAACATACTCCTGCTCTGAAATCTCACCGGATTCCAGGGCGAGCTGCAATTCGAGCAATCGTCTCTTACCGGGCGCAGTATCCGTGTATTGCTCTTCGGACACCTGCTGCAATGTGTTCAGGACAAATTTAATGCCCAACACCGGCAAGGACAGCAGATCGTCGATCAGGAACACGAGTCGCTCCGCCCCTCCACGATCACGAGGCCGTGACGCGCTCCAGCTTGAGCCTGATATTCACAAAATTGTACGGCGGCCAGGGACCCGTATATTTAAACTTCAGGCGTTTTCCATACTTTCGGGCGATCTTATTCACGACGCGGTCGAACTCGGACTCGCGTTCGCGTTCGACCAGGAAGGCGGCATTCATGATCATTTTGTCGCCAATCGGCTGATTATCGCGCGAAGCCACGCAGCAAATGCGCAGGGCTTCGTAGATTTCGCGGACGTATTGAATGGAGCGCTCGGCCAGAGCTTTATCAATCATGCGGCCCAGCTGCATGCGCGCGAAATAGGTCGACTGCAATTGCTTGCGAATGATTTCGCGATGGAACCTGCGGATCTCTTCGTCCTGCTCCATCAACTCTTCGATGATCTGGTCGCGATCCCAATTGACCTTCAAGCCGAATTCCAACTTCCCAGCCATCTGCTCGAGAACGTCTTTCACGGAGGAGTAGATGCCCTTGAGAACTTCACGAATATCATCGTCGGTGCGAAAGACGGTGCCAAAGCTCATGGGGATAATGGTGTGATTCTTCATCACCGTCTCGATGACGTGCTCATGGGCCAAGGCATTTTCGCGAGTGGGGTCGAAGATGGCGACCGGGGTCTTGCTGACCACGGCGGCGATATCGACGTAATTGACGGTATAGACCTGCTCGCCCACGCCGCCGATGCCGATACTGCCGAAATTCATAGCACCCTTGGAACGGACAATTCCGTACACGTAGCGCCCGCCTTCGCCCGGCGCGGACGGCTGGGCGACAGCTGGGCCCATCGTTGATTTTTACGTGTAGATCGTCTTTCACGCGAACGGCGCTTTTTCGCGATGATCGCTCAACTTTGGCCGGCATAAGTCTTCCTCGCTCGAGCAGTCATTTTAATTTTACCAGGTCCCTGGAAACTTTATCGCATCGATCCGACCTTATGTCGAAATCGGAAACACCAGATTGATAACGGTTCCCTTGCCCAACTTTGCTTCGCACGTGAATCCGACCGGTGTGGTTCTCGACGATCCCTTTTACGATCCAGAGACCCAGGCCGGTGCCCTTTCCACCCTTGGTGGTGACGAAAGGCTCAAACATGGACTTCTGAATCTCCGGGCTGATGCCCGCAGCCGGTGTCGGCAACACTCAGGCTGATCCAGCGATGCAACCCGTCCGTGGAGCGGATCCCTCGCGTACGGATCACCAGCTTTCCGCCCGAAGCCATGCTATCCCGCGAATTCACGACCAGGTTGGAGAGCAACTGCCGGAACTGGTCGCCCGATCCCTTGAAAGGAGGGATTTCGCCCAGCCGCTTATCCACGACAATGCCGACTTTGGAAAGCGGGCGCGCGAAGAGGGCGAGGGTATCTTCGACGACGCCATTCACATCGAAGCTTTCGAACTGCACGACGTTGCGGTAAAGGCCGAGCATCTGACGGACGATACGAGTTACCCGCTCGGTCTCATTTTTCAGCACGTCGTAAATCGGCCTGGATTCCGGCTCGACTTGATCGCCCAGCAGGTGGATGGCGTTCTTAATGGCCTCCATGGGATTGTTGATTTCATGGGCGATGGTGCCCGCCAACTTGCCGGTGGCGGCGAATTTTTCAATTTCGAGCATTCGCCGCTCCATCTGCAACTGCTCCAGCTTTCTCCAGGCGGTGAAATCGCGCAACACGGTGACGGTGTAAGAGACCTGGCCGCGGGCGTCATAAATCTTTCCGGAACGCGCCGCATACTCGACTTCGGATTGGGAAGAAGGATTGTAAAGGCGCACGGAGCGATTATCTTTGTCGGCAAAAGAGAAAGTGAACGCCGTCAGATAGGCATCGAGCTTGGCCAAATTCTTCATGACCTGAGGATGCTTGGAGCCTTCGGAGATTCCGAAGAGCTCTTTGGCCAGCGGGTCCAGGAGAACGATTTTTGCGGAATTGTCGGCGACGATGATGGGATCGCCGACGTTTTCGATCACCAGATTGAGGCGGTCGCGCTCCTGGCGCACGATCTCTTCGGCAAAGCGCAGTTTGTCGAGATTGGCGCGCACTTCCATATCCGCGCGGCGCAAATCGGTGACGTCGCGCATCACCGTGACCATGCCGGTGCGCGTGCCATCCGAGCTCTGCGTGGGGGCGCAGACGGCCTCGAAAAGAACCTCTTCGCCCTCCATAACGTCGACCAGGGTGAGGTCTCGAGAGGTATCCTTTCCGCTGACCATCATGGAGGAGAGCGCGGCGGAGAAGAGCAAGATTATTGAGCTCCACGGCACGGCGGCCGCCATCGCCAATGCCCTCGGGGACGCGGAAAAAGCGTTCGGCAGCGCGATTTTGAATCACCACGCGGTGCTGATCGTCGGTAAAGATGACCGGATCGGCCATGCTCTGCATGACCGCGCTGAGCCGCGAGATGGTGACTTCCATATCGCGCATACGATTGAAGTAGTGCTCGATCTTGAAGAGGCGGGCGAGGTAGCCATTGGCGCGCTCGGCGAGATTGCGGAACTCCTCCAGGCGGGCGGGGCTGGTGTCTTTGCCAAGCTGGGCGAGGAGCACGGTGGCGTAGGCGCGCATGCCGCAGGCGCTGCAGACTTGTCCCTCGAGCGGCAAGCGGCGGGAGAGACGCGCATTTTGAATGGCGAGGCAATCTTCGCGGCGTTCGCGTTCGGCCTCCCAGCAGCGCGTGTCGGCTGCGGTAGATCATGGGGTAGGCGTAGAAAGAGGGGCCTTTGCCCGCGGGATTGGGCAGAATTCCGGGGTTCAACCGCTGCAGGACAGCCATGATCGGGTTATCACGGGCCCAAAGAGAGGTGTGAAACTTCTCCAGGTCATTTCTATCGCAATTGAGGGACGCGGTGGCCTTGACGTCGCCATTGTCAAAATCAGCCTCGAGAACAAAAGCGCGCGGGAAACCGATCTTGACGATCTCTTCGAGGAGTATGGGGAAAATCTCTTCGGAACGCTCTGCGGAGAGCAGGCGCAGGGCAGGAGACTCGGCCGCGGCCTGCGGCATAACCAAAACTGATTTTTCCACGGCGCGCGGGCTAGCCACAGGACCTTACTCCTTAAGTCCTTTACCGCCGTGCGGTTCCGGCGAGCAGGGGTCCGAGCGACACGTCGCGGAGCCTCCGCGGGCAATTCCGGCTCGGTACCTGTGCCGAGCTGAGGCCGCGAAACGAGGCCGGTGAGGCCGACGGCGTCGGCGTACTTCAGATAGGTATCGATCGAGGCAACGACGACGCGGGCTTCAACCGTGATCAGGTCAATACCGACGAGAGAGATGCGCACCCACGCGTCAATAACGATACCTTTGTCCAGCACTCGATCAAGAACATCGATCAGGCTAGAACCACCCGATACGCGTTCGACGGCCATAGATCGTCCCTCCTCTAGCTAGCTAACTTCTGCGTTTGGTCTTCGCCGCTCTGGGCCGACGGGTGAGACGCCGACTCTGTGGAAGGGCGGGTGCCGCACCCGACATGGTCAAATGCGGGTCGTATTTCCACCAGTTCAATCCAATTTGTTCCGCTTTATCGACGGAACAAATCAACAAGCGAATGCGGATCGTCAGTAACTCCACATTTGCCAATGAGACACGGATATCCCCGGCAATTACCAAGCCCTTATCGAGGACTCGGTCCAAGATGTCGACAAGGTTCGTCGTTCCCGAGACTGTCGGCACTCTCTCCATTCAGATCGCTCTCTCTTTTTGTTGGGCGGTGTAACGACGTGCAGATACCGTCCAGGGGACGAAGGAGGTGATACTAGAGGTCAGGCCAAGGACAGTCAATAAGTGTTTTCCTGTATGGTCGTTTGAAAACATTTTCTTTTCAACAGTTTCTGAAACGGGCATTGACGGCTAGCGGAGGCGGCCCAAGGGTCCCAAGTCGATATTCAAGTCCGCAGGCGTAAGGCCGAATTGCTCGGTCAGTTCGTGGATTTTGCTTTCCAGCTTCATGAGCGCTTCACCCATCTGCTCGACTTCCTGATCGCTGAGCGTGCCGCCCTCCATGCGGCGGATGGCTTGCCGCTCGAGCAGTTGCCGCAGAAAGTCGATCAGGGTGAGAACCAGCTTGGCGAGGCCCTGTTCGATATTTTCAGGGGTTAACTCAAGGCGTGTGGCGGCCGAGGTGGCCTCTTCGCCGGCCCGGGGAAGTTCCTGGGAATCTCTTTTTGGCCCGATCGTCAGTCATGGGCCATCTCCACGAACTCGCTCGGCGGCCAAGGTCCCGTGACCCGAGCGGAGACGCCAGCGGGGGTCAGCACTCCCGCGATCCTGTGCAAGAAAGCGTCGAGCGAGGACCGATCGACGAGGGCAAAACCTCGAATCCCGGCGGGAGTATCGCGCTCAACCCATTTTTCGGCCAGGGAATCCGAGACGCGACCGGAATCGCTCCAGGGTGGATTGGGCCTCGTGATAGCGCGCTCGCCTTTCCTGCAGATAGCTGGTGCCGGATTGCACGGGGGGTTCGGGCGCGTCGCCGGGCGTCGTCAGGGTGATGCGCACATCCATCTGAACCTTGTTCCGCAGCCGACGCAGAGCGCTGGTGTAGTCCGCGGACCGGGGTTCCACGAACTGCCTGAGAACATCTTCACTTTCGATAACGGTCGGGAAACGGAAAGGGATGATAGCGGTTTGCGCAAAGATCCGCTGCAAGACGCGGTTGAACTGCTTCACCATTTCGGGCACGGGCTCATAGGGCATGCGCGCGTCGAAAGCCGATACAAGGCAGCGGAGGAGACCGATATCCACGCCACGGACCGGCGCCCCTTCCACTCCGCGGCTGGGAAGTTCGATTTGACTTTGCTGTTCGGCAATGCAGTAAGCGAGCACGATTTTCTACTGGCGTCGCCGATTCAGCGGCGCCTGCTTCGCCGGGGGTATCATGTGGCGCAGCGCCGTCTCCACCGAAGTCACGAATGAGGTCGAGGCCCAAGTAGACCAGATCAACGCCTGCCAGGGAGAGAACCAGGTTCCCGCGAATGATGACGCCTGTATTGAGAACATGGTCGACCAAATCGATCAACGACATCTCGGAGTCTTCGTCGTTGCCGAGGAGAACAATCTCAGGAGTCTGTTCCGGCATGAGGTGTTAGCTTAGACGATTCACTCCGCGATACAAAGGAAAACGGAGGCCAGGGGCCCGTGCATTCGATGCGCCTTCGATCCTTCCACTTTTTCGAATAGCTGCGGACGAGCCTTTCCAATTTGGGGCGATCGGACCGCTTCAGCAAAAGAGTCTTGTGAAATTGGAGGTCACGCCTAGCTCCAGCGAACTTTCCGCCGTCGGCGACGTCGTCAGAGATCGATTGCAGAGAGCGCGCGAAGGCTAGAACCTCCGGGTCGTCTGGCGCAGCGCGGCCGTCGGCGGCACGGCGAGACAGCGCGGATTTGGCCTCGAGATATTCCCTTCCGCTTGCGGATCTTCTTATTAACCAACAACTGCTTTTTAGCCAAGTGCTTCTTAGCCAGCTGGTTCAATGGGGGTGGCGCCATGGGGAGGGCAAAAACCTTAACGCCCCACTCTTCCCTGCCGCGTATGCGCTTCAAGTCATCCTGTAAAGCCGCCCTTCGGCTGTCGATATGCGCCCGGAGCGATTTCTCATTCAGAAATTCAATTCCGAAACGCGCCGGCAGAATATCCGCGGTTTCGGCAATAACGGATATCGGCGCGTTGGTGGCGAACCGTGGCGGCGGCAAGCCAATCGAGATCCTGCATATTTTTGGAGAGGTCATCGGCGAAGTCGGTTCGCGGCACGCGGCTGATCCAGCAGACAAGATCGCCGCACGGAAAGGCTTCGACAGCCGGCAGCGCCATCCACCGCTTCCAATTCCCGAAATCGTTCAGCAGAGGGGCCCGGGGCCAGAGTCAAACCGTAGAGGTAAATAACCTTAGCACCAGCTTGGGCGGGCGGTGCGGATTTAGCGAGTTGGCTTGGCCTTCACGCCAGCCGCCATAACTCACCCACGAAAGTGCGGAGCGCCCTGGGCCCGGCGATCTCGCGGGCAAAATTCCGTACCACGTACAACGGAATCCCCGAGTAACGCTCTGAAAGCCTGGTTAGAGTAGCGAGCTGCCACTGGCGGGTTCGGGAGCAACGGTGGCAGTTCCGCACATCTTCTTTGAACAGGACACGATTGACAAATATGGCCGAGGCGGGAAGGCACAGCTTCGAGAGCTCGGCAATGAGCCGCTCGGTTTGTCTGTCAGGCAGGGTTTCGGGGAGCATAACCGTATAAACGCGTGTGTGCCCGGCGTTGGTCAGAAACTCCAGCAGATCGCGGACGCTTTTACCCAATTCCGCGATTTTGAGTCCGGCATCGCGAGCCAGAGCGAGTGTACGGTGCTGGGCGAGACTTTTCAATAAAAGCCTGGTCCAGACGAGGATGCGTTGGGGAGTGCGCAGAAGATCGAGAGCGTGGCCGGTGGGGGCCATATCAATCAAGACGCGGCTCGATTTCGTGCGAACCAGATCGAGCACTCGCAGCACGGCCAGAATCTCGTCCATTCCGGGAGGCACGCTTTCGAGGAGCCGCGAAAAGAGTTGTCGCTCGAACCAGAGATCGATGTGCACCTTCGATACCTCGGCTGTGGTGGCGTCATTGATCATTTGCCTGATGCGGCCCGCCCACGCCGTGAACACAGCAGTGGCATCCATCTCCGAAGCGCGAAACTTTGCGTCCCCCAGGACGGCGCGAGGCAGGTCGGAGATGTCGCTCTGGAAGATGTCGTCGAGAGAGGGCGCCGGATCGACGGAGCAGATATCGACGGTGGGGCCGGCGCGGAGCCGAGTATTAAATCCGAGGCCGGCAGAGATGGTCGTCTTCCCCACTCCGCCTTTGCCCAAAACCATGGTTAGAGGCCGATCCAAAATCGGCCAGTCGACCCGCAAGAGTTCCACTTCCTTAGACTTCGGCGGGGCAGGCTTCCAAGCGAGGCGCTTGCCAGAAAAGATGTGGTCGCCGAAAGCTTGCAATCCCGGCCCCATTACCGGGGATCCGGCATCTTCCGCAACGTGAATCTCCTTGGCCGCAAAATGCCTGCGAAGAAACTCGCGTGCAGCGCGCGTCGCAACTTGCTTCGTGCGGCAGATTCGGCAACGGTTGGAGACGAGCACAGCCCGATTCAGCACTATGGCCGCAAGATCCAAATCCGGTGAGAGGGAGCGCAGCGCAAGGACGGATCGACGGGCTTCGTTGAGAGAGAATTTTTCAGGCGTGGTCACCAGAAAAATCTCCGCATGGCTCAACAGCGCGGTGCTGACCGCTTCCACCATGCCCCGCCATTCTTCGACCAGTGGATGGGCAGCAGGCTTGGCGGCGCCCCCAAAATGCTGTGCCAGGAGCCGGTCGCGGCTGGCGGCCAGATCGAGAATATCGAGAAAGCTCGAAAAATACTGAGGCAGCGCAAAAAGCCTCAAGGTGTGCCCTATGGGCGCCGTGTCTACAACAATGCGGTCGTATTTGCCGGAAGCCAGGGCGTCGGAGATGGCGAGGAGCGCGGCCATTTCAGCCATTCCGGGCAGCGTGGTGTCCAGCAAGGGTTCGATATCCGACCGGGAGAAGATGGAACCGCCTTCGAGGATGGAGAGCAGCTCATCTTTGTGGCTGTCCAAGAACCCCCGAAACTGTTTTTCGGCATTGACCTGCCAAACATCGAGGCGTCCCTTTCGCGGCAAGCGCACTTTCTGAGGCTGATCGCCAAAATCCTGGCCCAGAATGTCTGAGAGCGAATGGGCCGGATCGGTGGAGAGCAGGAGGATTGAACTTTTCCGATGACGTGCCGCGCTATGCAGGGCGTAGGCGGCGGAAACGGTGGTTTTTCCAACCCCTCCTTTGCCAATAAACAGAGCTAATTTGGGCACTCGGGCATTGTAGACAAGGGATGTGCCAACCAAAAGCGCGATAGCACCAATGCCCGATTGGCACGGGAATGATGCGGCACAGCGGGTACTGTGACTATTCCGCGGGGACGCGGCAGTCCGGCTATCGGCTCCGAGTCAAGGGACTTATCTTTTCTTTGTTTCCCGACTAATCAGGCGTTACCCGAATTATCAGGAGTTTACCGGGCTCTTCTCGGGTGTCGCTGTGGCTGCTTATACGTGGCCAATTCCCGCAAGAAACAAGGGGACTTTCACGATTATGTTAGGGCTTGACCGGATTGTTTACGACAGCGTTTTGTTGCAAATTCAGGGCGGAGCCTAGGAAGGACAAACGCAAGAGAGCTCCACAATGATCGAATCGAAACCAGCCTTCTGGCAAGAGCGTTCGCGCGAGGGCGCGGCCCTCTTGAGGAGAGCGCAATGAGTGCTCTGGCACGGGTACTTGATCCAACGAAGCGCAGTTCCCAACTCAGCGAGTTCGAGACGGCTCTTCGCTCCAAGATCGTGGGACAGGATGAGGCGGTCGAAGCTCTGGTAGGAGCCTTTCAGGTGTTCAGCGCCGGATTAAGCGCGCCCGGGCGGCCGGTGGGAAATCTACTTTTTCTCGGTCCCACAGGGTCGGGAAAAACACGCATCGTTGAAGCAGCGGCTGAAATTTTGTTTGGTGACAAGCGGGCGGTGGTGAAGATCGATTGCGCGGAATTTCAGCACTCGCACGAGATTGCCAAGCTGATTGGCTCGCCGCCAGGTTACCTGGGGCACCGCGATACGCACCCCCTGATCACAGAGGAGACGCTGAACCAGTATCACACCGAGAAACTGAGACTCAGCCTGCTGCTATTCGATGAAATCGAAAAGGCCAGCGATGCCCTGTGGCAGTTGCTGCTAGGTATTCTCGATAAAGCTACATTGACGCTTGGCGATACGCGCCGCGTGGACCTCTCGCAAACGATCATCTTCCTGACCTCCAACCTGGGAGCGCGTGAAATCACGGCTCTGGTATCCAAGAGACTGGGCTTCGTGGAGCCAACCAACTCCGCCGGCGGACTGAACCAGAAGATGGAACGTACGGCCGTGGAAGCAGCCCGGCGCAAATTTTCGCCGGAATTCATGAACCGGCTGGACAGAGTCGTCGTCTTTCATCAACTCCAACCAGAGCAACTCGGAGGAGATCCTCAATATCGAATTGGCAGCCGTGCAGCAACAGGTGCTGGATGCGGGGCGCGTGCCCTTCATGTTTCGGGTGATGCCGGAAGCTCGATCGTTTCTGTTGCGCGAAGGCACCGATTTGAAATATGGCGCACGCCATTTGAAGCGAGCGATTGCTCGACACGTCGTCAGCCCGCTGGCTAACCTGCTCGCATCGGAGCAAGTGGAATTCGGGGATATGCTGCGCATCGATTGGGACAGCAACTCGCAGCGACTCGTTTTCCAGAATGAGGGGCCCACGCCTCCTGCGGTCGTCTCGCTCCCGCCGGTCACGACAGTAGCTGCGGCGGCGGCCGGCAGCCGCACGTACGCTGTGCAGGCCAGCGCAACCGTGCGGGAAGCCACGACCGAAAACTGACCGTTTGCAAGGCCTAGACGATTCGGCTCGCTCGCGGTCGATCGGTCGACCACTGAATGTCCTCCAGGCGCTCATTCTCGCCTTCTTTCTCTTTCATTCGGCTTATGCTTGACAGGTAAGCAGCGGCATCGTATTTTTCTAATTTAAATGTACAGGGACTTCTGTATTCGGGGCGGCAAGGGAGTGCCGAGTCTCTGTGATCGCTTATCTCGTACCTGCTCTCGCACCGGAGTAACCTTCAGTTTTATAATGTGTTTGAGTGAAGGGCGCGGGCTGGAAGACTGACCTGTGGTATTCCCGGGATCGGTCGCCTGAGGACGTAGAGGTTCGCTCAAAGAATTGAGCGCAGAGGAGTAAAGCGAAATGGCAGAGGGGTCAGTACCGGTAGGCGGTTTTGGAGCTACGCAGCGGCGGGACGCCTGGTGGACCGAGATTCTGCCGGGGGCGCTGCTCCTGGGGGTGTTCGGCATTTACGCAACCCTGCGGGCGTTCGAGGGCGCCTACTACACCTGGGGGCCCTATCTTTCGCCTTTCTATTCGCCACTGATCGATCCACAGCATCATTTCTGGCCGTTGTCCCCCGCTCTTCTGATCCTGGCGTTCCCGCTGGGATTTCGGACCACCTGCTACTACTACCGGAAGGCATACTACCGGGCGTATTTCATGGATCCTCCGGCCTGCGCCGTGGGGGAACCCAAGCGCTCCTACTGCGGGGAGACGAAGTTTCCATTCATTCTGCAGAACATGCATCGCTACTTCCTGTATGCGGCAATTATTATCGTGGGATTTCTGTGGTACGACGCGATTTTGGCGTTTTCCCTGGACGGCCACTTCTTCGTCGGCGTGGGCAGCCTGATCATGCTGGCAAACGTGATCCTGCTGTCGATCTACACGCTTTCCTGCCACTCCCTGCGCCACCTGATTGGCGGAAAAGTTGACTGCTTCTCCTGCGCGAGCTTCGGATCTGCGCGGCACGCGGGATGGCGAGGCATCAGCATTCTCAATGAGAGGCACATGCTCTATGCGTGGTGCAGTTTGATTTCGGTCGGCTCGACCGATCTCTACATCCGGCTGGTTGCATCCGGAGTTCTGCGGGACATCAGAATCCTGTGACTACCAAATACGAAACACACGAACACGATGTATTGATCATCGGCGCCGGGGGCGCCGGCCTGCGCGCCGCGATTGCAGCGCTCGCCGAGGGCGCTAAAGTCGGCGTGGTGTGCAAATCGCTGCTGGGCAAGGCTCACACCGTTATGGCGGAGGGCGGGATCGCCGCCGCCATGGCCAACGTGGATCACGCAGACGATTGGCGAACGCACTTCCGCGACACCATGCGCGGAGGCAAGTTCCTGAACCACTGGCGCATGGCCCAACTCCACGCCCAGGAGGCTCCTGACCGTATTCGCGAACTCGAACAATGGGGCGCGCTCTTCGACCGAACCGCGGACGGCCAGATCCTGCAGCGCGCGTTTGGCGGACACACCTACAAGCGTTTGTGCCACGTGGGCGACCGCACGGGCCTGGAGATGATCCGGACGCTGCAGGACCGCGGGGTCAACCTGGGCGTCGATGTCTACATGGAGTGCACGGTCAGCCGCCTGCTCAAGGATGGCGATCGAGTGGCCGGCGCATTTGGCTACTGGCGCGAACAGGGGCGCTTCGTGGTCTTCCGCGCCAAGTCTGTGGTGCTGGCCACGGGCGGGATCGGGAAAGCCTACAAAATTACCTCGAACTCCTGGGAATATACCGGCGATGGAATGACGCTGGCGTACGACGCCGGTGCCGAGCTGAAAGACATGGAGTTCGTCCAGTTCCATCCGACGGGAATGGTCTGGCCTCCCGGCGTGCAAGGCCTACTGGTAACCGAAGCCGTGCGCGGAGAAGGCGGCATCCTCCGCAACAAAAACGGCGAGCGGTTCATGGAGAAGTACGATCCGAAAAAAATGGAGCTCTCCACGCGCGACGTAGTGGCGCGCGCGATTTACACAGAGGTACGCGAGGGCCGGGGTTCGGAACATGGCGGAGCCTTCCTGGATATTTCCCAAAAACCCGCTGAGTACGTAAAGAAAAAGCTGCCCAGCATGTATCACCAATTCCTCGAATTGGCCGACGTGGATATCACGAAAGGCCCGATGGAAGTGGGCCCGACGTGCCATTACGTGATGGGCGGAGTACGCGTCGATCCTGAAACCGCGGAAGCTACGGTGCCAGGACTCTTTGCGGCAGGCGAAGTTGCCGCAGGCTTGCACGGCGCAAATCGATTGGGAGGCAATTCCCTTTCGGACCTGCTGGTGTTCGGGCGGAGAGCAGGCACGGCGGCGGCGCAACACGCGAAGAAGGTGAACGCAGCCGACGATCGATGCGGCGCAGATCGAAGAGGCGGAACGGGAGATGGTAGCGCCATTTCAGAATGGAAATGGCGAATCACCGTACCAGGTGCATCGAGATTTGCAGGATGCGATGCAAAGCCTGGTGGGAATCTTCCGAACCGACGAGGATCTTCGCAAGGCGCTCGAGGAGCTGGAAAAGTTTAAGGAGCGAGCAAAACACGTGGGCGTAGAAGGCTCGCGACTGTTCAATCCAGGTTGGCACCTGGCCCACGACCTGAGATCGATGCTGACGATCTCAGAGGCCGTAACGCGGAGCGCTCTGGCACGCCGCGAGAGCCGCGGCGCGCACAGCCGGATCGACTTCCCATCGCTCGACAAGACCTGGGGACAGCAAAACAATATCATCTCCTCGCAGCACGGGACCATGGCGCTTCGGCAAGAGCCGGTCCCGGTGATGCCGGAGGATTTGCAGAAGATTCTTGCCGAGGACAAGTAGCGGAGGGGAAAGATGGCCGATGCGATTTTAGAGGTGTTCCGGGGAGACGCGCAGGGCGGCAAAGCCGTACAGTACCGCGTTCCTGTGGCCCCCGGGATGGTCGTGCTCGATGCCATCCACTACATTCAAGGGCATCTGGCGCCCGATCTGGCGGTGCGCTGGAACTGCAAAGCCGCGAAGTGCGGCTCCTGCTCCGGCGAAGTCAACGGACGTCCCCGGCTGATGTGCAAGACGCGGATGGATGCGTTGCCGCTGGATAAGCCGATTACCGTCTACCCCATGAAGTCCTTTCCGATATTGAAGGACCTGGTTACCGACGTCTCGTGGAACTACAAGGTGAACAAGAAGATCCCGCCCTTCACGCCGCGCCCCGGAACGGACTGGAAGATTTATCAAGACGATGTGGACCGAGTGCAGGAGTTCCGCAAGTGCATCGAATGCTTCCTGTGCCAGAACGTATGCCACGTATTGCGGGAACACGACAAATTCGAACAGTTCGCCGGGCCGCGCTTTTTTGTTCGCGTGGCGGGACTGGAGATGCATCCGCTCGACAGCAAATCCCGCACGAAGCTTTTGCGGGACGAGCTTGGCTTGGGATACTGCAACATCACCAAGTGCTGTACCGAAGTATGTCCGGAAGATATTCACATCACCGATAACGCCATCATCCCGCTCAAAGAACGCGTCGTCGACCAATTCTACGATCCTCTAGTCGCGCTGGTACGCAAAATTCGGGGAGTAGACAGCGACTCGAAGTAGACGTAAAACCGGGGCGACCTGCTGGAATTCCTCTTTCCGCCGTGTCTAGCGGCGTGTTTACGCAATGATTACCGAACGAGCACGATGAACCGTCAGTACTATGGCGGCCTCCCTTTGACCCAGCCAAGCTAACCCTTGCAGATCGTTGACGCTGAACCGTGTCCACTGGAGGGCATATGCGAGGCAAGTGGATTTCGCGTGTGGCTCAGGTAAACAAAGAGCTGCTCCTGATCCTTTCCATTGTGGGCTCGGCCGCACTGGTCAATTTCTTTATCGAAGGGCAGCGCCTGGTCTTGACGTTCTACAACCTGCCCACGCTTTTTGCGGTTTATTATTTCGGGCGGCGGCGAGCGGTGCAGTCCGCAGTGGCCACGATTCTCTTCGTGACCTGGGTGAATGTGATGCACCCGTCGCTTTTCAATCGCGGCCCCGTTCCCGTTGAAGACGTGCTGGGCTGGTCGGATCTGGCGATCTGGGCCGGTTTTCTGGTGATCTTCGCCTACGCGACAGGAACACTTCACGAGCACAGCGAGCAACGCATGAAGGACTTGCGCGAGACCTATTTCGGGGTGTTGCAAATCCTGAGCCAGATGATTTCCAACGACAAATTCACGCAAAATCATTCCTACCGGGTATCCGTGTACGCAACGCAGATTGGCATGGAATTGGGCATGCGCGAAGACCAGATCGAAGACGTGAGGGCGGCCGCGCTGCTTGCACGACGTCGGCAAGCTGGAGGTCAGCCGCGAGGTCCTCTACAAGGCCGCACGATTGACCGACGATGAGATGAAAGAGATCAAGACTCACGTCGAAAAGGGCGTGGAGATGCTCAGCCCCGTGGGCGGATCGCTGCGGCGCGTGCTGCCCATCATCCTCGCGCACCACGACAAGTTTGACGGGTCTGGCTACCATCCGACCAAAGGCCAGGAGATCCCCGTGGAAGCGAAGGTAATCAGCGTGGCGGACGTGTACGATTCGCTGGTCAGCGACCGGCCTTATCGCAAAGGGCTTTCGCCATTCGAAGCGCGGGATACGATCGTCAAAGCTTCGGGCACCGATTTCGATCCACGGATTGTGAGCGCTTTTGAATCTGCTTTTCGGAAGCAGAGATTAGAAGTTCCTGAAGTGCTGGTCTAACTCATTTCCTTCAGCCCGGCAGGCGATCTTTACGGACATTTCCCTCAACCTGGTGGCCGAGGATAGCGAAGTCGCAAGCCATCAGGGACGACACGAGCTGGCGCAATTCGCCCAAGACCCACCCTTTCGAGTGATCTCCAGAACTACCTCCAACTAATTAGCAGGATTTAGTGAATTGCGGCCGCGGACTGGCCCGCGCTTGCGCCTGCCGCGGACCACTTGCCGTGTGTATCGAGCAGGTAGCAGGAATGGTCGACGACTGCCAGGCTCAGCCCAGCCCCATCCAGGACGAGTACCGGGGAGTTGATGCTCGGAAGCGGGCGTCCTTTGAACAGGATAGGGGGATTCACAACGAAGGCACTATAGAAAATGCCGTCGGCGAAGAGCCGCAGAGTGGCGTCCGGGTATTCGGATATCTGGCCTGGCTGCTTGATTCGGGTCCAAGACAGATTTGACCACGCTTCGGCCCTGCAGCCGCGAGTAGCCAAGCAGCTCTGCACCAGTTGCTGGCGCGCCGGGATGGCAGAAGAGCCTTCTGATTGAAGGCCTTGAGCGATGCTCTGCAAGAACGTGCGGACAAACGGGTTGATCCCTTCCGTGCTCAAGCGAGCGCCCAGGACGTGCTTTGCCGGAACGTAGGCTACCGTTGAGCCCTGCTGAACAAGGGCATCTGCAGGGGTGGCATCCCAGACGTAAACCGAACTGCCACAGGCAAATCTGGGGGATGTCTTAATCCCGGGGAGCTGCTTGTGACCGCGCACGGAATCGCCGGCCCGGCAACCGCCGATTAAGGCGATATTGGACTGATCCTGGGCCAAGGCGGGGGTTATCGAACCGAGACCGAAGGCCAGAGAGACCAGAGAAAAGAGACCGATGAGCCTGGAGTTGTTCATGAGTTGGGCCGCAACTGCTACGAAACAAGCGTAGCGGTCCGCTGCCGGGCCATCAATCGTTTCCCAGGCTACGAGGGGCTAATCGTATAACTGATCGGATGGTCTGCTCTGAAACCGGCCAAGAGGACAGGCGAAGACGCGCCCAGCGCGGCTTTACTCAGCATTCGGCGGCGGGGACAGCGTCTCTTCCGCAGTGCTGACTCCTTTCAATTGAGCCAGCTCTTTCTGGGTCTTCTCCCAACGCTCTTTTTGCTCTTTCGAATCTCCAGAGGCGGTGGAGTTCGAATAGAAACGGAGGATATCCGCTCTCAATGGCGCAGAAACAGCAGCAAAGTTGCCGTCGGCGAGCTTATCGAGAAGCTCTTCATAGGTTTCATCGGCGAGCGCATACTCCCCGGGCGCCGTCGGCTTGCCGGTATCGAAGTCTTCATTCGAGAGAGGGACAGTCCCGGCATTCGACTGCCGCACCGCCGCCGTGTATCGTGCCGTTGTGGCCTGAAAACTCTGCTGAAAGAGGGACTCCATCTGCGGAGTCGGGGTCTTGAATGAGAAAGACCGGAAGAAACCTATTCTGGGAACGAGCCTTAGCAGGAAGCCGAGCAAGCGGGCGCCGAAGCTCGGCCGTTGATAGGATTTGCCAAAATCAGTCTCGTAAGTCCGGCGAGAGATTTTATAGATAAATTTCTTTCTCTCAATGCCGGGAACTAATTTCTGAATCTCATCGTGCTTCTGCGACCAAGCCACCTGCGTCATGTGGGGAATGGTTTTGCTGACCGCGCGGCGATAGGTGCCAATCGCGAGGTCTTCGCTGAGAAAGATGTCCTTCATTTCCAGACCATAGGTCTCTCGAAAAGCGCGCTCCAGCAGGGGTTTTGCAACCTGAAACCCGATGAAATCATGGTAAGCCTGAGGGGCATATGCATTTCCCGCAACCTGGACCACGTCAAACGAGAATTCCACCAGGATGTGCTCTTTCTTCCCTTCCTCGTAGGTAACCACGTTGCCGTATTTCTTTTTCAGTTTCGGATATCGAAGGGCCACAGAAGGATTGATGGCGACAGAATGGCCTATGGTGTCCGCGTACCAGTGGGCCACCGCCCCGAGCGCAAATGCATATTCGTCTTCGGTCTGGGCATCCCGAAGCATGATTTGAATGAAGTCTCCGGTGCGCACGTAGTGGAGCAGATTGGTAAAGAGGCGACTTCCGAAGGGATAGTAGCCCATGTCCTGGATAATGCAGCCCCCGTAGGCATAGCTATGCGCTTCGCGGATCTGCTCGGGAGTTGAGTTTGGAAAGCGCTGCAGCAACAGAGGCCTGATCGTTGAATCCCAAGAAGCGTCGATGATGGCTTCGTGGGTGAGCACAGAGTAGGCCGGAGAGCCGATGGGGAAGAGCAGAAGTACGGCGGCCAGAAGGGCCATCCGACAAGCCGAGCTAAGCGTATAGGCGCTCATCCGAGTTCCCTGGCGATCGAGTATCAGCGATTCGCACGCAGCCCACATTCTACTGATTGGTGCGGAAAACGTCGTACCGCGTGATGGTGTACCCGAGCGCGGCCCCCAGAAAAACGTCCGATGGGAAGTGGGCCAGATCCGGAACTCTGGAGAAACTGATGACTCCAGCCAAACCGTAGGCGACAAACGGCACCCAATCGATGGCTCTTGTATCGTTGCGCGATGACGGTGGCAATCGAAAATGCGCCCGCGGCATGGCCCGAAGGAAAACTGCTGCCCTTCCCCAAAGGGGAGACGTGGCTGCGAAAAAAAGTGTTTGAGAAGTCCTCAGAGGGAGGGACAGATTCCGGACGAAGCCGGCGGCTCAGCAACTTGATGACCACATGAGGAATCGCACTGTCGAGATAAGCCTCGCCCGCAAGCAAGGCCGTCTGCGTGGCGTAAGAATCGTGGTGCAGAAGGCCTACCAGCATGAAAGCAGCCGGGACGCCTACCTCGACTGCACCGGTGCTCGTTCCGCTGAAGACGTCAGAAAAGCCATCAAATGCCGAGGTGCGCCGGAAATAGGGCATCACGTGCTTATCCGTAACGATGAGCACTGCGGTGGCACCTACGATGGCAATGGTGGGCACGCAATGCTTTCCTTGCGCCAGCGAAACGGGAAAGAGCCAGAGTGCTTTCTGATCGCGCAAGATGTGCATGGGCAGATTCTTGAAGGAAACATCGGACGCTACGCTTTCTGTCGAATCCGTCGTGATTCCTGAACCGGCAGTCGCTTCGGAGGAAGAGACCGAGGAACGATTTTGGGTGTCAAGTGTCTGGGCTTCAACGGTTTGGGCAAAAAGGTTCTGAGCGTCGGGGTTTGAGCGTCGGAGGTCTGCGCTTGGAGCACGGAGGCATTCGGCGCGACCGCTAATCCCATAATGAGACAGGCGTACCTCAGGACACGGCACGACCCTTGGCAATTTGTCCGGCGCTCCCGTTTCACGGTGATACCCGTCGTATTTTCCACTTTTGGCCCCTCTATGGGATGAGCGGCAGGCCAGAGGGAGACTATTTCGGGCTGTGCCAAGTCGCTTAGCCGAGGGCGATGAGGAAGTGCATATAGAAACGAAAGTAGGCTTAAAAGGGGAAGCGGAGAGTTGCAATTCCGCGGTGGGTAAACTCATGAAAGGTCGTGACGGCAACCTGCAGACCCGTGCCCGCGGTAAAATACAGGCGGCCGCCCAGGTGAAATCGTCCGAAAATGATTCCGGGCGTGAGGAATGCCTCGCTATTGCCGGATCGCGGTCCATCCACGAAGAATGTAGAGTTCACTTCAATTTCGGGCCAAATGCGAGTCTTAACGTTGTACTGAAACGTATTGTTGAAGACGATCGATCTTCCCAGAACCGCAGTCCCACTCTGAGGGATATTTCCGCTGAGAGTGCTCTGAATATCGAAGTGTCCCCAACCTTTCGCCGCAGCAATCATGGGAGACCATGTCGTATGGCCGGTCCCATTCGGCAGCGCGCCCGAGGGAAACGTTGCTCCAAGAAAAAGCCCGACAAAATAGGCTCCCTCGCCCTCCGCGGCAGAGAATGCGCGGAATTTGATAAACATAGAAACGTCGCCGAAGCCGTCGGGCGTGGCCGACGACCGGTGCACGATATACGGCGGCACCGCAACCTGCACCTCCATGCGGGAGTTGGGGATGATCTCCAATCCCTTGCCAGCGCCGAAGTTGTAGGTCCAGCTCGCGGCGGAGCCCTGTTGACCATAGATGTCATAGCGGAACTGCTGCACGAGTAGAACGTGAGTGGTGATCAACGGAGAGGCGTAATGCGGTTGCCTCTTGCGAGTTTCGTCGACCAGCCTCAACCAGGCATGCACCCAATCGCTGGAGGGTCCGGGCACAGGCGCAGGATCCGCCGCTGGCTGCGAAGGAGTTGAATCCTCGGAGCTAGAGAATGGTGACGCCAGACTCGCGAGTTCATTATCCGGGGGACGCGATTGAGCCGGCAGACTCGAGCAAATCATAACGACTGCCGCGAAAGCTGAAAGCATCAGGCGAAGCATCGAGCGGAGGAGTGGGATTGGAGCCGTGGCCATTTGTATTCGGAAAAAGTGAAGACTACTCACCTCGGACCGGGAAACGTTCCGCTATCTCGCTACGATGCCGAACTGCTAAGAAGCAGGGCTGTGGTCTGATTCGTGGATTTCGGCGAAATCGGCAAATCCAGCTTGCGAACGAGGAAACTTGACGAGAAAAACCGTTCCGGTTTCCGAAGTGTGCTCGACGGCCACAGAGCCGTAGTGATCATGAACTATTTTATTGACGATCGCCAGACCCAAGCCGGTGCCATTTGATTTTCCCGAACTGATAAATGGGTCGAATAAGGTGCTGCGAATTCCGGCAGGAATGCCAATGCCATCATCCGTGACGCGCACCTCAAATAAGCTGTCTACCGTCTTTATTTCAATTTCGATCTTGCCCCTGTCCGAGGTGGCTTCGCAGGCGTTCAGCAAGAGGTTGAAAAAAGCGCGCTCGATCTTCCGGGGATCGAACGCGCCGGTTGTATCTCCAGACGTGTGAATCGAAATGCCGCGATTGTGGAATTCAGGGCGGGTCAGGACGGCCTCGACCGCGCGCTTTATGACCGCGTCGAGCGGCGTGGTCAGCACGGCGAGCGTGCCATGTTCGCGCGAGAGTTCCCGCAACGAGTCCAGCAATTCCGTCATCTGCTCGGAAGCGATCTTGATCTCTTCGTAGATCTCATCCCGATCGAGCTTGAGCTTGTCAGCCTCATAGAGAAATTCGGCATTGGCGACGACCGCGGCGAGCGAGTGGCGCAGGTCGTGCGAAATCGAACTGGCGGCCCTTCCCAAGGCAGCCACCTGTTCCGTCTCAATCTGCCGCCGGTGAGAGGCAAGCAGGTCTCCCCGCATTTTCGAAAAGGCCGTGCCCAGCTCAACCACTTCGCTGCTGCCGCGGGGCGTAATGGAGAAGGTGTAATCGCCGCGCGCCAATGCACGCACGGCGGCGAGAAGGTTATCCATCGGACGCGTGATGGTGCCGGAAACAAAGCTCAGCAGTACCGTGGCGCAGAGCAGGGCGGAAATGCCCAAGCCGAGAATCGTGCGATCCAGCTTACCGATAAACTCCATGGGCCGCCGCAACGGTATGAGCACAAAACATTGCACCGGCGTCCGAGGATCAGCGTGGAGCGAAACAGCAGCGACCTCGTAGGGCTCTCTGCCCAGGTTTACTTCGCGGTTTCCCGAGTCCAAGGGCGCAGTGTATTGACCCAGATGGTCCTGCAATTCGGCTTGTTCGCGAGACGAAAGCGTGGAGGCGATCACCTTTGCGCCGGTCACCAAGACAATCTTGCCGCCGGCTACGAGCGCCAACTGCTCCGCGACCGTGGAGTCCACCTGATAGCCAATCGCCAGCACGCCGAGGTGCTTTGCATCGGTTCCCGAGCCAGCGGTGATCGGGCGAATGAAAACCCAGTACAACTGATCGTCGGCGTACCACCAGGCCGCATCCTCATCACCGTCGAGCGATCTCATCAAATCGCCTTTGACGTCGGCACTATCCAATCCGGATTTTCTGGAATGGAGCGTCATGAGCTCGCGGTTCGGATCAGCGAGGAGGAAGAGGTCGCTGCCGGCGAGCTGCCAGAAGGGGAAGGAGCCGTCGCGAATCGTGGGCGCGTGACGCGTGGTCATCAATGCTTTCAAGGTGGGGAGCTCGGCAAGCATGGCCGTGGTTCGAGAGAGCTGGTCCTGCCGCTGATTCTGAACGCTCTCGAAAGCGCGAACGGAGGCCGCCACGCTGTCCCGCACCTGGTCGTCAATTTCAGCGCGGACCGTGTGACGAACGATCAGGAGCATGGCGCCCGTAAGCGCACAAATAATCAGCAGAGTGAAGACTAAAAGCTGCGTCTTTAAGCGCAGGGGCGACATCGTCAATATCCGGACCTAGTTCGTCTTTCCGCCGGGGGCTTGTCCCGGCACAAATTTGTATCCCGCACCATGCATGGTCAGAAAGAATCGCGGATTGGCGGGGTCGGGTTCGAGTTTCTGCCGCAAGCGAAGGATGTGATTGTCCACGGTGCGAGTCGAGGGATAGTTCTGGTATCCCCACACTTCGTTCAACAATTCCTCCCGCGAAATGACTCTTTCGGGCGATCTTGCGAAAAACTTCAAAAGC
Source organism: uncultured Acidobacteriota bacterium (assembly GCA_963810155.1). Taxonomy (GTDB): domain Bacteria; phylum Acidobacteriota; class Terriglobia; order Acidiferrales; family UBA7541; genus Palsa-189. The sequence goes on from CAWEMN010000024.1 coordinate 140,574, forward strand.
TTGAATTCCTGCGCCGTCATCGCGACCGGCTTGCCGGCCCGCGTGGCCTCCATGCTCGTGAAGTCAACATGGACATCCTTAAACACCAGCATTTCGTGATTGATCTCCTGGGCGGCAACGTTTGAAACCAGGCGTGCCTTCGCTCCATTCCGGCGCATCGCTCGTCTTACGCGGGCGAGCAATTCGCGCGGGCTGAATGGCTTGGTGACGTAGTCGTCGGCGCCCAACTCGAGGAGCAGCACTTTATCCTCGATCTCCGCATTGGCGCTCAGGACCACGATCGGCACCGAAGGCATGTGGGCCTTAAAAGCGCGGCAGAGTTCCTTGCCTGAGAGCCGGGGCAGTTTGAGATCGAGGACGACAACACTCGGCGTCTCTTTCTTGAAGCATTCGAGGCCAGCGACACCGTCGGAAGCGATTTGCACGGCAAGCGAGTCGGCCTCGAACAGGCGTTGCAAAGTCCTCTGCATAGCGCGGCTGTCTTCGATAACCAGAACGGTATCCATATGATTCCTCACTCGTTCGAAAATTCAGTAGGCCGGCGACGAAGCCTTGGGATCGTAATCCTGCCCATATTTATCCTTGTGCGACGCATCATGCCTGGCGACCAAAACGGAGATCGGAGGCAAGAGATTTTCTCCCGGACCTACGACAATCCCTCGCTGCGAGGGATCCGTGGACTCCGATGCAGCGTTCTCGTACCAAACATGCACCGAGTATGAGCCCCTCAGGCACGTGAGGGATAACCACGTGCCCAGCCCTATTGGAAACGCCGAATAGATCTGAATTTACGGTAAGAATGACCGCAGTCATGTGCGGGTGTATGTTGCAAAATAAAAAAGAGGGGCCCGGGCGGTCAAATGTCACCGCCTTCACGGCTCCAGCTTGATACAGGCCCAGATCAAAGCGCTTGCCCTGATAAAGAGAAAAAACATTGTGAAACCACGGATCGAGGTTCGGAAAGTCAACGACACCACCTAACGGCACGACCAGTAACTTTGGTTCGAACGTCTTGTCATGCTGCAACATGCGGTAGTGCGCCCGGGGCAAAAGGCGATTGGCGGAGCTATCGGTGGCACCGCCGGCCGGAACAAGCCAGACAACGACCTGGGAGGCGTCTTTGGCGCGAGCGGAATGCTCCTCGACCAATGTTACGTTGCCCATTACGTCGGCGACAGATACATCGGCATCCCTGGGCATGGCGAATGTCGCCGGCAGGAGCGCGACGCCCAGGGCTACGGCGATAAGGACGTTTCTAGTCTTTCTCATCTTTCTAATCATTCGAATCTTTCAAAACATGAGCTTCATGGGCTAATCGTTGACTAATCGTTGACTAATCATGGGGCTAAAAAAGGAACCCCGCCGCCAAACCAACCTGTCCCGCGATGTTAGGCGCGCCCGAGATCGGGCTGGTGTGAAAGCGGCGATACTCCGCGGAGAAAATCAGGTCGCTGCGCGGCCGAAAAATGTAATTGAAAAAGAGCACCTTATTGCTGGATGGGACGGATACCAAAAGCGGGTCGAACGGAGCGGCCGCTCCGAGGCGCCCGGCGTTTCTCGCGCCGATTCCGCCAGCCGCATTGAACTCGCTGCGGTTGTTCAAGGTGAACTTCAGCTGCGACCAGCCGCCGACAACAGGAAGGGCGGCGAGTGTCGGCGCCGTAACGTAAAGATAGTGTGTGTAATCCTGGGGTTGCACCAACGGAAGCGGCAATCCGCCGAATCCATCGAGCCCCTTGCCACTGAAAAACGCCCCGCTCAATTGCAGCCTGGCAACCAGCGGAAATTTCCAATCGGCAATCAACCCCGACGCGGAGATGACCGACCTTGAGGGAAAGCTCAAGGGAGCGTAGATCGCAGACATTCCAAATGAGATGACTCGATCTTCCATCCTGTTATTCCCGGAGATGCGGACGGAGTAAGCCGGTTGCCTGGAGCCCTCCCCGGGCGTAGGCACACGCACCCCGGCACCACTGACGGCATAAGCCGTCGAATCCAAAAGCCCCACCTCGACCTTGAATTCCGCGGACGTGAAATCGAATCTCCGTTCCGCCCGAATTGCCGGCGTCCAATTCCAGAGGTTTCCGGCGCTTGCAAAAGCGGGGACGGCCAGCGAGAGATACGAGGTCGGCGAATTGGGAGAGAAGAAGGGAGTCTCCAGCCCGCCGGAAATGGAAACTTTGCTCCAATCGAACTGCAAACGCGCAATCCGGAGGCCCACCACACCGGCCGCGACACCACCGTAAGGTCCGCCCGTGCCGTTGATAAAATCCAACTGTAAGTCCGCGCTCGTGCTGGCGCCAGCCAGCTTCGGTCCGATTCCTCTAAATCCCAGGATGGACTGCCTGAACGATGCCGAAACGCTGCCGGAGGAGGCATAGGCTGGCCTTGGAACGGCCATACTTGGCACATCCAAATTGTCGACTTGCCCCGAGGTACCGAATACGTTGAACAACGCAATGCCCGAAATTTTCAGCCGATACTTGGAGCTGCTCTCCACCTTCACCTGTTCGTGCTCCTCGACCCTCGCATTCATGAGTTGCCAATCGTCTTGCGTGATTCTGGCGGGAGGGCCGCCGGTTTCCGATGTCGTTTGCGCCGTATCCGTAGAAATCGCTTGATCGTAAGGATTCACGGCCGTGGAGCCCGATGGGCTTCGCAGAGCCTGCTCCAGCAGCGAACGAAGCTGCCGAATTTCGGAACGCGAATCTTCCAACTCCGTCTGCATGTGCTCGAACCGATTGTGTTAGCGCTTCGATCCTTGAGCTCAAATCGGCCTGGCTTTCGGGCTGCGCCTGGGGCGGCGGGGTTTGAGCCCGCGCCGATAAGCCGACAGATAACCCCACGCACACCAATAACGGGAATACGCGTAATGGTTTTTTGATGATCGTGCGCATAAGGTCTCCTCTTTGTCGCGGCGAATGGCGCGACTCGCGTGAGGCTATTATAACGAAGACCCGTGGGGCGATTTCGAGTTGGCAAGTCCCAACTCCGGTCGATGCGTAGCTCAAGAAACACTTAGGCATTTGAATCCGCCAGTGACTTTACCTCAAGGAACGAGAGTTTTCAGGGCTTGAGCAAAGACATTACACCGGGTTGACAAAATCCTGACAATTGAGAAAGAAGGGCTCGCGCGCGGCACAGGAAATGGCTGTCTACCTGCGAGCGGCGGATTGCGGAAGTTATCTGCCAACAGGGGCAGGCAAGGCAGAACTTTCTTCTTGCTGGCTCGCAAGCGTCCGGTTCGGGCTCGCGTTTGTGCTTTATCCGGCGGCCGCCCTGCAAGAGGGTGCGCAGACGCATGCGGGCCTTATGTAATTGCGATTTGGAGTTACCGATAGAGAAGCCCAGGGCCTCGGCGATTTCATGGTGTTCGTAGCCTTCCACGTCATGCAGCAGGAAGACAACCTTGTAACCATGCGGAAGTTGCTCGAGCGCACGTTTCAAATTCATTCGATCGGGGATACCGGCAAGGCGCAGATCCGGGCTTCCCATTTCCTTCGACCGCAAAACATTGCCGTCTTCTTTGTCTTTGTCAGTTGCGTCCAGCGACGTTTCGTTCAGCGCCTTGACGCGGCGCCGCATCAGAACAATGTTGACGGCGAGGCGATGGAGCCAGGTGGAAAATGCGGATTCCGCACGAAATGTGTGGATCTTTCGAAAGACCTGCAAGAAGACATCCTGGGTGAGGTCCTCGGCAAGCGCCGGGTTGCGCGTCATCCGGAGGCAGAGAGCATGAACACGACGGCTATGTAACGTATATATGTGCTCGAAGGCCGCTGCGTTTCCTTCCTGGGCCAGGCGAATGATTTCGCTTTCAGAGCAGCTCGGTTAGCGGCATCTGCCCCACTTCGGAGGCAGGAAGCAGCCGATATCAGCTTGGCGTCAAATGCGACCGTACTCATGAGAATCACTTTCTAGAAACGCCGTCGTCCCTGAATTCTGTGGCGTTCGTTTCAGGGCCGCTCTCTGGCAGCGGCAGGCCAGGTGGCGGGCCGGCAGGGCGTTTACAAGGGAGAGACGTAACGCTGGGCGATGGGGGCTTTTGTCACGGCCACGTCAAATGAGTGTCACTCCTGGGCAAATTGTGGCCTCCGCAAATTCGGGCACGGCAAATGCCGTGGCATCCGTAAATTTGGGCGGGGTCAACGAACACCTAAGGGGCGGCTTGTGCCGTGATCCGCAATTCCAGTTTGGATTCAACTGTACCTCGCCTGTCCGAAGGGACAGTATCGGCGACTCGAAACCTTTTTCTAAACTGGTGGCGAAATCAGTTCAAGGACCAACACTTAGGACATGTTCAGGCTCGATTACATTTCTTGTTTATTGACGATACTTTCCACGGTACTCATCGGACGGCGGATGTGGCACGGCTGGATCATCGCGGGGATCAATAGCCTGATCATTTGTGCGATCGGCATTCAGACGGCGCAGTACGGTTTCGTTCCCGGCAATCTGGTGTGTATCGTGCTCTACGCCCACAATCTTTCAAACTGGCGCCCCGAAACTCAAAAAGGATCAGGGGCGGCAGCGATACTGAACGAGAACCACGAAACCTCTTGAACGGCGGTCCTCGCTACACAGCTTCACGCTGGATATAATTCAGTCTGAGAGTCCATCCGCAGGGCCAAATTTGCCGCGCAGCGTTTGCATCTGAGGGTCCGAACCCACGATCAGGCCCGCGGGAAAGTGGCGATGCCGCAATAGCTCGCTCGTAAATGGCCTGCTGGCGGGCGTCATTCGCAGCCAGTCCCGCCAGGTATTGCAACCGCAAGTTACCGTCACGATTGATGTCTGCGCCTTTCAACCACGTTTTCAAATCCTGAGCCTGCCCGGCGTAGGTCGCAAGAATATCGATCGCAGAGCCCAAGCCGACGTCGCGAAGCGATGCGGACGCCAGTGCATACTCAGGCGCATCCAGCCTCCGCTGCACCTCGTCCAAATCAATCTTGGCCGGCGAAGCCTGGCCCAAGAGCAGAATGTCGTACCCGCCTCCGTTGGCTTCATTGGCCCATACCGACCCACCCGGAAAAACATCGAAGAACGTGGCCAGCTCGCTTTTGACCGTGGCCAGATCCGTTTCATAGAGAGGCACCCACTGGGTGACGATGCCGCCCGGATTCAAATGCTTCTTCACGAGTTCAAAGTATTCCCTGGTGTACAGGGTGGCGCTGCCCTTGACCCACGGGTGAATCGGATCGGAAGTGATGACGTCAAACTTTTCAGGCGTGGTCAGGATGTAGTGACGCGCGTCGTCATAAATGATCTTCGTTCGCGGGTCGGTGAGCACATTATGATTTTCCTTGCCAAAGTAGCGGGTGGCGACCGGAGGGATGAGCGGTTCTATTTCGCAAATGGTCAGGCGCTGCAGACCGGGATATTCGACGAATGAACCCGCGGTGACACCCGCGCCAAAGCCCACCACGAGGACCGAACGGGCCTGGGGATGAATCAGCGCGGGCAAGTGGCCGAGCATTCGTTGAAGCCTCATATCAAACGTCCCGGTTGAGGCCTCTACCTTGCCGCTGACGTGGAACTGCAACGTGTTGTCCCACGTCGATATGGCGATCGAGGAGTTCATCCCCTCACCGGCATACAGAATCCGCGAGCTGGGAGAGAGCGTCATGAAGGAACGGCCATAAGCAATCACCCCTGGCGGTACCGCAGGCACGCTCAAGGCCAGGACGGCAGCGGCTATTGCGGAGGCGGATAACCATAACGCGGCTTTTTGGGACCACAAAAACTGGGACCACAAAGACTTGGACTGCGAAGAGTGCGGCAGAGGTGCAAGCGCGCATACCGCGCTCACCGCGGAAAGCACAATCAAGAGGCGCTCAGAACCTCGCGTGCCAATTGCCGGGACCAAAAATACACTGAAGGCCAGCGCCCCGATGATGGCTCCGCCCGTATTCGCCGCGTAGATACCTCCGGTAAGCCGCGCCGGATCGGCATCGGCCACTGCCGCGGCGGACAATGCCAGCGGAAAGCTTGCTCCCCACAAGATCGTGGCCGGGAGGATGGCCCAAATGGTCCGAGCCAAGTCGAGCTGGAAAGCGAACCAAGGATTGGAAGGCGTAGTGCTAATGGGCCAATACGGCAGAGATCTGGCAAGCATGAATGCCGTCCAAGCCACCGCCACCGTGAGCAGGAGCTGACAATAACCTAGGGCCTTTTGCGGCCGAACCATCCGCGACAACATTGATCCGGCGTTGCTACCGATTCCCAGTCCCGCGAGGAATACAGCCAAAATAATCGAGAAGGTGTAGACGGTCGCGCCCATGATCAGCCCGAGCAACCGCGTCCAGATCGCTTCAGCACCTAAGGCGCAGGCTCCGGAGAGCGCGATGGTCAAATATATGGGCCACAGCCGAGGACGGCCCGTTCCTTCCGGGCGTGTTCCTTGTGGGGCCAGTCCACCGCCTGCAACTACGCGAGCCGGAGTGCGCGCCGCCAATCCAAAGCTGATTGCGGCAACCGCGGCATTCAGTGCGGCAGCGATGAAAGTAGCCGTTCGCATGTCGAAGACGCGGAGCAGATAAAACCCGGCGAGCAAACAACCAAATACAGCCTCCCACAGTGTTCGCTGCGTAAAGCAAACCTAACCAGGAGATCCCTTTGGGGGTGAATTCGAGCCATCGCGCTACGGCGGGCAGCGAAGCGCCCATCAACAACGTGGCTGGGACAAGACAGAAAGAGCAGACCATTGCGCGCAGCAACATCGCCGAGAGCCCATGGCCGACCGCGGCAACGTAGATTCGATTGACCAACGGGATCCCCACCAGCACCAGAATGCCGCAAAGCCCGATGGCAATCTCCAGGACGGCATATACGCGCAGAGGATGATATCGACGCAAGGCCGGGATTCGCGGCAGCGCGATACTTCCCAAGCAGAGACCTCCCATGAAGGTGGCCAGCAAAATCGCCAGGGAAATAGCGGAAGAGCCGATCGAGAACTGCAGGAGCTGATACCAAACGATTTCGTAGATTAGAGCAGCGCAACCGCTGGCGGCGAACAAGACCGCCAACAAAGGGAGAACGCGAGAGGGTTGCAAAGGCTTTGTCGATGGGCCGGTATAGGACATATGCGCAGGCTTCTGTAATTACCCAAGATGAAGCGCCGCATCATAACATCACATCCGGAGCACCGATATAAGTTGTCAGGCCGGCAAGCTTAGCTCTCCAATGCGTCCTCCGGCGCAGGGAGATCATCTCCATCCCTTGCCGCCCAAACGTATAAAGTAGGCAACAAGATGACGCTCATCAGCAGGGCCGCGAGCAACCCACCCACGATGACGATCGCAAATGGTCTTTGGGAGTCCGATCCGATGGCATGCGAGGTGGCAGCGGGCAGCAAACCAAAAGTGGCCACAAGCATGGTCATCATGATGGGGCGAAGCCTGAGGACGGCACCCTCAATAGCGGCGTCAACAACGGTGTAGCCCCGCGCGCGGAGCTGATTGATGTATTCGAGGAGAATGACGCCCGTCTCCACGGATACCGCAAACAAAGCCAGGAATCCGACGCCGGAGGAGACGCTGAAATGGGTCCCGGTCAACAGAAGGGCGAGCACTCCGCCAATGGGGGCCATGGCTACAACCGCCAGTATGAGAAGGCCCCATTTGTACGAGTGGAACATGCTGTACAGAATCATAAAAATGACGAGGATGGTGATCGGCAAAACCAACAGCAGTCTCCTCTGCGACCGCTTCTGGCTCTCATATTCGCCGGCCCAGTCGAGGTGATAGCCGGGCGGCAATTTCAGTTGCTGATTGACGAGCCGAATGGCCTCTTCGACGGTGCTTCCCAGATCGCGTCCGCGCACGCTGTACTTGATGGCCATGTAGCGCGAGTTTGCCTCGCGGTAGATTTCGGAAGCCCCATCCTTAACCTCCACCTTCGCAAGCTGGGAGAGCGCCACACGCTCTCCCGAAGGCGAGAGCAGGCGGATATTTTCGATGGCCTCTCTGGTATTGCGGTAGGGTTCCTGGTAGCGAAGCACGAGATCGTAGCGCTGCTCGCCCTGCAGGATCTGACTGACCGCTTTGCCCCCAACCGCTGTCTCGATAGCATCCTGAACATCGGCCACGTTGATCTGGTGACGGGCGGCTTCCTGCCGATCGATGGTCAAGTTGAGATTGGGCTGGCCGATCACGCGGAAAAGACCCAAATCCTGAATTCCGGGAATACGTCCCATGATCCCGACAATTTGCTCACCCTTTTCCTCGAGGACCTTCAAGTCATCGCCATAAACCTTTACGGCGAGCTCGCCCTTTACTCCGCTGACGGCCTCCTCGACATTGTCGGAAATCGGCTGAGAAAATCCCCATACGACTCCGGGAATCTTGCCGACTTCACGATCCATCGCGGCGATCAATTCATCTTTGTCACCATGGAAGACGGGCCGCCACTTCTCTTTCGGCTTCAAATCCACGAAGTACTCGGTGTTGAAAAAACCGGTGGTGTCGGTGCCGTCATCGGGGCGGCCGACCTGCGAGATGACCTGCGTAACTTCGGGGAAAGAGGCAAATATGATCCGTGCCTGGTTCGCGACGCGCACGCCTTCGGTGGGTCCGGTGCTGGGGGCCAGAGTGCCGCGCGCCCAGATCGCGCCTTCGTCCAAATGAGGCAGAAATTCCGAGCCGATCACACCGCTGAACGTCAAGAACATCGCCACGCCGAACGCAGCCAGTCCCAAGCCCGACTGTAATCCGGCGATGTTCGATGGCCATCCGTAAAATTCTGCGATACGCAACTTTCAGATATTCCATGACCGGGTTCTGCCATTCACGAACGCCGCGAGGAAACGATTGCAGGCAAAGGATCGGCGCGAGCAGCATGGCGAAAATCAACCCACCGATCAGCGCAAAGGCGACCGTCCATGCCATGGGCTTGAAGAGCCGGCCCTCCACGCTCTGGAGCAGGAAAATGGGCATATACCCCGTAATAATGATCGCCCTGGCGTAAAAAACAGGCCGCTGCACCTCATGCGCGGCCGCGCGGACGGCCTGCAACGTCGTCTTCGAGCTATTCTCGCGATTGGCCAGGTGGCGGAAGATGTTTTCCACCATGACCACGGTGCCATCAACGACCATTCCAAAATCGAGCGCGCCGAGGGAAAGCAGGTTTGCGGGAATCTTGGCGAGATTCAGGCAAACAGAGGCGAACAAAAGGGCAAATGGAATCGTCAGAGCCACGATGAGGGTGGCGCGCGCATTACCCAGGAAAAGAAAGAGGACGATGGTAACGAGGAGAACTCCTTCGGTGAGGTTGTGCAATACCGTTTGAGTGGTGTAGCGAACGAGATTGCTGCGGTCCAAGTGAGGAACGATCGTTACGCCGGGTGGAAGAATGTGCTCATTCAGCTCCTGGACTTTGTCGTGGATGGCTTCGAGCGTCGGCTCTGCTGCCGCGCCTTTGCGCAGCAGCAGAAATCCCTCCACGACGTCTTCATTATCAATTACACGCCCGTCTTCACGGTGAATGGCCTTGCCGATCTGGCCGAGACGAATTTTTGGCCCTTGCTGAACTTCCGCGACGTCCTTCACACGGATTGCGGTGCCATTCTGTGTTTTTAACACTGTCTGCGCGATATCCGCCGCGTCGACATACAAGCCAACCGCGCGGACGTTGATCTCCTGCAGGCCCGCTTCCACGAAACTGCCGCCGGCATTCACGTTGTTGCTGCTTAACTGCTGCTCGATTTGGCTAACGCTCAAGCCGTACGACACGAGCTTATTGGGGTCGAGACGAACCTGATATTCGCGGGTGGGACCTCCAAAGCTGACTACATCGACGACGTCAGGAACGGATTTAAATTGCTTCTCGATCGTCCAGTCCTCAATCGATTTCAACTCCATGAGGTCATATCTGGGATTCGTGCTCTTGAGTGTGTACCAATAAATTTGCCCTACCGGGCTCCAGTCCGTGCCCATTTGAGGCTGGAGGTTATCGGGCAGCGCTACTTGCGATAACCGTTCGAGCACCTTTTGCCGGTTCCAGTCATTGTCTGACTGATCGTCAAAGATCAGCATGAGGCTGGAAAGGCCGAACAGCGAATTGGAGCGAAGATGCTGCAGGTGGGGAATGCCGTTCATCTGAATCTCGATGGGAATCGTGACCTGTTGTTCAACTTCTTCGGCGGCGCGCCCGGGCCACTGCGTAATAATCTGCACGTAGTTATTGGCGACGTCCGGGTAGGCTTCGACCGGTAAATTGTGGAAGGAGAAAGCGCCCCACCCAAGCAGAAGAATGGCCCCAACAGTGACGATAAAGCGATTGTTCAGAGCAAAATTGACCAGCGCACGAATCATCGATTACTCCCCGACCGGCTCCGCACGAATAATTGGCGTCACACGCTACTGCTCGACGGTATTCTCCAAAACCAGGGCATTGCTTACGACTTGCTGGCCCGGTCGGATCCCGGAAACGATCTCCTGCATGTTATTGGGCAGCATCTCTCCGCCGACGATCTCTGTTCGCCGGAACTGATCGACTTTCGCAGGCACGAAGACCCAATCGCGATCGTGCAAGTGCAAGATTGCTGAAGCGGGCACCGCAGCGTGTTTCTCCTGAGTCATGCCGTGGAAGGTGGCCGTGACAAACATGCCCACACGCATGAGACCGGGATTGGCTACTTCGATGCGCACTTTTGCCGTGCGGAGATTTGGATCGAGAACCGCTCCGATGTTGCTGATGGTGCCTTTGAAAACCCGACCGGGATAGGCATTCAAGCGGACGTCGGCCGTTTCACCGACGCGAACGGCTGCCAAATCATTTTCGTGAACGTCGCAGATCACCCATACATGGGACAGGTCAGAGATGGTGAAGGCGTTAGAACCGAGGCCCTGCACGCCTCCGGCATTCGTAACCTGTTGATCGGTGATCACCCCCGAAACAGGCGCGACGATATCGACGATTCCCGACGGATGGTTCAAGTCGCTGCCGAGCAAACGGAGACGTTCCGAGCTGGTCTCGACATCGACCTGGGCCTTGGCTTCGGCGTCCTGCGCCACTTGCAGGCCACTCAATGCAATTGCGCCGTGAGCATAGAGGTCTTTGGAGCGATCAAGCTCCGCTTCAGCGAGAACCTTATCCGCAAGGGCCTTGCGATAGTCAGAAAACGCGCCAGAGATATCGGAGCTCTGCACGCGCATCAGGAGCTGGCCCTTCTCAACGGAATCGCCTAAGCGGGCGTGGATTTCCACCACGCGGCCGGACGCCAGCGAAACGACCGGCACCGTTCGAGAGACGTCGGGATTCACCGCGCCCGTGACGACCAGTTGCGACGCGGCAGCGTGCATGGCTGCGACGACCAGGGGAAACTGCTCGGGGTGGTCCGCCTTAACGACATTGAGATCGTCCTCATGTTCGACATGCGCCGGCGGTGGCGCTTCCGCTTCGGGGTCGGCATGCGTGCTACAACCCGTGAGAGTAAGAGCTAAAACGAGGAGATATGCATACTTCGCACAATTCTTGCTTTTCATGCGACCTCACCTCCTCGGGATCAACTGCTGTGGCTGCCGAATTTGCCGCGTTCAGGAGGAAGCATTCGGCAGACGCATTGCCGCCGGATCGCTTCCTAGAATTCCAAAATCGGATTTTTAGCTGTGGATGGAGAGGGGTGGAGCGCGGCCCGAAAACGAAGATAGGAACAAACTCGTTGCAACAACCAAAGAACCCGAGAAAGAGAGCCTCAATCCCTGGGCAGCGGGAGCAAGCCTCTTCGCGGCCAGGATTTTGCGGAATGAAGACCGACCAGGGAGAGCCCCACGATCTTCGATCCGCTGCGACCCGGTCCCGAGTTGCGATCCTGACGGAATCACATTGATTGCCAATTTGCCAGCGTCGGCAACTGCGAAATTGCCAGAGCCGTCATTCAACAGGACGGCTACCGGTTTAAGGCGCCACGCCGTAACGAGAACGAGGTCAAGCGCGCTGTCGCCGTTTACATCGCGGGCAATCAACGCGAGTCCTCCCGAAGGAGCTGTCACGCCGATCGTTTGCAGGCGTCCCCTGCTGAGTTGAAACGAAATCCAATAGCGCGAATGGAGAGAACCGACGCGAACAATTTCAACCGTGGCGAGATCCGAACGACGGTCGCCGTCGAAGTCACCGAACGCAAATTGTGAAGAAGGATTCCGGCCGGGTGCATCTGCCGCGCGCGGTTTGCAATCGCCTGGCGGACATTCGCCGCCGAACGCCCTGGCCAGGTGTGCACCCAACAACAGCCAGCAAAGGCTAAGCAAGAGGAATTGGACCCGCCACTTCCTAGCTCCGGGGATCGCGCAAATGATCTTTCGTTTCATCAGCCACTCGTTGCCACTGTTTAAGACAACTGCGTAACTGTCTAAGACGACTGCGGCGATCAGTTGGTTCCCTTCTGGGCTACCCTGAAATCAACTCGCCAACCAGTCATCGTACTCCAGGCGCTCACAGTCGTAAAACCTTGTAATACTTGAAATGGGGTGACTCAGGACGCCGAAATTAAGTGCGTGAGGCCAAGGCGGCTTCTGGGTCGCCTGGCATGACATCGGGTGGTGAGCGCGGAAGGAATCGAACCTTCAACATGCGGATTAAGAGTCCGCTGCTCTACCAATTGAGCTACGCGCCCACAAAATCAGCTTACCAGATAAATGCGAAGCTCGGAAAGTTTGCAGTAGAGGCTTCAAAGGTACGTATCGAGCCTCAGAAAGCACGGAGATAACAGCCTATAGATTCCTGGCGGGAACTGGGGGCGAATGCCCCGACCACTGAGCTAGCGACCAGCAAAATGGCGCCTGACCCGTGCGGAAAAGCTTGTCAGGATACTTGAAAGCTATAGCGGAACGGTCATGGAGTCATACACTTCCGGCGCTGCGGGTACACCCGTCACTCGGTGTACCGCAGCGACAGCGACTCTCCGAGGCGCCACTATGGACGACCGCACCCCGAAGGTCCAAGACCGCAAAAGAGACTCGGAAATCTCCAAAATTGTCGACCAGCTTACAGCCCGTGGCGCGTGCTAAAGGAGGAAAAAGGTGTCTTCTTTTTCGACACCCGTCGTGTTCTCGAGAGGAGAATGGGAGGTGATTTGCTTCTTCTCGTAGTTGCTGCGCTTAACCGTTTCCATACGCTCCTGAAGACCCGGAAAATTCTTCGGCAGTCTCTCCGTTTCAGTCGTTTGAGTTGAACTTCGCATCGTCATCGTTCCCCTCCAATCTGGGATTGTCGATCTCGACCACTTGGGAGCTTAGGCAGTGTGAGATGAAAGATCAATGCTCCTTTCCCGTATTTCGGGCGTTTTTGACTAGGGAATTTCCTGTATAAGCCCTTTCGTGGCCTCCGCGGAGTTCAACCCGGAAAACTAGTGAGGGGAGAGATTGATTACGATGACAGCGCGATTAGTTCCGGAGTTCCTCGACGATCTCTCGCGCAACCTGGCGGGCACGCTCGATCTGCGAAGGATCGAGAGAGATCGCTGCGACGCGCGGATGACCGCCCCCGCCAAACCTTTCGGCGAGCGACGCGAGGTTCTTTTCGTCGGCGTCCGGATTCCAAGGATTTGAGCCGATCGAGATCTTCGCGCGCACGGGCGAGGCGCTGATTCCGACCGAATAGCGGCAGTGAGGGAACAAGAGATAGGGAATAAACTTGTTGTAGCCTTCCAGATCGAGATCGCTCACATCAAAAAATACCACCGGACCGATGGCCTGGGCACGTTGCCGCAGCAATTCGATGGAGCGCTTGTGCCGCTCGAGCAAGGGACCGAGGTGTTGCGCAATGATGGGGAGTTTCACGACATCGGCCAGGGGGCGCTGACCGAGCTCCGGAATCAACCGGGGCACCAGGCCTGCTTCGGGCGCCGCCTCGATTACGAGGGCCAACTGCGTCGCCGGCTCCGTCAGGGCCACGGCCGACTCCGGAGTCGCAAACTGAGCCCCGTCAATGACATCGCCCCAATGAATCAGTTCCGAGAGCGGCTGAATATTAAAGCCAAACTTACTGCTGGTTATATCCGCCAGGAGCTTTGTGCACGACTTATAGCTCGGATCGTAAAACTTGTGGCCGGATCGATCCGAGCGGAAGTGAGCGGCATCCGCCGCACTGAGAAAGGCGCTCTGATGATGGTCAAACCACCAGGTAACTCGCGGCGAGCTGGAATACTTGAAATCCACGATGGCATTTTCATCGCCGTCAAAGAGTCCCTCTTCAAAGGGACCCACCGCGCGATGCGTCATGCCGGTGAAGGAGAAAACCGCCCCGGGGTTGATCCGCTCCCGATAAAAGCGCGAGAAGATTGCCGCGGACACGGCGCCGTCAAAACATCGATCATGGAAACAGAGTCTGACCTTTACGCTGTCGGGCAAAGAGTCCTCACAAGCGGAAATATGAAGGAAATCGCGCCAGCAAAGTTATTTAAGATGGACGTGAGGCTCTTGATTGTCAAGAGGAAAGCCGGTCGCGGCGCGACGCAAACGCCATCGCCGGCTTCAACTTTGGCGAAGCCTAGCGATGCTAACGGTAACGTCTGGCTACGCGGAAGTGGCGGAATTGGCAGACGCGCAGGATCTAGGAACCGTTCGAGCTGCGTCCCGGTTGCTATGCAGCACTCCGAACCGGAACACAGCACCGCAAAGATAGCCAGCACCTATGCGGCTCCCGTTTTTCGGGGGCGGGTTCAGCGCCATCTTCTGTTCCATTACGCTTCCCAGCTGTGTACACTCCTTCTCCAAGAGCGAGGCAATGACATGCAACCGGCGACTCGAAGCGTGATTGCTTTACAGCAACGACGACTGCCGGCCGGTCACGCTACATTTCAACTGAGTGCCCAACCGTATCGCCATCGGACATCGGAGGTGTAATTTGGGAGTCGCATGTGACACATGCGGTCGCCGGACCTATTTATTTCAGCTGTCAGGGCGCAACGATAGTAATTGCGCTGAGTGCTGTGCCGATATCGCGACACTCGTTTTGCTATATGAAAGATTAAGAAGTGCGGAGTGTGACGGCGAGAACCCGGCGGACCTAGAAGCTAACCTTGTATCCTTCCTTCAGAGTTTCCTTGGGCGTTTGGCGGCTTGCGGCAGCACCTCGGCGCAGTCTTGGGGATGGCCTGAAGCTTTACGAAAATCACACTACGCAAGCTGACCCACGCGGCCTAGTGTCGCCGCTGTTTCATACCACAATCTCCGGGCTGGGCAGGCGCGCCACGCCACCCCCGGTTCCGCACGGTACTTCTTCGGCGTCTCTGAGAGTGCCCGCCAATCGGCTACTGAGAAATTGCCGATCCACAATGGCGGCGTTCACAGCGGATAGCAGCTCCCTGGCAGCGTCTGTTTTGACAACGAAGCCAACACCGAACTTCAAAGCCTCCCGCACTACATCCGGAGAAGATTCTTGACTCAAGAAGAGTATTTTGGACCGCGGGGCGCGGCTCCGGATTCGTCGGGCGACTTCGATTCCATTCAACTTGGGAAGACCGATGTCCAACAAAACCAAGTCCGGTTTCAGTGCTTTGGCTTTCTGAACCGCTTCCAGCCCATCTGAGGCTTCACCGGCTAGGTGCAAATCGGCTTCCTTCCCGATTAGCAAAGAAACAAATTGACGCCAACGTTCAAAATCGTCAACGACCAAGATACTGATTTGCCCCATTGTGTGCTCCCGCCAGCATTTGGCTGAAGAGGCGTACTTAGGCTTATGAAGTACCTAACAGGTCTTGTCACCTGTAAGAATTAACAGGATTTCAACAGAAAACCGGGCGACCTGTCAGTTCTAACAGGTGCCTGATGCGGTAATCCCTGCCTTTAGTAGTTAGGATATGCTTTGCAAATCGTGCGGATCAGACAACCGAAAACAGTTCAACGGAGAAATAGCCATCCATTTTCCCGGACTTGAAAATCTTGACAAACCCCTCGTCTGGGTATTTCCCACGCTGCTGATCTGCATGAATTGTGGCACCGCAGAGTTTGCCCTTCCGGAGGCGGATTTGTGCCTACTTGCGACCGGGAAGGCCGCTGGCGCCGGTCGATAGCCGGTCATAGTCACATCAGGCTTAGACCGAGTTTGGCTTCCCAATCAATCGGACCTTCGAGCAAAGAGCGGCCTTGTTGATCTAAGGCTTTACGGTAGAATTAGTTGCGCTTCAGTGCGGAAGTGGCGGAACTGGCAGACGCGCAGGACTTAGGATCCTGTGGCCGAAAGGTCGTGGAGGTTCAACTCCTCTCTTCCGCAATTCCCCTTGTTAGAAAGCCGCTAAAAATGCGGCTTTTATTGGTTTTGGAGGTTGTCCAATGACTCCCTCTCAAGTGTTGCTTCTGACGTTTCTGATCGGCGTCGTCTCCGGCTTGAGGTCTTTGACCGCGCCTGCCGTCGTGGCCTGGGCGGGTCACCGAAACTGGCTAAACCTGCATAACACGCCTCTCTCCTTCATGGGCTCGACGGGGGCGGTTGTTATTTTCACACTATTGGCTGTCGTCGAACTAATTGCCGATAAACTCCCTTCAACCCCGAGCCGCACAAAACCTCTGGGTCTAATTGCACGTATCATTCTCGGTGGGCTTTCCGGGGCAGGCGTTGCGGTGTCGGGTGCGCAATCCATCGTGCCAGGGGCTGTCTTGGGCGCTGTTGGCGGTATCACTGGCGCGTTTGCGGGTTACGAAGTTCGCACGCGTCTCGTGAAGGCTCTCAAGGTGCCGGACTTGGTCATTGCGCTTTTGGAAGACGCGGTGGCGATTGGTGGGGGCCTCTTTATTGTGTCGTGGTTCTGAGCGCGTGCTTTGCTTCTGTGCCCAAGGAGCTTCTTGATGAGTCCGCTCGGCTGAGAAGTTCGGAGCCCGTAAGTCGAAACGATCAGCCTACGGGCCTGGCTTAAGGTGGGTACGGCGGTCGGAGTAGCTATCCTACCAAGGGTCCTTTTACTTCGAACTCAACTTATTTCGAACTCAACTCGGACCAAACGTGATTTGTCGCATTTCATGAGCGGTCTCGCGGTCGACAGGGCTGTGTTCGGGTCCTTCACATTCAGAGCCGATTCATCAGTACCCGGCAAAGGCTTGCCCGCTCCGAAGAACACCTCGCGGGCTCCCTCAAACGAATCCTTCATGCCGGTGAAGTGCTTCGCGGCGTGGCGTTTGCTCCAGCGGACCATGATCGCGACCGCGATCGTGACGACGAAGATCGCGACCAATAAGAAAACAGGATGCCTGGAGCCGGCGGCCGGCCGGTTCCAGGCATGCTCGCGCAACCTAAGGCCTCGCCGGTTGGTGTTCCCGGGCCGCGTATGAGTCGAGTCGCTTCGTGACTTTGTATCAAGCGCGGGCTTGAGTGCGATCTCAAGCGCGTCACGAAGTTGACGCACTTTCCTTCATCCCCTATACTCCGCTCTTGTATCTCCGCGCGCTCGTCTTTCCCGTTCACTTCTAATGGTGAAGGCAGCAGCAAGGTAGTACTGAAAGAAACGCCTGCCCGTCATGCCAATCGGCTTTCGATGTTGGAGCGACAGGCACAACCCAAATAGGACTTTATGGCCGAGGAGAATTGCCGGCGCGAACTCGATTTAGAGATTCCCGCCGACGAAGTACAGAAAGCCGTCGAACGCGTAGCGCGGGAGTTTGCGCGCGTGGCGCGCGTGCCCGGATTTCGTCCGGGCAAGGCGCCTATCCCGCTGATTCGACGCCGATTTGCCGACGATATCAAAGGCGAGGTGCTGCAATCGCTGCTTCCCGAGCAGATCGACAAGGCCGTCAAGGATCAGAAGCTGGTGCCGATTACGCAGCCCCAGGTCGATCACGTGGATTACGCGGAGGATCGCCCGCTCAAGTTTCGCGCCAGCTTCGAGGTGCTGCCGGAGTTTGAGCTGGGCACTTACAAGGGACTGAAAGTGGAGGTCGAGAAGGCTCAAGTTACCGACGCCGATGTCGACAAAGAGATTGAGGGGATGCGGGAGCGCGCCGCCACGTTTGTGCCCGTGGAGGAGCGCGCGCTCGAAAGCGGCGACTACGCGCAACTGAAGCTGGTAGGCACGCCGCTGGGCGAAGGCGAGCCGCTCAAGGCCGACAACGTTCTATGCCACCTGGGCTCGGAGGAGACGCTGGAGTCCTTCACGGAAAACTTGATCGGAGCGAAGCCGGGCGAGCAACGCCGCTTCGAGGTGGACTACCCCGCCGACTATCCGGACAAGAAACTGGCCGGCAAGAAGTACGCCTATAGCGCCGACGTGGTGGCCGTAAAGCAAAAGAAGCTGCCGGAGCTGAATGACGAATTAGCCAAGGATGTCAGCGACGCAAAGACACTCGAGGAGTTGCGCGGCAAGATTCGCGCAAAGCATGGAGGCGGACATCGAACGAGCGGCAGGCGGCCGCGGTGCGCGACGCGGTGCTGGCAAAGATCGTCGCGGCGCACGATTTCCCGGTTCCCGAAGCGCTGGTTGAAAATCAGATGGATGTGCGGCTGGAGCGCGCGGTGCGCTCGCTCGCGGCGCAGGGAGTGGACCCGCGCGCGGTCAACGTGGACTGGGTGGCCATGCGGCGGCGCCAGCACGATCGCGCCGTCGAGGACGTGAAAGCCGAACTGCTGCTGGATCGCATCGCAACGGCGGAAAATATCGAAGCCACCGACGAAGATATCGATCAGGAGATCTCGAAAATGGCGGAACGCAGTGGCGAATCTGCACCAGCGATCCGCGCTAACTTGACAAAGCAAGGAGCGCTGGATAGGATGAGATCGAAGCTCCGCAGTGATAAGACTCTCGAGTGGCTCCAGAGAAATTCCGAAGTAAGCACTCGAGAGCCGGAGCGGTCCTGACCGGTCTTTTCCTTCAAGTTCCCTACTCTCGATGACACATTCAGACGATTCGGCTCCACGCGCGACAACGCTCATACCGATGGTG
The DNA here is from genome assembly GCA_963810155.1 of uncultured Acidobacteriota bacterium. Classification (GTDB taxonomy): domain Bacteria; phylum Acidobacteriota; class Terriglobia; order Acidiferrales; family UBA7541; genus Palsa-189. The sequence continues at coordinate 159,439 of CAWEMN010000024.1, forward strand.
GTGGAGCAGACCACCCGAGGCGAACGCGCCTACGACATTTATTCGCGGCTGCTGAAAGATCACATCCTGTTTATCGGCACGCCGATCGACGATCACGTCGCGAACCTGGTGACCGCGCAATTGCTATTCCTCGAAGCGGAAGATCCGGAGCGCGATATCCAGCTGTACGTCAATTCGCCGGGCGGGTCGATTACCGCCGGCATGGCCATTTACGACACGATGCAATACGTTCGGCCCGACGTGGTGACGACCTGCGTGGGCCAGGCGGCTTCGATTGCCGCGCTGCTGCTGGCAGCGGGAGCTCCCAAAAAGCGCTTTTCGCTTCCCAATTCGCGCATTCTGATTCACCAGCCCTGGATGTCGGGCCTTTCCGGACAGGCCACGGATATCGATATCCACGCCAAAGAAATTTTGCGCATGCGCTCGGTGATCAACCAGCTCCTGGCCGATCATTGCCAACAGCCGATTGGTAAAATCGAGAAGGACGTGGAGCGCGACTTCATCATGTCGCCGGAGCAGGCCAAGGAATACGGCCTGATCGATGAGATTATCCACAAGCATCGCTAACGCGTACCTAACAGTTAGTAGCGAAAAAGGTTTGGTGGGTGCCCTGGATGGAGAAAAAGTTCTAATATAGTTGACGGGGCTTGTCCCTCCCAGGGGACGTCGGAGGTCAGCTGTGAGAAAACTCAGCACAGACGAACCGCTGCGCTGTTCGTTCTGCCACAAGACGCAAGAGCAAGTCGAGAAGCTGATCAGTTCGCCCTCGGACTATCCGCGCGCCTACATCTGCAACGAGTGCGTCGGCGTCTGCCAGCAAATTCTGGAAGAAGAAAAGCGCGAACAGGCCGGACCGGTCAATCGCCGCCTGCCGCGCCCGCCGGAGATCAAGGCGTTCCTCGACAGCTACGTGATCGGGCAGGACAGGACCAAGAAGAAGCTGGCTGTCGCCGTCTACAACCACTACAAGCGCATCTTCCTGAACCACCAGCCGGGCGATGTGGAGCTGACGAAGTCCAATATTCTGCTGATCGGCCCGACGGGCACCGGCAAGACGCTGCTGGCGCAGACGCTCTCGCGCATGCTGGACGTGCCCTTTGCCATCGTGGACGCCACCACGCTGACCGAAGCCGGCTACGTGGGCGAGGACGTCGAAAACATCATTTTGAAGCTGCTGCAAAATGCCGACGGCGACGTCACCAAGGCGCAGCAGGGCATCATCTACATCGATGAGATCGACAAGATCTCGAAGAAGGATGAGAACCCTTCGATCACGCGCGACGTTTCCGGCGAGGGCGTGCAGCAAGCGCTGCTGAAGATTCTCGAAGGCACGATCGCCAATGTGCCTCCGCAGGGCGGCCGCAAGCATCCGCACCAGGAATTCACGCCGGTGGATACGACCAACATTCTGTTCATCTGCGGCGGAGCCTTCGTGGGCCTGGAAAAGATCGTGGAGCGGCGCGTGGGCCAGAAATCGCTGGGCTTCCATACCGACGCGCAGCCGACCACCACGAACCGGCGCAACATCGAAGTGCTCGAGCAGGCCCAGCCGACGGACCTGATTCGTTACGGCCTGATTCCGGAATTTGTGGGCCGGCTGCCGGTGGTCGGCGTTCTGGGCGACCTGGACAAGGCCGCGCTGATGCGCATCCTGACCGAGCCAAAGAACGCTCTGATCCGGCAGTACCAGCGGCTGTTCGAGTTTGAGAACGTCCGGTTGCGCTTCACCGACGATGCGCTCGAGACGGTGGCCGATCTGGCGCTGCAGCGCAAGGTGGGCGCGCGCGGACTGCGCATGATCCTCGAAGATCTGATGCTCGATCTGATGTACAACCTGCCGGCCCAGCGCAAGGTGCGCGATTTCGCCGTGACCGCGGAGATGGTGCGCAATCGCGAAATCAACTGGAACCTTCTCGAAAAAGCGGGATAATACAGGATAATGAAGTGGTGAGCCTACCTAGGACCAATGTTTAGCCGAGAAAAGAATGAAGTGAAGCGCGTGCCGATGATGCCGGTGCGGGATATGGTCATTTTCCCGCAGATGATGCAGCCGTTTATCGTCGGGCGCGAAGCCTCTGTGCGCGCGCTGGAAGAGGCGCTGGCCGGCGAAAAGAAGATTTTTCTGGCCACGCAGCACGACGCCTCGATCGACGATCCCAAGCCGGAGGAGATTTTTACCGTCGGCACGCTCGCCAACATCGTGCAGAGCGTGAAGCTGCCGGACGGCAATATTCGCGTCCTGGTGGAGGGCGTGGAGCGCGCCAAAGTCGTGCAGCTCACCAGCGAAGAAGGCTTCTATCGCGCCACCCTGCGGCTGGTGCCGGTGCGGGCCGAGCCTTCGCCGCAGATCGATCAGGCTGTTCGGCGCGTCAACGGACTTTTCGAGCAGTACGTCAAGCTCTCGCAAAACCTGAACTACGACACCATGATCGCCGCGGCCCGCGTCGACGATCCGGCCAAGCTTTCCGACACCATCGCCGCCAATCTGCAGATTCCCGTGGAAGACAAGCAGGAACTGCTCGAGAACTTCGACGTGCTCGATCGCCTGAACCGCGTGGCCGAAATTCTGGACAGCGAACTCGAGAAGCTGAACGTCGACCGCAACATCAATTCTCGCGTCAAGCGGCAGATGGAGCGCGCGCAGAAAGAGTACTACCTCAACGAAAAACTCAAGGCCATCCACAAGGAACTCGGCCGCGGCGAGAAGAACGAACTCGACGAGCTGAAGAAGAAGATCGAAACCGCCGGCATGCCCAAGGATGTCCAGCGAGAAGGCCATGCAGGAGCTGAAGCGGCTGGAGATGATGCCGCCGATGTCGGCCGAGTCCACCGTCAGCCGCAGCTACCTGGACTGGCTGCTGGCCGTGCCGTGGAAGAAGAAGTCCAAGGAAATTCGCGACATCGCCGTCGCCGAGAAGATTCTCGAGGAAGACCATTACGGGCTCGAGAAGGTCAAGGAACGCATCCTCGAATACCTGGCCGTGCGCCAGTTGGTGAAGAATCCCCGCGGCTCGATCCTGTGCCTGGTCGGACCTCCGGGCGTCGGCAAGACTTCGCTGGCGATGTCCATCGGCCGCGCCACCGGCCGCAAGTTCGTGCGCGTCTCGCTGGGCGGCGTGCGCGACGAAGCGGAGATTCGCGGCCATCGCCGCACGTATATCGGCGCCCTGCCCGGCCAGATCATCCAGATGATGAAGAAGGCCGGGACGATCAATCCGGTCTTCGTGCTCGACGAAGTGGACAAGATGTCCATGGATTTTCGCGGCGACCCCTCGGCGGCGCTGATGGAAGTGCTCGACCCGGAACTGAATCACGCCTTCACCGACCATTATCTGGACGTCGAGTACGATCTCTCCCAGGTGATGTTCATCTGCACCGCCAACGTGCTGCATACGATTCCCCAGCCGCTGCAGGATCGCATGGAGATCATCCGTCTGCCGGGCTACACCGAGATCGAAAAGCGCGAGATCGCCAAGCGCTTCCTGGTGAAAAAGCAGCGCGAAGCCAACGGCCTCACCGAAGAGAATCTGCAATTCAGGGACGACGCGCTCAACTACATCATCCGCCACTACACGCAGGAAGCGGGCGTGCGCAACCTGGAACGCGAGATCGCCAACGTGTGCCGCAAGGTCGCGCGGCGCGTGGTGAAAGACGGCAAGGACAGTCAAAGTCGAAGTGACCCCCGCCAACGTCAACGAATTTCTCGGCGTGCTCAAGTTCCGCGAACTCTGGGCCGAGAAGAAGAATGAGATCGGCCTGGCCACCGGCCTGGCCTGGACCGAAGTGGGCGGCCAGGTGCTGACCACCGAGGCGGGACTGATGCATGGCAAAGGACGCCTCACGCTGACCGGCAAACTCGGCGACGTTATGCAGGAGTCGGCGCAGGCGGCCATGAGCTACGTGCGTTCGCGCACCGGCGGCCTTCGGGTTGCCGCACGATTTCTACCGCCATGTCGATATCCACGTGCACGTGCCGGAAGGCGCCATCCCGAAGGACGGCCCTTCGGCCGGCATCACGATTTGCACGACCATCGTCAGCGCGCTCACGCGACATCCCGGTTCGCTGCGACGTGGCCATGACCGGCGAGATCACGCTGCGCGGCAAGGTCCTGCCCATCGGCGGCGTCAAGGAAAAAGTTCTGGCGGCGCATCGCGTGGGAATTCGCACCGTGCTCCTGCCCAAGGATAACGAAAAGGATCTAGCGGATATTCCGCCGGACATTCATTCCACTTTGGTGATTCAGTTTGTCGAAACCATGGACGAGGTACTGGGGTTGGCACTGGAACGGCCGCTTCAGCCGTCAGCGCTTCCGGCAGTTGCCGGAAGTCGCCGACCAAGTTCGAAGCGGAAGCGGAGCAAGATCAGGAATTGACCAACTGATGGAGACCCTCGGGCGTTTTCCCGGTCGGAGGGGCAAGCCAGAATGCGTTCTGCCCGGGAGTAACCCGCGCCTGTTTGGATCCTGTTCGAAACCAGAGAAGAATTTGTTCGGCAAGCTGACGGTTGGTTAACGCCCTATGACGGCGCAATTCCATGCGGCCGCCTGCTGCAAATAGCACAAAATACGGAGCCGGAACAACTGCGGTTCCAGTTAAGGTAAGGAATGATAACGATGAGTATTAGCCTTGCAGAACTGAAAGACAAGAACATCACCGATCTGGCCAAGATCGCCAAGGATCTGGCGATTCCCGGCGCCAGCGGCATGCGCAAGCAGGAGCTGATCTTCCAGATCCTGCGCGCGCAAACGGAAAAGAACGGGCTCATCTTCAGCGAAGGCGTTCTGGAATGCCTGCCCGACGGCTTCGGATTCCTGCGCGCTCCGGAGTACAACTATCTGCCGGGCCCCGACGACATCTACGTCTCGCCGTCGCAGATTCGCAAGTTCGATCTGCGCACCGGCGACACCGTCTCCGGCCAGGTGCGCCCGCCCAAGGACGGCGAGCGCTACTTCGCGCTGATCAAAGTGGAAGCCGTCAATTTCGAAGATCCCGAGGTCGCGCGCAACAAGATCTTCTTCGACAACCTGACGCCGCTCTATCCGCAGGGCCGGCTGAAGATGGAGACGACCAAGGAAGTCCTCACCGGGCGGGTGCTCGACCTGCTCTGCCCCGATCGGCAAGGGCCAGCGCGGGCTGATCGTCGCGCCGCCGCGCACCGGCAAGACCATGATGCTGCAGAATCGATCGCCAATTCCATCACCACCAACCATCCGGAAGTCGCGCTGATCGTGCTGCTGATCGACGAGCGCCCGGAAGAAGTCACCGACATGCAGCGCACCGTGAAGGGCGAGGTCATCAGCTCGACCTTCGACGAGCCGCCGCAGCGGCATATTCAAGTCGCCGAAATGGTGCTCGAAAAGGCCAAGCGGCTGGTCGAACACAAGCGCGACGTGGTCATCCTGCTCGACTCGGTCACGCGTCTGGCGCGCGCCTACAACGCCGTCACGCCGCCCTCCGGCAAGGTGCTTTCCGGCGGTATTGACGCCAACGCCCTGCAGCGCCCGCGGCGATTTTTCGCCGCCGCGCGCAATATCGAAGAGGGCGGATCGCTCACCATCATGGCCACGGCCTTGATCGATACCGGCAGCCGCATGGACGACGTGATCTTCGAAGAGTTCAAGGGCACCGGCAACATGGAAATCAACCTCGACCGCCGCCTGGTGGACAAGCGCATCTTCCCGGCCATCGACATCAATCGCTCCGGCACGCGAAAAGAAGAGCTGCTGATGCCGCCTGACGAGCTGAACCGCGTGTGGGTACTGCGCAAGGTGCTCAATCCGCTGTCGCCGGTGGAGGCTATGGAATTGCTGCTGGGCAGACTGTCGAAGACCAAATCCAACGCGGAATTTCTCGCCTCGATGTCCAATCCCGAGCTACGACCTTCCCGGGCATCTGCCTTCGCCGGTCCTTCTCGTTCGCGAGCCAGCAAAACGATCAATCGCGCCGTCTCTTCCGCGGTCCATCGCCGTGTTGTCCACCAGGACGGCATCGCGGTGCGCGCACCAGCGGCGATACCGCTCGTTCGCGGTCGCGCCGGTCGCGCTCGCGAACCTCTTCCAGCACCTCAGAGAGCTCAAGGCATTCGCCTTTTTCCACGTGTTCCTGGCGCCGCCGCTCCGCCCGCACCTCGACCGACGCCTCCAGAAAATATCTTCAACCCGGCGTCGGGAAAGACCACCGTGCCGATGTCGCGGCCTTCCATCACCACGCCGCCGGCTCCGCCGGCGCGGCGCTGCTCCTTCACCAGCACCGTCCGTACGCCGGCAAGGACCGCCACGTGCGAGGCCGCCTGAGCCACCGCGGCGGAACGAATCTGGTCGGTCACATCCGTCCCGTCCACCATCACACGAAAGCTGCCGTCGGTGCGCAGCAGATCGATTCGGGAATCGCGCAGCCATGGCCTGCAGCTCCTCGTCGGAATCGAGCGGCACGCAGTCGCGTAGCGCCTTCCAGGCCACCGCGCGATACATCGCGCCGCTATCCAGGTAAACGTAGCCCAGCAGCTCGGCCACGCGCCGCGCTACCGTGCTCTTGCCCGACCCTACCGGACCGTCTATCGCTATGACCAGCTCACTCATAGGAGATGCGAGCACTTTGGGAGGCGTCATATGCGGGCTCAGATGCGCTTGAATGCGCGCTCAATCTCTCGAAGCGAGTAGCGCAGGACTACGGGGCGCCCGTGCGGGACAGCTCATCGGCGATTCGGTCCTGGCCAGCTCGGCCAGCAGCCATTCCATCTTCGTCTGATCGAGCGGCATGTTGACCTTGATCGCGGCGTGGCACGCCGTGGATGCCGCAATCTGCGCCTGCAGCGAATCGATGGAGATCGCCTGCTGCTCGTGCTCGATGCCGTCCAGGATTTCCGCCAGAAGCCGCTCCGCGTCTGCGCTCGGCACACCCGCCGGCGTGGCCTGAATCGCGACGCTCTGCGACCCCATCGGCATCACCTCGAATCCGTTGGCGGAGAGTTCCTCTGCAATCTGCTCGAGGATCACACGCTGCCGCGGCGTCAAGTCCACGATGATCGGCACAAGGAGCCGCTGACCCGTCAGCACTCCCTCGCGCCGAGCGCGAAGGTGCTGCTCGAAAAGCACGCGTTCATGCGCCACGTGCTGATCGATGATCCACAGCCCCTCGGAATTGACCGCGACGATGAAGCTCGCATTCACCTGCCCCAACGGCTTCAGCTCGGTAAGGCGAGACGCGGTCGCCCCAGCTTCCATCTGCCGCACCGGTTGCGATGGGGCATTGCCGACGCAACCCTCGGCCTGGCCGGCTTCGCCCATGATGCTCGCAGCAGTCGCGGCTTCAAAAGCAAAACGCTGTGCTTCGGGCTCAAGGGGAGCTTCCGTCAACGCAAAGCCATCCGTTGCCGCGCCGGCGTAGGCGTCGGATAAAGGCAGCGCTGCCCTCGGCGGCGACATGGGAGCCGCAGCGGCGGCGGTAGCTGCGCCCGATTGGCCGGTCGATGATGCCGGGCGAGCGGCGGAAAAACTCGCAACCGGCCGGACGCGCACCAAAGCCTGACGGATGGTGTCCCGGACGAAGTCATGCACCCATTGGGAATGGCGGAAACGTACTTCAATTTTTGCGGGATGAACGTTCACGTCCACTTCCTGGGCGGGCAAATCAATAAAAAGCAGCGCCATGGGAAAAACGTCCGCAGGGAGAATATTCCGATAAGCCTCGTGGATAGCGTGCAGCACCAGGCGATCGCGAACCAGCCTGCGATTGACGAACACGTAGATGCCGTTGCGGTTCGACCGTTGCACCTCCGGCCGCGAAATAAATCCTCGTACCATCATTTCGGCGGCCTGGTCCGCGTCGTCGAGTTGGGGTTCCGTGATCGCCGCGCGAATGGGAGTTGAAACCGGGGCGATCTCAATCATCTCCTCGAGTGTCTGCCGCCCAAAAACCTGATATACGCGATCCGCCAGCGTGTCCACCGGCGGAACATTCATGATTTCCTGCGTGGGTGTCTTCAGCGCGAAATGCTTGTCGGGATTAGCCAGCGCATAATGCGTAACCAGCGAGGCCACATGCCCAAGTTCCGTGGTGTCCGATTTAAGAAACTTCCTGCGCGCGGGGACACAATAAAAAAGATCGGCGACGCTCACGGATGTACCCATGGGCAGACCCGCGGGCTTCACTCCGATGAGCTTGCCGCCGGCAAATTCGACGCGCGTTCCCTGCTCCTCGCCGCCCGTGCAGGTCTCCAGAAGCAGTCGCGAAACCGAAGCGATCGAGGGTAAGGCCTCGCCTCGAAAGCCAAGCGTGGCGATGGAGAGCAGATCATCGGATGTGCGCAGCTTGGAAGTGGCGTGCCGCTCGAAGGCCAGCAGCGCGTCGTCGTGGCCCATACCGCAGCCATCGTCGACCACGCGGATCATGCGCTTTCCGCCGGCTTCGACTTCGATGCGTATGGAGCGCGCCCCAGCATCCAGAGCGTTTTCGAGCAGCTCCTTTACCACCGATGCGGGGCGCTCGACCACTTCGCCGGCCGCGATGCGGTTGGCGACAGCCTCCGGCAATATGCGTATGCGTGACATCGTTCGAATCGACTTAGATAGCGAAAATCGAGCTCAACATGTGCGCGCTAGCGTTCGGGCCGAAGCGCAATGCCCAACAGATCGAGCTGATCGGGGTCGACCGCCGAAGGCGCATCGGCCATCAGATCTTGCGCCGCCGTCGTCTTGGGAAACGCGATCACTTCGCGAATCGATTTCTCGCCCGCCAGCAGAGAGACGACGCGGTCGAGTCCCAGGGCAATTCCGCCGTGCGGAGGTGTGCCGTACGTCAGCGCGTCCAGGAAAAAGCCGAAGCGCTGCCGGCGCTGCTCTTCGCTGAGCCCCAAAAGCGCGAACACGCGGGACTGCAGCTCCTGGCTGTGAATTCGAATGCTGCCCGAGCCAAGCTCCGATCCATTCAGCACCAGATCGTACCCTTTCGAGCGCACGTCCTGGGGAGCGGATTCCAGCTTGTCGATATCTTCTTCCCGGATGCCCGTGAAAGGATGCTGCGCCGGAGCCCAGCGCTTTTCGCTGATGCCCCATTCGAATAGAGGAAAGCCCGTGAGCCACAGAAATTCCCAGCGATTTTTCGGCACCAGATTCAGGCGTTCGGCTAGCGCCAGGCGCAGCTGCCCCGCGATTAATGCGGCGGCGTCCGTTCCTGGAATCTGTTCAGCGGCAGAAACGGCCACGATCAGGTCACCCGCCTTCGCACCCGTCGCCGCGACGATATTTTGCAGGCCCGGCGCGCCGAGGAGTTTGTCCAGCGGCGAGGCGGCCCCCTCGGTCGTCACTTTGACCGTGTAAAGCCCCCGCGCCCCCAGCGCCTTGGCCTGTTCGCTGAGTTCGTCCAGCTGCTTGCGCGAATAGGAGGCGGCGCCCGGCGCAACCAAAGCCTGAACGCTGCCCTCCAGGTGAAGCTTCTCGCGCGCGGGTGCAAAATGCACCGTCACCTCGCGCAGCTCCATTCCAAAGCGCAGGTCTGGCTTATCGATGCCGTAGCGCCGAATGGCTTCGCGGTACTCCATGTGCGGAAACGGAGCTTTCACCTCGATCCCGGCAACAGCGCAGGCCCGCACCATCACCTGTTCGATCACGCTGAAGACGGCGTCTTGCGTAGGGAACGACATCTCCAGATCGAGTTGGGTAAATTCCGGCTGCCGGTCGGCGCGCAGGTCTTCATCGCGAAAACAGCGCACGAGCTGAAAATAACGGTCGAGCCCCCCGATCATCAGCAGCTGCTTGAACATTTGAGGCGATTGCGGAAGCGCATAGAACTGACCGTGATGCACGCGGCTGGGAACGAGGTAGTCGCGGGCTCCCTCGGGCGTCGAGCGCGTGAGCATGGGCGTCTCGATCTCGTAGAAACCGAGGGCGTCCAGCGTTTTGCGAATCTCCAGAAAGATACGGTGCCGCAGCGCGATATTGCGTTGCGGGCGCGCCCGGCGAAGATCGAGATAACGGTAATGGAGCCGGGTCTCTTCGCTGGCGCTGACTTCGTCTTCCACGACAAATGGGGGCGTTTTCGCGGTATTCAGGATGCGAATTTCCGAGGCAAATACCTCGACCTCTCCGCTGGCCAGGTCGGGATTGGGTTTCTGCCGCCGCGCGACACGGCCGCGCACCGCGATCACATATTCCGTACGCAGCTCTTCGGCGCGAGCATGCGCCGCTGCGCCGAGCTCTTTGTTGAATACAAGCTGCGCGATGCCGCCGCGGTCGCGCAGATCGATAAAAATAATGTTGCCCAGGTCGCGGCGCCGGTGCACCCATCCCATCAGCACCAGGTCTTTATCGGCGTCCGCCGCGCGCAAATCCCCGGCATACTTTGTGCGTTTCCAATCGCCGAGCAGATCGAGCGTCGCCATCATGCTGTCCTCGATGTCGTGAGGTACTCGAGCAAGTCCGCCTCCGCAAGTCTTCTTTGATCGCCATCGGCCAGGCGTTTCACTGTGAATTGACCGGCGGCGATCTCATCTTCACCCACAATTACCGCAAATCGAGCGCCCAACCGGTCGGCCAGGTTCAATGACTTCCCGAATTTCATCTCCTGCGCCGGCAACTCCACGGAGAGATTGAGATCGCGCAGCTTCCGCGATAGCGCGACAGCAGCAGGATAGGTTGCCGAACCAAACCAGGCCAGAAAGACCTCGAGCCCGCCTCCGTTTTGGCCAGGCTGTTCGGCCGCAGCCGCCTCCTGCAAGGACAGCATCAGGCGATCGGTGCCGATCGCGAAGCCAATCCCTTTCGTCGTGGCCGCGCCGCCCAACAGTTCCACCAATCCGTCGTAGCGGCCACCGCCGCATACGGCGTTCTGCGAACCCAGTCCCGGCGCCGTAATCTCGAATGTCGTGCGCATGTAGTAGTCGAGACCCCGCACGAGGCGCCAGTTTTCTTCGTAGGCGATCTCTCGCAACGCGAGTTGGCGCTTGAGCTCGGCATAATGCTCGCGGCAGGCGTCGCAAAGATGATCCGCAATGCGCGGCAGCGTATCGATGACCGGCTGCTCTTCGGGCAGCTTTGAATCCAGCACGCGCAGCGGATTGGTCTCAATGCGGCGCTGGCTATCTGCGCCGAGCTTGTCGTGCACCTTTTGCAAATCTCCGCGTAATCGTTCGATGTATGCGGGTCGGCAATTTTTATCGCCGATGGAATTGATATAGAGCTTGGCGCCTTTTAAATTTACGCGACTAAAGAATGCCAGCAGCATCGCAATCACTTCCGCATCGAGCGCCGCATGATCGGAAGGGCCCAGCAGTTCAGCACCGATTTGATAGAACTGCCGATAACGCCCCTTCTGCGGCCTTTCGCGGCGAAACATCGGCCCAACGTAATACAACTTCACGTTCCCAGGCCGCGTGTGCATCCCGTGCTCGATGTAGGCGCGAACCACCGATGCCGTCGCCTCCGGCCGCAGTGAGACCGAAGAATCATCGCGATCCTCGAACGAATACATCTCCTTCGAGACGATATCGGTATCGAGGCCGACCGAGCGCGCGAAAAGCTCCGTAGGCTCAAAGATCGGCAGGCGGATTTCGCCATAGCCGTAGGTCGCAAAAACCTCGCGTGCGGCCTGTTCCACGCGATTCCACAACGCGGACTCCGGCGGCAGGATGTCGCGAACGCCCTTGATGGCCTGGAATTTCACGACTTCGGGGCCCGGTCTTGAGGAGCTTGGCTAGCGCCAGTCTTTTGCGAGGCGGATGCCTCGTCGCGATAGGTTTGCGCGTATTCGATGTAGCGCGCGGCGTAAGCATCGATGCTTTCGAGGTCCTGCGGGGTGAGCGTGCGACGCAATTTCCCCGGATGCCCCATGAACAGGCTGCTCGGCGGGACCGTGGTTCCCTCCGGGACGAGCGTGCCCGCAGCAATAATCGATCCCGTGCCCACGCGAACGTTGTTGAGCAGAATCGAGCCCATGCCCACGAGCACCCGCGATTCGATGGTGCAGCCGTGCAAAATGACGCCGTGGCCGACGGTGACGCCCTCTTCGATAATCAACGGATATTGGTCCTTCATCACGTGCAGTACCGAACCATCCTGAATATTGCTGCGCGGGCCGATGCGAATCCAATGCACGTCGCCGCGAATTATGACGCCGGGCCAGACGCTGGCGTGCTCGCCGATGGTGACGTCGCCGATAATCACCGCGGCCGGATCGATGTAGGCTGATGCGGCGATCTGCGGCCAGCGTCCTCGATAGCTACGGATCATCTTTTCATCCGGCGTTTTATCCGGGCCTTCATCCGGGACTCACCCGGAGCGTTTCTCTCGCGAGCGTTCCGTACTTATTCGCGCCCAAGCACGCGCGGATAAACACGTCAACCTAGCACACGCTGATTTGACTGACAAGAAACGCGCAGCCCAACAACCTCACGTAGCCGGAATCTCTTCAGATCGACTCGAAGGCGACCTTCCAGAGGGTCGAAGGTGATCTTTCAGAGAGCTAAAGGATCTCCACGCGAGGGCCCGTGCCGGCAGCGCTGACTTCACCGACCCGAGCGGCGACCGCATGCGCCATGGCGTACAAGCTGCGCGCAGTGGGCGCGTCCTCGCCAAGCGAGGCCACCGGCTTGCCCGTATCGCCGCCGATGCGAATTCGCGGGTCGATCTCGATTTCGCCGAGAAGCGGCACACCATACGCTTCGGCAATACGCTGTCCCTCTCCAAATCCAAAGACGTCCACGCGCTTCTGGCAATGCGGGCAAGTCAGGTAGCTCATGTTTTCGACGATGCCGAGCACTTCCACATTGACCTGGCGGAACATCTCGATGGCCTTGCGCACATCCGCCAACGCGACTGCGGAAGGCGTCGTCACCACCACGGCGCCGGTGAGGGGCACGTTCTGGATGAGGCTAAGCTGGACGTCACCCGTACCCGGAGGCAGGTCCACAATCAAGTGATCCAGATCGCCCCATTGCACGCTACGCAAAAACTGCTGCACCACGCTATGCAACATGGGTCCGCGCCAGATCATCGGCCTGTCGCCCGGGTTCAGCAGGCCCATGGAGATTACTTTCAAGCCGTAAACCTCTACCGGGAGTATCTGGCGCTCGCTGATAGCGCGCGGCTGCTCTTCGGTCCCCAGCATCAGCGGCACGTTGGGCCCATAGACATCGGCATCCATCAAACCGACCGCCGCCCCCATGCGGGCCAAGGCGATCGCCAGGTTCACGGCAACGGTGGTTTTACCCACGCCACCCTTGCCGCTGGCGACGGCAACTACCGTCTTAACGCCGGGAATGGGGGGCTTTTCGGGCTGTCCGGGCGGTCTTGGAGGTGTTGGGGGCATCGAAGTCCATCATAGGCGGTCAGTCATATCAGAGCAAGCGAGACGAAGGCGCGGAGCAAGCGAAGGGGCGGCCGCACCCTCGCTGGAAATTTGCCGCAGCACGCCGCTTTGCACGCCATAAAGCCAGCAGCTATAATCAATCCTCCTCCGCGTAGTGAAATCGGTGCTGTTGCGGAAGCGCCGGGGGACAGAGGACCTCGCGGTCTCCGAGAGAGGTGCCTGGCGCGTGCGCGAAGCGTGCGGCTGCTAAAGCACGGCGTTCGATCGGAGCATCCAACCAGAGACAGCATGCGAATCGAAGACATGGTGGACCGGGTCGTTTCCCGGTTTATCGGCACCAAACACGAACGCGATATCAAAAAAATCGCCCCCCGGGTCGCCGCCACAAACGAACTGGCGAGCGAATACGAGCAGCTAACCGACGCTCAAATCGCCGAAAAATCCCTCCAGCTCAAGGCCCAAGTCACCGAGCGGCTCGCCGGGGCCGATCCGGCTGAGTCGGACTATAAACAGCGATGTGCCGATGCTCTCGAGCCGGTTATTGCTCCGGCGTTTGCGCTGGCACGCGAGGCCGGGCGCCGCACCGTCTCCATGCGCCATTTCGACGTGCAGTTGATCGGCGGAATGGTGCTGCATGAGGGCAAGATCGCGGAGATGAAGACGGGCGAGGGCAAAACGCTGGTCGCCACGCTCCCCGCCTACCTGAATTCACTCACCGGACGCGGCGTCCACATCATCACGGTAAACGACTATCTGGCGCGGCGCGATGCCGAGTGGATGGGACCGATCTACAAGGCTCTCGGCCTTACCGTAGGCGTGATCGTTCACGATCTCGATGACGTGCAGCGTCGCGCGGCTTACGCCGCGGACATCACCTACGGCACCAACAATGAGTTCGGCTTCGATTATCTCCGCGACAACATGAAATACGATCTGGCCGATTGCGTGCAGCGCGGCCATCACTTCGCCATCGTCGACGAAGTCGACTCCATCCTGATTGACGAAGCGCGGACTCCGCTGATCATTTCCGGTCCCGCGGAAGAATCGACGGACAAGTACTATCGCATCGACAAAATTATTCCCAAGCTCATCCAGGAAATCGACTACACCATAGACGAAAAGCACCGAACGGCGACGCTTACCGAAGACGGCGTCTCAAAAGTAGAGCGGCTGCTGGGCCTGGGCAATCTCTACGATCCGGGACACATGGAGACGATTCACCACGTCTACCAGGGTTTGCGCGCCCATACTCTCTACAAGCGGGACGTGGATTACGTGGTCAAAAATGGTGAAGTCATCATCGTCGATGAGTTCACGGGGCGCGAAATGCCGGGCCGGCGCTGGTCCGATGGCCTCCACCAGGCCGTCGAAGCCAAAGAGGCGGTGAAAATCGAGCGCGAAAATCAGACCCTGGCCACGGTCACGTTTCAAAATTATTTCCGGATGTACAAGAAACTCTCCGGGATGACCGGTACGGCCGAGACCGAAGCCGCCGAGTTCAATAAAATTTACAACCTCGACGTCGTAGCCATACCCACCAATCGCCCGCTTCGACGGCACGAATTTTCCGACGTGGTCTACCGTACCGTCGACGAAAAATACGAGGCCGTGGTAAACGGCATGATCCTGGAAGACGGTACGCACGCGAACGGAATCCGGCAGCTCCACGAAAATGGACAGCCCGTGCTGGTCGGGACGATCTCCATCGAAAAATCGGAGCACCTTGCCGAGCTCCTCAAGAAATCCGGTATTCCCCACCAGGTGCTCAACGCCAAGCAGCACGAACGTGAGGCCCACATCATCGCCCAGGCGGGCCGCAAGGGCGCGGTTACCGTCTCCACCAACATGGCCGGACGCGGAACGGACATTCTGCTGGGCGGCAATCCCGAAGCCATGACGCGCGACTATTGCCTGAAGAACCGGCTGGCGATGCCCTACGCCGCGGCTTCAGCCGTGATCGGAGGTGACGGCGACGGCGCCCATGCCCCCGCGCAAAACATGGTTCTCTTCCAAATTGAGGGCAAAATCTTTCAAGTTCCCCAGGAGCAGTGGCAGCCCATCTATAACCAGTTCGTTCAACAATGCGCCTCCGAGCGTGAAGAGGTCATCGCCCTGGGCGGCCTGCACATCCTCGGCACCGAGCGCCATGAAGCTCGCCGCATCGATAATCAGCTTCGCGGCCGCGCCGGCCGCCAAGGCGATCCCGGCTCCTCGCGATTTTTTCTCTCACTGGAAGACGACCTGCTCCGCGTCTTCGGCGGGGAACGCGTAAAGGCCCTGATGTACCGCCTGGGCATGACCGAGGGCGTACCGATCGAATCCAAACTTATTTCCCGTCGAATCGAAAACGCTCAAAAGGCCGTGGAGGCTCAGAACTTCGAGGCCCGCAAGCACCTGCTCGAGTACGACGATGTCATGAACAAGCAGCGCGAGACGATTTACGCGATCCGCCGATCCGCGCTGGAAGGGAAAGATCAAAAAGAGTACGCGTTGGGAATTGCCGAAGATCTGGCCCTCGGATTGGTCCAGACGTTTTGTCCGAAAGAGGAACATCCCCAGAAGTGGAACCTGACGCAATTTTCCGGCGAAGTGCTGGGTCAATTTGGAATTGACCTCAAAACCGCAGGCCTCGATCCGGCCGCCATGTCTCACGACGAGCTGGGCAATGCGCTGGTAGAGAAGGTCAAGCAGAAGTACGAAGAAAAAGAGGCGCTCTTCGGCCCCCCGATGATGCGCTGGCTCGAACGCCGCATCATTCTGGACATCGTTGATACACAGTGGAAGGACCATCTCCTCAGCCTCGATCACCTGAAGGAAGGTATCGGGCTGCGCGGTTACGGCCAAAAGGATCCCCTCGTCGAATTCAAAAAAGAGGCCTTCACACTTTTCGAGGAGATGATGGGCCGCATCGACATCGAAACTACCCGCTATCTCTTCCTGATCCAGCCGGCGCGCCCTGAGGATGAAGCTCGCGAAATCGAGCGACGCCAGCGCCTTCAGCAGAAGCAACTGCAATATCAAGCCGGACCGGCCCAGGCGGAAGCCCCAAAGCCCGTGCGAGCCGGCGCCAAAGTCGGCCGAAACGATCCGTGCCCGTGCGGGAGTGGCAAGAAATACAAGAAGTGCCACGGCCAGGCGGCCTGATCGCTTGCCAGAGGGCCTCCCGGGCGGGCAAGGAGCAGGCGAAACACACGCGCACCCGTTTCCCGTATCGGATAATTTCTATCCCAGGTCTTGCCACGCTTCCCATTTCGAACCACGACGCTTGCGTAACCCTCTTTATTTTTAGATACATCGGACTGAACCGAACTGGCGACGAGCGTGCTTCTCCAGAGGGGTCGCTGTGTCTAGGGGGACGTGTGGTCGTAACCACCCAGGTTCGTGTCTGCCGTATCGGTGCTTGCTCGACGTCGATTCCCCCGGCTCTGGCTCGCAATGGCGTATGCCTCGCGCACTATTTGGATGAAGTCTTTACGAGAGTATCGGCTGTGCAAGCACGTAGCCAGCACGGGGAGTTGCCAGACGCTCGAACGCTCGCTTGGCTAGGCCAGCAAGGCGACCTCGCCGTGAGACTTCTGTCGGGCGAGGGGCCAGATGGGTCTGAAGATCGCACCCGTCTGCTCGAGCTATTACTGTGCCTGGCTCACCTTCACGAATCTTTAAGGCAACCGGCGAGCGTGAAGGCCAGCAAGCCGAAGCCAAGAGCCCGAGAAACCCAACTGAAATAGCGGAGCCTGCGACATGCCACCTCAACTACCGCAACCGAAAATCGCACCGTCGATGCCGCACATCCCGGGAGTACCCGATGCGCGCGCAGCCGCCCAATCCGGCTTCAAGCCGCTCGCTGCCGTGGCCCTGGCCGCTCTTCTTTGCGCCGGTGGGACCACATTATGGCTGGTACGCCGCCATAGCGGAGCGCCTACAGCATCGGCCTCCGGCGAGCCCGGGGCTGCCGAACCGGCAATTTCCGATCCTGCTCCGAGCAAAACCCAAACCGGCGTAGACCCTGACGCTGTGGCTACCGTTGACGAACTTGCTCAACCCTGGTCCTCAAAGAACTTTAACTTTACCGATCCCAGGACCCACGCCAGCATCTCGGCGATGATTATCCGCCTGCCCTCGCCCGGAACACGCGCCGAATCTTATTGGGCATTTTCGACAAAGGCTCCTTTTTCCAATTGCGAGTTGAAATTCGTCAACGATTTGGCCGAACTATCTCAGCGCTACACCTACACCTCCAGCCACCCTATGGTGGTCAGCACGTGCGAAGGCACGCTTTACGACCCTCTCAAAATGGCCACGTTGCCCGATGGCTCCTGGGTCCGCGGCGAGATCGAAAGAGGTGGGGGACTTCGGCCGCCGCTTGCGATTCAGATCCACCTGCATGGCAGCAGCATCGTGGCCGACCGCAGCGAATGACGATTCGCCGATCGCTGTTGTTTCGGCAGCGAGAGTCTTCCCGCAGGATGAACGTTCGCCGCCAGCAACTTCATCAAGCAACTTCATTGAGTAAGCTAATTAAGTAGCTTAATTAAGCAACTTCACGACAACCAGGAACTCACCTGTCGCCTGAAGCGGCACATCTTCTTCCTGCGCTCCAGCTAATTGTTTCGTATCCCTCACATCCTGATTTACAGTGTGAAGCGACTGCATGTCTGACCTAAAACAACTCGCGCGGGAAATCTTTCACGAAACGCTCGCCGCCATTGATATTCCCATCACCATGCGCCGGAAATTGACGCGAAGCGGTTCGTGCATCGCCTTCGATGGCACAGTGACCGACCTGGCTGCCTACGATCACATCGTTGCTATTGCCATCGGCAAGGCATCGGTGGCCATGGCTCGCGGATTCGTGGACCTACTCACACCTGACTTTGCCTTCGAAGGCATTCTGGTTGCACCCCATGAAAGCCTCGCCCAAGTCCCAGGATTTCGTGCCATCGGGGCGAGTCATCCAGTCCCGGATAACGGCAGCGTCAGCGCCGCGCGAGCCATCATCGATCTGCTCTCCCGATGCGACAGGCGAACGCTCATATTTTTCCTGCTTTCGGGGGGCGGATCGCCACTCGTGGAAATGCCGCTCGATCCGAAGATCACCCTGGAGGATCTGCGGCAGCTGAATCGTCTGTTGGTCAGTTGCGGTGCTCCAATTAACGAGATCAATGCGGTGCGCAAGCACCTATCTGCGGTGAAAGGCGGGCGCCTGGCTGTACTCGCGGCCGCGTCCACCAAGCTAACTTTCGGAATAACGGATGTGCCCGCGGGATGCGAGTCGGCCCTCGGGTCCGGGCCGACGCTGCCCGATCCGACGACGGTTGCCGATGCCTGCCGCGTTATCGAACAGTACGATCTGTACTCGAAACTTCCCGCATCGATTCAGGCCAAATTTGCCCATCCTGAATCGATTCCTGAGACGCCGAAGGCCGGCGATCCTTCTTTCGCGACGTCTCGATTTTCACTGCTGCTCGACATGCACGATCTCTTTCACCATGGCCATCAGGCCGGCGAAGCCCGCGGCTTCTTCACGCAGTGCGACAATTCCACCGACGATTTGCCCATCGGCCAGGCCACGGATCGTTTGCTGGAGCAGCTCGCCTCCGCCGCACGGGCCAATCGCGGGCGTCGCGTGGCGATTATTGCGGACGGCGAAGTGAGTTCGCCCGTCCGGGGCAATGGTATCGGCGGCCGCAATTCCGCATTCGTGCTTGATTGCGTGGAAAAGATCGCTGGAAAAACAGTGGCCGTCTTGAGCGCAGGAACGGATGGGAAAGATGGCTCGAGCCCGGCGGCGGGGGCCGTGGCCGACGGCGAAACGCTCGAAAGATCACGCGCGGCAGGACTTGATCTGCATGACTTCGCCGCTCGAAGCGATTCCTACAACTTTTTTCGCCAACTCGGAGACGCTATCGAGACCGGCCCCACCGGCAACAATCTCCGCGACCTCCGCATTCTGCTGGCAGAATAAGCTTTTGCGGGATGAGCTATGGAGTCGCTCTGGTCTGCTGCTGCTCGATCTTCTTCAGCCTTTCGTTCATTTCCGCGAGATTTTGGTCGATCTTGTCCAGCCGCTCCACGATCTGCGGGTTCGCAGGGGCCTGCTGGCCCCCGGGCGAATTGCCGGCGGCCGCGGGTGACGCCGCGCCAAACTGCCGCTCACGGTTTTGTTCACCGCCGGGATTCTTCAGTCGCGCGATCTGCTGTTCGATCACAGGACCGCCTCCAGAAGGGATATCGCCACTCTTCCGTAGTGTCTCGAGCGGATCGATGGCTGCCGGATCCCCACGTTCACCCAACGCCAAAACTGCCGCCAAGCGAATGTCGAAATCCGGATCATTCAGTTGCTCGATCAGGCGCGATTCCACGGAGCCATCCTTCTTCGCGATTTGCCCCAGGCTGCTGATCGCGGCGGTGCGCAGCCGCAAGGGTTTGCCCTGCTCGAGCCAATCCAGGAGTCGCGGCACGGCCCGATCGTCGCCGAGCATACCCATGGCACGCAGCGCCGCACGACGAATCATGTCATCGGGCGAATCGGTGGCCGCTGCGCTTTCGAGCGTGGCCATGGCGCCCGCTGCCTTGCGCTGCCCCAGCCCGAGCAATGCGGCGGCGCGAACCCGGTAAGCGACGTCTTTGCCGGCGATCTCCGTTAGCCTCGCGGCCAGCGCCGAATCATCGGAAAACTTGGCGAGCTGGTCCACGGCGATCTCGCGTACCCAGGGCTCAGGATCCGCCAAGCCGGGCAGAACCCCCTTCTCCGCCTGCGCCCCTCCGATCTTGCCCAGCGCGGTGAACGCCTGTACACGTACTCCCCAAAAACGATCCCCTGTCGCCGCCGCACTCAACGCCGAGATTGCAGAGTCGCTCCCCTTGACGTCACCTAACGCCTGCGCCGCATCCGCGCGGTCCGGCACGTCCTGGGCATGCTGAAGTTGATAGATCCACTCCGCTGTCGATTTCTGGAATTCCACGGATTTCAGGATTTTGTCGCCCTTGTCGAACAAAACCATCAGCGGTTGCGACTCCGCGGGAAAAGAAAACGTTTCGTCCGCCTTCGTCAACGTAATGGGAACGCTCTTTGTTCCCGCGGCCGTTGTGACCGCCACCTCCACCGGCACTTCGAAAAGGCCCACGTGGCCACGCACGTCTTGCGTCTGCTTTACTTCCATGCGCACTTGGCCGGTGCCCCCGTCATATGTGGTGTTCACAACGAACCGGGGCGCTCCCGCGCCATAGATCCATTGATCGAAAAAGCGGTCTACGCTGACGTGCGCCGATTCCTCGATCGCTTTGATCAGGTCTGCGGTGACCACGTTCTGCAGCCGATTCGCTTGCAGGTAGTGCTGCAGAGCATGAAAGAAGGCTTCGTCGCCGAGGTTTTGCCTCAGCATTTCCAGCACCAGACCGGCTTTCCCATAAATATTCCCGGCATATTCGAGCGAGTCTCGAAACTCGTGAGTCACGATGGGCACATCAAACAGGCGCCGTTGCCGGAACCAGGTCGCCTGTGCGCGCCAGCGCGCATACGAAGCATTGTCCGCGCCGTACTGATGCTCCTCCCAAAGCGTGGCCATGAACGTGGCGAACCCTTCGTTTAGCCACAAATTGCCCCAGTCCTTCGTGGTCACGAGATCACCGAACCACTGATGGCTCATCTCGTGCGAGACCAAACCGTCCTGGCCTTCCAGGCTCTCGCGCACCAGCGCGGGATGCATCAAGCTCCGCGCGGTGAGCGTCGTCGCGCTCACATTCTCCATGCCACCCAGGGTGAACTGGTCTACCGCCGTCTGGTCGTATTTGTCCCAGGGATAGGGCACGCCCAGCCGGTCTGAAAAGAAGCTCAGCATCTCGGGGGTACGCGCAAAGGTCGGTTCAATGCGGTTCGCTTCACCATGAGGGACGCGATAATCGATGGGAGTATTCCGCCAGGTTTTCTTGCTTTCGTCGAACTCGCCGGCCACCAGCGAAATTAGATACGTAGAGATGGGTTGAGATTGCCGCCACGTCCAAGTCTTCATTCCCTGCCCCGCGTCGACAACGCTTTCGAGTTTGCCATTCGAAACGGTCACCCAGTCGCGCGGAACCGTAACAATCATCTCCGTCTTGGTGCGGTTGTTCGGGTAATCGTAGATCGGGATGTAATAACGGGTGTCCTCGGCTTCTCCCTGGGTCCAAACTTCCTTTGGCTGCGCGGAATAACTCTTATTCGGCAGAATGAAATAGAGTCCTTTCTTCGGGCGGCCTTCGTAGCGAATCGTGACCTCGTGTTTGTCGCCAGCCTTACCGGCGCCCTCCAGTTCCACGCGCAACTTCGCGTCATCGGTCGAAAAGCGCGCCTCTTTGCCATCCAGGCTCGCGCTTTGAATCGTCAGCCCCACCGAATCGAAATCCAGTTCGCGCAAACCGTCTTTGAGCGTAGTCAGTGTATGTGTCACCTGACCTAGTACCCGGCGCTGATCCAAATCAAACCGCAACTCAATCCGCGCATTCTGCAAGTCGTAATCGCGGCTGGGCGCAAACGGCTGATCCGCCCGAGCCTTCGGTCCGCCGGCAGCGCCGAAGGCCAACACGACAGAGTAAAGTGATTGCAAGGCGCCCGCGCTTCTTCGCTTGCCCGGCTCTTAATGCCGGAGTATTCGTCTTTGCGGCCATCTATCCTTCTCCTGCGCGTCTGCCTCGCGGGATTTTACCGCTCGATTGACGCTGATCGTAGCCACTGAGATCGCCCTTAAGTTAGTTGCCGATTCGCTCAAACACGCTGCTCGCGCAAATAGGCGTCTTCCTTACGAATCCAATCCTCGCGCCGAGGGGCAAAAAAATCGATATCGACCGTATCCTCGAGAGCTACCGCCGAATGCGGAACATTCGCGGGAATGTAGAGTACTTCGCCGCCGTGAACGACGACTTCGCGATCGTCAAATACGAACTTCAGCGCTCCTGACAAGATCAGCGAGAATTGCTCGCTTACGTGCCAATGTCGCGGCACGACTGCGCCGCGGGTCAAAAGGAGCCGTGCGATCGTTGCGTTTTCGCCGCTCAACATTTGACGCGACATCAAAGTATTGAGCTTCTCCGTTTCAAGCTTTTCCCACGACGTTTTCTCCATCTCTCCGCCTCCATCCTTATGGATGTGATAGTCTTCGAATCGTCGCCGAAATAGCAATTGCCGTCAATGCTCGACCATGAGTCACACCTACTGGTGCAGGTGGAATGCCCTGTTAAGCCTTGCCGGTCTTAACTTTAGCCGCCCCTGGCCGATTCTTCAGCACCCATGACGCCCGAGGCTAGAGCATCCGATGAAGCTTCTTCGTGTCATCGCAATCGTCGTGCTTGCCTTCGAACTGCCGGTACCCATTTACTGGCTCATTCTGCATTCTCGAGTCTCCTTCTGGCGCAGGCACATGCGGGCTGCATTTCCCGTGGCCGTCTTCCTGGCCTGGGGAATCTTCGACTCTCTTCTTTACTTTTTCCGGCGAGATTTGCTCCGTCCCGAGCGTGCGTCTTGGTTCGTGGTGATCGGAATGGCCATGATTGCGTTTGATGTTTTCGCTTTCTCCACCTCTGAAGCAGTGTTTGGCGGCCGCCGGCTAGTGGGGCACTCCGAGTTGGCCGGCAGCGGCGAACTCATCGCGCACGGGCTGTACGCGCGCGTGCGTCATCCTCGCTATCTCGGTATGATGGCGGGCGTGTTCGGAGCTTGCCTCATCGTCGGATCGCCGTGGCTATGGGCCGTGAGCATCCTGTGGCTGCTTCTGGCGCTCGCGAGTATTCACGCTGAGGAGGTCGAGCTACGCGCGCGCCTCGGTTCGGCTTATGCCGCGTACGCAGAGAGAGTGCCTGCGCTCCTGCCTCTGCGGCTGGCATCGCGCAACAAATATGTCTCGCGACCCTGAAACATGTCTTTGATCCAATCCCCAACAAAACGCCGCGTTGCCTTCCAGGGCGAGCCCGGCGCATTCAGCGAGGAGGCGGCCGTCAAGCTCCTCGGCGATCAGATCGAGACAGTACCCCGTCCCACTTTCGAAGCGATGTTTGCCGCCATTTCCGATGGCGCGGCTGACCTTGTTCTGGCCCCGGTTGAAAACAGCCTTGCGGGCTCGGTTTATCGCTGTTACGACCTGCTGCTCGAAAGCAAGCTGAGCATCACCGCCGAAGTGGTTTTGCCGATCGCTCACAACCTGATTGGGCCGCCCGGCGCCACGCTTGAGCAAGTCCGCTTCGTGCAATCCCACCCGGTGGCCCTGGCACAATGCACCCGCTTTTTCGAACAGCACCCCGAGATCACGCGAGTAGCGGCCGAAGACACCGGCGGCAGTGTTCGGGAAGTGGTACGTGGCGGCGATCCCAAGCGCGCCGCCATCGCCAGCCGTCGCGCGGCCGAGATTTACGGTGGCGTGATCCTGCAGTCGCATCTCGAAGATCATCGCCGCAACTTCACACGCTTTCTCCTGCTTTCGGATCGCCCGGCTACGCCCGCTGAGGCAAACAAGCTCTCTCTGGTTATCTTTCTGCTACATCAGCCCGGCGCCCTGCATAAGGCTCTGGAGCCCATCGCGCGACAAAATATCAATCTGGTCAAGATTGAGAGCCGTCCTATCATTGGCCATCCGTTTGAATATTGCTTTTATCTCGACTTGATGGCCTCGCCCGAAGCGCCGGGAACACAAGCCGCGCTCAGTGAATTACGCCAGCAGACCAGCGAAGTCCGCATCCTGGGCTACTACGTCGCCGCGAAGTCGCCGGGTTCCTCCTAGGCTTTCTGCCCTCCGCCTAACCTCGAAGGCTTTCAGGGGAGATCCAGGCAAACAAAGTGCTGCCGCGTTACGAATGCGCCCGCACCTCATTTGCCTCGTTTGCCCTTTATTCCGCGCCGCGTATAATCTTGGGGCCGCTGCACGCTGGGCTATGCGCACTTGGAAGGCACCTGCCGCGGCAAGGTCAATCTGCCAAACTCCATGACTCCTGCTTATTTGCAGTGCATCGAAGAACGCTGCCAGCGGCGCTACCCGCTCGACAATAAAGAGCACCAGTGTTCCGCGTGTGGCGGCCTGCTCGATGTCCGATACGACTTTCCGCGTATCGATCCGAATTCGATGCGCCAGATGTGGCAGCAGCGCAAGATGAGCAGCGCCCTCATCGACCAAAGCGGCGCGTGGCGCTACCGAGAGCTTCTGCCCTTCGTCCCCCAGGGAGCCAAGGTGGTCAGCCTCTCCGAGGGCCGCACTCCGCTCCTCGACGTGGTTCACGCCGGAGAATGGGCCGGAGGGGTCCAGCTGGCCGTAAAGCATCAAGGAAACAATCCCACAGGCTCCTTCAAAGATCTGGGCATGACCGCCTGTATCACGCAGGCCGCCATTGTCGGCAGCCGAGTCACGGCCTGTGCCTCCACCGGGAATACATCCGCATCCATGGCTGCGTATGCCGCTCGTGCCGGAATGAAAGCCGTCGTATTCGTGCCCTACGGCAAGATTTCCACCGCCAAGCTGGCTCAAGCCCTTGAATTTGGCGCGGTGGTGATTGAGATGGGCGACAATTTTGACCAAGCGTTCCAGATGCTTCGCGAGCTCACTGAAGAGCTGGGCCTCTATCTCGTCAATTCCCTGAACCCGTTTCGCCTCGAAGGTCAAAAGACGATCGTTTTTGAAATTCTCGAGCAGCGCGATTGGAAGGTTCCGGATTACCTGGTTGTTCCGGGCGGAAATCTCGGAAATGTTTCTTCGGTCGGAAAAGGCCTGATGGAACTCCAACAGCTCGGGCTTATCGATAAGCTGCCACGACTCGTCGTAGTGCAGGCGGAAGGCGCCAGCCCGTTTTACACCATGATCGCCACCGGAGCGACCGAGATTACCGCCGTGCAACCCCGGACCGAGGCTTCGGCAATTCGCATCGGCAATCCAGTGAACTGGAAGAAAGCCCTTCGCGCCCTTCGGTCCACTGAGGGGCTTTGCGAATCCGTAACCGACGAGGAGATCTTTGAAGCTAAGGCGGCATTAGCCAAGGACGGCGTAGGTTGCGAGCCTGCCTCCGCCGCATCCGTAGCGGGCGTTCAGAAATTAGTGCGCGCGGGCAAAATCAAAGACGGGGCGGACGTTGTTGCCGTTCTCACCGGGCACCAGCTCAAAGATCCCGAAATCAGCATCAAGCGTCGCAGCGAGCAGGAATTGAGCCAGCAAAGGCTGCACGTCGAAGCAGACATCCGCAAATTGCGGGCAGCTCTGGAAAGCGTGATGTTGCAGTCAGCCTGACCCTCGCCACGAAGAACCGTGCAACCAGGAAAGCTATTTTCGCCGCGCGAAGCCGCTCAGGTCCTTGGCATCAGCTATCCCACGCTTAAACAGTGGATCTACAAGGGGAAGATTCGTACCGTCAAAACCGCCGGCGGCCACCATCGGATCCCAGAACAGCAGATCGATAAGTTTCTTTACCGCGCATCCGAGACCGGAGACGTGCGCGAGCGGCGCACCAACTTCCGCAAAATCAGTGGACGAAATCAACTCATCGGCCGCGTCACGGAGATCAAGACCATGGGGCTGATGGCGCAAGTCACGCTTTCCATCGGTGGCCAGCGCATTACCTCGATCATCACCGCGGATGCCGTCCGTGAAATGCGCCTCCAGAAGGGCCAGACCGTCGCCGCCCTGATCAAGTCGACGGAAGTCATGATCCTGCACGTCTGAACTACCCGAGCATGTTGGCGCGTGCCTCCGCGTCAGGGTGACTTCCGATCCGATGTCGAACCTGCTCGCCTCGTTCTGCGGTTCGCACCGGCCGGCCGCACCTCGAGATCCCGGTCCTGCGCTGGTACCCTGCCAGTCATTGCGCTCGGATCGTGATGGACCGGCAGCAAGAGGCTTAAGGGTTGATCGACCGGCTGATTTTGTGTTAATAGGAGTGCAACAGGGAGGGAACCCATGAAGTTTAAGGCCGCAACGTACCTGCCTCTCATTCTGGCTTCTTTTGTGCTGAGCATCCCGTTATTTGCGCACCATGGAACGGGTGTCGCCTACGAGACGGAGAAAACGCTGACGATGAAGGGAACGGTCACCGAATGGATTTGGGCTAATCCCCATTGCGGCATTCTTTTCGACGTGACCGATGACAAAGGCAACGTAGAGCACTGGGGGGCCGAACTGGGCAATCCTCACGCGCTTTCTATGTCTGGCTTGAGCAAGGACATCTTGAAGCCCGGGGACAAAATCACGATTAGCGGGCACCCCGCCAAATCCGGTGCGCCGCGCATTACGCTGAATCAATTCATATTGGCTGACGGGCGAACGTTCCCCGAAAAGGGTGTTAAGGGGAATGGCGTGAAATTGAATGACGAGCCTGGCCAGTAGAATCTGGCGAGCCGCCGAATGAGCGAACGGCCCTCCGGCCGAGATGCCACTAACTTGCCGTTGAACGTCACATCGCAGACGTGCTCTTAGGGCTCTCCCGTCGGGATTTATTGAAGCACAAAAGGAGTCATCAAAAATGCGAAATTGCTTCAGAGCCTCGTTCGCAATCTTGGCGGTGGCGCTGGTGTCTTGCTGCCCCACTTTCGCTCAGACTTATGGCACGAAGGGTTATGCCCCGGGAACATGGAAGCCGGAGGAATTGCCGAAAGATCTCGCAAAACCCAAGGCCTTCAACGCCCATGATCTCTCCGGCGTCTGGTCCATGCCCACTAAGCCGGGCTATTTCGAGAGGCATTCGTTGAATGACAAGTGGTTAGACATCAAAGATAAGACGGTTCCCGACCAGATGAGATCGCAGATTTATCCTCCTCCAATGACGCCCTGGGCCAAGGCGAAGTTTGAGGCCACGAAACCCAGCTACGGTCCCCGGTCTGTTCCCCCCGGCCTCGGGAACGATGATGTTTCGACCTGCGAACCGATGGGTTATCCGCGCGATCTCTGGGAAGCCAATCTGAGGCCATTTGAGATCATCCAAACTGCTGACAGAGTGCTCGTACATATGCAGTTTCATGATCTGTGGCGCACCATCTGGACCGACGGCCGAGCGCTCCCCAAAAACCCGGATCCAGCCTGGAACGGATATGCGGTAGGCAAGTGGGAAGGAGATACCTTCGTCGTGACATCAACCGGTTATGACGATAGGACCTGGCTCGATCATTTCGGCAGTCCGCACAGTGACCAGATGGTTCTCGTGGAGCGCTACCACCGCCTGAACTTGGATACCATGGAGTTGGAGATGTCGCTCGCGGACCCCAAGGCCTATACGGCTCCCTGGGTCGGCGATAAGATAACTTTCGATCGCGCAAAAGTCGCACTGTTTGAAGAGATCTGCGCTCCATCCGAGGAGAATCATTTTAACGATCGAATAAGGGATGCCGCTGTTGGCACCGCCAAGCCCTAAGGAAAGAGCCGTAGCCTACCGATCGCCAGAAAAATCGGGGCCGGAACCGATAAGGTTCTGGCCCTTTTTGTTCTTCCGGCCCGCCATTCGTCGCGTCGGCGCCAATCGCGTAGCTCCGGCCTTCCCACCCTGACTCATCCAACCGGGGCATCTTGCCTGTCGCTAATCCGTTTCTCATCATTCACCTGCAGAGAAAGCCCAGGCACGCACGAGGCTGGACGCATGGAATTCGTGTAGTTCCCCCCGATTACCCTGGTTGACGTATTGGATCGAGGAAACTAAGGGCTCTGTATGAGGGGCCTGCGTTAAATCCCGTATTGCGTGTACCTTCCATCGCCTCGTATTGTCAAAGCCAACTTTATGCAATGCACCCCGTGCAGGCGGGTGCCCGGTAGCGCGTGTGCGAAGGGGTCGAACAGGAGGTAATTCGATGGCGTCTTTCCGAATCTTATTGGCCGATGACCATGAAGTAGTGCGAACGGGCCTTCGAGCCTTGCTGGAGGAGCAGCCGGGATGGGAAGTGGTCGCTGAAGCCGTCGATGGCCGCGACGCGGTGGAGAAAGCGAGCAAGTTCAAGCCGGATGCGGTTGTTATCGACATCGCCATGCCTTCGCTGAACGGGCTGGAGGCGGTCCGGCAGATCGTTAAAGCGGTGCCGCAGGCCAGGGTGTTGGTGCTTACGATGTACGATTCCGACCCGCTTATTCAACAGGTGTTACAGGCGGGCGCGCGCGGCTATCTTTTGAAATCGGATGCGGGTCGCGACCTGGTATCCGCGATTGATGCGTTGAGGCGTAATAAAACCTTCTTCACTCCCAAAGTCAGCCAGATGGTACTTGACGGCTACCTGGACAAGAACCCCAAAGAAAACCAAATCGACAACGAAGAGAGCCTGCGGCTCACGAGCCGGCAGCGCGAAATCGTGCAGTTATTGGCGGAAGGAAAAAGCAGCAAGGAAGTTGCCGCGGTATTGGGACTGAGTGTAAAAACTGCGGAAACACATCGCGCGAACATCATGCGCAAACTCGATTGCCACTCCGTGACCGAACTCGTTCGCTACGCCATCCGAAATCACATTATCGCCGCGTGAAGGAATCCGCGTACTGCTTCTGAGGTCCTTTGGGCAGCGCTAAGCCTCCCTGCCCCACCACAATCAATCTGCAGCGGTTAGCTACTCGCACTAGTAATTCGCGACAACCCATCCTGTCCGCTGGGTCGTTGGCACAATGGATGTGACCGAGTCCGAAGCCGACGGAGTAACGGTGGTGGACGGGAACCAGGGCGGCGCGAAACCTCCCGCTCCAAAACGCTGGTCGAAGTAGAGGTTTCGACTCGTGCAATTGCATGCCTTTGCTTTGTTGGCGATGCGGCCGCCCAGGAGTGTCACGTTGTTGATGCTGCTGCCTGTGTTTATCCAGCCTCCCGAACCGCCTTGAGAGATCATGGCAATGGAAGCATCGATCTCGATATTTTTGTTCGACTGCTGATTATTCATCTGGACGTCGCCGCTAGCCGTGAAAATGCCGAGCACCTGACCTTTGTCATTGCCGGGAATCAAGGTGTCCGTGTTGGGGTAGGTAACGCCGTTAACGGTCTGATTTTGAGTCGTGGTAACCGGCTCGGTTTTATAAAGCACGTCACCGGTTACCGCAACATTCCCGGACGCGGTAATCGTGAGCGCGGACCCATCCTGAACCGCCGCTTGCCCCTGTCCCGGACCCGAAAGCGCCGTAATGTCGCCGTTTACATAAACCATCGCCGCTTCCGATGGCGACCCACCTGAGACATTCTCGGGCAGACCATTGATGGTGATGGTTGAAGGGGTAGCTGACCCAACCTGCTGTTGTACGGTCGTTGTGCCTCCCGTCAGGTCGTATGTCACCGTAGTGGTGGTAGCCGAACTGCCCGAGCCTTGCACGATCTGGATCACCTGTTGATTGTGCCCGGCGCTGCTGGTGGTCGCGGAAAGGGTCACAGCGGCGTTTCCCTGAACATAGATGCCGCCGCCGGTCATGGTTTTGACACCGCCAGAAACTGTGTAGGGCAAGTAGACGCCACTCGCGGGCGTTGAGCCCGTTGACGGCCAAGCTATCCCGCCGACGTTTTTCAGGGCCGCGCCCATGTTTGCCTGGGTCGGGCTTTGACTGCCGTCGCCCTTCCCATCGATGACAGCTTCCTGCTGATTGAAATCGTTCTGCGGCAGGGCGATTGCATTCGCGCCCAGCGCGTAGCCAGCCTGGAAACTTGGAGCGATCGTCTGACCCGATTGTTTGTAACTCGGGTTGGCAGACTGAGCGCAATTCCCAGAGCCAAAGTAGTATCCAAAGGTGCTCGAGACGCTGCTGACCTTGCCCGTGAACGTATATCCCGGGCTCGCGGGTTCAAAGGTCCAGGCGCCGTTGGTGAAGAAAGGACCGGTGAGCGTTCCCGGTGCGAAAGGTGCGCTGCATTCGGCGTATTGGTCTATGAAAGTGCCCCAAGCCGCAAAGCTCGTGGTAGTCCCCGTGGCGGCGCCGACATGCACGTTGATCGTGAGGGTTCCGGAGTCGTTGATAGTGGTCTGCTCATTCGCCAGGGATTGGCCCAAGGCCGTCAACGTGTATGGGTAAACGTAGCTGTAATCGGTCGGATTTCCCGTGGGCGCGGCACAAGTCCCTCCGCCACCGCCGCCGCTGGGCGTGCATGTGGGCGCGCCTAGCGTAACGCTCGATATCTGGAAACTGCCGGGCCATGAGCTGGCGCCCTGCCCGAGATTAATCCTACGGTTCGCTGCCGCTGCCGATGAACCGTACTGCGTGCTGACGGACGATTGCACGGTAGTCTGGGTACCGGGCGAAATCGGCTGAGTATTCACAGCAAAGGTTCCCGTCGGAACAGAGGCCACGAGCTGGTCGACCATATACTGACGAGCGATATTCAACCCGGAATCCGCCGCATAAAAGGACGAGCGGAAGTTCCGGTAGTAGCGTGTGATCAAACTGTCTGAACTGACGGCGATCACCATCGCAAGCGTCATGGCAACCATCAGGGACAGTAATAAAAGCGTGGTCACCAGTGCCATGCCTCGCGACTTTGCCGTTCGAGTTGTCAGTTTCCTGTGATGAAGTCTCGAATTGCGAATCATTGTCATGGCGGTCCTCGGCTACTGGTTATTCATCGTCAGATTGCGCGGGTTCACAACGAGAGACACGCTTTCAATCTGATAGGGCCCATTGTCGAAACCATTCCGGTAGCTGTAGGTAGGATCGGTTACCGGCGTGGTCCTGCCGATGAGGGAAATTTGCAGGGAGCGAACCAACCAGAATTCATTGTTGTAGCCCGAGGTGCTGGCGCCCGAATTGCATATCGTTCCTATCGCATTGCTGGCGAAATAATTATAGATGCCGCAGTCGTCCGTGGTCGTGGTGTTCCAAAGCGCCGCGCCTACTTTGAAACCGATCACCTGGTCGGCGAGCACGGAGCACGTCGGTGTCGTGCATGGGCTTGAAACTGCGCCGCCCTGTGTGCGGACGAGCTTCGGGTCCGATGGCGCTGCCGTATCCACCCAATAAACGATAGGCGCGAGCCGGATGACCCAGTCGTCCGAACAGAACTGCGTGCCAAATTTGGGGTCCCCAGCCGTGGTCGTAATATAGAGGGGATCATTCGCAGTGCTATTCGATCCATCCGCATTGGTCACATTGAAAGTCAATTTCACGCCGGAGTTCGCACCGTTGGTGTAGACCGTCGCATCAGCATTCAGCTTGATGGTGGTCATCTGGGAGGTGTCCACAACCACCAGCATGAGCTCATCGCCATTCTTGAAATTGGCCTTGAATGCTGTAGCAGCCGCAACAGTGGTGCCCGTGGGCGGCACTAGATACATGGGAGAGGCCGTCGAATTAATGCAATTGGTACTGTTGTTGGGAATGAAGGAGCCATTATCCGGATGCGAGAGACCCGTATTCGGATCAGACGTAATGACGTTCAACTGATCAAAACAGTTGGAGCCATAAGAAAAGGTCGAAGGTGTATTACACGGAGAGCTCGGTATGCTATTCACGATCGTCACCGCGACGGGCGGGTTCGGAATGGTGGGCCCTAGTAGCGTCCCGCTTCCTGCATTCACAACGTCGAGCTGCAATTGCGAAACGGCGTTGCGTATGGCGATATTCAAACCAGCCTGGTTCTGTTGACGATTGAACAAGGGCTGCTGCTTTGAGAAAAGAGCCAGCGCAGCGCCGCTGATCACCACCAAGATCACCGTTGTGACCATCAACTCCAGCAAAGTAAAGCCCCGGCAACGATTCGTCATCATTGGCTGACTCCTGGCCGTGTCATGTTCGCCTGAGATGTGCACCTGAGCCCTGTTTGCAAAGTCATCTTCAGGGCGCGGCTGTCCGCACCATACTCATTTGAAAGTTCACCGGCGGATTTATGACCGAGTTCGTCAGGGTCACGAGCACAGTGATGCGTTTGACTCCAGTGACGGGCTGGTCCATCTCAATGATCCAGCGGCGGTGAAAGGTCGCCGCGTTGGAAGCAGCGGCGGGAAGAGCCGTCGTCTGCGTCTGACTCAAAGTCCCATCGGGATTGTGAGTGAGGGTGGTGTATTTCTCCGTGCCGCCGACGAGGCCGAGGACGGTTTCCGTCACGGCGCCGCTGGCATTTCCGATCGAGACGTCATCGTAATAGTTCACTGTTTCCGTGATCCCCGAGGTAACGCTCGCTTGCACGTCAGAGGAGAGGTTTCCCGCCGTGCTACCGGGCGCGACGTACACGTTGGGATCCCAATAGGGCCAGCGATTCAAGTCCTCGAGTTTTTCCGACGCCAGGTTAGCGGCTAAACCCGCGAAGCGGGAGCTCTCTGTGCCGCTCATGGTCTTGGCGGCCAGCGCGCTAAGCGCTACCAGCCCGACGGTCATAACGAAGATCGCGACCATCACCTCGAGCATGGTGAAGCCGTTCGCTGATAAATCTTTACGGAGCCGTAACGGATAGGTTTCCATAGTTTGAGATCGTAATCGTGTTGGAGTTTCCTACATACGAAATCTGAAAACTCGTAGCCGCACTTCCACCTTGCGTAACGGTCACAGTGCCGTTGGGTTTGAACTGGACGACCGTTGCGACACTGAGGTTGACGGGCGAACTCGAAAGCGGAACCGCAGTGCCTACGTTGGTAAAAGCGACGGCGCCCGGCGGTTCGCTGGCAATTTGATAAGTGGGGTTATTGCCACTACTGTCCCCTTGTATGGTGACCTGAAACGAATAGCTCTCCATCAGCGACTGAAAGCGCGTCGATTGAATGGCCCAGGTGGCAGCCGCCACAGCCGAGCGCAGGCGATACGAATTGACCGAGCTCTTAATGACGGGAACCGCCATAGCCGCGATAATCATGGCTACGAGCAGAACCACGCTCATTTCGATCATGGTAAAGCCGTTGGATAATGTGATCGCTCGAGGCTTTCGAGCTCTAGCCAAGCCGAACGAGCATTCATCGCGAACGCAGTGGGTTTGTGTCGTATTGGGAATCATAGAGTAGTCGTATGCGGCAACAGTCACGCTGTACTAGTCCCAAAGTTTAGGGGCTTGGTAGGCTGGGGGTAATGGACCAAAAGTACTATCGTTCGCAAGGGTTAGCTGAACGTGCGATCAGGAGGACGGGGCCAGCTTTAGCTGTACGGCGTGCCAAAGCTAAGCCATGTATTATTAGCAGTTTAAGGCCATGCAGGACGATGGATGTCAGATCCAGCCGTCGGTCGCGTCGCGGTTATGGTGGCCTTTTTTCATAAGCCCTTGGGGGTAAAGGACTAAACAATGCTGCCGCTAGAAGGCGTCAAAGTCGTTTCCGTGGAGCAGGCCGTTGCGGCCCCTTTTGCATCGCGTCACCTGGCTGACTACGGCGCCACGGTCATCAAGATTGAACGGCCGGGCACAGGCGACTTTGCCCGGTCATACGATGAGAAGGTGCACGGCATGGCGAGTTGGTTTGTATGGCTCAATCGGTCGAAAAAGAGCCTTAGCCTTAATTTAAAGCATGGCGAAGCTTCAGAGATTTTGCGGAAGCTGATAGCCGACTGTGATGTTTTCATTCATAACCTGGCCCCAGGGGCCGCAGGGCGAGCAGGCTTGAGGAGTCAAGAACTCCTCGCGCATAACGAGCGCCTGATTATTTGCGAAATAAGTGGTTACGGCTCGGGTGGTCCCTATCAGGACAAGAAAGCATATGACCTGCTCGTACAGTTTGAGGCGGGCCTGGTCTCGATCACCGGCACGCCTGCGGAGCCATGCAAGGCCGGAATTTCAGCGGCCGATATAGCGGCGGGAATGTACGCGTTCAGCGCCATCTTGATGGCGCTGTATAGGCGGGAGAAGACCGGACGCGGAGGGATCGTGCAGGTGTCGCTCTTCGACGCGCTCAGCGAATGGATGCTGCCCGCTGCCTATTACGCGGCCTACGGTGGCTCGTCGCCATTGAGGAGTGGAGCAGAACATGCGTCGATAGCCCCCTATGGACCGTATCAAACGGCAGACGGCAAACAAATCAATATCGGAATTCAAAATGAGCGAGAGTGGCGACAATTCTGTGCATTGGCGCTGCAAGAGCCAGAGATCGCGGTCGATCCCCGGTTCGACATCAACTCACGGCGCTCGGAAAATCGGCAAGCGCTGCGTGTCGTGATTTCAGGAGTTTTCGGCACACTCACCTTGGAGCAGATCGTGGAGCGATTGGAGCGCGCGAATATCGCCCACTCACGAACGAACTCGGTGCAGGAACTGTGGCAGCACCCGCAGCATGCTGCGCGGGGACGGTGGCGAAATGTGGATTCGCCTGCCGGCCCTTTGCGGGCTCTCATGCCACCCATTCTGCTGGACGAAATTGAACCTCGCATGGAGGCTATTCCGGCACTTGGCCAAGATACAGACGCCATCCTGACTGAACTTGGATATAAGCCCGAACAGGTTCAACGCTTCCGTGAAGAAGGGGTCGTCTGAACAAAGCGCGGCCACCGGTTAGGCACAATAAGAAGCCCCACCGGCTCAGGGGGAACGGTGGGGCATGTACTGCAAGTCAGGGGTCGTCTCTTAATAGATTACAGACGCGGATTTTTCGGTCATCGCCGATGCCGTAAGATGGCAGAGGAAGAAACCCTAGCGGCGCACGTGCCCTGACTGCAACACAAAGGCAACTGGGCAGGAGCCGGCGCAACCGTGAGCGGTTACTTGTGCTAACCTACCGCCCCGAAAGAAAACGTGGGGCGGTCACGCCCGCAAACAACGAGGTGAACGTGAATGAGTAAAATGAAATCTGTTGTTGCCGCCTTCGGACTGTTGATTTTCGTGGGCTCCTACCTGGCACTGGCACAAAATCCCGGTCAGCAAAATCCACCGCAGCCCATGAGCTTTTTTGTAACGAGCGTAGGATTGGGCAAGGGGGCTGATCTAGGAGGTTTGGCAGGCGCGGACGCGCACTGTCAGGCTTTGGCGATGGCGGCTGGCGGAGGAAATAAGACGTGGCACGCCTACATGAGCGCACAGGCGTCCGGTAGCCAGGCAGCCGTGAATGCTCGTGACCGCATTGGTTCGGGCCCCTGGTACAACGCGAAAGGAGCGCGGATTGCCAAGGACGTTGGCGACTTGCACGGGGACACGCTCGATCAGGCCCGTCTTGGGAACAACGTGGGCAAACAGACGACCCTGACGGAAAAGGGACAGCTAGTGAACGGCGTGGGCGATACTCCGAACACGCATGACATGCTAACCGGATCATTGCCCGATGGCCGAGGGTACACGGATGGGATGGACCATACTTGCCAGAATTGGACCAGCAGCACGACAGGGACCGCACAACTCGGACATTCCGATCGCAATGGCGGGGGTAACACTTCGTGGAACTCGGCGCATCCGAGCGCAGGCTGCAGCCAGGATGCACTCGTAAGAACAGGCGGCGCAGGGCTTTTCTACTGCTTTGCCATCAATTAAGGCGTATCCCTTTTCAAGGCTGTGGCGGTTCTGAAGGACCGTGATCCTCGGCATTTATTTTATGCCGGACGTGGCCCCCAGGAAGGTTCGAGGCTGAGGGCACCCATGGCGGTTCATGAAGCTAGCCGGGCGTGGGTGCCCAAGCGAAGCGATGGAGCGTAGGAATCAGGCGCGAACCCATCTCCTCCTTGGGCAAGAAAGCATTGGCGCCACAGCGGTCTGAAATTTGCTGGTAGGAATTGCTGGGTATTGCCGTAACAAGTATAACGACAACCTTCGGCCACCTCTCGCGGATGGCAGTTGTAGCTTCCAGGCCGTTCATCAGGGGCATTGCGATGTCCATAATGATCAAATCCGGCTGCAAATGGGCGGTCAAGCTGATCGCTTGAAGACCGTCGCACGCTTCCCCGACGACCCGAATTTGCAGGTCGCTTTCCAGGAGTTCTCGAACCGCCATACGAAACTCCTGGTTATCATCCACAACCAATACTCTGATCATAGGTGGCCCTTTACGACTCGGAACCCCTTAGTCTCTAAAGAATTAGCTGACGTTGCTGACTGCCAATTAGCAACTCGATTATTCGATGCTGCAAGGCTCGTCTACAGACAACTAGTGGAGCCAAATACGTCTTTGGATATAAGCGGACGCCGGTCGCTTCGAAAGGCCGGGGGCCGGACAAGATTGGCCTGGCCCCGGCCCATCGGAACGGCTTTCTAACGCAGCCACCGGTCAGCCCATCTGGCTGAGTCCCCTTCCAAGGTAGAAGGTAGCCGGCGTCTGGCTGTCCCAGCCCACGTTACAAAACGGAATCGACCATCTTTGGACCTTGGTCGGTTCGAGCACAGGTTTGCCCAGAGCTGGAGAAGAGAGGCAATACGTACCCTCGTGCGTGCCGATCCAGATAAGGTTGCGATCCCACTCGATAAAAACGTTCTCCGTAGTGCCGCGCCACCAGCTGTCAAAGTTGTTTATGTCGCCATCGCGGGGCGGCACGAACCAGGCGACTTCCTTGGGAGCAGTCGGATCGGAGATATCGAAGAGGCGGATGCCAGCGTTGAACCAGGTCATGGCAACAATGTTCGGCTTGGTCGCACCGGGCTGCAGCCAGCAGTGCGTGTTATGCGAGCCAAAACGGCCTCGCGCGAAGCAGAAGTCAGTGTAAGGAGCGTCCGGTGGAGCGGCGGGACGCGGGAAGAAACCGATAATCTTTGGATTCCGCGGATCCTTTACGTCGAGCACGTAGGGCGTGTGATAGTTCTCGCGGCAGTCCGCCTCGAGGGACTCATGAGCTGCCACAACTATATTCTGCAGCCTGGGATGCGCGGCATCCGTCGTGATCGGCAAGCAAGTATGGAAGGGAATGGTGCCGAAAGTATCGAATTCGTACTGCACGTGGCCGTACGGCTTGGGATGCTTGATATCCGATAGATCCATCACATACATTCCGAAAGCGCCAAATCCCCCGTATCCGACGTGCCCCCATCTTCCACGCGCTTGGGAACAGTGATCGCGCCGTGGTTGCTGGTCCAGGAGGTGTGATCTCCGGCAAAGCGATATTTTTTGTACTCGGCTTCCTCGCCCAACCGCTGCCCGGGCACCCACCAGCGCGAGACCTCTTTGACGTTCGCGGGATCGGACATATCCACGACCATCAACGCGT
Source organism: uncultured Acidobacteriota bacterium (assembly GCA_963810155.1). GTDB lineage: Bacteria > Acidobacteriota > Terriglobia > Acidiferrales > UBA7541 > Palsa-189. Next base: position 196,716 of record CAWEMN010000024.1, read on the forward strand.
TGCTAAAGGGACGCTGATGATTCTCCAGGCGCAACTGATCGTCCCAGCCGCAATCCAGAAAGGCATACTGCCCACCGTCATAGAAATTATGATGCGTGCCGTTCCCTTTCACACCCGTGTTGTATTCCTGCAGCATATTGGGTTTGGTGGGATCGGTAATGTCATAGTTGCGGATGCCTCGGAGTCCTTTGTAGGCGATGATCTTGTCTCGCAACTCCTTATCGTACTGTCCATGTGGATATTGAGGCGTCGCGGATGTGAGCGGCTGGGCGGCCGTGCACATCATGATCCACTTTTTGAGTTTTGTGTTGTAGGTGACCGTGCCGCCACCCTGAATCACCCTCTTATTTAAGACCACAGGGTTTTTCGCCTCGCTGACGTCAAGGAAACCACCGCCGCCGGGAAGTAACCGCTGTTTTCCTCGGGCCCACATGGCCATCAGCGGTTCGCCGCCGCTGATGGATGTGCCGGAAACGTGGGCATGAATTTCCATATTGTGGATGTACTGTTTCTGATCCAGATAGGAAAGGGCCCCCATAGGAAGCGGAATTTCGGGCGGCTCATTGTAGGTGTAAAGCCCACCCACCTGGGCGCGAGTGCCGATTGCGCCCGTAAGACTCGCAGCCGCCGCGCCTGCGGCGGCCCCGGCCACGCTCTTCAGCAGCGCTCTCCGGCTCAGCCCTGTTCCCTTTTCCAATTTCTTAGAATTGGTTGCGGAATGTTCGGAATCTTTGCGGACTTTTGACATGAGGCCACCCCTTTTTCGACCGAGACTGCTCGGCAGGAATCTTACTCGTTACCAACTGGCGGCGACTGAAATCGTCTGCTGGACGCCTACGACGGCATTTATCACAACGGTTCAGTACTGTCAAAGAAAATGGCATTGCCGGCGAAATGACGAGCGGAAACCTGCTGAGTAAAAAGGCATAAAAGATGTGGCGAATCGCTGTATGAACCTTATTTGAGTTTTTCCATCTCATAGGCAGGATCGCTCAACGCTCGCGCTAAAGGAGTTCGCGCCCCATGCTCACCATCTTGCTCATTATCTTGCTCTTGGCGCTACTTGGAGTTCTGCCGACTTGGCCCTACAGCCATGCCTGGGGTTACTACCCAACCGGAGGGCTGGGACTCCTCCTGATTATCGTGATTATTCTCATGTTGTTGTAGCGCAGCTGCAATGAAATGAAATCGATTTTGTGCAGCTAACTGCAGCGTCTGTCTTCCGCTACCGCGTGGAAGGCCACGCAGGTCGCATGCGGCCAGACGACAGACGTCCCATCTAACGGAGATTTCCAATCTGATACTTGAGTACCTGCAATTGGGTCTGGTAATCATACTTGGCGCTGGCCTGTTCGATTTGCGCCTGCGTAAGGTTCAATTGCGCCTGAGTGAGTTCAACAATAGAGCTCAAACCCAACTGATAGCGGGCCTGCGCCAGATCGAGCGCCTGAGTGGTCTGAGCCAAAAGCTGGGCCGTGACGGAGAGGCGCTGAAAAGCTGAATTCGCACTGAGCCAGGCCGTGCGCACGTCACGTGCGATGCGATTCTGCAAGTCTCTCAGATTCTGCCCTTCGGCCTGAGCGCGATATTTTGCCTCCGCCAGGCGAGCGCCGAACAAGTGGCCGTTAAAAATGGGGATGTTGACGTTGAAACCGGCGGCCGCGTAACGACTGTCCAAGCCGGCCTGACGAAACGGGGTGAGACCTGCGGCGCCCGCAGGCCGAGATCGTGGGCAAAAACAAGTCCCGTTCGGCCGTGGCATAGCTTCCTGCGGATTCGACGTTAAACCTTTCGGCAATCAACTCCGGCCGGTTCTGAAGCGCGTCATTGATCATCTGCTGGAGATCGGACGGTGGAGCGCCGGGAAGCGGCTCTTCGACGAGCGTGAAGGTGCGCTGGTCTGGATAGCCGAGCGCGGCGGAAAGGTCTGCGAAGGAAGCTTGGAGATTGTTCTGCGCCTGGATCAACAAAAGCTGCCCCTGAGAAAGATCGACTTGCGCAAAACTCACGTCCAGATCCGATTTGAGCTGATTGCTCGCCAGCGCGCTGATCTGATCGGCGACGACTTGCCGCTCCTGAACCGTCTGCTGGGCCACCTGGAGCACCGCCTGAGCTTTTAAGGCGTCGAAGTAAGCCTCGTCGACATGGAGCAGCACTTCGGCACGGGACGTGGCGACGTTTTGTTCTTGCGCCTGGGCGTGCAAGCCAGAACTCTTCGACAACTCATGGGTGCGCCCAAAATCGGTGACGAGTTGGCTGACGCTTACGCCGTTAGCGTAACGATCCAGGATTAATGGGTTATTCAATCCTCCCGCGGTAATGCGGCTGTTGGTCTCCGCCTCCACGCCGGTCAGGCTGCCGAAAGCTGTGGGGTAGTAGTCAGAGCGAACTTCACGAACCTGCTGCTTGGCAGCTTCGGCGATATCTTGCGCAGCCTGGACCAAAGGGTGGTTCTGTACTGCGATCTGCTCGGCGTCATGCAAGCTCAGAAGCTGCGGAGTCTGAGCAAAAAGGCTTCTCGATGCCGTGGCAAGAAGCAGCAACGCGAGCCATCGGGACAATACTGTTTTCATGATCGTTGCTCCGCTATCTGCGTCCCTTCGGCGGTCTCGCGGCGTCGATAAATCAAAAGATAAGCTGCGGGAACAACAAAAATCGTCAGAAGGATCGATGAAAGCAGCCCTCCGATGATGACGCGGGCCAGAGGAGCATACGCTTCACTCCCCGTCTCGAGCTTGAAAGCCATGGGCAGGAGTCCCACCACAGTGGCGAGAGAAGTCATGAGAATAGGACGCAGACGAATGCGACAGGAGAGGGCGACAGCCTCTGCCGCGTTGTGGCCCTCGCTCCGTAAAACGTTGGCAAAGTCGACGATCAGAATGCTATTCGAAACCACCATTCCCTGAAGCATCACTACGCCCATCAGGGATTGAATGTTGAGCGTGGTGCCCGTCAAAACCAGCGTAAGCATCACGCCAACCAATCCAGTCGGAACGGCAAGGATGATAAGAAACGGATCGATGAAGGAGGAGAACTGCGCGACCAAGATCAAATAGACCAGCAAGACAGCCAGGACCAGGCCTACGCCAAAGCTTTTGAACGAGGACTGCATGGTTCGGATCAAGCCCCGTACGTCGATGCGGATATTCGGGGGAAGCATCGTCCCGGCGATGATCTTGGAGATGGCCTTTTCAGGATTTCCGAGGTCTTCACCGGAAGGCGCGACGTAAATATCGAATGTTCGCTGCAATTGGTAATGATCCACCTCGGTCGGCGTGAGAATGCTGCTAACGTCAGCGACTTGGTTCAAATAGGTCGGCATCCTTAAGCTCGGCGCCCGCAGAGGCATGGCCTTTAAATCATCCACGGTCCTAACTTGATTTTCTGGATATTGCACGGTAACGAAATAATTGTTGCCGCTTTTGGGATCAACCCAGTAGCCCGGAGCGATCATGGCGTTGGAAGTGAGAGCAGTGATCAAATTGTCGATCACCTCTTTGGGACTCAACCCGAGCTGGCTGGCACGTTCGCGGTTCACGTTGACCTGCAGGGCGGGATAGTCCATATCCTGCGGCGTGTAAACGTCCGACACGCCTGGAATGACCCTGAATTTTGACGCCAATTGCTGGGCGATACCGTTGACGGCTGTCAGGTCCGCTCCACTGACTTGGACGTCGATGGGGGCAGGCGCACCTTGATTCAAAACAGCGTCCACCAAGCCACCGGATTGAAAATAGGTACGCAACTCGGGAAGCTCGCGCGCAATACGATCGCGTACAAGTCCCATATACGTGTAGCTATCGACTTTGTGGTCTTCCTTCAAACCTACCTGGACAAAGGCGGTGTGCATCCCTGAGTTGGGCGTAAACAGGGACGAAAGATCGGGCATAACGCCGATGTTGGATACGACGGTGTTCAATTCAGTTGGAGGGACGACCTGCCGGACAATCTCTTCAACTTGGCTGACATAACGATCGGTGAGCTCGATGCGCGTGCCCGTCGGCGCCTTGAGATTAATCACAAACTGGCCCGCGTCGGTGCGCGGAAAAAACGAGACTCCTAATAGCGGATAGAGAGCGAAGCTGAATAGGATGATCGCCGCAAAGCCCCAGATAACCTGCTTCGGCCGATCCAGGGCCTTTTGAACCCATCGGTCGTAGACCTTCAACATGCGTGCGAAGCCAGCGTTAAACCGCTCATGGAACCTGGCCCCCCAGGACATAGCCGTCGGCTCCGATCCCTGGTGATGTCCCAGGAAGCCACGCAAAACCCTAGCGCAGTAGAGTGGGACCACCGAAACAGCAACAAGGTAGGAAGCCAGCAGCGAGATCACGACACCTAAAGCCAGCGCGGTGAATAGGTACTTGCTGACTCCAAACAGAAGTGTAACCGGAAAAAAGACAACGACGGTGACGATCGTGATCGCCAGAACCGCCAGAGCGACTTCGTTGGCACCGTGCTCGGCCGCCACAACGGGATCTTCTCCCAATTCGAGGTGACGGAAAATGTTCTCCAGAACAACAACGGAATTATCGATCAATCGGGAAAAGGCCAGGGCCAGCCCGCTGAGAACCATGCTATCAATGGATTTATCGCCCAAGTGAAGGATGAAAAACGTCGCCATTACCGAGAGAGGAATGGACAGGAAAACGGCAGCGGTTGCGCGGGGACTGCCCAGGAAAATCAAGATCATAAACCCCGTCAGCAGCAATCCGATTCCACCTTCGTGCAGTACCGTGGAGATGGCCTGCTTTACGAATAGTGATTGATCGAAGACGACGTGAGTCTTCAACTGTGCGGGAATATCGCGAAGAGATTGGATGGCGCTACGGATTCCATTGACGACCGCAATGGTATTGGTATTGCCGCCTTGCTTCTGAATCGCGACATACACAGACTTTTGGCCGTTGACTCTGACGATGTTGTATTGCAGCGCGGAGCCATCCACGGCCTTGCCTATATCCGACACAAATACTGATCGCTGTCCCTCGGTCTTGAGCGGAATGTCATTGAGCGCCTCGGCATTGGGCACCTGCGCGTTTGTGTAGATGTTGTAATCCATGGGGCCGATGCGAACATCACCCGCGGGCACGATGAGATTGGAGGCGTCGGTCGCGCGTACGACGTCCATCGGGCTCAGCTCATGCGCTTGCAGCTTGAGCGGATCGACGTAGACCATAATTTGGCGGTACTTGCCGCCGAAAGGCGGAGGCACGGTGGCACCCGGCACACCGGCGATCTGGTTCCGAATCTGATATTGCAAATAATCGTGTAGTTGAGTTTCATTAAAATCCTGGCCTTCAACGGTCAGCAGACACACCGGCAGACTGGAAGCATCAACCTTCATCACCACTGGCGGGAGGGTCCCCTGAGGCAGACGACGCAAATCCGCCATCGCGAGATTCGAGATCTGCGTGACATCGGCATTCGCATCCGTCCCCGGCTGAAAATAGACCTTAATCAGACTTACTCCGGCCAGGGAGCGGGATTCCATATGATCCACGCCGCCGGCCAGCGTGAAGAAGCGTTCAAAGGTGTCCGTAATATCGGCTTCGATCTGCTGAGGCGGCATGCCGCTGTAAAAGGTGGCCACCAGCACGACCGGAATATCGATGGGCGGAAACATGTCCACGGGCATCTGCGCGAGGCTGGTAAGCCCCAACACGCAGACAAAGAGGCAAAAGACAATGATCAAATAGGGGTGGCGAATGGAAAAGGAGGGCATGGGCTCACTGCTCCATTTCTTGAGAAGCGATGACCTTCGGCGTCACCGACTCACCCGGCTGATACTGGCCTTGCGACCCGAATATCACTCCGTCGTTTTCTGTTAAGCCCGAAACGATTTCGATTTGCGTTGCCGTCTGCATTCCCAGCGTGACGGTGCGCCTCTCGATCTGATTGGCGCTATTCACAAGTAAAACGGTTCCCTTGTCTTGTCCGGCAGGCTGAACTACTTGAGTCGGTACGGCCAGCACTTTAGCCGCCGTATGCAGCGGAATCTCCACGGAAGCATACATACCGGGGATCAGCTCATAGTTCGGGTTGGGCACTTCCACTTCGGTGTGCATCGTGCGCGTCTGCGTATCAATCTGATCAGAGAAGCGAGCGATCTTTCCTGGGGAGGTCTTCCCAAGCGTGGAGACTTTGACGTTGATGATTTCGCCCAGGCGAATATCGGGAACGGCTCGCTCCGGCACCGGAATCACCAAGCGGAGCAGATTATTCTGTGAAAGCCGGCACAACGCCGAACTGGAATTGCTGGAAGCAGTCCCCGCGGGTAGTAGCGCCCCGGTGTACGCGCCCACGAAGGTTACGACCCCATCGAAGGGAGCCGTGATGTGCGCATAGGCATACATGGCTTTATCCTTTTCCATCGCTGCTTTGGCGGCGATCAGTGATTGCTCCGCGGCGGCCTGCGCATCCTTAGCGGCGGATACACCTGCACTGGCCTCGAGGTCTTTCCCCTCCGAAGCATCGATATCCTGCTGCGCGACCAAGCCAGGCCGCGATTTCTGGACGTCGCCGAGCCGCGTGTAGGAGAGATGGGCGACCTTGTAGGCCGACTGGGCCTGATTAAGCTGCTCTTGGGCGCGCCGCAGATCACTTTCGCTGCGATGGACGGTTGCTTCATCCTGGTCGAGCTGCTGCTCGAGTTCGGGAATCTCCAGGACCGCCAGCAATTGCCCCTGTTTGACTCGCGTTCCCCAATTTATGTAGAGCTTCTGGATATATCCCGAGACCTTCGCATAAACTTCGATTTCCTGATAAGGCTGGAATTCCGAAGCAATCTCCAGCGTATTCGCAAGATCACGGCGCTGTACTTTCACAACCGCGGCTACGGGGGCATTGGCGGCGGCGACTTTGCCGGTTCGGGCGCAGCCACAGAGCGAGGCCGGTCAATAACAGGAGTGCGGCCAGGCACCGGCGACGCTGAGGCTCGAAACGACTGAGGGACTTGCCGGACAATCGCGGTGCATTTGCACTGCGGGGCGTAATCCGGGGCCTGATGCAGAGCAGGTGTGTTTCCGCCTCGGCTACAATAGTCATGAGTTTGATTCCTCTTCTTCGTGCTTGATGATCCCTTGAAGTTTCTCCAGAGAAAAATCGCCAGATCGGCACGCATCAATCAGTCGCTGTCTTCGTCTTAGAATTTCATGAGCCGCGGCCGGAACCTTGTCGGCGATTTCCAGAGGGATGGTCTGCACTCCATGGAGATCGCCGTGGATCAACTCGCCGGGCGCAACGGTCAATCCCCCCACGCGAACCGTGCCCCCGAAATCGAAGACGTGGGAATAGGCATGCGACACAGCCACGTTGGAAGCAAACACCTGCAAACCGGCAGTGCGTACGTCGGGGATGTCACGAACCGAGCCGTTTGTCACCAGAGCGACGCACCCGAGCGCCAACAAGATGTGCGCGTGGACAGCGCCCACAAATGCGCCCAATCCCGGGTGTTCGTCCATGTCTTCAATCACTACGATTCTGGGAGGCGAAATCGTGAGGATCTGATTCCACCAGTCGGCGCGATCGTAATAAAAATAGCGATGCCCTTCCATTGGAGGGTCAGCACTGCGGATGCGCGCCGTCGCGGCATAGCCGAGGACAGGTGGAAGCTCTTTGAACAAGCAGCGAATGCCGGCATCAGCAAAGCCAGTGTTGCGCATGCGTACGCCAAACGTTTCGATGGCGCTCGCCGCTACACACGTATTTAGCCGCGATAATTCAGTGAGTTGAGCCTGCGTCACCCGATTCACCTTTATTGCTTGAGCCATAGGCACCTCTCGAGACTCGGTGACTACCAAAATCGAGCTTGGATGTCAGACCCGAAACGCTACAGCGATAGGCTAAAAAAGGATCGTTAAGCTAGGAGGAATAGCGCGGAGGCGATCGATGCTGAAGAGAGATAGTGACACCGATTGACGGCTTCGGCGGCTCCAATTCAGGCTCCCGAGTCCTGCGGGTTAGGGGCTGCGCCGGAACGAACCTGGCAATTGCCTGCAAAGGCGCTTTCACAAAGACGCCTGGACAATGCGGCACACGCATCTTGCTGGCGATATTTAAATAGTGGCCGGGATTCGACTGCGGAAGATACCAACTGTTCTTAGCTAAGGTCGATAGAGCGGGTACTGCAAAGAAGAGTAATGTGAGCAGCGCCCTTTTCACAAAAGTCGCCACGAACCTTCGCGAACTTGAGGGGGTGCGGATTCAGTTCTCCTTGCTCTTGCTAGAAGACGCGACTTCCTTCTACCTCTTGATCTTACGGCCGGGGTCGGATCCAAATCAAGTATGGGCACCGCATTGACAAATTAATTCCCGGACGAAACACGTTGAGCGAAATAGCCGGTGCGGGTTCGTGCAGAAATATTTGCACTTCCCACGGGAGGAACCATCTGGACGCGCAACGAACGAAAAGAGCCGTCTTTGCGGGCATTACTCGGATAGTAGGCGAGGGTGTACTGATGCCGGATCTCGCGCGCGATTTCAGTGCAGACTGCCTCTACATCCGCCAGATTGTCGGGAAATAGAGCCGCGCCGCCCGTGGCTCGAGTCAACGCCAAAAGCGCCTTGCGGTCGCGTTCCGCCGATTCCGGAGCCTCCTCGCGAAGCAGGCCGACAGCATAGATCAAGGCGCTGGATCTTTGCGCTTCCTGCAGCGCGGCATCCAAATTGTGATGGCTGGAGTTATCCTCTCCGTCGCTTACGATCAGAAGGACTTTCTTATCCAGATAGCCCCTCTTGAGATGATCCAGTGAAGAGCTGGCGGCGTCATAGAGAGCGGTGCTGCCGCTCGAATCGACATGATCGAGTGCGCGCTTCAATTCCCCCAGGTCATTGGTGAAGTCGCGATCGAAATAATACTTGTCGTTGAAGTGAGCCACAAAAGCCTCATCGTCGGGGTTACTGGTCTTGACGAAGGTAAGCGCCGCGGCATTCACCTGGTCCCGCTTATCATGCATGCTGGCGCTATTGTCGATCAGCAAACCCACGCTCACCGGCACATCCTCTTGACGCAACAGAGAGATTTTCTGTTCGGCATCGTCCTCGAAGACGCGGAAATTTTCTGCTGTCAGACCTGGAACAAACTGCCCGCGTTCGTCAGTGACCGACACGTGAAGCACAACCAGATCGACGCTCCTCTGGATTGTGTAGCCGCTCTGCAATGGCGGTTCGGGAGACGCTTGCACGGGCTCCGGCGGAGGCGGCAAGGGGCTGCGCCGGCTGCTGGGCCCGGCTGGCGGTGAAAGCCACAGACAATAAAATCAAGACTCCAAATACCCTGACGGGATGCAGATAGGTGTCTAGTCGCGACATAAGTTTGTGACCCCGGCTGAGTCTATTATTGTGATGGCTATTTGCTTCAGAAGGGATGCGTTTCTGCCGGCGACGTGTCATACAGGGAAACTACCTGGCCGGGCTCCATCCCTACCGCGTGGGGGCGCTCTGCCGGCTATTTCTGTCTGGGGGCCGCTGAAGGCGAAACTGATAAAGAATGAGACGTAAGCAGGCATTGATTCAGACCCTCTGGAGAATTAATTTTGCAAAGCCAACAGCCGCCCAATCGAATCCAGCAGTTTGTTAATGTTAACATTCGATTCGGTAATGAGAGATAGATTTGCGGAGGAGACATGGAGCTGCGATATGCGGTCGCTTTGATCACAGGCGGGACGAGCGGCATCGGGCGTGCCATAGCACAAACGCTGGCTTCGAGTGGAGCCCGCGTGGCGATCACGGGGCGGGACAAAGCCCGCCTGGCCGAGACAGCTCGAACGCTGAAGGTTTTCCCCATCACTGCGGACGTTGCCAAGGAAGCGGATGTGGAGCGGACGTACCGGGAGGTATTGAAGGAGTTCGGTGATCTCGACATTTTGGTGAACAATGCGGGCGTGGGCGTATTCAAGAGCCTGGTCGAATTTGACCGCCCCAGTTTTGAATCTGTTTTTGCCACCAATGTCACCGGAGCCATGCTGATGGCTCGCGAAGCCGCAAAACACTTCATCGCGCGGGAACGCGGCAATATCGTGAACATCGCGTCTACTGCCGCTCTGCGCGGGGCGCCCAATGGCACTGCATACTATGCCAGCAAGTTCGCGTTGCGCGGAATGACGGAGTGCTGGCGAGCGGAACTTCGGAAATACAACATTCGCGTCTTTCTCGTGAACCCCAGCGAAGTGGTGACGAATTTCTTCGCCACTGCGGGACTGCCGCAGAAAGGCAATCCCACAAAGCTGCGTGGCGAGGAGATCGCTTACGTGGTGAAGGCAGTTCTGGAGATGGATGATCGCGGCTTTACACCGGAATTATCGGTCTTTGCCACAAATCCCAGGGACTGAGAGGGCCGCGCCTGCGGGCAAATGTTCGCGCAAAAAAAGAAAGCGGCCCTATCGGGCCGCTTTCAACTGATAACAAGCGCGACGAATTTACTTCGCCGGGGTAGTGCTCTTGTCGGAGGTGCTCGTCTTGGCTTTCGACGTCTTTTTCGTTGTAGTTTTCTTGGCGCCCTTCTTCGGGGCGCTGGTGGTGGTCGTTGTCTTAGACTTGTCCGTCGACGACGTGCTGGACGCCTGCCCGAAAGCCAGGCCTGCTCCCAACGTTAGCGTGATCATCAACATCAGTAGCTTCTTCATGCATTCTCCTTCAGAGAGGTTTTTGGTCGATAACTAAAGCAATACCCAGAGCGAGCCGCTTAAGGCAGCGTATTAAGCTTGGGTCCCCGCTGCAAGGAAATTTTCGCGGGTGGCGTTTACTTAGTTACACCTACCGCGACGCAGGTTTGCCAGGCGCCGGCGCGGCTGGTTTAGCGAACTTGGCGGCGTCGACAGGGACATTCGCCTGGATTTCGCTGAATTCAGTCGTTGCCCGCCCGTCTGTCCAGGTCGTAGTCCAATGGAACGGCATCTTGACACCGGAAACGTTGCGATAGTCGGAGTATTCAATCTGCGTGGGATTGAGACCCACGGGTGAATTGGTATAACGCATCTGCCGAACCAATAGACCGGACTCTTCGTCGAAGTAGAGCTTTACCGGAAATCCGCCGGAGGTGTTTCCCTGAACCACGTAAACCTCGTGATCATTAATGATGGTTGGAACGCCGACGCGCCATTGGCTGAAGGCTTGCTTGATTCGCGCCGGAAAAGCCAGGTCCGCGTCCGCCTTGGCAGCCTCCAGAAACTGGCCGGTCAGCGCCAGCAAAGGCACTGGCCTGCCCGGCTCCGCCACCCAGCCGGTCCGGCCGTCGTAGGTCGTAGTCCAGTCTCCATTCGTTGTATGGATGATGGTCGTGCGCTGCTCAGGCGATTTGGCGATCACTTCGATGGGGCTCTTCTCTAATTCCGCGTAGCCCTGGTAGGTGCCTTTCGCGACGAAGCTGGTCAAACCGGCCACCCGCTGCGCCCCACCCAGCGCCTGAATATATTTGTCGAGGATTTCATCCGCCGATGGCGCCCCGGGCGCTTGCTCGGTAATCCGCTCCGGATCAATCGGCATCGGAGCGCTGTACTGCACCGCCAGGTCGGGTGTAACGACGGGAGAATCAACGCCGCGATGGCAGGAGTAGCAAGTCACCATGCGGCGGCCGCCAAAATAGCTCTGGTTGAGCGCGTTCATCATGAGAACCATCTTGCGCGCCGTTTGCTTATTAGCGTTGTCTTTGGCATACCCCGCCCAGCTGCTTTCATCTTCGTGGCAAAATTCACAGCTTTCGCCTATGGAAGCAGAAAAGAATCCCATCGTCGCCAAGAACTGGTTCTCAGGAACCCCTTTGAGCACCTGGATATTTTTGTAGACGTCCTCGGCCATCAATTCTTTCTGCGCCGGCGCTTGCTGCGCAGCAGCTTGTGGCGTAGCCTGACCGCCGGCCTGCTCTCCAACCAACGTAATGCCCAGCAGGCACAAAACTGTCATTCCAGTAGCGAGAGCTATTGTTCGCGTGGATCCAGACTTCAACGTAGCCTCCCTAATCCGCGCAGCCTTACAACCGCGCCATGCGCCCGAAGAGTTTCGAGCGCCCTACACCGCTCTTTAGTCCAAAGGTAGCGAATAGCTAGCGAGTATAAAAGGGGGAACGCGGCCGTCGGCAAGCAGAAGAGAGGGGCGACCGTGTGAGTGAAATTTGACCAAGCGCAGCGTCGAAGCACCCGAGAATACAGGCGAACGCTACTCCACATTTTACGACGAACAGGTGCGGGGCCTTGGCGTGGTCACGTATTCGTCTGGCAAGCGGAGTTCCTTCGTGATCCGGAAAAATAATAGGGCACGTGGCCTAAGTCACGCGCCCTGACTTCTTCATAGCTGATTTCTCGAGGTGCCGGCCGCAGTCGGCGCGAATCGTTAGTACTTGCTCCACGTGAAGGTATCCATCGTCCAGTTACCAACCGTTGCAACGGTATTCGCCAATCTGCGGTCGTAGTGAAGGGACGCGCCATTGCCATTCAAAGTTAATGTGGAAGTGATTAGAGATCCGTACCAGTCCGAGTTGGCGCCGTCCAGCTCGACAGGGGCGTTCGGCGCGTACATCACTGCTGCTGCCGTCGAACCGCCATGTATCGCGATACTCCCTGTGCCGGCATATTGGATTTGCAAAAATGCGGGATTCAAGCTCGCGTTGGCCACGCTTCCGCCGCCGATGCTGATCGGTGAGCCGCTATTATTTACATCAGCAATGTTCAGGATGATCGGCTGATACGAGCCCGCATTGGTGGTTCCCGCCGGGCAAGGGGCGACGGTGAGGGACTTGGAGCCATTCATGCTTATGGTATTGATGTAATAGGTGGCCCCGGAACACGTGGTTCCGTTGACGTAAGGCATCAAAGTAATACTGTCGCTGACATCTCCGTAGCAGCCGACACTGCCTGAGCAGCCTGGGGTGTTCCCCGGGGTAATGGTGCCGCTGGCGGAGTTGGAGAGCGAAGATTCAGTCACGCCTGTCGGATAGGCGGTATTAGGCGGAGTAAATTGGATCGTCTGAGGTAGCTGAACCTCGTAATTCGTGCCGCAAGTGGTCGCGGGAGCGACCGGGGCAGCGTTCTCACAGTCCCCCACATATTGGCCAATGGTGGCTGGCGTTGCCCCCGAAATGCCGTACCCGCCGCTGCAAGCGCCGACTCCGGTATCTGGGCTGGAGAACTGGCCAGTAATGCTTGTGTGCGATGCCACACTCGCGTTCCCGTTCGAACCTACGTTGCCGCCATAGCCCTGCGTAGCCACCGTCCCGCCCGAGGCGGTGCTGGAATCGTAACTATTGATGGCTCCGCCGCCCGACCAATTGATTGCGCCGCATCCACTGCTGCTCGCAAACGCTGCGTAGCTGTAGCAAGGCACGATATGGGACTCCAAAAGAGCCGAAACCTCCACTTCCGCGTTACGCACTCCGGTGATATCTCCGTGCGAAGTGAGCTTCCAGAGCTGAGCTGTGAGTAGCTGCGAATTCCCGCATTGGATGAGCTGCTTCATAGAGAGCAGCTGCGCGGATGTCGTGTAGGTCACCGAGTTGCTACCATCGGTCAGGCTGCCGGTTGAAGCGGTGGTAAAGGCAGTCTTCACGGCGCTAATAGGATAATTGGCGGTCACACCACTGAGGGATGAAAGAACGACGGGGTTGCCGCCCGCCGTCACCGGACTGACGTTGATGTTATATCCGCCAATCGGGTCCGAAGCTCCAATGCCGGGATAGCCGGTTGTGGGGTTTATGATGTAGTTCGCGGCCGCATGGAGGCCTGCTTCTGCGCCGTAGCGAGACTGCGTCATCAAGCGATAATTGATGCTGGACCACGTCTCTGACTGTGCCATGAACATCATCGAGGCCGTCAGGACGGAGAGCACCAGGATCAGAATCAAAGTGATCAGCAGTGCGACGCCTTTTTGGTTTGAGCGCTTCATGGGGCATCTCTCCTTACGTCTTTTAAGGTAAGTCCGGCAACAAGGTCGTAACCGAAGCAGGCATGGGTTGAGCGCGCGTAGGATCTACGAGCTTCGCGGTGTCAAACACTTCGACAACGTTTCTCGGGGAAATATTCAAGAGCGCCTTCGTCTCCGGCTGAAATTGTCCCGTCTGTGCATCTTTCTGTTGCGTTTGCACCGTCAAGGTGACCGCAACGTCGGTTACCACATTTTGCCCCGACGGAAGCGCCTGAACCTGGTACTGGAAACAAGGAACGAGGTTATTGTTCAGATCAGGTGGATTAAATAGGATGTTGCTAAGCAGAACCATCGTAGCGTCATAGGGGGTCTTCGACGCGGCGGTGATAGGCATCTCGTTCCGATAGAGAATTCCGGGGCTGGTCGAGTTGCCTTGTGCGCACTTATATTCGACGTAATACATGTTGCCGTCGCTGTTGAGATCGCCATACAGCTTCAGGATGGTTCCGCTGGAACCACTGCTCGTGCCGTCTGGCGGAACGATCCCCGTTGCGAAGGCGCCCAGCGAAGCCACCGGAACGTGCGCGGCATGCGCATACACAAAGGTAGCCGTGGGTGCCGCCGCCGTCCCCCCAACGGTAACGCTTTCCTGTGCGTTCGTCGTGCTTGCCGGGCCTCCCACATCGACCGTCAATACTTCGCCGGGGTACGCGGTGCAGATCGTGCAAGACGTTGGCGACGCTCCTCCCGTAGAGGTATCAAGCGACGAGCTATCCAAAGTTATCGTCGCTCCCGCAAGCACCGCTGCGTGCAGGCTGACGTTAGCGTTGGGATCGCCCAGAGAAATCTTTCCCGCCTGTCCGATTTCCTGCTGCAGCAATTCCGTGGCGCTGCGCACACCGGCGTGCATCTCCGTGCGGTTCGCGATCGTGCCTTGCGTCTTCATCATTTGGCTCATGCCACTCATCACAATCCCAGTCACAATCAGGATGACGCTTGTAGCGGCCATCATTTCCAGCAAGCTAAATCCGCACTGTAGTTTGCGCTTCACAGGAGTCCTCATTAAAAGGGAAACGTTTTTAAAGCCACCACGGTGGACTGAGGCACTTGCCCCTGGTGTCCGACTGCATAGTGAGCCTGGGCGAGTACTGCAATCTGCTTCAGGCCACTCGAGCCCGTGGGTACGGAGATTTGCCACACGCGGATATACTCCCAGGCCGCTGTGCTGGTCACCAGGTTGCCGCTCGCATCAAGATAGTCGACGTAGCCGTTAGTGGGCGCCGTAGTACTCAGGCTGCCACCGGCTAACGCAGTCGGGGGATTGGCGCCAGGGTTGTTACACCCCGCGAGTCCGGTGCCTCCAGCGTTGACGACAGCCGGGAATTGCGTTGTATCCGTGCCGTTCGTAGGTCCATCGCAGAATTTCAGCGCGAGGAGCTGTTCCATCTTGTCCTGGGCATATTCAGTCGTGCGCGCGGCCAAGTGACCCTGGGTTTCGGTAGTGGAAGTGGCTATCGTTGCCAGGCCCATCAGGGCCCCGGCGACGATCAGCAGGATGGAGAGGGAAATCATGCATTCGAGCAAGAGAAAGCCTGCCTCGGACTTCCGACTGAGAGAAGCGGTTGCGTTATGTTGGGGGCTCATGGAGATCCTCATTGGGAGTACCAATTCGACTGCGATGCGTCAGCGCTGGCAGACCATGTCTGGAGCGAACCCGTCGCGGAAACGGTGACTCCATCCACCACGGTTCCGTTCGTCACATAAAACGCGCCCGAAGCTAGAGGAGCCAGGGTGGTCGCATTGATCGGAATGCCGCGAGAATTGAAGACGATGCAAGCGGTGTTCGTGATCGCAGCGCCAGAATTGTCCAGGCACTGTGCGGCTTGCGCGACCGTTGGTTGTTGTCCCACGGTCGGGCCGGTTGTCAGGGATCCGAATCCAAAGATGTCGCCTTGCGAAAGATTCACGACGGTACCGCTAGGCGCGCCGGAGGTATAGGTAAGACAGGTGTTCGAATTGTCTGTGTCCGCCACCCAGCATCCGCCCGTTTTATTCCAAACTTGCATTTGAAAGCTGTTACCGTTCAGGTTGGCGTACACTCGAGCGCGCGTAAAATCAGATGCGGCGCGCAATTTGGCTTCTGCCGTGAGCCCCGCAATGGCGCGGTTGTCTCCGCCGATCCGCATGGACCGTTGCAGGCTTAAATACCTCGGTATCGCGAGTCCCCCGATGACGATAAAAATCGTGAGCACGACCATCATCTCGATCATCGTGAATCCGCGTTCAATTCGCCTATCTAGCGATTTGGCATTCATTTGTTTGCGTCCAAACATTACGTTTCTCGACTCGCGTAAAGCCGTCGCCTCTGTAAGTACCTGTAACTAAAGGGTGTCTCTTAGTTTTGATTTGAAGGCACCCACACTGCTCCTGACGGTCGTAGGCCCTTCATCAAGGCTGCCAGTGGCCAGCGCCAGCGGCAATGGTACGGTAGTGCCAGAGGCATTTCTCATACGTAGGTATGCGGCACTTTCATTGCCAAGAGGAAGTCACTGAAACTTAGAGACTTAATGTGGCAGAGCCTGTCCGGCTCAAGGCGCACGGTACAATTAGTTACAAGTCAGCCTACCCAGGGATGAAAGGGAAAATACGCATTTAACGTCGCGTTCACGGGGCGCAGGGGGGATCCGACCGGCGGGATGCGGATTTGCTGATGAGGCTTCTTGCGGAGGATCGCTTTTCCCGGGCTCTGGGTGCCCACGGGATTCTGGCGCGCCCGGGGAGGCTCGAACTCCCGACCTTGTGCTCCGGAGGCACACGCTCTATCCATCTGAGCTACGGGCGCACAGATTCAGTCTAATGACGCGTCGTGTGCATTGTAGAACGCTTTAGAGGCTTTAGAGAAGGTATCAATTCTGGCTTTCTCGCCGACCTTCGAATCTCTGGGAGCAGCGAACGAGGGTGCATCATTCTCAGCCGCGCACCAGTTCGCGCACCTGCTTAGCCAGTTTTTCGATCTCCTCGGACTTGCGCAGTACATCGATTGACAAGATATCGGTGGTGTCGTTTTCCTTAAGTTGTTTTTGCAATTCGTCGACGAGTTCTGACATTTTTGTAACATCCTTGGTGATGGCTTCGCGATTCGCCTTGAGCATGGCACGATCGCGCTTAGGGCCTCGGACGGGTATGGGCTCAGGTGGTTGCTGCGACGCAAATGGCGGCGAAGACTGCTGCCCTTGCTGCGCGGCCCAAAGAGCGGCAGTGGATGCGGCGAGCGAGAGCGAAGCTCCGATAAAAGCTCTACGCGACGGATACATGGCATCCTTTCCGGATGTGCTCTGGAAGCACACCCATTTGTGCGGCTTCCAGCCGCTGCGAAGTACGATGATATAATGCGCGCTTCGATATTTCGACATTTATGACAGACCATGTATTCAAGTGGACGGAGTTCGCGTTAGGGCATGGCTCGCGCCTGCTGGCGATTCTGCTCATCGCGATCATCTTGCTCCGCCTGCTGCGAATCCTCACTCGACGCCTGATCGCCGCCGCCGGATCGGAATCCACGGCACGGGTGGCGAGAATGCGCGAGCAGCACACCCGTACCCTGGCCGGAATACTGCAAAGCGGGGGCACAGCGATCATCATCGTCATCGCGGTACTGACGGCCCTGCCGGAGTTCGGTTTTAACGTAACTCCCGTCGCTGCGGCGGCCGGTTTGGCGAGCCTCTCGATCGGCTTCGGAGCCCAGCACGTTGTGCGCGATTTCATCAACGGGTTTTTCGTCGTCTTCGAAGATCAATATGTGGTCGGGGATATCATACGCATAGGCGACGTCGTCGGCCGCGTCGAACACCTGACGCTTCGCCGCACTGTGGTGCGCGACCCCCAGGGCGCGCTGGTGAGTATCCCCAACGGTGAAATTGCAAAGGTAGCTAACTCTGAGCCGGGACTGGGGACAGCTTTTCCTTGACGCGATTGTTGCAAGCGACCAGCCGCTTGATGAGGCTATCGCTGCCCTCGAGTCCGTCGCCAGCGAATTTCGGGCTGATCCATCATGGTCGCCGATGCTCCTGGACGGCCCGCGCGTGCTCGGAGTGGAGTCGTTGGCGCCTAACGGCACGACCGTGAGGCTCCAAGTGCGGACTGCTCCCACACGCCAGGATGATGTGGCGCGCGAACTACGCAGGCGGATTCAGATTGAGCTTGCCGGGCGAGGAATTCAGCTCGGCGGCTTGCAACGTATGCAACTGGTGGGCACGGACGGCGAAGCTCGCCGAACTCCACGCGAATAGAGTTTTACCTTCTGGAGGAACCGATGGGACAAGTAACACACGATCAAGCGAATCTTCTTCTGAGACTTTACGAGTTACGCCGCGAACCGAAGCTGCGTGAAGCCCGTGCGTGGTTTACCGGCAATTTTGACGCGAAGACACCCGAAGAGATGAATAAGAAGTACCCTCCCGGGAGCGAGGGCAATGTCAACCTCCGAATGACCATCAGCTATTGGGAAATGGCTGCCAGCCTGGTCAATCGCGGGCTGATTGACGATGAGCTTTTCTTCGAGAACTCCGGAGAAGCCTGGTTCGTTTGGGAGCGCCTGCGCGAGGTTGTTCCAGCGATGCGAGCCGCATCCAAGAATCCACAGGCGTGGAGCCAACTGGAGGCGCTGGTCAAGCGAATGGAAGCTTGGCAGGAACGGCGAGCTCCGGGCCACACCGCTGCGCTGAGGCAGAGATTGAACCCAGAACGAACCGCTACCACCACGAAGTAGCCATTCCAAGCCCCTCCTTCGCTTAGCCGTTAGCTAGACCTTAGTCAGCCCCGCAAGGCACTCTCCTAGGGTGCCTTGCGAGGAAGCCGTACTTCCGGTCCGAGATACCCGGGAGCGTTTACGCTTGCGCCTCCCTACGTGCCGTACATGGTTCTAGCCACCCCCTTACGGGGAATTGCCGATTGTGCGTGTGGCACCCAAGCCCCATATTTACATGCTCCTAGCCCTACTTCGCCCAGCGCTGGGAAAGGAATATGGAAGGAAACCGACCACGTCAAGCTCATACGGGAATCGTCCTCAATGCTGGCCTCGTGATCGTTGTTTTTCTCTTGTTCTATCTCGATACACGACTGGGCGTCAGTAATGAGTTCCGATATGCGGGTGACCTCAGGATTGCCTTCCTACTGATTTGCCTCACTTTCCTGGCTGGTGCGATTAGTGGTCTTACTCAGCTCAGCAAGCGGTAGCAATCTTACGCCGGCGTGCGTGCAAACCTATTCACCGTCGAGTGAAAGATAGTTGCTTATCCCGGATAAAAAAGAGGAGATCCAGCACTTAGTCAGCTAGGTCGGATGGCGTGAGCTTAACAAAGACGGTTTTCGCCTACAGGTGAATACATAGTGCGGCCCCCCGAAAACATACGCCATGGATGGCAAGAGCGTGTGTCTGCGCTCCGTAACGTCCCGCCCGTGATGCGGATGTTCTGGGATTCGGCGCCGCGCTGCGTCGGTTTCAGCCTCTTTTTTCGGCTTGTCGCTTCTCTTCTTCCCCTCGGCACGCTCCTGATTACCCGGCTCATCATCAACGGAGTAGTCGCGTATGTCTCCCATAATCAGCAGCTTCCCGTGCATTTCTGGTTGTTGGTGGTAGCCGATTTCGGGCTCGCGGGCGCGTCTGTGGTGCTCACCCGCACGGTGGACTACCTGGATGAGGTGCTGGCGGGCAGGTTCACAATGTACAGCAGCCTCCGAATTATGAAGCACGCTGCGGAGCTTGATCTGGCGTCCTATGAGGACCCTCTGTTCTACGACCAACTCGAGCGAGCCCGGGTACAGGCTATTGATCGAGTAGGGATGATTCAGGCGCTAGGCCGACTGATCCAGCAGTGCATTGTGGCCCTGAGCCTTGCCGTCAGCGTCTTTCTATTTTCGCCTTGGCTCGTGTTGATCCTCGTCGGCTGCGTAGTACCCGCGTTCTTGGGAGAGACGCATTATGCCTTTCAGGGGTACGCGCTGCGCTTCCGGCAGACTCCCGTCCGCAGAAGGCTCGATTACCTGCGTACGCTGGCGTCGAGCAAAGAGAGCGCGAAAGAAGCTAAGTTATTTGGGCTCGGGCCTTTTTTCACCTCGCGATATGACACGTTTTCGCAACAGGTGCACCAGGAGGATGTTTCCCTAGCGCGGCGCAAACTTCTGGCTGGCTCCTCACTAGGCTTGGTCAGCACAGCCTGCTACTACGGCTGCTATGCATACGTAATCTATCGAACAATCACCGGCCATTTGAGCGTTGGAGACATGACCTTTCTGGCCGGTGCCATCGCGGGAACGAGCACAAATATCCAGGCGATCTTTTCGACTTTCTCAGGCCTCGCGGACCAGGCGCTTTTCCTTGGCGACCTCATTCGCTTCTTTTCCATCGGACCTCAAATTCGCAGCCGTCCAAATGCTCTGAGGGCTCCGCGGCCGATCCTGCTGGGATTCGAGTTCCGCAACGTTTCTTTCACGTATCCCGGTCGCATGCAGCCGGTGTTCACGGATTTGAATTTCCGCATTGAGCCGGGCGAGCGCGTGGCCCTGATCGGCGAAAACGGCCGGGGAAAGACAACGATCGTCAAGCTCCTGGTCAGATTGTATGAACCCACCGAGGGAACGATCTTGCTGGATGGCATCCCGCTTCAGGAGTACGACCTCGAAGATTTGTGGAAAGAGATCGGTGTCATTTTCCAGGATTTCGTGCACTACGAAATGACGGTGGCCGAAAATATCGCGGCAGGAAAAATAGAGGATCTGACCAACCTGCCGAATCTCGTCACCGCGGCAAAGAAGAGCCGCGCACACGAGCTTATCGATGCTCTGCCTGAAGGCTACGAACAAATCCTGGGACGCCGTTTCGAGCGCGGCCTCGATCTCTCCGGCGGGGAATGGCAAAAAATCGCACTGGCCCGTGCTTATCTCCGAGACGCCCAGCTGCTGATCCTCGATGAGCCGACCGCGTCGCTGGATGCGCGCGCGGAGCGCGAGGTCTTCTCCCGATTCTCCGAGCTGACCGCGGGCAAGATGGCTCTGCTCATCTCGCATCGTTTCTCCACGGTTCGCACGGCCGACAAGATTCTCGTGCTGGCTAACGAAGGAATTATCGAGGAAGGCAGTCATGCCGAATTGATGCGCCAGGGCGGGCGTTATTCGGAAATGTTTGAAATGCAAGCGGCAAACTACAGGTAACGGGAAGCAACTATGTTCGAGTCACAACGAACTCAATATTCGGGCGCGGTACAGCGGTATGTGGTCCGGCAAATTTCCGCGCTGACCAATCCCGCTTTACCGGAAGACGAGGCAGATAACGTCGACCTGCGGAGCAGCGCGCTTTCCGAGATCTCGGATTGGAGTCCCGAGATCAGCAGGAGACCTTCGAGCTTCTTGCCTCGGCAGAGCTTCTTGACCTCGCTCGGAATCCGCCAACTTTACGGCAGCCTGCGTCAGGACGAGCTAGCGGAGTGGGTCGAGTGTCTGCTGACCAATAGTCGCTTGCTGCACAGCGTTACGGTCGCCTTCAGCACCGCACTGCGGAATGCCAGAACGCTTCCGAAAGTAAGCGCCGCCGGCGACCGACCCGTGCCTCGCGCATATCTTGCCGTCCGCAGCTATCTTGCCGCGGTCCGGTCCACGTTCCGTCCAGAGACCCTTCTGACTTTTTTCAGTGCGATGCAGGAACGCACCACCTTTGATATGGATGAGCTCTGGACCCTAAAGCCTTTGCTACAGCTTCGCCTTGTGCAACAGCTGCTCCAGATCGGCAGCCGGCTGAGCCGGACCTCAAACCACGATGCATTGCAAGGCCTCTCGAATGAACTGGCCACGGTCTTGAGCAGTCTCCGCGAGCTGGATCACGCCAATTGGGACCGCATTTTCACGAAATTGAGCGTCACCGAGCAAATCCTGAGAAAAGACGCAGTCTACTCGCAGATGGAACCCGCCAGCCGCGACTCCTACCGCCGCGCAGTCGCGGAAATGGCGCTGCGCTCCAGTAATAGCGAAGCGCAAATTGCTGAGCGGGCTATCGACTTGGCACAACAATTACACCCGCAACCGTCGACCTACCTTAGCCATGTGGGTTATTACCTGATCGACGATGGCCGTGACATTCTGCGGAAGTTGGTCGGATATCGTTCCTCTGCGCTGGGATGGCTCCGAGAAAAGATTCTGAATCACGCGCCCTCGGTTTACCTGCTCGCTATCGAGTTCGGCGCTTTTGTGCTGACTGCTTGCCTGCTCTTGGCGTGTGGGCGCTCGGTTTCAATGGCGATCATCGTGCCGCTGCTTCTCGTGCCCGCCACGGGAGCTGCCATTGACATCGTCAATCAATTGGTTGCCCTGCTGTTCTCACCTAGAGTGTTACCGAAACTTGATCTCTCCAAGGGTATTCCTGAGGATTGCCTCACGGTTGTGGCCATACCGACTCTTCTTCTGAATGAGTCTCAGACGCGGCAAATGGCCGACATGCTGGAAGTGCGCTTTCTCGGGAATAGGGACAAGAACCTGCATTTTGCGCTGCTCACCGACTCGGTCGACTCGGCGGATGGCACGGCCGATGGCGACCCGCTGATCCGCCTTTGCTCTCAATCGATTGAACGGCTGAATCGAAAGTATGCGCAGCAATCGCGCGGCACGTTCTTTCACTTCCACCGGCGTCAGGTTTACTGCGCTTCTGAAGGCACCTGGATGGGCTGGGAGCGCAAGCGGGGCAAGCTGCTCGACTTCAACAGCTTTCTGCGTGGCGAGCACGACGCGTTTTCCGTGAAAAGCGGCGATCTATCGCTGCTCAAGAACGTGCGCTACGTAATTACGCTCGATTCCGATACGCAGCTTCCCCGCGATGTGGCGCGAAAATTGGTGGGGACCCTCGCTCACCCTTTGAATTGCGCGGTCTTCGAACCTTCAAGGAATGTTTTGCAGCGTGGATATGCCATCCTGCAACCGAAGGCCGGGGTTGACCTGCAGTCGGCAAGAAAGTCGCGGCTCGCAGCCATCTTCTCTGCCGATGCTACCTTTGATGTCTACACGCGCGCAGTCTCCGATGCCTACCAGGATCTCTTTGGCGAAGGTAGCTTTGTGGGCAAAGGCATTTACGATATCGATGCCTTTCATCGCCTCGTAGACACCTGGCTTCCGGAGGGCACCCTGCTGAGCCATGACATGATCGAAGGCTCTTTTGCTCGGGCGGCTTTGGTCTCCGACATCGAAATAATCGAAGACTACCCTTCGCGGTATGCTGCCTATTGCCGGCGCAAGCATCGTTGGGCTCGGGGTGATTGGCAGACATCTCCGTGGATTTTCTCTCGTGTCGCGGATCGTTTTGGCCGGGACATACCCAACGCGCTGCAGATTATTTCGCGATGGAAGATCGTAGATAACCTGCGTCGCGCTGTCTACGAACCCGTTATCCTGGGATTACTTCTGGCCGGCTGGTTATTCCTTCCCCGGGGGCCCGTCTTCTGGACGGGCGCGGCCCTGGTGCTCGTGCTGCTGCCAAGTTTTCTCCAACTGGTCTCGGGCCTGTCCAAGATTGAGAGATATTCGGTCAGCTACCTGAAGAGCGTGGCTGCTGGGCTTTGCCATCGAGCAAGTGCGCGTGGCTTTGTTCTTTGCCCTCCTGCTGCATCAGAGCGTCATGATGATCGATGCTGCGGTGCGAACGATTTTCCGCATGCTGGTCACGCGAAGAAAGCTGTTGGAGTGGGAAACTGCCGCACAGGCCGAAATGAATGCAGGTCCGCACTCCCTGGTGGACAAGTATCTCAGCTGGATCCCCTGGGCCTCCGTCATGATCACGGGCGTCGTCTGTTTAGCGAATCCGCGGGCTTTGCCGATCGCGCTGCCATTTTTGATGGCCTGGTGCCTAACGGGTCAGATTGCTGCCTGGCTTGATCGGCCGTGGTCGCAGAGCGAAAACAAGGTGGGAGCTCGCGATCGGGCCTTCCTGCGCGATACGGGTTTGCGCACCTGGCGCTTCTTCGACGAGTTCAGCGGCCCCGCGAACCACTGGCTCATCTCGGATCGCCTGCAGCAGACTCCTGTTTTTGTGGTCGAACGCCTCTCTCCAACGAACTTGGGTTTGCTCCTGAACGCGCGTCTGGCTGCTTACGATCTGGGCTTTATCGCCTTGCCCGAAGTGATTCAGCTAACGCGCGCCACGCTTTTCACGGCTACCAAGCTGGAGCGTTTCCGAGGCCATTTCTACAATTGGTATGACGCACGCACGCTAAAGCCGGAACCTCCGTTCTTTATCTCTTCGGTGGACAGCGGCAATCTAGCCTGTTCGTTGCTGACGACAAAGCCAGGCTTGCCTCCAAATGGCTGCAGAGCCTCTTTTTTCGCCGCAGCTTTGGCTTGGAATCAAAGACCGCATCCGCGTGCTCAGGCAGATTGCCGGAGGCGACCGCGGTACGCCTCTTCTGGAGGCGATTATTGCCCTTGAAGACCGGATGCTGGATCTGCAGGATGATCCCGAAAGTTGGATTCCACAGTTAGAACCGCTGGAAAAAGAAGCTCGGAAGCTACAGAAGCTCATTAAATTGACGGGCCATAAATCGCCTGACTTAATCTATTGGTCCCGCAGCCTCCAGAATCAACTGCGCTCCCTAAATCAATTGGCGGCGACATTTGCACCGTGGCTTCTCACCCACGACAAAGCCTTAATCGAAAGGCTGGCTGTTCGTCCCCAGGTCGACATCCGTCGGCTCAGCCTTGATGACGGAATCAAGATGCTGGAAGGATTTGCCGCATCGGTAGAGGAAAAACTCGCTCGCGGAACTCTTAGCAATGGGAACAGAAATAAGACCGATCGCTTACTCCAAGCTGTGTGGGCGCGCGCGGAGTGGGCGCGTGGCCTGCAAAGCACTTTGGAGCAGCTCGCGGAAACCTGTGAAGAGCTCGCTCACGACATGGATTTCGGTTTCCTGTACAACCGTCATCGGAAGCTTCTGTCCATCGGCTATACCAAGAGCGCGGATCGCCTGGAAAGCGCCTGCTACGATCTCCTGGCTTCGGAAGCGCGCATCGCCACGTTTGTGGCCATCGCCAAGGGCGATATCCCACAGGAGAGCTGGTTCTCCCTGGGCCGTGGCCACACCCAATTGGAAGGGGAGCGAGCGTTAATCTCCTGGGCGGGAAGTCTTTTCGAGTATCTGATGCCCAATCTATGGATGCGCACCTACCCCAATACCTTGCTACATGCCAGCGCGCGGTCCGCGGTTAAGTTCCACGCGGAGTTGGAGCCTTTGAGAAATCATCCGTGGGGAATTTCAGAGGCGGCATTCAGCGATCGCGACCCCAACGGCTTGTTTCAATATGAAGGGTTCGGGGCTCCGGGTCTGGCGTTACGTCGCTACTCGATGCAGCGCTGGCTCATCTCTCCCTATTCCACTTTTTTGTCTCTGAGTACGGATGCGCCGGCCGCGCTCAAGAATCTTTACCACATGAAAGATCGCAACTGGTTTGGCCGCTACGGATTCTACGAATCGGCGGAAATCAAGATAAACGGCAATCCGGATTCATCCGCCGACCGGATCACCAGATGCTGGATGGCTCATCACCAAGGCATGAATCTCCTGGCCGTATCAAACCTGCTGACGCGCTCGATGATGCATCGGCGGTTTCATTCCGTGCCCATGATTGCCGCCACCGAAAGACTCCTGCACGAAAAGATGCCGGCAGAGGTGCCGGTGGAGCCGGGTTTTGCCATGCCGGGACTCGATCTCACGCCCGAGGCACCGGTCGAACTGGCATCCGACAGCCTCGTCTCCTAGGCGCTGTTCGGGCCCGCTAAAAGGCCGCCTCGTTTTTGCCTGCGGTCGTCGAAGCAACTTCCCTCTTCAAAGCACACAGTTGCTTCCATACGTCACGAGCGGAAGCGCATCCATTCGCTAGTGTTACATCTGCTGTTGTACGGGGAGTGGCGTAAATCTGGAGGCGCGGGTGGGATTCGAACCATCCCGCCTGTTAGAAACACGTAAGTTATTCATCCCTTATTCCCACGTGCCCCGCCTCCCAAAGCCAAATTCCGAAAAGCCGACTCTTCGGGACGGCGATATTTGGGCAAGCGCCGCTAAGCGCTGGGGCGCTTTTATTTCCGTGATGAAATCGCTGACTGCGAGGCGTCGTAATAAACGTACGCGGCGCCGGCATTCACCATGGACGTATCGTCCTGCTTTCCGTTCACGCCACGGGCAGCGCTATTTTCCTTCGTCGCGCCGACGGCTAGCACTTTGCCATCGCCATCGAGCGCCACGGAAATACCAAACTCCGCGGCGGGCTTGGTGTTCGAAGCCTTCACGTAGGCGGCCGGGGTCCAAGTGTCGCCGCTGCGCTTATAGATGTAGACGGCGCCGGAGTCCTCGGCTTTGGTGCCATTCATATCGCCATTAATACCCTTGGCTTCGCTATCTTCGAGATGCGAGCCGACGGCAATGGTATTGCCGTCACGGCTGATGGCCAGCGACCAACCGAATTGGTCGTTGATGCGCGCATTGAAAGCCTTCACGTACGCCTGCTGCGACCACTTGCCATCTTTGCGCACCCACACATAAGCCGCGCCCGAGGAGCTATCGTCTGCTTCGTCATTGGCACCCGCGTTGGGCGGCTGGATGCCAGACAGGATGGCGTCTTCGTCGAAAGCGCCGGAGACGATGGTGTTGCCGTCATCGCTGATGGCGATCGAACACCCTAGTGAATCGCCGCGCTCAGCATTCGAGGCGGTCAACCGCGTCTGCTGTGCCCAGGTCGTGCCCTTACGCGTAAACACGTAAACGGCGCCTTCGCCGCCGTCTTCGTCGTAGGTGCCGACAGCCAGAGTGTCACCATTGCCGCTCAGACCCACGGAGTAGCCGAAGAGCACCCCGCGCGTCGTTGTGTTCCAGGGCTTCACGTACGCCTGTTGCGCCCAGGTGTCCCCACGGTGCGTGAAGACGAAGACCGCGCCGGAGTCCGGAGCGTCTTTGTTGGTCTGGTCGCCGTTGATGCCCGTAGCATTGCTGGGATCGCTGGTCTGGCTTACGGCCAGCGTGCCGCCGTCGCTACTGAGGGAGACGGCGTAGCCGAACTGGTAGCCCACATCCGGTCCGCCGGTATTTGAAGGTTTGACGTAAGCCTGCTGCGACCAGTTCGCGCCGCTGCGCGCAAAAACGTAAACAGCGCCGGCGCCGGACATGGAAGTATCATTCTGATTGCCGTTGACGCCCGTGGCCGAGCTGCCTTCACCGGTCGATCCCACCGCCAGTACGCTGCCGTCGTTGCTGAGGGACAAGGCGTTTCCAAACAGCGCGCCTTCCGCCGTGTTCGAGGCCTTGACGTAGGCCTGCTGTTTCCAGCCTTTGGCGTCGCGGGTGTAGACATAGACAGCGCCGGAATTGGCTGCTGCTGCAGCCTTGCCTTTCGCCGGCGCGGGATTGACCCCTTTGGCCGCGCTGTCTTCGTTGACCGCGCCCACCGCAAGCGTATTGCCGTCTGCGCTGAGAGCGACCGCACCGCCAAATTGATCGTCCTTGTTGGTGTCCGACGCCTTGATATAGCCAATCGACTTCGGCGACCAGGTACCCGTTGGCGTCACGACCGCTTTCGGCGGCTCCACCTTGGTCTGCATTTTGTGCTGCGTTTGCGCGAACCCCGCGGCGCTCAGACCCGCTGCCAACACCACCGCCGCTATTACGACTACATGCTTACAATCGCTCATTTGCGCCACTCCTTGCGGTGACTCTGACTGTGCGACCGTACACCCATCCCCCGCCGGCATGCAATGCTCCAGCCAGGTTCTTGAGTGCGGGGCGTTTCGGCGGCTGCGGCAAAATCTCAAAGCCAAAAACTGACGCCAGTCAAGAGGACATGCCACGGATTCTCAGCCCCTAGTCGAGTTCCAGGGACTTCGGCGCTGCTCCTGTTCGGACCGATATTGGGAGTTCCAGGGACTTCAGCATGGCCAGAACGATATAGGCCCCTCTTGGGTCCGTCCGGCAAGTGATCTCTACGTTGTGAACGAACTACCCTCGCAAAACACAAGTCGGGATAAAATCCTGAAACTCTTACAAGATCGATTCTGGCATGTCTGTGAGATTCGTCCAGAGTGTCGCGGCACCGGGTCGTCAATCTTGAGAAAAAGGAGTCAATTGACATGGCGAAGGCCAAGGAGTTTACCGTAACAATCGAAGACAAACCGGGCGCACTCGGCAAGTGCTTCCTCGTCCTCGCCCAGCGTGGAATAAACATTCTGGCTTTTGAATCGTATGTCGAAGAACGCGAAAGCCTGGTGCGATTCGTGGCCGATGATCCCGCTGGTGCCAATCAGGTGCTAGGTGAATTGCACATGATTTTCGAGGAGAACGACGTGGCTGTGGTAAGAGTGGCGCACCGTCCTGGCGAGCTAGGCCGCGCAGCCGCGCGACTGGGCGAAAATCGTGTCAACATTGACTACTCCTACTGCGGATTCGAACCAGAATCGCTCCAGGCGCTGCTCGTTTTCGGGGTCGACAATGTTACCAAAGGGGCGACCCTGCTCGACGAGCTGGCCACTGAGGTGCGTGACTAGGCCCGACCGGTTCCACGCACCCAGATAGGTCCCCCAAAACGGCCTTAACGGAATGTGGGAAAAGCCCGTTTCCGAGAAGAGGACTTATCAGGACCTATCCGGCTTGCGATGTAACGGTTCGCCCCGCGAATAACTTCCGAGATGGAAGTGGCCGACGATTCACTAGACCTCGCCTTTCGCTTCCCACAACGCCGTTTCTCGGGACCTATCCTGCGTTAATGCGAGTCCTTCACCACACTTCCCTTCGCAGGTCGAAAAACGAACTCGTCGAGCATGCGGACCGCCAGATGTATCGCGGTATAGGTGGCGAAACCTTGAAAGACCAGTCCCGCGCCGCGGTTCGCTCTGGGATAGTAAAGGTTTGAAATGGCAGCAGAAATCAGATCCCCACCCAGTTGCGAATAGTTCGGTTGCAAGTGCCCGTTGTCTCCTCTGGCGACAATTAGGCTGTAAACCACATGGGCAGCGCGGGCCTTGATTGTGCCTGTGCCTTTGTAGAAGTAGCGGGGATCCTGGTGCACAAGCGACGGAAGAATCGCGCCGGTGAGCATGATGTCCGTGAGGCTATTGGCATAGTTTGTCGCATACCTTTTGCCGTAGCCGATGGCTCCCTGCACGTAATCTGGGTGGTCGGCTGCTTGCCCGATTCCAGCGACGATCCCTACTCCGACAAAGGTAAATGGGTCTCTGGAGACTTTGAGCGCGAGACGGAATTTCAGCCTCGCATTTAGCGGCGCAGGATTGGGAACGTATACTGCGTAGAAATTGGGGATAATGAGGAAGCCGCGCTGCCTCTCTTGGGCCTTGACCTGTTCGGTCGCCATCTCGTCAGAGCTCTGGGGCGTAACCGTAATGGCGGTTTGTAATGCTTCAATCCGCAGTTTAGCATCCAGTATTTCGGACTGGCCTGAACCAAGAGTGAAGATGGGTGAATCCCATTCCGAAAAGCCTGCGGCTCGTACGTTGATCTGAAACGGACGTCCCGGCTCAACATCGCGGATTTCAAACTGCCCATTCTCGTCCGTCGTCACCAAGCGGGGATCGCTGGAATCACGTCCTTGGAGAGCAACAGAGGCGCCGGGGACTGGCGTGTCGTTGACGTCCGTTATCGTCCCCATGATGATTCCGGGTTGCGAAACGGAAGTTCGCTGCTCATTTTCATTCTGCGGCGGAAGAGCTGTCCCCTGTGCAAATAACGAAGCGGAAGCAAAAATGCAGAGCGCGATGGCGAAAATAACCGAAAGTTTACCGAGTTTTATCATCTCTAGCAGAGCGACGTGAAATGAAAGTTGGTGTCACGCAACCCGTCGATGCGGTCGAGGGCTTGCGCGGACAGGACGCCGAGTGAGCGGGCACAGGATTAGCGTCATCTGAAGCGTCACTCGCCTCCGAAGCCAAAAACAGATACTGGCTCTAACGGCCACGGGACATCAGTGTCAAAAGTGACAGACTATTGCACCCGATCAGATCGGGATTATCGGAATGTGGCTTCCTAAGGAGGATTTGGGCCTGAAAGCCAGGTAATGGTTAGCGCCGACCAACTGTCATCTTCCCTTTTCCGCTTGCAACTCCGCGGCGGACCATACATTCCGAAAAGCCGACTTAATCACCGTCACCGCATCCTCGTCGGAATGGAATCGTCAAATCGTTACAGTTGAGGCGAAACGGTGTATAAGGGTGCCTATTCCGGTAAAAAAATGGCAATCCGGTTAATAGCGGCAGAGGAGGTCCCGTGAATAAAGATAGGGGCGTGCGCGCATTTGCTCTATGGGTTGGCCTGGGCGTCCTGGTTCTGTGTGTTGCTTTGGGCGCGCAGACGCCAGCCGCGCCAAAGTATAAGTTCGATCCGGACTGGCCAAAACCCATGCCGAACAAGTGGAAGATCGGAGGCGTAACGGGTTTGGCCGTGGATAAGGACGATAACGTGTGGGTATTAGATCGTCCCAACGACCTGAGAGATATGGAGCTGAAGGCAGAACTGAACCCTCCCACCGCTGCCTGCTGTGCCCGCCCTCCGGCCATGATCCACATCGATAAAAACGGCAACGTCATTGGCTACTTTGATCCGCCGCAAGGGCACGGCATGGCGGTGGATAAGCAGGGGTTCGTCTACGTCGGCAACGCGGTCAAGGGGCTGAACACCGTCCGCAAGTATGATCCGAAGACCGGCAAACTTCTCGCCGAAATCCCGCGAGCGCCAGAGACGCAGGGCGGAGGGGGCGGCGACGACGCGGACGAAGCGCCGCACATTCCGGGCCGCGGCGGCCCTGGTCCAGTAGGGACGTTTCCGGCCGGTCGCGGTGGTGGCGGGGCGGCGGCCGCGGTGGCGCCAATGCGGCAGGCCCAGGCCGCTGCTGCAGCCGCCTTCATCGCTAAGTATCCGCCTACGACGCCGATGATCGTGGGTCAGATCGAAGAGGTCCGGATCGATGACGCGGCCCACGAGCTCTACTGCTCGGATAGCTATCTGGGCGGCCGCGTGATGGTGTTTGATCTGGACACTTTCAAGTTCAAGCGCGGTTGGGGCGCCTATGGACGCAAGTTGTCCGAGATGACAACCGATCCCAAGGACCGAGACTATATCCCGGGCGGGCCTACGCCCAAGGAGTTCAAAGGGCACCTCACGCTGAACTTCTCCAACGACGGGATGGTCTACGCCGCCGACCGGGCCGCGAATCGTATCATCGTCACCAAGAAGGACGGCACATTCATGAAGGAAATCAAGGTCGCCGAACATACCGGTGGCGGCTCCGCCGGAGGCGTAATGTTCTCGCCCGACAAGGAACAACATATTCTGTATATCTCCGATATCAATAACAACACTGTCTGGTTCCTCAACCGCGCGGATGGCGCGGTGCTAGGCAATCTGGGCAGCATGGGCGAAAACGGCGGGCAGTTCTTCGGCCTTCATATGGAGGCTACGGACTCAAAGGGCAACCTCTACACCGGCGAGGTTTTTAACGGCGAGCGGGTGCAGAGGTTCCTTCTGGTCAAATAAGCTCGGCCAACCGATTGTCGCCTTTCGCATGGGACTTCCGCGGTTGGGGGGACAGCCGATTCATAGACCAAACGGTTCCCAGGCCAGGAAGTACTCGCTGAAATGGGCGACAGCGCACAGGCCAACGGTCACGATCATTTGAAAATTGAATCCCGCACCACAGTCTGATCGGCGATCGGCACCCACAACACCAAACGGTCCTCAGGTCCGAGATTGCGGTTCCGGTGGCCTTTGGTCGGGGCAAGGTCCTCAATGAGCTCTATGTCACCGGGATTTAGGGTGATTCTCTCCCCTCCGGAAAATTCCACTTCTTCATGACCGGCAAGATCGAAAATATATTGCCGACGCGGTCCCGGATGGAACGCTCCGAAATCAGCGCCGGGTGCATCGGGTTTTGACCTGCGGAGCGTAGCTCCCGTTGTCGTTTCCATTAGGTTCGCGACGTTATTTTGGTCGAAATTCTTCACTTCAATCTTTTCCACGTGCGACAGCCCATCTTTACCCGTATAGAACCGGTACATCATCACCGGCTTGCGTCCTTGGGCGGCAACTGCATCATTCCGTGTTTGTCCGCAAAACATGAGAATACACATCCCGACCGTCACAACAGCAATTGAAAGCTTGAGCATCGGTTTCATGGAAGTGCTCCTGTTGCCGGGATTCTTTGCGCGTATTCGAACTGAAGGAAGAATGTATACTCGCCGGAATCAAATATTCAATGCGAAAGGTGGCAGCTAATTTTGGCGAATCGATGAGCGGTCTTTATCAACCGGTTGTCCCCGAAAAGCCGGTTTTCGGGAGTTGGCCGCCGAAAACCTGTTGAAGTTAATGGAGGCGCTTCTCGCGAGAAATCGTTGCTTCGAGGGCACGGGAAGCGTACGATGCGACAGTCAGAGTCGGAATCGGAAATTCCGTCCGTATTGTTGCCGTCCTTAGGATGACTTTTCTGTCAGGGTTTCGCGCACGCTATTCGCACCACCAAGGAGGTGCCGTATGACCAGACACTTGCTGATCGCTCTTGCCTTTTTCTTCGCAGCCAGCCTTGCCGCGCCCCGCGTCGGCCAGGCGCAAACATTCAAGGTTGAGAAATTCGACATCAAGGGCCAGGGCGGCACCGACTACGTCAGCGTGGAAGCGGCCACGGGCCGCGTGTTCGTGTCGCGCGGCGACCACATGATGGTGGTTGAAGGCGCCACAGGCAAAGTGCTCGGCGACATTCCGGACACGCCGGGCGTGCATGGCGCCGGCATCGCCACGAAGGCCGGTCACGGCTTTACGACCAATGGTGGCGACATGACCGTCACGATGTTCGACCTGAAGACTTTGGCTGTGATCAAGCGGATCATGGTCGGTCCCGGCCTCGACGGCATCATGTACGACGAGCCTGACGATAAGATCATTCTCACGCGGCACAGCCGCCCGATCGGCACTGTCACCGCGCTTGATCCCAAGACCGGTGACATCCTCGGAACCGCCGAACTCGAAGACGATGGGCCGGAAGGCGCGGCAGCCGACGGCAAGGGTCACCTCTTCGTGAACAACGAAAACAAGAATACGATACAAGTCGTCGACGTGAAGACGTGGAAGGCGACCGCCTCGTGGCCGCTCGCGCCGTGCGAGGGACCGACGGGCATCGCCTATGACAAGGCGACGAACCGCATCTTCTCCGGTTGCAAGAGCACATCCGTTGTCGTCGATGCGAGCACGGGCAAGATTGTGGCCACTATCCCGAACGGCACGCGCGTGGACGCCTTAGCATGGGATCCGTCGAAAAAATTGATCTACATTCCGAATGGGGGCGAGGGCAACGTCACGGTCGTGCACCAGGATTCGCCCGACAAGTACACCGACGGTTGCGACAGTCGCCACTTTCCCCGGTGCGAAGACCATCACTGTGGATCCGATGACCCACAACGTGTACCTCTTCCAACCCGAGCGCGGTCCCGCTCCGCCGCCACCGCCTGACGCGCCGCCACCTGCGGCGGGCGGTGGACGTGGCGGCCGCGGTCCGCAGGGGCCGATCGTCGCTTCGTGGTTTATCGTCATCAAGCAATAATTGTCGGAGGCGGTCGTAGCATTCGTGCGCTGCGCCCAGGCGGCAGCCGAATCGCGCTCGCAAGTCCGAACTCCCAAGTTGTTACGTCCCTTGGCAGTAGGCTTTTTTGACTGTGAGTTTTTCTAAGAATCCCGGCGGAAGTAAAAACCCATTTTGGTTCGCCCCACCCTCCAGTCTTCAGCCTTCGCCGCGAATTTGCAGGTGCGGCTGATTGGCATGGAATCCTGCAGTGACTCGATGCGCGCGAAATTTCTGCGACGAGAAGCTATGAGCAGAGAATGTAATTGCGCTGCGAGTACGGACTGTGTGGACGGACTGAGTACACAAAGGGAGAGCCGCTAGCGTGCGGTGAGTAGCACTGGTAAAGAAAACCCCGCCGCCGGGCGGTATAGCCGAGCGGCCGGGGATGGTGGTTTTCGCTAGAAGGTCAGCTTCAGGCCCAGCTGCATGGTACGAGCGCCTCCGGTTCCGAGCACGGGGTTGGTCGAGGCTTGATCCCACGTCTGGGTAGCGCCGCCAAACGTGCTGCTACTTACGCTGCCGCTGCCGGTGGCGAGGATCGGGTGATTCAAGATGTTGAAGAACTCCGCGCGGAACTGAGCGGTGAGCCGTTCCTTGATCTTCGTATTCTTGAATATAGAGAAGTCCCAATCAGCGTAGTGGGGTCCACGAAACATGCCGCGGGCCTCCGTGCCGAACGTGTTGGGTGGCGGTGCGATCAGCACCGAACTGCCTCGCGCAAAACAGCCGAAGGTCGCCAGAGAGGTGGCCGTCGTGCCGATGGAGGCGGCGGCCTGCGTACACGCCGCGGGCATAGCCGCGATGTTGGCGCCGGCAAAGAACGGGATCGGGGTAGTGGTCTGGTTGAAGTCGCTGGGGTTGCCAAAGAAATCCCAGCGGTCTTTCTTCTCGTTGGTTCCACTCAGGTTTCTGGTGTCCGATGCGGTCCATGCGAATCCAGTGTGAATCAGTATGGCCGACTGTAAGCTCCAGCCCTCGAGCAACTGCAAGGGCGATTTCTTGCTCGGAAGGGCGTACGAGGGAGAGAAGGTGAAGTTATGACGGATATCGAAGGCGGTGGGGCCGTAGTCCGCCATCGGGTTCGAAGGATCTTGCGATTGTTGTATCGAGTAGCCTGTGCCTGGTTCCTCGCTCAAGGCGTGGCTATACGTGTAACCGGCAAGAAAAGACAAACGGTGGAAATTCCGCGCGGTCAGCGTAGCCTCCAGGGCGTTGTAGTTGGAGATTTCGGAATCCGTCTGGAAGTCGATGTATTGCAGGTACGGATACTGCGAGTAGAAGGGGAGATTGGTGATACTGGCGAGCCCGGCCTGCTGGTTGGCCTGACTCACCTGATTCATGTCGACAACACCCGTCAGCCTGCTGCCGTGATTCCCGATGTAGTTCACTTCCACAGCGACGGTGGGTGTTAGAGCGTGTTGAATGCCCAAATTCCAACTGGTGATCATCGGAGAAGGCAGGTTCGGACTGGTCGCAAAGATGCTGCACGGGCTGGGGTTGGTTTTTGGAGCGCCGGGAACCGGATTCACCGGGGCCAGGCCGTTACCGCACGTTAATGCAGTTGGTGAGAAGGCCGGGAATATGGGAGTTGTCCCGTTCAAGGCCCAGTTGAGGTTCGCACCTGGAATCGCCACCGTCTGAGTACTCATGCCCTGCCCGTTGGGCGCGATTGGCCCGATGGTGCTGCCATTCGGCAAGTAGAGTAGGGATCCCGTAGGAATCGCTTGGATGCCAATTTGTTGAGCAGGCAAACTGCCCTGCAGTCCAATAAACGCCGCAGAGGCCGGGTTGTCGTAGTAGATGCCGCCGCCAGCGCGGATCACAGTGGTGCCTTTTCCGCTGACGTCCCAGGCTACACCGACGCGGGGCGAGACGTCTTTGTAATAGGGGTTATATACGTGCTTAAGTCCGTTCACCCCCACCTGCTCGAGTCCGGCGGTCGGAGACCAGTTGCCGATCAAATTGTGGATCTCCGAAAGAGGCGTGTTGTATTCATAACGAAGGCCCATGTTTACGGTCAGTTTCGAGGTGACGCGCCAGGAATCCTCGAAGAAACCCGAATAGTCCCACTGGGTGTAAGTGCGAGCGGGGCTGCCTTCGAGAATACTTGCGCCTGAATTCGTGTCAGGAAGGCCCGCAAGAAAAGCCTCCAAGCCGGTGATGTTGTTGCCTAGCGCAGTAGTAGGGCTATTCTTGCCGCCAGTGAAAGTGAACGTCCCCCGGCCGTTTGGAATCTGGTCGAAGAAGGTACGTAAGTAAAGCATCTCGCCGCCGAATTTAAAGGCGTGTTTGCCATGCAAGTAGGAAACGTGATCCACGACATCGTAATCGTTGCCCGGGCCGAAGTTTCTGGGCGACTTGTTACCGCCGCCGAGCGAGGTCATGCCGTTGACGGAGACGAGGGGAAATCCTTGCAATTGCGGGTCCGTCACGCCGGTGTTGAGGCCGTAAGCGCTGGGAGGCGTCAGGTAGTCGCCGGTCTGTGTATTGCGAAGGTAGTGATTCCAACCGACGCGTGCATCGTTCACCCAGATGGAGTTCGGGGTCCAGGTCCAACTGGTCGCGAGGAGCTGGGCGTGCATCCTGCCGATGGTGTCAAAAATCTGCTGCGTGTAAGCCGAGTCCTCACCGACCGCGTTACCGTCGCCGAAGAAGTAGGAACTAGTGAACGCGTGGTGGTCGCTGGGATGGTAATCGACTTTGCCGACCACATTATTGATCGCAAAGATGTCGGGGAAACCGATCGTTATGGCGTTCGTGGGGTTGTTATTTGTGCCGTAGTACTGCAACAGGTTCAGGCTGAGAGGACTGAGCGGGATCTTCGCCGCAGCCAAGAGGGCCTCGGCAGCCGGGATGCTCTGGCTCGCGTTTCCGTTGTTCACCGAGGTTGGCGTAGTTGTCGAAAATGCGTTGCCCACGCTATAACTCTCCCGCTCGAAGGCGGCGAAATAGAAAAGTTTGTTCTTGACGATGGGCCCGCCAACCGTGCCTCCCCATTGCTGGAATTCCATCGGCTGCTTGGGCGCAGCAGGGATTACAAAGTCGGTGGCGTTCCACGCGTCGTCGCGGCCGTAGGCGAAGGCCGAGGCGTGAATCGTGTTCCCGCCCGTCTTTAAGCCGACGTTGATGACGGCGCCGGGCCGGCGGCCGAATTCGGCGGGAGCATTGGTCTCGATGTTAACTTCCTGGATCGAATCGATAGGAAGAATGGTGGCGGCATCGCCGAAGGGCAGCGTCGTGTTCGTAATGTTTTGCCCCGTGATTGGATCGTTGCTATCGAGTCCTTCGATGAAGTTGTTGTTTTGTGAAGGAGCGAGCCCATGCACTGCGGTAGTCAACGTACCGCCGCCGGGTGTTTGCATGACGCCCGGACGGAACGACAAGAAATCCTGGTAATTGCGGGCTTTCAATGGCAGATCGACGATGGTCTCCGTGCTCAAGGTTCCGCTGACCACCGCGCTGGTGGTGTCCAGCATGGGGGCCGCCGCTGTTACTTCCACGGTCTGCGTCACCTGGCCGGGAATCAACTGCGCATCGACTCGTGCATCTTGCCCCAGCCCCAGCGTGATGTTCTGGCGCTCGAAAGTCTGAAATCCGCCGGCGGAGGCGCGAACGGTGTACGTGCCGGGATTCAAGTTGGGCGCGACATATTCGCCGGCCTGATCAGTGGTCAAATTTCTAGCAACGCCGGTCTGGGAATTTGTGACGGTCACCATGGCCCCGGCGACGACGCCGCCGGTTTGATCGCTGATGGTGCCGAGAATGCGGCCTGTATTAACCTGAGAGAACGCTGGTAA
The DNA here is from genome assembly GCA_963810155.1 of uncultured Acidobacteriota bacterium. Taxonomy (GTDB): domain Bacteria; phylum Acidobacteriota; class Terriglobia; order Acidiferrales; family UBA7541; genus Palsa-189. The sequence goes on from CAWEMN010000024.1 coordinate 234,005, forward strand.
GCATCCTACTAGAACTGCAAGAGCCAAGCACACCACTCCGGTGAGCCTGCTTACAAAACCATCAAAGCGCGCGCGAGCCCCTAGACAGCATCTCATACGCACCTCCGCCATTAGAGCAGGATTTTCGATTTGGACCCCCGGTCCGGACACCATACACCTCTTCTGCTCTCACCCACAGAGAATTTAGCGCCGCAGCGGGCCCTTGGGCGAGATCGCAGGTTCCGACGGCACTCTTGTGCCGTCCGACGAGCCTCGATTGCTGCCGCGAAGCCTATAGCCGCAAGAGCCCGTTTTCCGAGAAACGGACTTATCGGAATCTCCTAGTGGCCGACGACTCGGCCAGAATCGCTGGATGACGTGACACTTCTTCCCCACGGCAACCGCGCGTGTCTTTTCTTGACCGACGATTGATGGTAATTTCCAGTCGCGAGCGCACACTCCAGCCCGCTCGGATGGATGTATGCCCGAACGATTCGCGTTTGCTGATCTCCGCGAGCTGTTTGCGAAGGCCAACGAGGAGAAGTCAGGTGACCAACTCGCCGGCGTAGCGGCGCGGTCAGAGCGTGAACGGGTTGCGGCCAAGCGCAAGCTTGCTGATTTATCTCTTGCTCAGATCGTCCAGAACCCTTTGATCGATCCTGTCGAGGATGACGTCAGCCGTCTGATCCTGGAAACGGTCGACGCGCAAGCCTTCCAGCAGATCAAGAGCTTCACTGTAGGCGGATTCCGCGAGTACATCTTGAACGATTCCACCAGCGAGGGCGAATTGAAGGGACTTCAACGCGCTATTACCCCGGAAATTGCAGCGGCGGCAGCCAAGATCATGAGCAACAAGGATCTGGTTTTGGGCGCAGCCAAGATCCGGAATGTGACCCGCTGCCGAAACACTATGGGCGAGCGTGGAGTTTTGGGCATTCGAATCCAACCCAATCATCCCGTAGATGATGTTGGCGGCATTCTGCTTGCCGCCTTTGAAGGCCTGCTCTATGGATGCGGCGACGCAGTCATCGGCGTGAACCCGGCGTCAGATTCTGTGGAGACGGTCAGTTCAATACTCAACGCACTGAACCGCCTGGTGGATGTCTATCAGGTGCCCACCCAGACCTGTTGCCTTGCGCACATCACAACCCAACTTGCCGCGTTGAATCGAGGAACGCCGGTGGATCTGCTTTTTCAATCAATCGCCGGAACAGAAGCAGCAAATCGTAGTTTTGGCATTACTCTGACGATGCTGCGGGAAGGCCATGAAAGGGTTTTGGAACATCATCGCCAGCGCGATGTGCCCTGGAGAGGGACCAACGTAATGTATTTCGAGACGGGCCAAGGGAGCGCTCTTTCTGCTGAGGCTCACCACGGCGTCGATCAGTTGACTCTGGAGGCACGCGCATACGGCGTCGCGCGAGAATTCGACCCATTCCTGGTGAATAGTGTGGTTGGTTTCATCGGTCCAGAATACCTTTACGATGAACGACAGATCATTCGCGCCGGCCTGGAAGATCACTTCATGGGCAAACTTCTCGGACTGCCGATGGGTTGCGATGTCTGCTACACGAACCATGCTGCCGCGGATCAGAACTCAGCAGACAATCTACTCCTGCTCCTCGGGGCGGCAGGCTGCAACTACTTTATGGGTGTTCCGTGTAGTGATGATGTGATGTTGAACTATCAATCCACCAGTTACCACGACGCCGTCGCGGTCCGGAGAATCTTCAAACTCCGGCCTGCCCCCGAGTTTCTTGCCTGGCTCTGCGAGCGCGGAATCTATCGAGACACCGAGCCCGCTTTTTTCGACACACCCACACAGCGCCAACTTCTCAAAGGATTCGAGTCCTCTTTCAGGGGGATGGTCTGAATGGGGAGCGACGGGGACGAACTCGTTCTCACTTCGACTTGGCCCGAGCTCGTCCGAAAGATCCGAGCACGGACACCGGCACGTATCCTGATGGGCCACGCAGGCGCCGCATATCGAACCGATACTCAGATCGAGCTGCGTGAGGCCCATGCCGCTGCGCGGGACGCTGTCGGTGCCGAACTTGACCTGGAAACCGCATTCGGTAACGCCTTTGTGAAACAATGGCAACTCTTCGAGGTTTGCACGCGGGCAGGCTCCAAGGATGAATACCTGTTGCGGCCCGATCTCGGCCGGCGCCTAGACGACGCATCCAGCGCCGAACTCCTGGCGCGCTGTTCCTCGGGAAACGGCCTTCAGATCGCCATCGCGGACGGCCTATCTGTTCCCGCAGTTTCGACACAAGTTCCGCCGTTGCTGCCGCTGATTTATGAAGCAGCCAAAGCGCGCGGGTGGAGCATCGGCCAGACATTTGTGATTCGTCACTGTCGAGTAGGAATTCTGAACGAGATCGGCGAACTACTTGATCCATTGGTCGCCATCCTGCTGATCGGCGAGCGCCCAGGACTGGCCACAGCAGACAGCTTGTCGGCGTATATGGCGTACCGGCCTCGCAGGAGTCATTCAGACGCCAACCGAAATCTAGTCTCAAACATACACGCGCGAGGAGTCAGTGCTCAGGGCGCTGCTACTCGCATCCTGAATCTCGCAGCGAAGATGATGGAAGCCGGTGTAAGCGGCTGTGATCTCAGAGAAGAATTGCCAGCAGGGGAGGGCAGATGAGGCCTGTTCGGATCGCTGCACGCGTTCACGAAAGAGGGAATGTCTAGGGGCGAGTCGAATGTGAGTAGCCTGGGATCATATGGTTTGATTTAGCGGGACAGCCACGGGTGATTCAACCTATATCTATGTCACGAACGTTCCGGCGGACATAAAGAGGGCAAGGCCTTGCAACAAAGGGCTGTTTTCTGGATGACTGCAACTTACAGAAAACGCGGGAAGAATCCTCAAAGATTTGACCGTGTCAAACCATATCCGATCCGGGGCGGAAGGTTCAGAAGGATCTCGATATCGCCGAGTACACGGACCCCGAGCACGATCCGATGATCCCGCATGTCATCGTCCTCGAACCTGGTCTCGTTATATTCAAAATCTACAACGGCTACTGGTTTTTTGGCCGACCGACCATCGAAGAGCTTCGGCAAGACTTGCGCGCCGTCCTGAAGAAACGGCACGGACAAACTGGGAACCATCGTAGGGAGTTGGCGCAAAAGGTCGGCAAAGCTGTTTGAACTCGCCCAAGCGCCCAAAGGCTATGCCCACAGATTCCTCGACACCTTCGCGGTCGAGCTGTTGTCATCTGGGGTGCCAATTGAGCGAGTTTCCGTGCTGTTGGGACACCGTACGGATTACCCAGCGTCACTATTCAACGTGGGCACGCTCACGGCAGGAACAACTCGAAGCGGATTTGCAGCACGCATGGGAGCACGATCCCATTGCGCTCGCGGAAACGAAGGGTACACCAGAGGTACACGAGAAAAACAGAGGATTAACTAATGCCCTTTCATCAATTTAAGTTGGAGGCGCGGGTGGGATTCGAACCCACGAATGGAGGTTTTGCAGACCTCTCCCTTGGGCCTCTTGGGTACCGCGCCCAGCGCCCGCAAGTATATCGAAAAGCAGCGGAGTCTGTCAGGGGCGCGGTCGGGGAAATAAAAATATATTCTTCAGTTCGATCGGTTAATTTCAGGCTGCCGATGTAGCGGGGACCTGTGCCTCCCGCAGAAAGCGTGCCGACTCCTCCGGCGGCGTGGGGCAGATGTAGAATCCGGTGCCCCACTCGAATCCGGCCACTTTGGTCAGCTTCGGAATGATCTCAAAGTGCCAGTGGTAATGATCGTTGATCTCCTCGCCGACCGGGCGAGGTGTGCAGCATGAAGTTGTACGCAGGGTGATCGAGCACAGTGTCCAGCCGGCTCAGAGTGTCCTTGAGCATTCGCGCCAGACTTGAATAAACGGAGCTCTGATTATTTTCAAAAGCCGAGCCATGCTGCTTGGGCAGCAGCCACATTTCAAACGGAAACCGAGGCGCGTAAGGGGCGATGGAGATGAACTGATCGTTTTCGCCGATCACGCGGACTCCGGATTCCGTCTCCTGCCGAATGATGTCGCAGAAGATGCAGCGCTCCTTGTCACGGTAGTAATGCTTGGCGCCGTCGAGTTCCTCGCGGACTCGCTTGGGCACGATGGGCAAGGCGATCAATTGCGAGTGCGAATGTTCGAGGGAGGCCCCCGCGGCGTCACCATGATTCTTGAAAATGAGCACGTAGCGAAACCGCTTGTCGTTTTTCAAGTCCAACACGCGGTCGCGATAAGCCCACAGCACATCCTCTATGGCGCGCACCGGCAGCGTGGCCAGGGTGCTCCGATGATCGGGAGTCTCGATGATCACTTCGTGCGCGCCTACGCCATTCATGCGATCGAACAGGCCATCTCCCTGACGATCGAGGTCGCCTTCGATTCCTAGCGCGGGGAATTTGTTGGGCACTACGCGAACCGTCCACCCCGGCGTGTTTGGGCCCCCGCCGTTGCGGCCGTAGGCCAAGACTTCCGGCGGCGTCTTTGTCTCATTGCCAAGACAGAATGGGCAAAAGCCTTTGCCCTCGATCCGGACGCTCTCACGCACGAAATCCGATGGCCTCTTGGCGCGATCCGTCGAAATGATGACCCAGCGGCCCGTAATGGGGTCCTTACGTAGTTCCGGCAACGCTTCCTCCCCAGGCGTCGCAGTTCAGCGAGGAACTGAACGCCCTCCTGCCAATCTCAATTGTAACCTTAGTGTTCTAATTTAACTCGTAGGATGAGGGCTGCGGAAGGGCGTAGGCGGAGGACGTGCGCTTATGAGTCAGTAAACGCCCCTTTGTGCAACCGTACGACGGGGCGACTGCCGGCGCGGGATTCGATCGCCACTACGTCGAAGCGCCACTTTGCGGTGTTGAGCTTGCGCTCCGCCAGAAATTGCCGCGCCATTCGCGCCAGAAAGCGTCGCTTATCCGCGGTGACGGCGTCTTCCGGCAAGCCGGAAAGACCCGGCTTACTCGTTCTTGTTTTCACTTCCACGAAGGCCAATACGGCGCCGTCAAACCCAACCAGATCGATCTCGCCTTTCAGGCCCGGGACGCGAAAATTGCGGCAAACCATCACATAACCGTGGCGCCGGAGGTACCAATAGGCGAAAGTCTCGCCGCGTATGCCCGTCAGATGTCGCGATTGTTGACGACGGTCGGAAGGCGTGGATTCTGCCGAGAGGCCGTTTCGCGCGGCCCATTCCACCAAGCCAAAAACAAGGCTGGAAACATGCGCAAAGGCTTCTTGCCACCCTGGATCTTTCGCAACAATCCCAGATGCTTCCTTAAATTAAGGTCTCAGCCTGCCGGATGCACGCCTCGAGAGTATTGATGGCAAAATCGGCCTGCTCCTCATCGATCACCAGCGGCGGGGCCAGCCGGATGTTATTTGCGCCTGCTCCCAGAACCAGCAGACCCTTGCTGAACGCAAGATCTTCGATCGCGTCCCGAAGCTTCGGTGACGGTTCCTTGGTTTCGCGATCCTGCACGATCTCGATGCCAATCATCAGGCCCTTGCCTCGCACATCTCCGACGATGCGGAACTTGTCTTTCCAGCCCGCGAGCCGGCCAAACATATATTCGCCCATCCGCCGGGCGTTCTCCATGTATTGGTTCTCGACCAGTCGAAGCGTGGCCAGGGCCGCAGCGATCGACACGGGATTGCCGCCGAACGTGGAGGCGTGCGCGCCGGGCTTCCAATCCATGACGCTGGCCGGAGCGATCGTTGCCGAAAGCGGCAGGCCCGAGGCGATGCCCTTGGCGACGCACAAAATGTCGGGTTCGATACCGGCATGGTCGCCCGCCCACCACTTGCCTGTTCGGCCCATGCCGCTCTGAACTTCATCGGTTATGAACATAATTCCATGCTGCCGGCAAATCCGCTGCAACTCCCGCAGAAATTCCGGGGGCGCGGGGACATACCCGCCTTCACCCTGGATCGGCTCAACAATGATGGCCGCAACCTCATGCGGGTCGACGACGCGCTTGAAAAGTTCACGCTCGATGAATTTCGCGCAATCGGTGCAGCAATTCTGCCGCGGGTGACCATAGGGGCAGCGGTAGGGATTGGCATAAGGAACGTGAAAAACGCCGGAAAGCAGGCTCCCAAAGCCGGTTCGTTGCACCGCCTTCGAGGCCGTCAAGGAAAGCGAGCCCATCGTTCGCCCGTGAAAAGCTCCATAGAAAGCGATAATCTTCTCGCGCCCGGTGTGATACCGCGCCAGCTTGATGGCGGCTTCAATGGCCTCGGTTCCTGAGTTTCCGAAGTAGACCTTCTTGGGCTCGCCGCCAGGCGCTATCGCCGCCAGCTTTTGCGCCAGTTCCACCATGCCGGGGTAGTAGAAATCCGTGCCGGACATGTGAATGAGTTCCGCTGCTTGTTTCTGCATGGCAGCGACAACTTCGGGATGGCAGTGGCCGGTGGCAACCACGGCGATGCCGGCAGTGAAATCCAGAAAGATGTTGCCGTCGACGTCTTCAACCAGAGCGCCCAGGCCGCGTCGCGCAACAAGTGGGTAACTCCGCGTATAGGACGGGGAGATGTAGCGGTGATCAAGCTCCACTACCCTCTTCGCCTTGGGCCCGGGCAAGGAGGTAAGCAGGCGTGGCAGCTTTCCTTGCGAGATCGCGTCGGCGGGAGAAACCACCTTGGACATATCACGATTGTACACGCGTCCCGGGCTTATATCGTTCTGAATAGCGCGGGGCCTTGCCGGGTTCCGTAACGGGTCGTGCAAGAGGAATCTAACGCTTCGAGACTACTTGCGCTTCCAGCGAATTACTCCGTCTTTGCTGTCTTCCAGCACGATTCCTGGCTCGGCCAGCTCATCGCGGAGGCGATCGGCTTTGGCAAAATCCCGTGCTTTGCGTGCCGCTTGCCGCGCCGCAACGAGCCCCTCGATTTCCGCATCGCTTGGTCCGCTGGCATGCTTCTCCATGCCGATCGACCGTAGCTTTTCCTCGTCATCGTCATGAAGCACGGCGAAGATCCTCTCAAACGAATCCAGCGTGCGCCGGACCGCTGCCACGTCGCCTTGCCGGAAATCGCCACGATCCATCGCGGCATTGGCCTCGCGCACTAGATCGAACACGGCCGCGAGGGCCTGGGCAGTATTCAAGTCGTCTCCCAGACCATCGTCAAAATCCTGGCGCGCCCTTTCGGCACGTTCGCTTAAAGCAGAAATACCCTCCGGAAATTTTCCAGAGTTGAGGCGCGCGGCAAAATTCCGCAACCGTTCGACCGAACTCGCGGCTTGTTGCAGTCCGTCTTCGGTGAAATTGAGCTGACGGCGGTATGGGACCGAAGCGAGCAAAAAGCGCAATGCCGACGGTTTATTTCCCTTTTGTAGCAGATCACGCAAGGTATAGAAGTTACCGAGCTGACTTGGACATCTTCTCGGAATTGACCAGTAGGTGTTCGGCATGCAGCCAATAGCGCACAAAGGGCTTTCCGGTGGCGGCCTCAGACTGCGCGATTTCATTTTCGTGGTGGGGAAACGCCAGGTCCACGCCGCCGGAGTGAATGTCGAGCGTCTCGCCGAGATACTTCATGGCCATGGCAGAGCACTCGATGTGCCAGCCCGGACGGCCTGGACCGATTCGGGTGTCCCAGAAGAATTCGCCCTTTTTGGGAGCCTTCCACAGTGCGAAGTCTCTTGCATCCGCCTTATCGTAGCGATCTACGTCCACGCGGGCGCCAGCCTTGATGCCCGCAGTGTCGAGATTGGTGAGCCGCCCATAGTCGTGAAATTGCGAGATGCGGAAGTAGATGGAGCCGTCACTGTTGTAAGTAAAGCCTTTAGCCGTAAGCTGTTCGATTAATTGCACCATATCTTCGATATGATCGGTCGCGCGCACCATGTATTCCGGTGCTTCCATGCCAAGAATCCGCCGATCGGCGAGAAAAGCCTCGATATACTTGGCTGTGTAGTCACGTAAATCCACCCCCGCCTCGGCGGCTTTGGCAATTATGCGGTCGTCCACATCGGTCAGATTCGTGACCTGAATCACCTCGAAGCCGCGCGAGCGTAAAAACCGGCGCAGAATATCCTGGAAAACAAACGTTCGGAAGTTACCGATGTGGGCGAAGTCGTAGACGGTGGGACCGCACGTGTACATCTTTACTTGGCCCGGATGGAGTGGCACGAATGCCTCGTCGTGTCCTCCGAGCGTATTGTGAAAAACGATGTCGGCCATCGATTGTGCTGGAGCCCCTCCGGGGGATATATCTATGTTTAAAATGATGCAGTGACAGACGCTCGCGGGTGAACTCGCGCGCGATGAGCTAGCATTCTAGCGGAGGGCGCCGGTAGCAGCAACGCGCTTGGGCGCCTGGAGCTGTTTTGGGAAAGGGCCTCGCTCGTTCACTTGGGGTTAAGCGTTAGGACATCGCTGCTGGCAAATCTTTACAGCACTCGAACCGTGTGCTATCGTCACATCCCGTAACCGCCGATCCGAGCGCCAGGCGGCTGGGCCACTGCTAAGCGACCCGCCATATCTGTTGTCGCGAACTACCTCCCCTCGAGGAATCCGAACACGTATCTGCAGAAGCGCCATTATTGCGGCTGCACGTGTGGGAACATAAAGGAATCTCTTGCTCAAACTTCGCAAAGTCGAACTAGTGGGCTTCAAGTCTTTTTGTGAAAAGACGCACCTTACTTTCAGCGGCACCGGCCTGAGTTGCATTATCGGACCAAACGGATGCGGCAAATCGAACATCGTGGACGCCGTCTCCTGGGTGCTGGGAGAGCAAAGTCATAAGTCGCTTCGCGCCGAGCGCATGGCGGACTGCATCTTTAATGGCACAGCGAAGCGTCCTCCCATGAGTTTGGCTGAAGTTACCTTGACGCTGGTCGATAGCGAGCTCGCGGAAGCAGCGCGACGCGTTCTCGGCGACTCAGAACCCCTGGTTATCTCCTCGGAGGCTTCTGCTGACTCAACTGAGGAATCGCCTGCCCTCACCGACGGGACGGACTCCGCGGAGATCGTTTCAGCGGTAATTGAAGAGGGCCCGACAGCCGTTGACGCCGGTAAGGCTTCCAGAAAAGGCCGAGGCGCTCACAAGCCTGCACAGTCACGCCCGGGTGAAGTCGTAATTGGCCGCCGTCTTTACCGCTCGGGCCAGAGCGAATATCTCATCAACGGCCGCGCGGCACGCTTACGCGATATACAGGAACTGTTCATGGGCATCGGCCTCGGGCCGGACTCCTACGCCATTATCGAACAGGGACGCATTGGTCAGGTGCTGAGTTCGAAGCCTTCTGACCGTCGCGCGATCATTGAGGAGGCTGCGGGAATCACGAAGTTCAAAGCCAAGAAGCGCCTCGCCGAAGCCAAGCTCGAATCCTCCAAAGTCAACCTCTCGCGGGTCAACGATATCTTTGTGGAGGTCGAGAAACAGCTCGCATCCCTCAAACGGCAGGCTTCCAAAGCGCGCCGATATGCGGAACTCCGTGAGCAAATGCGCGGACTGCTTCGCGTGGTGCTAGCCAGCAAGTGGCGTCGGTTGGAAAGCGAGGCCGAGCGGCTTGAATCGCGGCTTGCCGAAATTACGGAAACGGAGAAGCAGCGCGCCCAATCTCTCGCTGAACTGGAAGCGGAGCAGGAACGCCTGGACCGCCGCATCTATGAATTGGATGCGGAATTGCGCCAGAATCAAAATCTCATTGGCCAGGCCGCACTGGAGCTGGATCGCGCGGAAAACCGCATTCTGTTCAATAGCCAGCGTCTGGAAGAACTAGCCGCGCGCGGCCGCCAGCTTGCCGGCGAGCGCGAGCAATCTGCGGCGCAACTGGCACAGATCGAATCGCGCCTGACCGCTCAAGAGGAGATCGCCTCTCGTCTGCAGGAGCAGACAGCGCAACTGGAAAGCACCCTGGAGGACCTCGCTGTCCGATCGTCTGAGCTCTCTGCGATCGGCCATTCTGCCGAGGCGCGCATTGCCGAGGCACGCCGCCGTATCACCGAGTTCGATCAAATCCTCACGCGGGTTCAGGAAGTGCAAGCGCAAGCCGAGCAGTTGCTGGCGCACCATTCGGGAGCCCTCGAAAGGTTGGAGCAGTCCGAGCAGGCATTGCTCCAGGAGTCCCTGGATTATCGCGAGAGTTCGCAGGTCGCCGACCTGGCCTGGCAGGCCGCCACCGAGCGCGCTCGCGTCCTGGATCGCTCCGTCGCTGAGGCGCAGCTGCGGATCGCGGAAGGCCGCCGTGATCGGATGGAAATGTCCTCGCGCTCTGACACGCTTCGAGATGCGCTTGCCGGAGCCCGCGCTCGCCGCCATGCTCTCGGGCAGCTACTCAGCGATCGCTCCTATACCACCGAAACAGTTCAAAAACTGTTTTCTTCGAGCAGAGAGGGAACAACTCAGAATTTTCGGGCGGTCGGCTTGCTTGCAGACTACGCTGAAGTCGAACCTCAGTATGAAACAGCGGTAGAGCAATTCCTGAGGGACGAGCTTGAGTACGTGGTCGTGGAAACCTTCGACCATGCGCGCGCCGGGATCGCCTTGTTACGGGACGAATTCGGGGGGCGTGCCACTTTCTTTGTCGACTCGCTACGCACCCTGAATCTCAGCGCTCAGGAAACTGCAGTTCCCTTTTCCCAGGAGGCCGGCGTATCGCGTCTCGACCGTTTGGTGGAGTTTCGCGATCCCCTCGGTCCCGCGGCCAAGCAGTTTCTGCCCCGGCTGCGTTCCGCGTTCCTCGTGGAAGCTCCTGACGCCGCGGAGCGGCTCGCGCGAGAGAATCTCTCATACAGTTTCCTGACTCCAGATGGGACCTGCTATCAGGGGCGCGCAGTAACGGGCGGCCGCTCGACGGAAGCGGGCCCCTTGGTGATGAAGCGCGAGTTGCGGACGCTGGAAGCCGAAGAGTCGCGGCTCGAAAAGAGTTTGGCCGAGCTGCAGTCGACTCTCGAACGTATGGAATCTGAACGCGAGCAGGCGGAACTTTCTCTCGAACAGGTAACAGCGGAACACGTCGAGGCAGGGAAAAAGGTAGTCGCGGCAACCCTCGAACGAGACCAGGCGCGCGGCGAATTGGCGCGGCTCAGCACGGAATTGGCCTCGTGTCAGGTTGAGGTCGAACGACTTCGGCGCGACGCTCAATCCGCCAGGCAGAAATCCCAGCGCGCCGTGGAAGAGCGTGAAATCACACTTAGGACGCGTGAGGCCACTGAATCCGAGTTGGCCGAAGCCACCGCACTGGTTACCGAGATACGCCAGTTGGCGCAGGCGCATCACGACGAGGTTGCCGTCAAGCGTGCCGAAAAGGCAGCCATGGCGGAGCGGCTTTCAGGCGCGACAGCAATTTTGATGCGCATTAAGGACGAGCGAGAGGAGCTTCTCGCGCGCTCATCTTCGGTTTCGACGCAGCAAACCGCCATTCAGGCTGAGGAAGCGGAACTCGTCATTCAAAGCGACGCAGGGCGCCACCAGGTGGAAATGCTTAGCGCGGAACGTCAGCTTCGCGAAAAGCAGAAAGCCGATCTCGAGCTTGAATACAACGAGGCCCGAAGCCGCACGGCTCAGGTGGACGACTCGCTGCGAAGCGGCCGGCAAAGCCTCGGAGAGCTTCGGGAAGATCGCAACCGCCATGAGGTCGAGCGGGCTCGCAACGATGCCGAGCGAGAGCATCTCCGCGCCTCGTGCCTGAACGAATTGAATGCGCACCCTGAAGACCTCATTGCTCAGCAGGCTGAACTGCTCGCGGGCGAAGGCCTGGTCGCATCCGAGGCGCAGTATCAGGAGATCAAATCGCGCGTGGAATCCATGGGGCCGGTGAACATGATGGCCCTCGAAGAATACAACCAATGCGAAGAGCGCTTCGGGTTCCTCGAGCGCGAGCGTACCGACCTGCTGCAGTCCATTACCGACACGCAACAGACGATCGGCGAACTGGACCAGGTCTCCCGCCAGAAGTTTGAGGAAGCCTTTGCGATTATCAATACGCATTTCGCGAACGCTTTCCAAACGCTTTTTGGGGGCGGGACGGGACAGATGCGGCTCTCTGAACCGGACAGCGTCGGCGAAGCTGGAATTGATATCGCCGCGCAGCCGCCGGGAAAGCGCCTGCAAAATGTCCTGCTGCTTTCCGGCGGTGAAAAGGCGCTCACCGCGCTCGCGCTTTTGATCGCCGTGTTCCGTTACCAGCCCAGTCCGTTTTGTATCCTGGACGAGGTTGATGCGCCTCTTGACGAGACCAACGTCGGCCGCTTCGCCCAGATGGTGGCGGAGATGAGCGCCGATGCACAGTTCATTGTCGTCACGCACAATCGGCGCACCATGGAGATGGCTTCGGTACTGTATGGCGTAACCATGCAGGAGCCGGGCGTCTCGAAGCTGGTCTCCGTGAATTGGGAAGAGGCCCGCTCGGCGAGCAACGCCGCTTGAAATTTAATTAAAATTTCAAGTCTTTTTTGATCGACAGCGTTCTGGTTTTCCTCTTTTCATTTTTCTTCACTGTTGACATCGTCTGGCTCTGCGCTAGAATACCGCCCTCTTCATCAGGATAAACAATCACTCGTGGCTTCTCCTTACATGAGCGCTGTCGTTTGGGAAACAAATTTCCCGGGACTCACACTGCTGTCTCGGGGCAAAGTCCGCGATCTCTACGAAGTGGGTAGTGATCTGTTACTGGTGGCCACGGACCGCCTGTCCGCCTTTGACGTCGTGCTGCCAACTCCCATTCCGGACAAGGGTCGCGTGCTCACGCAGCTCTCGCTTTTCTGGTTTGAAAAGCTCCGCGACATTGTGCCTCATCACGTCCTGAGTGCCACTGACTTTCCTCCGCCTGCAAATACTTTCAGCCAGCAGCTGGCCGGCCGCTCGATGCTATGCCGCAGGACGCAGCCGCTGCCTGTCGAATGCGTCGTGAGGGGATACCTGGTTGGGTCCGGCTGGAAGGATTACCGCGCCTCGGGAAAGGTCTGTGGTGTCGCGCTGCCTCCCGGACTGCGTGAGTCCGATCAGCTGCCTGAGCCGATTTTCACCCCATCCACGAAGGCCACGGCAGGTCACGATGAGAATATTTCTTTTGACGAAGTAGTGGCGCGCATCGGAGGTAAACGGGCAGAGGAGCTCAGAGCCGTCAGCGTACAGATCTATCGTCGCGCAGCAGCCTACGCCCAGGCTCGGGGAATTATCATAGCGGATACGAAGTTTGAATTTGGGCTCATCGGCGACCAACTCATCTGGATTGACGAGGCCCTGACGCCCGACTCTTCTCGCTTTTGGCCGGCGCAAGGGTACCAGCCAGGCCGCTCGCAGCCTTCCTTTGACAAGCAATATGTCCGTGACTACTTGGAGAGCATTGGGTGGAATAAACAGCCTCCCGGCCCCTCATTGCCTCCGGAAGTAGTGGAACAAACTCGGGCCAAGTACCGCGAAGCCTATCGCCTCTTGGTAGGCGCTGAATTGCCCTGATTCCATGACATCGCAACGATCGCAAGCGTCTTGCGGGAGTGTGGGACTGTGAAAGATCAACTGGAAGCGCTAGTGGGTCAGATGGTCGAGCGAGGCATTCTGTTTGATGAAGCGGTGAACGAGTTCGAGAAGAAATTTATTAAGCGCGTGCTCGACCGCTCCAACGGAAATCAATCCCGCGCCGCGCGGCTCCTTGGTATTCATCGTAATACGCTTAGCCGTAAGATTGGCATTTACAAACTGGACCACAGACCTCATCGCCGCGCCTAAAGCCGTGGCGTTTTTCGTCCAAAAAATAAGAGCGGCCTCAAACTGCGAGGCCGCCCTCAACCACTGGTACCTTCCCTGCTCTGATTCGTCTCTTCCTTAAGCCCCGGGTTTCTTAGGCGCTGCGGTCCGTGCTGGACGCTTTCCTCCACCGGCGGGTGCAGGCTGCAAGTCCTCAGGATTGATCTTGGCGTTGTCCCAGGTCAGCAGGAAGGGTGACTGCTGATAGTCTTTAAGCGTCCCCGTGAAGCGGACGGCATCGTCTTTTTGGAGGCGCTTGGCATCAGGTTGCATTGCAACATGCAGTTCCATGTTGGGCGTTGTTGCCGCATCCATCTCTTTGGCGGCTGCATCGGGATCCGCTGCCGCGGGCCGATAGACTTTCAGTGTCAGGCTATCGTTGTCACCTGGCATGATGTCTAGAACCTTCACTCCCACGTCGGGATATTCCAAGCCGCAGGTGGCCAGCCACATGGTCTTGCCGTGCTCGCCTCCCTCTTGCAGCCAGGGCAGGAAATTATTCACATCTTCGCGGGCTTTCTGCAATTCTTCGGCGCTGGGGATCGTCAAGGAAGCCGGACGATCGGCGCTCGCGGTGGCAAGCGTGATCATCTGGTTCATCTCCTCGTCCGCCAACTTATCGCAGGATGGCTGCTGATAGTGCAATAGTTGATTTCGCAAATAAGTTCGCACTTGCGCTTCGCCGGGCCCTTTCAATCCAATCGAACGCGATAGTTCCCAGAAGCCGTCTGTGGACATGGGCGGCATCTCTTGCAGGTAGGCGACTCCCAGGCGGAAATGCGTCACCGGGTCACTGGGATCAAGCGCGAGAACGGCTTTGTAGGACTCGGCGGCACCCTTGTAGTCCTTCAAGCCCGATTCGGCGATTCCGGCGACTGAATTGAACAAAACGCCGAGGCCCTTCTTATTCGTGGCGAACTGCTCGTCCGTCATGTTCGCGGGCTTTTGCCACTGGTTCAGTGCTTGCAAACCCTGTGCGGAAGCCTCCTTCGTTTTGTTGTAGGCTTCTGGCGTTTGCATTTCCTTTTCGCCGGATCCATAGAGGCTGGCCTGTGCGCGATATCCTAGTGCCTGCAGGCGCGTCCCCATCTGGTCTGGCTTCGCGGCATCGGGCAATGCCAGTAGCTTGTCGACGTATTCGGCGGCCTTCGGATAATTTTTCAGATTGTAATAAGTGAGGTAGTAATCCCCGTCGATATACATCATCAGAGCCGAACCCGAATACTTCGCGACGAAATCGTCGAGCTTCTTGATCTTCGCCTGAGGATCTTTTTCGTTATGCGCATCCTGGTAGGCGTTGTACTCGGCCAATGTGTAATTCGGTTTGGCCTGCGGCTGCTGTTCCTGAGGAGCCGCCCAGGTCGCGGCCGCGGAGCTTACCGTTAATGCCGTTACGATAAATGCCACATAGACCCATTTGCACGCTGGTTTCATCAACCTGCCTCCTCGGCAAATTTCCACGGCTAGGCGTCGACTTTAGTTATTTGCCGACCGCGACGAACTGCCGACCAAGTCCAAGATTCAGGGATTATAGGGGAACTTTCTCCGACGGCGCAAGCGCGTTCCCTGACTGCTTCCAACCAGTCGGGCGAAAATTCCCGGACCCCGGCCGGCCCTCAAGCCTCTGAATGATAAGATGAATTTTCGATGGAAAAGGATAGCCTCGGAGGCCAACCCATGTCCAGTTCAGTTCCGAAGGAAAACTCGGCCGTGCCCGCCGATCCTTCGCCCCCAAGCCCATTTCGGCTAGGCGTCCCACCTCCCGATCCTGTGCTGAGCGGAGAGACGGCTTTGGTCACCGGAGCCAGCCGTGGCATAGGCCGTGCCACAGCTCGGCAGCTCGGGCGGCTCGGAGCCTCCGTAGCCATTTGCGCCCGGAACCGCGAGGAACTGGAGTTCACGGCCGCGGCGCTTCGCGATGAGGGTATCCGTGCCCTGCCGATCGTAGCGGACGTCACCCGTGCGGCGGACGTCGAGAAGTTAGTGGAGCAGGCCTCTGGCAAGCTAGGTGCCATCGGGATTGTGGTCAACAATGCGGGGATCGGCATTTTCGGCCCTTTCCACGAACGCAGTGAATCTGAGTGGGACGCGGTTGTAGGCACGAACCTGAAAGCAGCGTTCCTGGTCAGCCGGGCCGTGACTCCCGGCATGATCCGATTGGGCCGCGGCCACATTATTAACATCAGTTCGCTCGCTTCCAAGAGCGCGTTCTCCGGCGGTGCGATCTATTGCGCGTCAAAATGGGGCTTGATGGGGCTGACCGGTTGCATGGCGGAGGAGCTCCGGGCGCATGGTATTCGCGTCAGTGCCATCTGTCCCGGGAGCGTGGCGACTGAATTCTCACCACACGCTGGACGGAATCCCGCTACGCTTCTGCAGCCGGACGATGTGGCGCACGCCGTGGCCATGCTGATTACTCAAAGTCCGCAAAGCTTTATCAGCGAAGTCGACGTGAGGCCCTTGCGGAAGGCGTAGGTCGAAAAATCGAAATCCGATCTGATACGATAGTTACGATTCGGAGCGGGTGTTTTCCTTACACATCCTTTCAATGAACGGCACCGCTGAATTTCTCATTCGCCACGGCTACACACTCCTATTCGTGTGGATCCTTGCCGAGCAACTGGGCCTGCCCATCCCGGCTGGGCCGCTCATGCTCGCGGTTGGCGCGCTGGCCAAGAAGGGCCTCATGAGGCTGCCCACCGCTCTCATGTTGCCGCTCATCGCGGTGGGAATCTGCGATCTTCTTTGGTATGAACTGGGCCGCCGAGGCGGAATGAAAGTGCTCAGAGTGATCTGCCGGATTTCACTCGAGCCTGATTCCTGCGTGCGCCGCACACAGCTCAACTTCGAGCGTAACGGCGGCTGGGCGCTAGTCGTTGCGAAATTCATTCCCGGGTTGAACGCCATCGCGCCTCCACTCGCGGGAGTCAGCAGAATGCCCTGGCGTCGTTTTGCTTTATTCGACGGACTCGGAGCACTGCTCTGGACGGCTGCCTATATTGGCACGGGATACATCTTCAGTGCTCAATTGGCCCGCATCGTCGAGCAGTTGTCATTTCTCGGAAGGGGCTTGTTCGCGGTGGCAGTCGCGGCGCTGGCGGGCTACATTGGAATGAAATTTGTCAATCGCCGCCGATTTTTGCGGCGGCTGCGAGTCTCCCGCATCACACCGGACGAATTGAAAGAAAAGATTGACGCGAATGAGGAAGTCATCGTCATCGATCTGCGCCACTCCCTCGAATTTGAAGCCGAGCCCGAGACCATACCGGGCGCTGTTCATATGGACGCCGCGGAAATGGAAGAAGCCCTCGAGGTAATTCCGCGTGACCGGGATATTGTGCTTTTTTGCAGTTGTCCGAATGAAGCTACGGCGGCCGAGATGGCTTCGCGGTTGCAACGATTGGGCATCACCAGAATTCGCCCTCTGGCTGGCGGCCTGGATGGATGGAGAAACCGAGGATTTCCTTTACAGGCGTTGAAGATCACCGAGAGCGCACACTGAAGCCTCGCAACCTTCGAGCAGAGGGGCTATCACGCAGACCTGTCGCCACTTACGGCAGTTCACGTCTTGACAACCCGTGAGCGAGTGTTAGCATATGCTTCCATTTCGGCCAGCAGGAGGCCTGTGTGATCAAGCTCGACATCGTCAACGCAGTTGTCACTCGCACAAATGTAACGCGCACAAAGGCCGAACACGCCGTGGAAACGGTATTTGAGACCATGAAGAGTGCCTTGGGCCGCGGGAATCGGATCGAGCTCCGCCGCTTCGGCGTTTTCAATGTTAAGCCGCGCAAGACCGGCATTGGCCGCAATCCGCGTACCGGCCAAGAGGTCAATATCCCCCCGGGTAAGGCGGTCCGTTTCAAGCCGGGCAAAGAGTTGCAATCCATCTGACCGCGCAGGTTTATTCTTATCCCGTTTTTTCGCGCGGCTGCATCCAACTCATATCCGTATGCAGGACGAACCACAGCCAATTCCCATAGACCTGGGAGAAGCGGAGCCTGCGCCATGGTTCCCTGCTCAGCGCGCGGTTTGGCCCGCGGAACCGCGGCCCGTTCGTTCGCTCGTTGTGGCGCTGGCGCTCTTTGTCGTTACAGCTATTTCCACCCTTGCCGCAGGCGCACAGTTCGTAGCCGCCTACGCCGCAAATGAGTCACCAGGGTTCGATACCTTCTTTTCCGATTATTTCCGGCCCTTCGTCGAGCCGCGGCTTCTCATTTCGGGTATCCCCTTTGCCCTCACCTTATTGGGCATCCTTCTTGCCCATGAGCTGGGGCATTTTTTCGCCTGCCGCCATTACCATATCGATGCAACTTACCCGTACTTTATTCCGGCGCCAACCTTGATCGGCACCCTCGGGGCCTTCATTCGAATCCGTTCGCCGATTTTTAATCGCCGGGCTCTATTCGACATGGCTCTAGCCGGTCCGCTCGTTGGCTTCTGCATTGCCGTGCCTGCCCTTTCGATGGCGATCCTATTCTCGAAGGTAATGCCGCCAGGCTCGGCATCGGCTCCCTTGGTCTTCGGCCAGCCTTTGATCGAGAGGCTGTTGGAGCTCTGTCTCCGGCCCGGAGTTCCAAGTGCGTATCTCCTGTTGCATCCGGTTGGACGTGCCGCATGGGTAGGCCTTTTTGCAACTGCGTTAAACCTTCTTCCAGCCGGCCAACTGGACGGTGGACACATCCTTTACGCGGTTGCTAACACCTGGCACCGGCGAATTTCCTTCGCCGTGGCTTGCCTGCTTGTTCCTCTGGCGGTGAAATTCTGGATGGGTTGGCTCATTTGGGCGGTTCTGCTGGTCACCATTGGATTCCGCCATCCCCCGTTAATCGATCAGTGGGAACCACTCGATCGAAGGCGGCGCATCCTGTCCGGTGTAGCACTCGCGATCTTCATCCTGTGTTTCATGCCTGCGCCATTTGTCATCTGAAAGCCTCCTCAAAGTAGGTTCACGGGATCCACATCGACCAGGATGGCGCGATCCGGAATTTCTTTCTCTGCACAGTGAGCGAGGCACTTGGTCAAAAGTTGATTCAAAGCGGCTCGCCGTGAAGACTTCAGCAAAAAATGAAACCGATACTCGCGCTTCAAGCGAGCCAGGGGAGCGGCCGCGGGCCCTAGAATCCTGATATCCGCCTTTTTTTGGGCCTCGAAGAACGCTTCAATCTGCCGGCTCCAGCGAATGGCCTTCTCGAGCTTCGTGTCTCGCACGAGCACGCTCGCCAGCGATACAAATGGCGGATAGTGCATCAAACGGCGGAAGTGCAGCTCCTTTTCGAAGAAAGAGACATAGTCCTGGCGCGCCGCCAGCTGAATCGCGTAGTGCTCGGGATGATAGCTCTCCACGATCACCTGTCCCGGCAGCTTGCCGCGGCCCGCGCGGCCCGCCACTTGCGTCAGCAACTGAAACGTCCTTTCAGCCGCGCGAAAGTCAGGAAAACCCAATTGCGCGTCGGCGGCAGCGACGCCAACCAGCGTAACTCCGTGAAAGTCGTGCCCTTTGGCGACCATCTGCGTGCCCACCAGAATATCGATATTTCCGGCGCCGAATGCGCGGAGCACCTGTCCGAATGCGTCTTTCCTGCGCACCGCATCGCGATCGAGACGGGCGATGCGAGCTTGTGGAAAAAGCGCGCGCAAGTGCTCCTCGATTTGCTCGGCGCCCGCTCCGACGAAGTAGATGTGCTCCGAACTGCATTTCGGGCAGGCTCGCGGCACCTGGCGCGAAAAACCGCAATAGTGGCATGCTAAACGCCCGCGCGCTTTGTGGTAGGTAAGCGCGATACTGCAGTTCTCGCAAAGCACCGTGGCGCCACAGCTCCGGCAAAGCGCAAACCAGGAGTAACCGCGCCGGTTGATCAGCACGATGGACTGCTTGTTCGCTGCGAGCTCCCGGGCAATCCCCGCGTTCAAACTTTGAGAGATCGGCGCGGAACGATGAGTCCGCCGGAAATCCTCGCGCAGATCGGAGATTTCAACCGCGGCCATGGGCCGATTTTCGACGCGCGATCCTAAACAAAGCAGCTTGTATTTTCCCTCGCGTGCGCGCTGAAAACTCTCCAGGGAGGGTGTGGCCGACCCGAGCAAGGCGACTGCTCCCTCCAGCTTGGCGCGCATAAGAGCCACATCGCGGCCGTGATAGCGCGGCGCTTCTTCTTGCTTGTAGCTCGACTCCTGCTCTTCATCCACGACGATCAGTCCGATCTCTTCCAACGGCGCGAAAACCGCGGATCGTGTGCCCACCACGATGCGCGCTTCACTACGCCGCACACGCCACCATTCTCGCGCCCGCTCCTGGTCCGAAAGACCGCTATGAAGGATGGCTAGCGCGCCGCCAAAACGTGCACGGCAAAGCCTGGCCATCCACATCGTCAGGGCAATTTCGGGGACCAGGATGATCGCCGTGCGGCCTAGCGCGAGGGTCGCCTCGACCGCACGAAGATAGACCTCGGTCTTTCCGCTTCCCGTCACTCCGTAAAGCAGCGCCGAATGAAATGCGCACGTCTGCAACCTGCCTCGAATCTCCTCGACAACACTCGTCTGTTCCTCATTTAGCAGGTTCAACGGCGCGACTTGGTCCACTTCCTGTGGCACTGGTTCGCGAATCACAGGCTCTTCCCACACGTCTACTTTGGCTTCCTTAAGCAGGCGTTCAATCATTGGCCGCGACACTTTGGCCATCTTCAGCAGGTGTTGCAGAGGAAGAGGTCCGCTACTTTCGGAGAGCGCCCGATAAATTCGGGCCTCCGCAGGACGGACCGGGTCGGGGGTAGCTTGTTCTTTCCAGGCGACAATCTTCTGAGTGCGGGCAGCGCGATGCCGGCCTTCTTCGCGAACCACCAATTGGTTTCTTCGCAGCAGTCGCGCCGCGGCAGCGGAACCGCCCGGCAATTTGCGAAGCTGCCCGTTGGATACAGCGCCGCCCTTCGATTCACATAGCTGCAGCAGAGAGAGCTCCGCCAATTCAGTTTCACCGATGCCTGCTTTGGATTGCAGTTGTTGCAGGCGTGCCCGGCCCGCGTCGTTGATCAGCCACTCGCGTTTAAACTGCAGCTCCACGGACGGCGGCAGCATCGCGCGAAGGGTTTCGCCGATCGGAGCCAGGTAGTAACTGGCAACCCAGCGGCCGAGCTCAATGAGCCGGGGAGAGAGCGCCGGTATGGCATCGGGAAGCTCGGCGATCTCTTTCAGCTCGGCGTCATCGGCGCGATTGCCGCGTTCGAGTATGACGCCGAGCATGCTTCGATTTCGGAACGGCACTACGACGCGCGCCCCCGTCACCGCCAGTTCGTCAAGCGCGTCGGGAACTCGGTAAGTAAAACTCGTGCGCAGCGGGAGAGGTAAAGCCACTTCACAAGTGCGGACCATGGAAGTGAACTAGTGTAACAGCCTGGCACCTTAAGAAAATAATTCAGTCCCGGTCGGGGAACACCCTGTCAGGTGCGCTTTGCTCTTGGTGGAGTCAGACCCAGAAAGGCCATGACTTTCTTGAGATCGGCCCAAACGTCCGGCTTTGCAGGAGGATTGCGCAGTAAGTATGCGGGATGATACGTGGCCATCAATTTAGCGCCGCGAAAATCAAACCACTGACCTCGGAAGTGTCGAGATGCCCTTGTTGGTATTCAGCAGAGCCTGCGCGGCCACACTTCCCAGGCAAACAATGACTTTAGGATTGATTTCCGTGAGCTGGCGCAGCAGAAAAGGCATACAAGTGGCGATTTCGTCTTTTTCCGGCGTGCGGTTTTCAGGGGGGCGGCATTTCACCACATTTGCGATATACACCTCTTCGCGGCTGAGCCCCATGGCGTTGATCATCTGCGTCAGCAGTTGGCCCGCACGGCCGACGAACGGGATTCCTTGCAAGTCCTCGTCGTGTCCGGGCCCTTCGCCTACGAAAACCAGGTCAGCATGCGGATTGCCGACTCCAAAAACAATGTTCGTTCGCTTGCGATGCAACTTGCAGCGCGTGCAGCCCGCCAGGTCCCCGCATATCCGTTCGAGTGAATCGCCTTCCACCCGTTCGGCGACCTCAAAAAGCGACGGACCGCGCCCCATCAAATGCAGCTTCGCAGGACCGGAAGGATTTGCGGTGCGCGGCGGGGTCGCTTTCCCAACACCTTCAGCCGGCCCTCGCCCTTTCTGCTGTGCCACGGTCACCTTTTCAAAAGAGTTGTTTGGGGCCTGCTGCGAGGCTCGGTCACGATAGAAGCTTAGAATTCCCAGGTCTTCATGATATCGCAGCCACGCTTGCAGCTTTTCTTTGTTGGAAGGAGTTAACCAGGAGCCCATCGCGCCTCAACTCGCCTCGCGCGAGCTTTCCACCCGGTAATGCGCGGCCCGGCGAAGCTCCAGGACTTCGTCGAGAACGCGGTGCGCAACTTCGATTTTCGTCAGCTTCGGCAAGGATTGCTCGCGCCCATCGCTCCGGAAAATGGTAACAATGTTCGTATCGTGATCAAAGCCCGCCCCGGGAGCCGTCACGTCGTTGGCCACGATCAGATCCACTCCCTTTTCTTTGAGCTTACGCCGCGCGTGTTCGGCGACGTGATCGGTCTCGGCGGCAAAACCGATCAGAAGCCTTTCGCCCTTGCGCCGCGAAACGTCCGCCAAAATATCCTCGGTAGGCTCAAGTTCAATCGTCAGCCGCTCCGTTCCTCGCTTCAACTTACTTGAATGCGGAATGACCGGCCGGTAGTCGGCCACCGCTGCGGCCATCACCACAACCGTTGCGCGATCCAAGTTGGATAGAACAGCGCTGTGCATCTGCTCGGTCGTGCGCACGTCGAGGCGTTCGACCCCAGCAGGGGTGTCTAGAGCCTACCGGCCCGCTCACCAGAATAACGCGCGCTCCACGCCTCGAAGCCGCCTCGGCCAAAGCGTAGCCCATTCGGCCCGAAGACCGATTGGTAAGAAATCGTACCGGGTCCAAATCCTCGCAGGTGGGTCCCGCCGTCACCAGCACGGTTTCATTTTCAAAATCATGCCGGATCCCGAGCGTTTCCAATACCGTTTCCGCAATCGCTTCCAATCCGGCAAGGCGCCCGGCGCCCGTCATGCCGCAAGCCAGATATCCTTCGTCCGGTGTCACCACGCGCACTCCGCGGCTGCGCAGGATCTGCACATTTTCGCGGGTCGCCGCATGTTCCCACATGTTCACGTTCATCGCCGGAGCCACGATAACGGGAGCGGTGGTTGCCAGGTAAAGAGTGGTGAGAAAATCGTCGGCAACGCCGTGCGCCAGTTTTGCAATCACGTCGGCGGTTGCGGGGGCAATGACCAGGGCGTCTATACGCTGGGCGACGGCGATGTGCTCGATGGCGCTTTCGACGTTGGCGGGTGCTTCAGCTCCAAAGAGGTCAGTGATCACTTTCTGCCCGGTCAGCGCGGCGAATGTGAGCGGCGCAATGAATTCCTGCGCGCTGCGCGTCATCACTACCTGGATTTCGATTTGCTCTTGTTGCAGCCGCCGGACCAGTTCGGCCGCCTTGTAGGCGGCCACTCCTCCGCTAACACCGAGCGCGATGCGCATCACTGAGCGGCTTAATCCTTCCGCCGCTTGTCCCTGTCGGCGAGCGTCGAGGTCAGGCGTCTTATATTCGAGCTGCCCGGCGGTAAGTTCTTCCATGGCGACCCGCGTTGGCTTGTGGGATCGCGGGTTGGCTACCAGCGGCGAGGCGCCCGACATCAGTTGTCGTGCGCGCTTGCCGGCAACCACGACAAACGCAAACATGCTATCCGGGAGCCTGATTGAAAACGGCCATGTGTCACGAACCTCCGAAGGATTCTAGAATTTTGCGAAGCCGCTCGTCGTTGTCCCGGCGGCGGCAGCGGGATGCCACGACGATGGCTCGCAATTCATCGCTGGCCCGGTCAAGATCGTCATTCACCACCACAAAGTCGTACTCGTCTCGAACACATCATCTCTTGCCGCGCGCGCTCCAGCCGCCGAGTGATGGCTTCGTCGGAATCCTGGCCGCGAGAACGCAGGCGGTGCTCAAGATCCTGCCGCGAGGGCGGCACGATAAAGATGGCGACGGCCTCGGGCAATTTCTTCTTCACCTGGCTGCGCGCCCTGCACGTCGATCTCCAGCACCAGGTCGAGTGCCCGCATCGCCGCGCCTCGTCCAACTGCTTCGCGCGGCGTGCCATACCAGTGCCTGCCGAAGACCTGGGCGTATTCGAGGAAGTCGTCCTGAGTCCACCTTGCGCTTGAATTCGGCCTCGGTAATGAAATCATAGCACTTTCCGGGGCTCTCCGTCAGGCGGCGTGGGCGCGTGGTGCAGGAAATGGAAAACATCAGTGCCGGGCAGGTCCGCGCAGCTTCTGAACCAGGGTGGATTTACCGAACCCGGACGGGCCGGATACGATGATGATTCTGGGAGTTGAGCCGGTCATCGTCTATTCGACGTTCTGCACCTGTTCGCGCAGTTTCTCGATCTCCGCCTTGATTTGCAAACCGAGTTCGGTCATCTGCCAACCCTTCTTCGCCCAGCCCTGGCGTCTTCGAAAGCAAAGTGTTGGCCTCGCGCTGCATTTCCTGCAGCAGGAAATCGAGCTTCTTGCCCACCTCGCCGCGCTCTGCCGATCAGTCGATCGAATTGCTCCACGTGGCTGCGCAGCCGCGCCAGTTCTTCGGCTGACGTCGGCGCGTTCGGCAAGCAGTGCCGCTTCCTGCGCGATCCGCGCAGGATCCATGGGCCACGCGTTCCGAGCAATTCTTCCAGTCGCGTTTTCAGCCGCTGCGCGTACGCGGGACGGCTGTGCTCGGCGAGACTCTCCAGCCGCTTCGTCTTTTCAGCAATGCCCGTCAGAAGCGACGCTGCATCTCCGCGGCCAGCGAGCGTCCCTCCTCCTGGCGCATCTCCTCCAGCCTCTGGAGAGCTTCCTCCAGCACAGGCGGAGACCTGCGCTCCAAGCGCTCCATCTCCTCGTCGTCAAACGATGCCGGCAGAACGCCAGATGCCGCCCGGCGAAGCCACGACCCCGGGAAGCCGCAGCAGAGCCACCAAGTCGCGGCTCCTGGCGCAAGGTCAAACTCCTGCCGCAGCTCTTCGACTGCGCGCAGATAGGCCGCTGCAATGTCGCGATTGATCTGCAGCCCGCCGGACCTCGACGCTTCGATGTGCAGGGTGACCTCCACGTGGCCGCGGCGCAAGCTACTCGCGCACCAACTGGCGCATCTGCGGCTCAAACGCTTCGAATCCCTCCGGCATGCGCACGCGCAAGATCGAGGAAACGGTGATTCACGCTGCGCAGACGGAGACGCGCAGCAGCCAGCCGTCGTGCTCGACGCGCGCCTGCGCGTAGCCGGTCATCGAGCGTACCGCTTTCAGCCGTGGCTGTACGCTTCATGTGTCGAAGGGGCCCGCTCGCGAAGGCGCCGCATCGCCGGTCGGCAAATTGCAATTCGTAAAGTCGCGCGTAGGTGCCGCTGCCGCGCCAGCAATTCCTGGTGCGTACCGATCTCGGAGATGACGCCATCGTCCAGAACCACGATCTTGTCGGCGCGGCGAATCGTCGAGAGGCGATGCGCAATGACGAATACGGTGCGATCGACCATCAGATTCGCCAGCGCTTTCTGTACCAGCATCTCGGATTCGGAGTCCAGCTCCGAAGTGGCCTCGTCGAGAATCAGAATCGGCGAATCCTTGAGCAGGGCGCGCGCGATGGCCAGCCGCTGCCGCTGGCCGCCGCTCAAGCGCTGGCCGCGATCACCCAGAAGGGTCTGGTAGCCTTGCGGCATTGCCGCGATGAAGTCGTGCGCCAGAGCCGCGCGGGCCGCGGCATGCACGCGCTCTTCCGGCAGATTGGGCTGGCCGTAGCAGATGTTGTTCCAGACGGTGTCGTTAAACAGGATGGTCTCCTGCGTCACGATGGCCATCTGTTCGCGCAACGAGCGCAAGGTGGCGTCGCGCACATCCACGCCGTCGATGCGCAGCGCTCCCGCCGGTGACGTCGTGAAAGCGCGGCAGCAGATTCACCAGCGTGGTCTTTCCCGCGCCGCTCGAACCCACAATGGCCACCACCTCGCCGGCGCGGGCCTGCAAGCGTGATGCCGCGCAGGATCGGCGACGCGCTGGATCGTAGGCGAAACTGACGTTATCGAATTCCACGTCGCGCGAAAACGGCGGCAGCACGCGCGCTCCCGGCATGGTCCTGCACCTCTTCGTCCAGTGCCAGAAAGCCGAAGACCTGCGCGGTGGCGCCGTGCGCCTGCTCGAATTGCTGGTAGACGCTGCCCATGCCCTTCACCGGCTCGTAGGCCTTGATCAGGGCGTAGACGAAGGTGACGAAGGTGCCGATGGTCATGACGCCATGCTTGATCTCATTGCGCGCGTAGAGCAACACCAGGACGATCACCACCGCGCTCAACATGTCCATCAGCGGCGAGGTGAGCACCGACAAGCCGAATCCAGCGCATGTTTTCGCGCAGCAGGCTGCGCGCCGCGCTCGCGGAACCGGCCGATCTCGAATTCGCTCCATGCCAAAGGCCTTGACCACGCGGTTGCCGCTCAGCGTTTCCTGCAGGATCTGGCTCAGTTCGCCGAGACGCGACTGGCTTGATTTCGACCGATGCGGCGAATGCGCTGGCCGAGCTTGCGCACCGGCCAGCAGCACCAGCGGCACCAAGATCGCCGAACCCAGCGCCATCTTCCAGTTGACGAGCGAACATCACGATCAACAGAGACAAGAGGGTAAAACGCTGCTGAAAAAAAGCGGCCAGCGATGTCCGACAGAGTGGTGCGGCACGCGCTCGACGTCATTGATCACCGTCGGACATCAGCCGCCCGGTGGTCTGCTGCTGGAAGAAAGCCGATGGGCTGGCGCACCAGTTTTTCGTAGATACGGTTGCGCAGATCGGTGATCGCGGCCAGGCCGACATACTGAATCTCGACCAGTGCCAAAATATTCGGCAAGCGCCTTGCCGATAAAGATGACGACCAAGACGATCGCAAAAATCGTCCAGACCTAGTGGATGCCGCGGGGCACAAAAGAATTGAGATAGATGACGTGATTGCCGGAAAGGCAGCTTGACGCAGAGGCAAGCGCGGATCATCGCTCGATGGGATTCAGGATGCGATCGACCATCGGCGTGATCATCAGGGCGATCACGCCCTCGGCAAGGCCCACCAAGCGCCAGAGCGACGATGCCCAGAACCAATGCGCGCGATAGGGCCGCACGTAGCGCAGCAGACGCCGAAGCTCGTGAATGTCTCGTTTCGATTCCACCCTTACTCGTTCCGTTCTACGCGGCCGAGCGCCACGTTACGAAGCGCAAAAACAAATGTCAAGCCGTCCATTTGTCCAGGTCCCGATGCACGACTTTGCCGTGTATCCCCGCTTCGCCAGTGCGCGCCGCACCGCCTCCGCCATCATCACCGAGCGGTGCCGCCCGCCCGTGCAGCCGAAGGCGATCGTCAGATAGCTCTTGCCCTCGCGGATGTAGTGCGGGAATCAGATAGGTCAGCAGGCTCTCGATGCGCCGCAGGAATTCACCCGTCTGCGGAAACGAGCGGATGTAGCGAGCCACCTTGGGATTGCGCCCCGAAAACTTGCGCAGCCGCGGAATGAAATGCGGGTTGGGCAGAAAGCGCACGTCGAAAACCAGGTCGGCGTCGGCGGGCACGCCGTAGCGATAGCCAAAACTCACCAGCGAAACCATCAGCGGCCGCTTGGTCCGGCTCTGAAAGCGGTCGCACGATGAACTGGCGCAGTTCGTGAACGTTGAAACGCGTGGTATCGATGACCACGTCCGCCAGCTTGCGAATCGGCGCCATCAGTTCGCGTTCGCGGCTCAAGCCCTCGCGCACGGGCCGGTTGTGGCCCAGCGGATGCGGCCGGCGCGTCTCGCTGAAGCGACGCAGCAGGGCGTCGTCCGATGCCTCGATGAACACCAGCGTCGCGGGCACTTCGCGGCGGATCTGCTTGTACAGCGCCGGCAAGGCGCTCGAGTTGATCGCCCTCGCGCGCGTCCACCAGCAGCGCGGCGCGTTCGATTTCGGAGTTTCCGTGAAGATAGAGCTCGCTGAAGGTGGGAATCAGCTCTACCGGCAGGTTGTCCACGCAGTAGTAGCCGAGGTCTTCGAAGGTCTTTAGAACGGTGCTTTTCCCGGAGCCGCTCAGGCCGGTGAGGATCACGAGTTGCCGGCCGTCGGAAGCGGCTCGGCGTTTCACGTCCGTCAGCGCCTAGGCTTTGACCCGGCGCTGATGCGTGCTGGGAATGCGGAGATCTTCGCGATATTTGGCCACCGTACGGCGGGTGACCTGAATCCCGCCTTCGGCCAGTTTCTTGGCGATGTGATCGTCGGTTAGCGGATGCGAAGTGTCTTCTTCTTCGATCATTTTCTTCACCACGCGCTTGAGCGTTTGCAGCGACATGCCGCCGCCCTCGGGCCCGTTCACGGATTCGCTGAAGAACGATCGCAATTCCATTACGCCCTGCGGAGTATGCGCATATTTACTGGAGACCGCGCGGCTCACGGTGGAGGGATGCACGCCAACTTCCTCGGCCACTTCTTTGATCATCATCGGCTTCAGATGATCGGCGCCATGCTCCAGGAACTCCTCCTGCCGCCGAATAATCGACTGGCAGACGCGCAGGATGGTGTGCTTGCGCTGCTCGATGCTCTTCATCAGCTGCAGCGCGGCGCTGAAACGCTCCTTGACGTAGTTGCGGACTTCGCGATCGGCGGCATCGCGCGCCAGCAGCCGTCGATAGACAGGGCTCAGCCGCAGTTGCGGCACGTCGTCTTCGTTCATGAAGACGTGCCAGCCGTCGTCCATCTTGCGGAAGTAAACGTCGGGTTCCACCAGCCGCGCCTGCGTCTTGTTGTAGCGCAGGCCGGGGCGCGGATCGAGGCTGCGAATCACGTCCATGGCGCGCTTCACCAACTCGACAGGGCGGTTGAGCGCGCGCGCGACTTCCTTGAGTTGATTCCCCTGCAGCAGCTTGGCTAGCGGGGTCTCCGGGCTTTGCTGCTCCTCTTCGGTCGGCGCCAGGGGCCGCTTGGGCATGCACTCGGAAACGATCTGCTGGGCCAGGGCGTTCTGTGGGTCGAGCGTTCGAAGCTGCGTAAGCAGGCATTCGCGCAGGTTGCGCGCAGCCGACGCCGAGCGGATCGAATTCCTGCACCATGGCAAGCGCTTCTTCTACATCCTCTAAGGAGTAGTTGCCGTTCTTGGCGATCTCCTCAAGCGATACGGTCAGATAGCCGTTTTCGTCGAGATTTCCGATGATGATTTCGGCGATTTCACGTACCGTTTCATTGCAAACGGTAACGCTCAGCTGCCAGCCCAGGTGCTCGGTCAAGCCTTGCGGCGAAGAGATGAATTTTTCGAAGGAGGGCTTCTCGATGACTTCGTGCTCGCCGCTGCCATTCGCCGCTGCCACTGTCCAGATATTGGTTGAAGAAGGAAGCGATGTCGAATTCGTCAAAGGGATTGGCGGCCTCGGTCTCCGGGACCTTTTCCGTTTCCGCTTTGATGAAGGTTTCTTCGCTGTAGTCCTGCTCCGCCACCGGAGTCTCTTCGGTCATCTCCTCGAGCATCGGGTTGGCAACCATCTCCTGGGTGATCATTTCGCGCAAGCTCCAGGCGATTGAGCGCCAGCACGCTCACCATCTGCACTAACCCCGGCGTCAGAATCTGCTTCTGCGCGACCTTGAGATGGAGTTTTGGTTGGAGCCAGCTCATGGGAGCCTAATTCAGGCGGAAATTGTCGCCGAGATAGATGCGGCGCACTTCAGCGTCCGCGCTGAGTTCGCCGGGCGTCCCGGCACATAGAATCCGGCCGCTGTGCAGAATGTAGGCCCGGTCCGCGACGGCCAGCGTCTCGGGAACATTATGATCCGTAATCAGAATGCCGATTTGTGCCCGGCTCAAGTCGGCTATGATTTTCTGAATATCAACGACTGCGAGCGGGTCAATTCCAGAAAAGGGCTCGTCCAGAAGTATGAAGGCGGGGTTCAAAACCAGGGAGCGCGCAATTTCCAGCCGGCGACGTTCTCCGCCGGAGAGTGTATAAGCCCGATTCCTTCTTACTGTTTCGAGTCCCATTTGTGCCAGTAACTCTTCCAGCCGGTCACGCTGCTGTTCCGCCTTCAGTGGAAGAGTCTCCAGGACTGCCAGGAGATTTTCCTCGACCGTCAGTTGACGAAAAACCGAAGGCTCTTGAGGAAGGTAACTGATGCCACTCCGGGCCCGAAGATACATGGGAAGATCCGTGATGTCTTCCCCGTCGAGCAGAACCCGTCCCGAGTCCGGACGGGCCAAACCCACGAGGATATAAAACGTCGTGGTCTTGCCTGCACCATTCGGACCCAGCAGACCGACGACTTCACCTTGGCCGACCTCCAGGTCTAGGTCGTCAACAACCTTCCGTCCTCGGTAGGACTTGCTAAGGTCGACGGCCTGGAGTTTGAACATATCCCATCATTTCTCGACCCGGTGCAGCGTCAGCGTTCGCAAACCTTCCGCTGAATCAACGTTAATGCTATCATCGGCAAAAAAGAAGGTCAATTGACGGCCTTGCGCTGCGTTGCCTGAAGCGTCATATACTGTTGGGGTTCCGCCCGAAAGCACAAATCTGCCGTCCTCGGCCGTGTAGTCGGCGCGATTCGCTGCCCCGTGACGCCCTTGCTGTTCGACATTTACGCTTCCAAATGCCGCTGCACGAATGAGTTGCTGGCCAGGCGCGCTGCCACTTTGCGCCTGACGACTGGATTTCGCCGCAAGGTTCGGATCTGCGGCTCCCAAGGTCCCTGCCGGAGCAAAGAAGAAATCCATGGCGTCTGCCGTCATGGAGCCTTCGTCGGAATGGGTGTGGACCTTGTCTTCCATGTGGCCGCGATTTTCGTCGTTGAGATAAGTCAAACGGCCACCCTGCGCGTGCCAGAACTCTGGTTTGCTCGCCGCCGGCCGGGAACCGGGCCGACGATTTGCCGGCGCGGACACGGCTTGTGGGAATACCGCGTGCACCCCGCCGATGGCCGTCAGCATGTGCTTCTGGCGGTCCAGGTCGATGGTCTCCCCTTCAACAATCGAATCTCCTTGCCACAGCCTGGCATTGCCGGAATAGACGGCCCGGCCTGTCGCGCTATTGGCGTCAAGGCGATCTCCCGAAACTCGGGCCGGTCCCGGCGCAAAGTTCACGAACTGGCTTCCCCCGCTCGAATTTTCAACGGTGGCCACTCGCCCAAAAGCATGAAATTCATTGCTGGCTTGATTGAAGATTGCGCTGCGTGCCGTGGTTTTTGAGCTCGCATCCGTAAGCACCACGGATCCCTCCAGCAGGGTGCTGTCGCTCACGCGTTCAAAATGGGCTCGCTCGGCCTGCGCACTTTCATTCTCCTGATGCAATTGCACGTTTCCCGTTTGATCGACCACCGACCATGCTCCGCCGGGCGCGAAGCGGGCCACCATTTCACGCGAGCTCGTAGTTTGTGCGGGGGCTTCTCCGATTTGCCGCTCGAACTGGACGCCATCGGATCCCCGCAGTTCTCTCAGCTCATTGCTTCCGTTAAAGTCCGCTTCCAGCTTCTGGCCGGTCAGGCGCATTCGCTCATGTGCCGGCTGACCTGACACGGTTTCCGTATCCAGCAATTCAACTGTGCCGGCGGGCGTGAGTGCGTGCTTTACTTGCAGTTCTCCGTCGTTCGACGGCGCAAAATCAAGATGCAGCCTCGACGTCGACAGGTTTCGCACCGCCCCTTGCCGATTGGATCGCGCGGTCACGTTCCCGGTGGCCAGGAGTTCTCGAGGCTGATTGGTTTTCGGATCCAGCTCGGTTTCCACCTGATCCGCTTGCAGTTGATCCTCGCTGATGGAATCTTGTGTGTTCCCGTGGACTCTGCCCTCGGCCGTGATCGTCTCGATCCGCGTGTGCGTAGCCAATGCGATAATCGTGTCCGCCGTCAGGGTCATGTGCGCCGGGCCCGTATCTCGTAATTGGGGCTCTTCCGTAGCGATGAGCCGCTTGGCATACATCCCCTCATCCAGTTCGACGTCAAGCTTGCCGCAGACGAGGTCAAAGCTCCCCTGGCTGGCGTGCACGGGTCCCATCAAGTGGAGGAGGCGCTGATCTCGGTCAAAGGTCATGCTGCTCCCAGAGAGATTCAACACAGCTTCCTTTTCTTGCGTTCGACCGCCGGCTGAATCCGGCCCGTGCAATGCCAGGACCACCGCGCTCAGAAGCTGTATCTCCCCTTGTTGTGTTTCGTACCGGAAGCCGACTCCGTGGCCTTCCCCTTGCGAAAATTGAAAGCTCACAGGACGATCGGTGGTTGCCAGACCTGCTGATGATTGAAGGAAACGTGGCTCGTAGCCACATGTACAAGCCGCGAACTACTCGCCTGCCCGCTCTTTTCAGCTTGGACCTTCTGGTCGGAGGCACGATCCAGTTCGATCTGAACGTCTCCGGCGCAACTGATGCTCTCCGAGGCGGTCAAATAATCGCAGGTGCGCGTGTGCAGATTGTCATAGCGTTCCCCAGCGCCGCCGTAGGCTGTGATCCACACATCTTCGAGCAGGCTGCGGCCGCCCTCTACAAATTCGGTGGCCTTTGAGGCGCGTACCGTGAATTCGGTCCGATTGCCAACCACTTTCGAGAACGAAAATGCCGCCGAACGCTGCTCCACGCTCGCGGGCACTGCGGCGGGCACCTTCCTCCGCGCCTGACGCGATTGCCAATCGCGCGCGCCATACACGCAAGCTACGAGGATCGCCAGCAAAACAGCGATCCCCGCGGACCAGCGTGCATAACGCGCGGCTTCAGTGGTGCGCATCGAACAACGCCTCGCAGTCTTAGAAGCTCAGTATAGGAAGAAGGTTTGCGCCGAACAACCTTCATTCAAGTTTTGTTTTCGATGAAGCAGTCGACAGCCAAAAAACCAGGGCCGAGAAACATGGACTTGGAACCGGTAAGGTATTTGCGGGTTGCCCCGCGACGTAAGCCGCTCTCTCGTGAACCGTTTCGCCACGCGTGGCTCACTTGCCAAAATCAGACCTGCGCGCAACGCTAACGCAGTGCCGAGCCTAACATTCTCCCCAATTGTCGATCAAGGTGGGCCCGCCGCTGGAAGAGATGCCCGCATTTATAGTGTGGGCAGCATACCTTGTTGTGCGGCCGCGACGCTGTCTCGGCTGGTATTCTTGACCAGATACATGGCCTCGTCCGCCAGGTGCAGCAGATCCGCTTTGGTCTTCGAATCGGTGGGATAAGAGGCTACCCCGGCGCTCGTCGTGATGTGCACGTCGAGCCCCTCGGATGCCAGCCAGTGGGATTCACGGATTAATTTATGCAGCCGCCGCGCCACAACGCACGCGCTTTCTTTGGACGTCTGCGGCAGTAAGATCACGAATTCATCGCCACCGTACCGAAAGGCAAAATCAATCAGGCGGCAATTGTCCTTGAGCACTTGGCCGATCTCGGCCAGTAACTTTGAGCCGGCCAGGTGGCCGTGGGTGTCGTTCACGCCCTTGAAATGGTCCAGGTCCAGGAAGACCAACGAGAATTCGTAGCCATACCGTCTGCGAACGATAGATCTCCGTTTCCAGGATGAAATTCAGGTGTCGCGCATTGTAAAGGCTGGTGCAGTCGTCCTTGATCGTCAATTCATGGATGCGCTGGACGTGACGTGCATTCTCCAGTGCGATGGCGGCAAAATCCGCCAGCGCCTCCAGGAGCGCCAGGTCGCGATCGTGAAAGCCTTCTATACCCACGCAGTTGATCAGCTCAATCACGCCCAGGCAATGATCGCGAAAACGCACCGGAACGGCCACGATCGAGCGCGTCTCCATTTTCGTTTTTTCGTCGACTTTGCCGAAGAAACGCGTGTCCTTGCTGACGTCCGGGACGATGACGACTTGCTGATTTTGCGCCACCCATCCGGCGATGCCCTTGCCCCATCTTGATGCGAACGTCCTTGAGGCCGTGGGCGTTCTTGCCGATGGCCAGCTCGAAATAGAGTTCTTGTTTGACTTCGTCGACCAGCAACATGGACCAGGTATCGGGATGGAGAAATTCGTCGATTTTCTCCATAATCGTGCGCAGAACTTGGTCCAGTTGTAGCGACGACGTGAGGGCTTTGCCGAGTTCGTGGAAGACAGCCACTTCGCCAACTTCCCTCGGCGACGCGGGAAGGCCGGGATTGCGGCGCCTCTCAATGCCCGTAAACATTTTGCTTTCTGACATTTTTGTATCAACGCTCGCGTCGACGCCGGTACCGTACTCGAAGGAGCCTGTAAATTATAGGCGTCGGTCGAAACTCCGTGCAATGCTCTGTTCAATACGATGTTTCCGATTGGTTGCCGTCGCCATTATCGGAGAGAAACACGAAAATCGGCCCGAAGCCGAATTTGACACCTCGGGTATCCCTGCCTACTATTGCCGATAAATCTTGTTGAATGACTCGGGCATGAGTAAAGCTGGTTTTGGCGAACACCTGAAGCGAGAACGCGAAATGCGCGGCGTTTCGCGGAATGAAGTCTGCGCGGCTACCCGCATCGGCACGCGGTTTCTCGACGCCCTGGAAAGCGAACAGTGGGAGGTCCTGCCCGGAGGCATCTTCAACCGTGGCTTCGTCAGGGCCGTGGCGCGCTTCCTGGGTCTCGATGAAGACGACTTGGTAGCCGAATACGATTTAGCCTTCAGCGAGCAACAGAGTCAGATTTCTCGCACCGGTGAGCCCTCTGCCGCAGCAGGCTGCGAGACCGCGACTACGGCCTTTTCGTCTCGATTGGCGCTGTCGCGGTGCTGGTTTTACTGGGAATGGTTTGGACCGGCTGGAGATGGCACCAGAGCTACGTTTCACAACGAGCCGCAACTTATGGCAATGGTGCGGCGGCGTTGAACCCGGCAATGGGCCATACGGATGGAGGCACCGCCTCCGGCGCTGGCCTATCGCCAGCCGCCTCAGCCACATCTCCTGCGCCTTCCGGCCCTTCACCGGCCGAAATCCAAGGCCTCCAGCTCAAGATCGAAGCGGGTAAGGAGACCACGGTCAGCGTGTCGGCTGACGGAAGCAAGGCCTTCGAAGGCAGCATGATCGCAGGCCAAAGTCGTACATTCACTGCGCAGACCACCATTGATATCTCCGCCAAGGACGGCGGAGCTCTTCTCTTGGAATTGAATGGCCAGACGCTTGCCCCCTTGGGGCCTCCCGGGCAGCCCGGGAATATAACCCTTACTCGCGGTGATTTGAAGCCATCCGGGGGAGGCGCCAATTAGCTCAGAGTTATATCAAGAGGTTCTTTCCGGCCGTACCACGCGCGAGCGGAAGCTCGCCGTCTGCTCGGGGTCGGCAGGGATCGCGGAGGCCGAGCGGGCCGAACTGCTCGCTCTGCTGGCCGAGGACGCCGATCAGTTGGTGCGCGAACGCGCTGAAAACGCCCTGCTCTCGCAATCGCCACAGGCGTTTGCGGTCGCCCTGGCCGGAGACGCTCCTGCGGTTCAACTCTTTCGCTACTGCGGAAAGAATCTGGTGAGCAAGCCGGAAATAGCTGAAGCACTCGTTAAAAGCCGGCGATGTCCCGTCGAGTTCCTTACTCCCGCTGCAAAAGCCTTGCCAACTTCCGTCGTGCAGGAGTTGATGGCGGACCTGGACCCGATTAGCACCAATCGCCCGCTCGTGTCCGCCCTGATCCAGTCCCCTTCCCTCACCGTAGAACAGCGTCAACAGCTCGAGGAGCTGCTGGCTGACAAGGCCGCCGGCGCGTCGGCATTTGCCGACGCGGTTGCGGATGTCGATGTCAGCCCCGAGCAGCGGGCCACGCTCCTGCAACGGCTGGCGGGAATGCGGGTTGTCGAACGGGTACAGATGGGGCTAAAGGGGAACCGGGAAGAACGCATGGCTCTCATCCGCGATCCCTGCAAAGTCGTTCAGAGAGCGGTGCTGCAGTCGTCCAGGCTTACCGATCGCGAGGTGGAGACTTTCGCCTCGATGGCCAGCCTCAGTGATGAAGTCTTGCGGATGATTGCAATGAATAGAAAGTTCCGGCGGAATTACGCAGTCGTCAGAAATCTTATGAATAATCCCAAGACGCCTCTGGATCTCACCCTCCATATGCTGCCGTCGATAAGCGCGCCGGATTTGAAAAAGCTGGCTACGAATAAGAACGTCTCTGATCCCCTGCGAACCGCCGCCATGCGGCTGCAAGTTCAGCGGAAAGGCCGTGAAGCGTAGTAACCGGAGGTCAATCGGCAGCGATATTGAGCGCCGAAACGTTCGAGGCGGAACGCGTGATCGCGTTGCACATAACGCCCCGGCAAGCGACCTTCCTCGCGCCGGTGTGGCTCGAGTTCGAGCAAAGGCACCTCCGCAGGGCAGCGCCATCGCAGCGGTAGGACAATCGTTCCAATGCCGCGGCTTACGTAAATTTGGGTCGCGCCCAACCGGTCCCAGCCTTTTTTGAAGCGCATCTGCTCAGGCGATCGCCCGTATACCGTGCCCAGCAAGGGCAAGTTTACCTGGCCGCCATGGGTATGCCCCGATAGCATCAAACCAATTCCGCGGCGCGCTGCCGCTCTTAGCAATCGGGGATTATGCGCGAGCAGAATGGTAGCCGCATCCTCAGGGATGCCGCGCATCGCGCGTTCCAAATCCGCACCGTAGCCATAATCGTCCACGCCTGCCAGATACAGCTTATCGCCATGCTGGTGAAGCAGCCGATGGCGATTCCTCAAAACTTGAATATGGTGGCGGCGTAGCGCCTTCTCCACGGCATCGGCGCCTACCCGAAAGTCATGATTCCCAAGGACTGCGACAACACCCGCTCGCGCCCGAAGCGCCCCAAGCATTTCTGCCACAGGTTCAATCGATGATCGCGAATAGGTGACGAAATCCCCTGTAAGAGCAATCAGGTCCGGTTTAAGCCTGTTCGAAAGTTCGACCACGGCCGCGACCTGGCTCAGCGGCACAAATAAACTGTGATGAATGTCGGTAAGCTGGAGTATGCGGAAACTGCGGAATCCCTCAGGCAGGTCACTCAGCCAGATCCGCTGAGTAGTGATCCCCAGACTGCCTCGGAATCCATACGCCGGATCAAGAGTGTATTCATCAACGGGCAAATCGTCGGTGTTTGCGCTCTGTCCGCGCCCGAGGTAGCGGTTACGCCACGCCCCCCAGCGGTTAGCAAGAGGCACCGATGTAAGTAGACTCCCCATCTAGTCAATCATGGCACTCCGAGCCCATTTTGCAAGCCACTAATGTCATTCAATGCTACTTACAAGTACGCCCACACCACTGCGACGGCGCGAGCCGCATCCCGGATTAGGCCGCCGAATCAAACTGGAGCAACGAGAAACGCCAAAAATCACGGTGTATCCCGACTAGCCGGCTTCTGAACGCCGGATGGGCTTTCGGCGATCCGCTGGCCGATATCGGAAGCTACCTGGCACATCTCTGTATGAATGCGCCCATTCGAAGCCAGCGTTTCATAGTCGTCGACGCGGTAGGGTTCACCCGAAAAAGTTGTCACCACTCCGCCTGCCTCCCGCACCAGAAGCACTCCCGCCGCCGTATCCCAGGAATGCAGGCCAAACTCCCAAAACCCATCGAAGCGGCCGCACGCCACCGATGCCAGGTCCAGTGCGGCGGAGCCGTCGCGGCGCACTCCGTGCGAGCGCAGGGTAAAATCCCAGTAATAGTGAATGTTCGGATTGTGCGCGCGTTTGGCGCTTGGAAAACCGGTGGCCAGCAAACTCGTCGATAGATGATCGATGCTGGAAACCTGGATCCGCTTCTCATTCAGATATGCGCCTTCTCCCTTTGCCGTGGTGAACAGCTCTTTCGTAATTGGCTGGTAAATCACGCCAACCACCAACTCCCCCGCTTCCTCCAATCCGATCGAGACTGCGAAACACGGATAGCCGTGGGCAAAATTCGTGGTGCCGTCGAGCGGGTCTACGATCCAGCGGTAGGGTGAATCGCCTTGCTGTCCGCCTCCCTCCTCCGCGACGATGGCATGCTCTGGGAAAAAGCCGCGCAACCGGGCCACAATCGCCTGCTCCGACCGCCGATCCGCCTGCGTCACCAGGTCCACTTCGCCTTTGTAGCTGA
Organism: uncultured Acidobacteriota bacterium; assembly: GCA_963810155.1. Lineage (GTDB taxonomy): Bacteria > Acidobacteriota > Terriglobia > Acidiferrales > UBA7541 > Palsa-189. The sequence goes on from CAWEMN010000024.1 coordinate 271,746, forward strand.
TTTTTGCTGGCCGATCGAACTCAGCGACCAAAAGCCCGCCGGCTTCCATCGCCGTTTCCACGGCTACTTCCAAAAATTGATTGCCCATTTGTCAGGATAGATCGGTTCTAGTTTGCGACGCCGCCACTATAGTAAGACTTCCGGTAGCGCACCTTGTACTCACCTTTGACCCGAACCTCAATCGAGCGATAGATGCCCTGAGGCGGTCGGGGCTGTGGATAGTATCCCATCCGGTACTGCGTGCGCAGTTCGCGGTTAATGCGATCGAATATGGCATCCAGTTCCGAAACGTCACCGGGGTAATACATCGCGCCGCCCGTGCTGTCGGCAATGGTCTCCAGAGCGTGTTCGCCGGCCGTATTCCGGCCGTTCTCGCCCTTCACCGGCTGGATGACGATGGTGTACAGCAAAGCCTCCGCGCGAACCGCCGCCCGTCGTGCGGTTTCAAAATCGGCTCGGCTCGTCGTCTCGCCGGCGTCGGTGATTAATATCAAGACCCTCCGGCGATCGCTTGGCCTCTTCGCCAATGCGTCGGAACCGAGATACACGGCATCGTAAAGCGCCGTGCCGTCGCCGGGAATGACGTGCCGAACCGCCGATTGTAACTGCGGCACGTTATCGGAAAAGCCCGCCAGCTGTGTAACCGTATCGGCAAATTCAAATATCCCCATGCGATCGTCGGGCCGCACAACTTGCCCGATAAAACGAGCGGCCGCATCGGTCTCAAATTGGAGCTCTTTCACTTCACTCAAGCTGGAATCGACCATCAGAACCAGGTCCAGCGGCTGCTGCGTCTCCGGTTCGAAGAGTTCGATTTTTTGCAGTTTACCGTCCTCATAGATCTCAAACTGATCCCGCTGCAAGTCCGGCACCGGCCGATTGTTCTTATCCAGCACGCTCGCGATCACGCTGACCAGATTCACATCGACGCGGATGGAACCGCGCTGGTCGGCTGTCGCGGCTTTGGGCGCGAGAGCTGGGAAGCAAAGTGAGGAGAAGCAACGAGCGCCAGGGACAAAACGGCGAAGGCTGCTGGGCCCAGGCACTGTGTTCGCGAGGTATGCACCAAGAGTTGGCGCCCCTGATGGCGCGTCACTTAATAGATTCCCTTTTGGGCAAATTGGATGGCAGCGGTGGAACTTCGCCTTTGGCCCATACGGCCCCGTCTTCGAAAAACTCCTTTTTCCAAATGGGTGTGGTCTGTTTAAGCGTATCGATACCGTATCGGCATGCCTCAAACGCCGCGCGCCGGTGCGCCGAGCTTACCGCCACCAGAACGCTCGTCTCGCCAATCTCCAGGCGCCCCAGCCGGTGCACCAGGGCAACGGCATCGACGTCAAATTGACTCCGCATGGCCTCGCCGATCACGTGCATTTGCTTCAGCGCCATCGCCTCATAAGCTTCGTACTCAAGATACAACGTGCGCCGCCCGCCGGACTCATTGCGCACGATCCCTTCGAAGACAACGATGGCCCCGTCTTTAGGCGCTTTCAATCGGGCGCTGATTTCGGGCGTTCGAATAACGTCTCGCACGATTTCAATTACCAATTCGCTAGGCGCCACGCCGGGTTTTCCGGCGCCGCCGCTCACCGGGGGCAAGAATGCCACTTCGTCTCCTGCAGCAAGAGGAGAACTCCAATCGGCGAAAGACTGATTGACCGATGCGACCACGGAATGGCGAAACCCGGCGAGTTTGGGATAGCGCTGGCCATAAGTTGCAAACAGATCTTCCAGACGCGCGTTATCCATGAGCTCGGCCTGATCTTCGGCGCGTCCCACGATATCTTTGAGCTGCCCGAAAAATAGCACCCGCACACGCACGTACGTATTCTATCTATTTCTTCCGGCGGTGCCGATTTCATTCTGACTCCGGGTTCGAAAGCTAAAAGCCCGCGCGACCTTCGGCTAGGATCTGCCTAAATCGTGAGAAAAGAATTACTTGACCCTGTGACCACTCAGCCGTACCTTCCCGTGTATTGACAATTCGATGACCTAGTTTGCTGGCGGAGCACGTGGCTGCCCGGGATCAGGCAGTTGGAGGCAACTTAGTGAGGATACTGGTTTCCGGGTCGACGGGCTTGGTTGGTTCCGCGGTTGTTGACGCGCTCACGCATCAGGGCCACGACCTCGTTCGCCTGTTTAGACCCTCAACGGAAGTCCGCAAGCAGCGCTCGGCACCGTCACCCCAAACGCACGTGCTCTGGAATCCAGAATCGGGGCTCCTCGACTCGCGGGCCGAGGGCGCTGATGCCCTCATTCACTTGGCCGGAGCGTCGATCGCCGGGCATCGTTGGACTGCATCATGGAAGCGCGAACTGCGCGACAGCCGGGTGGGAGCTACTCACCGTCTGATCGCGGCGCTGCGCCAGTTTCACCGTCCTCCCCAAATTGTCATCGCTGCGTCGGCCATCGGTTTTTACGGAAACCGCGGCGACGAGGAATTGACTGAATCCAGTCCCGCAGGGACGGATTTCCTGGGAAAGGTTGCAGCCGACTGGGAAGCGGAATCGGCGCTCGCTGCCGAGTTTGGAGCTCGCGTCGTCATCTTGCGCTTTGGCGTCATTCTCGCCGGTAACGGAGGCGCCCTTCCGCGCATGGCCCTTCCTTTTCGTCTCGGTGCGGGAGGCAGGATTGGTTCGGGTCGTCAGTGGATCTCGTGGATCAATCTGGAAGACATCGTGAGCATCATCCGGTTTGCGCTCGAGACGAATCTTCTCAGTGGTCCAGCCAACGCTGTCGCCCCCAACCCAGTGCAAAATTCCGAATTCGTTGCCACTCTGGGTCGGGTGCTGCACCGGCCCGCGATCTTTCCGGCGCCCGCCTTCGCTTTGCGGTTGGCTCTCGGTGAAATGGCCGATTCCTTGCTCCTTGCGAGCCAGCGCGTCTACCCCAGAAAATTGGAAAAACTAGGCTACCGGTTTCTATTTCCCGACTTGCGGCCAGCCCTGGCATCCGTGTTGCATAAATCGCCCTGATTCACCACATCATCAATCTTATCCAATACATAGCGCCTGTCCGACGCCAACCTTGACACGATCATCTCGTCTGCTAGCATGGCCGCGGTGGGTCTTCTATCGTTTCGGAACCGAGCTTGGTAATCCCAAGGATCCTGCAGCAGTTACTGGCTTCAGTCCTCATTGCACTTCTATCATCCCCCGCTTGGAGCCAATCGCAGGTTGCGGGTACGGTCATTGTCAGCCAGTCCGCAACGATGCGAGATTCTCCACTGATTCCGGGGTCAACGGTCTTCAGCGGCGAGTCCATTTCGGTTGGTCCCACGGGTAGCGCACAGGTCGCTCTTGGTGGAGGCGGCCGCATCGAAGTTCTCGACGACAGCGCAGTGCAGCTTAATCGCAACGCAGATGGAATACAGTTCACGGTTCAGCGCGGTGGAGTCTCGTTCAGCGGAGACCCAAGAGACGCCGTCGAAACCACTCTTGGCGATGCCACCATACGCACGACTGACCCGCTGGCCATGGGCCTGATTCGCGTCGAGAATCCTGATTCCGCTGTATTGGCTGCCATCAAGGGAAAGCTCGTCATCAAGACCGCGCACGACTTGAAGACGACGGAGGTTCCCGAGGGCTCCGCTGTCAGCATCACTCTGGTCGACCCGCCTCAACGTGATCAGGGTGCCGAGCCCGCCGGAAGGGCCGCTCCCGCAGTCTCAAAGATTGCGCTGATCGCGTTCCTGGTCGGCGCATTGTTTCTGGGCGTCTTTCTTTGGATTGCTACACACGAGCCCACCGAGACAAATCAGCAACTGGCTACGGAGACCAGCCCCTTTCGCCTGCAGTGACTGGATCGATTTGCGCTGCCTTCCTGTTTGTGGCTCGTTGCCGAATTGACATCCCCGCCGCTCGCCGGAATAATCGCTTGATGACCCGTCCTGAGGCCGTTCGGCGCGTGAAGAGCTATTCGGCGGCAACCGGCTACGTCTATCAATACTATTTTTACGAAGTGCAAAAGACGCGCCGCGGATTTTCTGCGGGGACGGAGTATGTGTACATGGTTTCAGTCGATCGCCGGCAGGTTTTCCCGCTGCGGATTTTCATCAAGCAGACGGCTATCGAGAAGTGGGGACGGACCACCGGTCGTCCGCTTTCCGGCACAGAAGAGTATGCCGTGGCGAAACTTCGCCTCTTTCAAGCTCTTGACGAGTTGACGGATATCGAAGCCGCGCGGCCCGACCTGGTTGTGGACGAATCAAACCTCGACGCACTTCTCTCTCAGCTCGATCTCTGAATCAGGAATTTGGTAGCGCCAGCGGGAATCGAACCCGCATTACGGCCTTGAAAGGGCCGCGTGCTAACCGTTGCACCATGGCGCCACAACGAAGAGAACAACACTCCTCGACAGGTTAGAGGAAATCCGGGAAGTTGACAAGAATGCCCCGAAAATCGGGCATCCCTCATCCATTTGCGGCATTTACGGACGCTGGCACATTCGTTACTTCATTCTCCAGTATCTTGGCCTGCATGGCGGCCCCCAGTGCCACGACTTCGTCCGGACTGACGTCGGCATGCGCGCGCCTCCCGAAGAATTGCTCGACGATGCGCCGAACCAGCAGCACGCGACTCGAGCCGCCCACCAGCACGAGGTCGTCTATCTCTTCCGGCGCGAGCTTGGCGTCCGCCAGCGCCATACCCATCAGCTCCAGGCTTCCGTCTAGAATCGGTTGCACCAGTCCCTCGAACTCCGCCCGGGAAATTTCGCGCACGTACAGGCTTCGGTCGGGCAGCGCCACCTGCACACTCGCGCGGTCTGCAAGCGAAAGCTCGTGCTTCGCTCGGATCAATGCCCTGCGCAATAACTGCGTGGTTTCCGGATCCTTCTCGAGATCGATACCGTGCCGAATGCGGATCTCCCCTCGCGCGACGCCCAGCAGAGCGTTATCGAAGTCATCGCCGCCGAGATGCATGTCTCCATGGGTTGAGAGCACCCGATACGCGTCCGCCTCGCCCTTGGAGGCCAATGCCAACATTGAAATGTGAAACGTGCCGCCGCCCAGATGGTACACAGCTACGCGCCGACGCTTCCGCTCGTGCAAGCCGCAAGCCTGAGCCGCAGCCACCGGCTCACTCACCAGACGCACCATCTCAAATCCGGCTAACCTTCCCGCTTCCTTCGTCGCCTGGCACTGTGCATCGTTGAAATAAGGTGGCACCGTGATAACGGCCCGGCTCACCGATTCGCCGAAAGACACTTCCGCCCACAGTCTCAGCTCTTGAAGAATAAATGCCGAAATCTCCGCCGGCGTGCAGGCTCGCTCTCCAAGGCAAATGCGCGCCACACCTTGATCTTCTGCGCCTTCGCTTTCCCCGCCTTGGCGTTTCCCATCGTGGCTTTTCCCATCGACGCGAAGCGGAACGTTCTTCAGCTCCGCGCAAATGTACTCTGCGCTTCGTCCCATCAGGCGCTTGACCGAATGGAGGGTGCGGTCCGGCTGGCTCAGCAATCGCCGGCTCGCCGGTGCGCCTACGATAATGTTGCCGCTTGCGTCCAGGTTGACCACCGATGGGCACAACGTTTCGCCGTAAGGGCCCTCAATGCACTTCGGCACGCCGGTCGCTTGATCCACATGTGCGATAACGCTGAAAGTCGTTCCTAAATCGATTCCAACCGTCCGTGGCATATCGCTTCTTTCTTAGCGTTCAGACTTGCGCCAATGATCTTTCGACTTCCGACAGTTCCGAATATACATGGATCGGCGCAAGTTTGGGCACTTGGCGTCCTGCCTGCATTTTCAAATGCGCCTGTTTACGGATGAAGAGGCAGCTAGACAGTGAACGAACTGCCGCAACCGCAGCTGTGAGTGGCCTGAGGATTTTGAAACACAAAGCCGTGCCGCATCAGCGTCTCTTCATAATCGATCGTGGTATTGTCCAGATACGGATAGCTCTTCGGGTCCACAAATACCCGCGCGCCGTTCTCTTCAAACACGTTATCGCGCTCGCGGGCCCGCATCTCCAGCCGCATGGCATACGAAAGCCCCGAACAACCGCCGCCTTGCACGCCCAGCCGCAAGCCTCCGGCGCTGGAAAGACCTTCCTTGGCCAGCATCTCCTGAATCTTTTTCGCCGCTTTTTCGGTGATCTGGATCATTCCCCTGCTCCCAACACTCTTGGATGATGCATCGCGCCAACTTTCCGCATTCAATTTTACACTGGCTTCCCGTTCATCTTGCTTGAATTCGCGCCTTCCTTGGCTTCTTCATAAAGGGGCGAAAGCTCACGCAGCCGACTCACGACCTCCACCACGCGACGGATCGTGTAGTCCACCTCGTCCGAAGTATTGAAGCGGCCGAGGCCGAAACGGATCGAACTATGAGCCAGCTCCTCCTCCACACCCAGCGCCTTCAAAACGTAGCTCGGTTCCAGCGTCGCCGAAGTGCAGGCCGAACCGCTCGACACCGCCACATCGTTGATACCCATCAATAAAGACTCGCCGTCCACATGGGCGAAGCTGACATTCAGGTTGTGCGGCAATCGGTGGGTCATGGAACCGTTGATATGCACATCGTCCAGGCCCCCAAAAATCCCTTCCTTGAGCCGATCGCGCAGTCCCCGAAGCCGTTTACTCTCTTCCGCCATCTCGTTCTGGCAGATCTCCGCTGCCTTGCCGAAGCCGACGATGCCCGGAACATTGAGCGTCCCGGAACGCATGCCTCGCTCATGCCCGCCGCCATCGATGATTGCGGAGAGTTGCACGCGAGGATTGCGCCGCCGCACGTAAAGCGCTCCGCAGCCTTTCGGGCCGTAAAGTTTGTGGGCGGTGAGCGCCAGCAGGTCGATGTTCTCTTTGTTCACGTCGACTGGAATCTTCCCCACCGCCTGCACCGCATCATTGTGAAAGAAGACGCCTTTTTCCTTGGCGATCTTTCCAATCTCCTCGACCGGCTGAATCACCCCGATTTCGTTGTTCGCGTACATGATGCTGATCAGGATGGTTTTCGGCGTGATGGCGCGGCGCAAATCGTCCAGATCGATGCGGCCGTCTTTCGAGACGGGCAAGTACGTCACTTCGTATCCGCGCTTCTCAAGATGCTTGCAGGTATCCAGCACCGCTTTGTGCTCGGTGACCTGCGTGATGATGTGATTTCCCTTTTCGCGATACTTCTCGGCGACGCCCTTGATGGCCAGATTGTTCGATTCGGTGGCACCGCTGGTAAAGATAATCTCTTTGGGAGAAGCGCCGATGATCCGCGCGAGTTGCGCCCGGGCATTCTCCACCGCCTCCTCGGCTGCCCAGCCGAAGGCATGGTTACGGCTGGCGGCGTTGCCGAACTTCTCGCCGAAATACGGCAGCATGGCCTCCACAACGCGAGGGTCCACCTGCGTCGTCGCGTGGCTATCCATGTAGATTGGCAGCTTGATCGCCATTTTCTCGCCTGGCCCTGTCCGCCGCGGCGCGGCATATGCGCGTCGGGAGGTACGGCCATATCCAATTGTATCGCTAAAGCCTTGGACACGGGTGGCAAACCGCAACCCTCAGGATTCTCACCACTTACCTCGCACCGCTCACTTCAAGACAACGGCTCCGGTATCGCTCCCTCCCCTGCAGATCGGTGGATGTGATTTTTCACGAACGCGTCTCTGGGATAGAATGGCTCATCGTTATTTTTATGGAGCCAGTCCTCGCCATCTATCCCGGTTCGTTTGATCCGGTGACCAACGGTCACCTCGATTTGATCGAACGCGGGAGCGAAGATTTTCGGGCGGCTGGTCGTCGCCATTCTTCGAAATAACGAAAAGGAGCCGCTCTTCAGCATTGCCGAACGGACAGAGATGCTCCGGGAAGTCACCGCCGGCTTCGCCAATGTGGAGGTGGACTGTTTTCACGGCCTCCTCGTTGACTATGCGCAGGAAGCGCAAGGCGCGTGTCCTCCTCCGGGGTATTCGCGCCGTGTCGGACTACGAGTTTGAGCTGCAGATGGCCATGATGAACCGCAAACTGGAGTCCGCTCTGGAGACGGTTTTCATGCTGCCCGCCGTGGAGTACAGCTTCCTGAGCTCTCGCCTGGTTCGCGAGATCGCACAGCTCGGGGGCTCAGTCAGCGGCCTTGTGCCGGTCGCAGTTGAACACCGCCTGCGTGCCAAGGTAATCTAAGAAGATTCTCAAGGGAGCTATATGACTGTACGACTCGCTAATCGTGTGAATCGGATCTCTGTGTCGCCGACCATGGCCGTTCTCGTGGAGGCTGAAAAGCTGCGCGCCCGCGGTCTGGACGTCGTTGATTTCGGGCCCGGCGAGCCGGATTTCCCCACGCCCGCTCACATCAAGGACGCGGCCATCGAGGCGCTCGAAAAAAATCGCACGAAGTACACGGCGACCGCCGGTATCACCCCGTTGCGCGAAGCCGTCTGCCACTGGCACGCGCAGCAGCTTGGCAGCTCCTATGAGCCCGGCGAGTCCATCATCTGCGTCGGCGGCAAGCATGCCATCTATAACGCTGTTTCCGCGCTCGATCCAGGAGGGCGACGAGGTCCTCATTCCCTCGCCCTATTGGGTCAGCTTCCCCGACATCGTGAAGATTGCTGGCGGCGAACCTGTCTTTGTCCCCACCCAGGCCTCCGCTGCTTTCGGTTTGCGCGCTCAGCAACTGGAAGAGGCCATAACTCCGCGCACCCGCATGGCCATCATCAACTCACCAAACAATCCCACCGGCGCGGTTATCCCACCGGCCGAATTTGAAAAGATCTACGAAGTTTGCAGGCGTCACGATATCTGGCTGATGAGCGATGAGTGCTATTCGCACTTCACGTACGGCTCGGCGCGGCCCTATTCGGTCGCCAGCATCAAGGAATCGAAACCCCACGTGATCATCATCGGCTCGCTCTCCAAGACCTTTGCGATGACCGGGTGGCGCCTCGGCTATGCTCTCGCTCCCAAGCCCGTCATTGAAGCAATGTTGAAGGTGCAGAGTCAGGCGACCTCCAACGCTTCGCTCGATCTCGCAATATGCCGCGCTCGCAGCCCTTACCGGACCTATGGATTCGGTGCCCGTCATGCTCGCTGAGTACGCCCGGCGGCGGGCTCGCATCCTCGCAGGCTTGAGCGCGATTCCTGGGGTCTCTTGTCCTGAGCCTTCCGGGGCTTTCTACGCCTTCCCGGATATCTCGGCGCATCTGGTGAATGGCTCCGGAGATTCCACTGCGCTCGCCCGACAGTTGCTGGAGCGCGAGCATTTAGCGGTCGTGCCGGGCGATGCCTTTGGAGCGCCTGGCTTCCTGCGCTTTTCCTACGCGACCTCCATGGACCGTATCGAAGAAGGGTTGCGCAGGCTCGAGCGCTTCTTCGCTTCGGCTGTCGCGGCTCCGTGAGCGTTTCGCCTTCCCGCCTGGCGCCCGTCTTCGTACCCCGCATATGGGGCTCTCGGAGCTTGGCACCATTCTTTGATAGCGCGCTGGCCGCCGCCGAACCGATTGGTGAGGTCTGGCTCACCGGAGACTCCTGTACATTTGCCTCGGGACCGTTCAGGGGCCGTGCTCTCGGTGAAGCTTGGCCTTACCTGCCACCGGAATGGACGGGAACCCTGCTGCGCGGAATGCCGCGCATTCCGCTGCTGGTGAAGTTTATCTTCCCCGAGCAAAAGCTTTCGGTACAGGTCCACCCGAACGACGAATATGCCCGCCAAAATGAAGCTGCCGCGGGCGGCACGGGCAAGACGGAGATGTGGTATGCGGTGGAGGCGCGCCCGGATGCCGAACTTCGCCTGGGACTGGAGCCAGACGTCACGCCGGAAGGTTTGCGCCAGGCGCTGGCCGGTGCAGACGTGGAGCGCTGTCTATCGCGGCTTTCTGTGAAGGCCGGGGACGCCTTCTTCGTTCCCGCCGGAACTGCGCACACCATCGGTCCCGGTATGCTTCTCTGCGAAGTTCAGCAGCATTCCGACGTTACCTACCGCGTCTTCGATTTCAACCGGAAAAATGCCGATGGCTCCACGCGCCCCCTGCACATTCCGCAGGCCATGGATGTCATGCACTTCGGGCCACAGCGCGGTGGAAAACTCCCAGGCATTCAGATCCAGACCGGATCTCTGCAGCGAACCTATTTGGCGGCCTGCTCGCACTTCGCCACGGAAATTTGGGAATTTGCCGAAACCGTCGGTGGCAAAACCCGCCCGGAACACTTTGAATTGCTTATTTTCCTCTCTGGCGCGGGACGCATTCGCTGGGGCTCGCAGTCCATGCCGTTTAATCCTGGCGAAGCCTGGATGCTGCCGGCCACCGTAGGTGACTATCAGCTCATCACCGAATCGCCCACCAAGCTCTTGCGCACGTACGTCCCCGATTTAGAGCAGCTTCCGCGCGAGTTCGCGGCAGAGGGTCTGAACGAACTGCAGCGTTCCGCCATTCTTCGCCAATGACACCGCCGCTGCCATCCGCTCACGCCATTATTCTTGCCGGGGGACGTGGAACACGTTTTTGGCCCCGAAGCCGCACGCGCTCGCCCAAGCAACTGCTTAATATCGTCGGGCAGAAGACCATGCTCGTGCAAACCGTCGAGCGCTTGGCTCCGATTTTCGCCCCTTCACACTCGTGGGTTGTTACCAACAGCGAACAGGCCGATGCCGTAAGCCGGGAACTGCCGCGGGTTCCCTCCCGGCACGTATTGATCGAGCCCGTAGGCCGCAACACGGCTGCGGCCATTGGGCTTGCCGCGGCGCATCTCCTGCACGAAGAGCGCAACGGCGATGCGCTCATGGCGGTGCTGCCTGCCGACGCTTTTATCGGCAGGCCGGCTCGCTACCGGCAACTCGTCCGCGCCGCGCTGAAGATCGCGGCTCAGCCCGGGACTTTGGTCGTCCTCGGTGTTGCGCCCACTCGGCCGGAGACCGGATATGGATATATCGAACGAGCTTCCGCCCGAAGGCCAGGCCCCAAGAAGCGAAATCGCCGCCGTCGTTCGCCGGTTCACGGAAAAACCGTCAGCGGCGCTAGCGCGAGGCGTATCTCGCCTCGGGCCGTTATCTGTGGAATGCCGGGATGTTTTTCTGGCGACTCTCGACATACCTCGAAAATCTTCAGCGGCACCTGCCCAAAACGTACGCCGCCGTGATGCGCATCGCCGAGACCGTCGGCACATCGAGATATTCGGCGGCTTTGCGCCGCGAATACTCTCGACTCGAAAATATCTCTGTCGATTACGCGCTGCTCGAACCCGCTTCGCGCGACCCGAAACACAGTCGCGTCTTTGTGATTCCCGCATCGATCGATTGGAGCGATATCGGCTCCTGGGCGGCTGTTTATGAACTCTTGGCCAAAAAGCCGGGCGCGAACGTCTCCACGGGCCCCGTCCTTACCCTGGATGCCGCCGGGAACCTCATCTGGAGCCCCTCTAAATTCGTCGCAGCCGTCGGAGTCTCTGGCTTGGTGATCGTGGAAACTCCCGATGCTCTTCTCGTCTGCTCCCGCGAACGGGCTCAGGATGTCGGCAGCGTCGTCAAATGGCTCGAGAAGCAGCGCCTGCGGAAATTACTGTAGCTCCTGCACTCTTCGCCCGCGTCGCCGCTTCGCATATACTGTCCGCGTGAATCCGATTCGCTTTGGCACAGACGGCTGGCGCGGCGTCATCGCGGACGACTTTACTTTTGATAACGTTCGCAAAGTCGCTTACGCCATCGCCCGGTATGTAGTGCGCGCGGAGAAGCCCGATCGAGGCGTCATCGTCGGATACGATAACCGCTTCGGCTCGGAGCGATTCGCTCGCATCGCCGCGGACACGATTTCCATGGCGGGCGTGCCCGTGTGGCTCTCGGATTCGTCTTGCCCCTCCCCTGCCGTCTCACTTTTGGTCCGTCAGCGCGCGGCGGCCGGCGGCCTGATGATTACCGCCAGCCACAATCCGTATCGCTGGAACGGAATCAAGTTCAAAGCCAGCTACGGCAGCTCGGCCCTGCCTTCCATCGTGGCGCAAATCGAACAGGAGCTCGCCACGGTGCTGGCCCAGGGCATTCCGAATCTGCCGCAGCGGCCGCGAGCAAGTTCACTCGCTCGACCTCCTCGCGCCTTACCTCGACACCATCGATAAGCTGGTCGATTGGGAAAAGCTGCGCGCCGCTCGGCTGCGCTTCGTCGTCGATCCGATGCACGGTTCCGCGTGTGGATTGCTCAGCTCGTTGATGCGGCGCCATGGCGTCGCGTGCGATGAGATCCGCGGCACCCGCGATCCACTCTTCGGCGGCGTCAATCCGGAGCCGATCGAGCCACATGTCGCGGCGCTGCGTGAAGCGATTCGCGCGGGCGGTTACAACGCCGGCTTTGCCGCCGACGGGGATGGCGATCGCATCGGAGCCATGCATTCCGACGGAACCTTCATCACGCCCCACCAGATCTTTTCGATTCTTTTCTGGCATCTCGCCGGTGCGCGCAAGATCAGCGGCGATTTGGCCAAGACTTTTTCCACCACCAAGCTGCTCGATAAAATCGCCGGACGTTTTGGTCGCCGTGTCTATGAGGTGCCCGTCGGCTTCAAGTACATCTGCGAAATCATGCTCGAGACCGATATTCTGCTGGGAGGCGAGGAATCGGGAGGTATCGGAACCAAGCTTTATCTGCCCGAGCGCGACGCCACGGTCAGCGCGCTGCTGCTTGCCGAAGTCATGGCCTGGCATGGCAAGTCGCTTGGCGAACTCGTCGCTCAGTTGCATTCCGAGTATGGCGACCATCACTACGGTCGCGTGGACTTGGAGCTGGCTCCGGGGCAAAAGGAGCGCGCCATCGAATATTTCGCCGATTCCCGCCTCGCGCGCCTGTGCGGCTGGCCCATCGTGCGACGCGAAGACCTCGATGGCATCAAGGTGTATGTCGGCGAAGTCGGCTGGGTGATGGTTCGCGCTTCCGGCACCGAACATATGCTGCGCGTCTATTCCGAAACCACGCGGGCAGAGACCACCGAACGTCTCCTGAGCGAAGTGAGCGCTCTGGTTCGAGGAATGTGAGAAAACACCGAATATGAAACGCAGCGTCTATCAACTCGATGTATTCACGGATAAGCCGCTCGCGGGCAATCCGCTTGCGGTGGTCACCGATGGCGACGGCCTCTCGTCGCGTCAGATGCAGGCGATTGCGCGAGAGATGAATCTTTCCGAGACCGTTTTCGTGCAGAAACCCACCGGCAATCGCGCTCTGGCGCGCCTGCGTATTTTCACGACCACACGCGAATTGCCCCTGGCCGGGCACCCCGTTATCGGCACCTGGTTTCTCCTTGCCCTGCTCGGTGTTGTCCCGGCGCAGGAGGGCAGCGTGCACGTCCTGCAGCAAACAGGCGCCGGTATCCTCCCCGTGGACATTGCTTTTCACGAAGGGCGGCCGGTTCGCGTAGCGATGACGCAAAAGCCCGCTGAGTTCCGCCCGGCACGCATCGATCGCCGCGCCCTCGCCGGCACTCTCGGCCTCGGCCCGCGCGACATCGACCCCTCCCTGCCCCTCGAATACGTCTCCACCGGCGTTTTCAGTCTCCAGGTTCCGCTTCGGCGGCGCGCACTCCTGCAACGCATAGAAATGAATCCTCCGGCCCTTCGGAAGCTTGTTCGCGATCCGGGAGCCGTCGTTTATTGCTTCGCGCTCGCGGGCGGCAATACGGCATATGCCCGCGGGATGATGCAAGTAGGCGAAGACCCAGCCACTGGCTCGGCTGCGGGCGCCCTGGGCGCTTATCTGGTGCACCAGGGTCGTCTCAAGCTGGCGACGGCGCTGGAGATCCATCAAGGCATCGAAATGCTGCGTCCCAGCCGCATACGCGTGGAGGTGCTGGCGCAACACGGCAAGCTGGTACCGCGCGTGAGCGGAACCGCTGTCCCGATCATGCAAGGCATTCTGGACTTTTGATTCAGGGCTGACTCGGGTAAACGGTGATTCAGGTAAGAGTCAGGCAAGCGGCCTGCTTAGGAAGACGCCGCCTTAGCCAGCGCGTGCAGCACGGAATCGAGAACGCCGTTCACAAAGCTGGCGGCATCCTCGGACGAAAAAGTCTTCGCCAGCTCCACGGCTTCGTTCACGACCACCTTGCCGGGCGCCTTGCGCGTGCGCAACTCGTGGGCGCCGAGCCGCAGGATAGCGCGGTCGATGAGCGCGATTCGCTCGAGGCGCCAGTTGTCGGTGTGCGCGGCAACCAGCGCATCCAATTCGGGCGCGTTTTCCGCAACTCCCTCGAACAACTCGTTGGCAAACGCGCGCGTGCTTTTCTCCGCGCGAGCGATGCGCCAGAAACCATCCTCAATGCGCTGCGGTTCCTGTTTTCCGATCTCCCACTGAAACAGCATCTGCAGGGCGTACTGCCGGGCTTTGTGCCGCTGTGGCATCTTAGCGGCGCTTCCTGATGCGCACGGCAGCAATGGGCGCGGCGGCCCGAAGCTGGCTTGATAACCGCGCCATTTCCAGCGCTGCAAGCCCGGCCTCAAAACCTTTGTTCCCGCTTTTCAGGCCGGCGCGGTCGATGGCTTGTTCCAGCGTATCGCACGTGAGCACGCAAAAAATGATCGGAACGCCCGTATCCATTTGCGCCAGCTGGATTCCGCGCGCCACTTCCGTGGCCACGTAATCGAAGTGCGCAGTCTCGCCCCGCAGCACGCAACCAATCGCCACGATCGCATCATAACGCCGCGCTAACGCCATCTTCTTGGCTGCCAGCGGAACTTCAAATGAACCCGGCACGCGCACAACGTCCGTCTGCCCGGCCGATGCACCGCCTTTTTCCAGTGCCTCGATCGCACCGGCCAGCAGCCGCTCGGTGATGAAGCTGTTGAACCGGCTCACGACCAGGCCAAAGCGCATCCCGGAAGCATCGTAAGAGCCGCGAATCTCGTTCGGCTGAAAATCGCTGCTCATCGCCAGCCTGATTTATCGATTCGTCAGTTATCTGAGTGGGTCACCGTTGCTGTCCTCACTTGCCCTGAAATTGCGCGGCGCGCTTTTCGAGAAAAGCCCGTGTGCCTTCGCGCATGTCTTCGGTCGCGCAGCTCACCCCAAACAGGGCGGCTTCAAGAAACAGTCCTTGCTCCTGCGGCATGTCCGGACCGCGTTCGATTGCCTCCATCGCAAACTGGACGGCCAGGGGCGCATTCTGGGCGATTTTCGTGGCCAAGGCCCATGCTGCGGGCAGACAGGTCGCCGGGCTCGTACACGTGATTCACCAGGCCAATCCGCTGGGCCTCTTCGGCAGAGATCATCTCCCCGCTCAGGCACAACTCGTGCGCCAGGCCCTTTCCGCAGAGCCGCGTCAGCCGCTGCGTTCCGCCGTAGCCGGGAATGATGCCCAGTTTCACTTCCGGCTGGCCTAATTTCGCGCCGCGGCTGGCCAGCCGAATCGAACACGCTAACGCCAGTTCGCAACCGCCTCCCAAAGCGAAGCCATTGATCGCCGCGATCGAAGGCTTGCCCAGGGTTTCGAGTTTGTGCAGCACGGATTGACCGTACAGGGCGGTCTCGCGGCCGCTCGTCGGTACTTGCCGCGCCAGTTCATTGATGTCCGCACCCGCCACGAAAGCCTTGTCCCCGGCTCCCGTCAAGATGAGCACGCGCACATCGGCATCGGCGCGAGCTTCCGTCAGTAGCGCATCCAACTCGTCCATGGTCTGCCGGTTCAGCGCGTTCAATACTTTCGGACGGTTGAAAGTGACCGTGCCGACATGGTCTTTCTTCTCGAAGATCAGATTTTGATAGGGCATCTGCCAAAGCTCCCGTGAAGTTGCAGGCGATTTTCGTTTTCCCGTTGCATTTTACGCCAGGGGCACAGGCTTGGGATTTTCGGGGTCGCTGTAGTCGTAAAAGCCGCGCCCCGATTTGCGCCCGTTCCATCCCGCCATGACCATGCGTTTCAGCAGCGGCGGCGGAGCAAAACGCCGTTCCTTGAATTCGTCGAACATGATGTTTGCGATGTAATAGGTCGTATCCAGGCCCACAAAATCGAGCAGCGTCAGGGGCCCCATGGGATGCCCTAAACCAATCTTCATGGCCTGATCGAGATCGGAAATCGTGGCCACGCCTTCCTCCAGCGCGCGGACCGCGTCCAGCAAATACGGCACCAGCAGACGGTTGACCACGAAGCCGGTGCGATCGGTCGTGCGCACCGCCGTCTTGCCCAGCCGCCCGGCGAACGCAGCCACTTCCTCGTAAATCTTCGGGTCGGTCGCAATGGTTCGGATGATCTCTACCAACTTCATAATCGGCACGGGATTGAAAAAGTGCAGGCCCACGAAGCGCTCCGGGCGCTGGGTAGCCACGGCCATCTCCGTAATCGAAAGCGACGACGTATTGCTCGCGTAAATCGTGTTCCGCGGGCAGACTGCGTCCAAAGCTTGAAAGAGCTCTCGCTTCACGGGAAGTTGCTCGGTGATGGCTTCGATAATGATGTCGCAGCCCGCCAGCTCTTCCAGCCGCGTAACTCCGCGAAGCCGGCCCCGCGCCGCATCGCGCTGCTCGGTATTGAGCGTCCCGCGCTGCACCAACCGCGCAAGGCTCTTATCGATATTGCTGAAGCCTTTCTCAATCAATTCCGTGGAAACTTCTCGTACCGTCACTTGCAGTCCAGCTTGCGCAGCCGTCTGCGCGATCCCCGAGCCCATCAGCCCGCAACCCACCACGCCCACCTTTTCAATCGCCATTTGCTCAGCTTCCCCGCAGCCTGGAGGAGATCACGGCGTCGCCCCCGCGGCTGTGCGCTTCTGCCAGACCTGCTTCGACACGATTGATCAACTCCGTCACGATGTCCTCGCTGTCGTAATCGGGCCGAGCTACCGCTTCCGCCACGCTCGCGCTGAAACTCAAGGGAGTGCCGCCGTTCCAGGGCGGCGCAATCTGGGCTGCCGCCTTACGCAGCTTTTCCGCCAGAATTTGTGCACCGCCTAGCCCCGTATCCGGCAGGATGAACGCAATCGTCCAGGCCGTGTATTTGATGGCCAAGTCGGTTTGCCGGATGAGCGCCTGAAAAGCGCGCGCCAGCTGCTCCACATAACGCTCCAGCTGAATTTCGCCCTGTTGGCGCAACACCTCGGACCCGCCATCAATCTGCACCAGCGCCAGCGCAAGGGCGATGCCGTTTGACTTCGCGCGATGCGCCTCCGAAAGCAGACATTCCTGATAGGAGCTTCGGGCCAGCAAACCTGTTTTTTCGTCCGCGACGCCTACGGTGCGCGCCAGCGTGCGCAGGCGCGTGTGATTCACGCCCAGGAGGATTTGATCTCCGATGGCTTGCAGGAAATAAGTCTCCTGCGGCCGCCATTGGTGCGCGGTTGCATAGCCCGCCACCAGCATGCCCGCCTGACTTTGCGTTTCGCGATCCATCAAACCGACGCCCAGCACTGTCTCGAGGCCCAGTTCGCGCAAGACCGGCGCGGCGGCGGCATCCAGGGGAAGCCCCCCGAGCGGATCGGGCGCCGCACGATCCAACTGATTGAAAAGCCTCAACAGCAAACCACCCGTGGCAGGCTCGACGCTCGAGGCACAAAATTCAGAGGCCAGTTGCGGGGGCTTTCCCGGCGGACCAATCACCGCGATACACCGCGTAACCTTTAAATGGGTTCCGATCTCATTGATTCCGGCGGAAAGAATGGCGCGCGCCGAAGGCAGCCGAAACAACGCCCGGCTGATCTCCGAAATCTTGGCCAAATCCCTCATGGTATCCGCGGAATCGGTCACAGGCGCTACTGGGGCTGATGGGTCTTCTGCCGGACGCGGTTCGGCGGTTCCCTCTGGCCACCAATTCGCGAGCTGATAGAGCTTCCGCAGCCGATCGTTGTGCCTCTCTTCTCCGGGGAAAAACTCGGCAATTCTCTGCAGCCGTTCAATGGCCTTGGGCTGCAGGGAGTATTGAAGGAAAATTTCCGCCTGCACCATCAGATCTTCGAGCGAAGGTTGAGCCGATTGCTGTTCGGTCGGCAGCGAGGCGCTCTGCGCGGCCGGGGCCTGCGTCTCGGCGCTATACGTGGCCACCTGGCCTAGTCGATTGCGGATGCGGGAGAGGAAGGCTGCGTCCGCCCGAGCTTCGAGCTGGCTGAAGCGCTTCTGATTGCGCGCGTCGTAGGAATCGATATCGACAAGCTTTTCAAAAGTATCGCAGGCGCGTTGGATGTTCTTGTCGGCAATATACAGATCGAAGAGCCGTACCAGAGCGTCAAAGTATTTCGTCTCGCGATTTAATTGAGCGTAGACGCTGGCCCAGAATTCGGCCAGAGGCAGCGACGCGGCGTGAGCTTCCACGAGCGCGTCCAGCCTGGCCGCAAAATCGTTATCCCGATGCGCCTCGCTCATCTTTTTCTGTACTTTTTGCAGCAGCGCGATGGCTTCACTACCCTGATTCGCAGCCAGGTACTTGTCGGCAAGCTCGAATACCTTGCTCGCCGTTTCCGGCTGGCCCGCGGGGAGGCGTTCGATCGCCTGGCGGGCGCCATCCAACGCTCCCGTCAGCATCAGTGCCTCGGCGTGCGCATGCAGGAAGGCGGGGTCCAGTTCGCCTTTGGCAAAAGGTGCCAGTAACTGAACCGCTCCGGCCGCATCCTTACGGCGCAGCAGCGCCTGCGCACAAAGCAGAGCCGGACCTCGCTCTTTAGGGACCAGATTATGGGCGCGCATCAGCATGCTCAACGCTGAGTCTGCGTTGCCGGCAGCTTCCGCCAATTGGCCCGCGCGCACAAAGCCGCGCGCCGCGAGCGCATTCTTGCCCAGGTGCTCGGCCAGTTCCGCAATGGCTACCTGCCGCGATGAATTGTCCGGATCGAGCTGCGCCATCCGTTCCAGGCAATCGAGCGCACCCTCCTGGTTTCCGCGCGCCAGAAATAGTTCTGACGCAAACGAATACTGCTCGATGGCCTCCTCAGGCCGGTTCTGCTTCTGTAACAGCAGGGCGTACCGCGCCATACGCTCTGGCGGCTGTTGGATCCCTTTGAGCGCCCGGGTGTAGATGACCAGGGCTTTGTTTTCCTCGCGCGCCTCGAAGAAACGGTCAAAGAGAACGTTGTAATGCTTGATGGCCCGGTCGGTCTGGTTGAGCCGGGTGTACAAGTCTCCCAGCGCCTGCAATGCCTCTGCATGGCCGGGCATGTCGCTCAGGACCGACTCGTAAGCCTCCGCAGCCTCCTCGAGTTTATTTTTCTCGAGATAGCGCTTGGCACGGTCCAGCTGTTTGCTGACATCAACGCTCATGGGTTATTTTCGGAAAACGCCCGGGCTGCGCCGCCCTGTGGCGAGCCGGAGCCAGAGACAATATAACCTGTCTCGGATTCAGCGGAAAACTTTCGGACGTACCCCAGTTTCCCCACGCTCAACTGTCCCGCTGATTCTGCTCAAGCCTCGAGCAACACGTCGCGCAAGGCTGTCTGGCCGCTTGCTCCCAGATGTGGCAAACTGAGTGTTCTCAGCGCGCCTTTGATTCGCGGAGCGACCGCCCCGCGCAGGGACAAAACATCTACATGGATTCCCGTTTCATCCGCAACTTCTGCATCATCGCGCATATCGACCACGGCAAGTCCACGCTGGCCGACCGCCTGCTCGAACTTACCGGCGCGCTCACCCAGCGCGAAATGACCGCGCAGGTCCTCGATTCCATGGATCTGGAACAAGAGCGCGGCATCACCATCAAGGCCAAGAGCATCCGCCTGCATTACCGCGCCGACGACGGCCAGGAATACCAGCTCAACCTGATCGATACTCCCGGTCACGTCGATTTTTCCTACGAAGTCTCGCGCGCGCTTTCGGCCTGCGAAGGCGCGCTGCTCGTCGTGGACGCCAGCCAGGGCGTCGAAGCGCAAACCGTGGCCAACACATTCCTGGCCGCGCAGCACAATCTGACCATCATTCCGGTGATCAACAAAATCGACCTGCCCGCCGCGCAGACCGAAGAAGTGAAAGCGCAGATCGAAAGCGTGCTGGCGATTCCCGCCGCCGACGCGCTGGCCATCAGCGCGAAAAGCGGGCTGGGCGTGGAGAAAGTGCTGGAGGCTGTCGTCGCGCGGGTTCCCGCTCCTTCCGGTCTGGTGGACGCGCCCCTTCGCGCGCTGATCTTCGACTCCTGGTTCGACGCCTATCGCGGCGCCGTGGTGCTGGTGCGCATCATGGACGGCCGTTTGCGTCCTCATCAGAAGATTCGCCTTGTTTCCAACGACGAAGTCTTTGAGGTGGAGAGCCTCGGCGCGCTCACGCCCAAACCGGTGGTCCTGGAAGAGCTGGCCGCCGGCGACGTTGGCTTCGTCGTCGCCAATATCAAGCGCGTGGCCGACGCGCGCGTCGGCGACACCGTCATCGACGCGGCGCGCCCGGCCCCGCCGCTTCCCGGCTTTGAAGCCATCAAGCCCATGGTCTTCGCCGGCCTTTTTCCGGTGCAGGCGCATGACTACGAGACACTGCGCGACGCGCTGGGCAAGCTGCAGCTCAATGACGCCGCGTTCTTCTACGAGCCGGAGAACTCCGTCGCGCTGGGCTTCGGCTTCCGCTGCGGCTTCCTCGGCCTGCTGCACATGGAGATCGTGCAGGAACGCCTGGAGCGCGAGTTCGGCATCGACCTGATCACCACCGCGCCCAGCGTGCGCTATCGCATCACCACCACTGTGGGCGAAGTGCTGGAGGTGGATAATCCCACGAAGTTTCCCTCGCCCAGCGAAATCGCCAAGATCGAAGAGCCGGTGATCACCGCCATGATCATCACCGCCGACGATTCCGTGGGCGCCATCCTGCAACTCTGCGAGGAGAAGCGCGGCGTGCAGAAGGGCTTCGAGTATCTCTCGCCCACGCGCGTCATGCTCACCTACGAGATTGCCGCTGAACGAAATCGTGCTCGATTTCTACGATCGGCTCAAGAGCGTGTCCCGCGGCTACGCCTCGCTCGACTACCATCTGTCCGGCTACCGCGAAGGCGATCTGGTGAAGCTCGACGTGCTCATCGGCGGCGAACCCGTCGACGCGCTGACGCTGGTCTGCCACCGCGAACAATCCTACGAACGCGGGCGCGAACTGGTGACGCGCCTGCGCAAACTGATCCCGCGGCAGATGTTCGAGGTGCCGCTGCAGGCCGCCATCGGCAGCCGCGTCATCGCGCGCGAAACCATCAGCCCCATACGCAAAAACGTTCTGGCCAAATGCTACGGCGGCGACATTTCGCGCAAACGCAAGCTGCTGGAGAAACAAAAAGAAGGCAAACGGCGCATGAAGCGCGTCGGCCGCGTGGACATTCCTCAAGAGGCGTTTCTGGCGGTGCTGAAGGTGGCCAGCTCCTCGGACGATTAGCTCGCGCTTTCATTCCTTCGTTCTCCTGCCTGCCGGTGGCTCGCGACGCTTTGTCCCGCGCGCCCCTTCCCGCATTTCCGGTTCCGGCACTTCCCTCTCTTTTACTTCGGCGCCCAGCCGGCCGCGCGAAAGCTGCACGCGAATACGATCTCCGATCGGCCACGCCGTCCGCGGCCTGCACGACGTTGCCGGCGGCGTCGTAGCAGATCGCATAGCCGCGCTCCAGCAGCCGCAGCGGGCTGCGCTCCTCGAGTTGCACGCGCAACCTTTCCACCGTCTGGCGCTTGGCTGCAACTGCGCGCCGCATGCGCACCCCGAGTTCAGCGGAGCGCCGGTCCAGGCGCACCGCCGCGGCTCTGCAGACGCGCGCGGAAATCCACCGCCGCCATCCGCGATAACGCTACCTGAAAACGTCGTTGCAGGAGCGCGAGGCGGGCGCGCAGCGCGTCGGCAAGCTGCGCCACCAGGTCGTCCGTATGCTGGCGGCGGCGCCGGAAGAGTCTTCCAGCCGCCGCGCGCCGCGATGCAGATCCAGTTCGCGCAACTTATGGCTGGCCTGCAGCAAGCGGTAACGCATCAGTTGCGCGAACTTGTCGCGCAGATCGCTCAGATGGCCGTCAAATTCCTGACGCGAGCGCACCACCATCTCCGCCGCGGCGGAAGGCGTGGAGGCGCGGACATCGGCGACAAAATCGGCAATGGTGAAATCGGTTTCGTGGCCCACGCCGGAGATCACGGGAATCGTGCACGCGACAATCGCGCGAGCGACGGCCTCTTCGTTGAAAGCCCAAAGATCCTCAAGCGAGCCGCCGCCACGCGCCAGGATGAGAACGTCGGCGAGCTGCTTGCGCTCGAAATAGCGAAGGGCCTGCACGATTTCGCCGGCCGCGCCTTCGCCCTGTACGTGCACCGGATACAGCACGATGTGCAGGTTCGGGAAGCGCCGCTGCAGAATGCGCACGATGTCGCGCACGGCGGCGCCGCGAGGCGAGGTGATCAAACCGACGCATTGCGGAAGCACGGGAAGCGATTTCTTGCGCTCCGGGTCGAACAGGCCCTCGGCATCGAGGCGCTTTTTCAGCTGCTCGAAGGCAAGCTGCAGGGCGCCCAGGCCGACCGGCTCGACATGCTCAACGTAAATCTGATATTCGCCGCGCGACTCGTAGACGCTGATGGAGCCGCGCACGGTGACGTGCAGGCCGTCTTCGGGACGAAACTTCAGGCGCGCAAGCTGAGTGCGAAAGCAGACGCAGCGAATCTGCGCGCGAGTGTCCTTCAGCGTGAAGTAGAGATGGCCGGATTGCGCGGCGTGCGCGTTGGAGACTTCGCCCTCGACGAAGACATCGGTAAATTCGCCGGCGAGCACGTCGCGAATGCGCGCGTCAGGTCGCTGACCGACCAGATCGTGCGTCGCGGCATCAGCGGAAGCTGAAAGGGTTTTGCCATGGTGCGAATTATCTGTGCGTCATCATTTGCGGAAGAAAGACACGAGCCACATCACCAGCGTGAAAACCACGCTCAGCAAAATGCACGTGACCACGGGAAAATAAAACGAGCCGCGCCGCCCTTCGATGGCGATGTCGCCGGGCAGGCGGCCCAGCCGCAGCGGCAGCCGTCCGCCGATAAACAGCAATCCGCCGATGGCGGCCACAATCAGTCCGCCGAAGATCAGCCATTTCCCGAGTTCGCGCGCCGGATCCATTTCTTGCTCTTACTTCCGTCGATTATATCGATGTCGGAGCTAGGTTCGAGCATACCGGTGCTGCCCCCTACCCCTTGTTTGCGCAAGTGTTCATTCCAAGCGAGTTATAAATCGCTGATTGCGTAAGTGCGGATTCTAAGCCACTTAGCGAGCCATTCGTGCAAGTGGTCATTTCATGGGAGTTAAGGCACGCAAGCATCGCGAGGATCGAAGCATGTCGACCACTCGAAGCCGCGTCGAGTTTACGGATTGACTCGAGCAGGATCATTCTTAGTGAAGCGACGCACGTCGACCAGAAACAAAGAAGAAGGTGCCCGCGGAATTCGTCGCGAAGCTATCGAGCATGTTCTATTTTACCCTATACGTAAAGGGCAGCTTTCAGAGAGATCCCTCGTCCGGATCGTCGCTCGGCATCGTCGCTCGGGACGACCATCCTGGTCGGATGCTCGTTTTACCGTACGAGTAAAGCGCTCCGGGGCCGACGGTTTGACGGCCGACACCGAAGAGGTCAGCGGAACACGGCCAAGGTTTTTCGCCGCGGGCTCCTCAGGTGGACGGCGCGGCGGACAGCGCAAGAGTCAGAGCAGTTCGTGGGAGGCGAAGAAGTAGGCGATTTCGAAGGCGGCGGTCTCCGGGGCGTCGGAGCCGTGGGTGCAATTATTCTGAATGCTGGCGCCGAGGTCACGCCGGATGGAGCCGGGCTCCGCCTTCGCGGGGTCTGTAGCGCCCATGGTCTGGCGCCAACGGGCGATGGCTCCTTCGGCTTCGAGCGCGATGACGACGATTTTGCCGGAGCTCATGAAGGCGGTGAGCTCGGCGAAAAAGCCCTTCCCGCGATGCACGGCGTAGAAGCCGTCGGCTTCAGACTGGGTCAGTCGCAAGGACTTGATGGCCACGATGGAGAAGCCGGCGCGATGGATGCGGGAGAGAATGTCTCCGGCCAGGCCGCGACTTGTGGCGTCAGGCTTGATGATCGCGAGCGTACGTTCGAGCTTGGTTTCTGCGGTCACTGAGTTCTCCTGCGGTTCGAGTTTAACGAAAACGATGCCTCTCGGTCAGCTTACTTCCACGAGAGATCCTTCACTTCGTTCAGGATGACAGCACGATGGCGGTTACGCCGCGAAGCTGCTCCTGTAGGGCACGTTCGCGGCGAAGAAGCGAGGATGCCGGCGCGACTTCCTTAACGCGCCAGGCTCATCGCATAGCGAGGACGTTGGCGCTACTGCACTGGAAGGCGGCGCTACACAAACGCGAAAACGTGAAAAGCAGATCGCTCGCTCGGCCACGCCGGCGCGGGCGCTGGTACCCGTACGGATTCGCTCGGGATGACCATCCTGGTCGGATGGTCACTTGGCGGCGGACTTGCCGAGCGCGGCGGCAAGAGTCGAACCCATATCGGCGGGACTCTGCACGGTATGAATTCCGGCTGCGGCCATGACTTCGTATTTCTCTTTCGCGGTCCCCGTGCCGCCGCTGATGATGGCTCCGGCGTGTCCCATGCGGCGGCCCGGAGGCGCGGTCTGCCCGGCGATGAAGCCGACCACCGGCTTGCGAACGTGCGCGCCGATGAATTCAGCCGCTTGCTGCTCGGCATTGCCGCCGATCTCGCCGATCATGACGATGGCATGCGTGTCCGGGTCGTCGTTGAACAGGCGAATGGCGTCAAGAAACGACGTGCCGATGATGGGGTCGCCGCCAATCCCGATGCAGGTTGACTGGCCGATGCCGAGATGCGTGAGCTGGCCGACGGCCTCGTAGGTCAGGGTGCCACTGCGGCTGACGACGCCCACGTGGCCTTCGCGGTGAATCTGCGCCGGCATGATGCCAATCTTGCATTTGCCGGGCGAGATGATGCCTGGGCAGTTCGGGCCGATCAGGCGGGTCTGACTGCCGCGCAGGGCGGCGGCCACACGAACCATGTCGAGCGTGGGAATGCCTTCGGTGATGCAGACGACGAGCGGCAGCCCGGCGTCGATGCCTTCCAGTATGGCGTCGGCGGCGTATGGCGGCGGAACGAAGATAACCGAGGCGTTCGCGCGCGTCTCGCGCGCCGCTTCGGCGACGGTGTTGAAGACCGGCACGGCGTTGTGAAGTGTCGCGCCCTTGCCGGGCGTGACGCCGGCAACGACACTGGTGCCGTAAGCGATCATCTGCTCCGCGTGGAAGCTGCCTTCGCGGCCGGTGAGTCCCTGCACGATGACGCGAGTGTGTTCGTTTATGAGAACGCTCACCGCGCACCTCCCGCGAGACGCACGGCTTTTTCGGCGCCGTCCTTCATATTCTCCGCAATCGTGAAATTAAGCCCGGAGTCGCGCAGAATCTGGCGGCCCTGCTCCATGTTGGTGCCCTCCATGCGGACGACCACCGGCAGCTTCATCTGCAACTCGCGCGCCGCGGCAACCACGCCGGTGGCGAGCACGTCGCACCGCAGGATGCCGCCGAAAATGTTGATAAAGACGCCGCGCACCTCGGCATCGCTCATGAGGATCTTGAAGGCGCTCTTCACCTGATCGGCGGAAGCGCCGCCACCGACGTCGAGGAAGTTCGCCGGAGCGCCGCCGGCGAGCTTGATGATGTCCATCGTGGCCATGGCCAGGCCGGCGCCATTCACCATGCAGCCGACGGTGCCGTCGAGCTTGATGTAGTTGAGCTTGTAATTCGAGGCTTCCACTTCGAGCGGATCTTCCTCATCCAGATCGCGCAATTCGGCAAGATCCTTATGGCGATAGAGGGCGTTGTCGTCGAAAGTCATCTTGGCATCGAGCGCGATCAGCCGCGCGTCGCCGGTGACCACCAGCGGATTGATTTCCACGAGCGCAGCGTCGGTTTCCAGGAAGGCGCGATAGAGCGACTGCAGAAAAGGCCCCAGGGCCGGCGCCTGCTCAGCGCCGAGGCCGAGACCAAAGGCCAACTTACGCGCGATATACGGTTGCAGACCGGTCGCGGGACGCACAACTTCGCGAAGAATTGCGGCGGGATTCTCCTTGGCTACCTCTTCGATTTCCATTCCGCCGGCGGCGCTGGCCATGATCACCGGAGCTTCCGCGGCGCGATCCACAAGAATGCTGAGATAGAGCTCGCGCTTGATGTCGAGCCCCTCTTCGACCAGGAGGCGCCGCACGATGCGGCCCTGCGGCCCGGTCTGCGGCGTGACCAGCGTCATACCCAGAATCTTGGAGGCGAGCTGCCCGGCTTCGTCCACCGAACGCGCCAGCTTCACGCCGCCGCCCTTGCCACGGCCACCGGCGTGGATCTGGGCCTTCACCACGACGACGGGCATACCGAGCTTCTGGGCCACTTTTCGGGCGTCTTCGGCGGTGGTCACCATCTCGCCGCGCGGCGTGGGCACTCCGAAGCGGCGGAAAATCTCCTTTGCCTGATACTCGTGAATCTTCATGCCTGATGCCTGCCAATCTTCGTACCGATTTTCATGCGCTTTTTCATTTAATGATCCGTTCGGGCCGCTGAGTTTTCTATTGCCGGGTCGAGTGCGGTGGTCTCGTCTTCGGGAGCGACCCGACGTCGCTCAATGCTAGAATTTGAGTCCGTCCAAAGTGGGTCAGTTTACTCTGACGGCGCGGCCCGAGCAAGGGCACACGAAGCTATG
Source organism: uncultured Acidobacteriota bacterium (assembly GCA_963810155.1). Classification (GTDB taxonomy): domain Bacteria; phylum Acidobacteriota; class Terriglobia; order Acidiferrales; family UBA7541; genus Palsa-189. The sequence continues at coordinate 298,273 of CAWEMN010000024.1, forward strand.
CGCGCTGATTGCGGCGGTCCCAGACGAGTCCGGAATCATGCGAGGGAAGATCGAAGACGAAATGACGGCGCCGAAAATGATTGCCGAGTGGCTAAGCAAAGTGGAAGCGGGGACCGATCTTTCCGCCGTCGAGGCGGAAGAGGTCATGGACGAACTGCTCGAAGGCCGCCTGGCTCACGAGCAAATCGTGAACCTGCTGCTTTCGCTGCGCGCCAAGGGCGAGGCGGTGGAAGAGCTTGTCGGATTCGCGCGAGCCATGCGGCGACGCAGCTCCCTTTTGGCCAAGCCTCCCCAACACTGGCGCGAGGAGCCCAACCGGCCGGCGCAGATCGCGCCGCTGGTGGATACGTGTGGGACGGGCGGCGATGGCGGCGACACGTTCAACGTTTCGACGGCGGCAGCGTCTGGTCGTGGCCGGCGCGGGAGTACGCGTGGCCAAGCACGGCAACCGGTCGTTCAGTTCCCGCTGCGGGTCGGCCGATGTGCTCGAGGCGCTGGGCGTGACCATCGATGTCACGCCGCAGCGCGCCCTGGAGTCCATCGATCAGATCGGTATCGGATTCCTCTTTGCTCCCAACATGCATACGGCGATGCGGCATGCCGTCGAAGCGCGGCGCGAGGTGGGCGGCCGCACCGTTTTCAATTTGCTGGGCCCGCTCACCAATCCCGCGGGCGCAACCGCCCAGGTGGTCGGCGTGCCGGTACCGGCGCTGGTGGAGAAACTGGGACGCGCGCTGGCGGAACTGGAGACGCCGCGGGCCTACGTGGTGCATGGCGTGGATGGAATCGACGAAATTTCGTTGAGCGACGAAACCGAAGTCGCGGACGTACGCCCCCATTCGGTGCAACGCTACCGCGTGAAGCCGCAGGACTTCGGGGTCATGCCGGCGTCCCGCGAAGCCCTGGCCGGCGGCGATGCGGCCAAGAATGCGGGCATCATTCGCAGTATTCTGCAGGGTGAGCGCGGACCGCAGCGGGACTTTGTATGTATCAACGCCGCGGCGGCGCTGGTGGCCGCAGGCCGTGCGGCGAATTTCAGGAAAGGGACCAGCCTGGCGGCAAAAGCTATCGACTCGGGATTAGCGCGCGCCAAGCTGGAAGCGCTGATCGAATTTTCACGCGCGCAACGCTAAGCTCAAAGCAGCGTAGGACCGTCCCAATCGGGAAGATTCCGGTACAACTCATCCCACGTGGTGTGTGCCCGAAGTGCGCGAATCACGATCGACAAGGGATCCGGCAATATTTCCGGGAAGTTTCTCTCTTCGGAAGAATTCAAACGAAATGCGAGGCGTTCCTCCGGCGGGCAGAACTGTGCATTCACGCCGGGCTTATTGCCTCTCGAATCCACTCTGTACCAGCCGAAATCGGCTAAATGTATGGCGTTAAAGCCATGCAAGGAATAGGGCGCGCCGTGATCGCCGATACTGAGCCGCTGATAACAAAATCCGGCGGGGATGCCGTTGGCCCGAAGCAGCGCGGCCAAAAGGTGGCTTTTCGCATAGCAATAACCCGTGCCGGCCGCCAGAACTTCAGAAGCCGCGCAGGTGACCGGGTTGCGCTTGTAGTCGGAACTGTGCTGGATGTTGTCGCGGACCCATTCGAACGAGCGCTGCGCGACTTGCAAAGCGGTGGAAGCGTCTTTTGCCAATTCCATGGCTTTCGACCGCACCGAAGGGTGGTGCCAATCGATTACGTCGCTGAGCCTTCAGAAATGGTTCCATCACTCGATCACCCTGATCAAAGCGCGAGGAAATTGCGGAGCAGCTGCATGCCGACTTCCGTGAGCACGGACTCGGGATGGAACTGCACGCCTTCGACGCGCAGCTTGCGGTGGCGCAGGCCCATGATGAGGCCGTCGGTCTCGGCGGAAATTTCCAGTTCGCGGGGCAGACTCTTTTTCTCGCACGATCAGCGAGTGGTAGCGCGTGGCCACGAAGTCCTGCGGCAGCTTGCGAAAGATCGTCTTGTTGTCGTGATGGATGCGGCTGGTCTTGCCGTGCATGAGGTCCGGGGCGCGAACGACCTTGCCGCCGAAGGCGTGGCCGATGGCCTGATGACCCAGGCAGACGCCCAGAAGCGGAATCTTGCCGGCGAAGCGCCGGATGACGTCGACGCAGATGCCGGCATTCTCGGGCACGCCCGGGCCGGGCGAGATGACGATGCGCTCGGGTTTTTGGCGGCGATTTCGTCGAGGGTGATCTGGTCGTTGCGGCGCACTTCGAGTTTTTCGCCCAACTGGCCAAGGAATTGCGCCAGGTTGTAGGTAAACGAATCGTAGTTGTCGATCAGCAGGATCATGTCACTGGCAGCAGATTCCCCGTCGCTGCGGCTACGAGCTCCTCGGAATGACAATCTGTCAGCTGAACTTTAGCTTACGGCATTTGCCGGCGGCTGGCTATTTCGCGCGGCCGCGGCGGCGGCCTGCGCACGAGCGCGGCGACGCGAGGGCGACGGAGCCGCAGGACGATATCCTCCGCCATGGGCCGCTCCGCGATGCGCCACTTCCAGCGCGGCGATCAGAGCGCGCGCCTTGTTGACCGTCTCCTGATACTCGCGCGCGGGCACCGAATCGGCGACAAGACCCGCGCCGGCCTGCACGTAGGCCAACGCCTTTCTTCACCACCATGGTGCGAATGGCGATGCAGGAGTCGAGATTGCCGGAAAAATCGAGATACAGAATCGCGCCGGCGTAGATGCCGCGGCGCGTGGGTTCGAGCTCGTCGATGATCTCCATGGCGCGAACCTTGGGCGCGCCGGAGACCGTGCCGCCGGGGAAGCAGGCGGCCAGCGCGTCGAAGCAATCCACGTCGGGACGCAGGCGGCCGCGCAGGCTCGATACCAGGTGCATCACGTGCGAATAGCGCTCGACAAATTCGAGCCGCTCGACGCGCACCGAGCCGTATTCGCGAGACGCGGCCGAGGTCGTTGCGGCCCAGATCGACCAGCATGATGTGTTCGGCGCGCTCCTTGGGATCGGCGGCGAGCTCGGCGGCGAAGCGCTCGATCCTCCTTGCTCGTCGCGGCCGCGCGGGCGCGTGCCGGCGATGGGCCGGTAGAAGGCGTCGCGGCCCTGCACCTTCACCAGCATCTCGGGCGAACTGCCGACGATGGCGGTGTCGCCGAGCTTCAGAAAATACATGTACGGCGAAGGATTCACCACGCGCAGCGCGCGATAGATCTCAAACGGATCGGCGTCGGTGCGCGGCCGAAAATCGCTGGCTGACGACCACCTGAAAGATGTCGCCGGCGCGGATGTACTCCTTGGACTTGCGCACGGCGGCCAGATATTGCGGCGCGCGTGAAATTGGAGGTGACGCGCAGCGGCGCCGCGCGGCGGCGCCGGCTTGCGCCGATTTTCATCGAGCGGCGCCGCGAGCTGGCGGCGCGTTTCGCGAATCTCGCGCGACGGCGGCGCGATATTTCGAGCGCAGGCTGCCCGGGCCGTCGGTGAAGACGTTGCGCACGATCCAGACGCGACGGCGCACGTGATCGAAGACCACCAGGCCGAGATAAAACATCATCACGGCGTCGTCCATGCCCAGGTCGTTGCGCGTGCTGATCGGGAATGCGCTCGAACAGGCGCACCATGTCGTACGCGAAGTAGCCGATGGCGCCGGCGACCAGCGGCGGCAAGTCCGGGCACGCGCACCGGACGGTAGCGCTCCACGCGATGGCGCAGAAAATCGAGCGGATTGGACTGCATCCAGGAGACGCGGCTCTCGCCTTCCAGGACGCAGGCGCCGTTGACGTAGCGAAAGACTTCGACGGGGTTTGCGCCGACGAAGGTGTAGCGCGCGATTTTTTCGCCGCCCTCGACGCTTTCGAGCAGACAGGCGTAGCGCGCATGCTGCGCCAGGCGCAGGTAGGCGCCCACCGGCGTCAGCAGGTCGGCCGTAAAGGTCTCGTAGACCGGCACCAGATTGCCCTGCCGCGCCAGGCGGCGAAACGTCTGAAAATCGGGCTCGATCATCTGCGGTGATCGCCCTTGTCGTCCTGCTCGGTCGCTTCTTTCCTCGCGCGTCCAGCGCCGTCGAGCACGGCTCGCGCGCATGACCGCCTCCGGCGCGCGCTCGCCCGTCCAGATCTCCCACTGCGCGACACCCTGCGCGACAAACATCTCCACTCCCGAAATGGTTTCGATTCCGCGGCGCTCCGCCAGACGCAGCAGTTCGGTCTTGCGCGGCCGGTAGATCAGGTCCATCACCACGCGGCAATTCAGCTCGCGAGCTCTCGAGCGGCGACCCGCCACCGGGATGCATGCCCACCGGCGTGCAGTTCACGATGGCGTCAAACGATTCGCTGCGCAGCGCGGCGCCGATCGACCGCGTCGCCGCCGACGGCGCGCGCCAAGTGCGCGCGCGCGCTGCGGACGCCGCGCCCATATCGCCACGGCGGCGCCTGCACGCGCCAGCGCAAAGGCCGCCGCCCGCGCCGCTCCTCCCGCGCCCACAAGCAGCACGCGGCTTGATCGCAAGCGGCACGCGGCGCTCGATCGCCCGCAGCACACCACGTAAGTCGGTATTGTAACCGTAGAAGCTTCCCTGCGCGCACCACGACCGTGTTGACCGCGCCAATTTCGGCCGCGAGGGGATCGCAATCGTCCAGATAGCGCAGGATGCGCTGCTTGTGCGGCAGGGTCACGCTGAAACCGGCAATCCCAAGCGGAATGACCGCAGCGATGAAATCGCCCAGGTCGCGCACGCGGAACGGCAAGTAGACGGCATTTGTGCGCGCGAGCGGCAAAGGCGGCGTTGTGCATGAGCGGAGAAAGCGAATGCGCCACGGGATCGCCGATTACGCCATAGACGGTGGTGCGGCGAATCGATGCCCACGGCCGATTTGCCGAAGCGACGCCGGAGCCGGTAGATGCCGTCGATTTCGTCGAGGGAAACCTGCCCGGGCGCGGTGGCTTGGCTAAGGGGCGCGTAGGCGAGCGCGCTGCCCTGGCGAAGCGCCAGGATGCGGGCCGCAAGCATCTCTTCACCCATGGGAAGGACCAGTATATTCCGACGGCGTTTTAGCAGTTCCAGTAGCCGCCGGACATCGGCCAGCGAACGACAAGCAGCCGCAATCTTTATGGCCGCTGGGTTATAGGCTTCGAGCCGCTTCACCAGCGCCGGCAGGTTCCGCGGCAAGCGCCGGAAGTCATGTGCGGAGATGAGGAGCCGCGCGGGAGCGAGGTCGTTTTTCAGTTGAGCGGCACCCATCTGCCTAGCCGTCTCAATCTCAACGTCGCACCACAGGCAGCCGGCTTCGACCGCGCGTTGCAGCACGGCGATCTCATGGGCTACGCTACCCTGGAAGCGTCCACCACCTGGATGGCGGCGGCAGGTAGCGATGAGGATTGGCAGCTTGCGTTGGGAGACCCAGTCGAGCAGGCGACCCATTTCTGCCCGGCTACGGAGGTAGTCCAGCCGCAATTCGAGTACGGCCGGCGGCTTGGGCGCCCTCAGGGCTGCCTTCAGCTGCCGGATGGCTTGCGCGCCCGTGGCGGCAGCTACAACGCCACAGAAACGGTCGTTTCCGAAAAGACCAGGCTTGGGAGCAGGGGCGTCGAGAACGGCGCGTCGGCGAATATGGACGATATGACCCTCCAGGCTAAAACCAGCGCTTCTATCATGCGGTATCAAAAGTGTAAAGGAACCCTCGGGAGCGCCTTGACTGGTTCTAGTACCCGCTGCTATTTTCAACCAGGGGTAGATTCCACTCGGAAGGCGTGAGATTGACGAAGAGGAGCACGAAAATGATACGCAGAGTTGCCTATTTAGTTCTTCTGACGGGGGTTATGGCTGTTCTCGGACAGGCCCAGACCAACACAAAGAGTCCTCTTGAGAACCAGCTATATTGCAGCGGGGTGGTCAGCTCCGAGCCCGTTGCGCAGGATACTTACGTCATTTCGGGGTCGGAGTCCTATTACAACGTTATCTATAGCGACCGCCAGCAAGTATTCCTCAATAAGGGGGCGTCGCAAGGCGTCAAGGTGGGTGACGAGTTCCAGGTGATCCGCCCGGTGGAAGAGCTGCTCCACAACGAGTGGTTCGTTTCGCAGAGCGTCCTGATGAAAGCAATGGGCACGACCTATGAAGACGAGGCACGTTTACGCGTGGTGAATGTTCAGCAGAATACGTCCACCGCTGAGGTGGAGTTCTCCTGCAATTACGTCCAGCGGGGAGATATCGTGCTGCCGTTCACCCCCCGGCCGGCTCCTACGCTGAAGCCCGAGGCCAAGCTCGATACATTTGCGCCTCCCAGCGGCAAAGCCAAGGCGATGATCGTCTCGACCAGATTTTTCGGCGAATTGGCGAGTGAAGGGAAAATCGTCTACGTGAACCTGGGCACCGCACAGGGCATCAAGGTCGGCGACTACTTCCGCATCTTTCGTTATCAGGGCGCGCATCCTGAACAGGTCTATCAGATTCCGCACACGGAGTATGCGCTCTTCGGATTCGGTGCGGCGCCACGGCCCTACCTGGGCACGGAACTGCCTCGCGACATTCTCGGCGAGGGAGTCGTGCTGAGACTGGGCAAGAACGCGGCGACCGTGCTGATTACGTCGAGCGACCTGCAAATCTATCCCGGAGATTACGTCGAACTCGAATAGATCGAAACGCGTTTAACGGTGAGAGCGGCCCGCCACTTCAGGCGGGCCGTTTTGTTTAGATGGCGACGGCAGTGGATTTCCGGACTCGCACCCGGTGAATACCTCCGCGGTAAACGCGTAGAGTTTCGTTTCCGGATCCCGCCAGGCGCCAGCTTCGAGACCGGCCTTCCGGCAGGTCTCTTCAATGAATTGTGTCGCAGACCAATTTCGCTCGACCGCCACCTGGGGCAAGAGCAGGCCGCGGCTGGCGGCTCGGTTGACCACGATTCCGTGCGTTCCCACCTCGACTTCTTCGGGCCTGATCGGCGCCGGCTCCGAAACTACGGAAATCTCCAGTTCCAACCGAGGGATTTCTTCTTCCGTAAGCGGACGGAAACGCGGATCCTGCAATGCGGCGCTGATCGCGCATTGCGCGACAGTTTCCGCCAAGGCGTTGGTGGTATCGACCCGGCCAATGCATCCGCGCAGCTTTCCATCACAGCGTATGGTCACGAAGGCACCACCACGTTCAGCCAGTCGTTGTGAGGGTGGAGGCAAGTCGGGAATGCGCTGCCGGCAGACCGCTTCAGAAATCGCGTGGCGTGCAAGAGCCAGAAGCTCACGTCGATCGTTGTCAGAAAGCCGAGGGTCAGAGAGTGGGGGCATCCTGCGCTTTTCTGCGGCGTTCGAGCAGACGGAGATGGCGCCTCTGCTTCACTCGATCGTCCACATGGCTCCAGAATTTCGAGAAATACTGGACCGCGGAAGCGACCGCGCTCATCACCACGAGCCAGACGAGAATCGTTCCCAGCGAACGCACCTCGGTACGTTTCGCCCCCACGATCACTGCGCAGACGGCCACCACCTGGAGCACCATCTTCGTCTTACCCAGTGCGGAAGCGGGAATCGTGAAACCCTCGGCGGAGGCGATATTGCGCAGTCCCAGCACCGTGATTTCGCGGCCGATGATGATGACGACCATCCAGCCGGGGACGAGTTGCATCTGCACGAGCGAAATGAACGCCGCCGAAATCAGCAGTTTGTCCGCAATCGGGTCCAGGAGAATGCCGAGTGTGGTGATCTCTTCGCGGCGCCGGGCATAGAATCCATCAGCCCAGTCCGTCGCCGCGGCGAGCAGCAAAATCAAAACGCCCCACACCGTAAAATTCATGGGGACGCCCAGGAACACGACGTTGGGCATGCGCGTAAGGAGTACCACAACCAAAAGCGGCGTGAAAAAGATGCGCAGAATAGTGAGGCTGTTTGGCAGGTTCATGAAGCACTCGGGCCAAGCACATCCGAAGGACGCGTCGGCCCAGTCTGAATGAGCAGTTCAACTATAGTCTGCCATCGCTCCAGCCGTCAACGATCCCGAATCGACGCGTTGAAATTGCAGCGCTCGGATCGAACGGCGGATCGCCCGTCACTCGCCAATGGCACGTGCCGCTAGGCCTCCGAAAGGAGCCATTCTTTCGAATACTTAAATTGTTAATAGTGGGAGATTGCAGAAACATTGGGGAAGTGACAAAAAAACGTACTATTACGCCCATGTTACTAGCCCAGGGCGCGCAAAATAGGCCGGAATCCTGTGGATTTTCGTGTGGAAATCGCATTTTACTTTCAAGTTACTCCCCAATGAGTGTACGCCTGAAAGCAGGCACGAGAAGGGCCTAGCAACGTCTTAAATAACACATATACAAGGACTTGCCGGAAGTGTACGGCAGCAGACAACGGCTCAACGGTTGGGCTTTCGCGCTCCGAGAGCCTCCGCCGATTTGCACAGAAGTACAGCAATCCCCTGAAACCACTTCGCGCCTGTAACACTGGGGAAATGAAGCAAAACAGGGCCGTGGGCCATCGTTTCAGGGCTCGGTATCCGGTACCAGACGCAGCCTGCTGATCAGAGATTCGGGCACCTCGGCATCGATGAGCATCGTTGAATCTTGAACCTCGCTATGCAGCACTCGTCCCAGCCCGTGCACCAGGGCCAGTTTGCGACCGTCGGCAAGGGGTAGCGAAAACCGCAGCCTTTTTATGGGGTCAACGGGCATCATTTCATCGACACGTCGCAGGAGGTCATCAAGACCCGTTCCCTCAAGCGCGGAGACATAGACATTTCCGTTGCTGGTGGACATGGCGTTGCGTGTCTCGCTATCCAAACGGTCGATTTTATTGAAGACATGCAAGCGAGGGCGGTCGCTCAGTTCGAGCTGCGCCAGAACCTTCTCGACCTCGGCGTCCTGTTCGGTGTGGTGGGAGTTCGACAGATCGGTGACGTGGAGAATCAAGGCTGCCTGCTGCACTTCTTCGAGCGTGGCCCGAAACGCTGCCAGCAAACCCTTGGGCAAGTCGCGAATGAAGCCCACGGTGTCTGAAAACAACACGCGGCGATTCGAGGGCAAACGAACGGCACGGACCGTGGGATCGAGCGTGGCAAACATTTTCGAAGAAACGAGGACCTCGGCATGGCTGAGCGCGTTAAACAGAGTCGATTTCCCCGCGTTGGTGTAACCAACCATGGCGATCGTTCCCAGCCGTGTGGACTGGCGTGATTGACGGCGCAGAGCCCGCTGCCGCCGCAACGTCTCAATCGCCGCGCCGATGCGGCGTACGCGATCTCGAATGCGGCGACGGTCGGTTTCGAGTTTCTGTTCGCCGGGACCTCGCGTGCCGATTCCGCCTCCCAACCGGGAGAGTTCGGGGCCCCCTCCGGTTAAGCGCGGCAAGAGATAGTTGAGCTGGGCCAGTTCTACCTGCAGCTGCCCTTCCCGGCTGCGCGCGTGGCGCGCAAAAATATCCAGGATCAACTGCGTGCGATCGATCACGCGTCGCTCCACGCCGCGCTCCAGATTGCGCTGCTGCACTGGAGTGAGCTCGCGATCGAAAATAATCAGCGGCGCATCTTTGGCCTGAGCCTCGGCCCGAATTTCATCCAGCTTCCCGCTTCCTACCACGCTCGCCGGATCGATGGCATCGCGCATCTGCAGCACACTGCCGGCGACGATGGCGCCGGCGCTTCGCGCCAATTCAGCCAGTTCCAGCAGCGATTCGCGGGCAGCGTCATCGGAATGCTGGCCGGGAATGCGGGGCGCGCGTTTCAGGCCGAGTCCCACCAACAGGGCGCGGTCACGAACTTCGGTCGTCCTGGTTGTCTTCATACGCGTGAAAGGCGTGTCTGCGGATTGGATGCCGCAAAGACCCATTGCGGGGAAAGCGCCAAGGTCGTTCTTTGAATAGCCACTGGCTTAATTATACTCGTCGCCAGCCTGGTGCTGTTTGACAGCCTTGTTAAAGCTTTCCAGCAGGGGTTGGAGATAGGCCAGACATGCCGAAAGCATTTCCGGGGAGTCGCCGAAATCAGTGAACCATTGAACGCCGGATTCCCGGCGAAACCAGGTGAGCTGACGTTTGGCATAGTGGCGAGTTGCCTGTGCAATCGCCTCAACCGCGCTCGAGAGCGGCCTGCCCGCCTCCGCACGAGTACGCAGCTCGCGGTAGCCTATAAATTCGAAGGGTTTCGCGGTGACTGGCGCGCCTTCCGCAAGCAGCGCGGCCACCTCGTCACTCCAGCCACGATGGAGCATGCTGTGAACGCGCTTTTCGATCCGCTGATAGAGCGCCTGGCGCGGAGGGTTGAGGCCGATCTTTAGCGGACTGTAGCCCTGCAGGGCTTGGCGACCGGCCTGGTGCAACTCGGTGAGCGGCTTGCCTGCCAGGAGGCATACCTCGAGAGCGCGTACCAGCTTCTGCCCATCGTTGGGAGAGATACGCTGCGCCGCAACGGGATCGAGCCGGGAAAGCATGCGGTGTAAGCGCGCGCCGCCTCGATGCCGGGCAAAGATCGCGTTGAGCCTCGCGCGCGCCTGCTCCGAACGCGTGGGCGCATCCGCCAAGCCCTCCAGAAGAGCTCGGAAATAAAGCCCGGTGCCGACCGTAAAAATCGGGAGACGGCGGCGCTGGCGCAAATCCGCGAGTACGTCGAGGGCGCGTTTGCGATATTCGCCTGCGGTAAAGGTTTCCGCGGGCGATACGAGATCGATCATGTGGTGAGGGATATCGCGGCGCTCCGCCGCCGAGGGCTTCGCCGTGCCGATATCGAAGCCACGGTAAACCTGCGTTGAATCGCAGGCGACGACCTCACCGCCGAGCCTCTCTGCGAGTGACACCGCGAGCGCCGATTTGCCCGAGGCAGTAGGCCCAAGAATGGCCACCAGGGGCAGCATAGAAGACTCGGTGGGGGTCTTCGGAGACATCGATGGGTGAGCCCCGGAAATTATGGGACCGATCAGATGAGCTTCCAATAGCGCACCAGCAAATAGATCAGAAATAGAGCGGCGATGAAGAGCGAACCCACGGTCTGCGCCTGGCGAGGCTTCACTGCGGAGTATAGGCCACGTTGTACAAGAAAATGAACCGCAACTCGATAAAGTCGCCACTGAAGGCCCCAGGCAAGGGCTCAAAGGGCGACGACGTCCGGATCGAAGAGTATGCAGCGCGATCGAGCGGCTCCTTACCGGAAGAGGACATCAGCTGGGGCTCAACATCGGGAACGGAACCGTTGCGCATAATTCGGAATTGCAGCACTACCGTGCCTTTGTCACCCAGTCGTGCGGACTCCGGCATGATGGAATACCAGTTGAGTTTCACGCGGGCAACTACTTGCGCCAAATAATTGCTGAAATCCACGCCCTCGGTAGGCGTGAGCATTTGCACGCGCGCCTCCGAGATAACCCTCGCCGCCGCCTCCGCCGCCGTAACCGGAGGCGCCAGGGATTTTCCCGCCAAATTGCTCGGCACCACTGCTTCCGCCTTGGCGCGACTGCTGCGCGGATTGCTCGAGCGCACGGCCCGGCGAACTCATCTGCGGCAGAATCAGGCGATTTTGCGTCTGCGTTTGAGGCTGCGGCTTGGGAGCATCAAAGCGAGAATCGACCGGGGCCTGCGGCTGCGGCTTGGGCGCAGCGGGCAAGTCAGGTGCGGGCGTCGGCGGCGTGTCGCGCACCACGCGGTCCGGCTCTTTGGGCCCCGGCAAAGGCTGAGGCACAACCGGCGGCGCCATCTGCCGCAGGATTCGCGGATCGATGCGCATTTGCGGACTGCGCGGCGCGGGCGGCGTCGCCGGAATGCCGCGCACTTGAGGTGGCATGTAGATGAAATTGAGCTGCTGCCGGGCCAGGTCGATTTGCGACTGCGTAGGGCGGGCGATAAGGGAAGAGCTTCGTCTGAAGCAGGAGGAAAGTGATAAAGAGCACGTGAAAAGCGATCGATCCGGAGCGCGCCAGCCAGTTCCAATTTCGCGGCGGCGTTTCCACCGGCTCCACCATCAGGTTGACGTCGCCGGTGTTGAGCACGTCGGCATCGAGGACGTCGGGAAGTTCGTAGGCGGAGACAATCCCTTTCGGCGCGAGTTCAACGACCGGCAAAGCCACCGGCACCGTGAACCTCTGATCGAGCACGGTAACCGGCGCGTAATCGGGATGAATCATCGCGCGGTCGAAGGGCGTGTTCGGAGTATCCCGGGGAACGACGACGCGAGAGGCCAGCACACCAAGCGGCAGATGCGAAGGAATGGCGCTGCGAGTTTGCAGCTCGCCACGCGGCAGATTCGCGGCCACCACGGTGCGTTCATCGAGCAGCGTGGTCAACCGGCGCGGCGGCGCCGCATCCGCCTTTTCGGCGGCGGGGCGCACGTCACGCGGAACCAGCATTCTTGGAATCATCAATTTGCTCGAGGGGGCACCAGGGCACCCAGTTGGACGCGCCGATTGTGCTCCAGGATGCCCGACATGACCCGATCCGCCAGCTCCAAAGCGCGGCGACCCGCTCGCCCATCCACGAGGGGCGTAGAGCGGCTGTCGCACGGCATCCACAAAGGCACGCAGCTCGGCCGCAAGCGGCTCCTCTTGCCGCGTGGACACAGGTTCGAAATCGAATTCCGGCTGAGGAGCAGGCTGCCGCACGCGAATGCGCAGCGCATCCTGCCGCGCATAGTCGAGCGACACGTATTCGTGTTCCTGAAAAAAGCGCAGCTTGCGCACGCGCTCGGTAGACACACGGCTGGCCGTTAAGTTGGCAACCGCGCCGGAAGCAAACTCCAGGCGGGCGTGGGCGATGTCGACCTTATCCGTGATTACCGGGATGCCCAGTGCGTGAATGGACGTCACCTCCGAACCTGCCAGCGCGAGGAGGATATCCAGATCGTGGATCATGACGTCGTACACCACGTCGATGTCCAGGCTGCGCGGAGTAAACACGCCCAAACGATGTACCTCAAAGTATAACGGCTCCTTGATTATCGGCAACACTGCAACGAACGCCGGATTGAACCTTTCCAGATGCCCGATCTGCAGGACGCGGGAGTGCCGCCGCGCGGCCTCAATCAGCAGATCAGCCTCGGAAAGCGACGCCGCAATCGGCTTCTCCACCAGAACGTCTATTCCCCGCGCCAGCAGCAGGCAACCGATGCGTGCGTGCTCGCTCGTGGGCACGGCAAGACTTACGGCGTCCACGCCGCCGCTCAATGCATCCAGATCCGGGAGCGCCACCGTGGCAAATTCCGCGGCCACGCGCTGCGCGCGCTCCGCATCCAAATCGACAATACCGACCAGCTCCACCCCATGCAGCTGGCGATAGACGCGCGCGTGGTTCCGTCCAAAATCGCCGACGCCGACCACGGCCACCCGAACCACTCGGTCGCTCATCGCGCCTTGGCTCCGGTGGAATCGCCGCCCGTGCCCGACGACGCATCGGTTTGTGCATGGGTCGCAAACGCTTGAATGGCGATTCCCGCTTCGTCAGCGGCCTCGATCAGACGCGCGCGATCGAAGAGCAAGGTGCGGCTGGCTTCGATAGCCAGGGCGGTAGCCCCCGAACGCTTCATTGTTTCGACGGTTCCGAGCCCCACAACGGGTACATCGAAACGCATATCCTGGCGCGGCTTGGCTACCTTCACGACAACGAGCGGCTTGCCCGCGGCGAGCCGTGCCGCACGCTCGATGGTCTCGTCGGTTCCTTCCATGGCTTCCACGGCGACGCAGGCCCGGTCGCTGATGACCACGGCCTGGCCCAGGTCGAGGCCCGCAAGTTGCACGCGCGATTTCGCGGCCGTAGGCGATGTCGGCCGACTCGCGTGAATCCGGAGCGCGGCGCGTGAGCACGCCCGGCTCGGGCAGGAGCGGCTTCAGGAAAATGGTAGAGTCCACGAGTTGAATGCCTTCGTCTTCCAGCACGCGGGCCACGGCGCCAATCAGGGAATCGGTATTTTTTCTGGGCAGCGAAAAGATCAGTTTGGCCAGCTTCCAGTCCGGCCGGATGGCGCTGAAAATCTTGTTGTGTTTCACCTGACCCGCCATCACCGCGCGCGTGACGCCCTCCTGATGCAGCAATTCGAGGGTGCGGCTCAATTCACCCAGGCTGACCCAGTGGAGCCGCTTGGCCACCGCATCCAGTTCGGGAGACGCCTCCTCCCGCAATGCGATCACGGCCATCTCGATGCCCTGGCTGCGCGCCGCTTCCAGGACCAGAAAGGGGAACCGGCCGTTTCCGGCAATCAAACCCCATCGGGCGGGAAGGGTTGCGACAGGCGGGGACATATTTGCTTCCGAACGATCAGTCACTACTTGATTACACCGCGCTCGGACGATTCCATAAAGCGAACCAGTTCCCCGACGTCCGGGGAACCATCCAGCGTGAGCCGTATCTGCTCGAGGGCCTGGGTCGTGTTGAGCTTCGAATTCAGGAGCAGGCGAAAGGCGCTCTCAATCGCGCGAATGCGTTCGGTGGTAAAGCCGCGGCGCTCCAGTCCCACGCTATTGATGCCGAAACATCGCGTCTCGCGCTCGGTGACCACGAGCGAGAAGGGCGGCACGTCCCGCGTGATCACTGTAGACGCGCCGATATAGGCAAAGCGGCCGATGCGGCAGAACTGGTGCACCGGGGAAAATGCTCCGATCGAGGCGTAGTCTTCCACCGTGACGTGGCCAGCCAGCGTCGCGCTGTTGGCAAAAATCGTGTGGCTGCCGACGACACAATCGTGGGCAATGTGAGCGCAGGTCATAAAAAGGTTGTCGCTTCCGATGCGCGTGAAGCCCCCGCCTTGCACCGTCCCGCGGCTGACCGTGACGGATTCGCGAAAGACGTTGCCATCGCCGATCTCCAGGCGCGTGGGCTCGCCGGCATACTTCAAGTCTTGCGGGTCGCCGCCAATTCGGCAAAAGGGATGCAGCACGTTGGCGCGCCCCAGGCGAGCGGGTCCCTCGACAATGGCGTGCGGATGGAGAATGCAATCTTCGCCCAAGTCGACGTTATCGCCGACAACGGCGTAGGCGCCGATACGAACTCCGGCGCCAAGCCGGGCGCTCGGCGCAATTACGGCGCGAGGATCGATTTCGATCGAGGCTGCGTTGCGCGCTATCGTTTCGCTCATTCCTAGCGCTCGGCCACTCCGGCCGGCTGCACGGCGGGCGGCGCCTCGACTGGGTCGCGGTCCACCATCTTGCACATCAGAATCGCCTCTGCCGCGAGCTCGCCATTCACGGTGGCCTGGCCGCGCAGTTTGCAGAAATTGCCGCGCCAGGAGACTACGGAGACTTCGAGCCGCAGCTGCTCTCCGGGCACCACCGGCCGGCGGAAGCGCGCGTCATCCACGGCCACAAAATAGAGGAGCTTGCTCTCACGGTCGGGCACTTCCTGCAACAGCAACAAACCGCCGGTCTGGGCCATGGCTTCGATGATCAAAACGCCCGGGAAAATCGGTTTGCCGGGGAAATGGCCCTGAAAAAAGCCCTCATTAATGCTGACGTTTTTCACGCCGACAATGCGTTTGAATCGCTCCATTTCCAGAATGGCGTCCACCATCAGAAATGGATAGCGGTGCGGCAGGATTTTCTGGATGGCGTTGGTGTCCAGAATCATCGCGGCTCCTCAATTCCGGCAAGAGGCCCGGTCGACACGAGCAATCAAGGCATTATATGCGAAACGCTGGAAGCTGGGGAACTCCGCATTGCCCCGGTTGTCGCACGCCACGGTCGCTGTTAGCATACGCGCCCAGTGATCCCTGCCGACAAATTGCGTCAAATGCTTGGCTTTTTGCGAGGCCGCGAAGCCGCCATGTTGACGTTACTGAAACGCTTCGTGCGCTCCGAATCGCCCAGCGACTGCAAGCCTGCCATTGACGATTTCGGGCGAATCGTTGCCGCGGAGTGGCGGGGGCGCGGCGCCAAAGTCGAATATCTAAGGGCCAAGCAGCAGGGCGATCACCTGCGCGTCGTCTGGCACGGAAAGAGTCCTCGCGCGAGTCAGGCTCGCGCGCACTCGGGCCAGATTCTGGTTCTCGGCCACCTGGACACGGTCTACGAACTCGGCACTATCCGGAGCATGCCTTTTCGCGTGAGCCGCGGGCGGGCGTTTGGTCCGGGCATCTTCGACATGAAGGGCGGACTCGTGGTCGCTCTGTTTGCTGTCGACGCGTTCGCCCATGTGGGCTGGGCGTCACGCCGGCGCATCGTCTTCCTTTGGACTTCAGATGAAGAGACGGGAAGCAAGAGTTCACGCGGGATCATCGAGCGCGAAGCCCGGCGCAGCGCGGCGGTATTGGTGCTGGAGCCCGCAAATGGACCTGACGGGCGACTCAAGACCAGGCGCAAGGCCACCGGAACAGCCGAGATCATTATTACCGGGCGCGCGGCACATGCCGGGTTGAATCCGGGCGAAGGCGTCAATGCGGTTCATGAGCTCGCCCTGCAGGCGGCGCGGCTCATCCGGCTGAATGATCCTCGGCGCGGCATCACCGTGAATTCAACGATCGCGCACGGAGGTACGCGCAGCAACATCATCCCGGCTGCAGCGCGCCTGACCATCGACCTGCGCGCCGAAACCGTCGCGGACATGCGCCGGATCGACCGCGAGCTGAAGGGGCTGCGCCCGATCCTGCGGGGCGCGCATATAGCTGTAGAGGGCGGCTTCTCGCGTCCGCCGCTCGAACGCCGCGCCAGCGCCGCTCTTTTCTCTCACGCGCGGAAGGTCGCGCGTCAATTGGGACTTTCCGTTGGCGAAAGCCTCGCAGGAGGCGGTTCTGACGGCAACTTCACCGCCGCGCTTGGCGTGCCCACACTGGATGGATTGGGAGCCGTTGGCGAGGGCGCTCACAGCCCGGACGAGCAGGTGATCATTTCGACTCTGCCCGAGCGCGCCGCCCTTCTCGCCGCCCTCCTCGCGACCCTGTGAACACCGACTCGCGAACGGCGGCAAGCTTCAGGAAACAATCAGGCAATTGAGATAAGAAGATTACGGTTAGCGGATCTTGCGGATGTAGTCGGCGGTGGCGGTGTTCAATTCCGCATAGCTCAGGTGCAGTGTCGAGCGCACGGCATTTTCGTTTGAGGCTCCCTCATCCATGCGGGCGAGAATTCGTTCCAGATCACCGGGGCTGGTGGCTTCGATGGTCTCCACAACCGCGAGCGACCATTCATAAGCGACTGAGGCGAAACCAGCAGTTAGGTTGACCCACAGAGGTTCCAGAATGGTCAGGGAAGGGTCCAGGTGCCGGTCGTACAGCGCCAAGAGCCCGGCTGCCGTGCCCCTATCCGTCCGCTTTCCCTCCATCCATTGGGCAGCTCCCTCCTGCAACCACGTAGGGCAGCGGCCATACGTTTTTTCCGTGATGAAGCTGTGCGTCAACTCGTGCTTGAGTACGCGAGCCAGATCCGGCGTGACGCTATCGAGCCCTTGCACGGGCACGCGAATGCGCCCATCGTTGAGCGCGCCGACCCAGCTTGGCGCATGCGTGATGTCCCGAAAGGTCTCATTGGTGTAGAGCGTCACGCTAACGGGCTGCGACGGCGTGTAATTGACGGCGGCTGAAATCTCATCGAAATCGCTTTCCAGTACGCGAAGCACGTCGCGAGCCAGCGCCGGCGCGGCCCCGCCGTAGTAATGCAAATCAAAGTGCGCGCTTCGCCCTTCGCGAAAACTGTTTTCAACGTCCAGATCGCGTTTTGCCTTCTCGAGAGCCTTCAGTACCTCCGGGTCCGGGTGCAGCTCCTGGGAACGTTGCCATTCGGCAACCGCGTCCGGCAATCGATTCAGGCCGTAATCGGCCCAGCCTGCCAGCTTGGAAATCTGAGCTGAATCCGGATCGCTGCGGCGCGCGCGTTCGAGCAAGTCCAACGCGGGCCCGTATTCGCTTCGGCGCAAGCGCAGATATGCGGCGTTGATGAGTAACGCAGGTTGGCTGGGCGCAAAAGTCAGGGCGCGCTCGGCGTGTTGAAGGGCAGCACCGAGATTATTTCGGCCAAGCTCAAACTGGCTCGCGGCTGCTTCCGCGTCTGCCGCTCGAGCAATAGCATCGGCAGAACCGCTGGATGCTCTCGCATCGATTTGCGCGAGGGTGTCTTGATCGATAGCGCCGTTGCGCACGATCGAACTTAACGCCGGGGGTGCGCCGGCCCCGGCTGACGTTGGCGGGGCCATGGATAATTCAGCGGCCCCGGAGTTTGCACTTGCATGCGAAGCGATCCCGGAGTCGTCCTTCACGATCCTGTCTACCAGAGCCTCCGACACGGCCATCGTCCCCGCCGCTGTCTCGAAGGTCACTTTGCCATCTTTTCGCACCGTATTCGTGGCCTGAATCTGGCGCCCGTTCTTGAGGTAGATGATGTCGGCTTGAGCTGCGCCGACCATACCCAGGATGATCGCGAGCAGCGAGAAGAACGATGGCTTGTGCCGTGGCACTTTAATCTTCATGGCGGCGGGCTTCAGGGCACCGAAGGGCGATGGAGCTAAGTGTCTTCCGCACAGTAGCTTGCACAACAAAAAAGGAGGTCGCTAATCGGCCCTGATTATCCCTAATCCACGGTAAAAACAAGGCTTGTAAGTGTCAATTGTACTTCCGGAGGTTGTTTCCAGCAGATACACCCGCGGGGTATCCGCACGAGGAGGCATCTCGAGAGGCTAATGCCGGGGCTTAGCCGAGCCTAGCGCCAATGCCCGGTCAGACTGGTCAATTGCCAGCCGGGGCGGATCGAAGCATGGCGTCGCGCTTAGCCTTGAACTCTGTCCCAGGCTTCCATTCGGGCAGGGCTTCGCTATTCGCCACGCGATAACCGACCAGGAGATAAAGCTGGGCGTCCTGAACCGCGCCGCTCATATCCCAGTCGCTTTGAATCTTGTCAGAAGGCTTATGGTAATTCTCGGCGGTGTATTTTTGCCGCACCTGCAGGCCCCACCCCTCGGGTTTGTCGATAAAATCGATCCCGGAGTCCGGATCAAACGCGGGCACACCTTGTTTGGCAAAACTGAAATGGTCGGAACGGTAGAAATGACCCTGCTCCGGCTCGGGATCGGGCTTCACGACCCGCCCCTGTTCGCGAGCCACATCGGTCACCAACTCATCGAGGGTCGAGTTCCCTTTTCCAATCATGACGATGTCGCGCGTGCGGCCATGCACGTTCATGGTATCCATGTTGATATTTACTGCCGTCTGCGCCAGGGGATAGAGCGGGTGTTCACCGTAAAACTCTGAGCCCAGCAAGCCCTGCTCTTCCGCGGTGACGGAGAGGAAGAGAATGCTCCGCCGCGGAGGCGTCTTGAGCTGTTTGTAAGCGCGCGCAATCTCCAGCAGCGCCGCAGTGCCCGAGGCGTTGTCCACCGCGCCGTGATAAATGCGGTCGCCATTCACCTCTGGACCGATGCCGAAGTGGTCCCAATGCGCGCTGTAGATCACATAGCTATCTTTCAGTTTGGGATCGCTGCCGGTGAGCCGCGCGACGACGTTGTGTGAATCGATCGTTCGCAGGCGGTTCTGAATGGTGATCTTGGCGCGGACGCCGAGGGAAACGGGGCGAAATTCGCGTGTGGCCGCCGAGGCAGTCAACTTCGCGAGATCCTGCCCAGCCATCTTCATGAGATTGCCGGCCGTCTGCTGCGTAATCCACCCTTCGAGGGCCAGGCGGCTCATATTCTTATCCGGGCTTTGCAGATCAAACTGCTCGGCGCTCCAACTATTGCGCACCACCTCCCATGGGTATCCGGCCCGCTCCGTCTGGTGCACGATAATGCAGCCCGCTGCGCCCAATGCGGCGGCCTTTTCGAATTTGTAAGTCCAGCGCCCGTAGTAGGTCATCGCCTTGCCGCCAAATGTGTTTGCATCGAGCTGGCTCGCGTTTTGCGGATCGGGCACTGGAGGATCATTGATCAGCACAACCAGCACTTTGCCTCGAACGTCGACGTTTTTGAAGTCGTCCCATTGGAATTCGGGCGCCTGAACGCCGTAACCGACAAAAATCATCTCCGCGTCGACCGCGCTCGTATCCACCACTCGCTTGGTCCAGCCCACAAAATCGGACTGAAACTTGGGAGCCAGGGATTGGCCGTGGCCGGTGAACGTGAGTTTCATCTGCGGGTCTGCGGTGATGCCGACGAGAGGCACGTTCTGCAGGTAGGTCCCGTCGGGATTGCCAGGTTCAAGGCCCAGACTGCGAAACTGGTCCTGCAAATACTGAATCGTGATCTGTTCGCCCTTGGAGCCTGGACCCCGGCCTTCGAATTCGTCGGATGAAAGCTTGCGGATGTGCTCCAGCATGCGATCTCCGGAGAGTGAGTTCACCGCCGCGTCAGGCGCACTCGGGCCACGCGCGCATCCGAACGCAAGCGCAGCCAACGCAAGAACGCAAGAAATGCGTAAAGAAAAATGCGGGCGCCACGACATTCGCCACCTCCGGCTTGTTCCAGCCAAGCCTTTCGCACCTGCCGGCGGGAGAGCACGCGAGCCGGCGCTGGCAGTGCGCGCAGTTGATGTTAGCTTTCAGGTTCGCACATTGGCAATGGCTGGCTGGTAATTGCTGCTCGGCGCTGAGTTACAATAATTGCTCGATATCGCAAACCGGCTCTCGGGCCAAGGGGCTGCCATGATCCATCGTTATGTATTCCACAACGGGCATATCGTACCGGTCGAGGAGACGCGTCTCTCGCCGGGGCAAGCCGGGCTGCTGAATGGCTGGGGGCTCTTCACCACCATGCGTGTTTTCCACGGAGAGCCATTCGCGTTTGAGCGGCATTGGAGCCGGCTCGAAAAAGACGCGGGGCGCACGCGCATCCCATTTTCCTTTGACCCTGGAGCCGTGCGTTCCCAATTGCGCGAGCTGATCCGGCGAAATGACTTTCGCGAGGGCACGGCGCGAATTTATGCCATCTACAATAAAGTTGGGTCCTGGCAAAGTGGTGAAGCGATGCCGGAAGTCGATCTGCTGCTTTGCACCGCAGGACTACCGACGTATCGCGAACCGGCTCGACTGACGCTCTCCGAGCACGGGCGTCACGCCGCCTCGCCGCTCGCCGGAGTTAAAGTCACTTCCTGGCTCCTGAACGTCTGGACGTTGCAGGGGGCACAGCAACGAGGCTTCGACGAAGCCTTGTTGCTCAACGAACGCGGCGAAATAGCCGAATGCACGGCAGCCAATATTTTCTGCGCGCGCCAAGGCCGCGTGTTGACGCCGCCGCTCTCTTCAGGATGCCTGGAAGGAGTCACCCGCGGCATCCTGCTCGACATTGCCCCAGCCACAGGAATTCCTGTGGAAGAGAAGGTACTGCGTCCGGAGGATCTCTACAGCGCGGATGAGGTGTTCATCACCTCGACGAATCGCAGCCTGCTTGGCGTTTCGGAGGTCGCGGGTCATGGATTTGCCGGCGCGCCCGGCCCCATTACGCAGCGGCTCGAGGAAGCCTTCAGCAATCATATGCTTGATTACGTTGCCCGCATTGCGTCGCCCGCGGGCGCAAAGCTCTAGCCTCCTCGCAACTTTCTACACAAAGCCGGTTTCTACTGAATAAGAGCGGCGCTATATTAAGCGTATCGGTTGCTGCACGGCTGCAAGCGTGACTCAACATCGCTATTCCTTTTTCGACAGAGCGCGCGTCATTTTCGCGGCGATACTCTTGTTGTCTGCAGGCTTGCCTGGCGAGCCATTGCTGAGAGCCGATTCCCGTCCGGCTCGATCTACTAGCAATCCTCAGAGTTATGCGCAGGAAGGGTCGCGCCTGGCGCTCGATCCTGCCTTCAAGGGCAAATTGCCCATTACCGAATTGACGGAAGATGAGGCCATCCTGCACGCCCTCAATCGGCTTGGTTATGGCCCCCATCCCGAAGATTTGGAACGCATCAAGAGCATGGGGCTCGAGAATTGGATCGAGCAGCAGCTTCACCCTGAAAAGATCAACGAACGCCCATTGCAATCGCGGCTGGCGGGATTGCCTGCCGTAAATCTGAATCCGCAAGCGCTGCTTGCCCAGTACCCTCAACCGGATGCCGCCGCCAAGCGGATGGGAATCACGGTTGACGAATATCGCAAGCAGATGGATGCGCAGGCACATCCTCCTCAAGGGGAGCGGCCGAGGCCCAGCAAGCTTCCGCAGGAAGCGCTCATCCAACTCCAGCAGGCCAAGGCTTTGCGCGCGATTTACAGCGAGCGCCAGTTACAAGAGCAGTTAACCGATTTCTGGTTCAATCATTTCAACGTCTTCGCGAATAAGGACCTGGATCTGCTGGCTGCTCGCTTCCTACGAAGGCGACGTGATCCGGCCCCGCGTCCTGGGACGATTTCGCGACCTGCTGGGCGCCACCGCGAAAAGTCCTGCGATGCTCTTCTATCTGGACAATTACCTCAGCGCCGATCCGGGAGCGGCCCAGCGGCTCAAGACTCATCCCGAGAAGCTGCGGGGCCGGCAAAATGCGGAACTGCCTCCGGTGGGCAGGCGCGGCCTGAATGAGAATTACGGGCGCGAGCTGATGGAGCTGCACACGCTTGGAGTTGACGGCGGCTATTCGCAGCAGGACGTGATCGAAGTGGCTCGATGCTTCACCGGCTGGACGATACGCAATGCCCGGACCAAGCCGGAATTCGCTTTTGATGCCCGCGTCCACGACCCGCAGCCCAAGCGCGTGCTCGGCAGGAAGATTCATGCCGGAGGAATGAAAGACGGCGAGCAGGTGCTCGACCTGCTTACGCGCGACCCGCACACCGCGCATCACATCGCGCTCGAACTCGCGGAACATTTTGTCTCAGACAATCCGCCGGGCGCTCTTGTTGATCGGATGGCGGCGGCATTCCACAAGTCGGATGGCGATCTGCGCGAGGTAATGCGGGCGATGATTTACTCGCCGGAATTCTGGTCCCGGGACGCATACCGAGCCAAAGTGAAAACTCCGTTTGAATTAGTCGTTTCGGCGGCGCGCGCCTTGGGTGCAGACGTGGATAGCGCCCAGCCCCTGGTAAATTGGATCACGCGCATCGGCGAGCCGCTCTACCAGTGCCTGCCGCCGACAGGCTATTCGGACAAAGGCGCCGCTTGGGTGAATGCCGGAGCGCTGCTGAACCGCCTGAACTTCGCGCTGGCGCTCGCGAACAACCGCGTCGCCGGCAGCCAGGTGCAGATTGCTCCCCTGCTGGGAACAGAGGCGGAAGCCGATCCCTATCAGGCGCTCGAACGCGCGATCAACCTGCTCCTGGCCGGCCAAATCTCCGCCGCGACCCGCTCGACCCTGGAGAAGCAGTCCGCCGATCCGCAGATCGCACAAATAAAGTCCGCCGGCGTAGCCCAGGTCAATCTCGGCACGATCACCGGCCTGGTGCTCGGAACGCCGGAATTCCAGCAGCGATAAAAAAAGGGCAGCCGCGTGGGCTGCCCCGGAGTTTTTTGCTGCGGATTTTTCTTAGTGCTTGTCGAAATCCATCGCCATGTGCAGTTCCTTCAGTGCCTGATCAAGATGTTCAACGGCCTTGGCTCGGTGTCCACCGAAATCGCGATCGGCATAATCGACCAGATCGTGCCGGGCGTTCTCGATCTTCACAATTGATTCACGGATGACGGGGTGATGTTCCTCGCGCTCCCGCTGCGGCGTCGCAGAAACGATCATGGGAGCGGCCAAAACACCTGCCAAGAGTATTCCGCCGAGCGCTTTCAGGATGTTATTGCGCATCGATGCCTCCTCTGAATGAAGTGTGCTTCATGGCCCACAGCGGATTCTCGCATCTTCCTATCGAGCCTTCCTCGGCAGAAGAGGTTCTGATTGTCTTTTCTCATATCTGTCCCTCCGTACAGGTCTTGTGCCATGCCAAAGGCAAAGCTCTGCTAAAATGCGCCTGCCATGCTCCCGAAGTGGCTCCTCGTATCCGCCGCAGCCGTCTCTCTACTTGCCTGCGCAGCCCTGCCCCGTGCGAGCTTGGGCCAAGATAGCTCGGGCACTGCCGGCCCCGGTTCGACACGTGCTCAGGTTGCTCCCGATCTGAACGACAGGTTGGCGAAGTTTCGGCGGGTATCCATGCCCTTTCATTCACAAGGGCTGACGCCGAAGGAGCAAAGCCTGGTCAAAAAACTTGTGGAAGCGTCGCAGTACCTCGAGCAGATTTATTGGCGCCAGAGCGATCCCGAGGGACTGGCGCTGCTGCGCTCTCTTGCCGGAAGCAAGCTTCCGGAGGATGTGGCCCTGCGACGCTTCTTGATGATCAACGGCAGCCGGTTCGATCTCATCCGCAATAATGAGCCGTTCGTGGGCACAGCACCGATGTCGCCGGACCACGGCCTATATCCGGCGGGTTTGACGCGTGAACAAATGGAAGCGTATGTACGCATGCATCCGGAGCAGAAAGCCGCGCTCTACGCTCCGCAAACCGTGGTTCGAGCGTCAAGGCGATCGCCTCGTCGCCGTACCCTATCACGTCGCCTATCGCACCTGGCTCGCGCCGGCTGCGCGAGCGCTCAACGAGGCCGCGGCGCTGAGCGAGGACTCCCGATTTGCAAATTTCCTGCGTCTGCGAGCTAAGGCCTTGCTCGATGACGACTATTACGCGAGCGATATTGCCTGGATCGATCTGGAAGACCCGAAGTTCGACGTCATCTTCGCACCTTACGAAGTCTATCTGGACGATCTGCTCGGCGTGAAAACTTCCTATGGCGCCGCGGTTATGATTCGCAACGAGGAAGAGAGCCAGAAGCTGGCTCTCTTCCAAAAATACGTCCCCGCGATTCAGGACGCGCTGCCGATCGCGCCCGAGGACCGGCCGTCGAAGGCCGGCCACCGCTCGCCGATGGAAGTGATGGATACTCCCTTCCGCGCCGGTGATTTGCGGCACGGCTATCAGGCTGTAGCCGACAATCTTCCGAACGATCCGCGGATTCATCAGGAGAAAGGATCGAAGAAAATCTTTTTCAAGAATTTCATGGACGCGCGTGTCACTTATGTCGTTCTCCCCATTGCCAAGCGCCTGTTGCGCGCGGACCAGGCCGCGCAGGCTTCGGGCGACGGCTATCTGGCGACCACGATGATGCACGAAATCTCCCATGAGCTCGGCCCGTCGTATTCACGCACGCCCAAGGGGCGCATGCAGATCAACGAAGCCATCGGGCCCGCCTACTCCGGCCTGGAAGAGGCCAAGGCTGATGTGGTGGGAATGTTTGGCCTCGATTGGCTCATCGAGCGCGGCGCCATGCCCAAGGAAAAACGCATGGAGTACTACGCCTCCTACGTGGGCGGAATTTTTCGCACCGTGCGGTTTGGCATTGCCGAGGCGCATGGCCGCGCGGAAATGATGGAGTTCAACTATCTTGTCGAGCACGGCGCCATCACCCGTGAAGCCGGGCAGCGGCCGCTATGCCATCAGTACCGAACGAATTCCGGCGGCCATCGCTTCCCTGGCCAAAGAACTGCTCGAGATGGAGGCCACCGGCGACCGCGCGCGCGTGGAGGCCTGGTTCGCCAAATACGACCGCATGCCCGATGATTTGGCGAAGTCGCTTGCGGCCAGCAACGATATTCCTGTAGATATCGACCCGGTATCTTCGTTCCCCGAACCTGTTCGCTAGACCGCCACCGGCGGAATGAAAGGAGCACCCAGAAATGGCAAACGAAAAGGCCCAGTGCTTTGAAAATCACACCCGGGTGGTTCCCGCGTACCACATGTTCGTCTTTGGCGTTTTTCTGGTTAATTTCGTGGGGCGGCTCGTCCAGCTAAGGAACGGGATTACTTATGATTCTGTTATGAACGTGCTGATGGGCGCAGCGTTTGTACTTCTTTTTTTCTACGCGCGCACCTTCGTGCTGACCGTGCAAGATCGCGTGATTCGTATGGAGATGCGCTTGCGCCTCGAACGCATGTTGCCGCCGGAGCTGCGCTCGCGAGTCTGCGAGTTCACCGTGCCGCAACTGGTCTCTTTGCGCTTCGCGGGAGATGACGAACTGCCCGTCCTTGCGCGGCAGGTACTGGATGAAAAACTGAGCGACCGCAAAACCATCAAGCGGCGCATCAAGAATTGGCAGGCTGACCTATTACGCGCCTAGCGCGGTTCACTCGCGGCCCGAAATTACACCGTCTGAGCGGTTTGCCTTAGCCGAGCCGCCGCGCTATTCGTAGCGCAGGGCCTCGATGGGGTCGAGGCGCGAGGCTTTGCGCGCGGGAAACAGCCCAAAACCCACGCCCACGAGACACGCTGAAGCCCACCGCCAGCAGGATCACTTCGGGACGCACGGGTATGGTCCAGCCGAAGCGCCGCGCCAGGAATCTGCGTCAGTGACGATCCCCAGGATGATTCCGATGGTGCCGCCGGCGACCGCCAGCACCAGCGATTCGGCCAGGAACTGAGCCAGGATGTTGCGCCCCTTGGCGCCGATGGCCATGCGCAGGCCGATTTCGCGGGTGCGCTCGGTGACGCTGACCAGCATGATATTCATGATGCCGATGCCGCCCACGAGCAGCGAGACCGCGGCAATGGCGGCCAGCAGCAACGTCAGGGCTCCGGTGGCGGCGCTGAGCGGTGCTGGCGATGTCGGCCAGGTTGCGGATGCTGAAATCGTCGTCGGCGCCGGCCGCGATGTGATGGCGGTCGCGCAGCAGCGCGGTCACCTGAGTCTGCGCGCGCACGGTATGCTCGTCGGAATCCGCACCGATCAGGATGGTGCCGTTGACGTACTTCTGCAGGCCGCCCTGGATTTTCGATTGAAAGGTGGTTTCGGGAATAAACACCACGTCGTCGCTGTCCTGGCCGTTCATGGATTGCCCTTGGCTCTCCAGCACGCCGATCACCTGAAAGGGCACGTTATTGATGCGAATGGTCTGGCCGACGGGATCGAAGCTCGCGCCGAAGAGTTTGTCCACGACGGTTTGGCCCAGGATGGCGTTCTTGGTCTGCCCGTCCACATCGGTGGCGGTAAAGAGCGCGCCCTTGGCCAGCCTGCCAATCGCGAATGGCGAAATAGTCGGGAGAGGTGCCGTTGACGCTGGTGTTCCAGTTGTGATCTTCGCTCGCCACCTGCAGTAGCCTTGTGCAGCAGCGCGGCCGCATAGCGCACCGTGGGCACTTCGTTGCGAATCGCCTTCAAATCGTCCCAGGTGAGGGTTGGCTGCGTGCCGAATCCGCCGAATGCGCCGCCCTGCTGGCTGGCGCCGGGAATCACGATCAGCATGTTCGTTCCGATGGAGGCAAACAGGCTGTGGACGCGCGCCGTGCGCGCCGTCGCCGACGGCGACCATGGCGATCACGGCGAAGACGCCGATGATGATGCCCAGCATGGTGAGAAACGACCGCATCTTGTTGCGCAGCAGCGCCTGCAGCGCGATGTGCACCGTGTGCCAGAGGTTCATGACCGCTTCCCCGCTTCCGGCTGCGCCTCGGCTTCGTCGTCCAGCAAAAGCTCCGCGCTGCGCGGCACGGTGCAGCGACGTCGGACAGAATTCGCCCGTCTTTCAGGACGATGCGGCGCGCGGCGTATTCGGCGATGTCCGGTTCGTGAGTGACCAGAACGATGGTGATTCCCGGCGCGACTCAACTCCTGAAACAGCGCCATCACTTCCATGCTCGTGCGGGAATCGAGATTGCCCGTGGGCTCGTCGGCCAGAATGAGCTCTCGGATTCATGACCATGGCGCGGGCGATGGCTACGCGCTGTTGCTGGCCGCCGGAGAGTTGATTGGGGCGATGGTCCACGCGCTCGCCCAGGCCGACCCGGGTGAGCGCCTCGGCCGCGCGGCGGCGGCGTTCGGCGGCGGGAATGCCCGCGTACAGCATGGGCAGCTCCACATTTTCCAGCGCCGTGGTGCGCGGCAGCAGATTGAAGGTCTGAAAGACGAAACCCAGCATTCGAGTTGCGGACTTCGGCCAGCGTGTTGCGATCGAAATCCGATACCGGATGCCCGCCCAGCAGGTAGCGGCCGGAGGTCGGCACGTCCAGGCAGCCGATGATGTTCATCAGCGTCGATTTCCCGGAGCCCGACGCGCCCATGATGGCCACGAACTCGCCTTCGGCTGATCGTCAGCGAGACGTCGCGCAAGGCCGTGCACCGTGACGTCGCCCATGCGATAGATCTTGGTGACATGCTCGAGTTGAATCAGCGGAGGCAACGCGCGCGGCTCCTGCACTCGGAACAATCCCCGCGCGGGGTCGACGGTCATGTCGGTGATCAGCACGTCGCCCGCATTGACTTCGCCTCCGGCCAATTCCGTCCATGTGCCGTCGGTGACGCCGGTGGAAACCGGGACAGCGCACTGGCTTGCCGTCGCGCAGCACCCAGACCGTCCTGCGGCTCGGAGCCGGCGGCGACGAGTTGGGCGCAGGAGCCTTGACGCCGACACGCGCCAGCAGCTGCGGATCGGGCTGGAAGCGCAGCGCGGCATTGCGCACGCGCACCACGTCGTCCTTTTGCGCCGCGACGAAGACCACGTTGGCGGTCATGCCCGGCTTCAGCAGCAGGTTGGGATTCTCGACATCAATCACCGCGTCGTAGGTCACCACGTTTTGCATCGTCTGGGCCGCGTTGCGAATCTGCCGCAACTTCCCGGTGAACGGCCTTGCCGGGATAGGCATCCACGGTAAAAGTGGCCGGCATTCCCGCGGTAAGCCTCCCGACGTCGGCCTCGCCAACGTTGGTATCCACCTGCATGTGGCGCAAGTCCTGAGCGATCACAAAAAGCGTCGGCGCCTGAAAAGATGCGGCCACCGTCTGGCCCACGTCCACGTTGCGCGAGATCACGATGCCGTCAATCGGCGAAACGATGGTGGTGTAGCCCAGATTTACTTCAGCTTGATCCAGCAACGCACGCAGCGGATTCCAGATTGCTCTTATCCGCTTCCACTTGCGCCTTGGCTGCGTCGTAGTTGGCCGATGCCGTGTCCGAGATCGGACTGCGACATCACCTTCGCTTCCACCAGAGTTCTTCGTGCGGTCGTAGATGAGCTTGGCGTTATTCGCCTGGGCCTGGTCTTTGTTCAGGTTGCCCTGGACGCTCAGGAAGTTGGCGCGGGCTTGCTGAACCGCGGCCTCGAAGAGCAACGGGTCCAGCTTGGCGATGGTCTGGCCCTTTTTTACCGGGGAGTTGTAATCCACGAAGAGCTGCTGCACGCGGCCGGAAACCTGGCTGCCCACCTGCACGGTGAGCAGGGCGGAGAGATTTCCCGTGGCCGTGACTTTGGCGGCGATCGTACCTCGATCCACATTCGCCGTTTCGTAATGGACCTCCGGCTTGGCGCGAGCACGGCGCGCAATCAGCGCTGCAGCTCCGCCGAAAAGCAGCAGGAGAACAGCTGCCCACACCGCCGCGCGCGCCCTCTTCCTGGAGCGCGGTCGCACCGGAAAATCGTCAGCCGGCGGTGGCCGGTAGGGCGCTTCCTGCCGCTCCCTGTCTTTTACCGGAATTTCCGTTTGGGACCTCCAGACCGCTTGGATCTGTCTGACCGGATTATACTCGACCGGCGCGGTGCGCTGCGTTTCAGCGGGTTCTGGATTGCGCAACGCTTTCGACGGATGCCGCGCGAGGCAGGATTCGCTCGTCGATAACCGCGGTTGGCCCGCCCAACCTAGAGAGGCTCTGGCAGCACCCTACAAGAATACCGGCGCCAATCCCGCCACCGCCAAAGCCGATAGCAAACCCAGCGCCTGCAAACCGGTGCGCCGATCACCGAAACCGAGTGCGTAGAGCCCCTTCATTACATTATTACTTGACGCGGCTATCGCTATGGCGCCAGCGGCCAAGGCTATGGGCTGGCCGGACTGCGTCATCCCCAAAACAAAAGGGTCCACGTCCACGGTGCCGCTGATCGCCGCAAGGCCGTAAATCCCTCCCCGGCCGAAGTGCGCAAGCGCATAATGCGATGCCGCCAGCAAAGCCACAAACATCAACGCGAAGAAAAACGCGGCCGATAGTTCCAGCGGATTCTTGATCTGCAAGCTTTCCTGGCTGCGCTGATGATCCGACAGGGACACTCGCGTCCAATACCAGCCAAAAATCAAGCCGCCTATTCCCACAACCAAAAACGGCGCGAGCAAACGGGCAGCCAGCATCCGGTTGAAGAGCGCAACCAGAACCAGTATGCGCAGATACATCGTCCCCGAAGCCATGAGCATGCAGCCCGCGAAAACGTGCGGCGAATGGGCCTGGCGCGAGCGCTTGGCCAAAACAACCGTGGTGAGCGTCGAGGAATAGGCGCCGCCCAAGATTGCTGATAAGAAGACGCCGGCGTGTCCTTCGCTTACCTTCTGCAGCAGATAGCTGCCGTAGGAGATGCCGCTCGCCGCGACAACGATAAGCCAGGCCTTGAATGGGTTGAAGCCAAACGAACCGTATGTGCGGTCGGGAACGATCGGAAGGATCACGGCGCTCAACAGCAGGAATTTTGCGAACGCCAGGATCTCGGGTCCCGGCAGCCTGCGCGAAAGGCTCTCGAGCGCGGTCTTTAGCTCGAGCAAAAGAACGCTCAGGATGGCGATGGTCGTCGCGATCCAGAATTCGCCGCGCGAAACGAGCACGCCCACGAGGTACGTGGCGAGGCCCGAGACCTCCGTGGTGGCCCCGGAAAACTCGTACTTCGACAGCTTGTGCCGGTAAGAAAGCCACAGGAAAGCGCCAATAACCGCGAAACCCACCATCGCCGGCATCAAACTCTCGCCGGAAACCAACGTCAGGGCGTAGCCAATCAGTCCGAGCAACGGAAAAGTTCGCACGCCACCGAAGGCGTATCGCTCCGGTCCTGTGGCTTCGGCATGATGTTCTTCGCGCTCGAGGCCAATCAGGAAGGAAAGAAAGAAAACCAGGATGATCTTGACGCCCTCGACGGGCAGAAAGCTTGTCAGCCAAGCCGGCAAGCCGCGCCTCCCGCCAAGCTCCCTGGGAAGATCTCATCCCACAGCACCAGCATAAGCATAAATTTCTTGACGGCTCCGTGTGGATTACGGGCTGCTACACAACCGAAGGGCCTGGAATGAACTTCGGGCCGCCGCTATGCGCCGCTAAATAAGAACGCGCCGGTTCAGTGCGTGCGGCAAGCCGCAATGCCGTGCTTCTCAAAATAGCGCTGATGATACTCCTCGCCACGCCAAAAATCAGAGGCAGGAACGATCTGCGTCACGATCTTGCGGGGGAAGCGGCCCGCCCTGTCGAGTTCATTCGCTACTTTTCGCGCTGCGCTTTCCTGCTCGGCGTCATGAAAGAAGATCACGGAGCGATACTGCTTGCCGTAGTCGGGCCCCTGGCGATTCAGCTGTGTGGGATCATGCATCTCGAAAAACACCCGCAGCAGATCCTCGTAGGAAACTTGTGCCGGATCGTAATCGACCTGAACAACCTCCGCGTGGCCGGTTCGATCGGTGCACACATCGTCATAAGTAGGGTTGGCAAGCGTGCCGCCCATGTATCCGACGGCCGCGTCGGTCACGCCCTTTACTTGCCGGAAGGCACTCTCCACACCCCAAAAACATCCCGCACCAAACGTCGCCTTGGCCATGGTTCCCTCCCTGCTTGATTCCGCTTATCCATGTTGCCATAGGCAGCCCAGCCGCACAATTCGCGCTGACCGCCAGGCGGCCCTGGGCTGCGGGCGGGAGCTTGGGTGATTCCTGAGCGGAGCTCATCACAAAAAAACAAGGGAGGGCCCGCAAGCCCTCCCTTCGAACATTCGGTTGTTCCCGTTTTGGTTAGAAGATAACTTTCAGCCCGAGTTCTACCCTCCGGCTCCCGCCATTGAACGCGCTGCTATTCAGGAAGAGATTTCCAGCATCAACGAATGGGTAGGCCGTGCTCTTGGGATTGGGGTTCTGGGTCGCGTCTATCGTTCCATTGTTTGTTGGCAATCCAATGCTCGGATTGGGGTGATTGAAGGTATTGAAAGTAGAAATTCGGAACTGCAACCTCCATCGCTCGGTCAGCGAGATATTCTTCAGGAGCCCCATATTCCAAATATTCAAGCCCGGAGTCGGGACCGTATTGCGCCCCACATTTGAGACCGATCCGGTCTGGGCCTGAACATATGTCGCCTTGGGATCCTCAACCACGTAGCCAACCACGTTTGCGTCCGCAAACGCCAAGGCACCCACACCGCACGGTATGCCCAACTTAGGGTCAACCGCGGACGCAGGTACTATACGCGTTCTCCCCCCTGGCCCGTCATTGCAGACAAAATCGGTTGCAGTGCCGGTGTTTCCCACGCCGTTAGGATTCAGGATGGCGCGATCGCCTGCGGCGTCGCCGTTTCCATTGGAATCGGCGTCCGACAAAGCGGTAATTGGCTGCCCGGACTGTGCCAGATACGATGTGCTCAGTTCCCAACCATTTGCGAAACCGCGAACCACTTTGTTGCTCACCCCAACATTGGGGATGGCGTAGACGATGGCCGCGGCGAACTTATTTCGAATATCCAGTGCGGAACGTCCCCAGTCCGTTCTCAGGTTGCGGCCGTCTTGAGCGCGCCGCGGATTGACGTAACTGCTGAAGAGCTCGTTGGTCGCATCGTCGTTTACGTGCGCCAACGTGTAATCCGCCTGCACCGTCAGACCATGCCCTATTCGATGCGTGACCTCAACGGATCCGCCGTGATAGATGCTGGACGCCCACGGCTCATGAACGGTGACGCTACCCAGGAAACCATCCAATGCTAATGGTGAGGTGAAGTTGTCGAAGGCAAGTAAAGTGCTTTTCGGCGTTGGAACTGCGCCAGGCACCTGAGACACGGCGAGATACGTCGGAAGAGGCGCGATTCCACCGCCAGGCGTGCTCGGGTCGAGGGGATTGTAATTATTGAACCGAATCTGCGCGGGCAACTCGAGACCGTGGTTGCCCAGGTAGCGCACCTCGATGCTCGTGTTTGCCGCGATCTGGTGCTGAACGCTCAGGCTCCAAGTGAAAATCTTGGGATCCGTATTGTCGGGGATGAATCCCTGAGTTGCGGCACGGGCGGCCGCTTGAGTGGTGGGGGGCACGTTTACCGTCAATAAGCCTCCCCCTTGGAGGAATCCGACTCCGCCGGTCGCGGAAGGGCACCAGGCAGGTTTGCCAGGCAACGAGCAGGTGAGCGCAGGATTCTGCTCGCTCTGTAATTGAGGGGGCAGTGCCAAGTCAGGGAAGTTCGAGGGGATAATGTCGTAGAAGACCCCGAAACCCCCACGGACCGACCATCGGCCTGTTCCGAAAGGATCGTAGGCAAAACCAAACCGCGGCGCCCAATTGTTCTTATCCGCCTTCGGTGTGCGGAAGACGAGGCCGAACGCAGGATCGCTTGAAATGGCGTTCAGGCTCTGCAACGCGTCGTCCCGATATATGGTGTTGTATTCGTAACGGAGGCCGAGATTCAGCGTCAATTTGCGTGTAATCTTCCAGTCGTCTTGGGCGTATCCGTAGAAGGACTTGAAATTGGCTGCAAAAAAAGCAGATCCGGCGCCTCGGAGGGCTTTGTTCGCGCCGTTTGGCAAGGCGTCGTTAATGAAGGTATTCAGGTCTGCGTAATCCCATTCGCCGCGGGCACGCGGCAGGAATCCGCCGGGAGAGATATTGTTGCGTACCTCGACCCCTACCTTCACGGCGTGCTTACCAAATAACTTGGTGACATCGTCGCGCCACTGGTAGGTATTTTCAATCGACGTCTGCGGGGCACAGCCGTTCGGGCCCATATTGACGCCCAGGGCGTCGATTTCCACGTTGGGAAAGTTCTCCATGCCCGATGGCACTGTGTACTGTGGACCGACCGCGCGGGAAAAAGAAAACCAAAATTGATTGACCAGTGTGGAAGACACAGACCACACATCGTTCAATATCACCTTACGATTATCCGAGTTATTGGTACCGTTGAACTGCGGTAGAGGTTCTATAGAATTTACGAGCGGCGAGCGCTGCCTGTCGTAGATGTAGCGCCCGCGAAGCGAGTGCTTCCCAATATTGCCATCAAGGCTGACGATGAAATCATGCTGGTGAGTGTAGTTCGGAGCCAGCCCTTGAAAGGTGCCCAAAGGTATCAGCGTGGGGGCACCTTTGAGCGTAACGCTCGTCGTTGAGTTCTGCGCGGCTGCCACGGGGAATTGATTCAGGATCGCAACAACGGCGGGGTCTGCCCCGGCCTTTAGCGTCGCCAGTCCGGCGGCGGTTGGCGTGTTTACCGTGGGTCCTGAAGAGGCTTTGCCCTCGTTTTGATATTCGAAAGCACCAAAGAAGAAAAGCCTGCTTTTGACGATTGGCCCGCCTATGCTCGCGCCCACGCGATTATAGTCGTAGCGGTCTTGATGGCCGCGCTCCTGTTCCTGATTGTCCCAGGCGTCATAGTGTTTGTTGCGATTATATTCATGCGCCTCGCCGTGAAAATTGTTGGTCCCGGATTTCGTTGTAGTGGCGAAGATAGCACCCGCGGAACGACCGTACTCGGCGTTAAATTGATTCGTAAGCACCGTCATATCTTGTACCGAGTCTTCTATTACCGGCGTATAGAAACCGCTAGTGTTAGGATTGCTGTCATCAGCCCCGTCGATGGTAAAGGCGTTGAAGCGAGGCCTCAGGCCGCCAACCGAACCACCAGACCCAATTACGCCTCCGGGCTGGGTCGTCGTATTGGGAAGAAAGACCGCTAGTTCCTTTACATCTCCGCCAATCGTGTTAACGGGGAGTTGTTCCGCAAATGTTCCTGTAAATCCAGACTGTATTTGCGACGAGGTGACGCGGACTTCCGCTTCGCCTTCCGCCCTTACCTCTACAGTGGTCGCCTGGCTGCCCACTTCCAGCTCGGCTCTTGCATCGACCGTTTGGTTGGGGAGCACGTTGACGTGCTCGCGCACGAATTTGTTGAAGCCTTCTTTGCTCACTTCAACGGTATATGGACCTGGAAGCAAGTTCGGGAAAACGTAGGTGTCCCCGCTGCCTATCGCCTCGGTGACTATCTTGGTCCCTTCGTTCGTAGCCGTAACCTTGGCTGCCGGAACTGAGGCGCCAGTCTTATCCGTTACCTCGACCTGCAATGTGCCGTCGAGTCTCTGCGCAAAACCCCTTGCGGGCACCAAGGCCATCAGTGCGACCACGCCCAGGACAACCAGGGTGGCCTTGAACAGCATCCAAAAACGCACTGCCGACCGGACACTTTACATACTGATTTGTAATTGTCATTGTAGGTAACCCCCCAAAGTGCCTCGGATCATATCACAACTGTTTTCTCGATTCGATACATGTATCTAGTTAGATTTTGGATGGGAAAGTACAAAAAAACCGTTAAGGCAAAACCGCTTTTGGCGTGGCGCCGCTCGGATTCGAGGAAGTTTTCTTGATTTCGAGCATCGGCCGGAAGTCCGGGTCCGCATGCTTCCAATATCGCCGCCGCCGCGTCGAATTCCTGCGCGCTGGCTGCACGGTCTCCGCGATGCCCGGCGGCGAGGGCCATCGCGTAATGCGAGCCACCATAGTACGGATCAACCGCGAGCATCAGGCCGGCCAACTCTTCGGCAATCTCCCAGTGGCCCGTTTCTCGCGACAGGTTTGCCATCACTTCGACTCGAAAGAGCCCCTGTGACCAGGCATCGGCGCTGGTCGCCCGCCGGGTATATTGCCCGATGCGCTGCAGCAGCGCAGGCGCATCGGCAAGCGAACCGCGTCCGAGCACGATCGCAAGCTTAAGCAGATCCAAATAGGGCGAGACGGCCGCGGCGTCAGCCCTGTTGAGCCCTCCCGAATCCATCTGCGCAGCGTTGAGTTCCGCTTCAGCCTCGCCCGATCGGTGCAGGGCCACAAGCGCGGTTCCGGCCAGGCAATGCCCGGCGGCGCGTGCCAGCATCGACGGGCTGCGTGCCATTTGCCGGCTTGCTTCCAGCGCCCGGCTGAAATCGCCCCGGTTCAAAAGGAACTCCGGCCAATCTTTGCGATTGAACGCCGCGTATTCGGTGAACGGGGTAAGCTCGCGCTCCTCGGCGAAATACCGTTCGGCGAGATGAAGCTGACCTTCGTATTGGTAGGCGCTCGCCATCAGGCTCAAGTTGTGAGCATGGTGCCAATCGAGCGAAGCGGGAATATTCTCCCGGCGATAGTAGGCATTCTCCAGCGCTTCGGCTTTAACGAAAAATTGGATGGCTTCTTCGGTCCGTCCCACACACCGCAGTTCATGGCCGAACATGTGCTGCGCGTGAGGTATCTGTGGCGCGGCCTGCGAATAGACTCGCGCCTCCTCCAACGCCTCCGTAAACTTTCCTTGATTCTCGTAGCAGTGCGTCAAAAAGTGGTGCGCGGCGAAATTGTCCGCGGCGATTGCCAGTGCCCGCTGATAGTAAGGAATTGCCGAAGCCACGCAGCCCTGCCCGTCCCCGAATGGAGTCGGTTCCTCGGCATGCCCCCGAAGTAGCAGCAACTCCACATCATCCGGATACGCGGCCAGCGCTCCGTCGAGCGATTGTCGAAAGGCCAGCATCTTCGATGGATTGCCGGCATCTGCCATGGCCTCAAGCTGGGCCTGCCGTATGCCGATTCGCCTGCGTTCACGGTCATCAAGTCCCGCGGAAAGTGACTGCGCCTTTTCGAGAGCGGCGCGTGCGGCGGCGTAATCCATGGGCGAATATGCGTAACTGAGTCCGAGATAGGCCATGGCCATCTTCGGATCGGCTCGCAACGCCTGATGGAAGGATCGCGCCGCCTCGATCCAAACATAGTTATGCAGATAAGCGACGCCCTGATCGTAGAACTTCTGGGCCACCGCCGAGGACGTCGTCACCTTCTCGTGGTACGGCCCGATGCCCGTCCGCAGCGTTACAGGACGATTGAGAATCTCGTCGGGTACCCAGCCGACCATCGCGTGGCCGGCGTGCTCGCCATCCTGAGGAAAGGCAAAACTTCCTTGCGCAAAAATTGTGACTGAAACCACCAGGAGAAGAATCCCCGGCGCCAGCCGTGCGCTACGGCGCTGAAGAAACCGGCAAATGGTCATCGTCTTCATCTAAAGCGCGCTCGCCCTTGCGACGTTAATCCGAACGCGGTCCACCGCATTCCACAGATACCCCTCGGGATTCCATTGCATCTCCATCGGCTGGCGGCGACCTCGGCTGTCAGTGGCGCGTGAAAGGATGACGTAGTTTCCCTGCCCTGGGCGCCTTCCATTGGAAATCCCAAAGCCGCCACGCATACCGCGCGTGCTCTGAGCCCAGCGCCGCCGGTTGCCAGGACGTGCCGCCGTCGGTCGAAACATCCACGCGCGCAACCGTTGCCGTGCCCGCCCAGGCAGCGCCAAAAATGCGCACCGGCTGCGGAGCCGACTGGATTGTGGAACCTTCCGCGGGCATGGCGATCACTGACTTCACGGGCAGCGAAGTAATCACCGACCCTCGCTGAGACACTGCCGAATCGGCAGAGTCCTTCGCACCAGATGCGCGTCGCATGCGAGGGCAATCGATACGCTGAATCCATGTAGTAGCCTTCGAATTCGTGTGTCATCACGCGAATCTCCGTCAGCCACTTGATCGATGCGGACCCAATCCAGCCCGGCACCAAAGCCCTTGCGGGATACCCATGTTCAGGCGCCAGCGGCAAGCCATTCATCTCTGTAGCCACGATGGTGTCGGGATCCATGGCTTTGTCGATAGGAATGCTTCGGATGAACTGTGGATCGCGTGATGGCAAAGCAACGCCGCGGAACGCCACGTGTCGCGCCGCGCTCTTTGCGCCTGCCAGACGCAGCAGCGCGCCGAGCGGCGGCCCTTTGAAAACGGCATTCCCCACTCCTCCGCGAGCCCAGGGGACCCCCTTAATGCGCGGTTGAAAAAATGCTCTCCCATTGCCGGCGCATTCAAGTGCGTTGGTGACGCTGCGCGGCTCGATCCTCGCGAGCTCGTCCATGGTCAGGGTCAGGGGACGCGCCACTTCGCCGGTAACGGACAGCTTCCAGTCGGCCAGATTGACCTCCGGCATGTGCTCGTTATTGCGCACGAAGAAGTGCTCGGCCGGCGTGATCCAGCTTTTCAGCAGGGACATGGGCATCTCTCGAGTGACGTACTCCTCGGAGTAGACGATCATTCCCTCGGCATTCGGCCCCGGGGGCGCCGCCCCAGAGCCGCCCTGCCCATTCAGTTCCCTGCTGGCCCAAATCGGCGATGAACGTTTACCGGCGCCGAGCGCCTCTTCCAGCATGCCTGCGAATACCGAAGCGCTCGCCAAATGCATTCCCGTCGTCAGGAAATCTCTTCGCGTAAACATAGGGGCCATTTTGATAAAGCGGCTCAGAAACAGCCGAAAGCCACGGGAGCTCTTTTGCAATATACCTCAGGCCCGTACCCGATTGGCCCGCCAGATGCAAAGGCTCCGGCGTTGCACACCACTGGCGGTGGGGGTATCGTAGCGGCTCGATTCGCGAAAGAGGAGGGATCTTATGCTGAAGCGCGCTCTGATTCTCGGGGCTATCGCCGTGGCTTTCGTCTGTGGCTTTCTGCTCGCGAGCAGGCAAAACTCCGTGCAGGGACAAGCGCGAGCCGGCGCGGGCGCCGCAGTCCCCGGCGAAAAGGGTGGCGAAGATTTCACCGGGCCGTATGACGTGGTTGCGGATTGGCCCAAGCCTCTCTCCACGCTGCCCGGCCACGAAAACTGGACCTGGGGCGCGGTGGAGAGTGTCTTCGCCGAAAGTCCCAATCGCGTCTTCATTCTTCAGCGCGGCGAATTGCCCGCCCTGAAACGGCCTGCGAATATACCGCTGACTCAGGTCGGCCCTAGCCTTTCGTTCCCCGTCGGCGAAGCCCCGCTGCGCAACGCGTCCCAGGGGCCGGTGGCCAGCCTGCCTGGCGGAGGCGCGCCCAATGACCTTGCCGAGGACGCCGACAAGAACTGGAAAGGCAAACTCGGCGTGGACGCACGCTGGGAAGATTGCCTTGTGGTCGTGGATGCCAACGGCAATATCACCGAGCGCTGGACGCAATGGGATTCTCTCTTCAAGCGCCCGCACGCCATTTACATCAATCCCTACGACCCCCAAAAAAATGTCTGGGTGGTCGACGACTACCGCCACGCCATCTTTGAATTCAGCAACGATGGCAAGCGGTTGCTGAAAACTATCGGCACCCCCAATGAACACGGCGAAGACGACAAGCACTTCAACCGCCCCACGTTCCTCACCTGGCTCCCCGATAGCACGATGTTCGTTGCCGACGGTTACAACGGCACCCGCGTGGCGAAGTTCGACAAGAATGGAAAGTTTCTCCTGACCTGGGGTCAGAAAGGCAATGCGCCAAACGAGACGCGTCCCGGTTATTTCAACACCGTCCATGGAATCGCCGCCGATCCGCAGACGCGGCATGTCTTCGTCATCGATCGTTCCAACCGCCGTATACAGGTCTTCGATGAAAACGGAAAGTTTCTCGATCAGTGGAGCACCGGCGCCGCGGGCACATCGAATCCGCAATTCCTCTTCATGACCGCGGATCGCAAGCTCTGGCTGCCCGACGATAGAACCTGGAAGATTGCCGGCTACGACCTCGAGGGCCACCTGCTCTATTCGTGGGGCAGCCAGGGAGAGTGGCCCGGCGGCATGTGGAACGTCCACGGCATGAACGTGGACCAGGAAGGCAATCTCTACATCGCGGAGGTTGGCAATGGGCGGGCGCAGAAATTCCGCCCGCGTCCCGGCGCTAATCCGGCTTATCTGGTCGGCAAGCCCGCCTACCCCACCTGGAAATAGACGCGAGAGAAAGACGAGATGAAAAAAGCGGGAGAAAGAATATGTCTGCAAATAATGCAAGCACCGGCGCCGCAAGCGCCTCCGAGCGCGAACTCGTCATCACGCAGGTTTTTGACGCGCCTCGGCGTCTTGTCTTCGAGGCATGGACCAGGCCCGAGCACCTGACGCAATGGTGGGGACCGAAGGGCTTTGCGCTCCCCGTCTGCGAAATGAACTTCCGCGCAGGGGGAACGTTTCACTTCATCATGCGCGGGCCTGATGGCAAGAATTATCCCTTTCAGGGCGCGTATCTCGAGATCGCTGAACCGGAGCGCATCGCTTTCCATGGCACCATTCACGATGACCCGGGCCACAAAGTCTGGACGACGGTGACGTTCGACGAGCACGAAGGCAAAACCAAACTGACCGTGCAGCAAACCTACTCCTTTGTATCTGACGCGACGCGCGGCGCTCCGGAAGGCTGGCGGCAAA
Organism: uncultured Acidobacteriota bacterium; assembly: GCA_963810155.1. GTDB lineage: Bacteria > Acidobacteriota > Terriglobia > Acidiferrales > UBA7541 > Palsa-189. The sequence continues at coordinate 338,255 of CAWEMN010000024.1, forward strand.
GCCTGGACCGTCTCAGAGAACATGTGGAAGTGAAGCGGTGATTCCTGCGCCGCCAATTGCACGTTCGATGATTTGCGTCTGACAAAACACACGGAGGACAAGTGATGCAAGGGTTCACCCGAGCGGCTCCCGTTTCGATGAAGGCTGTCTGGATCGGACGCGTCATCAGTGGCTTGGTTGTGCTCTTTCTGCTCTTCGATGGCGTCACAAAAGTGATGAAGGTCGCTCCGGTGCTGCAGGCGAGCGCCCAGTTGGGATTTCCTGTGAGCCTCATTGTCGCGATCGGCGCCGTGCTGCTCATTTGCACGGTGATTTATGCGATTCCGAGCACGTCCATTCTCGGCGCGATCCTGCTGACCGGCTATTTGGGCGGAGCAGTCGCCATCCAGGCGCGTATCGGCAACCCGCTGTTCGAGACGCTTTTCCCGGTTATTTTTGGCGTGCTGGTCTGGGCCGGTATTGTTTTGCGCGACAATCGGCTCCGCACCCTGATCCCGTTGCGAAAATAAGACTGCAGGCCCTTGCGGCGCCAGCGCGGATTGGCCGACAATCGGTTCAGCAGGTCGATGGCTCTAAAGCAACGCAAACGATGTGCGGTTCGAAACGATTTGCGGTTCAAAACGTGACCTACGGTTCGAGACAAGCATGCGAAGGCAAGTCGTCGCTTCTAACTTTGCTTTTCGTTCTGGGTTCGGCGCTCCGAATTGACGCCCAGGACAAGAAACGTTCCTTGCCTCCGAAACTTCTCACCGCTAAGTCGGTCTATTTCGACAATCAGACGGGCTACAGAGGCGTCGGCGACGATACCCTCCGCGAACTCGACAGGTGGGGCCGATTCCAGGTGGTGCGGCGCCGCGACGATGCCGAGTTGATCCTCGTGCTTTCTTCAGAGTCTTACCTGGACGATCTGAGCAAGCCCAGCGGGGGCTTCGATCCCGATCTCCTTCACCTGCCGCACAAGCCCGCCGACGCCTATCTCACTGTCGTCGACCCCGTCACAGGACAAAAGCTCTGGACTGACTCCCACGCGTGGGGCGGCCTTCTGACGGGCTTCAATAGCGCGGGAAGGCGCCTGGTCAACAAGCTGCGAAAGCGAATCGAGCATTGAAATTCCACGAATGAAAGATCTGGCGATAGGCCCGGTTTCGAGGGAAGAGTTTCAGCCCGACTATTTTAGCGCGGGAATGCTGTCCGGTTTGGGCGGTTGCGGCAAAGATTGCAGATAGGCATAAACATCAGCCAACTCCGCGTCGGAAATCACTTTGGTCGTGTACGGGGGCATCTGCCCGCTCGGCTGGCGTACGTATTTGAGTATCGCGGCAAGCGGCAGCGGACCGGGTCCGAGCCGCGGCCCCGCGGCGCCTCCCTGCGCCTGTCTGCCATGGCATTCGTAACAGCCGTCGCTCAGGAAGAGCTTCTTGCCATTTTCCGCGTTACCGGATGAGGTCGCGGCTTTCGGCGCCGCATTCGAGGTCTGCGCCATTGTCTTCGAGCAAGCCGCGAAAGTCAGCGCCGCGACAGCGGCAATCAGAAACGGCCATACAGCGGATCTCGCCATCATAAGTTTCCTCGACTCTTTTCTGGGGGGGTTCAAGCGGCGCGGCTGGGTCTCAGCGCGGCTCGGTAACCACGTCGATGAGCGCCGGCTCGCCTTTCTTGACCACATCCACAGCTCGCCGCAGCGCGGGGCCCAGGTCAGCGGGATTGCTGATCGGGCCTTCGGCATAAAGACCGAGACCCTGCGCGACCTTGGCATAGTCGATGTTGGGATCTCCGATGGTCGTGCCGATACTGGCGCGCGTGATCCCGCGCTGGTGCCGATCGGCCATGCGCTGCAGGTGCATCACTTCCTGATGGTAAGCGCGGTTATTGTGCATAACGGAAAGCATGGGAATGCGGTGATGCGCCGACGTCCACAGCACGCCGGGGCTATACATCAGGTCACCGTCGCGCTGGATATTCACGGTGAATCTTCCGAACTTCTTATTCGCAAGGCCCGCGCCCACCGCCTGAGGCGCGCCATGGCCCTCTCCCGCGCCGCCGGCGCCGCCGATAAACTGGTAGTACTTATTGAAATCCCACAGTCGCAGCGGCCAGCGGCTCACGAAGTTGACGTCGGAAACCAGCGACCAATCCTCGTTCTTGATGGCCGCCCAGATTTCAGCGGACATGCGCGCCGTGGTGATGGGGCTGGCGTCCCACCCGTAGGTTGCTTCGGCGCGGGCCCGCTCGAGAGATTTGACTTGAGCGTCGGCGAACTTCGCGCCGCGATCCTGGAAGAGCCGCCGGCGATCGTCGGTGGTCAAGCGCTTCACCGCTTCGATGAGCGATGGCAACGTGGCCTGCGCTTCCGCGGCCACGGCCAGATCCACGTCCGGGAAACGCTGGAACTCCTGGTAATTGCTCTTCATGAAAAGATCGCCGGCGCTGATGCTGATCAGCTTGGTACCCGGCTGGGTAAGCGGACGCGAAAAGCGCTCCGCCTGATCGACATAGGAGTTGACGCTGCCCCAGAAATCAGAGAGTTCAAGACCGAGGATGACGTCGGCGCTGCTGATCACAGCTCCGGCGCGCTCCGTCTGGTTCAATGGATGCCGCGTCGGAAAATTCAGGCGCCCGGCGCGATCGATTACCGGAGCTTGCAGAGCTTCCGCCAGATCGATCAACAGCTTCATGCCCTCGGCCGAAGCCGCCGCGCGATCAGCGATAATCACCGGATTTTGAGCGGAGACGAGAAGCCGGGCCACTTCGGTTACCGTTCCGGAATCGGCCTGCGGCGGCCTCGCCAGCGTGAGTTTGGGAATGTGCAGCGCGGCGTCTTTGGGTATCCCGCGCTCCTGCAGATCCGTATCGAGAACCAGCAAAACCGGCATGCACGGCGGCGTCATCGAGATCTTATAAGCACGCACCGCGGATTCCGCAAAATGCTGGAGCGAAATCGGCAAATCGTCCCATTTCACGCAGTCGCGCACGATGGCCGCGGCGTCCTGCGCGCTGTGATCCCATTCGGCTCCGGGACGCCGCTGTACCGCGTCGAGCGTATTTCCAGCCATCATGAAGATGGGGGTTCGATCGCAATAGGAGTTGTAGATGGCCATCGAGGCATGCTGCAAACCGACGTCGCTGTGCAACAGGACTCCCATTGGCTTGCCCGCGATTTTGTAGTAGCCGTTGGCCATGGCTACCGCCGCCTCTTCGTGATTGCAGGTGATGAATTCCGGCATCTGGTTATTGCCGTAATTTACGATCGACTCGTGCAGGCCACGGAAACTCGAACCGGGATTCGACGCAACGTACTCGATTCCCAGCGTCTTGATCACGTCCACCATAAAATCCGAGCCCGGCCGTTCCCCGGTCAACACTTCCACACTCGTCGGGTCACTTTCTCGAGGCGCTACTGCGGCGGAGGCCAGCCGCGTGGTTGCCGGAGCTTGGGGACTGGCTATGGCGCCGGTGCTGGCCACGAGCGTGGCCACCCCGCCCGCTGCGGCGGTCTTCAAGAATCTGCGGCGCGGCACGGATACTTTGTCAGGAGTTTTCTCAGCCATCCCAGCCTCCATGAAGCAACGAATTGCGGCCCATTTTGGTCAGCAGCAATGCTCCCGGTATATCACAGATTTGCGGCGACCGGGGAGCGAGCTGGGGCCATGGAAGTCTCCAGCTCGAACTACCGGTCTGGGCTGCCGCGCTTTGCAGAGTCGTGCGGAAGAAGCCCTCGAAGCTAGGCTGGGCTCCGGCCCAGAACGGCACACCTGCAACGCCCAGCGCAAAACGCAAAGAGTAATCGCGACCCTGGCTCGTTATTAATCTTTCGAGAACGTTAGCGCCGGGTTGGATTGACCCCGTCAACGTAGCCAGTAAAGATTGATGGGTCAGAATGGAACAGTTAGGCACGCTGACCCCAGCTCTTTTATTTTGCGCCTAAGTCATTGTTTTACATAAGAATGCGGCGGCCGGCGTTTCTTGAATTCCTCTAACCGCGGGGGCGAGGCCAATAAAGCCTAAAGGCAAGAATGAATAGGATTTCCATCGGCATCAAGCTCGCCATCGCCTTCTGCTTCGTGGTCTCCATCCTTATTGTTGTCGGATGGTTAGGGCTCAACCGCATGGGCCGGATCAACGCCGACCTCAACGACATCAACTACCGGCGCTGGGCCAAAGTCCAACTGGCGCAACAGGCCGTCTTCTACTCAAATCGGAACAGCCGGCTCCTCGAAGCCGCCATCCTCGACGGGCGACCGGAGGAGATCGCGGCTTTGCTCTCCCAGCGCGAGGGTAACGTCAACCGCGTCTCGGAGATTACAAAGAAACTGAATAAGAGCGTTGAGTCGGCAAAAGAAAAAGAGTTGTTGCGGACCGTCGACCAGACGCGAGTCACCGCTCTGGACAGCATCGTCCACATAACCGATCTGTTGAAAGCAGGCAAGGTGGAGCAAGCCAGGGACATCATGGCCAGCGACGCCGTGCCTCAAATCGATGCGCTGCATGACGCCTGGAACGCTTTCACGCAATTCGAGGAAATGCAGATGCAGCAGGCCCGCGATCATAGCCAGGCAAATTACGCGATCGCCCGGCGGCTTACCGGCTTGCTCATCCTGATTGCGTTCCTGGCGGCCACCGCTATCGGCGTGTTCGTTACGCGCGAGATGGTGCAGGAGCTGGAGGAACGCGAACGCGCCAAGCGCGAAGTTCGCAAGCTGAACGACGATCTCGAAAGAAAAGTGGCCGAGCGCACCGAGGAATTGGCCCGCGCCATCCGCTACCTGGAAAACGAAGTGACGGAAAGAAGACGCAAGGAGGAGGACCTCCTGCGCCTGGCGGCCATTGTGGAGTGCTCCGAGGATTCCATCATCGCGGCCAATCTTGACGGCAACATCACCGACTGGAATGCGGGAGCGGAGAAAATCTTCGGATACTCGCGCGCGGAGGCCGTGGGCAAGCCGGTTACGATCATCGCTCCGCCGGAGCGGTTGCATGAGCCCTTGGAGACCCTGGCGCGAATTAAAAGAGGCGCCGGAGTCATTCATCTGGAGAGCGTGCGCTTGAGGCAGGATGGCCAGCCCGTTCACGTCTCACTGACGGTCTCCGCCGTACGAGATCGATCCGGACGCCTTACCGGTTCCGCTGCGATTGCCAGGGACATCACCGAACGGATTGAAATGGAAGCCGCGCTGCGCCGCTCCGAGGCGAATTTCCGCTCGGTCATCGAAAACTCGCCTTATGGCGCTCTGCGAACCCTGCTGGATGGCCGCATCCTGCTCGCCAACCCCGCGGCCGTGAAAATGCTTGGGTACAACTCGGAAGCCGAGCTTCTCAGCTTGAATATGGCCACGGACGTCTACCGCCATCCGGCGGATCGGACGCGAGTGATCGAACAGTTTGGCGCCACAGACTACGCCAAAGACATCGAGCTCGAATGGAAGCGCAAGGACGGCGCCTCGATCATGGTGCGCTACAGCGCCCACATCGTGAAGAATGAAGCCGGCGACATTGGTCATTTTGATCTGATGGTGCAGGACATCACCAAACAACGCAGCCTCGAAGACCAGCTCCGGCAAGCTCAAAAAATGGAAGCGATCGGCCGTCTGGCCGGCGGCGTGGCCCACGACTTCAACAATCTGCTCGGCGTCATCATCGGCTACAGCGAACTGGCGTTGGATCAGATCGACCCGGCCAGTGCGGTGCGCGGCCAGGTGGAGCAGATCCGCAAAGCCGGCGAACGGGCCAGCGCGCTGACCCGGCAGCTCCTGGCATTCAGCCGCCAGCAGGTGCTGCACCCGAAAATGCTCAACCTGAATGCCATCATTTCCGATATGGCTCAGATGCTGCTTCGTCTTATCGGCGAAGATATCGAGATGCAAACCAAGCTGCAGTCGGAGCTGCACTCGATCAAGGGCGATCAGGGACAGATTGAACAGGTGATCATGAACCTGGCCGTGAACGCGCGCGACGCCATGCCGCAAGGCGGCAAGCTGATGATCGAGACGCGCAACGTGAAGCTCGAGGAAGAAGGGCCGCAGCGGCGCACGCCGATGGTGCCGGGCGAGTACGTTTTGCTGACCATGTCCGATACGGGCGTGGGCATGGACGCCGACACCCAGGCACGTATTTTTGAACCTTTCTTCACCACCAAGGCTCAGGGAAAAGGGACAGGCCTGGGGTTGGCCACGGTGTATGGCGTCGTCAAACAGAGCGGGGGATACATCTGGGTGTATAGCGAACCCGGGGTCGGCACGACATTCAAAGTATATTTGCCCCGCGTTCTGGCGCAGTCTCGGTCGGCCCGCGTTCAGGATAGCGGCCATCCACATCAAGGATCGGAGACGGTATTAGTAGTGGAAGACGAGGTCTCGCTCAGAACCTTTACCTGCACGTTGTTGCAAAAGAGCGGCTACACCGTGCTCGAAGCCGGCGATGGCGATGAAGCCATGACCTTGGCGCAGCAATGCAACGGCCCGATCCACCTCCTGTTGACGGACATGATCATGCCCGGGATGAACGGACCGGTCGTAGCCGAGAAAATCGTCTCGTTGCACCCCGAAGCCAAGGTGCTGTTCATGTCTGGTTATAGCGGGTTCGTGAGCCGGGGTCTGATCGATCCCGACGCCGTCTTGGTCTCAAAGCCATTCACACGTGATGAACTGCTGAACAAGATTCAGCAGGTCCTCGGCCCTCGCGCGCTGGCTCCTGCCAATGGCGGCACGGTTCCCGCCTGATTGCGCGCCTGTCATGTGCCCACTTGGCCACGGTAACTCCCGGGTGACAGCTTCTGAGCGGAAACTTGCACCGAAACGCCGACAGCGCTGAAATGGAGACACCATGAAAACACTCAAAATGCCGGGCATTCTTGCGTTTCTGGCGATTTGTACGGTTGCCGCGCCATCCTTTGGCCAGCAAAGAGTCTTCGAGTGGCAGCCGGCCAATGATGAGAGCGTGCGGCTGGATCCGGCAAACTATCATTCCGGGCGCACCTACCACCCCGGGCCGAATGGCGGAAACCTTCACGTCGATATCAAGGCGCAACAGCCCGTCACGATCTTTATGGTCGATGCGGGGGAGTGGACTCAGGCCTTGCAGCATCCCGAACAGATCGCCGGAGTCCGTCAAATTTGCCCGCGAGACCACATCGTCGATACCACCTACACCTGCATGCTTCCCGCGGAAACCATGACGCTGATCGTCCAGGACGAGCGGACCACTCCCGATCATGCGGTTTTTACGGGCATTGGGGCGGTTCTGGACCCCAATAATGGCGTCGTGGACCCTGCTAATAAGGTAGAGCGGGTAATGGGCATCGGGATCGCGCACGGTATTGAAGAGCCAGGCCTCGACTCCTCGTCGTTTCGTCTCGCCCAATGACGTTCACATCCAATACTACCGCTGGGACTGCGTGCAGAACTGTGTGCAGCCGCAATTTGAGTGGATCGACCAGGTCAAGGAAAAGTACGAACTCAGCTCCTTCCTGAAGGTTTATGGCGGCTTCACGCCGGAGCGTGACGGCCAGCAGGTGAGCATAAAAATCAAGTCGCCCGTTCCCATGGTGGTCGCCATGGTGCCTTCACAAGTTGCCAACCAGATGCACGCGAGAGCCGATATGCTCGAGTCGGCCCTCGAGAACGGCAATTGCCAACAGCGCGGCGTTCAGTCTTTGCAATTCCAATGCAACTTCAATCTGAGCGACGGGCCCCAATCGCTCGTCGTTGTTCCGGAATCCACCTCGAAGGTCCCTCACAAAAAAGCGGAAATTGAGATGATGGCCTCGAAGTGCGTCGCCGATTGCGTCGTACCTGAAGATCAACACTAGAAGATCAACACTAGACGATCCCAAACAGAAGTGCTTCCCTCCATGGAAGCAGAAAAGCGGCCTAGGCCTACGTAAAGGTTGGGCTTTCCGCTGCTGAGGTCTGCGCCCTCCTGGCCGAGAGTTCCTTAACGCCTCGAGGCAAGCTGCACGTGCCTCCTTGCGATGGAAGGCGCATAATATGCGCACGGGGCTTAGTGTGTCGGAGATCCACGAACTCAGGCAAAACGAACGAAATGGCCGGATGCTTGCCGGGCAACGCCGAGGCGACATTTTTAATCTCGACTTCAGCTTCGGCTAGACAAACTTCGGCCAGACAAGCTTCGATCCGACGCATCTCGCGAAGTGAAGATAACAAGCGATGGCCCGTTTCGAACTGCCGTAAGCTGCAACTTCGAATCGGAAGGAGTATCAGATGACGGAACCACATTCGAAGGCGACCTGGCGGAGAGTTCTGCCCGTAGCGATCGTGTTCGTCGCGATCGTGGCCGTGGCCAGCGTCCCGGCGGGGCGAGACCTTGCGGGACGCTTTTTCAGCTCCCTGCGCATGCAAAAGGTTCAGGCCGTCAACGTAAATCTGTCGGCATTCACCGATCCTAACGCGAATCCGGCTCTGCACCAGATGATCGCGCAGATGATTTCGGATGAAGTGGTCGTCGGCGTCAATGAACCGGACCAGGCTGCCGCGGATGCCACCGCCGCCGGGCAGTTGAGCGGCTTTGACGTTGCCCTGCTTTCGAGCCGAAAGGACCCGCCGAAGTTCGTAGTCACCGGACGCCATGCGCTCGGCATGACGGTGAACCGCGCTCGCTTGCAAACCGTATTCAATCAGGCGGGACATCCGGAAATTTCGGTTCCGCAAACGCTCGATGGCGCGCCCGTTAACGTCGAGATTCCCAGGGCCGTGGAAATACAGTACGGGCACTGCCCAACTCCGGCCAACGCCACCCAGGCCCTCGCAAACAACATCAGCGGCCCGACCCCCTCCTCGACCGAATACAGCGATTGCGTGCGCTTGAGAGAAGGGCCGAACCCGATTGTGAATGTTCCGCCCGGAGTCGATTTCCAGAAATTGGCGGAGATCGGCCTCGAAGTGGCAGGAATGAATGCCAGCCAGGTTCACGACTTTTTGCAGGCGGTCAATTGGCAATCCACGCTGGTGATGGCCGTGCCACGCTTTCTTCGCTCCTACGAAGCGGTGAAAATTTCGGGCGCCAGGGGGACCCTTTTGAGCATGGCCGGCAGGCGTGGGCCCGGATACGCTCTCATCTGGGCCAAAGATGGAAAAGGCTATCTGCTGACGGGCTTTGGCGACTCCAGCGATGCCGTCAATCTGGCAGACTCGCTAAAGTGACTGTCGCCACCCCTCGAGGACTCCCTGAATCTGCCGAATAGCTTGGCCATTGAGACGCGGAACCTGCGCAAAGCCTTTGGCGACAAGGTCGCCGTGCGGAATTTGTCGCTGAGCGTACGCCGCGGCGAAATTTTTGGGTTTCTCGGCCCCAACGGTGCAGGCAAGAGCACGTCCATCAAGATGCTGCTCGGACTGGTGAATCCGAGCGGCGGCGAGGCCTTCGTCCTCGGGGAGCCTTCCGGGGACGTGGAGGTCCGCCGCAAAATTGGATTTCTTCCTGAAGATTTTCGTTTCTATCAATGGCTCACCGCGACAGAGCTTCTCGAATTTCACGGCCGCCTCTCCGGCATGGATACCGCCCGGCTGCATGAGCGCGTGCCCTATCTTCTCGATCTCGTGGGGCTGGCTCCGCACCGCACCAAACGCTTGCAGGGATTTTCCAAGGGGATGCTGCAGCGCATCGGCTTGGCACAGGCGCTCATCCATGAGCCTGAGGTTATCTTCCTGGATGAGCCCACCTCGGGGCTCGACCCGATGGGACGGCGACTGGTGCGCGATATCATCCGCGCGCAGCGCGACCGCGGGGCCACAGTCTTCCTGAATTCACATATCCTGAGCGAAATCGAAGTTACCTGTGATCAGGTCGCTTTCATTCGTGACGGCGAGATCGTCACCACGCGCGATCTTCACGGGCCCGAGCAAGAACGCGTTCGCGTAGCCGTGCGCGCGCGTAAGCTCACTCCACAAGCCATCGCCGGGCTCTCGCAATGGGCTCAGTGCAAACCCCTGGATAGCGACGGCGTTACGCTCACGGCTGCGTCGCGCGAAACGCTTCCGGAAATCCTCCGCTATCTCGTGCAATCCGGCTGCGAGCCTTTCGAATTCACTCCGCAGCGCGTTTCGCTGGAGGATCTGTTCATGGAAATTGTAGGCGAGGATCGCGGCCTGTGAATCCTGTCTGGATTATCGCCTCGATCACGTTTCGCGAAGCCGCGCGGAAAAAAATCTTATGGACCGCGGGCGCCGTAGGAATTGGCTTTCTAATCGTATTTGGCGCCGGCCTGCACTACCAGATGGCGGATTTTCGAAACAGCAATATGTCGCCTTTTCTCCGCTACCAGATCCTGAGCGCCACGGTCATGGTCGGACTTTACACCGTGGATCTCCTGGCCGTGGTGATGACCATCCTCACGTCGGTGGACACGATTTCGGGAGAGATTGCGTCCGGCACGATCCAGGCGATCGCCACGAAACCGGTTGCCCGATGGCACGTCCTCATCGGCAAATGGGCGGGATTCGTCGCTATGCTGGCAATTTATGTCGGCCTGATGTTTGGCGGGACGCTGGCGGCGGGCTACTGGATCGGCGGCGTCATGCTGCAAAATCCGGTTCGCGGCGCGATGCTCGTCTTCCTGGAATGCCTGCTGGCGTTGACGGCGACTTTCTTGCTGGGCACGTGGTTTTCCACGCTCACGAACGGCGTAATCGTCCTCGGCCTCCACGGGCTGGCTTTTCTCGGCGGATGGCTGGAGCAGATGAGCGGATTTGCCGAGGGATCGGGCCTGGTGAGATTGGGCGTGGTCTCGAGCCTGGTCATGCCCACCGAAGCCATCTGGCGCCGCGCGGCTTTTCTGATGCAACCGCCCCTGGCCGGAGCGTTGCAGTTTTCACCATTTGCAAACGTTTCGGTACCCAGTGGGACAATGGTGGGATATGCCGGATTCTATCTCCTGGTCATTCTGGCCGTGGCCGTCTACCATTTTCAACACCGCGATTTATAGACTCAGCCGTTTTTCCGCTTCCGCTTGGCAACTTTCTCGCCTCGCTTTCCGCGCGGCCAGAATAGCTTCCCAGAATATCTTCAAGGAAGAGTCAGGCGTGGATTTCCCGAGGGCGGAGTAGTTGCCGGATGGCAATATTCAGCAGGCTCAGGACGATCGCGCCCCAGAACGCCGGGGCGAAGCCCTGAACGTAAAAACCGGGAACAAACAGGGACGCGAACTTCAGCATCAGCGCATTGATGACGATCCAGAAGATTCCAAACGTGAGTACGGTCAGCGGAAACGTCGCGATCTTAAGGAGCAGTCCGATGGTGCCGTTCACAAAACCGATAATCACGGCCGCGAGCAACGCTGTGCCAAATCCCTGCACCACGATTCCGGGCACAAATCGAGCCACTAAAAGTATGCACAGCGCGCTTAAGACCCAATGTGCGATCAGTCTGGCCATTGCGATAGGCTCACGAATGTATTTCGAAACTTCCTCATAGCACCGGTGAATCGTCTCCCAGCATGGCGCGCCGGATCAGCTTGACCGGCGGGTAGCCTTGTTGCAAAAACTGATTGTGAAAATCTTCCAGTGAGAATTTGGGGCCCATTTTTCTTTTGTAGTCTTCGCGCAGCTTCAAAATCTCTAGCTTCCCGAGCGTGTAATATAAATAGGTCGGGTCGGATGTTCCCCGCTTCGTTTCCACGAGCGCATTGGCGTGCGTCTGATAACCCTCTTTTTCAAAGAACTCCACGCCTTGATCGATGCTCATGTTTCCGGTGTGCATCTGGATGCCTACAATGTAGCGCGCGTTGCGCAGCAGGGCGTCCTGTAACTGGCCCAGGCGCAAACGGAGGAATTTGCTATCGTGCGCCAGATCGGTGCCGGGCGTGCGCCCGAATCCTTCGTCCAACATCATTTGCTCGGAATAGTGCGCCCAGCCCTCTGCGTTTGAACTGCAGCCAAGCAGCTTGCGCACCTTGGACGGCGCGGAAAACAACCATAAGAACTGAACGTAGTGGCCCGGGTAGACTTCGTGCACCGCCGTGGAGATCACCGTCCCCCGATTAAAACCTTCCATATGCTCTTCCACTTGCTTCGGGGTCCACGCGGCTTCCGGCAGGGTTACGTTGAAGTACGCCTCCTTGGCCACGCTTTCAAAGGGCCCCGGCGTGTCCATCGAAGCAAACGTCAGGGCGCGCATAAAGGGAGGAGTTTCCTCGACGATCGGGAAGACCTGGGAAGGAACCCGCACAATATGATGCTGCTCCACATAAGAGCGCAGGCCGCCGAGAGTGTCGCGAAAAGTCTGTAAAAGCGCGGCCGGTGCCGGATGATCCTTTTCGGCTTCTTCCAGAATTTGCCGCGGCGTCTTGCTCGGATCGATTTGCTTCGCTACATCATTGAAAGCCTGCTGGTTTTGGCGCAGATTGGCCATCCCGATCTCCAGCAGGCGTTCGAGCGGGATGTCGGTATCTTCGTCATACAACAGCTTCTTGCGATAATTTTCTGCACCCAGGCGAAAGTCGCCGTGGGCCTTGGGCTTAAGTTCCTTCTCGATGAAGCCCTGGTATTGTTTCAGGGAATCGATGACTTTTTGATTGGCTGCGCGGAATTCGGTCATCAAGGCCGGATCCTTGACGTCCTTGAAAGCCGCCGGGACATCGTTCTCGAAAAAACGGACCATTCCCGGAAGCTGCTGGAGCGCCACATCGACGTAAACGGGAGGAGGATTTTTCAGATTCTGGCGCGCGGCTTCAAAAACGGCGGGGATCAGCTTTTCCCTGGCGATCGCGGACTTCAGCCGCTGATCGGCTGGAGCAAAACTGCGCTCCATGATCGCGAAAATGGACTGTGTGATCCCCGAGGAATAAAAGTCCGGATTCTTCTCCCACGGGCGGATATTTTCGAGAGTCAGCAGGCGGCTGCGGATATCTCCCAGCACGAGCTGAAGGTCCGTGCCTTGGCCGGGAGAGAGCTTGGCAGGATCGGTTTGCGCAACCTGCTGCTCAAAGCTCTTGAGGACCGTGACCTGTCGCTCGATACCCGGCCTTGAATAATCTTCCAACTGAGTGTCGTATTGATGAAATCCGTCGGAGGTTCCCGTAGACGGATTAAAGGGAAAGTAATATTCGTCGAAATATCGGTCTGCCAGTTTTACGAACTGGGAATCCGCCGGCGATTGCTGTTGAGCCTGGGTTCTGACATAGACCAGAGCCGTGAAGAGAACCAGGCACCCAACCAAGATCCGCCTCATAAGACCTCCCCGGCGCAAACAAATGTCAGCATACACGCGCCCGCAAAAAATGTCTCGGGTCCCCAAGCTTCACTCCCGTGGCCTGGCGCAGGAACCCTATCGTGCACAGGCTCGAAGCCATTTCTGGGAGCATCTCATAGGCGAGGAACGGGCGGAGCAGATCCTGCATGACCGCCCTTCCAATTGAGGAGGCTTCGATGGTGCATAAGAACTTTCTTTCCCGTGCGCTTTTGACGGGGGCGGTGGCTGGGGGTTTGCTCCTGGCCGGCGGCGCAGTTCCCGCCCGTGCCGACAGGAGAGACGACGACGCGTGTCGCGATCGCGTCGCGAAAGCTCAGTCCGACGTCGACCGCGATGCGGCGCGGCGCGGTGAGCACAGCCGTCAGGTTGCCGATGATTTGAAACGGCTTGACGCGGCTCGGTCATGGTGCGGCAAGCGCCATGCGGATTGGAATCACGACCGAGATAAGGACTACGACCGCTACCGGGACGGCCAACGCCACGACGACGACCGCCGCTGAGGCAATTGCCAACCTCGTACGTATGAGGGGTACCCTGTTTCCTGAGGGTACCCCGACTCGGGGCTAAGACATTTTCTACGCCAGTTTCAAGGCACCATACGCATATCGCTGGACGTTCCTCCGGCGGCCGGAACGTAACATTTGAGCGTATAGTCCATGACCATGCGATCGGCATTGAAGCGCCAGCCGAGCGTTCGGATGGCTCGTTTCATCCGCTTGACCCAGCCGAGCGGCAATCCGTCGCGGTCACGCTGGTAGTAAAGCGGGATGACCTCTTCGCGAAGCACGCGATAAAGGTCCTCTCCGTCGCGTGCGTCATGCAAACCTGGGTTTGAGTTCGTCCTGCCGGTGCCGATGGCGAACCCGTTCAGACCGTCATAGGCTTCCGCCCACCAGCCATCCAGCACCGAGAGGTTCAGTCCTCCGTTCAAGACCACTTTTTGGCCGCTGGTCCCGGAGGCCTCAAAGGGCCGCCGGGGATTATTCAGCCAGACGTCGACCCCCTGGACGAAATGGCGTCCAACGTTGATGTCGTAGTCCTCGACGAAAACGAACTTGTCGCCGAAGTTCGCATTGCGCATCAATTCCGCGATCTGTTGCAGCACGCGCTTGCCGGGATCGTCGCGCGGGTGCGCCTTGCCGGCGAAGACAAACTGCACCGGCCGTTTCGGATCGTTCACCATGGAGGCGAGTCTTTCGATATCGGCAATAATCAGGTTGGCCCGCTTATAGGTGGCAAAGCGGCGTGCAAATCCGATGGTCAGCGCATCCGGACTCAGTACCCGGCTGAGTCTCTGCAGGACGTCCCGCGGCTCCGTTCGCCTCTCCGCCTGCTCCACGACGCGCAGCCGAACGAACTCGAGCAGCCGCGACTTCAAGCTCAGGTGCGTCTCCCAGAGTTCGGCATCGTCGATCGTCTCGATCTTGTCCCAGAAGCTGTGTTTGCTGCTGTGCTCCTGCCAGCCGCTGCCCAGGTGGCGGTCGTACAGGCGAAACATCTGTGGCGCCAGCCACGACGGCACGTGCACCCCATTGGTGATATGCCCGATGGGGATCTCCTCTTCCGGCTTGCCGCGAAAAAGCCCCTTCCACATGGACCGCGAAACTTCCCCGTGCAGACTCGACACGGCATTCGCCCGCCGCGCGAATCGCAAACCGAGCACGGTCATGCAAAATTCCTCACCGGCGTCGCCGGGGTTCTCGCGTCCGAATTCCATCAGCCTTTGGTGCGACAGTGTCAGCGACTCGCCGAGCGGCCCAAGGTGCTCTTCGATCAGGTCGGCGGGAAAGCGGTCGTGACCTGCCGGCACCGGCGTGTGCGTGGTGAAAACCACCTCACGCGAAACGCGCGCCGCCGCGGTAGTGAAATCTAATCCTTCATCCTCCATCCGTCCTCGAATTGCTTCCAGGATCGCAAACGCGCTATGCCCCTCATTCAAGTGCAAAACGCTGGGGGTAATGCCCATCGCACGCAGCGCGCGGAAACCCCCGACGCCCAGCAATAACTCTTGCCGGATTCGAGTGCGCCGATCTCCCCCGTACAGCCGGGAGGTCAACTCCCGATCCTCTGGCGCGTTTCCCTCGACGTTGGAATCCAGCAGGAAAAGGTCGCAGCGCCCCACCTTCACGCGCCACACCTTCACCCGGATGGTGCCGCTTCGCGTCTCGATCTGAACCATCACACCTTCGCCCTTGCGCCCGATGGCCGCTTCCATGGGAAGGTGATTGATATCGGTCGGAAAGTACTCTTCTCGCTGCCAGCCGCTGCGATCCAGGCGCTGCCGGAAATATCCTTGGCCGTAAAACAGACCGAGCCCAACCAGGGGAATACCGAGATCGGACGCGCTCTTGATGTGGTCCCCGGCAAGTACGCCCAATCCCCCTGAATAGATCGGCAGGGATTCATGCAATCCAAATTCGGCTGAAAAATAAGCCACCGGGCGAGGCCGCAAGACGCCCGCGTGCCGCGCGCCCCAGGTGCGGTCCGCCTCCAGGTACTCGCGTTGCCGGCGATAGGCATAATTGATGCGGCTGTGCAGCACCATCTCCCGCGATCGCCTCTCGATTCCCGAAAATGGAATCTCCGTCAGCAACGAGATGGGATTTTGATTGAGCTGCCACCAGCGCGCAGGGTCCAGTTCGCGCAATAAGCCTGTCGAATCGTGGTCCCAACTCCACCATAAATTGCGCGCCAGCGCCCACAGCCGCTCTTGCGCCGGGGCGATAAACCGATCCAGCGTGCGCGCCTCGCTTACAATCGGCGCGACTTGCGCGGCAGCTTGCGCCAGCATGTGGATCTCATCTTCCCGAAAAACGCGCGGCTCGATCGTTTGAACGACAAGAACGCCTTGCAGCACGCCCCGGTCGATCAGCGGAACACCCAGAAACGACTGATAGGGCTCTTCGCCAGCCTCACTGAAGTATTTGAAGCGCGGATGATTCTTCACCTGTTCCACCGCGACAGGCCGAACTTGCTCCGCCACCAGGCCCGCAAGCCCTTCATGCAGGGCCATCCGAAGATTACCCACGCAGTTGGGACGCAGTCCCAGCGTTGCGGCTAAAACCAGGTTGGCGCGGTCAGGCTCCAGAAGATAAGCCGAACAGACGTCCGTATGGAATCGCTTGGCGATTAGCGCCACCAGGTTCATCAGCGTTTCCGCCGGCCTGCCGCTCTCCGCCGTCAGATTGTCAATTTCACCAAACGTCAGAACCTGGCCGGCATCGTCAGGGCGGCGGATCTCTTCCGCACCCTGCGCGTCAGCCACGTTGTCGCTTACCGGACCCTTCAATGTCACTAGGCACACCTCTTTCGGGAAACTCAGCTTAACTGTGTTGGGGCCAAAAGGGCGAGCAAAGATGCGATGGGGCGCATCGAAAGTATGACTATGCTGTGAAAAATGCGGGACTTTGGGACCGAATGCAGGGCGGGACGCCACCCTTTTTGTCTCCGTTTCCAACGCATATAGATTTCGATGCTGGCAATGTACTTCGGTGTAGGCGAAAATAGCCGGGTTCGGAATGCGGGAGACCCTGGCTTTTCTTCGACGCTTCCGCGGCGAGCGGCCCCAAGCGGCAACCATGGGAAACCAAGACAACGAACAGAACGAGCAGGAACCCAGATTATTTACGCTCACCGAGGCCGAACGCACCCGGCGCGAGATCGAACCGGTGCTGATCGAGGCCATCGAGCTGCGCAAAAAGCTCGCCCCGCTCGTGGAAGAATTGGGGGCCATCTCCGCCCGAATCCAATGGGTCGGCGGCTCCCTGGTACCTTACGAAGAAACGGCGCAGCTCCGTTTTGAACACGACAACCTGGCTGAATCTCTGAAAACCGCGCTCGAGCGCATTCAGGCAACCGGATGCGTGGTAAAGGACCTCGATGCCGGGCTCCTGGATTTCCCCGCCATCATCAATAATGAAGAGGTCTATCTATGCTGGCGTCTTGGAGAAGAGCGTATCCGCTTCTGGCATCGCCAGAATGAGGGCTTCGCCGGTCGCAAACCCATCGAGCCGGGAGATACGGGTCCTGACAACCCGATACAATGAGGCCCCAACTTGAGCGCTGAACAAGCCAATCGTCTTGCGAATTCCGCGAGTCCCTATCTCCGTTCCGCCGCCCACCAGCCTGTGGACTGGTACGAATGGGGCGACGAGGCCTTTGCGCGCGCTCGCGCCGAAGACAAGCCCATCCTGCTCGATATCGGTGCGGTATGGTGCCACTGGTGTCACGTAATCGACCGCGAAAGCTATGAAGATGCAAATCTCGCCGCTCTCATCAATAAGCACTTCATCCCCGTGAAGGTCGATCGTGACGAGCGTCCCGATGTGGACGCGCGTTATCAAACAGCCATCAGCGCAGTCTCTGGCCAGGGAGGGTGGCCGCTCACCGGGTTTTTACTTTCAGACGGGCGCCCTTTTTTTGGCGGCACCTACTTCCCTCCTCAGGAAGCCGGTGGCCGGCCCAGCTTTCGCCGTGTGCTCGAGAGTATCGCCGAGGTTTTTCGTTCCCGGCGCGATGAAGTGGAGAAAGCCGCGGGAGCCTTGCTCGGCGCGGTGCAGAATGCGGAAAGGTTCGCGGGCGCGCCGGGCAGCTGGACGCCCCGCCTCATCGACGAGCTCACCGGCTCGATCCTGCAGCATTTCGACGCCCACCATGGCGGCTTCGGCAGCGGCCCCAAATTCCCGCATTCCGCCACCATTGACTTGCTTCTCGAACGCTACCAGGCCGCGCGCGACCCTCAATTACTGCTCGCCGCGCAAACCACGCTCGAAAAAATGGCTCGCGGAGGCGTCTACGATCAACTTGGCGGCGGGTTCCATCGCTATTCGGTGGATGAGCGCTGGCTCGTGCCGCACTTCGAAAAAATGTCTTACGATAATTCCGAACTCCTCAAGAACTACCTGCATGGCTACGGCGCCACCCGCAATCCCCTCTTCCGCGAAACGGCGCTGGGCATCATCCGCTGGGTCGACACCGTACTCTCCGACCGCGAGCATGGCGGTTTCTACGCCAGCCAGGATGCGGATATCTCGCTCGACGACGACGGCGATTACTTCACTTGGACCCTCGAAGAGGTGCGTGCCGTCCTGAGTCCGGAGCTCGCCCGCGTGATCGAGCTTTACTATGACGTCGGGCCTCGCGGCGAAATGCACCATAACCCCGCAAAAAATGTGCTCTGGGTCGCGCGCGAACCTGAGGCGATTGCCGAGGCGCTGGGCACGTCCGCGGACGAAGTGAGGACAAAACTCGAAAGCGCTCGCGCCGCACTGCTTGCGGCTCGTAATCAGCGGCCCACACCCTACGTGGACACCACGATCTACACGGGTTGGAACGCAATGTTCATCTCCGCCTATCTCGAGGCCGCTCAGGTGCTGGGTGGCGAACAGGCCTACGGCTGCCGCATTTTTGCGCTCGGTACGCTCGATCGTCTGATCGCGGAAGGCTGGGACCAACGCCGCGGCTTTTCGCATCGGCTGGGTGGTGATCGCTTGGAGGGCACGCTCGACGATCAGGTGTTCGCCGCCGCTGCATTGCTCGACGGTTTCGAAGCGACCCTCGACACGCGCTACTTCGATATCGCCGAACAATCCATCCGGCTGGTTCTTGAGAAATATGCTGACAACGAAGACGGCGGATTTTTTGACCGGGCCTCGGATGCGGCGCCGCTCGGAGGCTTCGACGTACGCCGCAAGCCGATTCAGGATTCACCCACGCCCGCCGGGAATGCCGTGGCCATCATGGTTCTCGACCGCTTATACGAGTACACCGGCAAGAAAGAGTATCGCGAACAGGCGCACATAGCCCTGGAGGCATTTTCAGGTATCGTTTCCCGCTACGGAATGTTCGCGGCAACCTATGGCCTCGCGACGGTGCTCCACGCCCGCCATCCGGTACAAATTGTGATCACCGGAGCCCGCGAAGACGAAGCCGCCCTGCAACTGGAGCGAACCGCTTCCCTCTTTTATCGGTTTGGCAAAGCCGTGCTGCGTGTTGCTCCGGAACTGAACTTTGAAGCCTTGCCCCGCTCTCTGCGAGAGATACTGCCGGAGCTCCATGCTGAAAAACCGCAGGCCTTTGTGTGCGTGGGTGGCACTTGCTTCCCTCCGGTTAACGATCCGCAAAAGCTCGCCGAGCTTCTTGCTCACATCGGCGATGGAACCGGCGGCGCCGCCGCCGTTTCGTAGCGCTTCCTTCCAGGCGGCTCATGCTTTTGTAGCGACGACACACGAATCCGCTATGCCCAAACCCTGCCCCTGCCACATGCTAAAATCGAAAGGTTACGGTAACGCCCATTGAACGCCTTTAGCCTTATGCGCCTCATTGTCGCCGTTCCCCTGTTGCTGCTCTTGCTTTGGCCGCAGCGCTATTGGTTCCTCCGCCTTTGGGGATTCGCAGGTCGACTAAACTCCCGGGTCCTCGGTCGGATCGTGCGCGGGCTGACCATCGCCGGATTCGGCCTGATCGCGGTGGCGCTGATGGCAACGTTCTTTTCGGGCCGCCGGGATCTGGTCTGGCGCTTTTACGGATTGATTGGCGTCGTCGGTCTTTGGATTACGACCGCGTTCGTCTCCTGGTTTGTGCTGCGTCTCCTTGCGGGTATCGGCTGGATATGGCGGCGCGCTCACCGTCTGCTTGCCCCAACTCCTGGCGCCGCAGCATCAGCCTCACATTCGCCAAGTCACTTGTCGCTGAACCTGCGGGACGATGTTCGCCTCAACCGCCGTCGCTTTATAAAGGCGGCCACCGCATTTGCCGGAGCCATCCCCTTCGGAGCAGGCGCTTACGGCTTCCTCATCGGCCGGCACGACTATCGCATCAATCAGATCGACCTGCCAATCAATGGATTGCCGCGGGAACTTGAAGGATTACGCATCGCACAGCTCAGCGACATCCACATCGGCAGTTACATGAACGCTGTCGAAGTTCGCCGCGCCGTGGGCATGGCGAATGACCTCCAGCCGGACCTTTCCGTCGTAACCGGAGACTTCATCACCGGTCCGGGCGATCCGCTCGAAATCTGCATCTCCGAACTGGCCCGGCTGCACGCGCCGCTGGGCGTTTGGGGCTGCAACGGAAATCATGAAATCTATGCCGAAGCCGAGGAAGAAGCAGCCAATCTATTCGCGGGCCACGGCATGAAGCTGCTACGTCAGGAGAACGCGGAGATAAGCTGGCGCGGCGGAAAATTCAATCTGATTGGCGTCGATTACCAGCTCAGCCGCGATCGCCAGGGTCGCCGGCTCACCCTGCTCGCGGACACCGCGTCGCTCGTGCGTCGCGACATCCCCAACATTCTTCTCTCCCACAATCCGAACTCCTTCCCGCGCGCGGCAGAACTCGGCATCGAGTTGATGCTCACCGGCCACACTCATGGCGGCCAGGTCCGGGTGGAGATTTTGGACCGGCGATTCAGCCCGGCCCGGTTCCTCACTTCCTATGTAGCCGGCTTGTATCGGCGGCCGCTCGGATCCGCCAGCGCAATGGATGACAAAGAGGCGTGGAGTGTCGCGCCCGCCGCCCCGGCGGCGGTGGTCTATGTGAACCGCGGTTTGGGAACTATAGGGGCGCCCGTGCGCCTCGGCGTCCCCCCGGAAATCTCGCTCCTCACGCTCCGCTGCGCCTGAATTTCGCGCCCCGCATCTCAGCCCGCTCAATTGTCACAGGGAAAGTCTTGCCTGCCGGAGTTGGCTGGGAGCCGGTATCCGTATCACGCGCGCGCGGGGGTTGCGGCGAGTTCTTTGCGCACCATGGGCGCGACCCGAGTTCCCAGAATTTCGATGGCTCGCAACATCTTCTGATGCGGCAGCGTCGAGACACCCATTTGGAACGTGATCCGAGAGATGCCGCCGAGGGCTTCATTCACATACAGTATTTTTTCCGCGACCGTTTCCGCGTCGCCGATCAAAAGCGCGCCGGTAGGTCCGCGCACGGCGTCGAA
The DNA here is from genome assembly GCA_963810155.1 of uncultured Acidobacteriota bacterium. GTDB lineage: Bacteria > Acidobacteriota > Terriglobia > Acidiferrales > UBA7541 > Palsa-189. The sequence goes on from CAWEMN010000024.1 coordinate 359,394, forward strand.
CTGCGCCCGCGTAGTCGGTGGCCAGCCGCGTTCTTTGCCGATCTCTGTAAACGTGTGTGCGTACCCGGGGTAGAAAACGTTCGCGGCCTCCTCGGTGGTGTCTCCCAAGAAACCGATGGAGTGAAGACCCACGATGAGTTTCTCGGCTGGGTGGCCGGCGCGGCGGCCTGCCTCGCGGTAAAGCTCGATCAGCGGGCGGAACCGTCTCGGTTCGCCGCCGATGATCGCGACCATGAGGGGAAGACCCAGCGTACCGGCACGTGCAAAAGATGCCGGCGTGCCTCCCACGCCGACCCAGATAGGCAGCGGATTTTGCAGCGGGCGAGGGTAGACGGCCTGTCCGGTGAGCGGCGCGCGGTGCTTGCCGGACCAGTGGACGTGCGTGTTTTCGCGGATATTGAGCAGCAGATCGAGCTTTTCAGAGAAAAGCGAATCGTAATCTTCCAGACGCAGGCCGAAGAGCGGATAGGACTCCACGAAGGAGCCTCGGCCCGCGACGATTTCAGCGCGGCCGTGCGAGATAAGGTCCAGAGTGGCGAATTCCTGGAAGACACGAACCGGGTCGGCTGCGCTGAGCACTGTGACGGCGCTCGTAAGGCGAATGTTTTTCGTTCGCGCGGCAGCCGCGGCCAGAATCACGGTCGGTGCGGAATCCAGGAACTCGGCGCGGTGATGCTCTCCAATGCCGAAGACGTCGAGGCCAACGCGGTCGGCAAGTTCCATCTCTTCCAGCAGATGCTGCATGCGCTCCACCGGGCGGAGCGTCGCGCCCGTCGCCGGATCGGAGATAGCGGCTGCGAAACTGTCGACGCCAATCTGCATCTTTGGACTCCTCGTATGCCGTTCGCGATTGGATGACTTGGCCTGCGCTTTGGTCGCAGAGTTCACTCGCGATCGCTGGCCCTTCGGTCACCACCCACGCTCTCCGGTACGACCTCGCATGCCTCCGGGCAGCTTATACTTCCAGGCTACCTCGCGTACGTATTGGTACGCGGGCTCGAGTCACCGGACGGAAAATGACGCCGTGGCAGGAATGGGTTAAACACCCCCAGGATTTGTGGATTCGCAGGGCATTTTTCCAGGTCCACCTCTGGGTGGGCCTGGGGATTGGCCTTTACGTCCTGGTCATCAGTATCTCCGGCAGCGCGATTATTTACCGCCGGGAGCTGATGAGCAACTCCTCGCTCAAACGAGTGGTTGTCGCCGAGTCCAGGCGACGAATGAGTGCGGAGGAACTGACCCAGCAGGCGCAGCGGGCCTATCCAACCTTCGAAGTGGATAACATACGGGAGGCCCAAACCCCAGACGAGCCGGACGATGTCGTATTGGAGCGCGATCACAAACGAATCGAGCGGCTGTTCGATCCTTACACGGGCGCGGATCTGGGCGATCCTCATTCGATGATTCAGCGCGTGGTCGAATGGCTCGTCGATTTACATGACAATCTTCTGGCCGGGCAGACCGGGCGTCTCGTGAACGGCGTTGGCTCCTGCTTGATTACTTTACTTTCCGTAACTGGAGCCGTTCTCTGGTGGCCGGGAATCAAGAACTGGCGGCGCAGCACTCACGATCAACTGGAACACGAACTGGCCGCGGGTGAATTGGGACTTGCACAGTGCCATCGGCTTTTGGTGCTGGTTCTTTGTGATGGTCTGGGGAATTTCGGGTATCTACTTCTGCTTTCCCGCGGTCTTCACTCCACGTATCCACCTGTTTGGCGGATCATTTCTTTCCTGGATCGCACAGCTTCATATGGGCAGGTTCGGCTGGGTCACCGAGGCGCTTTGGACCGTCCTGGGACTCGTCCCCGCCGTCTCGGCGGTCACGGGTGCTCTGATGTGGTGGAACCGGGTAGCGGTCAAAAAATTTCGCGGTTCGCGAACGGCGTAGCCGCAACCAACTTCAACGGTCGCTGGCAATCATCGCGCCGCCGGCGGCTCCTGCTCCGCCGGAATTCCAGCCAGGGCGCGATAGAACGCCACTGCCCGGTTGACCGAGGAAGACTGATTTCCCGCGAGCAGGCTGTTGGCGGTCTTTGCTGTGCGCACCATGCTGTAGTAGCGCCAGACGTCATCCGATTCGCGATCCAGAAAGTAGACCGACTCTATCTCGCCCGGGTGCAGGATAGGTATCAGCAGGTAGCGCATCGTCGTGACGTTCTCAACGTTGAAAACCAGCCGGTCGGCCGAAGCCTCGGCAACGTGCATTCGGTAGATAGCTCTGCCGGAGACGTTATCGACCTGTTCGAAGTAGAGTACCTTGCCTTCCTTCAGCTCATCGAACGTGAAGTCTTCGCGGGGTTGCGCATGCTGCAAGTCGGTCAGAGCGTGAGCTTCCAGAATGAGTGTCTGCCACTGCTTGTGTGTAGTGGACCAGTAGCGCATGCCCGCAAGCTGCGAAATTGACCCGACGCGGCGCAGCAACGCCTCAGCGCCCCAAGCATAGCGAAATCGCGCGACCGTGCTTACCAGCGTCGTAAAGCCCGCACCGGACCATGCGGTGCACGCGGGCGGTTTCCAGTCGCGACCGAAATCGGACTTGCTCCATGACTTCGCGATGGCCGGATCACCCAGAGCGGGATATGCCGGAACGGGTTCCGCTCCGCATGGCGGCTGCGGTCCTGACTGCGCGAATCCCCGAATCTGGCAGAGGAGCGTCGCCAGCAATAAAAATCGAACGTGCCGCCAAGTCCAAATCCGGCATCCGGGCAGCGCTTTCACCCAATCACCAGATCGCCTGAGAGTCTCCGCGGAGCGTCTTGCTGTGGAAGTTGTTTCCCCGCCGGCTGCTCAAGAGATTGAAATAAAATTGTCAAACGGAACAGGCAGGTCACTTGCTCGGCTCCAGATGGCCCTTGAATCGCCCTTGAATCGTATGTCCGCAGGATCACCCGGTCAACGATGGCTCATGAAAAGTGTCCGATTCAGACAACGACACTCTTGCCTGGAGACAAGCTTGGGCGCGGGCCGGAGCGATTATCTCATCTTCATTACGCGGCAACGGTCAGGAGCCGCCAGAGGCGACCAGCGCCGCAAGGCCGGAGACCGTGCCGGTGTGCCCCGTGGCGATGTACTTTACGTCGGCGGAATGTGGCTGCAACTCCTGCCCGAGATGCTTGAGCGAAGCCTCGCCTTGCGCCCGGTCGGCGCTGAAGATCATCGAGGGGCCGATGATCTGCTGGTCGGACTTGATTTGCGCGGCGTCGCCGACGAAGAGCACGCCGTTCACCAGGTATGCGGCGCTGCCTTCGGTATGCCCTGGCACGGCGTAAGCGGTGACTTGCAGATTGCCGGCCATGAAAGTCTCGCCATCATCGAGCGGATGCGTCACGCTAAAAGGGCTCGTATTCTTCGCTCCAAATAGCTTGAAGAGCGGGCCGTTGAAGGGCTCCTGCCCCGCCGCGATGGGCACTTCACGCTTCATTGCATAGATCGTCGCTTTCGGAAACAGGGCCAGGGCGGCGATGTGATCTGCATGCGCGTGGGTGATCAGCACCGCCACGACGTTATCGGCACTGCCGTGGCGCATCTGCAAGTCTTGTATCAGCGCCGTGCCCTTGCCATCTGCTCCCGCGTCGATCAGCACAAACTGCCCGTTGCCCGCGTCCAGCACGTACGCGCTCGCGAAGCCTGCCTGCACACGATCGATTCCCGTACCCAATGAGGGTCCCGCCGTTGCTCCCTGCAAGCCGCCAAATAACGCGAAAGCGGCTATGGCGATCACGATGACGATGACTCCGACGACGTAGCCGATGATCTTGAGCACTTTCATGACTTGCGCCTCCTGGAATTCCTCGGATTGGGGCTACGAGAGCCAGCCAATTAATCTCGGTTGCCGGCGATTTGGCTGCCCGATTCGAAATCGCGTGGATTCTATCACTCCGCGAGGCGCACGCCCTAGTCGAAGCCTGCGCTGGGAGACCTCTAGGTTTGCGCCCCCGGACGGGCTTAAATGAGTCGCGACTGTGTTAGGATTCCGGCAAGCGAAGGAGGTCCTTATGACTGCGAAATGGCTGCAATCAATGATGGCTCGGCGTTCGTTTCTTGCTCGGCTGGGTACGGGAGTCGGTCTCTTGGGCGCGGCTACATTGGGATCTTCTGCGGCCGTGGCGGACGCTGCTGCGCCGGCCGGAGCGGATCCAGCGTGGCGCCCGGCTCGCTACGCTCAAGATGACTGGTACGACAAAATTCCTGGCGTGCACCGCTTCGTGTTTGACTCCATCACGCCCGACGGTATCGCTTTGACGCTCCGGTTCGCGAACAACTACTTTACTGCGAGCCAAAGCGCCTACGGTCTGAAGGAAACCGACTTGGCCGTTTTGGTCGTGGCGCGCCACAAGGCCACGTCGTTTGGTTTCAATGACGCAATGTGGGCGAAATATGGCAAGCAGTTCTCGGACCAAGCCGAGTTCACCGATCCAAAGACCAAGCAGCCGCCAACTGTGAATTACTATGCTAAGGCGGACGACAGCTCGGGAGATCCCGTCGCAGGTCTAATGCCCGCCTTGATAAAAAAAGGCATCCATTTTGGCGTCTGTTCGACGTCCACACGGGGTATCGCGGGAAGAATCGCCAAAGCGAATGGCGGCGATATCGATGCGATCATCAAAGAGCTCGGTGCGAACCTGATCTGTGCGAACGCGCGGTTTGTTCCGGCGGGAATTCTCGCCGTGAATCGCGCGCAGGAACATGGCTATTCGTTGGTTAGCGTCGGCTGAGCGCCGTTCCACGGCTCGGCGTTTTCGTTAGTCGTCTTCATCAATAATTTTAGGTTTGCTCGGTCGCGCGAGAGCGCGCTTCGAGAGCCCGCTGCCTCCGTTGTGTGCGGAAAGGTCGGACTTGCATCTCTGGCTTGCGGTTTTTCTGATCGCGGTAATGGGTCTGGTCCTGGGTCTTCTAGGAGGCGGCGGCTCGATCCTGACGGTGCCTATCCTGGTCTATGTTCTGGGCCTTGAAGCGCACGCCGCAATTGTCCTTTCCCTCATCCTCGTCGGCGGCACAGCCCTCGTCGGCACCCTGTTGCATCAGAAACATTCGCATGTGGCCTGGAAGGAGGGACTGCTCTTTGTTGCTTTCGGCGCTCCGCTCAATTTTCTAGGTGCGGAAGTCTCCCGCCACGTATCCGCCGGGCTTTTACTGGTGTTTTTCGGCGTGCTGATGGGTATTTGCGGGCTGGCCATGCTATTCAAGCGAAGTGATCGAAAGGATTTCGTTGGAGAGCGAAGTATTTGGCCTGTCGTTGCCTCGGGTGCTGCGGTAGGTTTTCTGGCGGGCTTTCTCGGTGTCGGCGGTGGATTTATGATTGTGCCCTCGCTCGTCTTGTTTCTTCGATTGCCCATGAAGTCGGCCGCCGGAACGTCTCTTCTCGTGATCACCGCCAATAGCGCCGTGGCGCTGTTCGGCCATCGTCAGACGCTGAATGTTGGCTGGATCGTGTTGTTGGAGCTGGTGCCCCCAGCTTTGCTGGCCACCTACCTTGGCGTCCGCCTCACACAGAAGCTCAGCGCCCACCTGCTTCGCAGGATCTTCGGTGTAGTCGTCATCCTGTTGGGCGTGCTCATGATTGTGAGCAACGCTGCCGCTCTCTACAAACACTGAGAGAGCCGTCCGCTTTACCCGAGGTGTATCCTTGGCGAGCCGTTTCGGACAGACGTTCCACTTTTCCGTCGGTACGGAGGGACTATGAAAACCGTGCGTATCATCATTGCGGTCGCGGTCTTGATGGGGTCGGGTTTCTGGGCGAGCAGCAGCGCTGGTAAACCTCCGGTTCCGGCTCGGTCTCTGCGGGAGCGGATGGTCGGCACTTGGAAACTTGAATCCAGGACGGTCAAGAAGCCCGATGGATCCGTGACCCCTCTCCCAGGTTGGGATGGGGCCGTCGGCTATATCACCTATGACCGAGCTGGCTTCATGAGTCTCCAGTTCATGCAGCCCAATCGCACCAAGGAAAGCGGCGCCACCTCCTATGTCGCTTACTTCGGGCCATATACGGTGGACGAAAATACCAGGACCGTCACGCATCACCACACCGGCGACCTGAATCCTGATGGCGTCGCGGCCAATCAGCCCAGGGAAGTCGTGCTCGAAGGTGACAAGCTATCGCTGAATATCCGCAATGCGGGCTCGCCGAATATTAATGTCAACTCCTTCACGCGCATGAAATAAAGCTGCCTTGCCGATTCGCGGTATGGCGTCGATCCTTGCCTCGCAGGCACCACAACTAAAATAGCGGGCCTGGGTTAATTCTAAGGAGACCACACGGGAGCGTGCGTGCCACCAAACCCTGAGCCTGATCCGCAAAGTCCATCGCTCCACGGAAAAGAGGACGAGCGCGAATTGGATTGGCTTCTATCGCTCGCCACGACTCTCCAGGCCCAGCAGCGGTACCTGCAGAAGGAATCACGTTCCGAGGTGACCGCCCGGCATCACCCTTCAGACCCCGGTCGCAACGTCGAAAGTCCTTAAAGCCCTTCGTAACGAACCTATTATGAAGACATGGGGAGATATTGCGACCAGGCGACCCGTCGGGGAGCATTCGCTTAGGGGACCGGCACCTCGATATAGCGGAACGGCGATTCAACGTTCTTATACCAGTGGATTGTGTCGGGGGGAACAATATACACATCCCCTTTGCTGATGCGGTGTGATTCCCCTCCCTGGATGGATTGGCCGCCAAATTGATCGGGCGTTATGGTTTTGGCCGTGCCACCGATGACCAGCGTCGCCGCCCCGCTCACCACATACACGACGGCGGTATAGTCCTTGTGGCTGCATCCCTCGGTTTGGCAGGCAGCCTTCACGGATTCCCGGCTGTGCGTCGACACATTGTAGCTTCCTTGCCTCGAAGTGTGGCTCCAGAGCAGGTTGCTGCCCCCATTGGAGAGTGCTTTGGCAAAAGATGCGTCCAGTTTCTCGTGATCGAAGACGGTCACAACCCCGAAGGTGCCGGCTCCGGCGGCCACAGATCCCGAAGTTGAATTTCCCTGTGCGATTGTCTTCGCATGCCAGACCGCGCAAATCGCAACAACCGCCAAACCCGTCAGGACGGCCTTTCGAAGGCTCCACATCGTTGACCTCCTTTTGTGCGCAAAATTCACTCCTCGAGAGATTTCGACGCGGCGTCTCTCAAACGCCCGCACGGCGCTCAACTCTCGACGAATGACTTTAGCCTGGATAGTGCCTGATCCCACTGCTCGGAGACCAGATCGAGGTACTCCTTGATCTCTTCCATCGGCTTCGGATCGAATACAAACAGGCTCTCGCGTCCCTTTCGAACGCTGTGCACGATTTCCGCTCTTTCCAGCACATGCAGATGCTTGGTGATCGCCTGCCGTGTCAGCTTGGACCCCTCGGTTAGCTGCGAGATGGAACGTGGATGCCCCTCGCAGAGGCTTGCCACCAGCTTGAGCCGCGTCTCGTCTCCGAGCGCGGCAAAGACTGGCGCATAAACGCGCTGTTTGGTTCTACCGGTGCTACGGCTTCTGTGCGACATAGCTCTCAACATTCTTCATTTGTTGTGTCCAGCCGCCGTCATTCCTGCGCAGCGCCTCCGCGCGGCGGTCGCTCGGGACTTTGTCGAAGCCAGACTCGGTAACGACAAGCAGCGTGCCGTTGGCGCTCTTTTCTAATCTGAATTCTACGAGCGTGGGGGTCTCTTTCGAATAGTCTTTCTTGGGATCGACGGCATAAGGGTGCCATGTGAAAGAAAAGAGCTTTTCCGGCTCCATCTTCTGCACCACGGCCTCCCATTGGAGGTGTTCGTAGCCGGGGTAAGTAATATGGCCACGCGAGATCTGGCCCGGCACGAACGGGCCATCCAACTTTACCCGAAACCACTCTCCGAACTCGCGGTGGTCCGTCAACGCGCGCCACACCCTTGAAACCGGCGCCTTAAGCTCGATGCGTTTTTCAATGCGATCGCTCATGTTAAGCAACCTCCTGGTTGCAGGTTAACGCAGCCTCGCATGAAAGGCAACCGTATTGTTGCATGTCTGCGAAGAAGCTTCCCCCGGCTGGATGCGAGGGTGCGTCTCCTGCCGGGTGGCAACTTGGCCCAGTCAATACTCTTCAAGGCCGCATATTCGAAGGCGCCTTCGGCGCTGCCAAATCCGTGCATTCGAATGCCACCGATTCGAATGCAACCCGTTCGAATACTATACAATAATGTGATAAATTAACTTGATAACTAGATGATACTATGCTAAGCTCGCGCATGTTCATCGGTGATCACTCTTGCTTTTCCGCCGGAATTCATCTTTTTGGGCTTTCCCTCGCGCTCGGCACGCTCATCTGGGCGGAAACTCACATGCACTCCGCGGGCTCCGCTTCCGCTCCGCACCACCGGCTCTTTCTCTAACCGGCGCAAAATGAACACTTGCGTAAAGCTTTTTCCCAACTTCTCTGGAATGAACACTTGCGCAATCACTGGAGTTAAAAATCCTTCAGAATGAACACTTGCGCAAAAAAGGGTGGGGGGGGAGTGTCCGACCGTAGTTCGGAAGAAGTTCCGAAGAAGTTCCGAGGAAGTTCAATGCCGCAACCGTCCACTGCGGAGCATCGGTCCCGGAGGGACGCTCGCGCGGACACACAATGCGCGAGCCTCCCGGCACAAGGGGCGCTCACGCGCAAAAGATGTGATAATGTGTCTCTTCAGCCTCGAAACGGGAGAAAGTTATGGCCATTAGAGATGCATGGATCGAAAAACGCCTGGCGCAAAGCGCCGCGGCAAACGGCTCGCGTAATCTTTCGCAGATGCACTTCGCCCGTCTGGGCGTAATCACCGAAGAGATGGAGTATGTGGCCCGCCGGGAGAAGATCGAACCCGAGCTCGTGCGCAGCGAGGTCGCTCGCGGCCGCGCCATCATTCCTGCCAACGTCCACCACCGTTCTCTTGAACCGATGGGCATCGGCGTGGCCTTCCGCTGCAAAATCAACGCCAATATTGGCAATTCCGCGGTCACTTCGGAGATCGCCCAGGAGCTCGAGAAGCTGCATCGCTCCGTGCACTACGGCTCCGACACGGTGATGGATCTCTCCACCGGCGGCGATATTCCGAGCATCCGCCGCGCCATCATTGACGCCTCGCCTGTCCCGGTGGGCACTGTCCCCATCTACGAAGCGCTCTCCCGCGTCAAACGCACCGAAGACCTTACCGCCGAGATCATGCTCGAAGTGATCGAAGAGCAGGCCGAGCAGGGCGTGGACTACATGACCATCCACGCGGGAGTCATGCGCGAGTTCCTGCCGCTGGTGCGCGACCGCATCACCGGCATCGTGAGCCGCGGCGGGGCGCTGATGGCTCTGTGGATGGCTGCGCACAAGAAAGAGAATTTTCTCTACGAGCGCTTCGACGATATCTGCAAGATTTTCAAGAAGCACGACGTCAGCTTTTCGCTCGGCGACGGCCTGCGACCCGGCTCGATTGCTGACGCCAGCGACGCAGCGCAGTTTGCGGAGTTGAAAGTTCTCGGGGAGTTGACCAAGAAAGCCTGGGAACACGATGTGCAAGTGATGATCGAAGGTCCCGGCCACATCCCCATGGACCAGATCGAATTGCAGGTGAAGAAAGAGATGGAGCTGTGCCATGAGGCTCCGTTCTATACGCTGGGACCGCTGGTGATCGATATCGCGCCCGGCTACGATCACATCACCAGCGCCATCGGCGCGGCGATGATCGGATGGTACGGCGCCTCCATGCTGTGCTACGTCACGCCCAAGGAACACCTCGGACTCCCCAATGCCGACGACGTGAAACAAGGCGTGCTGGCCTACAAGATCGCGGCCCATGCCGCCGATGTGGCGCGGCATCGTCCCGGGGCGCGCGACCGTGATGACGCCCTTTCCTATGCCCGTTTTCTTTTTGACTGGAACAAGCAATTTGAACTCTCCCTCGATCCCGACACTGCCCGCGCCATGCATGACGAGACTTTGCCCGACGATTTTTACAAGGAGGCAAAGTTCTGCTCCATGTGCGGACCGAAGTTCTGCTCGATGAACGTTACCCAGGTCGCCGAGGCCGTCGGCGGAATGGACCAGGCGGAGCGGGAACAGCGCTTCGTCCAATTGCTGGCCAAAGTCGAAAAATAAAAAAGCAAGCGCGGGAAGCAACCGCCCGGCGCATCCATTCATCTTTTCTGGTCGTCTCGTCGAGCTTTCTTGAAGCTCTTTCTTGGGTAGTTACAGGTCACTCTGAGGAAATCGAAGGAGGGCAACGATATGGGAATGAGTCAGGGATTATTGGGAGAGTTCGATCATGAGATGGCCAATACGCGCAAGAGCCTGGAGCGCGTTCCCGACGGAAAATTCGATTGGAAGCCGCACACGAAATCGATGAGCATGGGCGCGCTGGCCGCGCATATTGCCTTCATCCCCCATTGGGGCAAGCTGACCGTGGACACCGCCAACTTCGACGTAAATCCTCCGGGAGGACAGCAGGTGCGTCCACCCGAACTGAAGAGCAAGGCCGACGTTCTGGCATTCTTCGATAAGAATGTGCCCGAGGCGCGAGCCGCAATCGCCAATGCCAGCGATCAAGCGCTGATGACGCCCTGGACGCTCTCCAATGGAGGGAAGACCATCTTCACGATGCCGCGCATCGGCGTGCTCCGCGCCATGATCATGAACCACATGATTCACCATCGCGCGCAACTCGGCGTCTATCTGCGGCTCAACGATGTTCCGGTGCCTTCGCTTTATGGACCTTCCGCTGATGAAGGCGGGATGTAACCGGATGTAGCCGTTCGTAAGAAAGATCGATAAGAAAGACCAATCGCTAGCAGGTGGAAGCTGCCACGGACCCAAGCACCCATTCCGAATCGCTTCGTCACGAGTTCAACCGCTGGGCGGAAGCGGGCCGCGGCGAGGGCATGGAGCAGGATCACCTGCCCATTGCCCTTCCCGTGCTCGACCGCATGCGCCTGACCCCCGAGGATAATGTCCTCGACCTCGGTTGCGGCGCGGGGTGGCTCACTCGCTTGATCGCCGAACAGGTTCCCGAGGGGCGAGTCGTGGGCGTGGATCTGGCCGACGAGATGATTCGCCGGGCCCGCCGCAATAACGCCGACGTTGAGAACGCCATGTTCGTCATCGGGGAAGCGCAACAAATTCCCTGGGACGCCAATTTCTTCACGCATGCCATCTCGGTGGAGGCCGCCTATTATTGGCCCGACCCGCGGGCCGCTTTGCGCGAAGTGCTGCGCGTCCTGCGCGAGGGCGGCTCGGCCTGGGTGCTCATCAATTACTACCGCGAGAATGTGCACGCGCACCAGTGGGGCAAGATTCTGAGCGTTCCGGCGCATCTGCTCTCCGCTACCGAATGGGCAGCGCTCTTTACCGAGGCTGGATTTTCCCGCGTAGCGCACGGGCGTATTCCGGACCCCACGCCCGCCCCCGAGAAATATGAAGGCCGCTGGTTTCGCGACGCCGAGCAGCTTCGCGATTTTCGCAAAGAAGGCGCGCTCCTGGTTTGGGGAATTAAGCCCGCGACGTAGGTTCGATCTCCTGCCGGGTGCGAAGCGAAAAGCTTAGCGCTTAGACGCCGCTCCGGCGGGACGATTCAGCAAACGCATCAGATTTTGCGCCTGCGCATTGTCTGGATCTAAACGCAGAGCCGCCTCCGCGTCCGAGCGGGCCGGCGCCGTTTGACCCTGCATGTAACGGAGCACCGCGCGATTCGACCAGGCTCGCGCGTACCTGGGCGATTCCACAATCTCGCGGTTCAGCAGATCCAGGGCGCCGTCGTTGTGGTTGGTCTGCATCAACAGCGCTGCGAAATTCACGGCCATGAAATCGTAGTTGGGATTGTTTCTCCCGCTCATGGATAGCGCGCGCTCCATGAACCCGCCAGCCGCCTGATAGTTGCCGATCTGGGACTGCAGCAGGCCATACGCTGACAGGGCGTCGGGATAGTCGGGTTCGATTTGCAACGCGGCTTGCAACTCCGGGCCAGCCAGATCCAGCCGCCCCATAGCCAGGTACTCGCCTCCGAGATTGGCGTGCATCTTGGCGCTGTCCGGCGCCGCCTGCACAGCAGCCGAATACAATGACAAATTGTCTTGCCAATCCCGGTTGCGCACAATTGTGCGCATGCCAAAGGCCGCCACTACTGTGGTCAATGCCGCGAGTGCCACGGTGCGTTGCCGGTCCTTTAGCCAGCTCCACCCGAGCGCCAGCAGCAGGCAAAATCCCGCGGACGGAAGATAGGTCAGCCGCTCGCCCATGATCGTGCCGGTGGGCATGAGGATGTTTGCTGTGATTGCAAAACCCACAAGATAGATGCCGCCGGCCACAATCAGCCCGCTTCGCCGCTTCCTCAGCGCCCAGATCCAGGCTCCGACGGCGGCCAGCGCGGCGAGCGCCGCGGGCAGCGTATGGCGCCAATCGCGATAGACGCGAATCTCGTTGAAGGAGTAGTCGCAGGAAAGTTTGGCCGGATAAAAATGCAGCGCGACATACTTCCATGCCACGCGAAGCGCATTGAGAATGCGCCACGGCGCTGGAAGACTGGCGAGCGGATTGTCCAGCGCAAAGACGCCCATCTGCCCGAAGCGGCCGCCCTGCACTTTCCAAAGTATTCCGAGGTACGCCAGGGTGACTCCGGCAATCAGCGCGTAACGAAAATACGGCTTCCATACGCCGCGCGCATAATCGCCAACCAGGACGAGCGGCAGGAAGACCACCGCCGATTCTTTAGATAAAAGCGCCAGAACGAAACAAAGAACCGCGAGGATAGGTTGATCGCCGAGATGCAGAATCCAGGCCGCGAAGAGGAATCCCGCCGCCAGTAACTCCGCGCGGCCAACGATCGAGGAGACCGCTTCGGTATGGATGGGATGCATGGCGAAGATTAGCGCCGCTGCGAACGCCACGGACTTCACCCGCGGTGATGGGCCCAAGATGAGGCGTGACGGCTCCCCTCCGGGTGAGATGCCAAGCGGTGACTCACCACACGATGACTCACTAAAAATCGCCTGCAGCAGGAAGTACAGGAGCAAGGCGACTGCCGCGTGGATCAAAAGGTTGAAAAGGTGATATCCGAACGGGTGCGCTTTCGCGACGGCCCAATTCAACGCTAAAGTGGAAAACGTGACAGGCCTGAATACATTGCTGATTTTGTTGGCTGCGAAAATGACGCGCGCCGAGGCGTCGGTCACTTGAGGATTCAGAACGATGTAAAGGTTGTCATCCTGGGTGAACTGGTTCACCAGCGTATTGCCGTAGGCCAGCACCACCGCCGCCAAGAGGAAGCCGATGCGAAGAGGTTCTTTCATTCCCCACTAGCCCCATAAGAACGTCACCGCTAGAGAGCGTTGCGGGCCTGCGCCCGCGGCTATTGCCACGTCCTCAAGAACAAAAATAACGCGAAAAGGGGAGCCCTAGCGGACGCATCAGGCATGCCTGTTCCCTATGCGGCAATTGCCTGCGCGGAACACTCTTGCGAAACTCTTTTTTCGGAGGGTTAAGGCCGCAAATCGCATTCGCGGCGTTGGTGCGTTGGGTTTTGGCGACTTTTGGCCGCTTTAATTATTTGTCCGGCGTTCCAGTCGGGACAACGTCTTTCAGCAGCTGGTTATATAGAGCCTGCTGTGAGACGGAGCAAATCATCTCCCGAATATCGAAATCCGGCGCATTCATTCCCAGACGGAATTTGCTGAGGGGCACCCAGGGCTTCGTATACATCTTCGGGTCCGTAAGCGTCACGGTGAGCTCCATGTTCAGGGAGTCCAGGCGGTGGTAAACCTCCTCCACCACCAACTCGTCGCTATGCGGCCGACCCACATTATCAATCCAGGTGCTATCGTCCAGGCCGGTCGTCGTGACCACGAACGTGTAATCGTCCGTCCACTTGCCAACCGAGTATCCAAACCACCGTGGCTCGGTAATTTCTTTGGGTAGCGGCCGCCCGTCGGTCCAGATGTTGCGCCACGTTCTGGTGTTTTGATACAGCATCACGACCTGATTCTGGTTTTGCATGATCTGCAAACCCCTCAGGTTGAAAAGAAGAATGCGCGGGAGCCCAATCGGGTCGCAGGTATCAAATGGATCATTAATCTCCGAAATTGGAGCGATGTTGGTTCCAAATCCCGCCTTATGGGACGCCATCGTCTCCCTCCCCAAAGGCGTGTAAGGCATAATTGCTTCGTGCGCCTTATCTCCGGGCATCTCTCTGGGGCCACTCGCAAAGACTCCATCCCGATACTTTGGGGCCGGCTCCCAAATTCCAGACAGGTCGTGAACAGGAGCCGGGCCTGGCTTCTTACCTGCCAACTCCAGAGATATTTGTGGCTTGTTCCAACCGTCGGTATGGATATTCTCGTTTTGCTCACCTTTGGCAGGGGCGGCTTTCTGGCCGTTCGCCGCTCCCGGCTGCGCCGGCCGAGCGGTTTGAGCGCGCATAACAGGTGAAAACGTCAGCGCTGCAAGTGCAATCATTGGGGCAACAAAACGCTTTAGCATTTTCGCAGTCCTTTCGGTAGCATCGATCCCACTTTTGGATTCCCTCTCGACGTGCGCTATTGCCAGCGTAAAACCCGAGGCGATTCACGCTGCCAGCGACCCGGCTGAAGCCGCGCGGCGCGGACCAGTACGCGGCCGGGCACTATTCGGCAACGCCTATCGCACTTCGGAATTCATCACGAAGCCGTTTGCGAGAATGATCTTGTTAATCCGCCCGACGGGCAGGTTTTTGGATGTCGCAGCCAGCACTACCGTGACCACATCCCCGGGTTTGAATGTCTTCGCCGTGAAACCGAAGTTGACGAGGGTGGACGGAGCCTGGTTCTCACAAACCCAATGTACGACTTTGCCGTCGTCATCGGTAACATCAAGCTTCAGAAACGTATGGGGATTGGCCCAAAGCCATGCCGTCACGGTTCCCTTTATGGTGACCGCCTTGCCGTCGTAGGACGCGTTTCCGTGATGTGCAAAGACGGGCGCTACAACAATCAAAAGACCAAGACCCGCAAGTAAAATGGTCATCAGCCTGTTTCTCATATCGTTCAAAATCCTCCCTATCGGCGCGCTTGGGAACCTTCGAATTTGCCTGTCCGGCTGCGCGCAGCATACAATTCGCTCCGCCCAGGGTCAACCTGGAACTTTCCCATCATTCAGGGTTTTTGACTCCGCCGGGGCGCGGCGCTATACTGACGTGCTTTTTGGAAGCATTAGGAGACTCATGGGCGTTCTCGACCAGCGCTTTGAAAAGAATTTCATGATCTCGTCGGTGGACTACGTTTTCAATTGGGCGCGCAAGTCCGCCATCTGGCCGCTGACGTTTGGCCTGGCCTGCTGCGCCATTGAAATGATCGCCTCCACGACGGCGCGATTCGATATGGCCCGATTCGGCGCCGAGGTATTCCGGCCCGTCGCCGCGCCAGGCGGACCTGATGATCGTGGCCGGCACCGTCACGCTGAAGATGGGTCCCGTGCTGAAGCGCGTGTGGGAGCAGATGCCCGATCCGAAGTGGTGCATTTCGATGGGCGCGTGCTCGAGCGTGGGCGGCCCATTCAATGCTTATTCGGTGCTGCAAGGCGTGGACCAGATCGTGCCGGTGGACGTTTACGTCGTTGGCTGTCCGCCGCGGCCCGAAGGCCTGTTTTACGCACTGCTGAAGCTGCAGGACAAGATCGACCAGATGTCGCTGGCGAAGCGGCCCACGGAAGTGCGGTTGCAACCGGATATGGTCGAGCAGTTCAAGCGCGGCGTTATGGTCGCGCAAACTCCGGCGCCGCGCTAGCCAGTCGCAAGAGTCAAAACCCGCTCCGAATTGGTGCCAGGGGAGGCTTCAAGAGATGGCATTTCTTCGCACCGCACGAAAGGATGAAATCCCGGTCGGCACCATCCGTGAATTTCAAGTCGATGGCAAGACTATGGCTATCTCCAACGTGGACGGAACCTTTTACGCCATTCACAACACCTGCCTGCATCGCGGGGGGCCCCTCGGCGAAGGCGAGCTGAAAGGCAAGGTCGTCACCTGCCCGTGGCACGGCTGGCAGTATGACGTCACCAGCGGCAAGGTGACCATGAACCCCACCGTTGCCGTGGCCTGCTTTCCGGTCGAAGTTCGCGGCGAAGATATCTGGGTCGACTGCGGTTAAACCTCGCAGGGACTAAATCTGTATCTTATAGAAAATACAGCACTAACTAATTTCCTGGTGCAGACGGGAGTGCTCATCAGCCTTGCAGTGATGATAAGGCAGCGCCTAGATCGTTTTTTGCTGCCGCGGCGCGGGGCTCGCGTGTATAGTGCTCCCTTTATTCAGTCGAGTTTAAAAGCGACGCGAGCCCATTTTGCCGCTGATTCCGCGTCATGGAAATGATCGAGACCCTTTGACCAGCTCCACACCGCAGCCGAACCGACCGGAGTCAAAGCGAAGCCACTGGCTGTTCAGCGTGGATCCGCATGACTATCACTGGGATACTCTTTTCGTTAAGGGCAAAGAGATGTGGCGCGGAGCGGGCTCGCGAGCCGACGCCCTGCGGCAACTCAAGCAGGCCCGGCGCGGCGACCGCGTCCTGTGCTATCACGCCGCCCCGGAGCGCGCGCTCTACGCGCTCGCGGAAGTGACCCGCGATCCCTATCCCGATCCCCACGATCCGGAAAAGAAGAGTCTCGTCGCGGATTTACGCGCGCTGGAACGTCTGCCCCGGCAGATCACTCTCGTCGAGCTTCGGTCCAATCCGGCGCTCCGCAAGGTGAAATTCCTGAAGAATGTGCGGCTGATTATTTCTCCGTTAACCGAACAGGAATATCAGGAGATTCTGCGCATGGCCGGCATTGTCGCTTCTCCGGGCCTGCCGCTGCCGTAATGTTTCCACCTCGACCCTTTTCGTCGCCGCATGCGGCAACCGTTTGGCGGCAACCTCCTCGTAAATGCGCGAGTCCAGAAGAACTAAGCCTTTGGCGGTATCATCTTGCTTTTCGCCGAGCTGAGCCCGACTATGCCAGAACTGCCTGAGGTAGAGACTGTGGTGCGCGGGCTGAGGACCGTGTTGCCCGGGCACACCATTGTCTCGGTGCGTCTGGGGAAAACGGACTTCATAGAAGACCCGCTCGCGCTGGCGGAACTGCTTCCCTGCCGCCGCATCGAGAAAATCGAGCGCCTTGGTAAATTCATCCGCCTGGAATTGAGCGCGACACCCGCAGCGAAAAATCCCGAACGCGAGATCAATCTTATCGTGCATCTGGGCATGACGGGGCGGCTCGGAGTGCGGCGAGCCGACGAGCCCATTGCGCCGCACACACATGCATTCTTCGAGCTCGAAGACGGGCGCGAATTGCGCTACACGGATATTCGCCGCTTCGGGCAAATGTTGCTCGTGGCCGGCGATCGGCTCGGGGCTTTCAGCGACCGCCTGGGCAAAGAGCCGCTGGAAATATCCGCCGCTGAGTTCGCCAAGCGGCTGGCCGGGCGTCGCGCGCGTATCAAAGCCCTGCTGCTCGACCAGCGCATCTTTCGAGGAATCGGAAATATTTATGCCGACGAGAGTTTATGGCAGGCGCGCATTCATCCGGCGCGACTCGCCGCGCGGTTAGGCTCCGCGGACCTTGGCCGGCTTCGGCAGGCGATCCGACGCGTGTTACAGCACGCCATCGCGGCTCGCGGCTCCTCGATTTCGAATTTTGTGGACGCGGAGGGCCAGCCCGGTGAATACCAGCAGAGACATCGCGCCTACGGCCGCGAGGGCAAGCCCTGCTTTCGCTGCGGATCGAAGATCCGTCGCGCGGTCATCGCCGGACGCAGCAGCTATTTTTGTCCGCGCTGCCAGGCTCAGCCGCGGCGAGCACGCGCCATTCACTTAAAACAGCAAGACAAAATCGGTAATGCCGCAGGCCGATCGGAATGGAAGGGGCCTGAAGCGCGAAATGCGAGCTGTCATTCAAAGAGTTCGGCATGCGCGCGTGAGCATTGAAGGGCGGGTGGCGGGCGAGATCGGCGCCGGAGTGGTGGTCCTGCTGGCCATCGGCAAAGGTGATTTGCCCGAGGCGGCTCGTTACCTGGCGGAAAAGACCGCGCAGATCAGGATTTTCAACGATGCGGACGGAAAGATGAATATCTCGCTGCTGGAAAGCGGTGGGGCCGCGCTCGTGGTTTCTCAATTTACGCTTTACGGAGATGTGCGGCGCGGCCGGCGCCCCGGATTCGATCGCGCGGCACCGCCGGCCGAAGCGAACACTCTCTACGAGGAATATGTCGATCATTTGCGGTCGTTTGGCCTCCGGGTGGAGACGGGCGACATTCCAGGCGCACATGCTGGTGGAATTAGTGAACGATGGGCCGGTTACGATCCTGGTCGACTCCGAGAAAGTGTTTTGATTTTCGCCACCGAATACTGGTTGGTTTTCATCCACATACTCTTGTGATTTTACTGCATACGATTTTATCGCGATACGATATAATCGTCTTCTATGATCCGCATCACGAACACTGCCGAGTACCAGGCCCTCGCACAGTTCCGATTCCTGATCCGACGGTATCTGAATAATAGCGAAAAAGCCGCTCGCTCGGTGGGACTCGAGCCGCAGCAGTACATGGGATTGCTGGCGCTGCGCGGCTTGCCGGAGACCCAGGAGCCGACCATCCGGGCGCTGGCCGAGCGGCTGCAGATCCAACACCACAGCGCCGTGGAACTGGTGGACCGCATGGAAAAGCGGGGGCTTTTTCAGCGCGAACGCTCCAAGCGAGACCGCCGCCAGGTGCTCGTCAACGTTACCCCGCGAGGCGAAAAGCTGCTCAGCCGGCTGGTGCGGCACCGCATCGCTGAACTGCGGGTGACCGCGCCGGAGCTGACGCGCGCACTCCAGGCCGTGCTTACTGCAGCTTCGCGGGGCGGGCAAAAGGCGCCAGAAAGGCGGAGCCGCAACCGGCAGCAGAAAGAATCGATCTCCAGTTAAAGTCGATCCCCCACCATATCTCGCGGCGGACGAGGAACGTGTTCATTGAGTGAAAGCACCAGTCGGCGTCATGGCCCTGCAACCGACGCCGGGTTATCGACTCGGATTCGTGTCGCTGCTAGCCGCGGGTATCGGACTCACTGCCGGCTTGATCGCGTTCGTCTTATATAACCTCATCGGCCTCTTCACAAATTTGGCGTTCTATCACGTGTGGTCCTTCCATTTCCGGAGTCCGGAAGGAAATCAACTCGGGGCCTGGGTCATCGTCATGCCGGTAATCGGCGGGCTCATCGTGGGCGTGATGGCCAAGTACGGCTCGGACAAGATCAAGGGCCACGGCATTCCCGAGGCCATGGAGGCGGTGCTGAAATCGAGCAGCCGCATCGAAGCCAAAGTAGCCATCCTGAAACCGCTGTCGGCCGCGATTGCCATCGGCACCGGCGGCCCGTTTGGAGCTGAAGGGCCAATCATTCAGACCGGCGGCGCCTTCGGCTCCGTCGTCGGCCAATTGCTCTCGACGACGGCCGCGGAACGCAAGGTGCTGCTCGCGTGCGGCGCCGGAGCGGGAATGGCCGCAACGTTCAATACGCCGATTGCCGGCGTCATTCTGGCGATCGAGCTGCTGCTCTTTGAGTTTCGCGCTCGTTCGTTTATTCCGCTGGTGATCGCCACCACGCTTGCGACCAGCGTGCACCTCATGCTGCTCGGACGGGGCGCGATGTTTCACATGCTGCCCACCGACTTCGACATTCCGGCGGGCCTGCCGTACTACCTGCTGCTGGGAGTGGTGTGCGGTTTTGCCGCCATCGGCTTCACGAAGCTTCTTTACTGGGTGGAAGACCAGTTCGATCGTTTGCCGATCAACGAGTTTTGGCATCCCGCAATCGGCGCGCTGGGGCTGGGCATTATCGGCTACTTCGTGCCGCGCGTGCTCGGCGTCGGGTACGACACCATATCGGACATCCTGAACAACAACCTGGCATGGAAGGTGCTGCTTCTCATTGCGGTTTTCAAATCGCTGGCACTGGTGATTTCGCTGGGATCGGGCACTTCGGGAGGCTTGCTGGCGCCCATGTTCATGTCCAGCGCGGCGCTGGGCGGAATATTCGCGCTGGGCATCGATCACATCGTGCCCGGGCGCGAACCTGGCGCCCGGAGCATTCGCGCTGGTGGCCATGGGCGCGGTATTCGGAGCGGCGGCGCGAGCCACGTTTACATTCATCGTGTTCGCCTTTGAATTGACGCGCGACTACAACTCCGTGCTGCCGTTGATGCTGGTGTGCGTGATCGCCGATGCCATCGCCATCCGGTTTCTGCCGAATTCCATCATGACGGAAAAGCTGGCGCGGCGCGGGCTCGACACGCACCAGGAGTACGAAGCGAACGTGATGAAACAGGTTCGCGTGGGCGAGATCATGGCGCAGGGGACTCTGACGGTAACGCCGGAGGAGACTATTCGCGCGGTGGCCGACCGCCTCGCCTCCGAAGATCCGCGTCTGGCGGGTCATCGCGCGCTACCTATCGTGAATCAGCAGGGTCAGCTCGTGGGCATGGTCACGCAAGGCGATATTCTTCGCGGGCTCGAAGAGAATCCGGCGGGAGATCTCCCGTGATCGAAGCCGGGACGCGCTCGCTGATCGTGGCACACGCAGACGAGAGCGCGTTTGAGGCGCTGACGAAGATGCTCGTAAATAACGTCGGGCGGTTACCGGTGGTGGACCGCAAGGATCCGCAAAAAATGATCGGATATATCAATCGGACCTCGGTGATGGCGTGCTGGGGCGATCATTTGCATGATGAGTCGTGGCGCGAGGCCGGTTGGCTGAAGAGGCTTAGAACCGACCGCCGGCGCTCCGGCATCCCGGGTACGGTGGAAGGCGATGTAGTGGGAATCGGCGATGGCCACCTGAAGTTACGGGTTCGGGACGTGGTCGAGGAGCTCGATGTGAACTCTCCGATGGTGGGAATAAGGCCGGGAGACCACGTGCGCGTGCGCTTCCGCGAGGTGAATGGCCGGAGGGTGGCACAACGCATCGAAGAACTGGCGACGCGACAATAGCGAGGACGCGACCTCAGAAGCCGCCGCCACCGCCGCCGCCGAATCCGCCGCCAGAGCTGCCTCCGCCCCCAAAACCGGAAGTGCCGGAGCTTCGCGGCGCTGAAGCCATCACCTGGCCCGTCCGCACGGACATCTGATCGAGGCTATTGACGAAACCCACGGCATAAAATGTCCCTCCACCGGCGGTTTGATACCAGGAAGGCTGCTTCAGCATCCCGTTGAATGCGCCGACCCATTTCTTCTCCACGCCCAGGGCCATGGCAAACGGCAGAAACTTCTCAAAGGTGTCGGGCGTCGGGGTCATGCGGGCGAGACGGTCCGCCTCGACGTGACTCAGAAAATTTTCGAAGCCTAACGTATCGTGGAGCACGCGGACGCCGTCAACCGTTCGCGCAGGCATGAACCAGCCGAAAGCGGCGACGATGAGCCCGGTGAGAATTCCGGCGATCATGAACGGCTGGGCCTGCATGCCGGTATGCTGAGCGAAATATGGCCCGATGACGAAGAGCAGCCCTCCCGAAAACGCAGCGGCGGCTATGTATGCCTGGCGAACGATGTCGGGCCGATGGGTGAAATAGCCGCGGGTCACCAGCGAATCAAAGATCGCGCTGCGGATTCCGGGCAGATTCTTGTAGAACTTGTTTTGCAATTCGGA
The DNA here is from genome assembly GCA_963810155.1 of uncultured Acidobacteriota bacterium. Lineage (GTDB taxonomy): Bacteria > Acidobacteriota > Terriglobia > Acidiferrales > UBA7541 > Palsa-189. The sequence continues at coordinate 381,000 of CAWEMN010000024.1, forward strand.
GAGAGCGACCTGATCTCGCACGCCTAAGATCTGGTCCCCGAAGATTCCAGAAAGCAGCAGCAATTCGTGAGACTTCAGTCCCGTCCATTCGGCCGGCTTCTTATTCGAATGAAAAATGTATTCCTTGTTGGAATACAGACCCATCAAATGTGAACTCTCACGCTCTTCGATGACGATAAAACCGCGCACGGCCAAATCGACAAGCGTCGCGGTAATATCACGAATGCCCGCCTGATCATCCACCAGCGTGCCGACCTCGCCGGGCGAAAGGCCGGCGGGCGGCTCATACTGCACGGCAATCGCACCTACCCGCGGATCCCTGCCACGTGCATACCACAGCATAAGCATGAGCAGAAGCGCGCCAACGGGAATGAAAAGCGGCCAATTGCTTTCCAGGAACTGGGTAACCTTTTCAGAAGCCAGCGGCTCGTGCACAAAGCCTTTGTCCCATCCGACGACAACGGTAAGGCCTTCATGAAAGGCCAGCGGCCGCTGAGTCTTGATATCAATGTTGCTGCCAAGGATTTCGACTTGCGACTCCTGCGAGCGGGAGCCGAAAAAGCCGGTGAAGTTGGCGGCGTGCAGTCCTGTGACCGCGTCGGGCAAGATCACGTGGGCGGTCGCGGATTCAATGGGAACATCCCAATCGTTGCCGGTGACGTTCCAGTAGAGCTCGTCGTGGTCGTCAAAGAAACGCAGGCCGTTGCGGACGCGGTAATGAAGCGAGATGTTTCGGACGGAGTCCTGCGCGCCGGGGACGAAGATTTTCAGCTGGAGATTCCCCGCGTGGCGTTGCCGTTCGATGCGAAGCGGAGCACCGTCTGTATCCGTGGCACTGATGTCCGTAAGGAAGAGCGAATAGTTGAACCCGCCGGGCCCGGGATACTCCACTGGAATGGTGCGGTAAATTCCCTGCCAAAGCGCCGTCGAAAGTGACGTGAATCGTCTCGGTAACGTCGAGAGAGGAGTCGGGCAAGACGTCGAGTTCGGCGTGAAAATCGCGGATGCGCAGAGTGCGGGCGGATGCGGGTGCTGCAAAGCCAGCCGCCACGAGGAAAGCGACGCATAGGAGCGCTCCGCGCCAGCAGGACCGCGAGAAATGGCGGGCGAGGCACGCGATCCGATGCAAATGGTCGTCGCGCCGCAGCGAAGGGGCGCCGAGAGACCGCATGCCAGCGTAAAACATTGAAGGTAACTTCAGGCCGTCGGCGTGGTGCTGAAGCTGACTTTTGGAACTTCACGCTCCGCCGGAGCGGAGATTTCAAAGAATTCGCGGGGCTTGAAATTGCCCAAGCCGGCGACCATGTTTCCCGGGAATTGTTCGATGCGCGTATTCAGGTCGCGCACGACGGCGTTGTAATAGCGGCGCGCGTTTTGGAGCGTATCTTCAATCTGATTCAGGGTGGATTGAAGCTGCGCAAAGTTATCGACAGCGCGGAGCTGAGGATAGGCTTCCGAGAGCGCAAAGAGCTGCCGCAAAGCGCCGCTGAGCATGTTTTCCGCCTGGCCCTTGGCTGCAGGCCCCTGCGCGGACATGGCCTGATTGCGCGCCGCGGTGACGGCTTCGAACGTGCCTCGCTCGTGCGAGGCATAGCCCTTGACGGTTTCCACCAGATTGGGAATGAGATCGTAGCGACGCTTCAGCTGGACATCAATATCCGCCCAGGCGTTGTCGCATTGCACGCGAAGGCGAACCAACCCGTTGTAGATGAAGACGATCGATAGCGCGAGTAGCGCGACGACGATCAGCACAGGCATCATTTTGGGCAAGCCTCCCAGACGGAAATCAGCACGTCTATCGCCTTTGCTCCAATATGGGCCGCGGCAAGGCCGGTGTAAAGAGAAGAGTCCGGCCGTGCATCCCAGGTAAGAAGTAACTCTTTAGACGAAACAGCCAAGGCTGAAAGCGGGTCTGGCGTAGGTTAATCAGTTGGTTTACCCTTGCGGGCCGGGGTTCGGCTTCCTCTATCGATGCTCTTCAAAGCGCTCAGCGCGGCGGTCTTTGGGATCGACGCTTACGTAGTGGAAGTCGAGGTCGATGTAGGCTCGGGGCGCATGGGCGACTTCAACGTCGTGGGCCTGCCGGACGTCGCGGTGAAGGAGAGCCGCGAAAGAATCAAGGCGGCGCTGAAAAACTGCGGCTTCGATTTTCCCAATCCACAAAGCGTGACCATCAATCTTGCGCCCGCCGACATCCGCAAGGAGGGCTCGGGTTTCGATCTGCCCATGGCTCTGGGGATTCTCGGGTGCCAGGGGGCGTTTTTTGGCAAGCCGCTGGACCGGCAGCTCTTTTTAGGCGAACTATCGCTGGACGGCAGCGTGCGGCCGGTGCGCGGGACGCTTTCAGCCGCCTTGCGCGCGCGCGAACAGGGCATCCGAGGCGTGGTCGTGCCGGAAGCAAACGCGCGCGGAAGCGGCCGTGGTGGAAGGCATCGAGGTGTATGCCATCCGATCCCTGCCTCAGGCCGTCGACCTGGTGAATGCGCCCGAATCTTTCAAACCTGTGCAACTGGATGCGCGGGCATTACTGGCAGAAGCGGCGCAATATCCCCTGGACCTCCGGGATGTTCGAGGGCAGCAGGGCGCGAAGCGCGCCCTGGAAGTGGCCTGCGCCGGAAGCCACAACATCATTTTTCTAGGTCCGCCGGGCGCCGGCAAGACCATGCTGGCCAAGCGCATACCCACGATCTTGACTCCGATGTCGCTGGAGGAAGCGATTGAGACCACGCGGATTCACAGCGTGGCGGGTTTGCTGGAAGGGGCGCGCGGCCTGGTGGGTACGAGGCCGTTTCGTTCGCCGCACCACACCATCAGCGATGCCGGCTTGATCGGCGGCGGGGCCATACCGCGGCCGGGCGAAGTTTCGCTGGGGCACAACGGAGTGTTGTTCCTCGATGAGCTTCCGGAATTTCAGCGCAATGTTCTGGAGGTTCTGCGCCAGCCGCTGGAGGAAGGCGCGGTCACGATTTCGCGCGCGGCGCTTTCGGTCACTTTCCCGGCGCGCTTCATGCTCGCAGCGGCCATGAACCCATGTCCTTGCGGATTTTTTGGCGATTCGTCCCACGAGTGCCATTGCACGCCGCCGCAGATCCAGCGATATGTTTCCAAGATTTCAGGCCCGCTGCTCGACCGCATCGATATCCACATCGAGGTCCCGGCGGTGAAATACAAAGAGCTGCGCGGAGAGGCATCCACTACAGAAGATTCCGCCGCGGTTCGCGAGCGCGTCGTGCGGGCGCGGAACCGGCAGCTCGAAAGGTTTTCCGGGGAAAAGCGCATTTACGCCAATGCGCAGATGCCGCCCAAGCTGATCCGCAAACACTGCGCCATCTCGGCGGAGGGCGAGAAACTGCTGGAGACAGCGGTGACGCGCCTGGGGCTTTCAGCGCGGGCGCACGATCGGATTTTGAAAGTGGCGAGGACGATCGCCGATCTCGATTCCGCCGACGGGATCGGGCCGCGTCACCTGGGCGAAGCCATCCAATACCGGACGCTGGACCGGACGTACTGGGCCTGAGAAAGCTGCCGGGGTCCAGCCCGAATCCCGATTCAAGATTAGAAAAAAGGCCCGCCCTGAATAACAGGGCGGGCCCAACATACGATTCACTTTAAAAATTGAAGGGCTGCGACTTAGCGCCTCCCGTCATGATCGTGGTCGCGATCGTTGTCATCCGCGATCACTTGTCCGGTAAGTGGCTCGAGAAGCAGCTTGCCTGCCTTTGGGCCATCATCGAAGTCAAACATGCCATTTATTTCACCTGAAGTGGCGTCCGTAGAGCCGCTGCCGATGCGCCCCAAGCGCCAGTTATCTTCGATGAAATGAATGATGGATGACTGATCGATGACGCGATGGTCGACGTAATTGCGCTTCGACCAAGGGGAGACCAAGAGGAACGGGATGCGCGGTCCGAACCCGCAACGCCCATTCTGCGCGAAAACCTTCTTGGAGCCATCCGCGTTCAAGCTGGCGCAAAGTCCCGGGCCGAGAAGTTGGTCGGCATCGCTGGAATTGGGATTTGACAGATCGGATGCGTTTGACTGGTGGTCAATCGGGCCCATCTGGTGATCGTACCAACCGTCGGAGTCGTCCCAAGTGATGATGACGGCGGTTTCGTTCCACTCCTCTGATTTTTCGAGCATGTTAATAAGATTGACCAGGAAGAACTGCTCGTCGAGGGGATCGGAGTAACCGGCGTGGCCGTCTTCAAAGGACGGGGCCTTGATGAAGCTGACCGCCGGCAGATTGTGAGCGTTCAGAGCCGCCGCAAAAGTGGAAAGGTCGTATTGGTGATTGGCTTGATCGGTGCCGCCAATATTGGCAACCGAACTGGGCGGCAAATGCTGGGGATTGGACGTCGAAGTCCAGTATTCAAAAAAGGCATGGTGTGGAATGTAGCTGCCGCCGTCGTTTAACCCCGTGAGCCCGACGTGCGCTGCCGTGCAGCTTGTGAACCCGCCCATGAACGAACCCCAGGTTATGCCAGCGGCGTTCAGCAGGTTGCCGATGTTCTGCCCAGACATGGTGATCTGAGTTCGTTTGGGATTCGAGCACATATCATCTTTCGGGTCCGGATCGCCAACCACGGCACCCACCGAGGCGCCGCCGGCGATGTTCCCCGACCCGGAGAGCCCGTTCGTGATGGTGGCCTCGAAAGTGTTGCCAGCCAGCAGGTTAAGCAGTCCGGGTGTGGAAGGGCCGAACGTGGTGCCGAAGTGGTTGTCGCTCATGGCGAAATGCTGGGCGTAGTTCCATAGCGCGGTGACGGTGTTGCCGTCGTAGTAGCCCATGGTGCTATTCGGACCCAGCACCGGGTCGCTGCAACTTTTCAAAAGAAACTTATCCATCAAGCCGCCGTCGAACGCCTTTTGCTCGTCGCCATAATTGTGGTCCTGGTCGCAGGTATTGGGCACGGTGCGGTCAATGCGGAAGGGGTTAACGCCATTGGGGTTATTGGTGAGCAGACCGGAGGACTCGAGGTTATTGACGCGCGGCGTATCGTCTTTAGCATGGAACGCCGGTTTGCCGGCCGGGTTTTTCGCAAAAGGATAGGTTCCGAAGTAATGATCGAACGAAACGTTTTCCTGAAAGATTACAACGACGTGTTTAATTGGCGTCTTCGTCGGTGCGTCGTCGTGATCGGGTCGCGCCTGGAGACGCGCGGGAACAATCGAGAGCAAACAGAGCGCAGCAAGCACAAAGGTCGAACAGCAAACCACATTCCTCGGCATAGTTTCTCCTTCGAGAGTGTCCTCCGGCCCGGGGAGTGGCGGAGGTACGGACGTGATCAGCGGCTTTGGAGAATCACGAGCAGGAGGTGAATACGCGAAACTTGTTAAGAATTGATGAAACGCGGGTAAATTCTGTTCGAGAGCCTCGAATTGAACTCATGGTAAACAAGGGCCCCTCTCTCCGAAAGGTTCCGCGGAGATGATGCGTTGC